>DASVQI010000001.1:0-185408 GCA_036389255.1 Pyrinomonadaceae bacterium
TGGAGAATCTGCCTTCACCACATGGCTGCACCGCTTAACCGTCAATCAGGTATTGATGCATTTCAGGAAGCGCGGCGTGAGGATGGAGCAGACCACAGAGGATGGAGAGACGCCAGTGCAGGTGGTCAGAGGGACTGAGAACCCGATGCAGATGCCGGTGGTGGACAGGATAGCATTGGATAAGGCTGTGGGACAGTTGCCTCCGGGCTACAGGACGGTCTTCATCTTGCACGACGTGGAAGGGCACGAGCACGAGGAGATAGCCAGAATGCTGGGGTGCAGTGTGGGGACGAGTAAATCACAGCTTCACAAAGCCAGAATGAAATTAAGAGGTCTGCTCAGGCAACAGATTAAGCCTGAGTAGCTTCCAAAGGTCTCTGTACGGTTTCCGGCTAACTCTCGACCCCCTGCCGAAACCGACGGATTCCACGCCATGTGGTACAAAAGAGAGCGCTCTTTCCTGCTGCTAATCGGAAAGGGAACAAAAGCTCTCGCTCACGAAAGCGCAGTCTCCCCAAGATTGCCTAAAGTTTGAAAGGAATAGGCGCGCTAAAGTATTCTAAGGGTCACCTTGACCGCGAAAGGCGCGTTTGGTTAGAGGTTACAAAGACAATGAACTGCGAGAAGTGTCAGGAGCTACTCAGCGACTTTCTCGACGGCGTGCTTACGGACGAAGAGCATCTTGCCTTGAGCGCGCACATGGAGGAATGTCTAGAGTGCTTTCATGTACGCACAGAGCTTGACGAGATAGTGAGCTATTGCCGGGAGACGCGCGGCCAGTACGAGGCCCCTCCGAACGAGCGCGCGCTGTGGCTACGCATACGCAACACCATAGAGAGCCAGCCGAGCGCGCTTGCCACGGGTGCTTCCGCCTCCCGCTCTACGGGCCGCGCACGATTCGGCTTCTGGCAGCGCTGGATGGACAGGCAGTGGGAGCTTACTCTGCCGCAGTTGGCCGCAGCCGTCTCCGTCATCATCATGGCGGTCGCGCTCGGCACGGCCTTCAGCCTACAACAGGTCAGGAACAACTCGCAGAACGCGCAAGCCACGGCAGCCGGTAACATGCAGCCCGGCACCTCGCAGGGCCTCACAGCCTTAACGTCGGATGTGGACGACCGCATGCGCCGTCAGCAGATAGCCATAGACTACTGGAACGAGCGCGTCTCTCAGCGCAAGCGTCGCTGGAATCCGCAGTTGCGCGATGCGTTCGAGCGTAACCTCAGCGTGATTGACCAGGCCGTAGAGGATTCGCGCCAGCGTTTGAAGGTCAATCCCCACGACGAAATATCGGAAGAGCTGCTGAACGCCGCGCTCAATGATAAGATGGAGCTTCTCAAAGAGTTCTCAGACCAATAAGCATTTTTGAAGAGGAAAGAGAGACGGGCCTTTGTCCGCTCGCGGCTTTACCGCCTGACCCAAAGGAAAAAGCCCTGGACTCTTTCTGTGTAGATTGCAGAGTAATCGAGAGAGATGAAGTTACGCTTGCCGGGCGGTAGAAAGATGAAGTTGATGCGCGCCACCCTTATGATTGGCGCACTCTTTATCTTCATCTCTTCGCTCTCTGCCGAAGCGCTCGCCCAGAAAAAGACCTTCTCTCGCCGCTATCCGGCAAGCAGGACAGTTCGCATCTCGCTCAAAAACGGCTACGGCACGATTGTCGTGCAAGCTTGGGATCGTGACGAGATAAAGCTGGCCGCAGACATGGACTCGCCTGTTGCGCGCGTAGTGCCCGAAGTCACCTCCGACAGCATAGAGATAAACGTCCTGCGCGATAACCGCAAAGAGGACGCGGGCGAAGTCAACTTCAAAATCTTCGTCCCCGTAAACTCCACCGTAGACATAGAGACACGGCGCGGCAACATCACCGTGCGCGACGTTCGCGGTGCAACCGTGCGCGCGCACATCTACACGTCCGGCGACATAGAGCTGACGGGGATTCGCGCTACGGTCGTGATGGCCGAGAACGTGAGCGGAGACATACTGTTTGACGGCGAGCTTGTCGGCGGGGGCAAGTACGAATTGAAGACCTACAAGGGACACATCAACATACGCATCCCCATAGACTCCGCGTTTCAACTGGTGGCGACCGCGCCCTCTTCGCGCAGCATAACTCTAGGCTCGTTCACGGGGGCCGGGCTCAAATTCAACGCTGACGGTCGGCAGGTGACAGGCTCGGTCAGGGGCGGCGGCGCGTCGCTCACCGTCAACAACTATCAGGGCGCAATCAACTTCTTCCGGCGCTGAAGGCGCAGTCCCGAACTCCAGTTTCCATGCCCCAAGTCAAAAAACTCTTTCTTCTCTTCCTCGTCCTCGCGGCCGTGTTTGCTTCGGATGCTCTATCTTCCGCGCAGCAGAAGGACAAAAGAGATGCTGCTCAGACGGCACCGCCCGCGCCTTTGCTAACGCGCACCACTACTCGGCATGAGACGCGGCGCTTCGGCTACGGCGGCTCCGTGACTTTGATAGGAGCGCCCAACGGCTCCATCACGATTGAAGCATGGCCGCGAAACGAAGTTGACATCACGGCTGACATAGAGTTGCGCGCTGGCACGGAAGAGGAACTTACTCAACTGGCCGCCGTCAACAGCTTCATTCTCGATGAAGAGGTAAACCACCTCAGAATTCTGACCACAGGCACGCACGACAAACAGTTCATGAAGCGCGCGGCTAAGAATTTTCCCAAGAAGCTCATCGGCCTTCCGTGGAAGATTGATTACCGCATACGCGTCCCTGCCTACACAGACCTTGAGATAAACGCCGGGAGCGGCCCCTTCAAGCTGGCAGGCGTAGAGGGCACCATCCGCATCATGGCCGTAGAGTCGCAGGCAGACTTGACGCTCGTGGGCGGCTACGTGACGGCTACGATTGAGCGCGGGACTGTTAATGTGCGAATGCTCGCGCGCAACTGGCGCGGCGTGGGTGCGGACATTCGGCTGGCGTCGGGCGAGCTGAACCTGGAGCTTCCGGCAGCCGCCAGTCTGGACATAAACGGCGACGTGCTTCGCTCAGGCCAGATAGAACGCGCCTACAATGGTCTTGAGCCGCGCGACCGCACTACCTTTACGCCCCGTTCCATACGGGCCCGCGCCGGAGCCGGAGGCCCAACCCTCTCGTTCACCGTTGCGGACGGCACGCTCAGAATCAAGCAAATAACAGAGAACGGGCAGTAAAGCGCGCGCGGCTTCAACTCGTCATTACTCAATCCTTACTTAACAACTCTATTTACAATCCACACAGCTTTTCCTTTTCCCTCTTTTTACTTATTATTGCTCCCGCCCGATATAACAAACGCTCTCTTATTCTCCGGCTTGGAAATATCATCATGACAGTCAAATCTGATCGCTGGATTCGCCGCATGTCAGAAGAGGCGCAACTGATTCACCCCTTCAGCCCCAGCCTGATACGCAGCGTCGAAGGCCGCCGCATCATCTCCGCAGGCGCATCCAGTTACGGCTATGACATGCAGCTTGCGGACGACGACTTCCGTGTCTTCTCACCCATACATGGCCGGGAGATTGACCCTAAAAGATTCGACGAAGACTCTTTGATAGAGCCGCCGCTCCGCACGGCCGAAGACGGCTCACGCTATTACCTGCTGCCGCCGCACTCCTACGCCCTTGGCGTCACCGTCGAAACCTTCCGCATGCCCCGCAACGTCACAGGCATCTGTATGTGCAAATCAACCTACGCCCGCGCCGGTCTCATGCTCAACACGACGCCGCTTGAAGCAGGATGGACAGGCCGCTTGGTCATAGAGCTTGGCAATCTCGCAGACCTCCCGCTTCGCGTCTACGTCAACGAAGGCATAGGCCAGGTACTCTTCTTCCAGTCCGACGAAGACTGCGACACCTCCTACGAAGACAGAGGCGGCAAGTACCAAGGCCAGACGGGCTTAACATATTCTCGTTTATAATGTTCTCGGTTCCCGCACTTTACCTCAAGAATTCAGGGGGCATGGATTACCGGCGCGGCCACATTCAAATCCTTGAGCGTGAATCACCGAAGGCGAAGGCTTGCGAAGGCTACGAGTAGAACAAGGACGAATATGCTCTCCTATATGCCGATTTATCTAAGCTTTCATCTTAGTGCGCTTTAGGGTTCGAGCCTTATCATACAGACTTTAGCCCCTGAATGTGTTAGGCTTACTTATCGGTTCTTTTAGAATCCATCTTTCGACACCGGGAAGAGCTTTATGACCTTCTCCTTCTGCCGTCTGCTGTGTTCCAGATACACGCGACTGAAGCTAAGGAGAGTCCTGATTGTCAGAAGAAGCTACCTCAAATACCCCTGCCACCATCTTTCTCATTGAAGAAGAAGACGACGCGCGCCCGCATTTGAAGAGGAATCTTCGAAAGCGAGGCTATCGTGTGTTAGTAGCGGCGGACATGGAAGACGCGCCCGAATGGATGCGCGTCACCCATATCCCCGCCGATTTAATGTTAATCAATCTCTTGGGTAAATCCCCCGAAGAGTTAGAGGGCATAGACGAAAAGGCGGGTGAAAATGATTGGATTTGCTACCACTCTGACGCGGAGCAGTTGCGGGCGCTCATTCTCCGCTTGACCGGAAAAGATTCGACGCGGAAGCAATAACGGACGAAGGCAGTAAGGATTAGGTGTTGAGGTATGAATTCAAGCGCCACTCGCAAGCAGACCATTATGGTGGTTGATGACTCGGAAGATATACGTGAGCTGATGCGGACGTATCTGATGCATCTAGGCTACAGTGTTGTCGAAGCGGCAAACGGACTTGAAGCAGTAGAGGCCGTGAGCAAAGAATGTCCCGCGTTGATTCTGATGGATATAAGTATGCCGATTCTCGACGGGCTTGAGGCCACCCGCATGATTCGACGGATGGGGGAAGTATGCGGAGTTGTGATAATTGCGTTCACGGCGCTCCACAGTGGTAGTAGCCGGAATCGCGCAATGGCCGCAGGCTGCAATGATTACGTTCAGAAGTCTATAAGTCTGGAGCAATTGTCGAGCCTTCTAGACCGGCACTTACACGTATAAGGAGAATCCGTTAAGGGAGTCCCTGCGCCGGTTGCTTAAGTCCTGATTTATTTATCCCTTCATTGATAAGCTCTGCTAGTCTCTACATAATCACTATTATCTGTGATAACGTAAAACGTCCATGAGCGGGAGGTGTTAATCTTAAAGTAAGAGTAACGCCTATATTGAACCCGGCGCTTAACGGAGTAGAAAAAGTGTCCTCTGAGAATCTTCACAATCTTGCGACGTTGATTAGACGTGAGCGCGATACCTTACTCAATGAATGGCGCCAAGTGATAGGACAACTTCCAGTGGCGCATGGCCTCGATGTCCCAACTCTAAACGACCACATTCCAGATTTGCTCGAAGAACTGGCTGATGAATTGGAAGCATATTCTGATGAGTCAATGATAGGGGAATTAAAAAAGAATTCTGTTGCTCATGGTTTGGATAGGCTCCGCCTAGGGTTCGATGTCGAAGAGGTTGTGGGGGAATACAACGCTCTGCGCGGCGTCATCCAAGACCTTATCGAACGGCATAACCTGAGACTCGGGGGGCCGGTAAACCGCATCATTAACCGCGTCATTGACATGTCTATAGGTCTGGCGGTCAAGACGTACGCCACGCAAAAAGCCTTGGAGATACAGCAACGCCGCGAGGAGCACTTGGCCTTCGTCGCCCACGACCTCAGGTCTCCACTTTCATCCATAGCGATGGCAGCACAACTTCTAGAACGCACACTCCCGGAAGGGGCGAAGGACGAGCGGGCCGCCTCATTACTGGATACGATGCATCGAAACGTAGAACGCTTAAATTCACTTGTAGTCAAAGTAGTCCAAGAAGAAGCTAATCTACAGGTTGAGGTGAATAAAAGAGTAGAACGGCGTGAAGTAGAGCTTAGTGAGCTCATTGAAGTGCTCGTCAGCGACCTGCATCCGTTGGCCCTCGCGTCAAACACCAGATTGATAAACAAAGTACCGGAAGGGCTGACAATCTTCGCTGACGCCAACATGCTGACCCTTATTTTTCAGAACTTAATCACTAACGCTATCAACTACACAGCGGGCGGAGAAGTTATCGTCGGAGCGCAGAAGAGCAAAGACTCCGTTTCCGTCGAATGCTGGGTTAAGGACAATGGCACAGGGATTCCGGCAGACAAACTGGAAAAGGTATTCGACAAATTAGAAAGCGATCCGGACAGGAAAAGCGGGATGGGACTCGGTCTGGCAATCGTCAAGCAATTCGTTGAAGCGCACACCGGTCAGGTAACGGTCGAGAGTGAAGTGGGTCAAGGCTCGACATTTCGATTTACAATTCCTTAGAAAGCAGGGCTCTTCTCCAAAAGCAGAACAGGCGCTAGGCGAGGAACCAATTACTTTACCTCACGACGGGCTGACGTATATCCATAAAAGCAAGCCGCCCTTTATGCACAAATTCAATATATATCATGTGATGGCTATGACTCTGAGTGAGTAGGTGGGATTGAATGGAATTTCTTATGCCCGCGTGAGGATTCTTCTTTAGGGATTCTTATTTTGTGCCAGTACGTAAGTATCATCACATCAGCAGATTGATGGATGCTCACAAGAGGGTCTATTGTGGGTAACTACCAGCTAAATCAATAAGACTATTACTTCTTGCCTTTTTTCTCCGCCTCTTTTCGCAGCGTCCCTATTTTCTTATCACTTCTCGCGTTAGTGCCGTCTGCGTTTCTTATAGAATTTTTGATTCCCAGCCTCTTTTCAGCGCTTTTTACAGTTGAATCGGATCTTATCTTGCGAGCAGCCATTACTCACCTCCAGTTACTCAAATTATGCGATATACTGCGCCCCCGAATATCTTTGTCAATAAGTCGTGCATTACTGCTAAAACTCATTCTTCTCTTTGGCTACCTCATCTCTTATCGCCTGCGATTTACCCTCCATGCCGTTGAACCCATTGATTAATTCCATAGCCTGATCATACTCAAGATTATCTCTGATAATCTGGCTGCGCCCTTTTTTCCCTACCGGAATAGAATCATCCACCCTCTTGACACGGTATTTGATTGACGTGTCGCCCTCAAACTTGGCCTTCTGTCCGGACATCGGTTGTATTGTATAAATGAACATACTATCGCCTCCCGTTAAATAATATTCACTCCTTAAAGAAACATGCAAATGGGAAAGTTATGGATAATCTTTAATCCTCATTTTCCTGTGCTCGAAGAATTTCCTGTTTGATTTCTTCAATGCTTCTTTTTCGGCGCGGTCGAAGTGCATCCCCGGCATCTTCCAACTGTTTTTGTCGGGTGATTCTTTCCTTTGGTGGCTCTAATGTCTTTGAATTAGTCAGGGGATGCCTTTTCTTATGATTTCGGACTAAATACAGGACGGCTAATCCCAAAGTAAAGGCAATGATAAGAGTGACGATAATCCACATATCAGCTTATAGAATAAACGCAGGGAGAGTGGACTGTGAATAACTCATAAAAAGCTATTCAGCCGACTCGTCCTTCTCATCCTGAGCATTACCCCTGTGTCCCTCGGACTTATTTCTCAGGTAAAGCGGAAGAGCCGATTGGTCATCAGTTCCTCGCTCCGTCGCTTTAACAAGCCCACGATTTTCTTCAGATTTTTTATCCGATGTATTGTTATCTTCTTTCATACTTTCCTCCCGTCAGCTTCGTATTACATCAAACTTCCGGCCGGTTCTGTTGAAATGATTATCACCTATGGCCGGTCTTTCACAAATATTCAAATGAAATAAATAAGTACTCCTAAATTATGCAGACTTTATGAATAAATGTGCAAAGCTGGGCCGCCGGGGCAGTTCCTCTATCATAAACAGAAGCGGGGCCGTCGTCAGTGGTATTAATTCCCAAGACGCCAGACCCGCTAGCTATCGGAATATGTAAATGACGCAATCCACTCCACGCGCCGGGACGAAGCTACCGTACGGCCTCTAGAAAGCGGAAGTCGGACGTCCATCCGGTTCCTGCCTCATCGCTGAGGATAGCGATGCGTCCGGTGGTCATGAACGCCAGCTTGAGAATCTCCCACTCTTCATCTGAGATGTCTCCCTGCTGCGAGCTGACGCCCCCTTCTTCCCAGACGATGACCACCTCACGTCCGCCGGCCATTTCAAAACTGCCCATTCTGGTAACGCGTCCGTAATGCCATTGGAAACTGGCGCCCGCTTCTCGGGCCTGTGTTACTCCCACCGCCTGCGCGCTAGTCTCCCGCACCTGGTGGCCGTCCCCTCCAGTTTGTCTAGCCTTCTTCGCGGACTTCTTCGCTGACTTAGGCATACGTTATCTCCTCCTTGTGACATTGATTACTTGCTGGTTGATAATTGAGCAGCCTAACATCCTGCGTCAGGACAATTCAACCCGAGCGCAGCCATTCAATTTATATCGAAGGAGGCATCTTGAAAGCCATGCTATCGCGGGAACGGGTTGAATGAGTTGTTGAGCGGCTGGCCCACGATAGTAAGCCCTTATCATGGCGCAGCGAAATCATAATTTAACGTGCCAGTGACTTTGACCGGTTTGCCATTTATCAAAGTCGGTTTGAACTTGGCTTGCCGCGCGCTCGCAACCGCCGCCGCGCGCAACAATGGATGCCCGCTCACCGGCTCGGCGGAAATCACATCACCTTTTTCATCAACCGTCACACGCACAGTCACGCTACCGGATGCTTTCGCGGTTCTGGCGATGGCGGGATACGCCGGCTTGGGCAAACTGACGGCTTTATCGTTTAAGACTCCGCCGGAGACTGCACCGCCAGTCTCTCTCCCTTCAGCGTTGCCGGTGGAAGAAGAAGCGCCGCCAGCTTCGCCGCTCTTCTCGACCGAATCCAACTGCTCGGCTTTCGCTTCATCGGCGGCTGCCAGCTCATTTTGCCCCAGCTCCTTGTAGGCTTTGGCTCGATCCCGGTAAAAGTATTGGTAGTCGGGTTTCAAGCGGATGGCTTCCGTATAATCCGTAACGGCGCGCTGGTAATCGCCTTTCCGAAAATACAACCCGCCTCGCTCGTTCGTCCAATACGGCAGCACTGCCGAGTCCGGAGGCGGAAGCTTCGCCGCCAACTGTAAGGCTTTGCTCCTATCTTCCAGCGCACGATCAAGATCACCTTGTTTGTCATAGACAAGGCTGCGCCCGTAATAAATGAAAGCGTTGTTTGAGTCGAGCCGCAGCGCTTGCTCGTAATCGCTGAGAGCCGCCGCCGAGTCTCCGCGAAAGTGATTGGCTTGCCCGCGACATCCATATGCGCGGGCGTTGTTCGGCTCAAGTCGCACGGCTTCTGCACAGGCACCGTAAGCACAGTCGAACTCTTGATTCATCGTATGTTGCGACGCAATCTTGATGTAATCATCCGCCGTGCGCGGCTCAGGGATAGCCGCGCTCTTGCATGTATATTGATTCCGGGAAAGCGGATTCTTGCAAGACGCAACCATGCCCAAGAACAGGCAGCTCATCAAGCAAAAGATGAAATGGTTTCTCATAGCTCGTTATCCAACTATATCATCAACCTGAAAACGCGGCCCAGCGCCCTGATTAACCTTGCGCGCAGACGGGCCAGCTACGGCCGGGTCAACGATAAAAAGTCTGCTATCCCGCGCTCCGGTTGAATGAGTTGTTAGACCACTCATGAAGTATATCATTCAACGCCGACGCCGAGCGTCAGCAAAGAACCCGGTGCTTTAGACGGGTCTAGATAGCGAACTACCACGTCTGCACTTATCGGGGCGTCACTTGACAAGACCCGACTACTGATTCATGTTTTGCCATTAAGGCAAAGGCTTTTTTGCAGCAGTTTAATTTGGTGAGGAACATGACGAGACTTTTAGTTATTGTTCTCTTGATTACTTCTGTTCTATGTTTGACCGCCTGTTCGTACATGACTGACTTTGTTGTGGTCAATGAATCGGACGAACCCATTGTTGTTAGATATAAGGTTAAGAACTATCCTTACACTTTCGCTCCGCCTACAACGCCAGCTACGGTAGCAGTTTCCGAATTGAGTACCCGTGGCGGCCAGAAGTGGCAGGAGCTGAACCCAACTCAGTACCAGCTCGACCCGGCAAATCGGACTATCACAATACGTGTGATGCCCCATAATGCACTGCGCGTAGCAAGGGCGCGTGACGACGGCTGGCACCAAGACCCTTCAGCTTCGGAATCATTCCCTATTGAAGAGATAAATGTGAATGGGGCAAATGGTGAATTAAACTTAAAAGGGCAGCAGGCGTTTACCTCCTTCTCCAAAGTGTCACAAGCCTTATATACCCTTATATACAAATAAAGAGCCCGGCCATGAGCAACGCCTTGTACTGAAACGGAAACAGACCGGTTGTGTTGTGAAGATTATTTCGTGGCGAATTCAGGCGCGACCTTGTCCAAGTTAAGCAGCTATTGCGAACAGGCTCTAGACAAACTTAGCCTTCCCTATATCATCGCACGTCACAGCCCAGAGAAAGCTACGCTCTTCGCCAAACGCGTATTCAAGCAGCAGTGTTAGCATCTTATGTAAGTACCCTTAGAACGCTCTCCAGAGTTGGATGTGACCGGAGCCATCCGTTTCGATACAAACGGATGGCTCCGGTTCGGTTGGCAGGGAATGATGAACAGTAGGGGAAACGTTTACTTCACCGGGCTCTTCTTCCTCTCTTTTTGTTTCTGGGTTTGACGGGTTTTTCGGGCTCACCCGGTTTCTTCTCTCCCTGAGTGGGTTGTTCCTGCGCGCTCTGCTCGGTCTGTTCCTGCTCCAAGGGTCGTGTAATCACGACAGGTATATAGGAGCCGGGTTGCGGGCCGGGCAAATTAATGACTAAGAATTGGTCGTCCGTGAGCAACTCAAGCCCCAGCACAAGGCTCCTCGCCGTACCACCTTTTTTGAGGATATTGGCTACCAGCTTCTTTGCGCCGTCTGTCACGGTTATTCCCTGCTGCGAGTCGAGTCCCGTGCCTTCGAGTTGTACTGTGAGGAGGGGGTGAGGCCTGTTCTTAGGCTTGAAGTCGAGAATGCTGGTTTTCTCGACCCGTACGGCGAGCGGGTTGGGGAAGGTTCTGGACGCGTAGCTAGCGTCTCCTTGAGAAGCGTTATGGATTACCGCTACCTCCAAGGTGGGCTCGTTGGTAGCAGGAAACTCGAACTCAATTACGCCCTGTGTGATGAGCCTCGGACATTTCACGCTCACAGAGTTCATAGCGCATGTGCGAGTCACCACGCGCGCCGATTTACAATCCACGGCTTTACCATCCTTGTCCGTGCAGCTCATCTGTATGGGAATCCCGTTGACCTGAATTTCGTCGCCCTCTTCAAACCTGCTGCCGGAGAGATAGGCCCTGAATTGCCCCATAGATAGCGCAAACAGCTTGAGTCCTTCGACACCGAGGACGGGCGCGGGGGCAGCCTTGGAGAACATGGTTGGCTGGTTGTCCAGCCGCACGTACATGGATTGCTCCTCCGGCAGGCGTTCATACTCAAGCGGCTTATACTCGCTGGTGAAAGCTACGCAATACTTTTCGTTCTGAGACTGCGGCTTACATGTACAGCCGGGAGAATTTTCATCTCTATGGCTCCTGCACTTGTGGCTATCGTTGATAATGAGCCGCAGGTTGTTGATGGCGAGCCCGCGCCCCGGCGTGATGAGCGCGATGGAGGGTGTCCCCTGATATTCAGGCCCCATACTGAAGGAGAGGATTAGAAGCTTGGAATTGACGAACTCGAAGTCGCCGCGAGGTGTTGGCTCAAAGCCGTCGTTGCGCTTCGGGCCTGCCAGCTCAACCTGAGCCAGCCCTATAGGACGACGCAGGGGCGCGCCGTCCACCAGAACGCCTATTTGAGGGGAGAAGTAATCGCCATGCACGTAAATAACGGCTCGCTCGCCGCTCCTCACCGGACGATAGTCAATACCCGTGACCCAGAAATTGTTCTCCGTGGTGGCCGGGATAGGGAGCTTGAAGGTGTTGCCCGGCGTACAGGTGAGGCTGCCGGAGCGCGAGGCAAGCGAGCCGTCGCCGGAATTCTCTTCCGTGTCGCTGAAGCTAGGCGGCGCAAAGCCCGTGCGCGGAAAGTAACAACCCCTTGCCTTCAACTGCACTACCTGTGCGTTTTCGGGGACGATAAGAATCGCATAGGTAGTATGCAGCCCCGGCGCTATGCGCTCCGTGCCGGGTTTAGGCCCGAACGTCCAGCCGAAGTCGGACGCACCCTTTCCGAAAGCCGAGGCGTAAATGTCCTGCTGTAAGAACTGCTCGAAGAGACGGCGCTGGCGCTGAAAATCTACACGCGCGCCGAAGCCTGAAAGGAATGTGAACAACCCCGCCAGATTGAAGTTTTTAACCTTATCCTGAATGTCGTTGACGTTCAGAGCGCTCTGGCGCGGAATCAGGTCAACCGTTCGCACGTTCCCGGTCACGGGGCGCTTATTCTTATCAGAAAGCTCTCGGAGCAGTTCTTGTGTGTTCCTTGGGCGTTCATCTCTATAGTATGGGCTGCACTTGATTCTCAACTCCCTCTCGCCGCCGCTCGCTATTTTCTCCCGCGCCTCTTTATTCTTACAATCAGCTTTGAGGACTTCTGTGCGAGCCCTGTTGTTATCCTCGTCGCGCTCGTAATAACCATCAACGTGCCACCAGACCTGCACCATCTTACGGTTGGCCTTGTCGGGCACGGTGTAGATAGACTGCGGCAGTTCAAGGAAGACCAGCCGCTCGCCGGGGCCGACTTCGTCGCGCAGGAGCGTGAGCTGCTTGGCTATAATCTCGTATTGCAGGCTGAGGTAGTTCTCCAGCATGGTAGAGGCGTTCAGCTTCGGGCTGAAGCCCTCCATTTGCTGCCGGAAATTTTCATCGTTCAGCAGTTTGTCTACTATGCCATCGGTGAGCCTCGACGTATTCGCCTCGGGCGGGGTCGGCGTGGCCAGTGACGTAGCAGGCTCTTGTATACCGTTAATCTCGCTGGTCAGGCCGCTAATCTCGCTGTTGAGCCTGCTCTGCCGCTCGACAGCCTGTTCAATCTCAGTCTGTTTCAGCTTCTTAGCCTCATCAGTGCTGCTGTCAGCGTTCATGCGCTCGCGCTCTACGCGAAGCTGGCTCAGTTGATTATCCACATCGTGCAGTTCCGACAAGCGTTGATCGCGCCGCCTGAGCAAAGTCTGTTTGCGCTCCTGATTAAAGCGCGCGTCCCGCTCAAATAATTGATTCTGTAATCCTGCCTGCTGGTCAAATCCAACGCCCACGCCCAAGAATTCCCTCAGCGAGCGTAGACGCGACCCATTAGTTTCGTTCGCGTCCAGCTCGGCAAGAGCTTTACTCCTCAAGTCCAAGCTCTGACTGCGCAGGCGCGCCAGCAGGTAGTGCGCCTGTTCAAGCGACCAGATGTTCGGCTGACCGAAACTAATATTGACGGGCTGCCTGTTGTCCTGCGCTCGAATGGGGAAAGGCACCCAGCCGGGTAGCATCAGAACGCCTAGTAAGAGACAGAGCGACCGGCGCACTACCGTTTGCAGCTTCATGATGAAACTCCTCCAAGCTCATGATTACCTATAGTGCAAGCTATGGGCTGGCTCAGTAATAAGCTGTTGCCCGGCTCTTTATTCGAATGGCGGATTACGTGCGGATGTTTCTAACCACAGATGACCGCCTCTTCTGTCAGGCTTCGTATATGTTCTCTATACCTTTGCCGCCGCTAAGCTGTCACGCGCATTTAGGTGAGCCCTGCCACAAGCGGCGGCAAATAGTCTTTCTTCTATCTGGTATATGCACGCGACGAGGCGAAACATTACATTGCCACAGGATGAAAAGCAGGATTCAGAACGCAGACGCAGCCAAGTGGCCGCGATGAGGAGAGGTGACAGCCTTTAGGCTTTAAGTTGATTGCACGTTGGAAGAATTGCGTGTCCGGCTGCCTTGCCGGTTTTAATAGTCTTGCTACAGAGAAATGGTTTAAGTTATCTTTACTGCGTCTTCCGACTTCTATATACCTCTTTCTATCTATAACTCCATTGTCGCGCCCTAGAACAGGCCTGCATGAAAAGCGGATTAGCCATTTCAAGAGAATCCTTCGAAGCATTGCTCTCGTGGCTTGACCCGAACCCTGATATCGCAGGACAAAAGTACGAAGCCATCCGCGCCGGACTGATAAGGATTTTTATCTCTAAGGGCTTCAACGATGCCGAAGATTTAGCCGATTTGACCATTAACCGGGTCATCGCCCGCTTGCCTGATATAAGAGCCGGATATGTCGGAAAGCCGGAGAACTACTTTCGCGGCGTCGCTCGCAAGATGATTCTTGAGGCACACAGACGAAAAGAGATTGCCGTAGGCGAATTACCCGAACGTCTGAGTCAAATAATCAATACGAGCGACGAATATGAATGCTTGCTTAAGTGCCTAAAGTTCTTATCCAGAGAGAAACGAGAGCTGATACTCGATTATCATTTATATGAGGGTAAGGAGAAAATAGTCCAGCATAAGATTCAGGCACAGGAGATGGGAATGACGGAGAGCGCGCTACGCGTGCAGGCTCACCGTATTAGAGAAACTCTGGAAAAATGTGTGCTCGACTGTGTGAAAAAGCTGCGACATGAAATAAATAGCGCTCAAGTAAGCATCATTAAGTGAGTAGTCAATTTATTAAACAGGAGCGTCAGCTATCGTTCAAGAAGGTCTAAGCCAACTGAGACAGTATTTATTAGGCCAACTCGCTGAAGAGGAGGAGGAAAAGGTTGAGCTGCGTCTTCTAAGCGACAGCGAGTATGTTGACGAGCTGGATGTTGTTACAGATGAGCTGATAGACCAGTACGTGGAAGGCGAGCTACCGGCGGAGGAGCGAGAGCAGCTTGAAAAACATTTTCTCAAAACATCTGCGCGGCAAGACAAGCTACGGTTCGCGCTCGCGCTGAAAAAGCAGAAGGCGGAATATAGAACCCGCAAATTTCGAACGAGAAGATTCTTCACAATCTACCTGCCTATAGCCGCCTCTGTGCTGCTGGTAATCGGCCTCGGCGTCTGGTGGAAATTCTTTTATCAATCCGACCTCAACAAGGGGTTGATTGCGCTGCAAACGGCTTACCGAGAGCAAAGGCCGTTGGAAGCGCGCCTCTCCGGTTTTAGCTACGCGCCTACGGTTGAGCAGAGAGGCGGGGCGGAGAAGATTGATTATCTTCAGCGCGACCGCGCTGCGGCGCTGCTCCTGAGTGAGGCTAATGATAATCCCGGCGCTAAGTCCTACCACGCGGTGGGGAAATATTATCTGGCTCAGCGCCAGTTTGATAAAGCTATAGAGCAGTTTGAGGCCGCCCTTAAACTCGACCCGCAGAACGCCAGTATACACAGCGATCTGGGCGCGGCTTTGCTCGAGCAGGGGAAAATCTACAATTCGGAGCCGGAACAGGGCAGGGCTATACAGACATTCGCCAGAAGCCTTGAGCATCTTAACAAGGCGTTGGAACTCGATGCCTCCCTAAGTGAAGCGCTCTTTAATCGTGCGCTTCTTTACCAATACATGATGCTGCCGAAACGGGCTGCGGAAGATTGGCAGAAGTATCTTCAGCAAGACCCAAATTCTAAATGGGCCGACGAGGCACGCCAGCATCTACGCAGGCTTGAGGGGCCGGACAGGAGTTCAAGGAATGAAGAAAAATCTCTAAGAGACTTCTTCAGCGCCTATGAGTTGAAGGACGACGCGCGGGCCTGGAAGGCCATCAGCCTGAACTATACTTCGGCGGGTAATGTAATAACCAATTCCCTCATAGACTCCTATCTGGATTTAGACTCAAAAGGTGAAGACGATGAAGCAAGCGCAAGGCTACAGGCACTGGCCTATGTGGGACAATTAGAGTTGCAGAGGTCTGGCGACGTTTACACATCTGACCTGTCACGCTTCTATAACTTATCCAATCCGCAACAGCGCCGCGCCCTTGTGCGCGCGCGCGGGCTGATGCGGGAGGGGTACAAACTTTCCCTTATCTCCAAGGTAAAAGATGCGTTGGCTCATTACGCGCAGGCGAAGGAAACATTTGAAGAAATAGGAGATGAATGGGAGGCAACCTTTGCGGAGTATCGTATGGGCCATTGCTATTTGCTTCAGCCCGACCTTAAAAGAAGCGTAGAGATTTTCGCGGAGCTGCTGCCCATCTGCGAGCGCAAAAATTATAAGTGGCTGTTCACCCAGAGTCTTTACCGCACGGCGAGCATCCGGCTCACCTATAATGAATATTCAGCGTCAATAGATTATGCGCGCCGTGCCCTGAAGCAGTCAGAGCAGCTACAGGACATAACAGGCATTATAAAACTTTTGGTTATGCTCGCAGACGAATATCGCTCTCTTGAGAACGGTGACCAGTCACTCAGCTTCATTCAGCGCGCTCTGCCTTTCATAGGGGACGGCTCGGCTGACTTGCAACAGACCTGGGAAGTTTTCACGGCGGCTGGGCTCACCCTTAATTCTTTGGGCCTACACAGGACGGCGCTTGAGTACCAAGAAGAGGCGCTTCGACTGGCGCTGGAGATGAGCAGACCTCTGCTCATCTCGCACTCTTACGAGTATCTTGGGCTGACTTACGGGAAACTGAAGCTTTATGACGACGCGCTCGGGAACATCAATCTAGCCTTTGAAATCGGGGGTAAAGTGACGGACGAGCGCTCCCGGCGGGATAGGA
This sequence comes from Pyrinomonadaceae bacterium, assembly GCA_036389255.1. GTDB lineage: Bacteria > Acidobacteriota > Blastocatellia > Pyrinomonadales > Pyrinomonadaceae > JACVRN01. The sequence goes on from DASVQI010000001.1 coordinate 16,641, forward strand.
TGGCGAACTCTTCTCTATATGCCGGGGAAATATACCGGCAGATGGGGGACTATAACAAGGCAGTCGAGTCTTATCAGCGCAGCATACGATTGTACGAGGAACTAAAGTATCCGTATTTCACTTATCCCGCACATAAAGGAAAACTGCTTTCCTTCATCGCTGAGGGGAACGACGCGGCCACCGAAGAAGAGTTCCGAGCCGTTTTAGCGCTCTTTGAGCAATATCGCTCCAACTTGACCAGCGAGGATCAACGGAACACCTTCTTCGACGTGGAGCAAAGCATCTACGACCTGGCGATTGACTTCGCTCAATCCAAAAAACAGAATCCTCGCCAGTCATTCGAATATTCCGAGCTGAGCCGCGCCCGCTCACTTCTCGACGCGATGCAGCAGAACGTACAGGTGTCGGAGTTGGAAGATGGGCCTGAGTTACGGCTGCCTTCAACTTTTACGACGCTGGCGCTTTCCGATATACAGCAGCAGATGCCGCCGCAGGCTCAGATTGTTCAGTACGCCGTCCTTGATAATAAACTCTTCATCTGGTTAGTAACCCCTGCAACCATGACGCTCAAAGAAGTACCTCTTGACTCTAAAGCCCTGAGCCATATGGTGCGCGAATACGTGCAGGCGGTTAATTCCCCGTCTACGAGTATGGAGGCGGCTGTCGAGAAGGGGGCGAGGGAGCTTTATAACATCCTGATTGAGCCTGTCGAGCCGCTTCTAGATAAGACGAAACTTCTCTGTATAGTCCCGGACAAGATTCTTCATTACGTGCCTTTCGCGGCGCTCGTCTCCGCAGCTACCGGCAGGTACCTCGTACAGGACTTTTGGCTTGAGCGCTCACCAAGCTCAACGGTTTTCGTTAATTGCTCGAATCAGGCAAAGCGCAGAACGGTTGATGCCCGAGAGCGATTGCTCAGCGTCGGTGACCCGAGCTTTGACGACGACGAGTTCCCCTCGCTACGTCCCTTGCCTGCGGCAGGTAGAGAGGCCGCAGCAGTGGCCGCCTTTTACGAGTCGCCGCGCCTTTTACTTCGTGACGAAGCACGCGAGTCAGTTGTTAAAAGCGAGGTGGAGAAATCAGACATCGCTCATTTCGCCTTACACTATATAGTTGATGACCACTCCGAGTTGCTCTCGAAAATAGTGCTCACCTCGGAGCAGCGCGGGGACAAGCGCGATAAGGCGAACGACGGCGTCTGGCAAAGCTACGAGATTTATCAAATAAAGCTGCTGCAAACTCGCTTGGTCATACTCTCGGCCTGCGAGACGGGAATTGAACAGCAGTATCACGGCGAAGGAGCTGTCAGCGTTGCACGCCCCTTCATCGTAGCGGGCGTCCCCTTAGTAATCGCAAGCCTCTGGCCGGTTGATTCCGAAAGCACCGAGCAGCTCATGGTCAGCTTCCATAGAAACCGCACGCAGCGCCATAAATACAGCGCCGAAGCCCTCCAGCAAGCTCAGTTGGAGCTACTCCACGGCGACGACACACGCTACCGCCAGCCCTACTACTGGGCCGCCTTCACCGCCATAGGCGGCTACACTGAATATTAAAAAGCTAGTAACAAAAACTCCGGATGTTGACATAGAGATTAGAAGCTTTGACGTACGGCCCCTCAAACGCAGGCAATTCTTAGGCGTACTTAGCTCAGAAGGGAGAAAATAATGCCATTCAAATCTACTCGGCAAGGGCAACAACTGCCTACAGAAGAACCCGATCTTAGAATCTTCTTTCACGGTCTACTGCTCCTCCGTGGAGCAGATGAAGCAAAGTTTTGCCTGGTTGAGGTTCATCGTGAGCCGCAGTACCGGCACGTGCTTTCAATCGAAGCCAGAACGAAAACGCCTGGTGAGCCCGACGTGGTTCACATGAGAACTTTAGACAAGTTACAGGGTGAGTTCACGATTCAGGCCACTCCGTCGGTGGCTAATCCGGTTGTTTATAAATTCCAGCCTTCTCTGGCTTTCGACGCTGTGCTGGGAAACGGCCATGCCAAAGATTTCCGGTGGATAATAAATCTTGAACAGCTTCACGAGAAACCACTGACTGTTGACCACACTAAGACTCGTCCCGGCATTGTAATCGCGGGCGGCGTCTACTATTTTTACGCAGCGCAGCGAAAGCTGGGGCCTGTTGAGCTCAAGCAAAATGGCGTTACTAAGAAGACGCTATCGGCTGTAGCAAGCATCATCGGCGCGAATTTGTACCTCGCCAGAGGGCAGGAGATCATTCTGACGTGGCGCGACAACGGGAAAGATAACAGGCTGCCGTTAAAGAAGCCGCAGACAGGCTCAAGCCACGAAATTTATATTAACAATAGTCCGCTCTTCGAGGAGCAGACGATGGGGGGCTCGCACAGCGAGCTAAAGGAGTATTACGGAGTATTACCTGATGTACCCACAGAGGAACAGTTCAATCTTGAATATCCGTTCCAGAGTCTTGATCCTGACAGCAAAAACATGTTAATTGCTTCTCAAGGAGGCTCGCTCAAGTTTGAGTCGGTAACGAGCACGCCGACCATACCTTGCCAATCGGTCGTCCTCGACCCTCCATCAAACCCCGATCCCTGATTCATTGATTCCTGTATTCGGATGCCGCAGTGATTAGAAGCGACCCAAGATGCTTTCCTCTCGTTGGGCTGAGCCGCGAGGATATTTCCAGAATGCTTCGGCCTGTGGTGGGCCGTGCGGAGCTTCGGGAAGTCTCGTGCGTGGGAGGCGGGCTGGTTAATACCATCTACCGAATCTCTACAGGCGAACCGGGCGAGGTGTATGGGCTACGCGTGTATGCTAAAGACGGGCCAGCTATGGAGACGGAACGCAGGCTTCTCCGCAATCTGGTGAAGACGCTTCCTGTCCCGAAGGTGCTCTTTGCTGACGCGGGCGGCGAGCATTGTGCTTACCCGTATCTGGTATATGAGTGGCTCGAAGGGATTACCCTTAACGAATGTCGCAGAGAGAACTCGCGCGAGGATTTTCTCACGCTCGCGGAGCCGCTTGGCAGACTTCTGGCGCAAATCGCAAGCGCAGCTTTTACCCGCGATTGCATTAGCGGGACGATGCGAGCCGCAACTCTGCTTGAGCGCGCGGAGGGACAACTGCGGATGGGCCTTGCACGCGAGCGGCTCGGGGACGCTCTGGCCGACGAGCTGCGCGATTGTTTGAGCAATAGCGCGTCCGTCTTACGCGCCTTGGATGAGTCAAGCGGTCTTGTTCACGGTGATTTCGGCGGGCGAAACATTCTGGTGAGAACCCGCGTAGGCGGCGTGTGGGAAATCAGTGGCGTAATAGATTGGGAGGAAGCCGCAGAGGGCTCGCCATTGTGGGATGTGGGCAGCCTGTTTCGCTACCATCGAAGGTATTCCGAAGAGTTCCGCACGCTCTTCGCGGAAGGCTACTATGCCGCCGGTGGGAGGCTTCCGGCTGATTGGTGTATGGTTGCCAGAACGATTGATTCGGTGCGACTGGTATCTATATTGAGCGAAGAGCGTGAGCTTCCGGGCGTGTTCGTTGAGTGCATAGAGCTGATTCAATCTATAGTGGCCGGGCTGTCGTCTGCGCCAACCGGGTAGCTATGATAGATATTTACAGTCCGGAAAAGGGAACGACCTGCGTGGTCAGGCAGGGTTTCACGGACTTCTGCGAAAATGTCTTCACGCCGGGAGAAATGCTGACTTTCGACATCTAGTCTAATTTATGGCTATCGAAACACGTCGCGCCGCGCCGGACGATATTCCCATTCTGGTTGAATTGATGCAGGAGTTCTACTCGGAAGCGCCTTACCCGCTCGACAGGGATTGGGCGGCTGCGAGCTTTAACGCGCTTCTGCCGGATGATTCTCTCGGCGCGGTCTGGATAGTCTTCCTTGACTCGCAACCGGCTGGCTACGTAGTAATGACCATCAAGTTCAGCATGGAATACGGCGGGCTTGATGCTTTCATTGACGACCTGTTCATACGCGCGCCCTACAGACGCCGTGGGCTTGGGCGAACCGTACTCAACGCTCTTTTCGATGAGTGCGAGCGGCGCGGAGTGCTGGCCGTTCATGTGGAGGTGGGGCAGGACAACGAGGCGGCAAACGCGCTTTACGACAGTTATGGATTAAAGCCCTATGACGATGGCCGCCGGACGCTCACCGTGCGGCTGAAGAGAAGAGGGTGATGAAAGAACTGCTGTAGGGAGGTCGCCGGTTCAATCGGGTCGTTTGCTTAAGCCGCTTTTGAAAGCTAATATAAGCGCACGTCAGCCGCCGCTTCAGGCCGCCATTTATGCCTAGAAAATTCTTTAACTCAAAATGGCTCGTCATAATCGCTCTCGCTCTTCTACTCTTTATTGCGAGCGGCTACCTGCTGAGCGACGACCTTTTCTTTAAGCGACTCATCAGCCAGAACAATATCACTACGCCCGAAGAAGCATACGCGTTCGTAGACAAGAACACAGAGTATCCCGTCGAAGGTATGAAGCTGGCGCTCATGTCTACACCAAGAAATATGCTGACCCGGCAGAAATATCTTTACTGCGACCAGAGCGCCATACTCATGGCGACCATTGTGAACAAGTTGGGCTACGAGACGCGGCTGGTTGACCTTTACGGAGACGACGGCGCGAGCCATCATACCATTCTGGAGGTGAAGCAGGGCGAGGGCTGGAAGACCTACGATACTGTCTACAAGTTACAGGGCGCACCGTATCAACAGAGCGCCAAGATATATGAGACAGGCCAGTACTATAACGTCCGGCCCGTTCATCACTCATACCCTACATTCTACAACTGGGTTATTCAGAACAATTTTTACTTGAAGCACGTGGCGCTGTGGCTGAGAAGCCTACCGGGTTAATGAAGCCTGAGAATCAGCCCACCCGCGCCATCTAACAACTCATTCGACCCCGGCGCACAACAGCTTTCCTTTCACGTTTCTTCTTTATCGCTATGATTACTATTCGAGCCGAAACTGCGGAAGACGTGTCATCTGTGCGCCGTGTCAACGAGGCGGCGTTTGAGCGGAAGGAAGAGGCTGATTTAGTTGACAGGCTGCGCGAGGCTGCCGAGCCGCGCATCTCGCTCGTAGCCGTGAGCGGCGCTCAGGTCGTAGGCCATATCTTCTTCAGCCCCGTCACGCTCGAGGCGGAGGGCGCGGACTTCGCCATCATGGGCCTCGCGCCTATGGCGGTGCTGCCCGGACATCGGAATCAGGGGATAGGCTCCCGGCTGGTGCTTGAAGGCCTGGAGCAATGCAGGCTTATAGGCTGCTATGTAGTCGTAGTGCTTGGGCATCCCGAATACTATCCTCGATTCGGATTCGTGCCTGCCAGCCGGAAGGGGCTCAGTTGCGAGTACCCTGTGCCGGACGAGGCATTTATGGTTACGGAATTGAAGCCAAACGCATTATCAGTAGGGGGTCTGGTGAAATATCGCCCTGAGTTCGGTGATGTGTGAGCTGTTTCTACACGCTGCCCGGTAAACGACCCGAAGGCCCGAAGACCTCCCGGCGCTGCTTTCATCCCTCGTAAGGCAGCAGAAGCCTCGCCCGGATAAACCATACCTTTACGCTCGAAGAAGCAGAAAGGATTTGACATGAAGAGGAAGCTTTTCGCCGTTCTGACTCTGACGCTTGTGCTGTTTTTGCCCCGCACTGCCTTTGCATGGAACGCCACGGGGCATCAGTTGGTCGCGGGCATAGCCTGGGACAACATGACTCCTACGGCAAGACGCAACGCCATTCTACTGCTGCAAGCAGCGCCCACGGATGCGTGCCTTCTTAACCTGTTCCCCAATGATTCGCGGCCTTTGGCAGAGCGAGAGCGCGAGTTCTTTATGCTCGCCAGCACATGGCCCGACATAGTGCGGCCCAGCGATGACGACACGCGCCCGTGTACGCGCTTTCACCGCAGAGACTGGCATTTCATAAACTACTTCTGGGAAGGAACTTCAGGAGCCGTAGGCGCGAATGCTCCGCAAAATCGTGAAGATATTGAAACTCCCGAAGTCAATGCGGTTGAGCGGCTCTGGCTCTTTAGACCCTTGGTTGCCTGCGGCTTCCCCTCGTGCGGCACACCATTGCAGGTAAGAGCGACGACGCTCGGCTGGATTCTTCATCTGGTAGGCGACATTCATCAGCCTTTACACACGAGCGCCAGAGTCACCACGCGCCAGCTTGAAAGGGAAGGCGACCAAGGCGGCAATCTCTTCAAGCTGGGCCCGAACAACGGTTCGCTGCACAGCTATTGGGACAACATAGTAGACAACTCTGAGCCGCGTCTCCCCGCAGAGATGAATAACGACCTGGCCTACTTCAATCGCATGATTAGAAGCATCACGCAGCAGCACCCTAGAAATCAGGCCATGATTAACCGCCTGAAGTCCGGGGATTTTAATGCGTGGTCGCTGGAAGGATTCGACAAGACGAAGCGGCTGGTTTATCCGTCAACGCTGCAACGCGGCCAAATGCCCGGCAACACCTATCGTCTTATGGCCTTCAGAACCTCAAAGGAGGCGATTGCTCTAGGCGGCTACAGGCTGGCAGACCTGCTCAACCAGATGCTCGGCTCCACGCCTTGAGCCTGAAGCTTAAGTTAAAGCTTAACGAAACCTCCTGACCGGAGCGCGGGATAGCATGGCTCCCATGCATGATGCCCGAGGGCTTGGTACAATACCTCCCGCGCCCCGGTCTATTTGTGTGTGGCTTTAGATTGCCTGTGGTGAGCAGATAAAAGTTTTCGTAGACTTCAAGTATGTCAGGTGCCGACAGCAAGCATGAATCGTCAGGTGGCGGTGGAGTGGCAAGCGCTCTGCCGGGCGCGGGCCGTCGCGCCGTGCCTGTCCTGTTGATGAGCCTCATACTCTTTTTTATATGCTTCTACGGCCTGAATAATCTTCCACTGATTGACCTGATTGACGAGGGACTTTATGCGAACGCGGCGCGTCAGATGCTGGATTCGGGCGATTGGCTCACGCCGCGCTTCGGCCAGCTAGTCTTTCTGGACAAGCCGCCTCTGACTTACTGGTGTCAGGCCGTCTTCATACGTCTTTTAGGCCCGGTTCCGTTGGCCGCGCGCCTGCCTTCAGCAATGGCCGCGACGCTGACCGCGCTCACCCTCTTTTACTGGGCAAGGAGAAGAGGATTGACGCGGATGGGCTGGTTGGCAGCCATTATCTACGCGCTGTGTCCTCTGGTCGCGGTCGGGCTGGCCCGCGTAGCCATGGTGGACAGCCTCTTAACGCTATGGCTGACTCTGGCAATCGTCGGCTGGATTGAGGGCTATGGCGGCAATCGAAGGGGCTACCTGTTGATGGCTGCCGGGATGGGGCTGGCGGTCATGACGAAGGGAGTAATAGGGTTTCTGCTGCCGTGCCTTGCCGCCGCAATCTTCTTAACTATCCGGCGCGACTGGGCCGCGCTAAGACAGGTGCCGTGGGCCGCCTCGCTCGCTATCTTTATAGGGCTTGCGCTGCCGTGGCACCTCGCCGCGTGGAGGGCCAACGGCGATTACTTCTTTCGTGAATACATCGTGCACCAGCATGTGCAGCGCTTTCTGGGGAAGGACTTCGGACACAGCAGGCCCTTCTGGAACTACGTCCCGGTGCTGGCGCTGGCTATGTTTCCGTGGACTGCATTCATGCCCGTGGTCTGGTGGCGCACGCTTCGCTCCCTGCGAAGTGAAAGAAGCTCCATAGCCTCTATGATGGCCATGTGGGCGGTGTGGGCGGCTGTCATCGTCCTGTTTTTCTCGCTGAGCGTGAACAAGCTGTCTAGCTATATACTGCCTGCGCTTCCGGCGCTGGCGCTGCTGTCTGCGTGGAGGCTCGATTCTGTATGGGAGATGAGGAAGGGCCTCTCTTTTACGGAGTCTTCCATCCTGAGCGTCTGCGGCGGGATAGCCGGGGCGGTTCTTTTGATAGCGGGAATCCTTGGCTGGCGTTGGCGCAATCCTCCCGCATCCCCTTCGTGGCTGGCCAAAGAGCTTGGATGGATATTTAACTGGAAAGAAGAGTCGCAGACGGCGGAGCTGCTGTGGCTCAAGCTGACTCCTTTGACCGGCCTCGCGCCTTACTGGATAACACTCGGCGTACTTTTCCTGCTGACAACTTTGATTGTTCTGGCCTTCTGGAGAAACACCTCCAAGACGTTCCTCTCCGCGTTCATAATGAGCCTGACGATTGTAGTCGCGACTACTCACTTTCTTCTGCCAGCATGGAGCCGGTATGACGCCGCGCCACTGGAGGCGCTGGCCGTGAGAACGCGCCCGGCCCTTGAGCGCGGCGAGCGAGTAGTGCTGTATGCGCTCCATCCGAAACGCATCAGCCTTCATTACATGCTCGGCCACGAGAGTCAGATCATAGAGACGTTCTCGCCGGAAATCTTACAGGGCGTCATGCAGGAAGACGGAACCGGATACGTGCTGACGGGAAAGGACAGACCTCTTCCCACGTTGCCCGGCAGCTTTCACCAAGAGGCAGCCGCAGGCCATTGGGTGCTTTGGCGGTATAACAGGTAAACTCAAGTCGGATGTTGATTAATAGAGGGAATCAAGGATTGCAGGCGGGCACGGGCGTCCGGGCCATCTGGAATCAGGTGAATAGATGAAGCAGATTTTTTTGTGTCTTGCCATATTGCTTACGGCGCATGTCTCATACGCACAGAGCGGGTTCGAGCTAAGAATCAAAGACGAGGCGACCAGAGAAGCGGTCGCGGGCGCAACCGTTACGGTCAAGAGCACGGGAGTCACTGCGACTACGGATGCTCAGGGCATAGCCGTGTTGTACGGCATACCCGAAGGCGAGCAAATAGTCGTTGTCTTCTCTCCCGGCTATGAAACCAGAGAGTTGAAGCTCACTTTCCCGCTCACTAACCGGAGCGAGAGCCTGATTTTCATAAGAGTCGCCAATGAGGTGGGCGAAGTGACCGTCACCTCCACCCGCACGGGCCGGGAGATTGACGACGAGCCTACCCGCGTGGAGGCCATAGACGAAGAAGAGATTGACGAGAAGAGCAACATGCGCCCTTCCAACGTCTCTATGGTTCTCAATGAAAGCACCGGCATCAAGGTGCAGCAGACTTCGGCCACCTCCAACACTCAGAGCGTCCGCATACAGGGGCTCGACGGCAGGTACACTCAGCTACTGAAGGACGGCTTTCCGGCGTTCGGCGGATTTTCCGGGAGCCTGAGCCTGCTGGACATTCTGCCGCTCGACCTGAAGCAGGTGGAGATAATCAAAGGCCCTTCGGCCACCTTTTATGGCGGAGGCGCGATTGCCGGAGTGATTAACTTCATAAGCCGCGAGCCCGTAGACGAGCCGGTCACGTCTCTGCTCTTCAATCAGACCTCTGCTTTGGGCACGGACTTTTCCATCTTCAATTCAAGGAAGCTTGAGCGGTTCGGCTACACGTTTCTGGGCTCCGTAAATTATCAGAAGCAGTACGACGTTGACCGGGACGATTTCACAGAGCTGCCTCGTACAAGCTCTTTCACCCTGAGCCCGCGCGCCTTCTTCTACCTTAACGATAAGACCCGTCTGGTGATTGGAAACTCGACCTCTTACCAGAACCGTAGGGGCGGCGATGTCTTTGTCATTCGCGGCCAAGCGGACGCGGTACACAGGTATTTCGAGAAGAACAATTCGTTGCGCAACATCACCACCTTGCAGCTTGAGAGGGAGTTCGCGGACGGGAGCCGTCTCGTAGCCAAACAGAGCCTTGCCTTTTTCAAACGCGAGATAGAGATTCCCGATTACCTCTTCAGGGGGCGGCAGTTCAATTCCTACACTGACATCTCATACCTGCGCACGGTGAAGAATCACGTGCTGGTCTTGGGCTTCAACGCCGTACATGACAGATTCAAAGAGAGGCAGGCGAGCAACAGCACCTTGGCCCCGCGAGACGAGAGCCGCACCACGTTCGGCGGGTACGCGCAGGACAGCTTCAGCATTACAGAGAAGCTATTGCTGGAAGCAGGCTTTCGACTCGATTACGTCAAAGGCTACGGCCTTTTCCCTCTGCCCAGAGTCTCTGCGCTCTACAGGTTCAACAATAAGCTGAGCAGCCGTTTGAGCCTTGGGCTTGGCTATAAAGCGCCTACCATCTTCACGGAAGAGGCCGAAACACTTCTCTTCAGGAACGTGCTGCCCGTAGGCAATACTCTCAAGGCAGAACGCAGCCGGGGTGGGACTTTCGACCTTAACTACAGGAACAGCGTGGGAGAAAATCTCTCCTACTCGCTCAACCAGATGTTCTTCTACACGGAGATTGAAGACCCTCTGGTATTGCTGGCCGGTTCGGGCGGCGTTTTCGGTTTCGCAAACGCCGGGGAGCCTATCAGGAGCAAAGGCTTTGAGACGAACCTGCGCGTCTCTTATCTGATGGCGAAATTGTTTGTGGGCTACACCTTCACGGACGCTAAGGCGAAGTATCTAACGGGCAACCAGATTTTGCCGCTCACCCCTCGAAGCAAGCTGAACTCGGCGCTGCTCTTTGAGGAGGATGAGAATTTCAAGGCTGGCATCGAAGCCTACTACACGGGCAGCCAGTATCTGACCAATCGCTTCAGAACGAGGCCCTACTGGGTGTTAGGCATTTTTGGCGAAAAGAGCTTCGGCAAGTTCAGCCTCTTCATCAATGCCGAAAACATCACGGACACTAGACAGGGCCGCTTCGGCACGGTCGTCTTCCCGCCGCATCAGAACCCGACCTTCAGCGAGATTTACACACACACAGAGGGCCGAGTCTTCAACGGCGGTATTAAAATCAGGCTCTAATTGTCGGGCCGTGATAGAAACTTGAAACTATCCGAAGACTTGCGGCATAGAATCGCTCTCTTCAGTCAATCCTTACATAACTATTACAAACCGGTCGGGCTTAAGTTGTTACCATGCTTGCATGGCACTCATCAAAAGGAGTGTGGGCGAAAACTTTTGAGTAGAGGGGAAACATGAGCAACGAAACCGGAATCAACAATCGAGACAAAGGCATCAACTGGACTACTACCGTCTGGATGATAATCTTTCACGCGGGCGCTGTCGCGGCGCTCTTTATGTTTAGCTGGAAAGCTCTCTTTGTCACACTCTTTCTCTGGTGGGTGTCGGGAAGCCTCGGCATAGGCATGGGCTTTCATCGTCTGTTGACGCACAGGGGCTTCAAGACGCCACGTGCGGTCGAATACTTCCTGACCGTTTGCGGAACTCTTGCTCTCGAAGGCGGGGCAATCAACTGGGTAGTCACGCACCGCATACATCACGCGCACACTGAAGTACAGGGCAAAGACCCGCACACGCCGCGCGACGGTCGCTGGTGGGCGCACATGGGCTGGATTCTCAGAGGCACGGCGCAGCAGCACGAAGACGCTGTGCTCTGGCGCTACGCTCCCGACCTGATGCGAGACCGCGTACACTACTGGATTAACCGTCTCTATTACATTCCGCTCGTCCTGCTGGGAATCGCGCTTTACGCTTTCGGCGGCTGGCCTTTGGTGATGTGGGGCGTCTTCATACGCGTCACGGTGGGCTTGCACGCTACGTGGCTGGTCAATTCCGCGACGCACCTCTGGGGCAGCCGCAGGTTTGAGAGCAACGACGATTCTACTAACAACCTATGGGTGGCGCTGATAACCTTCGGTGAGGGCTGGCACAATAACCATCACGCTCACCCGCGCGCCGCACGTCACGGCGTAGCGTGGTACGAGATAGACATCAACTGGTGGGGAATTCGCACGCTACAGCTTCTGGGTCTGGCAAAGGACATCAAGCTGATAGACGTAACGAAGCACGCCGCCACGTCAGATGCCGCCCCGCTTCGTAAAGCGGCTTAAGACAGAAGTAAAAAGGTGAAAAGGCAAAAGTGAAGAACGGGTTAAGCCCTTTCTGACTCTTGCCTTTTTACTTTTGCCTTTCGGCTTCTTAAAATGGCTCTATGCGCGTCATTGCTCGCAGGAAGTCTGTCTATTTCTTTATCACGCTGGGCTCCTGCCTCGTGGCTCTGGCGATTGCGCTCAACGTCGGCTGGATTCTACTGAACTGGCGAGAGGTGGCGCTGCTCGTCCTCGGCATAGTCTTCTTCGGGCTGATTATCACGGGCGTAGTCCTCAACACTACCTTTTTGATTCGAGAGATAAGGCGCAACGAGCAGCACGACGCTTTTATCAATGCCGTGACGCACGAGCTGAAGACGCCTATCACCAGCATTCGCCTCTATCTGGAAACGTTAAAAACGCGCGAGGTGACGGAAGCCCAGCGCCAAGAGTTTTACGAGATTATACTGGCCGATACAAACAGGCTACTGCACACGGTCGAGCAAGTCTTGCGCGCGGGCCGCACGGGCGATAAGCGGCGGCAACTGAATCGCTCCGTGGTTGACTTGAGCGAGATGGTCAGGGAGTGTCTTGACGTGACGCGCATACAGCATAAGCTGGACGAGGGGGCGCTGCGTTACAGCGAGGCTCTGGACGAGAAGGGCGCGCGCGTAGTAGGAGACGCGGACGAGCTGCGCGCGGCCGTCTCAAACCTGCTGGACAACGCCATCAGGTATTCGGACAAGGGAGTGGACGTTGCCGTAGAGGTTGCGGCAATAGACGAGAAGCGAGTGGCCGTTCGCATTAGTGACCGGGGCATAGGCATCTCAAGCTCGCAGCTCAAGCGAATCTTCAACCGCTTCTACAGGGCGCAGGGCGCGTTCATGGCGCGCGTCAAGGGCACAGGGCTGGGCCTCTTCATCGTACACTCCATCGTCAAAAAACATGGCGGCAGGGTCTTCGCGGAGAGCGAAGGCCCGGGCCACGGCAGCACTTTTACCATTCAACTTCCCAGAGCTTAAGCGGAAACCTGAAGTGAGCGCGGTACTCATAGTAGAAGACGAGAAACATCTGGCCGACATCCTGCGCTTTAATCTCGAAGCCGAAGGCTACGATGTAAAGACAGTCGGGGACGGAGAGGCGGCGCTTCATCTGCTCTTTGAAGAGCGCGAGCCCTTCGACGTTGTCATACTGGACGTGATGCTTCCCGGCAAGAACGGCTTCGCCGTCGTGTCCGAGATGCGGCAGGCAGGAAAGTTCGTGCCCGTGCTGATACTGACGGCGCGCGGTCGGGCCGAAGATGTCCTGCGCGGCTTCGAGTCGGGCGCGGACGATTACCTCCCCAAGCCTTTCGAGCTGACCGTGCTGATTGCGCGCATCAACGGCCTGCTGCGACGCCGCCAGTGGTTTCATCTGGATCAGAGCGGCGCGACGGCGAGCGAGGCGGGCATCGCCAAGCCCGTCGCGGAAGAGACGGAGAGCGGCGCAAAGACGAAAGCCTTCGGTGAGCGCGACCTGTTTGTCTTCGGTGGAAAAACGATTGACTTCGGAGCGCTTGAGCTGCGCACCGAGCAGGGACAGACCGTGCGGCTAACTGTGATGGAGGCCGAAGTCCTGCGCTATCTGCTCAAGCGCGAGGGGCGAGTGGTTTCGCGCAAGTCGCTGCTAGAAGACGTTTGGGGGCTGCACGAAGACACGGACACGCGCGCCATAGACAACTTCATAGTCCGCCTGAGAAAGTATCTGGAAGAGGAGCCCACCAAGCCAAAGCACCTGCTGACGGTCAGGGGCGTAGGCTACCGTTTCGTCACGGACTCGCCCGATAAGACGGATTAAGTAGAACGAATCACGCGCGCCCCCAGCGCGAAACGGACGCGAATCAAAGAAAAGCTTCTTCTGCGGACGCTTCAGCCAGCGTAGCCCCAGAGCTTTGTCAGCGCATCCATGTCTCCGTTGAACTGGTCGCGGTCGCAGTTTCCAACGCCTGGAACCGAATGAGGCTCAGGCCCGACCGAACCGTCCGTGTACTGCCACATAGTCCACGTCGGCCACGTAGGCGGGACGCGCGGCGTGGGGCCGTACTCTGAGAGCCAGAACCAGCAGTTGGACAGCACCTCGCTCTTGTTCTCTCCCAATAGTTCCTTGATATACGAGCCGGAATAGAGGCCGGGCCAGCGTCCCGTGGCCTGTTGTACGTGCGTGACGAACTGTTCTGCGCCGCTCACGGTCATGCTTGAGCCGGACGGGTTCTGTTCGAAATCCAGCACGAGCAGGTCTTGCGGGCCGGGGTTGACGAAGGAGAGAAAGTGCTGGGCCTGACTTATGGCATCGTCGCCCGTGGCGAAGTGATATACGCCCCACCACAGCCCCGCCGCCTGAGCCTCGCTCTTGTGACTCAGGTAAGACGGGTCTGTTTCGCTCAGCCCCTGTGTCCCTTTGTGAATGACGCCGACGATGCCTGCGGCCTTGATGTCGGCAAAGCTCGTTACCTGATTGAAGTGAGACAAATCTATGACCACGTTGATTGCCATCTTTTGAGCCTCCCGAAAGAGATTTGTTCATCGGCTCATCTCTTCATTGAGTCAATGAAGAGATGAATCAATCTTAAATTCCAGCCTATACTTCTGTTGTGCCGACGCTGTCAACGGCGTCGCGTAGTATTGAATCGTCAACGCGGCCAAGCGCGGCTATGCGGCGCGCGGCCTTGTCGGCAGCTTCCTGTATGATATGGCCCGCGTGTCCTTTGGCCCACTCCCACGTGATTTGATGAGGGCGCGCGGCTTCGTCCAGCTTCTGCCACCAGTCCAGATTCGATTTGCGACGGAAGCGCCCGGACATGGTTTCAACGACGTAGCGTGAATCCGTGACGACGCGCACGCGGCAGGGCTCACGAAGAGAGTTCAGGCCAATCGTCGCTGCCGCTATCTCAGCCTGCTGGTTGGTCGCCGTCCCTAAGTAAGTGCCGAAGGCCCGCCACAATCCCTTGTAACCCAACAGGGCCACACCGGCGGCGCGCGTGGCCGCCTGACCGTTCCCCAGACTTGAGCCGTCGCAGTAGATGGTCACGAGCTTGGAAGGTTGGGGGCGGCTGGAAGAATTAGCGGCCTGCTTCTTACTCATCCCTGAGCCTTAACTCCTTCCGCCTCCGGCTTCAGCATCTCCTGAGCATTGGTCGTGCCGGTTCCGCCGTCGCCGTCCCGCGCCACGTGTATCACGTGGTCAACGCTTCCTTCGAAGGTGTCGTCGTGAGAGATGACAAAGAGCTGGTCGAAGTGCTGCACCTGCCCAATCTGCTGCGCCAGTCGCTCGCGCCGCTCTGCGTCCATGTTGACCGTCGGCTCATCGAAGAAGGCCATGCGTATGTCCGATAGCTGCTTGAGAAGCGCGAGCCGTATGGAGAGAGCCGCAGCCATCTGCTCGCCGCCTGAAAGATTCTGAAAGGAGCGCTCGTGCCCCTCTTCTTCCAGTATGATTTCATAATCACGCGACCAGCGCAGCGCACGGCTGGCCTCGCCCGTTATCTCGCGGAAAAGCTGGTTGGCCTCTATGGAGATGTTGTAGAGGTAGCTCTCCGTGATGATTGGCCCGGCCTGCTTGAGCGTGTCTCGTATAAAGTCGGTGGCCTCGTCCAGCCGCTCCAACCGCTCTTTAGCGCGAAACTCGTCAATCATCGCTTCGCGCACCTTCGCCAGCCGCTCAATCTCCGCACGAAGCGAAGCCTCGCGCGTGCGGGCCGCTTCGAGTTGAGCCGTGAGAGCCGCCGCGCTCTCCCTGACCAGCGCCAGCGAGCCGCGCTCAAGCGAGTGCTGCTCGCGGTTGTACGCGGCCGACAGCCTAGCCGTCTCATCCGTGGCCTTTCCGGCTTCAACCGTGATGCGCGCGGCCTCTTCTTCCGCCTTACTGACTGCGGCCTCGCGCGCGGGCAGTGTGGCCGCGACCGCTTCGCTCGTCAGATATTCACGATGAGCCGCAGCCGTGCGGTCACGCCCCTCGCGCGCCTCTTCCCATTCGGAGTCAAGGTTCTTGTAGACTTCAAGTTGAAGACGAAGCTCGCTCATCTTCTCTTCCAGCGACCGCAGGGCGTCACGCGCGCCTTCAAGCTCAAGGCGGCGTGCGGCTTCGCTCTCGGCCTCCGCGCGAAGGCTTGCGGCGCGACCGCGCGGGTCTTTGAGACGACGCAGCCTCTCTTCCGTCTCTTCTATATCCTTCTCAAGCGGGCCTACGGCTTCGGCGTTGGCGGCGACGGTTGCGCGCTCGTCGCGCTTGCGCTTGCCCTCCTGCTCTATCTCCGAGAGGCGCTGCTGCAATGGCTTCAACTGCGCGTGGCGCATGGCCGCCTCGCGCACCACAATCAACTCGCCGTCCACACCCATGAGCTTTGCCCGCAGCTCGCTCAGATGCTCGCGCGAGGCGGGCGGGAGCGCGGCTATCTCAGCGTCTATACGGGCAATGGCCGCCTCTCGCTCCTTCAGCCGCTCGCTCGCCCCGGAGGCTTGCGCGCGTAGAGTCTCAAGCCTTGATAACTCGCGCTCCGCTTCTCGCGCCTCGCTGAGCAGAGCGGTCAGCCCCGCACGCTCCTTTTCAAGCACGCCCAGTTGAGCGGTGTTCGACGCTTCCTGTCCCCTGAAATAATCTTCGAGCGTCTGCCCTTCGCCTATGTTCAGGCACCTCTCCGAGAGGATAGGGCAGAGGCCGTTTTTGACTTCGCGGCGAAACTTTTCGTCGCGCGAAATCTCTGCGCGCAGGTGCGCCAGTTGCTCGGTAAGCTCCGTTTCGCGCGTCACTAGGCGAACGACTTCGGCGGCCTTGGCCACGCGCTTCTCAAGCTCGGCTATCTGCTTACGATGGGTTTCAACTTCGCGCCGCAGCCGCACGGCCTCCTGCTCCTCGCCCCTGCGCTGCGATGAGAGATGCTTGAGGCTGGTCGCGGCCCTTTCCGTGGTGCTGAGGGCCGTCTCTATGCCGAGCCGCTCGCTCTCAAGGTTTGCGACTCTTTCTTCCGCGCCCTTTCCCTGTTCCGCCTCCCTGACGCGGCTCTTCACCTGCTCGTACTGCGCTCGCAGCTCCTTCAACTCCGCGTCGAGCAGCGTCACACGCGCCCGCTCGCTCATGGCCTGAGCGCGTAAATCCCTCAGCCGCTCTCGCTCCCGCTCCAGCTCTTCCTGCTCCGTGATTTGGGGCGCTAGCGCTTCTATGGCCGCCGCAGCCGCGATGGCTCTCTCCAGCGCCTCCTCTATGCGGCGCGCGTCGCCCCGCGAGGCTTCCATGAGGCGGGAAATATCGGCCTCCCTGACGCGCAAGGTGTCTCTGGCACGACGCTCTTCATCGAGTCGCGCGAGCGTAGCCAGAGCCTTCAGGTGTCTCTTGTAATCGGCTTCGACAGCCTGCTGTCGCTCGCGTGCGCCGACGGCGGCGTCCAACTCTACGCGCGCGTCCCCGAGCCTTCGCTCCGCCGCGTCGCGCTCCACGTTCAGACGCTCTGCGCGCTGGCGAGTCTCCATCAGACGGCGCTCGCGCTCGTCCATCTCGGCTACGGTAGCCTCGCGCGTCTTAATCTCTTTCTGTAGCTCATCAAGCCGCGCGCTCAACTCCTGGACAAGACGCGTCGCTTCCTTATGCTCCGCTACAAACTCGTCATAGCGCGAAAGCTGTCCTTCGGCACGGCCTATGCGAACGCTCACGTCGTTCAGCCGGTCGTTTATGAGATTGACAGTCTCGCGCAGCCGCTCCGCGCTGTCGCGGTACTCCTCCACCTTCAGCAGACGGTCAAAGGATGCCTTGCGCTGGTTGGCGGGTCTGAGAAAGTCGGCCGTGAATGTTCCCTGCGCCACGCCTATGGCCGAGTTGAAGAGTGCCCTGATGTCTGTGCCGGGCTCTTCTATGCCGAGCAGTTGGCGCAGCTTCGCGGAAACGTCCACCTTCTTTTCGGCCACTTTCATGGACAGGCCGTGGTCGTATATGTAGTAGCCGTTGCCCGTGTCACGATAGACCGTGTAGAGCCGCTCGTCCGGCGGGGAGCTGATGAAAGAGACGCGCACGGAGCCCTTCTTAGCGCCGCGCCGCAGGAAATCCTCCTTGCTGTATTCAAGCGTGTCGAAGAGCGCCCACGCTATCGCTTCAAGGATTGTGGTCTTGCCCGCGCCGTTCTCGCCCGTGATGGCCGTAGTCCCGCGCTCGAAATTGAATTCGGAGTGGACGTGCGACTTGATGTTTTCGAGTTCAACCCGTGTGACGTGCATCTTTCAGTGTGTGTAGAGGTTTTTAGCCCAAGCCTGAAAAGCTTTCGTCGGCAGAGAAGGCAGGGAAATCAAGCTAGCATACCTCTCAAGCGACGCGCTAAGCCTATCACGGTTTTATCGTTTTACTCTAATGAGCCCCCATAAAAAAGCAGAAGGCAAAAGTGAAGAAGAAGAGTAACTCGTTCTTCACTTTTGCCTCCCGCGTTTCTACTTTTGACTTCTATAAGTCCTGCACGCGTAGCTGTGTGTCGGCGTTGCGCCATGCCCGCTCGAATTCGGCCTGAATCATGGCGGCGGCAGATGTTTTGCCCTGCGCCTTCAGGCTCTCGCGCAGGCCGAAGAGTGAGCGGCCGCTACGAGGGTTCTTGGTGAGGTCTGTGCGAAAGACTCTCTCGGCCTCGCTGTAATCACGGTTGAGGAGTAGCGCGCCGCCTAGAGATTCCCTGACGGGCAGGAACCATCCGGGCGGCTCGTCATAAGCGAAGGCGTCCTCAAGCTCGACCGCCTCTCGCAGAAGCTCAATCGCCTTCCTGCTCTGGCCCCCTGCCGCGGCTATCTTCGCCGCAAGCACAGTCTCAGCGACCTTCATCACGCTCTGCGCACTGTTCAGGCCGAAGGAGACTTCCCTAGGGATAGCTTCCCCGGCGCTCCTGAACAGCTTCAACTGCTCGTAAGCGTCCGCACCCTTGCCCATAGAGGCCAGCGCCATCCCGCGCGCGAAATGCCAGGTGGCCGTCACGGCCTTCAACTGAGACGAAGGCTGCGGCAGTCGCATAATCTCGTCCCAGCGACGGAAGCGCACCAGCATCAGCGTTGAAGTCGCCATGAAGCCTTCGAGCATCCCCATCTCTTTTATTGAGGGCGCGACGTTGGCCTCCAACTCTCTTGCCGCGCGCAAGGCATCCTGAAAGCGTCCTTCCATGCCGTAGGCTACGGCCAGAAAGTGCAGGTTGTGGTTGTAGTACATCACAGGGTACATGCCCTGTCGTCCCGTCAGCCTGAAAAAGTTCCGGTCTGCCTGCGCTCCCGCCTCGTTGCTTCGCGCGGCCGCGTTGTAGTCTCCGGTACGCATGTAGACGTGCGCGGGCATGTGCACTAGATGACCTGCTGCGGGCGCAATCTGCGGGAGCTTCGGGGCGTAGGCGAGAGCGCGCTCAGGATTGGGCGAAGCCTCAACGGCGTGTATGTAGTAATGAATCGCCCCCATGTGAGATGGGTCGCGTCTTAAGACGGATTCAAGCACGGTGATAATCTCTTCCGTGCCTTCTGCGGGCCGCCCGTCGGCTTTCCATAATTGCCACGGGCGCAGGTTCATGGCGCTCTCCGCATAGATGGTCGCGGCGTCCATGTCGTCCGGGTAACGCGAGACAAGCTCGCCCATTGCCTGCTTGAAATCCACGGCCAGCCGTTTCAAATCGGCCTTCGGGTCAATCGAATAACGCTTCGCCAGCGCCTCTATGTAAGCCCGCTCGTTCTCAGGCCCCTGTCTGGAAAGCTGCAAAGCCTTCTGCACCGCTTCGTAGGCCGCCCGCTCTCTTTCGGGGTCAACGTCCAGATTGATGTTCGGCCCCAGAGCATAACTTATGCCCCAGTAAGCCATGGCCATCTGCGGGTCAAGCTCCGCCGCCTTTCGGAAAGAGCGTATGGCCTCTTCGTGATTGAAGGCGTAGACGAGCCGCATCCCTTGGTCGAAAAAGCGCTGCGCCAGTTGGTTGTTGGTCTTGACGGCGTGATGATGATTGCCGAGCCCTGCCAGAAGCTGCACGGGACGCTCCCGTTCGGCCATCTTCATCTGCGATTCGGCGCGAGGATAAAAGCTGATTGCGAGGGAAGCCAGAAGAAGAAAGAGCATTATTAAGAAGCGCTTCATACGGGGGAACACCTCCTATGCTTTATCTTAGTTGTAATCTCAGGCGAGGGGAATCGTCACTCGTTAACCTTGAGCACCGCCAGAAAAGCTTCCTGCGGAATCTCCACGCGGCCAACCTTCTTCATGCGCTTTTTCCCCTCTTTCTGTTTTTCGAGGAGCTTGCGCTTTCTGGAGATGTCGCCGCCGTAACATTTCGCTATCACGTTCTTGCCCATTGCCTTGACGGTTTCTCGCGCTATGACCTTGTTGCCTATAGCGGCCTGAATGGGGACTTCAAAGAGCTGGCGCGGAATCAACTGCTTCATCTTCTCAACGAGCGCGCGGCCCTTCGTAGTAGCCGTGCTGCGATGAAGTACCAGAGAGAGCGCGTCCACCGGCTCGCCTGAGACGAGCACGTCCAGCTTCACGAGGTCTGACTCCCAGTAGTCCGCGAAGTGATAATCGAGCGAGGCATAGCCGCGCGAGACGGATTTCAGCCGGTCATAAAAATCCAGAACTATCTCGTTCAGGGGCAGCTCGTAAGTGAGCATCACGCGCGTAGAAGAGATGTATTCAAACTTCTTCTGCACGCCTCGTTTCTCTTCCAGCAAAGGGAGTATGCCGCCCAGAAAATCATTCGGCGTCAGGATAGTCGCAAGAATTATGGGCTCTTCAATCTTGGCTATGTTGACCGGGTCAGGCATCTTCGCCGGTGAGTCAACTTCAATGACTTCGCCCTTGGTCGTCGTCACAAGATAGCGCACGCCGGGCGCTGTGGTAATCAGCTCAAGATTGAACTCGCGCTCCAGCCTCTCCTGCACAATCTCCATGTGAAGCAGGCCGAGGAAGCCGCAGCGAAAGCCGAAGCCGAGCGCGGCCGAAGACTCCGGCTCGTAGAAGAAGGAGGCGTCGTTGAGCCTGAGCTTGTCGAGCGCGTCTCGCAACTCCTCATACTGCGCGGAGTCCACGGGATAGAGCCCGGCGAAGACCATGGGCTTGATTTCCTGAAAGCCCGGAAAAGGTTCTTTCGTGGGATTCTGGCTGGCGGTGATGGTGTCGCCTATCTGTACGTCGGCCACCTCTTTGATGGAGGCCGTGAGAAAGCCCACTTCGCCTACGCTCAGACTGTCAATGGGCGTCGGGCGCGGACGATTCACGCCCAGATTCTCCACCTGATAATCGCGCCCGGTGTTGAAGAAACGAATCTTCATGCCCGGCTTAATCGAGCCGTCTATGATGCGGAAGAGGACTATCACGCCCCTGTAAGAGTCGTACCACGAATCGAAGATGAGGGCTTTAAGCGGAGCGTCGGCGTTGCCCTTCGGCGGCGGGACGTCCCGCACTATGGCTTCCAGAACCTCCTGAACGCCGACGCCGGTTTTGGCCGAGGTCAGGACGGCGTTGTGCGTCTCAAGCCCTATGACGTGCTCAATCTGCTCCATGGCCTTTTCCGGCTCAGCGCCGGGAAGGTCAATCTTGTTGATGACCGGGATAAGCTCAAGATTGTTTTCAATCGCCAGATAGGTGTTGGCGAGCGTCTGCGCCTCGACTCCCTGCGAGGCGTCAACCACCAGCAGCGCGCCCTCGCACGCGGAAAGAGAACGAGAGACTTCGTAGGTGAAATCTACGTGGCCGGGCGTATCAATCAGGTTAAGCACGTAAGCCTGCCCGTCGCGCGCCTTGTAATCCAGCCGCACGGCGTGAGACTTAATGGTGATGCCGCGCTCGCGCTCCAAATCCATGTTGTCAAGGACTTGCGCTTCCATGTCGCGGCCCGCGACCGCGCCCGTCAATTCCAGCAGCCTGTCGGCCAGCGTGGACTTCCCGTGGTCAATGTGCGCGATGATAGAGAAATTTCTGATGCGTTCAGGATTCATAACTCAGCTTTCAACCGCCAGCATTCAGCCGCCAGCAAAAGATAGATAACTGATTGCTGAATGCTGATAGCTAAAATAACAAAACGGGCGCGAAACCGCACGCGCCCGCCTGTCATTAAAGTTTGTCGGAAGGTTTTTACCTGACGCCGCCTCCGGGTTTGATGCGGTTGCCGGGCATCATCATGTTGGCGATTTCGCGCAAGGCTTCCAGATGGTTGTTCGTCAACTCGAATTTCGTCATGCCTAGCTGCGCCGCCACCTGCCTGCCCTGTATCAGATTAACAAGGCTGTCGTAGGTGAGCGTGACCTTCGTCGTCTCAAGATAATGCCCGTCCGATTGCTTGTCGGAGCTGTATTGAACGGGAGAGGCGACGGGCCACGGCTGGCCGTCAATCAGAAGCGAGAGCGCGTGCGAGTATTCGAAGCGCGGCGCCTTCGATATGGAGACGAAAGAGATGTCTATCGTGGGCTTCACCCTCAGTCGCGGGTCTTGGAAGGCGAAGTCTGCGGCCAGATAGAGCGGGTCGCCGCCGCCTGTCAGGCTCTTGGGGTGCTGCATGTAGACCTTCCACTGCCGCGTCTTCGGGTCTTGACGCGTCACTATCTTGGCGTTGTGTCGAAAGGGTGAAGGCGGCGGAACCGGACATGACCTTTGCGCATAGCCGATTCCTGCGAACGTGAATAGTATTGCGGCTATAAGAGGGATGCGTGCGTAAGTTTTCAATTCTTTACTCTCCAGAGGGATGCGTTAGGGCTTTCCCCTTCAAGGGATTCGCTAGAGAGAGACGACCGCCGTGGCGAGGCGATTTCGGAAGAGAAGGGGGAAGTAGCACTCATTAGATTCGTCGGGAAAACCTAAACTGCGAAATCTGAATCCGCACAATTCCGTCCGGCGCGTAGACAGAAAAAGCCTGCATCAGGCGGCGTCTGAATTGTGTGGACATTAACAAACGAGTCTCGACTGGAGGGACTACCGGCGAGACTGGGACGCATAATAACCGAAAACGCCGGTTGAGCAAACAGAAAATTTATCCTGAGTCCACAATAGATTGCTCATGTCTTGGAGCGCATCCACTCTATACAGCGCTCAAGATGACGGCGCATCCCCGCCCGCGTGTCTCTGTGAATACGCCCGTGGCCGGGCAGCACCCACTCGAAGCTGTAATCGAGCAGCCTCTCCATAGAGCGCGTCTGCTCAGTCCACGAATACCAGCAGGCGCTTCTGAAGGCCGTCAAAGTCTCGCGCGCGGGCGACCACGCCAGATGGTCTCCGGTAAACAGATACTTGTCGCGGTAGAGCAGAACCATGTGGCCGCGCGTGTGGCCGGGCACGGGGATGATGGTCAGGTCTTCGTCCAGACGGACAGGCTCATCGCCCTCTATGATGCGCTCGACATTGTAGCGGGCCGCGCCGTCGCTCGCGTGCATGATGCGCTCGAATCCGAACTTTTCTCTGAAGCGCGCGTGGTCTGCAACGTCGTCCCTGTGCGTGAGGAACATGCGCGAGACGCCTCCGGCAGCCTCTATCTTCTTCACGAGCTGCGAGGCGTAGCGCGGCGAGTCAACAAGGATATTGCCGCCGCGCTCCTGCGGGCGCACGATTAGATAGCTCCACGCCCCGAAGCTGGCCTCGGAAGTAAAGCCGCAAAAGTATATGTTCTCGTCAACGAGCGAGGGGAAGGCGTCAATGCCTGCGCGCATGTCGTGCTTCTTCCTGACGCCAATCGAGGCCGTGGGGCAGGCGACCAGAGCCATCAGGGCCAGTCGCGTCTCTTCCTCGGTTTCCGGCTGGGCGTAGACGACCGACTGCTCGCCAGCGTCGCGGAAAGTGGCGGGCGCAATCTGCCTGCACGCGTCACAGTCTATGCAGGTCGAGTCCACATAAAAATCGTCACCGGCGTTCTCGGCCAGCCGTCGTTCAGGAAGTGCCATAACGGGAAGCTTAACCCCGAAAGAAGTGAAAAGTGAAGCGGAGGTCAGAGGCTGTTAATTCTCTTTTTTGGGCCGACCTTCGTTCTTCACTTTTGCCTTTTTACTTTTGCCTTTATAATCGTGGCCGCTTTAGCTTGAGTGGAGTTTGCAACCAGAGCGGCCGGGCATTCGCCCCCGGCGCACTTCGCCACAGGAAAAGCTAGTCCTCAGCTTTTAGAGCCATTAGAGAAATTGAAGTCTGGTCGCCAGAGAGTGCTGCCAGTAAGATAGAAGTCCCCCGGTTTTTGGGCCACGAACATGGCTGATGTAAAACGTTCCCCCCTGCTCCGCTACGGCGTTGCTCTTCTGCTGGTTGCGGCGGCAACCATTATCACCTGGTTCCTTCAGGCCGAGCACGCGCGTACTCCCTTCGCCTTCTATTTCATAGCGGTTATTGCCGCGACTATTTACGGCGGGCGCTGGCCGGGACTGATGGCCATAGCGCTCTCAGCCATCATCAGCAGTTACCTCATCCTCCCGCCGCGCTTCAGCTTCTTAATCGGTTCCGAAGGAGTGATACAGCTCGGAGTCTTCCTCTTCGTGGCGCTCGTCATAGCTTCTTTGACGGAGCGGGCGCGCGGCGCAGAGCGGAAATCGCTTCTGAGCGAAGCGAGTCTTCGCACGACTCTACGGAGCATAGGCGATGCAGTCATCTCTACGGATTCCAGAGGCTGCATCACCTTCATGAATCCCGTGGCGCAGGCTTTAACCGGCTGGACTATGGAAGCGGCCGTTGGCCGCGAGCTGCCGGAAGTCTTCCGCATCATCAACGAGTATTCGCGCAAGCCCGTTGAGAGTCCCATAGAAAAAGTGCTGCGCGACGGCGTGGTCGTCGGGCTGGCGAATCATACGCTGCTCATCTCGCGCGACGGGCGAGAGATTCCCATAGACGATAGCGGCGCTCCCATCAAAGATGAGGATGGACGGATAACGGGCGTCGTGCTCGTCTTTCATGACATCACGGAGCGGCGGAGCGGCGAGGATGCTGTGCGTAAGCTGGCCGCCATTGTCGAGTCTGCCAACGACGCCATCTTCGGCAAGACGCTGGACGGCGTCATCACCAGTTGGAACAATGGCGCTCAAAGGCTCTACGGTTATTCAAGCGAAGAGGCCGTGGGCCAGAGCGTCTCCATGCTGGTGCCGGAAGAGCGACTGGAAGAGCTGGGGCGCATCATGGAAAAGCTCAGGGCCGGGGAGAGCATTGAGCATTTCGAGACGGTTCGCCGCGCCAAAGACGGCCGGGTAGTCAACGTGGCCCTGACCATCTCGTTGATAAAGAATGATGCCGGAGAAGTTATCGGTGCTTCCACCATTGCGCACAACCTCACGGAGCGCATTCGTGCCGAACAGGCTCTGCGCGAGAGCGAGGAGCGCTTCGCCAAAGCCTTCGATTCAAGCCCGCTCGCTTTGACAATTACGTCGCTCAAGACGGGGCGGCTGCTTGAAGTCAACGATACGTTTACGCGGTTGACCGGCTACAGCAAGGACGAAGCGGTTGGCCACACGACGCTTGAGCTGGGGCTGTGGGCCGAGCCGTCCGACCGCACGGCGGAACTGGCGATGATTGCAGAGAGCGGCGAGGTGTATAACACGGAATACCGCTTTCGCATGAGAGACGGCAGGGAGCTGGTCGGCATGCTCTCCGCCGAAAAGATAGAGATAGGCGGCGAGCCCTGTGCCCTGACCGTCATTCAGGACATCACCGAGAAGAAGCGCGCAGAGGAAGAGGGCGAGCGGCTCTTTCATCTTGAGCGGCAGGCGCGCAAGGAGGCCGAAGAGGCCAACCGGCTCAAGGACGAGTTTCTGGCCACTCTCTCGCACGAGCTTAGAACGCCGCTCACGGCCATGCTCGGCTGGACGCGTATGCTTCGCACGCGCATGCTGGACGAGGACACTGCCCGGCACGCACTTGAGACGATAGAGCGCAACGTGCGCTCGCAGACCCAGCTTATAGAAGACCTGCTGGATGTCTCTCGCATCATCACGGGCAAGCTAGGGCTCGAAACACGCCCCGTCGAGCTTGCGTCCGTCATAGAAGCGGCCATGGACTCCGTCCAACCGGCAGCCGAAGCCAAGGAGATAGTGCTGGAAAGGCAGCTTGACCCCACGGCTGGCCCGGTGCTGGGCGACCCCGCGCGCTTGCAGCAAGTGGTCTGGAACCTGCTCTCGAACGCCGTCAAGTTCACGCCGAAGGGGGGCCGTGTGCGCGTTTCGTTGGGGCGCCGCGACTCCTACGCCGCCGTCAGCGTCGCAGACACGGGCATAGGCATCAGCCGGGAGTTTCTGCCCTACGTCTTCGACCGCTTCCGTCAGGCCGATAGCTCAAGCACTAGGTCGCACGGCGGGCTCGGGCTAGGGCTCGCCATCGTGCGCCATCTGGTTGAGCTTCACGGCGGAGCCGTAGAGGCAGAGAGCCACGGGGCGCAGCGCGGCGCGAGCTTTACCGTCAAGCTCCCTCTGATGGCCGTCAACATCAGAAGAGACGACACACCTGAAGTGAGCGGCGACGGCGCTCCGGATGGCTACAGAGCCATGCTCGAATGCCCGCCGTTGCTGAGAGGCGTGCGCGTTCTGGTTGTTGATGATGAAGAGGACGCCCGCCAGCTTCTAAGCGCGATTCTCGACCAGTGCGAGGCCGTGGTAGAGACTGCTTCGGACGCGAATCAGGCTATTGAAGCCGTCAGGCGCACGCGCCCCGACGTGCTCATCAGCGATATAGGAATGCCGGGCGAGGACGGCTACGACCTGCTTAAAAGATTACGCGAAGATTTTGACCCGGCAGCCAAAGCGCTTCCGGCCATCGCTCTCACGGGATACGCCAGCGAAGAAGACCGCACGCGCTCTCTCGCCGCAGGCTTTCAGATTCACCTGACGAAGCCCATAGACCCGCAATCGCTCATCGCCGCCGTCAATCAACTGGTCAACAAAGATAGTCCTGAAATCGAAACGGAAAAATTTTTGTCCTGACTGGGGCGGCGCGCGTAAACTAAATCTCGAAAGTCTGCATCCTACCGCCGACGGGCTCAGAATGTATTGAGAGGCGGGCCAGAAGCTAGGTGAGAAGCTTCGGGAGCCCGCACCGTATGAGAGACACCGTCAAGTGCTCCGTGCCTCCTCGGCCTCGCACCCGCTTTATCCTACCGGCCCTGCGGACGGCACGCTATCTAATGAGAGCGGGGCTTTCGTGCACTCTCCCCAGGGCTTCTGATAGCTCCATAAAGAAAAACTTCGGCACGGCTTTTTGGTCATAGACCCGCAGCTTCCTACGGATGCGGGACGGGCGTAGCTCGCTCTTGTGCCGTGGCAGTCAGAGCGGACTCGCCGCGTACAAGAGCTTGCGAAGACCGTAGAGACGGCGCACGCGCTACGGGTGTGCCCGCCGCGCAGGAGTCTTTCATGGTTGTTTACAACTTGATGCTTACGCATTTGACAGGAGGCCCACAAATCCATGCGACGAACCATCCTTATTCTCTCTCTCTGTTTGCTGGCGGCGCTTCTCTTCGCGCTGCAATTCTCGGCAGCGCCGCTCATCCTTCGCGTCAACGAAAGGGGCGCGACCATTGACTTCGCGGAGGGAGACGCGTCCGTCAAGCTTCCGGTAGAGAACGTCTCAGGCCGCAGCCTCTCCGTGCGAGTCGCGCTTGAATTGGTTGACACGGAAGACAAGGTTAGAGCGCGCGGCGAGCGCGTAGAGGAATTGAGCGCCGGGCAACAGAGCGTGCGCATGCCGCTCCCCTTCGACTTTAAGAAACTGGACGCGGGCGACAGGAAGAAGCTCCCCTTTTATCGCCTGCGGTACAGCGTCTACGCGGGCCAGACCGGGCCCGAGCGCGTGAATGTTGCCGAAGGCGTCATCTCGCTTTCGGGAATCACGCCGGAGCTTTTCGAGCTGAGAGTTTCGGCCCCGCGCAAGGCGCGTGAAGGTAAGCCTTACCGCGTGCGCGTACAGGCTACGCACCCTATAACTCGACGCCCGGTTCCCGGCGTGCAGCTTGCGGCGGAGATAGAGCTGGAAGGCGAAGGCGACACGCCGTTGATGCTTCGGGCCGTTGGCGTGACGGATGCCGATGGACAGGCCGCGCTCGATTTAAGCCTGCCCGCGAAGGTGTCGGAGGAAGACGCGAAGGTCGTCGTCACCGGCCGCCTGAAGGTTTTCGAGCAGGAGGCGGAAGCCACGCTGGAGTTTGACCGCACGGCGCGGCTGCTGCTCAGCGCGGACAAGACGCTCTACCAGCCGGGCCAGACTCTGCACCTGCGCGCACTGGTCTTCGACCCGAACGAGCGGGCTCTGTCCGCGACGACGGCCACCTTCACGGTGGACGACCCCGAAGGCACTACAGTCTTTCGCGCCGCTTCGACTACGACCCGCTTCGGTGTGGCCTCAGCCGACTGGCAGATTCCTGACAACACGCCGCTTGGCGATTACAAGATTAATGTAGAGCTTGAAGAAGGGCGTTTTGAGGATTCGCGGGACGCGCAGTACGTGAAGATTAGTCGTTACGACCTGCCGAATTTTTCCGTCAACGCGAAGGCAGACCGCGCCTACTACCTGCCCGGCCAGAACGCCGAGGTGGAAGTGCGAGCCGATTATCTCTTTGGCGAGCGGGTCAAGCGCGGGCGTGTGCGCGTGGTGCGTGAGTCCGGGCGGCACTGGAACTTCACGGAGCAGAAGTGGGAGACGGAAGAGGGCGAAACCATTGAGGGAGAGCTGGACTCTTCGGGCCGCTTCGTGGCCAGCATAAATCTGAAGGAGAAGCATGAAAGCCTCGCCACCGAATCTTACTCGCGCTTTGATGACCTCACTTACGCGGCTTACGTGACGGATGCCACGACCAACCGCACGGAGCAGCGACGCTTCGCCCTTCGTCTGACGAAAGAGCCGATTCACGTCTACGTCACGGAAGGCCGCTACCGCCAGTCTCGCGGGATGCCGCTTGCCTTCTACGTTTCTGCCTCTTACGCGGACGGCACACCGGCGCAGTGCGATGTCTCCGTCGAGGTGGGGGAGTCTGAAGATAATAGTGCCAGCTACTACGGACGATTCGCGCCGGTCGTAGAGGCCGTCAGAAAGCCTGTGACCATCGCGGTCGTCTCAACGAATCGCTACGGTTTGGCGAAAGTGACTGGGCCGGTCGCTGTTGGCGACAGCCGGGTCAACCGTTATCTCACGTTCAAGCTCTCGGCGCGAGATCGAAAGGGCCTCACGGGCCATCATGACGAAGGCATGTGGCTCAATAAAGATAGCGACGTGCGCGTCGAGACGGACAAGAGCATCTACAAGGCGGGCGAGCCCATTCGCGCCTTCGTCACCTCGAACAGAGAGGATGCGATTGTCTTCTTAGACGTGACGAGCGCGTCCAAGGTGATTCGCTCCGAGGCCGTCAGGTTGGAAGGAGGGCGCGGCTCTATCACTTTCCCGTACAGCAGGGATTTCGACGGCAAGCTCTCTCTCGTCGCCTCCTTTTATGAGCAACCGGAGAATTCCTATTCAGACGGAGAGGTGCTGGGCCGCCGCACAATCCTTTACCCGCGCGACCGCGAGCTGAAGCTGGACGTGCGGCTCGGTCAGGCCGAGTATCGTCCGGGCGAAGAGGCCGAGGCTACCTTGAGCGCGAAGGCTGCGGACGGTCGCGCGCTCGAGAGCGTCTTCGGCGTAGTCATCTTTGACAAGGCGGTCGAAGAACGGGCGCGCACAGACCAAGAGTTCAGTTCCTCTTACGGCTTCTACAACTACTTTCACTATTTCCGCTACGGCTACAGCGAGGTCGGGGGCATCAGCATGCGCCAGCTTGAACGCCTTGACGTGAGACGCAAGCCGGTGCCGCAAGACCTGAATCTGGCGGCGGAGGTGCTGCTTCAGTCGGGGTACGAAGACTCCGAGCGGGTCAGCTCCGAAAGCAACGCGTTCGAGAAGAGTCAATCGGAGGTCTTCGGCGCGTTGATGCGCGAGCGGCTCAAGAGCGTGAAGGAAGCGCTGGATGCTCGCTATGAGAAGACCGCCGAATATCCTTCGGACGTTGAAACCCTGCGCCGATTTTTAAGGGAGGCGCGGCTCGACTTAGACCAGTTGCGCGACCCTTGGAACATGGCCTACCGCGCGGCCTTCTCCACAGAGCTAGAGAACGACGTGACAGAGATAATCAGTGCCGGAGCCGACAAGGAGTTCGGGACGCACGACGATTTCGGCGTGCTTAGATTCTCGCGCCCGTACTTTCGAAGCTTGGGCGAGAGGATAGACAAGGTCGTCAACGATTATCACGCGCGCACAAAGAAGTTCATACGCGACGAAGAGACGCTCAGGGTGGAGCTGGCTCGCGCCGGGCTCGGGGCGGCTGACCTGCGCGACCGTTGGGGAGAGCCCTACAAGTTCGAGTTCGGCTCTATGGGAGTGCTGCTTTCCATACGCATCAGGAGCGGCGGGCCGGACAGGCACACAGGCGCGCAGGAGTATTACGGCTCTGACGACTTCACCCTCTGGACTACGCTGATGGATTCTTTCACCAACGACAGGACGGCGATTGACAACGCGCTCAACTCCTACCTGCAATCCACAGGAAAGTTCCCGCAGGACGAGACATCGTTTAGAGAGGCGCTGAAGCGGGCCGGTATTGACCGGGACAAGTTGCGCGACCCCTTAGGGCGGGCTTACATGGCGGGCTTCAAGAGCGAGTCGCGCTACGTTGACCGTGTCGTCATAGAAGGTCGCTCCAACGAAGGCGGCACGCCGGAAAAGCGCACGAGCATTGTGCCCGTCAGCCAGCGCGTTTACATCGTCACGCTCTTTAGCTCGGGCGCGGACGCAACGGGCGGGACAGCCGACGACTTCAACGCCGCCACCTTCACCAGCATAGCCTTCGAGCAATCCGCTACCGACGCGGAAGCGAAAGACGCCAAGCCCCTGACGACCTTTAAGGGCGCGACGGGCGCTATCACGGGAACCCTGACAGACCCCACGGGCGCTGTCATACCGGGCGCGAATGTCACGGCCCTTAACACCTACACTTCCGCCGAGTACAACGCCACCACTAATGACTCGGGAGTCTACGTCATCCGCAACCTGCCTCCGGGCCTCTACACTGTGACGATGTCTGCGCTGGGCTTCTCAGTGCTTCGCACCGAGAGCGTGCCTGTGCGCTCTTCCGCGCTGATTACATTAAACGCAGTGCTCACCGCCGCCGGAGTAACCGAAAATGTGACTGTCACCTCTTCCGCCGATGTAACGCTGAACGCGACCAATTCGAGCGTCTCCAATCAGGTCGGGTATGCCCCCGGCCCGGAACGACAGCCCGGCCAGATATCAACGCCGCGCCTGCGCGAGTATTTCCCGGAAACGCTCGTCTGGCAGCCCGCGCTTGAGACGGATAAGGACGGGCGCGCTCTGCTCCGCTTCAAGCTCGCGGACAACATCACCACATGGAAGATGTCCGTCATAGGCTCTACGGAGGACGGAGAGATTGGAACAGCCGAGCGTGAGATAAGAGCTTTTCAGCCATTCTTCGTAGAGCATGACCCGCCGCGCATACTGACCGAAGGCGACGAGATAGCCCTGCCCGTGGTGCTTCGCAACTACCTGAGCAGGGAGCAATCGGTCGCGCTTGAGATTAAGCCGGAGCGCTGGTTCTCGCTCACGGGCGCATCCGCCAAGCGCGCAGAGGTGCGCGCGGGCGATGCCTCGCGCGAGGTCTTCAACTTCCGCGCGACGGCGAGCGTCAAGGACGGCAAACAACGCATCACAGCCATCGGCAAAGAGGCCAGCGATGCCATAGAAAAGCCTGTGACCGTTCACCCGGACGGCGAAGAGCGAGCCGAAACCGACAGCCGCATCTTCGCGGACAGAGGCATGCTTGAGACGACGATTCCCGTTGACGCCATCAAAGGCTCTCTGCGCGGCGAGCTTAAAATCTACCCGAACCTGATAGGCCACGTCATAGAGAGCATAGAGGCGATTATGGAGCGCCCCTACGGGTGCGGCGAGCAGACCATCTCATCTACTTATCCCAGCCTGCTCGTGCTTAAAGCCTACAAGCGAAGCGGCACAGCGCCGCCGGAAAAGATAGGGACTCGCGCCGAGCGCTACCTGCGTAGCGGCTACGAGCGACTCCTTAACTATCGGGCCGGGTCGGGCGGCTTCTCTTACTGGGGCGGCCGCTCCGAAGCCAATCTGGCGCTCACGGCCTACGCGCTGCGCTTCCTTAACGACGCGCGCGAGTTTCTAGCGGTGGACGAGGAGGTCATAAATGATGCGAGCGTGTGGCTGATTAAAGCGCAGTTGCCGGATGGCAGTTGGCCCGCCCACACGTACGGCGACAGAACAAATGACACGCAGGATGCCATGACTACGGCGCTCGTCGCGCGCACGCTCGCGCGCTCCGTTAAGGAAAGCGCGAAAGCGGAGGCTTCAAACACGCAGAGCGGGAAGAGCGCGCAGGATGCTCTGCGGCTTGCGTTACAGTTCCTTGACCGCAAGGTCGAAGAGACGGACGAGCCTTACCTGATAGCCTCTTACGCTCTGGCGGCGCTGGACGTTGGCGACAATCAGAGAGCCGGGCGAGCGGTTGCGCGACTGCGTCGTCTTGCTCATGAAGAGGGCGATGGAAGCTACTGGTCTTTGGAAACCAACACGCCCTTTTACGGCTGGGGACTGGCGGGCCGGATAGAGACGACCGGCCTTGCTGTGCAAGCTCTGGCGCGCGCCGCGAGAGCCGACGATGAAGACGCGCAGGCTCTCATCAGTCGCGGCCTGCTCTTCCTTTTGAAGGGCAAAGACCGTTACGGCGTGTGGTATTCCACGCAGGCTACCATCAACGTGCTGGACGCCCTGACAGCGCTGCTTTCAAACTCCGCAGCTCAGGCCAACGACGCGGGCAGCACGGCCTCCGTAATCATCAACGGAAAGCCCGCGGCCACGATTCAGCTACCGCCCGCAGGCCGTTTGACGGGGCCGCTCACCTACGACATCTCCAAATTCCTCTCCGGCGGAAGCAACCGCGTGGAGATTGCGCGCACCGGGAGAGGCGCATTTTTCTCCGCTCAGATAGTCGCTAACTACTACCTTCCGTGGAGGAAAGCTCTGGCGGGCGAGACGCGGCAAAGCAACGCAAGCACGCTGAAGCTCTCTGTCAGCTTCGACAAGACGGAAGTGGGCGTGACGAACGAGGTGACGTGCAAGGTTCAGGCCGAGCGTCTCGCCTTCAAGGGCTACGGGATGATGCTGGCTGAGATAGGACTCCCGCCGGGAGCGGACGTTGACCGCGCCTCGCTTGAGCGAGCCATGAATGAATCGGGCTGGGACGTTACACGCTACGACCTGCTTCCAGACCGATTGGTCGTTTACCTGTGGCCGCGCGCAGGCGGAACCAGTTTCGAGTTCAAGTTCCGGCCGCGCTTCGGCATCAACGCGCTGACCGCGCCATCCTTGCTCTACGATTATTACAACCCGGAAGCGCGCACGACACTCGCGCCCGTCAGGTTCGTTGTGAAGTGAGTTTCCGAAAATCCCTGTGAAAAAAGAGAAGGGGAGAAGCTTAAAGCTTCTCCCCTTCTTTTATGTGGATGAAAGCAGAGCTTGTATGCGGCTCAGGCCCGCTTGGCCTTCTCCGTCCGGCCCGCTTTTATGATGCTGCGCCTGCGCGGCGTGGCCGGAATCCTAATGTCCAGCAACTCCCTGTGCCTTGTCTCCAGCAGCGAAGTCAAAGACTCGTGATGCTTGAAGCCCAGCAGGCGCGCAGCCTTAGACACTCGCCCACGGGCCTCCTTCAACGCCAGCTCAATAAAACGTGCCTCGAAGCGGCGCACCTCTTCTTTTAGCGAAAAGCCCTCCCACGGATTGACAAAGCTAGAGCGCAGCGTGCGCCGCAGCCCCGCCGTCTCCACGGCCTCAGCCGTGATGACCGCACCGTCCTCCGCCGCCAAAAGAGTGCGGTCAATGAGCGAGCGCAACTGTGCGGCGTTTCCTTCCAGCGGCAATTCGCGCATGGCGTGTATGGCTTCGGGCGTAAAGACGACCCTTTTAGAGCCCTGCGCGAGCGCATCCGTGATGAAATGTTTTGCTAGCGCCTCCATGTCTTCCGGTCGCTCGCGCAGGGGCGGAAGCTCTACGTGAAAAGCCTGAAGCCTGTAATATAGGTCTTCGCGGAAACTGCCCTTCTCGACGAGCCTCTTAAGGTCGCGGCTGGTAGTGACGACGATTCTTAAGTCCACATATTCGGGCAGCGACTCGCCCAGTGTCAGCACTTCGCCGTGCTCAATCAGGCGCAGAAGCCTTGACTGCGCGCCCGGACTCAGCTCTGAAATATCGTTTAAAAGGAGAGTCCCGCCTGCGGCCTGTCGCACGAGCCCCGGATAATCCGCGACCGCATCCGTAAAGCTTCCGCGCCTGTGCCCAAACAACTCCGACTCGACCATTCCGTCCGCGAGCGCCCCGCAATTGACGGACACAAATTCACCGACCCGCCCGCTCCACTCGTGTACGAGCCGCGCCAACAACTCCTTGCCGGTGCCCGTCTCGCCTGTAATCAGAAGAGGATGAGTCGTAGTGGCAATCCTGTGCGCCCGCTTTAACAGCTCCGCCGTCTCGGCAGAAGCGTAGACGAAATTCGGCCAACGCTTCTCTGCCTGAGAGGCCCGCTCTGCCTGCGGATTTGAAAGCGCCTTTCGCGCCGCGCCCCTCAAACGGGCAAGGACGCCCGGATGCTGCGATTGCGACAACAACTGATCTGCGCGCTCATAGATTCTCAGCTTCTCTTCACGACCCACGCGCTCGCTCAGCTCTTCAAGAAGCGTCAGCGCGGCCACGCCAGCGCCCTCGTTATCGCCCACCTGAAAAGCTACGTCACACGCCCTTTCAAGCATCTCCCGCGCCTCTTCATAAAGCTCAAGGCGTGCCAGCGCGGTGCCCCACGTCGTGATAGCCTCCGCCAGCAGCGCCTGTTCTCCGCCTTCCTCCAACATGCGCACAGCGCCGCGCACGACCTTCTCGGCTTCGGTATTCCTGGCCTCGGCCAGAAACGCCCTCGCGCGGGTTTCATCCACCTGCGCCATGCTGCCTTTGTCTTTGAGAGCCTCGAAAAGTCTTCTGGCACGATTCAGGTGCTCATGCGCTTCCGCAAATTTACCGCTAGTCAGAAACAGAATGCCCAGATTGTTTTCTACGCGCGCCTTGTAGCGCACGTTACCGGCCTCACCGAAATGAAAGCTCGCAGCCGCATATTCAACAAGGGCGCGGTCAATGTAGTCGCTGCGTTTTTCCGCCGCGCCCAGATTTTTTAAGACGTTGCCAAGCTGGTTATGGTATCCGCCCTTCTGTGTGTGGTTTTCAATGGACTCGAACAGAGGCGCGGCACCCAGCAGGATGCGAAGCGTGTCATGATGTCTTTTGGCTGATTCCTCTACGACGGCGAGATTAAGCAAGGCCCTTCTCTCTTGCGGGCTGCCTTTCCCGGCCAGTTGTGAAATCACGTCGTTGAGCACTACGCGGGCTTCATCGAACGCGCCCTCGCGCCAGTAGCAGATGGCAAGGTCGGTTTGCGCTTCACAAGCTTTTTCCAGTTCCTGTAGCTCGTCAAAGAGAGCCACGCTTTCGCTGATGAAGTTTTTGGCAATCTCCTGCGAGCCCTCAATTTGTCGCGCGCTGCCAATCCATCCGGTCAAAGAGCCTGCGCGCAAGAGAATCTCTGCTGCTAAAAAATTGCTCAGCCCCGTTAAATCGGGGCGCTCGCCTATGCGTCCCCAGACGTTTCCCAAAGCCTCACGAGCCGCCTCGTAATTGCCGGCCAGCTCCATATCCTTAGCCAATTCACAACGAATCCGCACGCTCTCTTCATAGCCGAGGTCGGGATTAGCGAGCTTTTGTAGCAGAGAGGAGTCTAAGTTCATGTATAAATTACCTTTCTATGTGATTGCAACTTTCTTGCAAGCCTACGTAAAACCTGCGATACGGTGCTATGATGCGCCCGCTTATTTGTTCTCGTTAGGTTCATTCCTAGCTTAAATCTTTACTAACAAACGCATGCTCAGGAGATTAAACATGAGGAAACTCAAGCACCTTTACATAAGTGTCGTGCTGACCTTAGCACTCTCGATTACTGCTTTCGGCGGGGATATGCAAACGCCGAGCGTTTCCGGCCCGCCGCCGCCGACTCAGTCTTCAGTAACAGGGAGCATAGACACCATAGGTGCAACTCTTAATGAAACGTCAAATAGCGATGTGGCAACCAAGGTTCCTGTGACGGAGATTACGTTGTACCTCTTCGATAGCATGATCTATATGCTTTTTTAGCGACCCTAACATATAGGTCTTCAAAGCTGCTCGATAGTGGTTAATCGGCGGCCATGCCGTCGTGTGTGAAAAAGTCGCCGGAAAGGTATTACGGAGCCCGGCGAGGAGGCTGTTTAAAGAACAGGCCAGAGCTTAACCCGTCCGCAATGCATTTGCAAGATATTTTGCGAATCCGCCTGTTCAACTTATTCCTGCCCTTTCACCGGCAGATGACACAACGCGTGGAGGCCGGAGCGCAGAGCCGGCGTAGAGAAAACCGGCTATCAAAATCGGCTCTGCTGGCTCAGACGTTATTCGCTCCCACGGGGCGAAAGATAGTTATGTTGCTGCTCAACCTCCGGTCAGATACGGAGGCGGCAGATTATGGCTTCTTCTCCGGTTTCGGCGGCTCTTCCGGCGTAGTCTCTTCGTCTCCTACGTCTTCTATAATCCGCACCTCGGTTCCGTACTTCTGGTAGTTGCGGAAGCGTATCTCGTTGCGCGCCTGTATTAGCTGGTTGCGGCCTTCTATGAGGGCCGTCAGGCGCAGGTCAATGGCTGTCGGGAGAAGATATTGTCGCTCTGCGATTGTTACCCAGTCGTAGTCTGTCAGGCTGGATTTGGCGCGTATGGGGAAGTCTGCGGGGATGTCTGTGGCTATGTCTTCTACGCGCAGCACTCTGTAGGTTTCGCGGTCTATCCAGACGCGGCCGCGATAGCCTACGACGGCCGAGCGGTTGCCGGTAGTCTTCAGCGCTTGGCGCGAGTTGGGCTTTTGGACTTCGAAATCGTAGACGATGGCGCGGCGATTACGCAGCAGGTCTGTATCAACGGCCTGAAAGCGCGTCTGGCTCTCAGGGCGAAAGATGGAGGCCAGCATGGTGACGTACTCGCCAGAGGAGCTTGTGCCGCCCAAGTCTTCATAAGAGCGCCCCTCTTTTATCTCCTTGCTCGGAGGCATGCCGTTGACCGCCAGCACCCTGTAGTCTTCGCCCTCGTTGGCGCGGTAAGTGACTATGATGGTGAGGCGGTCGCTGACCTGCCAGTTCTCCGTGTTGCCAAGGGCGTAGGAGCGTATTATCTGCTGGCGGACTATGAAGTCCGGCATGGATTCTGTGGCGGCCAGAGTCGCCACGCGCGCCTTCTCTAAAACTTCGCTCGCTTCCGCAGCCGAAGGCGGGCGAAAGGCAGAAGGATTCAGGCGGCGGCGGTCTGCTTCTTCCATCGTGCGGCGCAGTAGAACGTCATTGCCGCTCTTGGTAGCTATCAGGGAGCGCAGGCCGTCGGTCAGAGGGAAATTGATGCCGCGTCGCCTGACCTCTTCTATCAGCGCATCGCGGGTTTGCGGGTATTTCGGCAGTTGATAAAGAAGACGCACAAATTCCTGATTGGTAAGCGGAGTCTCCTGCTGCTGCTGCGCGTGAGCAAATTGAAGAGCGCCGAAGAATAGATGGAAGACAAGCGCTATTGTCAAAAGCTTTTGAATAGTTCTATGAAACATAGGAAGTTAATCTGCTAATTACCTTCTGTAGATGATATGCCGCCTCTTTATGGTTGCACTCCGATTGAAAGCCAAGCTGTAGCCGGAAAAGAATAGAGCCCGCCGCCCGGCGTCAGGTACAAAAATGTAGTACGGCGCGGCGCAGAATCTCGGCGCACCTTTGCAGCTCGTCAACCGGCACGAACTCGCCCGTGCGGTGTGCTACGCGTATGTCGCCGGGGCCGAAGACGACTGCTTCAGCGCCGAGCGCTATCATCTGCGGGGCTTCAGTGCCGAAGGCTATTGTGCCTGCTGAGTTGCCGGACGTTTCCTCCAGAAATCGCACAAGACGGGAATCGGCGCGCGTCTCCATGCCCTCGTCGAGTCGTAGCGGCCTGACCTCGCAGGCAAAGTCTGCGTCCACGCGTTTCTCTTCCTCCACGGCTTCGCTTAAAAGCTCAAGCACGCGCTCTGCGCTCTGTCCCGGC
The DNA here is from genome assembly GCA_036389255.1 of Pyrinomonadaceae bacterium. GTDB lineage: Bacteria > Acidobacteriota > Blastocatellia > Pyrinomonadales > Pyrinomonadaceae > JACVRN01. Next base: position 54,581 of record DASVQI010000001.1, read on the forward strand.
ACGGGCCGCCATTCGAGCGTGAAGCGGCATTCGCCCGCGATGATGTTCTTGGCCGTCCCGCCCTGAATCAGTCCCACGTTCAGAGTCGTGTAAGGCGGCTCGAACGCCTCGCGCCCGTCTTCTTTCAGCTTCTCCGCGATTCTTTCCAGTCGAGTGACGAGTCGGCCTGCGCGAAAGATTGCGCTTGCGCCCGTGGCCGGGTACGCGCTGTGGCCTTCGCGCCCGCTAACCTTTACTTCAGCCAGACAGTAGCCCTTGCCGGCGCGCATGGGCCTCAGAGAAGTCGGCTCGCCCACGATTGCGTAGCGCGCATGGATTGCGCCCGTCTCTTCCAACTGCTTCGCCCCAAGGCATCCGACCTCTTCGTCCGCAGTGAAGATGAGCGCGAGCGGACGACGCAAATTCTCAATCTCCTCCGCGACCGTGAGCGCGGCTGCTACGTACGCCTTCGTGTCGCACGCGCCGCGACCGTAGAGCCGTCCGTCGCGCTCGGTGAGCTTCAGCGCGTCCGTCCATGCGGCGTCGAAGGGAACGGTGTCTGTGTGGCCTACGAGCGCAAGCTCGACCGGCTGGTCAAAAGATTCCGCGCCCGCCAAGGCAATCATGTTTATTTTCTCAACGCCGCGCTCGTCCGCGTATGGAAGCAGGCGCACACGCATGCCAGCTCTCTCGGCCCGGGCCGAGAGATATTTGATTATCTCTCGATTGGAATTTTCTGAGACGGAGTTGATGCCGACAATCTCCGCAAGGGTTTCCGCTAACGTCATCTGCCTTTAACTCCAGAGCCTTTTCTGTAGCGCAACGAATCTCCCGGTAATCTCTTGTTGTGAATGGTGACGACCGTCCGAGACAATCATACGGCCCCCGACCACGACCTCTCGCACGGCAGCCGTCTGAAGCGAGAAGACTATGTGCGCGAGCAGGTCTTCTGTAGATGCTCCCGCGATTGACGGATGATGAAGGTCTATCGTGAAGAAGTCTGCCGCCTGACCCGTTGCGAGCGTCCCGTCGCTCGCGGGAACCCTAATGCTCTCCGCCCCGTGGCGCGTAGCACAGTCGAAGAGGCTTGAGGCCAGAGCGGACGGGGCATCGTTAGTCCTGTCTAGCACGACGCGCTCAAGCCTCGCCAGCCGCATGTTGTATTCAAGCTCGCGTGCGTCTTCCATCATCTCTATCTGTGTGTGGCTGTCCGTCCCGAGGGAAACACGCACGCCTTCTTTGAAGAGAAGCCCGGCGGGTATCGCACCGTCGCCCAAGTTTCGCTCGGTGGTCGGACAGGCGCAGATGATTGAACGGCTGCGAGAGAGCATGCGCGCCTCTTCCCCGGTTATGTGTATGCCGTGAACGCCCGTGAAGCGCTCCGTTAAAAATCCTTCCCGCTCAAGCAGCGCTACGGGCGTCAGGCCGTGCTCCTTCACGCACGCTTCAAGCTCTGCCGGTTGCTCGGCTATGTGCATGTGAAGGGGAAGCTCGCCCTGTTGAGCATAAAGAAAACAGTCGCGCAGGTAATCTAGAGGCACGGCGCGCACGCTATGCGGAGCGAGGCCGACCCACGCGCGCCCGGCCTCTTCTTTTTCCGCCCAAGCTTTCAAAAGCTCCGCGTGTTTGAGAAAGCTCTCGGAGTCTCGCTCCATGAAGCGTGCCTGTTTCGGATTCGGTTCCGCATTGAAGCCGGAGCGAGCATAAGCCACGCGCAGCAGGCATATCTTCAGCCCCACGTCGCGCGCAGCCCTGATGACCGTTTTCGATAGAAGGTTTGGGTCGTCGTAGGGCTTGCCTTCGGGCGCGTGATGTATGTAGTGAAACTCTCCTACGCTGGTGATGCCGCCCAGAGCCATCTCAAGAAAGGTCATGCGCGAGGCGTCGTAAAGGTCTCCGGGCGAAAGACGCGTCGCAGCCGAGTACATCATCTCGCGCCAAGTCCAGAAGTCATCGCTCCCGTTTCCGGTTCGATACTCGGTGCGGCCGCGTATGACGCGCTGGAAGGCGTGCGAGTGCGCGTTGACCAGCCCCGGCAGAGCCGCCCGGCCCTTCAACCGAACGGCGCTTCCTTCAACTTCGCTCGCCGCAGCGACGCGACTGATGCGGCCCGCGCCGTCACAGACAATCGCCAGCCCGCTCTCGAAGCGCCCGCCCGTGTAAATCAGGTCGGGCAGCCACGCAAGCTCTATTTTCTCCTGCTCCATGCCGAAACAATCAGAATCTGTTTTAGAAATCTCTATATAAAGTCGGAGTGATAATAGCCGATGCGCTTCGGCGCTGGGAAATCACCAGAGGAGGGAAGCCGCGCTCCGGCGGCCGGGAATCAAGAGATTCGACCCTTCTTCGCTTTTGCCCCTTTCTACCTTTTGAAGAACTTTCGTGACGTTTTGGTGAGCAGCATTGAGGCATCCTGTGGCATCTAAAACCAGATGAGTTTATCCACATCCGACATCAAGACTTACGCAAGATTTGCGCGCCAGCACGCGCGCCGCTTTCTGGGAGAGCGTGTGCGAGAGGCAGGCACGCCTATTCCTGCCGCGCCGCATAAGCCGGAGCCCGCGAGTTGGAGCAATGACCGTTTGACGGTCGCTTGGCTGGGCCACGCAACGGTTCTGATAAATTTTTACGGCACATGGATGTTGACAGACCCCGTCCTGCGCTCACGCGTGGGCGTGCGCGTGGCGGGCGTCACCATAGGCCCGCGCCGCTTGGTTCGCCCGGCTTTGAGCATCAGGGAATTGCCGCCACTCGACGCCCTGCTCGTCTCTCATTCGCACATGGATCATTGCGACATGGCCACGCTCAAGCGCCTGCCGCGCTCGACTCATGCCGTAGTCCAGAAGGATAACCGTGACCTTGTGCGTCGCTTTCGTCGTGTTGACGACCTTGCTTGGGGAGAATCCGTAGAGGTGAACGGCGCTCGCATAGAGGCCATAGAGGTCAATCACTGGGGCGCGCGTCGCCTGACGGACAAGCACAGAGGCTACGGCGGGTTTTTGGTGGAGAAGAACGGGCGCGCTCTGGTCTTCGGCGGCGACACGGCTTACACGCACGCCTTCGCCTCTTTGCGCCGACGCGCTTCTATAGACCTTGCCATCATGCCCATAGGCGCGTATGACCCATGGATTTACGCGCACGCCAACCCTGAACAGTCTTGGTCTATGGCGCGCGAGATGGGGGCAAAGTACATACTGCCCATGCATCACTCCACTTTCCGGCTGAGCCGAGAGCCTGCGGGTGAGCCGGTCGAGCGGCTGGAAAAGATTTCGGGGCGCGAAAGCTGGCGCATCGCGCTGCGCGAGCCCGGCGAGACGTGGGTTCTTCCCGAAAGACAGGACGCGCTCCTTGAAGAGGACGCACGAGAGCTGGCGGCTTCCGCGAAATAGGGACAGAAGCTTCTTTATTGCTAAACTGGCAACAAACGGAAAGCCGGAAACATCTGAAGGTTTAACTTTCATGACGCCCGTACACTATATTCGCGGTTGCAGGGAGCGGGCGTCTCTTAACTTTTTCTGGCTGGAACAATCTGGATTATGAAACGTTTTCTCTCTTCAACGCTTGCGGCTGCGCTCGTTACCTGTCTGTTTGCGATGACTCCGCGCGCAGGCTTAGCCCAGCAGCCGCCGACTCAGACTGCTCAGACCGCTCCCATCTCCAATAACGGGCCTGTGGATGTCCCGCGAATCATCAGCGCTGTCGCGGCCAAGGAGACGGAGTTCCGGCAGGCGCTCAGCAACTATGCCTTCACGCGAGACGTGACCATACAGTCCATAGGCTTGGGCGGAGAGGCCAAAGGCGAATACCGCCGCGTCTCAAGCTTCGTCTTTGACGATAGCGGCAACCGTTTCGAGAGGATTACCTTCTTCCCTTTGCCGACGCTGACAGACCTGCTGATTACTCAGGCAGATTTGGACGACCTCGGCGGCATACAGCCCTTCGCGCTCGAAGCCTCCAAGATAAATCTCTACGACTTCAAGTATGTCGGTAAGGAGCGCATAGACGAGCTTAACCTTTACGTCTTCGACGTACAGCCCAAAGTCACTCCCGACCCTAAGAAGACGAAGGAGAGATTCTTTATTGGGCGCATCTGGGTTGACGATAAAGATTTGCAGATAGTGAAGGTGCGCGGCAAAGCGACACCGGAGACGAAGGAAGCGCGTTTCCCAACCTTCGAGACTTACCGCGAGCAGATAGACGGGCGCTACTGGTTCCCGACCTACACTTACGCGGACGACGAGCTGCAATTCAAAAACGGCTCGATACGCATGCGAATGGCCGTGCGCTACACTAATTACAAGAAGTTCGGAAGCACCGTCATCATCAAGGACGTTGACCCGGACGAAAAAGAGCCAAACTAAATTTTTCAGACAGAAGTAGAAAGGCAAAAGTTAAGAAGAAGGCCCGAGGCTTCTCTTTCTTAACTTTTGCCTTTTTACGGGGAGCGCTATGAGAGAGAACGGGCCGTGGAAAATCAAGTCGAGCGAGGCTAAGTACAAGAGCGAGCTGATAGACGTTTATGAGGACGAGGTCGTCAAGCCGAACGGCGAGCCCGGCACTTACTCGACCGTTCGCGTCAAGGCGGGCGTCTCCGTGCTTCCGGTGGACGATGAAGGCTTCGTCTATCTGGCAAGAGACTTTCGCTACGCGGTGGGGCGCGAGTGCATAGAGGCTGTCGCGGGCGCAATCGAAGAAGGTGAGGCTAGAGAAGACGCAGCGCGGCGCGAGCTGAAAGAAGAACTCGGCATAGAAGCTGCGGACGTTGTAGAGCTGGGCCTGGTTGACCCTATGCCGTCGCTGGTTGATTCTCCCTCCTACCTCTTTCTGGCGAAGGGCCGCCTCAAGTTCAAGGAGAAGGAGCTTGAAGGCGGTGAGAATGTCGAAACCGTGAAAGTAAAACTCTCCGAAGCAATCCGCATGGTCATGCGGGGCGACATCACACACGGCTCAAGCTGCGTCCTGATTCTGCGGGCGAGCGATTACCTGAATAGGGGTTAGGGGTGGGGGGTTAGGGGCTGGGGAAAAGAAAATCCACTTGTCTGTACTTTTACCAACCCCTGACCCCCAACCCCTAACCCCTATCTCCATTCCCTACTTTGTATGATTGGTCGCGCACGACTACAGTCTCCGGGTCGAAGCGAATGAAGATGTAGTCCGTGTCGTCCAGTATCTCAACAAAGCGCTCGTCCCATCTTTCAATCTCGCCCATGTAGCGGCTCAGCAGCCGCTTCATTCTGTCTGCGTCGTGTGGCTCTAGGACGGCGCGGCCACGAAAGCCCACGTGCTGCACGAGCCCGGTTGAGCCGTCGTAATCTACAATCCCTACGGCGCAGCGCGGCTCAAGCTCAATCCGTTTCGGGAAAGAGTCCGTCCGGTAGTTGCCTATAATCCAGAGCGCCTCCTGTTCCCAGAGGAACCAGACCGGAGATTCGCGCGGCCCCGCATCTGAATAGGTCGCCAGATGGGCGAACAAAGGGCGAGCGAGTATCTCTGTCATCAACCGTAGCGCAGCATCGTCTCCGAGGTCGAAGTGGCTGCCGGTGTCGCGGATTATCTTCATATCTCTATCCTAAAGAGGCGCTCGCCTGCGGGCCTGAGCTTTATCTCCACTTCCAGAAACTTTCGTATGATTTCTATGTTGGTAGTGGCGTGAAGGGACGGCGTGCCGGTCGTGTAGCCGCCGCCGCCCGCGAGCGCGAGTGGTATCAATAGCTGGTCTGCCAGATGCTCGCCCACGGGCGCGCCCGTCGCCAGATAGCTTTCGGCTTCAATGGCGGCCTGTTCCGCCACCTGCTCCGCGCGCACGCCGCGCTCGCCTACGGCGGTGAATACTTCCGTCAGGTGTTCGCTTCGGATTTCTATCATGACGACGTTGCCGGGACTAAGCGCGTTTTCTGAAGTCTCCACCCGAAGTTCTTCGTCCGAGAAGTTTAGATGCTCGCGTACGACTGCCAGCTCGCGCTCTGCGATTGAGGCGGGGAGCCTCACGACTAACGCTCTGGCGCACCTCTCCAGAATCGCGCCTCGCGTCTCTAGCTCTAACTTTGTAGGCGCTGTCCGTGGCTCTATGTAAACGTTTATGCGCCCGCCGCCGGGAGGATAAAAGCCGTAGCGCTCAAGCTCAAGAGAGACGCGAGGGCCTGTGCGGTTCACGAGCGGCAGAAAAGCCTTCTGTAGAAAGTCGAATGGCGGCGCGTGCTTATTGTGCGTTCCGCCTTCGAGCGTAATCATGCTCGGGGCGTCCGCAATCATCAGTGGCGGGAGAATCGTTTGCAGCACGAGCATGGTCGCCCCGGCCGTGCCGATTGCGAAATGGTACTGGCCGGGGCTGACTTCGCCCGGTATGAAAGTGAAGTCGCGTGAGCCTACGGCTGCGCCTTCCACCTGCGCGCCGCCAATTTCTGCCGCCGCGCGTACAGCCGTCAAGTGCTGCGGCTTCAATCCGGGCTTCTCGCGGCGGGCGCGCACGTTGTAGATGCGAAAAGCTTTTCCGGTAATCAACGAGAGGGCCAGCGAACTGCGTATAATCTGTCCGCCGCCTTCTCCGAACGAGCCGTCAATCGTCAGCATGCTTCCAGCCTCTAGTCTGAGCTTTACTACGCGAGCATCAAGCCTGAGTATAGTATTACGAAGCATGAGTCCGGATAAACGTCAGCACAGAGGCGCGCACCCTTCGGACAGAGAGCTGTTCGGCGCGGAAAGGCTGCCGGTATTGCGTCGCGCAACAGGCGAGCTTTCATGGCTCATGAGTCGCGGCTACGCGAACGTCGCTGCACTGAAACTTGTGGGCGACCGCTACAGCTTAACCGCGCGTCAACGGCTGGCCGTCTCTCGCGCAGCCTGTTCGGATGAGCAGCGCGCATCTCGTCAGTCGCGCTCGCTTTCAGTCGCGCAGGCTGCCGGAGAGAGCCTGATAGTAGACGGCTTTAATCTAATCATCACGGTTGAGGCCGCCATGAGCGGCGGGCTTCTGATACTCGCGCGCGACTTCTGCATACGGGACTTGTCCGGCGTGCACGGCTCTTACAGGTCTGTGGAGGAGACGGAGAGAGCCATTCGTCTCGTGGGAGAAGCTCTGGAATCCGTCAGGGCTGCGGGCGTGCGCTGGCTACTGGACAGGCCCGTCTCAAATAGCGGCCGACTGGCCCGGAAAATCAGAGAGGTCGCGGAAGCATCCGGCTGGCCTTGGACGGTAGAGTTGTCGTTCAACCCGGACAAGCTCATGCAGGAGGCCGAGGCCGTGGTGGTCACGTCCGATTCCATGGTGCTGGATAACGCCGCGCGCTGGCTCAACCTGAATCATTACCTGATAACACGCTATCTTTCGGACTCGTGGTTAATAGACCTCAGCCCCGACCTGTAATTGGGTGATACCGTCTTCTATTGTATAATCACTGCTATGAATAAACGTGCTAAAAAGCGAGCCAAAGAAGCTGTCAGGAAAGAGATTGCGGAACGGTCAAATAATCCGAAGGAACAGGGAACGTCCTCTCCGACAAAGAAATTACCCGAGAGCCGTGGTTTTACACCGAGGCCGGATAAGAAGCGCGGCTAGTCTTTTATTGTCTTAAATCTACTGTCAAATCCATTCTTCCGAAGAGCCGTAAGGGAATTCGTTTAATCTTGCCGTCAGAAGTAGCCGTCCGATGTATTTCAATACCAAACAGCTTTACACGCCTGCGCTTGCAATCTACGAGTTCAACGAAAGGTCGCTGATAGTTGATACAGAGACTCTGGGCGCTGGCACTACGGCAGAGATAATAGAGATTGCTTTCGGTGACGCGAGTGGTGAAATAGTCTTTCAGTCGCTCATCCGGCCCGTTTTCAACACTCTCCCGCGTGCGTCGAAAGAGAGCCGCTTCGATAAAGATGAGCTTGCGAGCGCGCCTTACTGGACAGACATCTGGCCCGAAATCTCAGAGCTTGTTCGCAACAGATTGCTGATAGCCTATAACGCGGGCTTTGACCGCCGCGCGCTGGCGGCTTCCTGCGCGCGTCATCAACACGTAACGCAGGAGCGCGGCTGGCGCTGCGCCATGCAGCTTGTCAAACAGGTGGCGGGCGTGAAAAAGTCTCTGCCTCTGGCCGAAGCCTGCGCCCTCTACGGCCTGCCGGGCGGAACACACCGCGCCGCAGCAGACGTTCAGGCCACTTACCAACTGCTCAACGCTTTGAAGGAGTCACTTCAATCCGAATCGCCATAAGGCTTGACTGCGAAAAGCGCTAGCCGTTAAGCGGTATATATAAAGAGAGCGGCGGAGTCTCACAAACTCCGCCGCTCTCTTTCGCACCGTGTGCTCATTCATGAAAGCTGTAGAGTCCGGCAAAAAAGCTGCGCGAATGGTTCAGGGAATGAGCAAGACAAGCGGCTTACCGGGGGTTGCCGCTTGGAATCAGTGTCACCGGAACGCCCTCGACCGTCTGCCAAGTGCTGGAGTCCTTCCCATAACGGTACTCATAATTGGCAGTGCCGGACTTCCAGTCCTTAGAGAGTATCAGCCACATTCGAGTGTTGTTAGCCACAAGCGGCTGAATCGGATTAATCGGCCCCATCCCCCTAAGCGTGACCAGTATATTCGAGTTGTTGGGCATTACAGTCATGTAGGTATATTCGCCGCTCAGATGTGTCGGCACATTCAGTGGCGGATTAACGGCCTGAGTGATTTCTCCCGCTCCGTTCACGGTCTTATTAGGGGCAGACACGACAAGATTAACTGTGAACGAGGGAGCGCCGGGCATGCTATTACCAATTCGATAGTTGACTAAGAATGCACCGGATGCAGCAGCAGTAGCAGTAGTTTGAGTTGACATAAGAGCTTGTCTCCTTCCGAGACTAGGACATATTGCTAACAATTAAAGATAAATGTTAGCGGTGGGTCAGGCCGTGATAGACGTATCTTCGCGGCCTTGAATCTCAATCTCCTAAAATTGGGTGGTTGAGGCGTCCACACCATACTCTTATATACTTGTGCAGTCAACAACTCCTTTTATCCAGTAGTGTCCTAAATTCAATTCTCCGCGCCCCCTCAGCGTCTCTCAGCGTCTCTGCGGTGAATGACTATATAAGACACTCACCGCAGAGACGCAGAGAGACGCCGAGACAAGCGCAGAGAGTTCTCAAATTAGGACACCACCTTTTATCCCGTCCAGCCCTAGCCGATTGCGCCCTTGTTCCAAAGACAGATTGTCTCTCTTCAATCTACGGAATGTAATTGAATGTTATGTACCTGATTCGCCCGATGCTCGTCTTGAGTTGCCGACTGTTGGGCAAAGTCGGCGAATCTCCGGAAGTCGGTCGTTTTGTGTAAGGCTTGGATGAAGAGGGAACTTGTTAATATAATCAGCCTACATTCCGCTCGCAGAAGAACCAGCCGGTCGTAACTATTTCATCTCTCTGAAGGGAACAGAGGCAAATGTCACAGGATAGAAATCAGAAGTGGGTTTATCTTTTTGAAGAGGGAAGCGGCGAACAGAAGCAGCTTCTCGGTGGCAAAGGCGCTGGCCTTGCCGACATGACGCGCGCGGGTTTGCCGGTGCCGCCGGGCTTCATAGTCACGACCGAAGCGTGCAACGCTTTTTACGCGAACGGCAAGCAGTTTCCCGAAGGCATGTGGGAGCAGGTCGAGGCCGGTCTTCGCGCGCTCGAAGAGAAGGTCGGGAAGCGTTTTGGCGACCCACGGAATCCTCTTCTGGTTTCGGTGCGCTCGGGCGCAATGTTCTCTATGCCGGGCATGATGGACACCGTGCTGAATCTGGGCCTGAATGAGCAGACCGTGCAGGGACTCGCGGAGCAGACGGGAGACTTGCGTTTCGCGCTGGATGCTTATCGCCGCTTCGCCTCACTCTTTGGCGAGATAGTGATGGGCGTGGCGCACGAAAAGTTCGAGCGCGTGATGGATAGATACAAGGCGCGCACGCGCGGGGGCCGGGACACAGACCTTGAGCCGGAGCACCTGCGCGAGATAATCGCCGCCGAAAAGCAGATTATCTTCGCAGAGCAGCGCGGCACCGCCATCCCCGAAGACCCTTACGAGCAGCTTCGAGTGGCGATTGCAGCCGTCTTCAACTCTTGGATGGGCCGACGGGCCGTGGATTATCGCCGCGTGCATCGCATTGCGGACGACCTGGGCACTGCGGTCAACGTGCAGGTGATGGTCTTCGGCAACATGGGAGCCGATTCCGGTACGGGCGTGGCATTCACGCGCAATCCTTCGACGGGCGAAAAGGCTCTCTACGGCGAGTATCTTCTGAACGCGCAGGGCGAGGACGTGGTGGCGGGCATTCGCACGCCGAATCCCATCAGCCAGCTTGAGCAGGAGTTGCCGGAAGTCTACAGGCAGTTCGCGGAGATTGCGGGACGCCTAGAGCGCCACTACCGGGACATGCAGGACGTAGAGTTCACGATTGAGCGCGGAAAGCTCTGGATGCTGCAAACGCGCACGGGCAAGCGCACGGGCGCTGCCGCCGTTCGCGTGGCCGTGGACATGGTTCACGAAGGCTTGATTGACCGCGCAACGGCAGTGGGGCGCGTTACGCCGGAACAGCTAGACCAGCTTCTTCATCCGACCGTTGACCCGAACAACGACGCGACGATTCTGGCCACGGGGCTTCCGGCCAGCCCGGGCGCGGCGCAGGGCTGCGTGGTCTTCGACCCGGACGAGGCGGAAGAGATGGCCGCAGAGGGCGCGAAGGTCATCCTCGTTCGACAGGAAACGAGCCCGGACGACTTTCACGGAATGGTAGCCGCGCAGGCCATAGTCACTGCGCGCGGCGGCATGACGAGCCACGCGGCCGTAGTAGCGCGCGGCATGGGCAAGTCCTGCGTCTCCGGCGCGGGCCAGCTTGATATTGACTACGGCCAGCAGCAGTTCACCGTTGACGCAATGGTCGTGACCAAAGGCGAGTGGATAACGGTTGACGGCTCTACCGGCCGCGTCTACCTCGGACAGGTTCCGACCATCCAGCCCACGCTCGGAGAAGATTTTACGGAGCTGATGAGCTGGGCCGACGAGTTCCGTCGCCTGCGCGTCAGGGCCAACGCCGACACGCCGCACGATTCAAAAGTGGCCAGAGATTACGGGGCCGAGGGCATAGGGCTTTGTCGCACGGAGCACATGTTCTTCGGAGACGAGCGACTGGCGGCCATGCGCCAGATGATTCTGGCCGACGGTGTGGGCGCGCGTGAAAAGGCTCTGGAAAAACTTCTGCCCTTGCAGCGAAAAGATTTCGCCGGCATCTTTCAGGCCATGGACGGATTGCCCGTCACCATAAGACTCTTAGACCCGCCGCTTCACGAGTTCCTGCCGAGGCGCGAGGAGCTTGTGTTGGAGTTGGCCGAGTTGAAGTTGCAGGTGCGTCGTGCCGAGAGCTTCAAGGATACAGACCGCCTGCTAGACCAGATAGACGAGAAGCGCAAGCTCCTGCAACAGGTCGAGCGCCTGCACGAGGCGAACCCTATGCTCGGCCATAGAGGCTGCCGGCTGGGGCTTGTTTACCCGGAGGTCACGCGCATGCAGACGCGCGCCATCTTCGAGGCGGCCTGTCAGGCGCAGGGCGAAGGCACAAGCGTCAAGCCGGAGATTATGGTTCCGCTCGTCTCAACGGCCGAGGAGCTTCGCAATCAGGCAGACCTCATACGAGAAGTCGCGCGCGAAGTCGTGGGCGAGTACGGCATGACCATAGACTTCAAGGTAGGCACGATGATAGAGCTGCCCAGAGCAGCGCTGACGGCTGACCGCATAGCCGAGTACGCGGACTTCTTCTCGTTCGGGACAAACGACCTGACGCAGACTACGTTCGGCTTAAGCCGTGACGATTCCGGCCGCTTCCTCTCGCTCTACGTCGAGCACAAGATTCTGCCGGACGACCCCTTTCAGGTGTTAGACCCGGACGGCGTGGGCCAGCTTGTCAGGATAGGCACAGAGCGAGGCCGCTCCGTCAAGCCAGACCTGAAGGTGGGCATCTGCGGCGAGCACGGCGGCGAGCCGCGCTCCATAGCCTTCTGCGACGAGACGGGCCTCGATTACGTCAGTTGCTCTCCCTTCCGAGTCCCCATCGCGCGACTGGCCGCAGCGCAGGCCGCGCTCAGCAAGCAATCAGAGCCGCCAAAAGAGCTGGCGAAGGAACTGAGCGCCTGACGCTTCATGGTTAGTGAGCAGAGTTAAGAAGGCTCTTGGTCGCCGCTAGACTTTCCGGGACAGCTTTTTTACGGGAGGCTGCAAAATAGAGCTTGAGTGTGAGCGCGTTGTCTAATATCTTCTCGGCTGATTACCATATTCAGCGACAGGTAAGCGCCGCACGCTTGCCCGCTTCGCCGGAAACCACAGAAAGGCATACATGAAGCTTGAGGAACTGAAGGAAGAGTTGTTCGCCCAGCACCTGAACACGAAATTTTATATCCGGCTAGAGGATAAAAGAGTCGAGCTTGAGCTGGTCAAAGTCGTAGGCGATAAGAGCAGCATGGACAAGATTGAGGGCGTCGAGCGATTCGCGGCCTACTTTCTTGGCCCCGGAGATTTCTTTCTGCCGCAGAGTATCTACCACGTAGAGCACGAAGCGCTGGGTGAAATGGATATCTTTATAGTGCCGGTAGGCGCTAAGGACAAACGCTACCAATACGAAGCCATCTTCAGCCGCATGGAAAAATAATGCGGGAGGCAGAGCGGGGAAGGAATTGATTTATTGACTCAATGAATCAATTCTTTTTCCGTTCATCATTCTGCACTGCGGCCTTCTGCATTTTCCGGTTGTCGCTCCATCAGCAGATACATGCGCTCGTCCTCTATGAGACGGAAGCCGAGGCGCTCGTAGAAGCGGCGGGCTTCCGTGTTGAGCTTGTAAATCATGTGACGCAGTGGAATGCCGGTCGCCTCGGATTCCTCTATCAGCTTTCTTAACAGGTAAGTCCCTATCCTTCGGTTCTGAAATTCCGGCAGAATAGCTATGTCCAGCAATCGTATCTGTTCGGCTGTGCGCGCTACCCAGAGGCGACCGGCAGGCTCATTGTCGAAAAGGATGAGCTGATAGTCGGCCTGCGGGAAGCGGCCTTCGTAGTCGCGGCGCTGCATCTGTAGCTGCCAACGCAGAAACATCTCCTTCTGCTCGTCAGTCCACCCGACGGCTTGCCGCATCTCGTCCTCACGCGTGCTGGCATAGATTTTAAGCAGCGCGTCTTCGTCTTCGGGCGTAACGGGCCTAAAACTTACACGCGCGCCGACCGTGGATAAATCCCCAAGCTTGTCTGTCATAGAATTGCGCCTTCAAGGAAGAAGTTAAGCGGTAAAGCGTGAGACTCTCTCCTGCACGGACACGAAAGATGGCCCACTCGTCCAAGAGTCAACGAAACAGTCGGGTTGTAGAAACCTTCGTCTACGTGGACGAAGGTTTCTACAACCCGATGTCATGCTTGAATGATGTCTAGCACACGACAAACGACGCGCCCTCTAATAACTTGGCGTGAATAGAAAGTCTGCCGCACAGGCATGTGCCGACCCCGGTAAAGTAAACCGGCCTTAGAGTGGCTTGTGGCTCTGAGCCGCTTTAGGCTCGCCCCTGCCGTCCCTTCAATTTCTGCTGCGCCGTCAGGTCTAGCATCTTCACGTAATTGAAGTTGACGTTCTCGCCACCGGCAAAGACGCTAATCTCAAAGTCGCTGCACTTGAGGGTCTTCAACTGGTTGTCTACGCCGCTCTTGGCATCCCAGCTATCTGAGCCGGGCAGCCCCTTCTCCTGAGCGAACTTCGAGACGAACTCATTAACGTTCGCCCACACGGGGCCGCTATATGAGACGTTGAGCGTCGAGATGCGACCGTCCAGAAATGTCAGGACGATTTGATTGACCCCGTCAAACTTCTTATCCGCAGAAAACTTTGCGGGATGTATGACGAGGGTCTTCACGCCGAACTTGTTGACCGGCCTGCTAAGGCTGGCACGAATCTCCTTGTCCGTCTCGCTGCCGGGGAATAACGACAGGACTTGTTCTATCGTCATGCCGAGCTTGAGCCCTGCAACGTCCGGTGCCTGAGACATGGAAAGTCGGCTCGCGGCTTTACGTCCCTCAGCGCCCGGCTCAACCTTCTTGGCCTTAGGCTTCTTAATCGCGTTCGGCCTGAAATAATAGATGTCCTGCTCCGTCTTCGAGATGCGAGCGTTGGGGGCGCTTGCTGCACGCTCGGGTCTTGGCGCAGGTGCGACCGGCACCCCATTGGGGGCCAGAGTCTCGACGGGGGCGCGAAAGATGATTGCCTCGTAATAGTCCACGGCCTTCTTGCGCTGGTCGCTTACGGGAACCATAAACAGGTAGAAGTTCCCCAGCGCCGCATGCTCAATCAGGTAGGTGTCCTGCTCGAAAGCCTTGCCCGGGGGAATCGTAAAGAGAAGGGAGAAACATTCCATCTGACTCGCATCACTTGTGGACACAGACGGGGGGAAAGCGGCTACATAGTTCGTCATCTCTTTAAGCTTCAGCCCGCGAGTATTCGAGGGGCCAACGTAAACGCTGAACTGCGTGTTTACATAGGGGGCGAAGCTTGAGCGGGTGTAATAGCCGAGTTGTTCCTGACCGGTCTGCAAAGGGGAAAATAGCGGCGAGAGCGTGTTGCTCAACGACGATGCATCGCGGGCCAGAACGGATTTAAGCGGAAGAGCGACGCACGCAGCGACGACTCCCGCCTTCATAAACTTTCGTCTGGATAGGCTCATTACCTCTTACACTCCTTCAAACGTAATCTGTAATTCCCTGTAAATTGGGTGAGAGCGGGTTCTTCTTTAGATAACTTAAGGTAAAGACTGTACCTGGTGAAAATGGTAGCCAAGTGGCGGGTCTCTGTCTTGGCGCGCGACACTTTAGCAACTATTCCTGAAGTATGCAATAAGATTGTTCTGGGCCATAAAATTTGTTCAGAGAGGTACGGACGGCGCACAAGTATCGCGTCGTAAAGAATTATCTTGTATTACCGATTACTTCGGTTTACAATCCCCGCGCTTTTTGGTCGTACCTGGTTTTTTTTTCCTGCCAGCATCCTTATCTTCGCAGACCCAAAAGCTATGGCAAGGTGAGGGCCTCACAGATAAAAAAGACACACGCGTCTTCTTCACAAAGGGCAGTTCTTTACCGAATTAATCTATAAAGAACCCGCTTGGAAACAATGCTTAGAGGAGATATCAATGGCCGAACCATTCTTGTCTGAAATCAGAATCATGAGCTTCAACTGGGCTCCTAAGGGCTGGGCCATGTGTAATGGCCAGTTCATGCCCATCAACCAGAATCAGGCTCTCTTCAGCCTGCTCGGCACAACCTACGGCGGCAACGGGCAAACAACCTTCGCGCTGCCGGATTTACGCGGAGCCGTACCCATTCACGAAGGCAGTGGATACACGCTCGGTCAAAAGGGCGGCGAGCAGGCTCACACGCTGACAATGTCTGAGATGCCAGCGCACACGCATATTCTTAACGGCACTACCACGAACGGCACTCAAACAGTCCCTACAGGGAATCTGCTGGCCCCTACGCCCAGCCAGCTCTATCACGGGCCGGACAACCTTGTCACGCTAAACCCGCAGACGATATCAAATGTTGGAGGCAGTCAGGCACACCAGAACATGCAGCCCTACCTGACCTTAACATTTTGCATAGCCCTAATCGGCATCTTCCCCAGCCAGAATTAAGGAGATAACAATGGCACAACCATACGTCGGTGAAATTAGAATGTTCGCTGGCAACTTCGCTCCGGCGGGCTGGCTGTTCTGCGAAGGGCAGTTGCTACCCATCTCGGAGAACGAGACGCTGTTCAATATTATAGGGACGACCTACGGCGGCGACGGCCAGAGCACTTTCGGGCTGCCCGATTTACGTGGCCGCCTCCCGCTTCATCAGGGCAACGGCTTCATCCTTGGGGAGAGTGGAGGAGTCGAAGAGGTTACGCTAACTACCCAGCAGATTCCCATACACTCGCACCCAATGCTTGGGACAACCTCCATAGCAAATGACGCTAGCTGCGCCAATAACCTGATGGCGCAATCGAACACGTTCGACCCGTATCAGAGTAGTGACCCGACCACCCCGATGGCGACACAGGCAATCAGCGTTGTCGGCGGCAGCCAGCCACACACTAACTTTCAACCGTACCTTTGCATCAACTTCATCATTTCGCTGTTCGGGCTTTACCCGTCCCCGAACTAAGGAGAACTTCTATGGATCCTTTCGTCGCTGAAATTCGAATCTTCCCGTTTAACTTTGCACCGAAGGGATGGGCCTTTTGTGACGGGCAGTTGTTGCCGCTCTCGCAGAACACTGCGCTCTTCTCCCTGCTGGGCACGACCTACGGAGGGGATGGCAAATCCACCTTCGCGCTCCCGGATTTGCAGAGCAGAGCGCCCATGCATCCCGGACAGGGAAACGGCCTTTCGCTTCATGACCTGGGCGAGGAAGCAGGCTCAGAAACCGTGACGCTGCTACAGTCTGAGATTCCGGCGCATCAACACATCCTGATGTGCCTACCCGCCCCGGCTGACACAAACCTGCCCGACGGTACAAGCATCGGTAGAACGCAAAACGCGACGCCTTATCTTCCCCCTGCGGGCGCGCCGCTGACTCCGATGGCTTTTCAATCGCTGACGATTGCGGGCGCTAGTCTCCCGCATAACAACATGCAGCCCTATCTGACCCTGAACTTCTGCATAGCCCTTCAGGGCGTCTTCCCGCCACGAACTTAAGAAGGCGCTAGACAGATGTCAGGCCGAAAGAATCAGGATGGCGCGTCATTTAACGTGCGCCATCCTGTATTTATAATGTACCTGCTTTTCAGGGCTATATAAGTAGGACGGAACCTGAAAGGCGAGCGGCCCGGTCAAGAAAAAAGGCCGGCCACCATTCAATAATTGGGCCACGGTAAATTGACATTTTAATGTTCTTAAACTACTCTAGCTGAGGCGTAGACTGGCCTGTTTAACGTTTCCCGTCCTCTAAGGCCACCCTTGCTGTCTGTAAGTTGTCTTTTATTGTTTCATTACACTGCTGAATTGAGCCAGTTCGTTTCCACGGTTTTGCACCTCTCATGAGGATTTAGCTGGGCGCAAACCCTCGCCCTGCCCCTTAATTTCATTGCAGCGCCACTGAAGTCGCGCGTGCGCCGTCGCCGCTAATCGAGGAGTTCGTATGAGAAAGTCATTCCCCCGCCTGTCTGCCCGCAACTACAGGCTATTCGTCATCTGTGCCGTTTTGGCAGGACTGGTAAGCTTCGGCATATCCGCTTCCTCGCACTCAGGCGACGACTCTTCCCGGCGTGACGCTTCGGCAGCCGCGACAGGAAAGAATGGCCCAGCCGCTTTCATCAACTCCGTCCTCAATTTCCCCATGCCGTTGCCCTCGATTACGGCGACCATGACGGGCCAGATTGTCGGAGACGCGGGCGAAGTTGGCAAGGCGGGCGTCAACGAGACGATTCGCTACACCGTCACCATCACAAACGGCGGCCCTGACCCTGCTACTAATCTCAAGCTCGAAGATAGTATTGACCCTAATACTACCTTAGTGGGCGGCTCCATCAAGGTCTCTCCCTTAGCTGCGAATGAATCTTACACGTCGGTCGGCAACATGACGCTCAACTCGGGGCTCATAGGGACTCCGGGCACGTGTGCCAACGCATCGGATAAGACAAGCGTTCTATGTAACGACACGCTCAATGCTAATAACACTACGACGACGATAACCAAGTTCGCTTCCACCTCTGCGGGACTCGGGGCCGGACAAACGCCGAACGGCACCAACACCATCACGACTGCCAACAACGGCACGGTGAAGCTCAACGCCAACGGCACCTTCACCTACGACCCGGCTGCCGGTTACGAGGGAACAGACGAATTCTGGTACAGGCTTGAGAACGAGGCGGGCAATGATGCCGCGAAGGTGTCCATCACGGTGGGCGGCGTAAACGGCATGGTCTGGTTCGTCAACACTAGCGGCTCCGTGGGCGGCAATAACGGAACGCAGGCAAAGCCGTTCCTGCTCCTGAGCGACTTCCAGAATGTTAACAACACAGGGGTCAGGCCGGGCGCGGCAAACAACGACAGCATCTTCCTGTATGAGAGCGGCGTGGGCTACGTTGGCCCATTGACGATGCGCTCCGGGCAGAAGCTCATAGGCCAGGACACAACCACCTCTCTGTCAACTCTGGGTGCGCCTGCGGCTCAGCCGGGCAACGCCTATCCGCCCGTCAATAATCCGAGCGGCGCGAATGTCAGTATAACCAGCCTCTCCACCGGCATCCTTCTTAACTCGGGCAACACCCTGAGCGGCTTTACGCTCGGCGGCGGCGCTGCCAACAGTGCGCTTCAGGGCACTAACTTCGGGACGCTATCGGTATCGGGAGTCAACATAAGCAGTAGCGGTCAGGCGATAAGCCTGACCACCGGCGCGTTGCAGGCACCGGGCGGAGGCACAGCAGCCTTCGGCACGATTTCATCCAGCGCAGGCACTAACGGCATATTGCTCAGCAGCGTCACCGGCTCGATGGCTACCACAGGCGGTACGCTCACGGGCACGGCCACAGGCGCAACCTTCAGCGTAGTCGGCGGAAGCGTGAGCGTGACTTTTAGCGGAGGCATCACGCAGGCGGCTAATAACGCGGCTGTCTCGGTGACGGGCGGGCACAACGGAACGATTATCTTCCAGACCGGAACCATCAGCGCCACGGCAGGCACCGGCTTACAGTTCAGCAACGCCGACGGCAGTTACCAATTCAACGGCACGACGACGCTCGGCGGCGGCGACGCGGGCGTAGACATTCTTACCGATTCCGCAGGCACGTTTACCTTCGCCAGCACCACGACCATCACCAGCCCTTCAGGCACAGCCTTCAACGTGGACGGCGGCGTGTCAACTTCGACCGCGAACGTGACCTATAGCGGCAACATCACGCAGGCGAGCAACGCCGCGATGGTTTCTGTTACGAATCACAACACGGGCACGATTACCTTCCAGACCGGAACGCTGAACGCCACGAACGGCACAGGTCTGCAATTCAGCAACGCCGACAGCGCATCCTCTTATAGCTTCAACGGCACGACGACGCTCAACGGCGGTGACGCGGGCATAGACATCATCAGTGGCAGCGATGGCACCTTCACTTTCGGGGCGGCTACTTCAATTACGCGTGGCCTTAACGTAGCCGGCGAAGCCTTCAGACTGTTATCAAGCAACTCCAACGTAACCTATAGCGGAAGCATGGCGCTCAATACGAGCACCG
The DNA here is from genome assembly GCA_036389255.1 of Pyrinomonadaceae bacterium. Taxonomy (GTDB): domain Bacteria; phylum Acidobacteriota; class Blastocatellia; order Pyrinomonadales; family Pyrinomonadaceae; genus JACVRN01. Next base: position 73,804 of record DASVQI010000001.1, read on the forward strand.
GCAACCTGATTTCCATTGACAATCACGATTCAGGAACTATCACTTTCCAGACTGGCAATCTTACTAAAGGCTCAAGCACGACGCAGGGCATAAGCATACAGAACTGTAACGGCGGCACTGTTAATATTAATAATCCGACCGTCACTATTGCGATGACTTCGGGTAATGCCGTATCGCTGACAAATAATAGCGGCGCTACCATAAGCTTCAACCCTGCGGGCGGCGGCAACGGGATAGACCTGACCACCACGAGCGGAATAGGCTTCAACGCCACGGGCGGCGGAACCGTCACGGTGGCCGGAACGAGCAACACGATTGCGTCAACCACAGGCATAGCCCTGAACGTGACCTCCACGGAAATCGGCAGCGCTGGCCTGAACTTCGTGAGCATCGCGGCCAACGGCGCGTCGAGCGGCATCGTGCTTACCAGCACGGGCACGGCGGCTGGCAACGGCGGCCTGACCGTCACCGGCACCGCCACAGGCTCAGACCGTTGCGGCGGCACTATCACCAACACCAACACGCCGGGCACGGCTGCCACAGTCAACGCGGCGATTCCCGCAGAATGCACGGGCGGCACGATTCAGTCCACCACCAGCCACGGCATCATACTTAGCAGCACGAAGAGCCCTTCGCTCTCGCGCATGAGAATCCTGAACCCCGCGGGTGACGGAATCAATATTCTCACCGTCAACGGCTTTACGCTGACCAACTCTCTGATTACGGACAGTGCCGGAGTGGCGCAAGACCGTGGCATAGAGATGGGCGACTTCTCCACGGGCACGCCTGTCAACGGCACTGTTACGATAACGAACTCTACGCTCGGGCCCACGCCGCACGACAACTTCGGAGTCGGCATAGCAAGCGGCACCTCCACGTGGAACATCACGGGCACGCTCTTTGACGATTCGCAGCTCAATAGCGGCTTCAACTTCGAGATTCGCAACGCGACCGTCAGCAACTTCACGATGAGCGGCAACGTGCTGAGGAATCAGTTTGCGGACGGCATGCAGATGCAGCCCGCCTCGAACGTCACGACGGCGACCATCACAACCTCTACTATTCAGAACAACACGTTCGTCGGTAACAACCTCGGCATGGATTTGAACCATGACGGCGTTGCTAACATCACTTACAGGGTTCTGAATAACACCTTCCTGACGCATCAGGCGCAGGCGATTAACTTCTTCAGCTCAGCCGTGCAAGCGCCTACGACGGGCGGAACCCTGAACGGCCGCTTCGAGGGGAATGTAATCGGTGCATCCGGTTCGACAGCATCGGGCTCGGCTGCAGGCAATGGTATTCGCGTCAACATCAACGGCGGCGCTGACGCCACCGTAGTTCTGCACAACAACACCATCCGAGAGACGCCCCGCGCGCGCGGCATCGAAGTGATTTCGCGTAACGGCACCGGCGGGCTCGACGTGACAGTGACCAATAATACCGTCCTTCATACGAACCTTACCTATTGCGGGCCGGGTGAATCTTCACCATGCGATGCGTCAGCCCCTTTGGCGGCGATTTTTATCCAGTCTAACTGCGTGGGCGTCTGCAATTCTCTGAGGGCGGACGTGCGCGGCAACACAGTGCCTTCCGGAGCGACAAGCGATATTCTCTCTACTTATATAGCAGTTGCGGAGACGAGCGGCCTCCCGAGCCCCGCCGGAAGCATCTCCACGGCGCAGTTGGTTGACAACGCGCCGACTCCTAGCGCGAGCGGGACTGCGGAATTAACAGAATCACACACCAACCCGGCACATAACAATACAGGCAGCGCCGCCGCCGAATCGGATGTCAGCCTCATCTCCGGGCCGATTAACACGGTGGCGATGAACATGCTGCAAACGAATCAGCAGCAGCAATACTACGCGCTGAACAATTCTTCGGATAACAGCAATAATTCATTACTGGCATTCTTAAATAGCAACAGAGATTTCTCTTCTATAAGTGAAGTGGTCAAGCCGGGGCTGGAAGCTTCCGGCAACGCGGCAACGAGCGCCGACGCGCGCGTGATTGAAGCGGGCGCTGCGCTCTCATCGAACGTGACCGGCACTGAGCTTTCATCTGTTTCCACGAGAACGGAAATCGAGAAGGGCGCGGCTGTGTCTCTCGCTCACGCCAGAAGAAGCCCGACGCTTACAAGCCGTCTGAGCGGCTTCTTCTCAACGGTCGCCGGCGCCGTGACGCCTTCGGCTCACGCCGCGCCTGCGCCCATGCCCGCGCTTGAAGTCAATCAGTCATTGGGCACGCTGCCCGCGAACAAGAGCGTCGTTGTCGTCTTCGACGTGACGGTCAACGGCCCGCATCCGTTCGCAAGCTACACCAACAACGCCACCATCAAGGCCGATGGCGTACCCGACACACAGAAGCAGGTAGTTACTCCGGGCGACAGGTACAACAACACCACGACTCTATCGGCCGACCCGGCGAGCCCCGCCTTCACGGGTGACACGGTCACTTTCACTGCGACCGTCACTCCGAGTGAAGCGGTCGGCGTAGTCAATCCTGCGCTCGGCGGCTTCGTGCAGTTCAAGGACAACGGCGTCGCTATAGGCGCTCCCATCCCCTGCACGGCTGACGGAAACAACTGTATAGCTGTGCTGCCGACCAGCTCGCTCACGGCAGGCATGCACCCGATTACCGCAGAGTATCTGGGCGGAACCCATCACGAGCTTAGCAACAGCAGCGCGCTCAACTACACGATTAGCGCCTGTACGAACAATCCGGTCGTCACCACTATTAATGACGGCACGGCTCCTGTGCCCGCAGGCAGCTTGCGCGAGGCTCTGGCTAACGTCTGCCCGAACAGCCCGAACAACACTATTACCTTCGCCACGGGCGCTGGACAGGCTTTCGACCCGGCGACAGGCCCGCACGTCATACAGCTTGCGGCCGCGCTCCCGGCTATCACTAAGAACATAATCATACAGGGGCCGGGCGCGAACATGCTGGAAGTGCGCGGCAGTCAGGCTGGCGCAGGCTTCCGCGTCTTTAGCATCGGCAGCGCCGCGGCCAACGTCAACATCTCCGGCATGACCATCAGTGGCGGCGGCGATGCTCTGGGCGGCGGCGGTGTCAACAACGCGGGCACCCTGACGCTCTCCGACTGCGCCGTAGGTACTTCTACCAACACCAACATCACCACCGGCGCCGGCGGCGGTATCTTTAACTCCGGCACGCTGACCATAGACAGATGCACCATCAGCAATAACGTGGCTACAGTGAACGGCGGCGGTATCTCAAACGCCCCGCTCGCCACGCTGACGGTCAAGAACAGCACTATAAGCACGAACACTTCCAACGGCGGCGCTAACACCGGCGGCGGCGTCAATAACGCCGGAACGGCTACGTTCACGAACGTAACCGTGGCGGCGAACCTGCTCGGCGGCGGCATCGTGAATGCGAACGCCACGCCGACCTCCTTCACCATCGGCAACAGCATCGTTGCGGACAGTGCCGGCGGCAGCGACGACCTGACGGGCGTGTTCAACTCCGCAGGCTACAACCTGTTCGAGAACGCGGGCACGGCCACCATAGGCGGCACGACCACGGGCAACCAGACGGGCGTTGACCCGAAACTGGGCGCGCTATTTAACAACGGCGGGCCGACGCTGACGCATGCGCTATTGAGTGGCAGCACGGCCATTGATGCGGGCGACAACACGCTTGCTACCAACGCGGGTCTGACCACTACAGACCAGCGCGGCACGGGCTTCCCGCGCAAGATGGACGGTGCCGACGCGAACGCGGCTCAGACGGTGGACATAGGCGCATTCGAGCTTCATCCGTCGGTCGAGGACATCACGGACAAGACGTTCCCGGAGGATACTTCCCTCGAAGTCACCTTCAACATAGGTGACGCTACGGGCGCAGGCTCGCCGCTCATCACGTCTGTCGCTGCTACGTCCAGCAACGCGGCGCTTGTGCCCAATGGCAATCTGGTTATCAGCGCGGTCGCAGGCTCTGACACTCAGCGCAAGCTGACCATCACGCCCGTAGCGAACGCCAACTCGGCCACCAACGGCACGGCGACCATCACCGTCACGGTGACGGCCACCAACGGGCAGACGGCCACCGATACCTTCGTGGTCACGGTTTCTTCCGTGAACGACGGGCCCTTGGCAAACAATGACCCGAACTACATCACGGACGAGGACGTCGCGCTGACGGTCAACACGGCATCGGGCGTGCTGGCGAACGACACTGATAGTGACAGTCCCGGCATGACGGCTGTTATCGTCACAAATCCGTCGCACGCACAGTCCTTCACGCTCAACTCGGACGGCTCGTTCAACTACACGCCTGTCTCGAACTTCAACGGGACGGACACGTTCACATACAAGGCGAACGACGGAACGGATGACAGCAGCGCGGCCACCGTCACCATCACGGTCAACGCCGTGAGCGACCCCGTGGGCACAGTCGCCTCGGGAGCCATTTCGGTTGCCGAGGACTCAACAAACAACGGCGGTGCGAACATGTCCATCACGGACGTAGACGCGGCGATTGCGCCCAACGGCGTTTACGAGGTGTCGCTCTCAAGCACGCACGGCACGATGTCAATGACGACCATTGCTGGCCTGACGTTTACGGTAGGCGACGGCACGGCCGACGCGGCCATGACGTTCCACGGCACGCTCGCGAGCATCAACACGGCGCTGGCCACCGCGACGTACACGCCGGACGCGAACTATAGCGGCTCGGCTCAGATTAAGCTTGAGGCCACTGACACCTTCGGCGGCATAGTTGCGACCGGCACAGGGTTGGCGACCGCCGATAGCAATATAATCAACGTCACGGTCACGGCCGAAAACGACGCGCCGACTTTGACCAACAACGGCCTGACGGTCAACGAAGGCTCGACCGGGAACACTATCAGCAGCGCTGAGCTGGCTCTGAGTGACCCCGACAATCCGGCTGCGACGACCCTAGTCTTCCAGTTGGCGTCCGTACCTGCCAACGGTACGTTGAAGAAGAGCGGAACTGCCCTCGGCCTCAACGACACCTTTACGCAGGACGACGTTGCTAATAACCGCATCACCTACGACCACAACGGCTCGGAGACAACGTCCGACAGCTTCAACTTTACTGCTACGGACGGCACGAACAACATCGGCAGCACGGCGTTCAGCATCACCGTCACGCCGCAGAACGATGTCCCGGCCATAGGGACTAACGCGGGCCTGACGGTTGTTCCGGGAACCACCGGAACCATAGACAGTACCAAGCTGTCAGTCACAGACGCGGACAACGCTGCGACAAGCTTGGTCTATACGGTGGGCACCGCTCCCGTGAACGGCGCGTTGAAGAACAACGGCACGCAGCTTAATGCTGGAGGCACGTTCACGCAGGATGACATCAATAACAACCTGATTACCTACACGCATAACGGTAATGCAGCGTTGACCGACAGCTTTACCTTCACCGTCTCGGACGGCGCGGGCGGCTCAATCGGCTCGACCACCTTCAACATCAACATCAACTGCTCGGCGAGCACGGTTGTTACAACCACTGCTGACGCCGGGGCGGGCAGCCTGCGCGAGGCCATTCAGACGGCCTGCGCTGGCAACACCATCACCTTCAACCTGGATTCGAACACAGACCCGGGCTACGACTCGGTGACGGACACCTTTACCATCAAGCTGACGACCGGCGAGCTGTTGATTAACAGGAACCTGACAATAACGGGGCCGACTAACCAGCGCGTGGTTATTAGCGGAAACAACACAGACCCGAACCCGGCCAACCGCAGCCGCGTCTTCAACGTTGCTTCGGGCACGGTCACAATCTCTAACCTGACCATCGCCAACGGCGAATCGCAGTTCGGCGGCGGCATATACAATCTGGGCAACCTGACGCTTAACAACGTCACGCTCACGGGCAACAAGGCCGTGACGATTCTGGGAGTTGGCGGCGACGGCGGCGCGATTGACAGCAACGGCGGCACCTTGACCATCAACAACTCGACCATAAGCGGCAACACCGCAGATGGCGGCGGCGGCGGTTTACATCACTGCGGCAACTCCACAGGCGTCCTGAACAACGTGACTGTTGCCGGCAACCGTTCGGATGCGGACAACGCTTCTCCGGGCGAAGGCGGCGGTATTGAACAGGTGAGCAGCAACACCATCACCTTGAACAACACGATTGTCGCCGGAAACCTGAAGGGCACGGGCGGCAGCGAGAGTGCCAACGACCTTGATGGTACTTTCCAGAGCGAAAACAGTCTGATACAGACTCCCGGCTCTGCGACCCTCACGGGCACTGGCAACATCACCGGCCAAGACCCGCAACTTGACGTGCTGGCCTTTAACGGCGGGCCTACTCAGACGCGCAGGCTTCTGCCGGGCAGTCAGGCCGTCAATAACGGTAAGGACTCGCTGACCAGCGCCACGTTTGACCAGCGCGGCACGGGCTTCAACCGCAAGGTCGGAACGGTTGACATAGGCGCGTACGAGGTGCAGGCGGGAGTAGCAGACCGTCTTGCCTTCAACGTGCAGCCATCGAACACGAACGCGGGCGTTGCCATAGCTCCGGCTGTAACGGTTCGCATACTGGATGTCCTGAACAACCTGACCACCTCTACGGCGAACGTCACTGTCGCCATAGGCACCAATCCGAGCGCCGGGACGCTTTCAGGCACGACCACGGTTGCTGCTGTCAACGGCACGGCCACCTTCAGCGACCTGTCCATCAACAACATAGGCGCGGGTTACACGCTCACGGCCAGCAGCACAGGGCTGGCGGGCGCGACCTCCAACGCCTTCAACATCATCAGCGCCTCCATAGTCTCCGGCACCAAGACCGTTAGCGGCACTAAGAGTATCGGCCAGACAATTACCTATACGATTACACTTACCAACAGCAGCCCCGGTGTTCAGTTGGATAATGCCGGTAACGAGTTCACGGACGTTCTGCCCGCAGGCTTGACGCTAGTCTCAGCCAGCGCCACGAGCGGCACAGCCGTCGCCACAGTAGCTACTAATACGGTTACATGGAACGGCGCGCTGGCAGGCAACGGCTTCGTGACCATAACCATACAGGCCACCATCAACGCCGGGACTTCGGGGCAGACCCTCTCGAATCAGGGCTCAATCTCGTATGACGCGGACGGCAACGGTACGAATGAGGCTGCTGCCGTGACGGACGACCCGGGCGTGGCCGGTGCGAATAACCCGACCAGCTTTATAGTCAACGCCACCCCGACCATCACGCAGGTCGGCGTCACGCGCAATGCGGGCGACGCGGTTTCAAGCTCTACCATAGCCAACGTCAACGACCTTGAGGACGCGGAAAATACTCTTGCTGTCACGGTCAATAACGGCGCGACCGCGACCGTCAACGGCGTGACCGTAAGCGGCCTGAGCGTGAGCGCGGCTGGCGTGGTGACGGCGAACGTCGTGGCCGCGTGCGGTGCCACGAATGCGAGCTTTACACTGAAGGTTGCGGATAGCGGCGGGCTCAGCAGCACGGATACGCTAAGCGTCACCGTCAATGCGAACACCGCGCCTGTGCTCATTTACTCGACGCAGGCCGTGGATACGGGAGCATCGCTCAATATCACTCCGGCCACAGGCCCGACTGATACCAATCTCAGCAGCATCACGGTGCTGAGCACGGGAACCTACACGGGCGGGATTTCAGTCAATAACACGACGGGCGTAGTCGCCATCAGTAACGCAGCGCCCCTCGGGTCACACACCATCACGATTCGCGCTACGGATAGCTGCGGCGTGAACACGGATGCTCAGTTCACACTGAACGTGAATAAGCACAACCAGACCATCACGTTCAACCCGCTAGCGAACAAGACGTTCGGTGACGCCGACTTTACAGTGAGCGCCACGGCCAGCTCTAATCTGGCGGTCACCTTCAGCGCCACGGGCAATTGCACGGTTACAGGCAATTCAGTCCACATCACAGGCGCGGGCTCTTGCACCGTCACGGCTTCGCAGGCCGGCGACCAGACTTACAACGCCGCCACGCCTGTACAGCAGAGCTTTACCATCAACAAGGCGAATACCACCACTACCGTCACCGTCGCCAACGCGGTCTTCGACGGGCAGCCGCATGGCGGCACCGCGAACGTGACTGGAGCGGGTGGCCTCAACCAGAACCCGGCTGTAACGTACACGGGGCGCAACGCGACCGTCTACGGGCCGTCAACGACTGCGCCGACGAACGCGGGCGAATACACTGCTTCGGCAAGCTTTGCCGCCAACGCCGACTACAACGGCAGCAGCGACAGCAAGGACTTCCAGATAGGGAAAGCCAGCCAGACGATTACTTTCAGTCCTCTGACTGATAAGACGTTCGGTGACGCTGACTTTACAGTGAGCGCCACGGCCAGCTCTAATCTGGCGGTCACCTTCAGCGCCACGGGCAATTGCACGGTTACAGGCAATTCAGTCCACATCACAGGCGCGGGCTCTTGCAGCGTCACGGCTTCACAGGCCGGAAACAATAACTTCAACGCGGCAGTAGATGTCCAGCGCTCCTTTAATATAGCCAAGCAGGCTACGACCACGAGCGTTTCATCTTCCGCCAACCCGTCCATTCCGGGGCAGAGCGTGACCTTCACGGCAACGCTCAACTGGAGCTCCGGCATTCTCACGGGTGCGGTTCAGTTCAAAGACGGAGGCGTGGACTTGGGCGCGCCCGTTAATTTGACCCTGAGCGGCGTGGCTACCTTCTCGACCAACGCGCTGTCGGGCGGCAACCACAACATCACGGCGGTCTACAGTGGAGATGCTAACTTCCAGACCTCCACGGGCACTCTGGCCGGTGGTCAGAACGTAGGCATCACGACTGGCCTCAGCATAAACGACGTTACGGTAACGGAAGGTAATTCCGGCACCATTAACGCCGTCTTTACGGTCACGCTTTCACAGGCCAGCAACGTCGCCGTCACAGTGGACTACGCCACAGCCAACGGCACGGCCACCACAGCCGATAATGATTACCAGTCGGCCAACGGCACGCTGACCTTCAGCGTGGGAGAGACGACAAAGACCGTCACCGTCACGGTCAACGGCGATACCAAGAACGAGCCGAATGAGACGTTCTCCGTAAATCTGACGAACGCTCAGAACGCCAACATAGGCGATAATCAGGGTCAGGGAACAATCACGAACGACGACACGCCGACCGTGCAACTGAGCAACAGCACCTACACCATAAACGAAGGTGCCAACAACACGCCGCAGGGCTTTACTTCACTGGCGGTAGACATCGTGCGCTCCGGCGACGCGTCCAATCCGGCCACAGTCAAGTACATTACCTCCGACGCGTCTGGCGGCAACGAGTGCAATCAGGTGACGGGACAGGCCTCGCAGCGCTGCGATTACATACTCGTAGGCGCGACCCTGCGCTTCGCCGCCGGAGAGACTACGAAGACCATCCAAATCCCGATTATCAACGACGGTTATCAGGAAGGCGCGGAGTTCTTCAGCATAGAGTTGACGAACGGCGTTGGCGTCACTATCGGCTCGCCCTCGCAGGCTATCGTCACCATACAGGATGACGCGGCTGATGCTACGCCTACGACCTCTGCCAACAATCCTTATCTGTCGAATACGTTCTTCGTCAGGCAGAACTACCTAGACTTACTGGGCCGTGACGCTGACCAGAACGGATTCACGGATTGGACGAACGTGCTGAACAACTGCGGGCCGCAGAAGGGCTTCATCGGAGCGCCGTTCAACTGCGACCGCGCACACGTCGCTCACGGGTTCTTCGGCTCTGTAGAGCTTACAAACAGTGGGTTCCTGATACACAGGCTGTTTGAAGTCGGTCTGGGAAGACTGCCTTTCTACAGGGAGTTCATACCTGACATGGCGACGCTGAGCGGCTTCAACCTGAGTCAGGCACAGCAGCAGCAGAACCTTGAAGACTACCTGCAACAGTTCACCGCGAGGCCGGAGTTCCAGAGCCGCTATCAGGGTTACCTCCTGCCGTCGCAGGCTGCACAGTTCATACAGTTGATGGAACAGGTTGCGGGCAAAACACTACCCGCTACCGCCACCACACTCCCCGGCCAGCCGCAGCAGTACGGCCGTCAGGAGCTAATCAACCTGAGAGCTAACGGCACTCTGAACGTAGGACAGACTCTCAAGGCGTTCGTCGAGCAGAAGGATATTTATGACACGTACTTCGAGCGCGGCGAAGTTACCATGCTGTACTTCTCGTACCTGCGCAGAGACCCGAACCTGAACGACCCGAACCTTATTGGCTGGAATGACTGGGTAGATGTCTTTACAAACGGGAAACCGAGCGCAGGCATACCTCCCAGAGACATACATCACCTGATATTCGGGTTCATCTACTCCGAAGAGTACAGGAAGCGCTTCGGCCAGCCCTGATACGCAAGGGGGACAACTTAGCACCTGAGCCTTAAAGGCTCAGACGAAAAAACTCTACCGCCGGAACTCGTGAGTTCCGGCGGTAGAGTTTTTTTTTCTCGCGTTCTACCGGAAGCCTAAGCTTTCCCGGTTTCACTCACGACCTGCTCCGCAATCTCTCTCAGTGGGCGCTCGGGTGTGAGAGGAATCAACTCAGAGATGCGAGCAAAGGCGTCCGTCAGCTCTTCGTTGCTCAGGACGACTCGCTGCTCCTGAACGATGCTGATGACGTTGCCGCCCGCCTGATGGTTGCGCCACGCGCCCTCCAGAGCGTCCGCCAGATAATAGCTGCGATACTTGAAGGGCGGGTTGGCCTCGTCCTTATCATCGGGCGTGTAGTATATGAGCGTATATCTCCCGGCATCGTCATTCTGCGTCCTACTCATCGAAGCGCCTCCTCTTTTCTACAGTTTATCCAAAGCATCGCCTAGATGTAAATTTTGGAACCCTTTCATGTGCCGGCTGGAATATAGAGTAAATGACCGGAATAACAATCCGGTCACTAGTCTGGAGGAGAATTATGAGGGCCGTCGCTGTGCGCGAGGACATAGAAGACCTGATTCTGGACGCGGCAGACCGCCTTCTGGCGCGCTACGGGTACAGGAAGATGACTATGGACGACCTTGCTCAGGAGGTAGGCATAGGCAAGGGGACGCTTTACCTGCACTTCCGCAGCAAGGAAGATATTGCACTCTCGCGCGTTGACCGTCTTGTGCGCCGCCTTGTCGAGCAGTTGCGTGAAATCGCCGCCAAAGCTGATTCGCCGTCCGATAAGCTCAAAGAGATGCTGCTGATGCGCGTGATGTTCCGCTTTGACGCCGTGCAGCATTACACGGAGAGCCTCAGCGAAGTGCTGCGCGACATAAGGCCGAGGCTGCTAGACCGTCACGCGCAACAGTTCCATTCGGAGGCGTTGGTCTTCGCAGACGTGCTGAAGGAAGGGCAGCGCGCGGGCCTCTTTCGACGCCTCGATGCGCTCTCGACCGCTCACGCCATGCTCGCCGCCACAAACTCGCTGCTGCCCTTCAGCCTCAGCGTGCGCGAGTTGGGCAAGCGCCGCGAAGTTCAGGAGACGACCGCTCGCATCGCAGACCTGCTCTTACAGGGAGTGCTACAGGGCGGCGACAGGCGCTCTTCCAAGCCTTGAGCGAGCCCCGCTCTCGTAACCGTATTTACAACAGCAAATGAAAGGAGAAGTATGAACTTCATATACAGCAGAACTCTTAAGATAAGCATGTTGGTTGTGGCATTCTCTTTGTTGCTCGCCGGTGTGGCCCATGCACAGAGCGCGCAGCCGGAGGTGAAGCTGGATGCAGCCATGCGCGCCGAGCTGATTGGGAACACTCTGAAGAGGGTCAACGAGCTTTACGTCTTCCCGGAGGTTGCGAAAGAGGTGGAGAAGGCCATACGCGCGCGCGTAGAGAAGAAGGAGTACGACGAGATTACTAGCGGCCCGGCCTTCGCTCAGAAGCTGACCGCAGATTTGCAGGCCGTGACACGCGACAAGCATCTGCGCGTTCAATTCTCCGAGAAGCCTCTGCCTGAGCGCGGCGACCCGCGCCGACGTGACCCGGAACAGATGAGCCGCGAAGGCGCAAGGAATAATTTCGGCTTCTTCAAGGTGGAAGTGCTGCCGGGCAACATAGGCTATCTGGACTTGCGACAGTTTTACCGCGCCGAGATGGCAAACGAAAAGGCCGCAGCCGCCATGAACTTTCTGGCGGACACGGACGCTCTCATCATAGACATTCGAAGGAACGGCGGAGGCAGCGCGAACATGGTGGCCCTTTTGGTTTCTTACCTTTTGGGGCCGGAGCCTGTGCTCATCAACACAGCTTACTTCCGCCCGGAAAATCGCACCTTTGAGACTTGGACGCTGAAGGACGTACCGGGCCGCCGCTACACGGGAAAGACCGTGTATGTGCTGACCAGCAATTACTCCTTCTCAGCCGCAGAAGAGTTCGCCTACGACCTTCAAACTCAGAAGCGAGCAACCATCGTGGGCGAAACCACGGGCGGCGGGGCCAACCCAAACACCTTCGTTCGCCTGAGCGACCACTTCATGCTCTCCGTCCCGATTGGACGCGCCATCAATCCCATCACCAAAACCAACTGGGAAGGCGTGGGCGTCAAGCCCGACGTTGAAGTCTCTCAGGAACAGGCCCTGAAAACGGCGCACGCTCTGGCGCTCAAGAAGATTCTGGATGCCAGCACCGACGAAGACCAGAAGGTAGCGCTCAAGAGGATAATAGAGACGGTGCAGAAATAGGCAGTGGCTTGAATTTTCATTCGGGCTACTTGCGCGAGCTATATACTTTCAGGAGTAACAGACGCTCCGGCAGACTTCCCAAAGACTGCCGGAGCGTCTATTCTTCCGTTACCTGCCATTGCTATATATATTTCGACTTCAGTAGTTAGATGGTGAATCGTAGATGCTCTTCCAGCAGAATATAACCCCTACGTTCCAATCCCCGGCCGTGCGCCTGTTACTCGGAGCGATTGCGATTGGGCTGCTATATGTGTTCTGGAGGGAAGTCCGGAAGATACCGGCGAAGATGTTCGCGCTCATGGCCACGGCTTTCGTGGACATGCTCGGCCTGCTGATGATTATTCCTCTGCTGCCGTTTTACGTGAAGACGCTCGGAGGCGAAGGGATAGACATCCTCGGGATGCACTTCGGGATAGGGATAATCTCAGGAGCCATCGTCGCCGCTTTCACAGTAGCGCAACTGGTGAGCGCTCCACTCTGGGGCAAGTTCTCCGACCGCATGGGCCGCCGCCCCACTCTCATCATAGCCCTAAGCGCGTCGGCCATAGCCTATCTGATTTTCGGCTTCGCTCATTCGCTCTTCGTCCTCTTCCTCTCGCGCGTAGTTCAGGGCGCGGGCGGTGGAACGGTCGGCGTCATACAGGCTTACGTGGCCGATTCCACCGCGCCTGAAGACCGCGCACGCGCGCTCGGATGGCTTTCGGCTACGACCAATCTCGGTGTGGCGCTGGGGCCGGTGCTCGGCTCTTTCGCCATAGCATTGGGCAAGCGCGATTTGATGCCCGGGCCTGCAACGCTTGAGCTGGGCCGCGCCACGCCGGGCATAATGGCCGCAGGACTCTGCCTGCTCAACATAGCTTTCGCGTGGCGCTACCTGACGGAGTCCAGAGAAGTGAGCGAGCCCTCGCATAAGGAGGAGCAGCGCCGCTCATCCACTCAGGCCATCTGGCGCGTTATCTCTCATTCAAGCGAGCCTTCGTCGCGGCTGATATGGATATACGCCATAGCCATAGGCGCATTTCAGGGAAGCTTCTCCGTGCTGGCGCTCTTCCTGAACGCGCGCTTTCAGGTTACGGAGCAGACGATAGGCTACTTCTTCATGTACGTCGGAGCAATCTCCGTCTTTACGCGCGTGCTGCTTCTGGGCCGCGCCGTTGACTGGCTGGGCGAAGCGAATCTCTCGCGCCTCGGCCTCATCCTGCTTGCGATAGGCGTTCTTGGGATGCCTTTGTCGCGCAACCTCGGCATGCTGGCTGTCACTGTGGCGCTCATTCCTCTGGGGACTGCGTTTACCTTCCCGTGCGTGACGGCGCTTCTGTCGCGTGTCATCAGCCCCAGAGAGCGCGGCCTGTACATGGGCATGCAGCAGACCTACGGCGGGGTGGCTCGCATCATCGCGCCGCTCTTCTTCGGCTGGGCCTTCGATTCGCTGGGAGTATCGTCGCCGTACTTCTTCTCGTCCGCCTTTATCATAGCGACAATCTTCCTTGGGTTCGGGCTGGACAAGTACGCCCGCCCGCAACGGGCCGCCGCGCGCGAAGCAGCCGCCAACAACCGCGCAGCTTGAATCAACGAGAGGGATTTTGAGGGAGAGTGTAGCCAGAGCGTTTCGACTTATCCTAGAATTGGAAGATAAAACTTTCCATACTGTTAAGGGGGCAAAAAATGAGAACCACAAACGCTTTTTCGCCACGTAGCATAGCTCGCACAAAAGAGGCCATGAGCGCAGCCACGCACGTAATAGCATCCGCTCTGGTCATGCTTCTGCTGGGCGTCACCTGTCTTGTCGCACAGCAACAGCAAGGCAGCCAGCCGCCGCAGCCGGAGTTCATCAGGCGGGGCCAGCAGCTAACGCGCGAAGGAAAGCTTGAGGAAGCTCTGGCTCTCTACCGCCAAGAGTTCAACAATGCCGCGAACGCAGTTCAGGCGCAGATTGCCGCCGGAATCGTGCTTGACCTGATGGGACGCAGCGCGGAGGCACGTCAGATTTTCGGCAAAGCCATAGAGGCCGCCGCCACGTCACAGGCCAAAGCCAACGCTCAGCGCCGCATGGCCATGTCCTACGCCTTCGAGAACGATTGCCGTGGAGCCGCCCGGTTCGCGCAACAGGTCTTCGACTATCATGTCTCGCAGAAGAACTTCTTTCAGCAGGGAGAGATTGCCAACGAGCTGGCGCGCGTATGCCTTGAGGCCGGTGACGTGGATACGGCGGAGAAGTGGTACAAGACGGGCTACGAAGCGGGGCTTCAGGAGCCGGACATCAAGCCAGCGCGGGTGGCGCTCTGGAAGTTCCGTTGGGAGCACGCGCAAGGAAGAATAGCGGCCCGCCGCAACCGCAAAGAAGAGGCGCTCAAGCACGTGGCGGCGGCCAAAGCTATCCTTGACCAGAACCCTGAGATGGCCAAGGATCAGATGATTTTCTTTCCATACCTTGCTGGCTACGTGGCCTTCTACACAGGCGACTACAAAACTGCGCTGGCGGAGCTTCAGAAAGCCAATCAGGAAGATGCCTTCATACAGGTTCTAATCGCACAGACCTACGAAAAGCTGGGCCAGACGGAAAAGGCCATGGAGTTCTATAGAAAGGCCGCTCAGGCCACTTCGCACAATCCTCCTGTAGCCTATGCGCGCCCACTGGCCAGAAAGAAACTCGGCATGAAATAAGGCCGCATTAATCTGTGCCATTCAAGTGGCGAGCACTGTATGGAAAGAGGAGTTGCCCTAATCTGCCTGCTCGAAGAACGTGCCCGTCACAGGTGCTGCGCGCTCCGGCCGCCTCTGCCCGGACAGATGCAAAAACCAAAGCCTCCCACGCCGTGTAAGCGCGTGGGAGGCTGATATCGAAGACTAATTGATGCCGTATGCTTTACCGCTATGTTTGCAGGAAAGAATAAGCGAAGCTAAGTACCAGAGGAGGGACTTGAACCCACACGCCCTTGCGGGCAACGGATTTTGAGTCCGCCGCGTCTGCCATTCCGCCACTCTGGCATAAACCAACTATATCAAAGCTAGCACCACTTTTGCACCGTCTCAGCCGGGCGAAAATTTCGGTACGTCATATACCAATTTCGCCGCTCCGGCATAGGGGCAGCAGTCGTGAGGCTTGCCATCATAGACGCGGGACGGTGCAGTCGTCAACTTCGGGACAAAATGGCACAAGGGTTGCTGTGTTGTTAGGGCGTCCACCGGGACTAATGGGGTGTGTAAAAAGGTGTTGGCCGAAAGCGGCTTGTAGTTGTACAATACTTTTGCCAGCCGAGTGTGGCGCGTCGTCTGGAAGCTTTTGGTCACCGCTTTTAGTTTCTCTAGAGTAGACCTTGCATCTGTTTTCATAAGCGGCGCGACCCCGACCGAGAGCCCTATATTTTCCTACCCCCATTTTGAAGAGACCCCTTTATGGAGTTCAAGCCATGCCTGAAGAAAACAGGGATAAAGCGCGCATTCTAGTGGTGGATGACGAGCCGGAGATTAGAGAAGTCCTTCATGCGCTGCTCTCCGACGATTATCTTTGTGAGTCGGCCGGGTCGGCTGAAGATGCTCTGTCCGTGCTTCGTACCAGAGAGTTCGACCTTGTTATCAGCGACATCATGATGAGCGGCATGAGCGGCCTTGAGATGGTTCCTAAGGTTCTGGCTCTTTCGCCCGACGCAGTGGTGGTCATGATTAGCGGCGTGCAGACCATAGAGAGCGCCATCAAGGCTCTGCGGGCGGGCGCTTTCGACTACATCATGAAGCCTTTCGACCTCAGACAGGTCGAGGCGGCTGTCGCGCGAGCGTTGGAGCACCACGAGCTTCGGGCAGCCAAACGCCGCTACGAGAATCACTTAGAAGAACTCGTGCGGCAGCGCACGGAGCAGTTGGACGAAGCTTTGGCTTCTGTGGAGGACGCTTATCGTGCGACGCTGAAGGCGCTGGCGCACGCGCTTGAGACACGCGACGCGGAGACGCACGGGCATTCCGAGCGGGTGGTAACTTTCAGTCTTAGGCTGGGCCGCGAGCTTGGGCTTGAGCCCGGCCAGATGAGGTCGCTGGAGTTCGGCTCGCTCCTTCACGACATAGGGAAAATAGGCGTTCCCGACGCTATTTTGCGAAAGCCCGCGAAACTGACCGAAGAAGAATGGGTTAAGATGCGCCAGCATCCTTTGCACGGGCAGGCAATCCTGCGCGGGATAGAGTTTCTGGAGGGCGCAGCGCGCGTCGTAGCCCAGCATCACGAGAAGTGGGACGGCTCGGGCTATCCATTGGGGCTTCGCGGCGAAGAGATTGATTTGAATGCGAGGATTTTCGCGGTTGCGGACGCTTTCGATGCTATGACGAGCGACCGCGTGTATCGCAAAGGCAAGCCTTACGAGGTGGCCGCAGAAGAGCTGGGCCTTCATGCAGGCAAGCAGTTTGACCCGGAGGTCGTAGCGGCATTTCGCCGCGTCCCGCGCGAAGACTGGGAGGATTTGCGCCGCCGCTCGGTGATAAAAAAGCAGGACGACGTGTCGCCAGCGCCCCGCGCCGTCGCCGCCATGCTGAAAGAGAACCTGACGGCT
Source organism: Pyrinomonadaceae bacterium (assembly GCA_036389255.1). GTDB lineage: Bacteria > Acidobacteriota > Blastocatellia > Pyrinomonadales > Pyrinomonadaceae > JACVRN01. Next base: position 91,011 of record DASVQI010000001.1, read on the forward strand.
CTGGCAAGCTGAAGGCGGGAAGAATCCAAAAAAAAGTACCGGTCGCCTTGCTCGGCTCAAGCAAAGCGACCGGTACTTTTTTCCGCTTCTGATGGGCAATTCGCCCCGTAACTATTCCCTATAAGGACAGAATAATTCTGTTACTGCTGCGCCGGAACCGTGTAGCCGTTGCGGGAGCGCACGGTTAAGCCCTGCCTGCGAAGCGCAACTTTGATGCGGCGAAACTCTCCGGGGGCCGAGGATGCCAGCGCTCGCTTCGGCTTGTAGGTAACGACGTACTGCGCGCCGATGTCGCGTGCGACCTCGCGGCCCTGTTGCTTCATCTCCTCATACGACATGGGCAGCATGATGCGCCCGCCCGTCTCTTCCGCAAGCACAGTCAGACGCTCTTCGCTCCTGCGGGTCGCTTCCGAGTACTCCTTACGCTTGCGCCGCATCTCGCGGTCTGTGTCAATCGTTGCGATGTTGATGTTGGGCCTAGGCACAGGGATGCTAGGGTCTGCTTCCCTAGCAGTATCGTTGGCCGTTCTGGGAGGCGGGCCGCCGTACGTGACAAGCGGAGCATTGTTCTTAATAGCCTCGCGTCCCATGGCAGTGTAGCTGATGACGTAGACTGTAACCTGCGCCGCGTTCAACTGGCGCACGGCTTCCCAGTAAGACTTGTCGTTTGCTTCGACTCCGTCCGTGATGAGAACTACGTGGCGGCTTCCGGCCGGTCTGTTCTTTAACTGCCGGGCCGCTTCCAGCAGCGACTCCGAGATGCGCTTCTTTCTGCCGGAAGAGAGCTTTGTTTTCAGCACGCCCTTGAGGCTTTCAGTGTCGCTCGTCCAATCCTGCAAAGTCTCTACGCGGTCGCCTGCCTGAATCACTGCCAACTGGTCGCCCGGCTTGAGAGCCGAGACGATGGAGAGCGCCACGTCCCTTGTGGTGTTGGTTCGCATCACGGGATTGATGCCGCCGCTCGTGTCCAGCACCAGCAGGACGTTGGCGGGGATGCGCCTCACGCTCCTGACCTCCTGCATCTCGTCGTCCTCAAGCACGATGATATCGTTAAGCTCAAGCGTAGGGTCAAAGCGCCCGTAATTATCGGAGACGAAGATTGGAAGTCTAACCTCTTCGGTGAAGACCCGTATGGGCTCCTGCGGCTCTCGCTCCTGCGGAGTAGGCGTCGGACGAGGCGCAGTCCTGCCCGACTGCGCGCGCGCACTTGTCGGCGCAAACGTAAAGAAGACTAGAGCGGCTATGAAAAGCAGAATGGTGCTGCGTGTTGACATCATAATTCTATCTCGAACAAAGGGAGCGCGGGCTTTCCTCGTGAGGGTTGGATTGGTTTAAGGGGAGCAGTGGTTGTCCTTTATCTCACTATTTCGTGGCCGCACGCGCCTGCGCCTGTACGGCTGTGATGGCTACGGCGTCAACTATGTCCTCGGCCTTGCAGCCGCGAGACAGGTCGTTTGCGGGCCTGTCCAGACCTTGCAGGATTGGGCCGATGGCCGTTGCTCCTGCCAGCCGCTCCGTCAGCTTGTAAGCTATGTTGCCAGCTTGCAGGTCTGGAAAGATAAGCACGTTGGCGCGGCCCGCGACGCTCGAGCCGGGCGCTTTAGACTCAGCGACCGAAGCTATAAGGGCAGCGTCGGCCTGCAACTCGCCGTCAATCTCAAGCTCGGGCGCGCGTGCTTTCACAGTCCGGGTCGCCTCCACTACCTTGTCAATCAACTTATGCTTGGCGCTTCCCTTGGTAGAGAAGGAGAGCATGGCGACACGCGGCTCCGTGTCCAGAAGCGCGCGGCACGAATCGGCTGAAGCGATGGCTATCTCCGCAAGCTCCGCAGCGTTCGGCTCGATTACCACGCCGCAGTCGGCGTAGATGAGCGCGCCGCCCTCACCGAACTCCGCGTCGCGCAGGGCCATGACGAAAAAGCTCGACACCATCTTGAAGCCTGCGCGCACGCCTATGCAATGAAGCGCGGCGCGAACCGTGTGCGCTGTGGTGTTGGTAGCACCGGCCACTGAGCCGTCGGCCAGCCCCTCGCGCACCATAAGGTTGCCGTAATAGAGCGGGTCTGAAACGGCCGCGCGAGCTTCGTCCGGCATCACGCCCTTGGCTCGCCTCAGCTCATGATAGAGCTGCACCATCCGGTCGAAATCGTTTGCGCGCTTGTGGTCAATTACTTCGACACCGCCAAGGTCTACGTGGTTGGCCTGAGCCAGAGAGCGAATCTTCTCTTCGCTGCCGAGCAGAGTGATGCGCGCGAGCCGGGAACTGGCGCACATAGAGGCGGCTATGACTGTTCGCGGGTCTTCACCTTCGGGCAGGACAATGTGCTGTGGGCGTGCGGCGGCGCGCTGGCGCAGTTGCTCTAGAATATTCATGGCAGTCCGAAGTAAACCTTTTGTGGTGTTGAGAGCTTCTAACCGGCGAGTCTAACCGACGTGAAAGCCGCAGGACAAGCTGCCGCATGAGCTACAGGCAGCAGTCATCTACGCAGTTTCCGCAAAACCGTACGGCTTTTGAACAGGCGCGCGACGTGAAAAGCCTAAATTTCAGGCTCGGGAATTTTTCATTTAAGGCTCCTTAACAAAATCTTGTCTTAAGGAACGGGCCTGTGGTAACTTGGCCTTCATCAGGAGAGAAAATTGCCATGCAACGAATTATCATTAATGTAGTGGTTTCTCTGGCGACTTTTATCATTGGGGTCACGGCAGCAACTCCCTGGACTGCTTTTCGCACTTCCTTTGATAGTCAGGATAAAACTGAAATCTTAAGAGTCGAGCGGCAATACCTTGACGCTCACGTTCAGCGCGACGCGGCCCAGCTAGACCGCGTGCTCGCGGACGACTTCACCTTCTCTCATTACTGGGGAGGAGTCACGGACAAGGCCCGGCGGCTCTCGCTGCTGGAAAATCCAGACTTCGCCTTCGATTCCATAGACACCAGCGACGTCGAAGTGTCAGTGAGCGGCGACACGGCACGCCTGACCGGCCAAGCCGTGGTGCGCGGCAACTATCGCGGCAGGCCGTTTGTCACCACGCCCTACAACTACACGCGCACGTATGAGCGGCGCGACGGGCGCTGGCAGATAACCTCCGTGCACGCCGGGTGTTATCGCTCGCGTTAAAGCGGCTGACACTGCGCGCAAAGCCGAAGCTTTTAAGACTTAGAACAAATGGCTGGCTCCTTCAGCCACAGACCGTTCCGTGCGCGAAAGTTACGCGAAGGCTTTCGCGCACTTTTTCTTGATTGACTAACCACTGGATTAGGTATAGAAGCATTCTATACACCGACAACAAATTCAAGACTAAGGAGAAACCACTATGGCTGATGATAGAGAAGCTAACAAGTGTAAGAACGCCACCTGTAATTGCATGCTGGCCGAAGATGGCGCGGATTATTGCAGCGCCAACTGCGAAGGCGCGGGCGATATAACTCAGATTGACTGCGACTGCGGCCACCCGGAATGTGCCGGAGATTTCTAAACAGTAAGGCGTGAATTAAAGGAAGAAGCTCAAGAATGGCCTCTCTGGAATTGAAGCGGCGAATGAAGAACCTGCTGATGTTTCTGCCGAACATGATACATCTGTGCGGGCGCTTGATGACGGACGGGCGGGTTCCGCGCACGGAGAAGCTGCTGCTGGCCGGGGCAATCATTTATGCAGTCTCGCCTCTGGATTTGATTCCGGACATGATTCCCTTCGTAGGACAGATTGACGACGTGTATTTAATCGCGCTCACCTTACTTCGTCTAATACATCGCACGGACGAGCGGGTGGTGCGCGAGCACTGGCGCGGAGGCGGCGACATCATTCAACTGGCGGACGCCGTTGCAGAGATTGCGCCGAGGCTTCTTCCGCAGCGCGTCAACCGTGTGCTGACTTCGCACATCAAAACTGGGCCGGGGAAACTCTCGCTCGACTCGCTTCGCTCGAAAGAGGCTTCGCGGCCCCTGCTCATAGAAGTCGGGCAGGACGATTCGCGCTGATTAGAAGCTTGAGAGCGGGTAGTTAAGCTGTACGCTAGCTGCGATTCAAAAGAAAGGGCGAGCCGCTAATCATTTGGCGGCTCGCCCTTTCTTTGATTAGGCCGCGAGTGAGAGGTCAACGAGTTCTTCCGCTATGTCAGCGAGGCGCGTGACTATGGCCGCGTTGCTGGTCTTGATGGCGCGGAACCTTCTGGCTTCATGGCTTGTACGGGAGCCCGCGCCCTCTTTATCCGCCGCTACGAGCGCGACCTTTAGCACGGGAGAGGTGGCTATGACGAACCACTCGCGCGAGAGGGGCGAGTCGCGTTTGAGCTCTACTGCGCGCATGTTCGGATGTCTGGGCGGCTGCCAATCCGGCTCTCCGAAGACATAAAGGCGCTCTGAGACATCTGCGATTCTCAGGTAACGGTCGGCTATGCTTTCCATGTTCGAGAGCTTCTCAAAGCCGGCGTAGACGCGCCCGGCCCTATGCGTTCTCAAAAGAACCGCGTTCTCAATCAGAAGACTGACGTACTCAAGGCAGGGCGCACCCGTCTCGAAGGTGAAAGTCTCGCGCTCGTCAAAATCACGCCGCGAAATAAATGTGACTTCCGTTAGGTCTTCACCTCGGGAAGACTGTGCAATCTTAAGGGCTTCTTCAAACAAGGAGAATGTCTTCACGCGCTTCTCAAACCTCCAAAAGCGCCACAAGGGGCACTACTATCTTCTACTCGCTTGAATCTTCGCGCGCGTTACAAATGTATTTTTAATTTGTTAATTGACTGCCCCTTTAGCTTTTCCCTCAAGTCTTGCGGGCGGGCTTTACGCGGCAAGGTCTTTACAAATCCGTGTTGAATGATTCATGCTCGGCGCACGATGGTTTGGGAAGAGGAGGCAGACGGCCGATGCTGTTTATGGTAATCGAGCGCTTCAGGAATCGTGACGCCCTCTCGGTTTACAGGCGATTCAGAGAGCGCGGGCGCATGATGCCGGAAGGGCTCAGGTATATGGAAAGCTGGACTGAGGCAAGCCTTGAGCGCTGCTTTCAACTGATGGAGTGTGACGACCCTTCTCTCTTGCAGAAGTGGGTGGCCGAGTGGCAAGACCTTGTGGAGTTCGAGTTCGTCGCGGTCGTCCCGTCAAAGCAGACTCTGGAAGCGATTACACCAATGCTTTAACTCTCATTCGACCCGCGAAAGATGACAAGGCCGAAAGCTACGCTTTCTTCTTCGCTGATAGTGAATCCCGGAAGCTTCTTATCTCTGCTTGAGAAGTCTTTGAATCAACTCGTGAAGCCGGTCGAAGTCAATGGGCTTGGTGAGATAGCCGTCGAAGCCCGCGTCGGCGGCTGCGCGACGGAAGCCGCCCGTGTTATAGGCCGTCAGCGCAACGATTGGAATCCTCTGCATGGTTTCGTCTGAGCGGAGCTTGCGTGTCGCCTCAAGCCCGTCCGTGCCGGGCATGGCTATGTCCATCAGTATGATGTCGGGTCTGCTTAGAGAAGCGACGCGCACCGCCTTCTCACCGTCCGAGGCCGTCACTACGCGGTAGCCCTGCTGCTGCAAATCAAGGCTGAGCAGAGTCAGGTTGTCAACGACATCGTCAACAATCAGGATTAAGTAGCCTTCCTGCGGCGGGCCGCCCGACTCGCCGCCTTCGCCCGGCAGAGGCGTCAGCCGTGTGGTCGTCAGGGATTTATGCACCTCGTCCGTGGCCGTGGAATCCTTCTTCATGGCTCAATTCTAAGTTAAGTCCGTCGCCCGGACAAAGAAGCGGCAAGGTTTTGAGCGGATTTCAAATCTGAAATATTCTTCTTTTTCGCGCCCGGCGAGGGCTATTCAGCTATTTCGGGCAGAAAAAGAGGGGATTTTACAGGCGCAAGAGGCGATAGCCGGGAGCGTCTGAAAATCCCCTTCGTCCTTCATTCGATAGGAGGGGCAAAGAGTAATTCTTTCCTTCGGGGGCTGTCGGTACGATTAAAGACCGACAGAAGATTTTTGAGGCGGGGCTTTTCTTTAGCCGCGAAGCGCGCCTAGCAGCTTGTCGTGTATGCCGCCAAAGCCGCCGTTCGACATGATGGCGACGACATCGCCCGCCCGCAGCTCAGGCGCCAGATGGCGCACAATCTCGTCAGCGCCTTCTATTCTGAGGGCAGGTTTGCCCTGTGCGGCTATGTCGCTCATCAATTTGTCTGTGTCCAGCACGCGCCCCTTCTCCGTGGCCTTCTGGCTGTCGAAGACGCTGGCGACGATAACGTAGTCCGCATCGGTGAAGGCACGCGCATAATCGTCCTGAAAGACGGCCAGCCGCGAAGACCAAGAGCGCGGCTCAAAGATAGCCAGCAGCCTTCTGTCTCTATACTTCGTGCGGAGCGCCGAGAGGGTTTCGCGCACTGCCGTAGGGTGATGAGCAAAATCGTCAATCACGGTCACGCCTCGCTCTTCACCCCTGACCTGCATGCGGCGTCGCACGCTCTTGAAACTCATGAGAGCTTCGTTAATAGCCTCGGGGCGCACGCCCCAGAAGTCCGCCGCCACTATCACGGCCAGTATGTTGCGAATGTTGAAATCGCCAATCAGCGTAGTCTGAAACTCGCCCCACTCTTTGCCTTCACGAAAGACGCGGAAGCGTGCAAGCTCCCCGGAGTAATCTATGTCGCGCGCCTGCCACATGGCGTCAGGGGACGTGCCGAAGGTTTCAAGACGCGTGAAGAGCTTTGAGCCCATCTCACTGACGACTTCCCGCACGTGCGGGCTGTCCCACCCGGCTATCAGGCGACCGTTGCCGGGCACGAGGTTCATCAGGCGGCGAAAGGCGGTCTTGACCGCGTTAAGGTCTGCGTAGATGTCCGCGTGGTCAAACTCTATGTTGTTGACGATTGCGACTTCCGGCAGGTAGTGCATGAACTTCGGCCCCTTGTCGAAGTAGGCCGTGTCGTATTCGTCGCCTTCTATGATGAAGTAAGGGCTGTCTGTGACGCGAAAGCTGGAATCGAAATTCTGCACGACGCCGCCCACTAGGAAAGTCGGATTAAGACGGCCCTGCTCCATGACCCACGCGGCGATGCTGGTGGTAGTGGTCTTGCCGTGCGTTCCGGCCACGACGAGCGAGCGGCGACCGCGTATGAACTCACGCTTTACCGTCTCGGCCTGCGAGCGATAGAGAAGCTTGCGGTTCAGCGTCTCTTCCACTTCAGGGTTTCCGCGCGGAATGGCGTTGCCTATGATTACGCAATCGGGAGCGGGCTCAAGATGCTCCGGCCTGTAGCCCTGCATGACAGGGATGCCCAGAGACTCAAGCATGGTAGACATCGGCGGATAGACATTTTCGTCAGAGCCCGTGACGGTTGCGCCGCTTGCCTTGAGCATCCCGGCCAGACTCGCCATAGCCGTCCCGCAGATTCCAATTAAGTGATAATGCATAATCAGTTCTCAGTTTTCAGTTAAAAGCAAGACGGTTCTTTGCTCAAAACTGAAAACCGCTCTTATCTTTTCTTCATCAGCCTGTAGAAGGGAAGGGCGCTCGTGCTGGCGTAGAGAGGCGCTTCCATCTCCATGAATTCGTCCTTCTTGACGCGCTTTGGCTTTCGCGTCCTCAAATCCAGAAAGCGCGTCTGCTCCTTCAACAGCTTGCCCTTGTCGTCGTAGAGCCGGTCGTTGATGCGTATGATGTCGCCCATGAAGGTGCGAAGCTCGGCGCTGGATTTGGCAAGTGTGCCGTCCCTGCGATAGTAGTTCGTCATGTACTGCACCCAATCGCCGGAAGGGCTTGAAAAGGTGAAGAGCGTCACTACCGGCTCACCGGTCTGATTGAACCAGACGTTTGAAGAAGTGTAGGTCTTATTGTTCTGCCAAGCGTTGTCGAGCGCCGCTTTCGTCCTGAACTCCTGCCATCGCTCGGGCGCGTTGTCGCTCTCATAACTGCGCGTGTCTGCGAAGTATCGCGCCGCTCTGGCGTTACGCTTGATGTAGCCGTCAAGACCGCGCGCGTAAATCTCAATCGAGGCTACGTCGTTCTGATTCGCTTGCCGTAGCTCAAGGGGGCCAGAGCCTTCTGCGCTGATTGTCGCCGCGCCGAGCGGGAGAAGCAGCGCGGCGAGTAAAAGAGAGAATATTAGGGGTCGCATGATTTTTAAGCTGTCTCAGTCTCCTGTGCTGCGGGGATTGTGAAAGAGAAGGTTGAGCCCTTGCCCAGCTCCGACTCGACTTTGATTTCGCCGCCGTGTAATTCCACTAGCTGTTTGGTGATGTAGAGGCCGAGCCCTGTGCCCTTCTCGCCTCGCGTGGCGCGGCTGCGCGCCTGCTCGTACTTATCGAAGAGCCGCTTAACATCTTCGGGCGCTATGCCTACGCCTGTGTCCGAGACGCTGATGCGTATATAGTCGTCATGATGTGACGCACGCATGATGACGCGCCCGCCCCGGTTGGTGAACTTGATGGCGTTCGAGACTAGATTGACGAGTACGCGGCGCAGCTTCGCGCGGTCGGCCTCTATGAGCGGGAGGTCTGCGGGCAACTCTTCCTCCATCTTCAAGCCCTTCTCGCGCACCAGTGGCTCCATAGTCTCGCGCAATTCATCGAAGAGGCCGCGAAGCTCAATCGAGGCAATCTCAAGCCTCATCGTGCCCGATTCCAGCTTAGAGGCGTCGAGCAGGTCATTAACAAGCTCTATGAGGCTCTGAGCGTTGCGCTCCATCATCGCCACCATGTTCTGCTGCTCGGGCGTCAGCTCGCCCAACCGGCCGGAAGTGAAGAAGCTGATGACGCCGCTTATGACCGTGAGCGGCGAGCGAAGGTCGTGCGTAGTCAGCGCGAGGAACTCTTCCTTCATCTCCGACAACTCGCGCAGCTTGGCGTTGGCCTCGTTCAGCTCCTTGTTGGTCGCGGCCAGCGTCGTGTTGACGCGCTCAAGCTCCGTGCGCTTCTCTTCAAGCTCCGCGAGGACTTCGACCAAGTCGCGGTTCTGTCGCTGTAGCTCTTCCAGCGCCGAATCGTCCAGTTCGTCCGACAACTCCGTGCGTAAATCCTCTATACTCGTCTTAACTTCGGCCGCGCGAGCGCGAGACAGCCACTTGACGACGGTGACGCGCGTGCCCTGACCCTCGCCCGTCTGGATGTCGAATTCATCCATGAGCTTGCGTGTGCCGGCCAGACCTACGCCAAGGCCCGATGCGGATTGATAGCTGCCGCGAAGTATAGCCTTCAGCGTGCCTTCATCAATGCCCGGCCCGTCGTCCCGTGCGGTAATCTGAAGCCCCAAGTCTGGGCCGCGCTCGGCCAGAGAGAGCGTGATGGCTCCCTGCTTGGCGTACTCGTAGATGTTTCTGGTGACTTCGGAGACGGCCGTAGTAATCTTAATCTGGGTGGTCGAATCAAAGCCCATCTTGCGCGCCAGCCGCCTGACGCGGTCGCGCACCTTTATAATATCCGCCTCGCGGCGAACATATATGTCTCCCAGCCGGGTCGAGGTCACGTCTTTCATAAAAAAGTCTGGAGAGTCCGGAGAGTCAACGAGAGTCTGTAGAGTCAGCCCGATTTTCTTTTACTCTCTGGACTCCCAAGACTCTACAGACTCTACAGACTATTTTGCAACCAGCACGGTCGCGTCGTCGTTCGTGCGCGCGTAGTCGCGCATGAGAATGCCTGCCAGAATCTGCGGGTTGCGCTCAAGCAGGTTCGGATAAGATTTGATGTCCCACGTTTCGCTCAGCCCGTCGCTTGTCATGACGAGCATGGAGTCTTCCGTCCACTTCTGCGTCCAGACGCGCACGCGGCTCATGCGAGCGCCCATAGTGCCGTTCGAAGGAATCGGCGTCGCGTGCTCAGGGGCATTGAAGATTCTGACGGCCACGTTGCCTACACCGGCGTAGTGCATCTCCTCTCGCGCGGCGTCCATGACAGCCACGCCCATCACAGCGCCGCGAGTCGCTCGCAAAGCGCCGTGCACGGCCATGAAGACCTCGTCCAAAGGCTCGCCCGCCCATTCGCTCAGAGATTCTATGGCAGTGTCTGACGCCTGCTTTGCCCCGCGCCCGTGGCCCAGCCCGTCCACCACCGCGAAGAGCGTACGCGCGCCGAGCGTCTTTATCAGATAAGCGTCGCCGTTGTTCTCCTCGCCCGGATGCGGGCGGCTCCAGACGCCGACCCTTGATACTTCCATGGGCTCAGGGCGAACGCCCTTGCGCCACTTGCGCGCCAGCACGGCCGTTCCGTGATTGGTGCGACGCGCAGCTTGCAGCGACAGCCTGGAAGTCGTGCGAACGGTCGAGTACAGGTCGAACTGATCCATCAGCCGGCGAATCGCCCCGAGCCCCATGCCCAGACTGCCGCTCGTTGAGACGCCGTCGCGCACGGCGCGGTCTATATTATAGATGCCCGGGCCCGCGTCCCAGTAGAAAAGCTCAAGCCCGGCCCCTCTCCCAATCGTCGTAGTGTAGTGAAGCCAGCTATTCTGCGTGGCGTAGGTGGCGGCGTTCGTCCCCAGCTCCTGCACGACTATGTCAATCTCGGCCAGTTCCTTATCCGTGAAGCCCAGCCGCTCGGCGTACTCATGCACGGCACGCCGCGCCGCTCCCACACGCGCTTCGTCCGTAATCTCTATTGAAAAGATTTCTCTCACAAAAAAGTACTGAGTACTGAGTGATGAGTACTGAGGAGGAAGAAGGTGTTCAACTCATCACACGGTACCCGGTGCTCAATACTTTTAATCACGCCAGCGAACGATTGTGACGCGCGTGCCTCGGCCCGGCTCGCTATCTATCTTAAAGACATCTACCAGTCGCTTCGAGCCGGGGAGCCCTTTGCCCAGACCCCGGCCGGTCGAAAATCCGTCGCTCATGGCCGCCTCTATGTTTGGAATGCCGGGGCCCTTGTCTTCAAAGATGAGCCGCAGGCCGGGGCGTCCGTCAACCTCAAGGGTTGACTGTGCTATGAGCTGGCCGCCGCCGCCGTACTTGATGACGTTGCGCGACAGTTCGGATGCGACCGTGGCGAGCCGCGTCTGGTCTATCAGCCGGAAGCCCAGCGCGGCGGCGATGATGCGCACCTGCGTACGCGCGTTCGAGATGTCGCGCTCAGACCTAAGAGCGATTGACTTGCTCTCCAAGCGCCATTAACTCCCTTAGCTCTCGTTCGTCTTCCTCTTCGGCTATGTCGAACTCGCCGCGAAGCAGCCGGATTCCCTCATCCACGTTGAGCACGGTGTCCACGCCCTTTAGTTCCAGCCCCAGCTCAACGAGCGTGATGGCGACCGCAGGCTGCATGCCGACGACGACCGTGCGCGCGTCCATGATGCGCGCCATGGCGGCTATGTCCGAGAGCACGCGGCCTATGAAGGAATCAATCATCTCAAGCAGAGAGATGTCTATGAGAACGCCGCGCGCGCCCGTGCGCTCAAGCTCGGAAAGGATGCGCTCCTGCAAGTGCATGACGGTCTGGTCGTCCATGTCAACCTGAATCGGGACGATGAGAACGCGGCCAACTTTGAGAATGGGGATGCGCGAGCCGTTCATCTTTGCTCCTTCTTTATCTATTTACGCGCAGCCTGCTGGTCTGCCTCTTGGCTGGTAGTATTTTTGACCGAATGCGCGCTGTTCGCATGCTTTGCGGCGCTTGCATCGTGGCCGTTCGTCAGCCGCGCGAAGGCTTTTGTAGGGACAACCGTGCGGCCAAGCATCTCAAGCGCCAGCTTGATGCCGTCGGACATCTGCGCGCGAGTGGTTATCTGCGTCAGGTCTATGCCCAGTTGCACCATAGTCTGCGCTATGGCCGGGGAGACGCCCGTCAGTATGCAGCGCGCGCCCATCAGCCGTGCAGCCGTCACGGTCTTGATAAGGTGGTTGGCGACGAGCGTGTCCATGGTCTTGACGCCCGTGATGTCCAGAATGGCTATGGTGGAACTTGTCTCGACTATCTTTTGAAGGAGCGCTTCCATCATCATCTGCGCGCGGCGGGAATCGAGCGTGCCTATAATCGGCAGCGTCAGAATCTTATCCCAGACTTTGATGACGGGCGTGGACAACTCCATCATGTCTTCGCGCTGCTGGTGAATTACCTCTTCGCGCGAGCGTATGTAGTTCTCGACCATCACTAGGCCCATGCGGTCTAGCAGCCGAGTGAAAAAGTTCATCTCGCTCAGGAGCGCGTCCATGTTGCCTTCAAGCTCTTCGGTCAGAAGCGGCAGAATGGTATAGCGCAGGCTCAGAATGTAGGTGGCGTTCTCAAGCGGCGTGTAGCCCTTGACGGCGCGCGCGTGCGAAATCTCGTTGAGGAAGGTGCGCATCTCGTCGAACGCAGGAGAGTTGAACTCGTCGCCGCCCGAATCCCTTATGGAGCGCGCCAGCATATCCACAATCTGTTCGGATTGACGGCGAAGCTCTTTTTTAGGAATCAGCTCGTCGCGGAATTCGCCCGACTCAAGCCTGTCTCTAATCCAACGGTTGATGATTTCGTCGTGCCGCTTGACCAGAAGGTCTACGACATGCGTCATGTCCTGCTGCTGCGGCGTGCTGTTGTCTGCCATTTCCAGTCCTCAAAAGGAGAGCCCGAGTTTTGCCGGAAGAACGCGCGGCACATCCAGCTCAAGATTAATAACGGATGAAGTATCTTAGCATCGCAGCATGGAAAAGCAACTCCCGGCGCACAATAGGAATGATAAAAGCGAAACCGCGAATCAACACTAAACAGCACGAAGAAGAAAAAAGCTTTCGTGCCGTGCGCGCGTGATTTAGCGGTTTATCTCTCTATCCTGACTCTGCTGTCCACCGCCCTTAATTTCCTCCCGAATCTTCTCGGTCAGATACCAAGAGATGTAGCCGTTATATTTCTGCTGTAGCTCGGGCCGACGCCAGTCACGGCCTGTAATCACCTTTCGACAGCTCAAAGAGCCGCAGCGACACTCCATCTCGTAATCGTCGTCGTCCGTCATGGCCCAGTCATGCGTCAGTTCCTCTCCGGCTTCGACGCGGCGCATGGCCACGAAGACTATCTGCCCGCGCACGCCGAGGTTAGGCTCGCATGAATGGTTGCTGAAAATCATGCTTCCCTCGCGCTCGTCCTCGTGAAGCGGGCCTATGAAGAGGTCGTGCGCGATTTGTATCTCGGACGGGCCGAGACGGGGCGACAGCTCGCGCAGCCGCTCGCGGTCGAAGATTGCGCCGCCCTTGACGCAGACCACTTCTCCCTCTTCTATGGCTTCGACTGCGAACAAGCCTCTGCCCTGAATGGGGCTCTCTTTGACAGCCGCCTTCGGAGATAGGTAGGAGAGCTTCTGAGGTGCGTCCTGCATTAGGGTGGAAATTTCAGACTTCTGTCAGGCCGCGTTTGATTGGGCCTTGCCCTCGCTGTGGAAGGGAAGCTCCAGAATGACCAGCAGCCCGCCGCGCACGTCGTTCGTCATCTCAAAGCTGGCTTCCTCGCCGTATAGCTGGCGCAGGCGGTTCTGCGTGTTGGAGAGTCCGATGCCTCGCCTTCCAGTGCGGCTGGGGCCAAGCTCTACGGGCAAGCCGGGGCCGTCGTCTCTCACCTCAAGCCGCAGCCGCTCGCCTCGCCGCGCAGAGCGTATCTCTATCAGGCCGGGCTTTGAGCGCGGCGCTATGCCGTGACGTATGGCGTTCTCGACTATCGGTTGCAGAATGAGATTCGGCACGCGCGAGCTTAAGGTCTGCGGCTCTATCTCCATGCGAACCGTCAGGCGGTCATAAAAGCGAATCGCCTCTATGTCCAGATAGCACCTGAGAAAATCGAGCTCGTCGCGGAGCGAAACCTCCTGCGCGCCCGAGTTCTCAAGCGTGAGCCGCAGGAAATCACCCAATCGCGCAATCATGCGTCGCGCGGCCTCCGTGTCGCGGCTCAGTAGCGAAGAGATGGAATGGAGCGTGTTGAAGAGAAAGTGCGGGTGAAGCTGCATCTTCAAAGCCTGTAGCTGCGCTTCGGCCAGTTGCGCTTGCAGTTGCGATGCCTGCAACTCGCTTTCACGATAACGCTTGTAATAGTTCAGCGCCTGACTGGCCCAGATAATCAGCCAGTAGACAATGAAATTCTTATCTATGTTGACAAAGACCCTTGCGGGAAAGTTTGTGAAGACAACCCGCGCGAAGTTGCTGTCAAAGTATGCGTCAATTCTGAGATGGCAGGCCGTCATCAGAGCCGCTATGGCGAAGCTCGCGGGCAGGTGAAACAGAAGACTTCGCGGCCACTTCTGACGGTCGAAGCGAAAGTGGCGCGCCAGCCAGAGAATCAGGAAGGTGAAGAGAGCCGAGAGATAGACCGCAGACATCTGCCACACGAGCGCCTTGCTGAAGGGGACGGCGCGCGGCGTGCCCGCGAAATAGAAATATATCTGGCTGGCGAAGAAAATCCCCACCAGCGTCCAAATCCCCAGAATGGCAGCCGCGCCCAGCAGACGCCCGCGCCAATCCCTTTCGCCCACCAGAACCGCAGGCCGCCTCTTATCGTCAAACGGCAGCCGCCACACGCCCGAATACATCTCTTCTTTCATAAACGCAAAAACTCTTCGATGCCAAAATTAAGAGGCCACAATAATGTACCCGACCCGCCAGAGAGCGCAAGGCCGTAGCTGCTCGAAAGTTGTCGTTGAAGATTCCGCAGGGATGCCGCGAGGCCGCCATATTGAATCGCTCAAATCCGGATGCCGCGCACCTTTTCGGGCTTCTTGTCGGAGGTGGGCTTGGCGAGCACTGCGTTGTCCTGCTCGCGCTTTTCGCGCTCTTCGCCCGTGTGCCATCTGGCCCATTCGGCGGGCGCGTCGAAGGTTTCGCCGCCGTGACGAGTGATGCGCTCTCTGACGCGGCACATGACGGGCGTGTTGACGCCTACGCCGGAGATGACGGCCTGTCCCTTGGTGAGCGCGGGCAGTTCGTCCAGAAGCTGCCTGCCTGCGCCTTCGACAGACTTGGCCACGGTGTCCTGGTCAATCGGGTTGACTATGCGCATGATGATTTGAGTCATGCACTGAGAGAGAACGTCTTGGTCTAGCTTGCCCGGTCGTTGTGTGATAAGACCTATGCCTACGCCGAACTTTCGCCCCTCGGAGAGAATCTGCTTGAGTATGTTGGTGGAGACGACCGTCTGGCCTGCGGGCGCGAAGCGGTGCGCCTCTTCCAGAAGCGTGAAGACAGGGTAGGGAAGATAGCTGTCCGAAGTCGGCTCGGCCTCGTTGCGAACCGTCGAGACTCGAGCCTTGTTGACGCGGCGAAGCAGCGTTGCGACCACCACCTGCTGCTCATTCTGCTCTATGTCGGAGAGTTGAAGAACGGTGCAGCGACCCGGTCGGAAGAGTTCCGCCAGAGGGATGTGCTCGTGGTCTGAGAAGATGGAATCGGGCCGGTCGAAGCGGTTGTCCAGCCTCCACAGCAGCGCGTCTATAGAGCCCACGTTCCCGCTTGAGCCGCCGCGCCCGTCATCGTCCCCGTACTTCTCGGCCGTCACGGCGTCTCGCAAATCCTGATAGCCCCACAAGCCCCGCTCTCCTCGCTCTCCGGCCGTAAGCTTCCTGTAAGCCTGCGAGAGATAATGCAGCATCTTGTCCGAAGTACCTTCGGGCAGAAGGTACTTGATGTCCGCTTCCGTCAGCGAAGAGACGCGCACCTTTATGCGGTCGTGAGTGAAGATTTTGACTTCAGGACTGTAGCCGTCAGGCGTGCGAAAGCGGTCGTCAGATTCTATGGAAGTCAGCGTGTCGTACTCGCCGTGCGGGTCAACTATGAGCACGGAGGCGCGATTGTGCGGGCGCATCAATTCTTCCACCAGCACGCCCGCCGTGTAGCTTTTGCCCGCGCCGGTTGAAGCCAGTATGGCGAGATGCGTCGAGACGACATCTTTTATAGAAAGCACGACGGGGACTTCGCCCGCCGAGCGCGTCAGAAGGCTGCCGACGTGAGCCGCGCCCGTTTCGTCCACGTGACGCGGGCTTAAAACGTCAGCGAGCGTCTCGCTCGATGCCAGAAAGACGGAGTCGCCGGGGCTGGGCGGGATGCGCGGATTGACGAAGTCGCCAAGCTCGCGGCTGAAGTATCCGATAGTCTCGACCGTTATCTCGTAAAGCTCGCAGGAGTCCGTGTCCAGCCCTATGAGGGATGAAACGATTGCGGGCGGCGTCTGCGGGTCTGAGAGAAAAGCGTCGGGCAGATTTCGCACCAGCCGTCGCTGCGTGATGTTGCCGAGGATGTGACGCGCAGCCCTGCCGTCCTGCGCGACGTAATATACGAACTCGCCAATTCGTGTGCGGCGATTCTCGGCCGTGATGAAGAGATACTCGTGGGGACGCTCGCCCGGCCCCTTCACCGTTCCCGTCAACGTGTCCAGCGTGCTAGGCTCTTTTGTAGACATCTTCGTAGTGAATCAAAGAATAGTAGAGGACAATCGGACGGCTCTAGAAGCTAAAGCCAAAACATCGGCGCGAAGTATAGCACATAGTGAGCGGGTGAGCGGACGGTATGAAAAGCTTTTAAGGGCTGGACTCGTGGGCTGTCAAAGCTCTACGGGCGAGCCGCCCCGGTTGATTGAGGCTTGCGCGGCTTCGAGAAGACGGACGACGCGCAGGCCCGCTTCCGCGTCCGTCAGGGG
Organism: Pyrinomonadaceae bacterium; assembly: GCA_036389255.1. Lineage (GTDB taxonomy): Bacteria > Acidobacteriota > Blastocatellia > Pyrinomonadales > Pyrinomonadaceae > JACVRN01. The sequence goes on from DASVQI010000001.1 coordinate 107,554, forward strand.
GCGTCGCCCCGTGCGTATGGAGTCCAGAAATTCTTCGCAGACGTAATGAAGCGCTTCCGTGGAGTCCAGCTTGGGAACCCAGACATCGCCCGTGCGATAGCTGACAAGGGTCTGATAGGCGGCCTCTTTATCGGAGCTGTTCAAGTGCCGGTTGGTCGTCACGCCGCTATCGTAGATGCGTACCTTCTCGGTCGGCTCAATGTCGTCGTAGACAATCATCTTGCGGCTTCCGGCAATCAACGTGTGACGGATTTTAACGGGCGAAAGCCAGTTGAAATGAAAATGCGCTATGAAGGGGTCTGAAAACTTGAGCATGACGTAGGCTATGTTCTCTATGCCGCGCTCAATGTGGCAACTTCCGGTGGCGAGTATGACTTCGGGCTCACGCCCCACCACGAAATCCATTATGGAAAGGTCGTGCGGCGCTAAATCCCAGACAACGTTGATGTCCTTCTGAAAGAGGCCAAGGTTGATTCGTGTCGAATCGAAGTAGAGAAGGTCGCCTATCTCGCCGCTATCTATAATCTCTTTGATTTTTCGCACAGCGCCCGTGTAGACGAAGGTGTGGTCAACCATGAGCGTCAAGCGCTGCCTGCGCGCAAGCTCTATCAGCGTCTCAGCCTCCGCTATGGAAGAGGTGAAGGGCTTTTCAACAAGGACGTGCTTGCCTGCCTCGAGCGCCTCTTTGGCGAAGGGAAAGTGTGTGGCGACGGGCGTGGCTATGACGACTGCGTGAAGCTCCGGGTCGCGCAGCAGCTCGCGGTAATCGGTCGTCGTTCGTGCGGAAGGATAACGACGACCGACCGCGCTCAACCGCTCGGAGTCCATGTCGCAGAGCCACCGCACCTTCGCGCCCCTGTTCTCAGCGAAGTTGCGAATCAGGTTCGGCCCCCAGTAGCCGCACCCTATCACGCCGATTGTCGTCATTGTCATAAAGTCTTACGGGCTTAAGCGGGCTGCGCAGACATGCGAGCGTCGGCTCTCTGACTGCGCTTCGCGGAGGCATGGATGTTTTCAGCCACAACGTTTACCTGCTCGTCCGTCAGCTCAGGGAACATCGGAAGCGAGAGCACGCGCGCAGCCTGTCGCTCGGTCTCAGGAAAGCTGCCTCGCGCGCGGCCCAGAAAAGCGTAAGCCGGTTGCAGGTGTACCGGGACAGGGTAATGTATCCCTGTCTGCACGCCCTCCCCGGTCAAGTCCGCTTGCAGAGAGTCGCGCTCTTCCGATTGCACCACGTACAGGTGATAGACGTGGCGCGCGTAGTCCATCTCCTTCGGCAATATCAAACCCGCGCCTTCAAGCATCTCGTCGTAACGGGAGGCGTGCTCGCGCCGCAGCTCGTTCCATCGCTCAAGGTGCTTGAGCTTCACTGATAGCACAGCGCCCTGAATACCTTCCAGCCTGAAGTTGTAGCCGATTATCTCGTGATGATACTTCCGCTCAGAGCCGTGGTCGCGCAGGAGCCTGACCTTTCGCGCAACCGCGTCGTCACTTGTGACTACAGCGCCGCCTTCGCCGTAAGCCCCTAGATTCTTGCCCGGATAAAAGCTGAAGGTCGCGGCGTGCCCGAATGTGCCCACGCGCCGCCCCTTATAGAGCGCGCCGTGCGCCTGCGCGGCGTCCTCTATGACCAGCAGGTTGTGGCGGCGCGCGATTTCAAGCACCGCGTCCAAGTCCGCCGCCTGACCGTAGAGATGCACGGGGATGATTGCGCGCGTGGCCGGCGTGATTGCCGCCTCTATCTGTCCGGCGTCAATTGTGTAAGAGACGGGGTCTGCGTCTACGAAGACGGGCGTAGCGCCTGCGGTAGAGACGGCTTCAGCCGTCGCAAAGAAGGTGTTGGCGGGGACTATGACTTCATCGCCAGCGCCTATGCCGCAAGCCGTCAGGGCCAGTTGAATAGCCGCCGTGCCGTTGGACACGCCGACGCAATGCCGCGCGCCTATGTACTCCGCGAATGACTCTTCAAAGGCGGCGACCTCGCGCCCCAGCACGAAAGAGGCGTTACTGAGGACGCGCATGACAGCCGCGTCCACCTCTTCCTTGATGGCCCTGTACTGCGCCTGTAAATCAACAAAGGGAATCATAAAAACAGTGATAAGTGACAAGGGACGAGTGACGAGTAACAAGCTTTTAGCTTGTCACCCGTCACTCATCAAGGCTGTTGCAGGATTGCCGACGACCGTTGAGCCTGCCGGAACGTCTCTGGTGACGACTGCGCCCGCGCCCACGGTCGCTCTTTCGCCAATCTCGACGCCGGAGAGAATGGTCGCGCCCGTGCCGAGGCTTGCGCCGCGACGCACGAGCGTACGCTCAACAACCCAGTCGGCTTCGGTTTGAAGCCCGCCGTCTTCACGAGTCGCGCGAGGATGTTTGTCGTTGATGAAGTTAACGCCGTGGCCTACGAAGACTTCGTCTTCGATAGTCACGCCTTCGCAAATAAATGTGTGGCTGGAAATTTTGCAGTTGCGGCCAACAACCACGCCCTTCTGTATCTCTACGAAGGAGCCTATCTTGGTGTTGTCGCCAATCTCGCAGCCGTAGAGATTGACGAAGTGATAGATGGCCACGTCGCGCCCCAGCTTGACGTCGGGCGCTATGACACAGAACTCACCCTTCATCCGGCAGACCTGCCAGCCCCGGCACCTGTGGCAGCGCCTTCCGCTTCCGTGCCATCGTCCGACGAACTGTAGTAGCTCGAATAGTACCCGCCGTAATAGTAGTAGTCCTGCGCCTCAAGCTTCACGTTGTTGAGGACTATGCCGAAGATGTTTGCGCCAACGTCCACCAACTGCTGCTTGGCGCGACGCACCACGGCGCGAGACGAGCGGCCGCCGTGTACGACCAGCACTACGCCGTCAACCAGCGTCGAAAGGACGGAAGCGTCCGTGAAAGAGATTGCCGGAGGCGAGTCTATGATGACGTGCGTGTAGCGGTCTGCAAGCTCAAGCAGGAGCTTACGCATCTCGTTCGAGCCGAGAAGCTCCGCAGGGTTGGGCGGAATCGGCCCCGACGCAAGGAGCTTCAACTGCGGCAGCTTTTCATTGGACTGTATCACGCTGTCCAGCTCCGACTCGCCCGACAGGTAGTTGGTCAGCCCCGGCACGTTGCCTACGCCGAAGTGAGCGTGAACGCGCGGGCGGCGCAGGTCGCAATCAACAATCAGGACTTCCGCCCCGGTCTGCGCCAGCATGACAGCCGTGTTGACGGCCGTCGTCGTCTTGCCTTCGGACGGCTGGCTGGAGGTGACGAGTATGGTCTTGGGCGGCTGGCCCGCGCTTGAAAGCAGAAGCGACGTGCGCAAGTGCCTGTAGGCTTCTGCGGCGGGAGAGCGCGCGTCGTTGATAAGCGCGAGCGCCGTCACCTCGTTCTCTTCGGGCGGGGCGTTCTTACTCCTGAGCCGTGGCGAGTCGTTGCGCGAGGCGGGGATGAGCGCCAGCGCAGGCAGGTGCAGGTAACGGTCAACGTCCTCGACAGACTTCAGCGAGTCGTCAAGGTAGTCCAGCAGGAAGGCCAGACCGATACCGGCCGCCAGTGCCAGCACCAAAGCTATGAAGACGTTGCGAAGGCGCGGCGGCCCGACCAGCACGCCCGGACGCGCTACGTTCACCACGCTGATGTTATTCGTGCGGTCGCTTTCCTTAAGCTGTATCTCGTGCTGTCGTTGCAGGAGCATGGCGGCATACTGCTTGTCAGTCTCAAGCTGCTGCTCAAGCATGCTCATCTGTACCTGCGACAGATTCTGCTGGGAGGTGACGCCCTTAGCCGCCTCGAAATCCCTGCGCAGCGCCTGCTCATTGGCCAGAGCCGAGTCGTAACTGGTCTTTAAGGAGTTGATGACCTCCTTCGGGGCAACTTTGAGAGCGTTCTCTATATTTTCAATCTGGGCGTTTATCCTTTTTACAGCAGGATACTCGTCCGTGTAGACAACCAGCAGCTCGTCGCGCTGCGACTTCAACTGATCCAGCTTTTCCCTGAGCGCCTGTATGCGCTTGTTTTCTATCACCTGCGGCACGGCGTTCGGGTCGCTCTGGTTCCTGGCGGCGTTGTAGAGAGCCTCCGCGTTCTTACGCTTCTCTTCGGCGTCCAGCAGCTGCTGGCTAAGCTTTGTCAGCCGCTCGGCGTAGATGTTGGCACCTATGGCCTCCTTACCCGCCGGTATGTCCTGGCCACGCGCGTAGGCAATCTTCTCCTCTTCCCTCTGCCTGATTCTGAGCTGTAGTTCAGCCAACTCTTTCGCAATCAGCTCGGCGGCATGCCTCTGCCCCTGCGTCTCGCGGTCGTAGTTGTTGAGCATGAAGACTTCGGCCACGGTGTTGGCGATGGTCTGCGCCATCTCGGGGCTGGTGTGCCTGTAGCTGATTTTGACGAGGCTCGTGCCCGTCTCGGACTCCACTGTCAGGTTCGCTATCAGCGTGTCTTCATAGGGCTCAAGCTTGGCTATCTGTTCCGGCGTCAGTTGCTCGCGCACCTCTGTCTCTTTAACTATGGGAAGCTCCGACTGCACGGGTTTCTGCGCCGTGTTGTTCTGCGGGCCGGTGCGCGAGAAGACCTTCTTCAGGCTGGCCATGATGCCCGGCGATGATTGGCCGAAAAAGGCAGGGTTGTTCTGTAAATTCAGACTCAGGATGACCTGTCGCGCCAGCGCGGGGCTTTGCAGAAGACGAAGCTGCGTCTGGTAGTAGCCGGGGTCGTCCTGATTAATGACGACGGCCGTGTTTTGCAGCGCCACAGGGGCCTTCTTCGGCTCAATCAGGATGGTGGTCGTGGCCTGATAGATGGAGGGCATACGATACATCTGTATGGCGACCAGAGAGGTCACTACGACTACCAAGCTCAGTATGAGCCACCTACGCTTGAGCACGACCGAGAGGTACTCGCGCAGGTGCGGCGTCTCCATACGCGACGCGCCGTAAGATTTCGGCTGTATAACGTCGTGAAGCGGGCGATCTATCTCGCGCTCGACGTTGGTTAGCGGAAGCAAGCGATTGTCTGGTGAAACCATAACTCTTAAACCCTATCCTAAAAAGAGAGGCCGAGGCCGAAAGCAGTCATAAACCTAGACATAATAGCAGAGAATGGCAGTCTAAGCCGAACGCAGAACCGTTGTTATTTGATTGGGTCGCCGTCCTGAGGACTCAAGCGTCCGTGCGACGAATTCCTTTAAAGCCTCCTGCCAGTGTGGGAGCGGCTCAAGGCCCATGGCCTCCGAGAGCAGGCAGGAAAGACCTGAATTGACGGGGCGGGGCGCGGGTCTTTGCAAAGAGCCGACACAGATGCTTTCAATCTCTGCCCCCTGATGCGGAACCCAGCGCTGGGCGCACCTGACAAAATCCTCGTAACTTGCGCCGTCGCCACTATTAACCACATGAAAGATACCTGGTATATCTCTTTCTGCCAACTCGCGCAAGCGCGCGGCAAGGTGCGGAGCGTAAGTCGGCGTCCCGTAAGCATCATTAATGGCCTTAAGACGCTCGCCCGCGAGGAGACGGTTGACTGCCGTTGCTAAAAAATTTTTGCCGCCCGCCCCGAAAATCCAGCCCGTGCGGACTATGATAGTGCGGGCCGAAGCCTTTGCCGCCAGCCGCTCGCCTTCGAGCTTGGCCTTCGCGTAGACGCTCTGCGGGTTGGGGTCGTCGCGCTGCGTATATAAGCCCGGTTTCATCCCGTCAAATACGTAGTCCGTGGAGATGGTCACAAGCACCGCGCCGAACCTGCGGCAGTTGACGGCCAGATTCTCAGGCCCTTTTGCATTCACCAGAAATGCGCGCTCAGGATTTGACTCGCAGGCGTCAACGTCCGTCCACGCGGCGCAGTTGATGACCGCTTCCGGGCGCTCGCGCGCAAAGAGAGCCTCGACGGCCGCATCGTCCGTGATGTCCAGCGCCGCGTGGTCGCGGGCCAACACTTCGTCGCCCACAAAAGCGCAGTGGGATGCGACCGCCCTTCCCACCATGCCGTTTGCTCCTGTTATTAAGAGTCTCAAGCCTGTAACCTGCGAGCTTCTACACGCTCGACGTACCACTCGATAGTCTTCTTCAGACCGCTCTCCCAATTCTGCTGCGGACGCCAACCCGTCTCGCGCTCCAGCTTGGATGGGTCTATAGCATAGCGGCGGTCGTGGCCCGGCCTGTCCTCTACGTGCCGGATTAGCGAGTGAGGCTTGCCGAGCGCGTCCAGCACCTGCTTCGCCACCTCTATGTTGCGGCGCTGGTTGCGAGCGCCTATGTTGTAGACGTGGCCGGAGCGCCCGTGCTCTATGAGGAGTAAAAGGGCGCGGGCGTGGTCGTCCACGTAAATCCAGTCGCGCACCTGCCGCCCGTCGCCGTAGAGCGGAACGGGCCTGTCTTCGAGCGCGTTTGAAATCATGAGCGGGATGAATTTCTCAGGGAACTGTCGCGGCCCATAGTTGTTGCCGCTACGCGTAATGATAGCGTTCAGGCCGTGCGTGTGCTGAGCCGCGCGCACCAGATGCTCTGCCGCAGCCTTTGAGGCCGCGTAAGGATTATTAGGCGCAAGCGGCGAGCTTTCGGTGAAAAGCGCGGCGTCGTCGTCCTCACTCAAACTGCCCATCACTTCATCCGTCGAAATCTGTACGAAACGAGAGACTTTACGCTGGCGCGCGGCATCCAGAAGAATCTGTGTGCCGAGTACGTTCGTGCGTATGAACTCGTCCGCCGAAGTTATGCTGCGGTCAACGTGCGACTCGGCGGCGAAGTTCAAGACGGCGTAGACTCCTTCTTCCAATGCGTCGAAGACGGCTTCACGGTCTGTAATATCCGCATGTATGAAGCGGTGGCGACCCTCGTCCAGCCCTTCCAGATTGTCCGTGCTGCCCGCGTATGTGAGCGCATCGAAGTTCGTGATATGAAGCCTGCTGTCTCCGGCGAGCGCCAGTCGAATGAAGGATGAGCCAATAAAGCCCGCCCCACCGGTAATGAAAATTTTGTGCATGTGGAGTTGACTTCTGCCCTACGCTCTCTTTTTGTTGCCTTTAACTTTCCGGGGCCGGCGCGGGGTAAGCGAGAAAGTAAGAGTTGGTAAATATAAATTTGGGTTTGACCTATGTCAAGAATGGCTGTCTTGAATGTCAAAGGCAATAAAAACTCCCTGCCCGCCATATATTAAAAGCATCTATGGCGGGCAGGGAGTTTTTAGCTTTGTCAAAAGCGTTTTCGGAGCGATTCAACATCAGGGGAGACGCTCTTTCAGGCATCTCCCCTGATGCTTCAAATAACAGGGTTATTTGAACTTGAAATTCGCCCTGTGGACGCTTCCGTCGTTGAGAGTAATTACCAGTTGGCGACAGGTGCCAGCCCAAGACGATTCAGTCTTCCAGACGTAATTGTACTGGTCGCTTGATGCGTCATAGCTGAGACTGCTGCCTCCGGCTGTTACTGTACCTATCAGGTCTACCGCCGGGTCGTTTGAATTGCAAGTGATTGGCCCGGAAGCGGGACTGTTAGCAGCGAAGATGCCCAACCCCTTGTTACCGCTCAGGCTGAACTTCACAGGAACCGCTCGACCGGCATTCACGACGTTCAACGTCGGGAGATTATTAACCGGCGAGAAGAAGCCCGCGAAGTTGTAGAGGACGGTTACATTAAAGGTACACGAAGCGGTATTGCCTCCGGCGTCCGTGGCCGTCGCTGTGACGGCAGTGGTGCCGACGGAGAAGCTGGAACCCGACGCTTTGCTATAGCTGATTGTCGGAGTTCCGCAGTCGTCGGAGCCTGTTGCCGCAAAGTTGACGGGCGCGGTTACCGCCGTCGAGTTCATAGGCAAGTACACGGTTATATCAGCCGGACAACTTATCGTCGGCGGCGTCGAGTCTATAACCGTAATCGTCTGCGTAGAACTGGCGGAATTACCAGCGCTGTCAGTTGCCGTGAAGACGCGCGAGATGACCATCGGGCTGCTGGGATTGCCAGCGCCAGTGCTGCTTTCGGTGACGGTCACTACGGGCGTTCCGCAGTTGTCGGATGGCGGGCCCGGCGGAAGCGGATTACCGTTCTCGTCCAGAACCACACCCCTTGTCGCCTGCGACGGATTGGCCGCAGGTACTTCGCTCAGACACGTGTAGCTGGCATCAGCCGGAGCCGCAATATGCGGCGGTGTAGCATCAACCACAGTAACTGTCTGCGTGGCCGTTGCTGCATTGCCCGCGCTGTCCTTTACCGTGTAGGTAATTGTCGTCGTACCTACCGGGAAGAAGTTGCCGGAAGGTATGCCCGTGCGTGCCACATTCAATGTAGCCGTGCAGTTGTCGTCAGTGACCGGCGTACCTAACTCGCTTTCACCAACAACCATGCCGCAAGACCCTGCGGTATCCGGCGGAGTGGATACTGTCACGTTCGCCGGCGCTGTGATGGTCGGCGGAGTCGTGTCATTGACAGTAACCGTCACCGTCTGCTGACAGCTTGCCGTTCGGTCGCTGGAATCGGTGATAGTCCACGTGATGGTGGTTGTGCCAGCCGGGAATCGCGCATTAATCGCTTCACCGTCGCTGCGGGTTCCTTCGGCCGTCGCAGGCTGTCCGTCTGCTGTGCCGGTCGGGGCAGTAACGTTGACCTCTGCATCGCACTCGCCATTCGCAGCCGTGACACCTATGTTTGCCGCACAGGTAATGCTCGGAGGCGAACCATCGGTGACTGTCACTGTAAAGGTGCAACTGCCGCCGCCGCCCGCCGTAACCTCAACGACCGTGTTTCCGACAGGGAAGAAACTGCCGGAGGCAGGCGAGCTCTGAATTGCTCCGCAATCTCCGACAGGCTCTATGCCGCCCGAAAAGTTCACGACAGCGCCCTGGTCACCATTACCATTCGTGGTATTGGCTAGGACTGTTATGTCTGCCGGGCAGGCAAGGCCGCAGGTGGCCGCAGGGCCGGAGCCGCTACGAATCTCGACGCGCGCATCTGCCGTGTTGCTGGCAGGACGCGGGTCGGTTTGAGCGCTAGCAATCTCTGCACGGCTTGTGACGATGCTGTTGGACGCGCCGCCATTTACTGTGTAGTTGAGTGTAAAGGTCGCTTTCTGACCGTTCGGCAAGCTAGCCACTGTACAGTCCACCACCCCGCCACTCTCCGTGCAGGTGAAGTTGGGGCCGCTTTCGCTGGTGGCTGAAACGTAGGTCAGGTTCGTCGGCACTTGCTGAGTCACATGAACGTCCTGTGCCGTATCCGGCCCGTTATTGGCCAGCCAGAGAGAGAAGCCGGTACGCTGTCCGGGCGCTACTGCATTGGTGGAGTCCGTGCTGACGCTGTAGATTGCCAGGTCGGCAGCAGCATTTTGCGGGTCAGTGACCGAAATGTAGGCTATGGCCCGCACTCCGTAATCGCCCGTAGCGTTGCTGGTGACACTCCATATTCCACGGTTGTCAATGTTTTCGCCGTCAACGACTGTCATGTTATTCGACGGCAGAGTGAACAGGATGGTCTGAGGGTCGGTAGTAACATCCTCGCTCATCCCGGCCACCCCGGCAGTGTTGTTTAAGCTGACACGCCGCAGCGCCACGGGATTTCTAAGCGGCGCGTTCGTAACTTTAATACAAACCGTGTCGCCTAAGTTGAAGGTTTCTTTAGGAGTGTTCGTGCAAACTCCATTTACCACTTCGAAAGTATCAATAGTCTCTTCTGTCGGAGCCGCCTGCGGCAACAACAGCGAGTTGAATAATTTCGAGGCGGTGAACCTTGAGCTTGGGGGGAAATTCCCCAACGTGCTCGTCAAGCCCTTAGCTGGAACTACAGGACTGTAAACGGAGGACTTCTCCGGCTGAGCTTTGCGCTGGGTCTTATTTCGTGATGAGGCTAACGGGGCAACAAAAAAAGCTGCGGCGACGAGTATGGTAAAGATCGTGCCGAAACTAACTAACGACCTGTGAGAATATAATCTACGTAGACGACTCGTTATGGGGAAATTTGTACTCTTCATCTTTCCAGCAAGGTGAAGAATTGTAGATGTGCTTAAGGGGTTCATAGCATTTCATCCTTCCAATTCTTGTTTCCATTGGCTGGGCCTGAAATCGAACTAAGTAGGCTTGTTCGGATTTGACCACAGTAATGTGCGCAGAATGAATCATGGGCAGCCCACCGCGCCCTTTAGTCTTTCAGGGACATGACTAGATTAGCTATCGCTATCTAGTCATAACCCTTCTTTTATAGTGCTGAAGCGCTCTTGTGGACTTTAGCCAGGTTGGGGAAATCAGCTTGTGCCCTTCCACCTATTGAAGGCTTTCGCCCTGGGCCAATAGGTGGAAGGGCTCATTTGAGCTGAGCTTACTTAGGCTGGATTATAGTCGGCGTCAAGCCGTCACTACTATTGCCTAAGATAGTGTTGTTTCCGGATGACTGGACTGTCCCACCCAGTGCTGATATGCCCGTTGTGCACACTGTGATGTTCGACCTCGTCAAGATTGCCTTCGTGCCGTTGCCTGCGCTGAGGCCCGTCGTGTTCTCTGACATGTCTACGCTGTCGAGCAGCGCCACGGGGGCACCCGAAGCGTTGTTGACCATCAGCACGCCGGTAGTCAGACCACTGAACATCGAATTTCTAATGGTCGCAAACCCGTTGTTGCCAACCGAGACTCCTGTGGCCGCTCTCTTCACACGCACGCCGTCCATGTAGACGCCGAGGTAGGCCGCCGATGCCTGCATCCTGACGCCTATGCCGGTGACGTTATGAATGTCTACGTTCGTCATGTAGACCCTGCTTCTGTCGGTGGCAACGCCCGTCGAGAGGTCAATGTCCACGCCGTTGTTAGACTGGTTGAAAATGTCTACGTTCTCGATGTTGAGGGTTCTGCCACTGATGAACCTGATGCCGTTGAGGCCAAGCGTAGAGCCTGCTCCGTCAATGGAGAGGTTGCGCAGGGTGACGTTGATGGTTCTGGGGGTAGCGGTCGCGCCGTCGTTGATGAGGAAGCCGTTGATGCCGCCGGAGTTGAGCGTGCTGCCCCAGCCCGCGCCAGTTCCGCCGTCGACCGTGATGGACTTGGTGATTGTCAGTGTGCCGTAGCCGCCCGGGTCAAGGACGCTAATCTCGCCGTTGGCGGCGGTTTTGGAGATAGCGCCAGCGAAGGTTTTGCAGGGGGCGGTGCGGCTGCAAGGGTTGACGTCATCGCCGACGCCTGAGACCCAAGTGCGTGTAGCCTGTGCCTGCGTCGTGGAGGCGACAATCAGGGTGAAAATTACCAGGGCCAATATGTTCAAGGTCAAGCGTAGTCTGTTCATTGAGATTCTCCTTCTAATTGGTTAAAGCTTTGGGTCGCAGACCGGCAAAATATGTCAGGGCCAGGGGGGTTGGTTTTAGTCCAACACCAAACTTATGTGGCCGAATACCTCATTTATAGAGAGTAAAGACTATTTGCTTAGGAGCCGATATGCGATGGGTTTCGGGTTTCTTCCGCACTATTTAGGCGAGGGTTCTGAAGCTCCGACTAGAGCACATATGCAGCGCTAGACCTTCCTCGGCTATACGACACTGCATCCGTGGCTTATGGGATTCATGCTCCTCGAATTTTTAACCAGCTACTTGTTGGTTCATCGGGAAAGGTAGCTAAGTTCTGTCTTCACATAACTTGGATTGAACTAAGCTGTGAGCCGCAGGCTGACTATTTCAGAGCGGTTACTAACGAATGAAACCAGGGGAAGAACTTTCTGGGCCACCCGCTGGCGTTCATTAGCGCAGGCACAATAGTCCTCTTCATTTCAGATGTCAAGTCCTCTGCGGCTTATTTGAGGTGTGTGATAAAAAGGCCCAAACTGTGGGCCAGTAACGCAAGCCCGCTTGGAGGTTCTGTGTCTCTCCGATTTTGTGACAAATTCAGTCCCTCAACACCCGCTTCCGCGCACGCCCGAATGCCAATCGTGCGCGACGCTCTCCATAATTGACACGATGATGAATCCTGCATATGCTACTTCGTTAAACAGAAATGCCAAGACACTATAAAGGCGCACACTGTCGCCCATGCCTTAAAGAACAGGCGAGACTATTGAGCCATTTCCGAGCAATTCGTAATCTTATAACACTCATACAAAGCGACGAGAGAAGATAGACTTATGGAGCAATCAACTTCGGTTGCGGTCGTAGGATGCGGCTATTGGGGAAAGAACCTTGTGAGAAGCTTCAACCGATTAGGTTCTTTGTCATTGGTGTGCGACGAAACAGCGAGCGGGCGGGAAAGAGCCGTCGAATTGGCCGGGCAGGCGCGGGTCGTAGCCGAAATAGAAGAAGTCTTGTCCGGTAAGGTCACGGGAGTTGTTATAGCGACGCCCGCCGAGACACATTATGATTTAGCACGGCAACTGCTGGAAGCTGGCAAAGATGTCTTCGTTGAGAAACCTTTGGCGCTCACCTACGAGCAGGGAAAGCATCTGGTACAGCTAGCCGAAGAGCGCGGCCTCATCCTCATGGTGGGACATGTGCTGGAGTATCATCCGGCAATAGTCTGCCTGCTTGACCTCATCAGAAAAGGGGAGCTTGGCAAAATCCAATATATCTCTTCAAACAGGCTTAATCTGGGTAAGGTTCGCAGGGAAGAAAATATCCTGTGGAGCTTTGCGCCTCATGATATAGCAATCGTGCTGCGATTGGTTGGAGCGATGCCTTTTCAGGTCGCCGCCCATGGCGGAAGCTACGTGCAGCCAAACATAGCTGACGTGACTGTCACTCATCTGCTCTTTGACAACGGAGTCCGCTCTCATATTTACGTCTCGTGGCTGCATCCCTTCAAAGAGCAACGATTGGTCATCGTCGGCTCGAAGAAGATGGCCAGCTTCGATGATGTGAGCAAGAAGCTGGTCTTGTACGACCAGCGCGTAGAGATTCAGGATGACCAGCCGATTCCCATCAAGGGCAACGGCGAAGAGATATCTTTTTCTGAAGATGAGCCACTGCTTCTGGAATGCCGAGCTTTTTTAGAAGCAATGAAGACGCGCGTGCCTCCACTGACGGACGGGGCTAGCGGCCTGCGAGTGCTTCAGGTGTTGAATGCCGCCCAACGGTCGCTGGTAATAAATGGCGACCCCATTACTCTTCCGCTTGAAAATTCAGTCGAGAAAGGATCGCTAGTTTATTCATGACTGAGCGAGCATACTTCGTTCACGATAGCGCTTACGTAGACGACCCCAGCGAAATCGGTGAAGGAACCAAGATATGGCACTTCTGCCACGTCTCATCGAACGCGAAAATCGGCGCGCGCTGTGTTCTGGGGCAAAATGTTTTTGTTGCCAACGACGTAGTTATAGGGAGCAACGTAAAGATTCAGAATAATGTCTCCATTTACACCGGCGTAGAGTTGGAGGACGACGTTTTCTGCGGGCCATCATGCGTCTTTACCAATGTTATTAACCCGCGCTCTCAGATTGTGCGGCACAGTCAATATCAGCGAACTCTAGTGCGTCGCGGAGCTACCATAGGCGCTAACGCAACCATAGTCTGCGGGGCAACGCTAGGGCGCTACGCCTTTGTCGGCGCAGGCGCTCTCGTGCGCGCCGAAGAGGTGCCGGATTATGCGCTCATGCTCGGAGTCCCGGCCATACGAAAAGGCTGGATGAGTCGTCACGGCCATCGTCTGACGAAACAGGACGGCGACGGCAATCTCATCTGTCCTGAAAGCGGCTGGCGCTACAAAGAGGTGGAGCCGGGGCTGTTGCGTTGTCTGGACTGGTCTGAAGACGAACCGCTATCCCCGGCTGCGGGATGAAAGGCTTACTTGATATTGAAAGGCGAAGACTCAACTAATGCAAAAACTTTCAGCCATTGAGGCAAAATCTTCTACGATTTCACCAGCAACAAAAGGCCGTCCTGTCCCGCTCCTTGACCTCAAGGCGCAGTACGCCACTATCCGTGACGAGGTCAGAGCCGCCATGGATAGGGTGGCCGATTCTCAGTACTTTATTCTGGGGCCTGAGGTGGAGGCTCTGGAACGCGAGATAGCAGACTATTCCCATTGTCAGTTCGGTATTGGAGTGACGTCCGGTTCCGATGCCCTTTTGGTCACGTTGATGGCCTTAGACATCAAGCCGGGCGATGAAGTTGTCACTACGCCTTACACTTTTTTTGCGACCGCCGGGGCCGTCTCTCGCCTAGGGGCCAAGCCTGTTTTCGTGGACATTGACCCGCTCACTTACAATATAGACACGTCCAAGATAGAAGAGGCAATCACGCCGGCCACGCGCGTCATCATGCCGGTTCACCTCTACGGACAGGTGGCCGATATGAACCCGATTATGGAGATTGCAGAGAGGCGCAATCTCTATGTGATAGAGGACGCGGCTCAGGCCATAGGCTCTGAATATCATGGACGAAGGGCGGGCTCCATAGGCCATTTCGGCTGCTTCAGCTTCTTCCCGTCAAAAAATCTTGGCGGCTTCGGTGACGGCGGGATGGTCACTGCAAATGATGCCGATTTGGCAGACCGCGTCAAGCTGCTCCGCAATCATGGTTATAAGCCGAAGTATTACAACAAGGTGGTGGGAGGCAATTTCCGGCTGGACGCGATTCAGGCCGCAATCCTGAGAGTAAAGCTGAATTATCTGGAGCAGTGGACGACTGCGCGCCAGCGAAACGCAGACCTCTATCGCCGCTACTTCGCGCAGGCCGGGTTGGTCGTGAGCGAAGGCGCGAGCCCTGTGGCGGACGCCGGACAAAACGGGCACGTGACTCTGCCCGTGGAGGCTGCGGACTGCCGACATATCTATAATCAATTCATTATTCGCTCGACACGGCGCGACGAGTTGATGGCCTATCTTAAGCAGAGACAGATTGGCACGGAAATCTATTATCCGGTGCCGATGCACCTACAGGAATGCTTCGCTTACTTAGGGCTTAAAGAAGGCGACTTCCCCGAAAGCGAGCGGGCCGCTAGGGAAACGCTGGCGTTGCCGATATACCCTGAGCTGACCGAAGAGATGATTGCCACGGTCGTTGAGGCTATAGCGGATTTCTACGCCGGAAAGTAGATTGAGCCGGGCTCAAGACTGCGACTAAACCGTAAAGGGCCTTTCTATACCTGATAGAAAGGCCCTTCACAGTTTATAAATTCAGACCGTTTAAAGGCTTCTATAAAGCTGTAGAAGCGGCTCGCTCACGGCTTGGAATCCATATTTAGCCCTGAGCACTGCTTCCTGCTTTTGGGGGTCGTGCGCCCCTGATTGCAGGCGCTCGTGTGCCTGAATAATCGCTTCGGCAAACCCTTGAGGCGACCATTCGCGGGCGATGATGCCTGCGCCCGTGTCATCCAGAATTCGGCGGACAGGCGCTATGTTCGACGCGACGACGGGCTTGCCCAGCGCTATGTACTGAAACAGCTTGTGCGGAATAGTATGATTCGTGTGCTCGTTGATTATGTGAGGTATGACGGCGACCTGCACGGCTTTGACGTAAGCCGGGACTTCATTAAAGGGAACCCAGCCGGCAAAAATTACCTTTTCCGAAAGCCCCAGCTTATTCACCAGAGCTTCGATTGTTGGGCGTAGCGGCCCGTCGCCCACTATGAGCAGCCGCGTGCCGGGGATACGGTCTAAGAGAAGCGGCAATGCTCGCACCAGATTCTCAAGGCCGCGATTGGGATTATCCACGCCTCCGACATAGCCGACCATAAAATCGCCCGAGTACTTTTCAGCTATCGCAGGCTGTTCGGGGATTGCCAGAAAGCTATCAATATCTTCCGCATTGAGGACAACGCTTATCTTTTCGCCTGCTATGCCCATGCGTATGAGGCGCTCTTTCGATTCCTCTATGACTACGACTATGTGGTCTGCATGCTGCACGGCCCGTCTTTCGACGCTATCCCACCAGCCGGGCGAGAAGAGCAGGGAATGAACGCCTGAGTTGAGCTTCTGGCGCAGACCTATGGCGGTCGGCATTCTGCCGCGAATCATCACCGGATAGATTTCGTGCATGTCGAAGATGAGGGGAATCTTGAGGCGGCGGGAAACCGCAAGGCACGTTGGCACGAGCGGCAAGTCATGTACGTGCAGGGCCTCTACGCGGCTCTTTTGGGCAAAGGTTTCGACCGCCTGCTCCCACGCTCGCTTACGCGCAGTAGCCCAATGATGAAGCAGATTCGCGGCCTTATTGATTGTCCCTTCGACAGGTTCTCTAAACCTCACAATTCGAAACCGGTCGTACTCCTCTTCGAGCAGTTGCCCTTCCCTGTGACCGCATAGAAGCGTCACGTCATGGCCTCCGGCCCTCAAGGCGCGCATCTCCTTCTCCACCCGTATGTCCGGCGGAAAAGGGGTCTCTAAAACCATTCCTATACGCACCGAAAAAATTGCTCCTTTCACTTAAGGCCGGAAGCTTTCCTGAAGCCCGTCTTGAAGGACGAACAGTGTTTCGGCCAGCGCACGCAGCATCCATGCTTGCCCCCACCGAATGTAAGGCGTCCTGTCAACCCTGCCGTTCTCGAAAGCCATGTAGGCGAAGCTGCCGTCTCTGTTCTGCATCTTTGCGACAATCCACGGCAGGGCCTTTGAAATGATGTTCAAAGAGTCTTCCGCTTCCGACTCGTATAAGATGGCGGGGCAAAGCAGCGCCTCCGCGCAGGCGTGAATATCAACCGGGAATATCCTTCCCGGAAGATTCATTACCTCTCCATTTGGGCCTATATAAGCGGATTTGAAAAAATGAAAATACTTGAGTGCCGCGTCACGAAAGCGCGCGTCGTTTGTCGCCTTCCAGATTCCCCACAGGCAGCGTATCTCGAAGCCGCTGTGATAACAGTCCCGGTGATTCGGAGCATTCTGGTTCTGCTCTCTACCCCAGTAAAAGATTGAGCCATCCTCGTTCTGCTCGCGCAAGGCGTAGTTGCCAGCGCGTATGGCAATCTCGCTCCACTCCGTCTTTCCAGTCTCCTGTCCGATGCGCGCCAGAAACTCTGCGGTAAAGAGACTGGCATTGTGTACCAGAAAATTATCAACCGGCGTGTAGCTGAAGCAAAGAGTCTCTTCGTCAATAACAGTGCGGTTTAATCCTTCCAGCAAAAAGCGGCAAAGCTCGACACACGCGTCCGCGTACCGTTGCTCGCCCGTCACGCGCGCCAGATGCCACAAGCCGTCACCGACTGCTGTGGAAACGACAGAAGAAGGCGTGCCGCGAGGGATGAAGACCACCGATTGCCAGTCGAAAGGGTAGCCCCAACTGAGGCCGGGATAACCCTTGCTCGGATGGTTCAGCAACCACTCGGCGCATTCTTTGGCCCGCAGCAAATATGCTTCATCTCCCGTCACCTCGAACAGGCGGCAGAAAGCCGAGACGAACAATCCCATGCCTTTCGGATTAATGGCCTTGACGCGTACCAGTCGTCGCGCGGCCATAGGATAGCGATGAAGCAACCAGAAGGGGCCTTTGCGCGCTGCCCTGAGCAATAGCGAACGACTGCGGGCTAAAGCCATGTACCAGCTTGTGCCCTGTATGTCGTAAGGGTCGTAACCCTCCCAGCCGTTACGCTCCACCCAGCCTTCCAGACGACCGCTTGCTTCCCGCGCGAGTGAGGCCGCGACGGAAGGATTCACATCGGGCTGATTCTCCACTTTAACTCTTCCGGCGCTTAAGGACATACTGGGCTCGAAGCTGGCACTGGTTTAGTAATCGGTCGTATATAAGACATGGTGATTCCCGGCGTGCGCTTTATGAAACAGGTGGAGTCAGAAGCTCGTCGGCGTTTATCTCTACAACTTTCCCCGTCCGCGCAGATTCCAGAGCCTTTTCCGCGCAGAGTGTAGCCCGCAGACCGTCCAGAGCAGTTATCTGTAATGATGTCTTGCCGAGCACGGCATCGCAAAAGTGTTGCATCACTCCGAAGTGGCCTTTATCGCCCGAAGCGGTAGAAGGATTAGCAGCGCCCGTCCCATACGATTCCAAGGAATCAAAATTGTTCAGTACGAATGCCTTTCCTCCGCCGAACGCTTCCACGCGTTCTTTAGGCAGAGCTTTATCTCCTACGACCGTGTAGAGCATGGTTCCGACGGAGCCGTCCGCGAACTCTACGGTGGCGCTCATGTTCGCCGGGTCTTTGCTCTCCCTGTCAGTGCGCGCAAGAGAGGCCGCGATTCTCACAGGCTCGGAGCCTACTAGGTAATATAGCAGGTCGAAGAAATGGCATCCCTCTCCGAGGATGCGACCGCCGCCCTGCACGGGGTCTATAGACCAGTGGTCTGGTGGAAGCCATCCGGCGTTTACGCGATAGGTCAGCATCTTCGGCCCCGGAGTGCTGTCCAGAAGCGCTTTAAGCTCCATGGCCAAAGGGGCGAAGCGCCTGTTGAAACCTACGGTCAGCAGCACGCCTTCGTCCGCCACGGCCTGAGAGACTTCCCGGCAATCCTCCAGAGTTAAAGCCAGTGGCTTCTCTACAAAAATGTGCTTTCCGCTATGGGCTGCGGCGAGGCTCATTTCAGCGTGAAGATTGTGGCGCGTGGTGATTACCACAGCGTCAATGCCAGCGTCCGCCAGCACCTCTCTGTAATCGGTCGTGCAGTAGCTTGCGCCGAACTCTTCAGCCGCCTGTCTGGCGTTGACTCCGGTGAAATTGGCTATGGCTACCAGTTCGCTCTCCGGCATCTTGCAGATGCTGGGGATGTGAAAGCCGCGCGCGAAGCTTCCCGCTCCGATGACGGCAAAGCGCACGCGCTTGCTCGAACCGCTTGAAGCGGCGCGCTTCAGATGAACAACTCTCGACGGGCTTTGCTGAGGGTTCGCTTCGCTCTCGTAACGAAACAGCACGCCCAGCATCTCCCTAGATTTGGCCGACAGAGTGGCGTAAGCGGTTGCCGCTTCGTCCAAGGCGTACTCGGCCGAGATGAGAGGAGCCACGCGTACCTTGCCCGCCGCCAGCAGCCGCACGAACTCAGCCATGTTTCGATTCTCAGTCCAGCGCACGTATCCAATCGGGTAATCAAGCCCCAACTGCTCGTACTCGTAATCATACCTTCCGGGGCCGTACGACCTTGAAATCAGCAGGTCAAGCTCCTTCTGATAGAAGTGCGACCGCTCCAGATTCATCCCCACATCACCGACAATAATGGCCCGGCCACGCTCCCTGCACATTTGAAAGGCATCGTTGACGGGGGCGCTGCTGCCCGTCGCGGCGCAGACCAGCACGGCGTCTGCCCCGTAATCGCCCGTGATGTAGCGCACGGACTGGACAGTGTTGTCAGCGCTCGCGTTGATGATGTAATGCGCGCCCAGCTCTTTCGCCAGCTTCAGGCGCTCGTCCACAAGGTCAATAGCTATGACGACGCAGCCCGCAGCCTCTGCCAACTGGCACGTAAGCTGTCCTATCAGGCCGAGCCCGATTACGACGACCGTTTCGCCAAAGCTCGCCCCGGCCCGCCTGAGCCCCTGCATGGCTATAGCGCCCAGAGTGGTGAAGCAGGCTTCCCTGAGCGGAAGCTCCGAAGGCACGCGAACCAGCAGGTTGCGAGGTACTGCTATGATTTCAGCGTGATTCGCAGTGCCGCCCGCGCACGCCACGCGGTCGCCTACCTCTACGTCGCTGACGCCGGAGCCTACTCCTATCACTTCGCCTGCGGCTATATAGCCGCGCCCCTGCAACGTGGGGGCTGGCTGAAGCCTCTGCCTGACGCGCGAGATGGTAGAGGCTATACCTTCACGCTGAATACTTGCCCCGACTTTTCTCAAAAGGTCTACGCGCCGTCGCATGGGTGAGGGGGCCGCGCCCTGCGCCGCCGTGGATAGCTCAGTGCCGGAGCTAATCAGAGAGTAGCCGGTGCGTACCAGCACCTGACCCTCGGAAAGAGCAGGGGCCGGTATCTCAGTGACGACAACTTCTTGCCGTTCGTTCAGACAAACTTGTCTCATCTCAAACTCTTTTTAACAGACGACCGGGCGCTTTTGCATGATGGAGTTGATTCTAACAGAGCATGACTTTCGGGCAGCACCTCAGCGTCTCAGACATTCTTCTGGGCGAGGATAGTAATGCCTTCTCCTTTACCTGTTCTGCTCTCGTAACGGGAGAGAGCCGGGAATACTACCCGCTTTAAGAACGTGGCTTCGTGAGGCGCGAAGAAGGGCGTCGGCGGAGTAGTCTCCTTCTTCTTTCCGACATTGTCATAACAGTAGACTCTGTCCAAATCCAGATTGAGCAGGTTGAGCATCGTTCCCCAATCCGAATTGCCGGTGGTGTGCGACTCTACGACCGTGAAGCCGCAGTCGGTCAGCATCCGCGAGAGCGTGGCGGGCGAAAAGAAGTTGATGTGCTCGCCGCCGCGATGGGCGCTGTATTCGCGCAGCATGAAAAAGCCCAGATTAGCCAGATTCGGGACAGAGATGGCGAGTATCCCTTTGGGCGTCAGTATCTCGAAAGCCCGCTTGATGGCGGCCTTCGGGTGGTATATGTGTTCGAGCGTCTCCCACATGGTGATTACCTGAAAGTGGTCTTCGGGCAATTCCATCTCTTCGAAGATTCCCGTCTGCACATCAATCTGATAGTTCGTTTTGGCAGCCTCCCTGAACTCCGGATGCGTCTCTATCCCCTGAACCGAAAAGCCCGCTTCTCTGGCCTGATTCAGAAAGTTTCCGACGCCGCAGCCCACGTCCAACAGGTTCCCTCCCCTGTGATATTTAAGTATCAGGCTCAAGGGGAAACTGAATCGCGCACGGTCTGCGGCCCTGCCGGAAGGACTGCAACAGACTTCAGCCGCGCCCGTGCCCGTCAGGCCGCCGTAAATCTTCGTGCGGGCCTCGTGCGTCAACATCTGCCACGCGTAGACGAAGCCGCACTCCTGACACTTCACGTAGTCGAAAAAATCCTGCGTGGGAAAGACCAGCCTGTGTGATTCGGAATCGCAGTTCGGACATCGCCTGTACTCTATATACTCAGGCTTGATGCGGCGCGTTTGCCTGTCAAGGATGGCCTCGAACTGTTCTTTCTCCTGTATGCGCAGGCTGTCGAAATTATCAACCGAATCGGGAGCAGTTTCCGGGTCGTCTTTGGAAAGGCGATACATAGCCTTCATCAGAAGGACTAGGAGGTCGGCGGTCATATCAACGCCAAACAGAATCGGTTTTTTTACTATTCTTCTAAGAGACATTAACTTCCCCTGGTCAGACGGAATCTTCTTTCACCAGACCTTTGGGACGGTCGCGTTTGAGGCCGTCGCGGAATGTTTGCAGGATTGAATGGCTGGCAGCCTTCGCCGTAGACAGCTCACGCTCGGTGAAGAATCTTGAGAAATAGAGGATGGCCAGCCAGCTCAAAATAACCACCACGCCAAGGCTCGCATCAACCCACACGCGGCCCGTCTTGAGGCTGATGCCTGCCAGAAACAGGCCCACGCTCGTCAGGCTCAATTTAAGAAGGCGCACCTTTTCATAACGCACCGGATAGATGCGCCTGACTATGAGATAGGCCACTACCATCAAGCTCATGTAGGAGAGCGCCGTAGCGACGGCCGCGCCCATCATCCCGAAAGGTGGTATCAATGAAAAATTTAAGAGCAGATTAAGCACAGCAGCGATGCCAACGATTAAACCATAATAAGAGGTCTTACCTGTGAGATCAAGACCGAACGCAATCAGATAATTAGCCTCGTAGAAGAGGTACGCGAGCGTTATCAGGGGAACGACTCTGGCTGCCCCGTGATACGAAGGAGGCGCGAGCAGGTAAAGCACCTCCGGCGAAAAAAGGCTGAGGCCGATTGCCACCAGCGTAAACAGCGTGAGCGCGTAAGTCAGCATGCGCGCATAGAACTGTTTGGCACCGGGCTGTTCCGCGACCGAATAACAGTAGGGCAGCCATGCCGTATTAAACCACCCCATCACCATGTTCAGAACGCTGGCGATGCTGTAGCCGATGGCGTACACGCCCACCTGCGCGAGGTCTGCGTACCTTTCAAGAAAGAAACGGTCGGAGAAGGTCAGAGCCCATCCCGCCAGATAGGCCGGAACGAGCGGCAGGCCGAAAACCAGAAGCCTCTTCAGCAGGCCGAAATCTATAACCCACCTTATGGAGCGCATCGTCAGCGCGAGGCAGATTAAAAAGAAGAGGACTGCGGTCAGAAGGTTGGCGTAAATAACACCCGCCACGCCCCAGTAAAGAACAACTACCGCGACGATATTCAATACCGTGTTAATGAAGAAGCGCAGCAGAGAAAGCACCGCGTACTGTGTCGCGCGCTGCTCCGCGCGGAAGATTGAGAAGGGGATGACTGAGCCGAGGTCGAAGAAGGTTCCAATCAGTGCTATTTGAATAAGCGGGAGCAGCGCCGCGTCTTTAAAGACAGGGAGCGACAGGTAGCTGATGGAAAAGACTAGCGGCGCGAGGATAAGCAGCGCCGCGACCAGCAGAAAGATGAGCGTCGTGCCCGTGAGCTTGCGTC
Organism: Pyrinomonadaceae bacterium; assembly: GCA_036389255.1. Lineage (GTDB taxonomy): Bacteria > Acidobacteriota > Blastocatellia > Pyrinomonadales > Pyrinomonadaceae > JACVRN01. Next base: position 129,894 of record DASVQI010000001.1, read on the forward strand.
TCTCTTCCGCCTCCTCATGCTGAAAGTAGAAACGGAAGAAGGCCGAGCGCAGGCCGAACTCCAGTATGAGCGACATGATGGTCGCCACCAGAGTCACCATGGCCAGACGGCCATAATCCGCAGGAGTCAGAATGCGCGTGTAGATTGGAAGCAGAATCAGCCCGGCGATGCGCGTAACCGCGTCACCCATACCATAAATGATGGTCTGTGATGATAATCGTCTAAGGTGATTCAGCATCAGGCGTTTCTGTTGCGGGCCAGACTATTATAAAGGTCTTCCATGCGTGCGACCCAGTATTTACTGCTGGCTCTGTTCTCTACAATCTCGCGGTTCTTAATCTTCGCTCGCTCCAACATCTCCCCGGATGTAAGTGCTTTGAGTACGGCTCGGGCAATCTGCTCCGGCTCGACTGCGCTCACAAAAAGACCATTCTCATCATCTGTTATCCATTCGCGCAAGGCTGCCACGTCGCTGACCACCGGGAACGCGCCGCAGGCCATAGCCTCAAGCACGCTTCTGGGCGTTCCGTCAAAATCGGGCACCGAGACGATTATGTCCGCGAGCGCATATAAAGCCGGAAGCTCGGCATACGGTAGGTCGTGGATAATCCGCACGGCCGCTTCGATGCCAAGCTCGTGGATTCGCTCGCGCACATGCTCTTCGACCTCCGCAGAGTGATGGTCGGAGCGAATCTTGAAGATGAAGCGGCAGTCCGCGCGCGTCTGCAAGACGATGTGCGCCGCCTCGACAATGCTCATCTGATTATAGATAGGCATGAAGGCTCGCGGGCTGTAAATCACAGGCCCGCCGCCCAGACTCAGCCGGGCGCGCACGGCGCTGGTGTCAACCTCCGGGCGCAGCATCTCGGTGTCAACGCCGAACTGAATCTCGTGCAGCTTCTCCCGGCTGGCCCCGAGCCTTTGAGCCGCGTCAAGGAGCGATTGCGAGTCGGCTGTAATTAAATCGGCGGCCCGCAGGGCGCGTTTGACAAACACGCTGCCCGCTTTTGACACCTGCGGGGTATTCAGCAAATCACCTCCCCAAGCCGTCAGCACAAGCGGGTGAAATGTTGTGAGCGACAGCACCCACGGGAAGAGCCGCCAATCGCTGACGGCGAAAACCGAGTGTATGTGGAATATGTCCGGCGCAATCTGCCGCAGCTTCCGGCGCAGCTCAAGGGCCATAGCGAACGTGCCCGTTCCCCTTAGCCTTATACGCCAGTCGAACCTGTGTAGCCGCACTCCCTCCGGGAGTTGCTCGAAACTGACCTCATGCCTGAGAGGAAAAAGAAAGTGAACGTCATGGCCGCGCTCGCTGAGCGCCCTTAGCCAGTACTCCGTGTGAACGCTCGGCCACGAACTCATTATGCAGATACGCATCTTTAAGCGTTCGTCCTCGTCAAATAGCTCAAAGCCGCCATGAACCACGCTTCGATTTCAGGATGCTCCTCGGACTGATACGCGAAGAAGGCCGGAAGATAAGTTGGCGAAAAGATAATCGTATTACGATACTCACCTATTCCGATAATCTCGCGGTCATCATCCAGATAAGCTATCACATCGGCTTCGGGGGCGATACGCTCCTGAACCTCTCCCCCGGCCCATGTCAGGCCCGTGTGAGTCTCGCCCGCGCGGTCGCGCACCTGAAAGTGATAGCTCTTCGAGTGAGCGCTCGCGCGAACAACCGGGTGCTCCGGATTATGAACGACTATGCGGGAATAAGGCTTGTCGTATCGCCATGTGGCAGATTGCGGCTCCGGAAAATGGAAGCCGAAAAGACGGCTCTCGTCCACCCAGTCGGGCTGCCGCCCGGTCAATTCATCGCCCCACATGCCTTGACGCCCGCGCGTTGCGACATAGCTCAGCTCACCGCTTCGCGCATCATAATCTAGCTGCCTGTAGCCGAACGCCTGCACGCCCCAGAGTAGAAAAGATGTTCTGCCCCTGCTTTGAAGGCTCTCCAGCGCGGAGTAGTAGTCGCGCGTGATTCCCTCCTGCCCGGAAAATATGAGCACGCTGTAGCGCTCAAGCTCAGGGTTACGGTTATGTAAATCCGCGTCCGTGTAAACGTGATAGGGCACGCCGTTTCTCTCTAAGAGAGCGAAGACGGGCATCCCTGAAATCAACTCATCAACCCACAGCCCTTCCAGCCGACCGAAGGTTTCATCCCACATCAGCCTGTCCCAGCGATTATTGCGGCGATAGAAACCGCCCAGATTAATCGAAGCGTGTGCGGGGAATGGACTGTAAGGGAAATTGACTTTCGGCAGGCGCAGGCTGCGCGCGGTTCTCCGCAGCGCGCCTTCCATGAGCCGTCCGGCACGCCCTCCCTTATAGCCCACGGCCATGAGTAAACGGTCGGCCTGCGAACGGTAGTCATTAAAATAGAAGCCCTCGGCGTGATAGCTCCACTGCGTAAAGACGGGTCTGATGACGACCACGTCGGCTCGCGTCTCTTTATCGTCAATAACCAGAGGCAGCGCGAAACGCCCGCGCTCGCCCGAGGCGAAAAGAAGATAGTAGCCGGGCTTGAGGTCGAAGGAGAGCTCAAGGCGCGTGGGCTCTTTGAAAGAGATGCTCCAAGACTGCTCCGCCGTCTCTTCCTCAAAGGTCTGCTTCGATTCTTCGGCGGAGAAGACCAGCCGCAAGAGCTTAAACCGGGTGAGGCTAGCGTCCAGTTTTCCGCTTGATTCAAGCTCTACGACCGAGCGGCGCGGGTAACATCCGTAAGTCTCCAAATATCTTGTATCGCGTAGAACAGGTTCGGCCATCACACGAGAGCGGTCAAGACCTAAGCCTCGTCCGGCAATCCACGCCCGCGCTTTAAGCGGGCTTATCTCCTTTGATGTAGATGTCGTGGCTCCAATATTGAGCAAGGGGCAGCTTCAGCCTGTGCTCAAGATAAAGGTCAACCCGCTTCAGGTTGTATTCTATGAATTGTGCCAGCTTCCACGGGCGGGCGGCTGCAATCCTGTGCATTGGCTCGGCGTATGACAGCTCTATGTTCTTCAACCCCAACTGCTCGAAAGCTTCGGTCAGCTCCTTCGCGCTGAAGTCATGCTCGTAGCTTGTAAAGGAATAGTAGCGGCTGCCGAAAAGCTTCTTATAGAGCGCGTGCCATGACCTGTGATGCAGGGTGACGCAGATGAGGCGGCCGCCCGGCTTAAGCACGCGAATCTGCTCCCTGAGCATGTCCATGTAGTTCGGATAGTCTTCAATCAGACCGAAGGAATGGACAAGGTTGAAGGACTCGTCTGCGAAGGGAAGATTGAAGGCGTCGGCGCAGCAGTAGCGCATGGAGATTTTTTGATTGGCCAAGTAGCGGCTGGCGCGCAGCATGGCGCTCGGTGTGAAATCGGCGGCGTAGATGCGGCTCTCGGGCGAGAGCCGGCTGAAGTACAGAGCCCACCGGCCCAGACCGCTCCCAACGTCCAGAATACGCTCGTAACCCGTCCCAATCCACTCCTTATAGCCAGCCTGTAAGAGCAGATTGGCAGGCCCGTCAAGAAGCGAGGACAGCAGGTTATCATCCGACAGGTCGCCGCCCTTGCGATTGGACTCGTCCCAATGCTCTAAGACTCCACTTTTACGACCCATACTGAGCTATCTAAATAGTTAAAGAGGCGGCGGCTATCCCTGCTTATCCACGGCTTCTGCGGAGCTTTCCGCGCCTTCGCGCAGCAGGCGGCGCAGCTCCTGTACCTTAATATCCGGCCTGGATACCATTATCTGGCTGACTTTATAGAGGCCGTAGTCAATCACGGGCGCGTAAATGGCCGTGCATTCCCGGCCTCGCGGGCAGTTCTGCAAAGGAATCGGAGGCCGCTCTTCGAGCGAATAGAATTTATTAGAGGCCGCATGGCATCTTTCACACGTCTCATCGAAAGGGACTATTTGAACGCCCCTGAGCTTTAATCGCTCGTCCAGACTTTCTTTGATGATGCGAAGCTGTTCATCGCCGGATAAAAAGCGGCCACGCGGCGAGCCCGGAAAAGTGCGCGGGTACTTTCTCTCCAGAAATATTAAGCTACGGTAGAAAAGACCCCAAACGAGGTGTAGGTGACGCCGCATACGCTATCTCTTTATCGGGATAACCCGACCGGCTGAATGACGCGCTCTGTCGCCTTGGCCATATTCTGATTCATAGCCTCGGCTTTGGTCTGTCGCACCAGCCTGCAATTCTGATAGCAGAACGAACCGGGAAACCCTTCGAGCATCACGCGCCGCAGGTGGCGCATGCGCGGGCCGTTCCAAGCTTTCCAGAAACCCGCGTCGAAGACGTTGTCAAGGTAGTTGGTCGTCCACGTGCAGCAAGGGGCGAGCGCTCCGTCAGGATTGATGTAGGGTTTGTTCCAAGGGTCTGCGCAGAAGTTCCCGTAGAAAGGCTCATAGCTTACATCAAACTCCAGACGCGCCTCTGCGGCTTCGGCCTGAAGCTCTCGGATTGTGTCCAGTTGCCGCTTGTCTATGTTGTGGAAGAGCGTGAAATCGTCCTTGCCTATGTCAACGCCCGTCCAAGGCTTGAGCGTCATGATTTGCAGATGATTGACGCCCAAGTCCATGGCGAAGGGGATAAGACCGCGCAAAGAATCCAGATTGATGGAGCTCATCACGACGTTCATGGCCATGCGCATGTCGGTCTTTCGCCGGAAGCGACGGAAGTTCTCTATAATCTTGTCGAACTTCGCGCCCTTTCGCATCTTCTCCACGTAATCTTTATCAGGGCCGTCTATGCTGATGCGCATCTCGTTCAACCCTGCGTCAATCAGCCGGTCGCCCAGCTCGTCGGTCAGAAGCATCCCGTTGCTTGTAGTCGAGATGTGCCATCCCCAATTCTTCCGGGCCGCGTAGGCGACCATCTCCGGGAAGCGAGGGTGAAGAAGCGGCTCTCCTATGCCTAAGAGCGAAAGAATCCTGACTCCCGCGAGCTGGTCTATCAGCCCGCAGTACTTATCGAAATCCATGTCGCTCGCCATGCCGGCCTTGACCATCAGAGGGTTCTCGCAGTAGCCGCACGCCAAGTTGCAGCGCGTGGTCATGGCAATCTGCAACTGGTAAGGCATGCAGAGCGAATATGTAGGGTCGCCTAAAGGTAAACGCGTTTTGGCGCGTAACAGCGTCACGCCTTCCATCACCTTATTGACCGCTAAATGACGTTTGCTCCAGGAGCGCTTGATGACATTCATCCCGTTTTAAACCTTGCTTTCCTTATCCGCCGGAGCGAGCTAAATCGCTCAGTGTTTTATTAACTATATCACAAACGAATTGAATGTCGCCCTCGCGCATGGTCGGATAAAGCGGCAGCGTCACCTGTCTTGAGCAGGCATCTTCGGTCAGGGGAAGCGCGCCCGGCGCGTAATCGAAGCGCTTGCGGTAATATTCAAAAAGGTGAACCGGCGGGTAGTGAATGCTGGTCTGGATGCCGTTTGCTTTAAGCTCTGTGATGAAGGGCGCGCGATGCTCTGGATTATCCAGCAGAACCGGGAAGATGTAGTGCGCGCCGCCCCGCTTCACCTTCGAGAAGGGAACCGAGAGGCCGCGCGTTTCGGAGAACTGCAAGCGATACTCGTCAACTATCTCCTGCCGCCTGAGATTGCGCTTCTCCAACTGCTCAAGCTGCACCATCCCCAGAGCCGAGCGCATCTCGTCAATCCTGTAGTTATAGCCGAGCGCCACGACATCATAGGAATGCGCGTGGCCCTTGTGTCTGTCCCACGTCAGCGTGGTCATGCCGTGCGAGCGCATCAGACGGAGCTTCTGCGCGAGGTCGTCGCGGTCTGTGACGACCATCCCGCCTTCGCCGGTCGTCAGATTCTTATTGGAGAAGAAGCTGAAGCACGCCACGTCTCCGAAGGTTCCGGCCTTTCGCTCTCCGAGGCTGGCTCCGGGCGCGTGAGCCGCGTCCTCAATCACGGCCAGCCCGTGCTCTTCCGCGACGGCAAGAATCTCCTGCATGTCGCAGACGTAGCCTCCGTAGTGCATGACCGTTATGGCTTTGGTTCGCGGAGTTATGCGCCTGCGAATATCTTCGGCGGAGATGTTGAGGTCGTCCGCGCCCTTTATATCTGCGAAGACCGCCCGCGCTCCCGTATATAGAACCGCGTTGGCGGTGGCGACGAAGGTTAAAGACGGCACGATGACTTCATCGTCGGGGCCAATCCCGAGCGCCATGTAGGCAAGGTGCAGTGCGGCGGTCGCATTGGTGACGGCGAAGGCGTGTTTGACGCCTACGAAGCTGGCAAAGACCTGCTCGAACTCCTGCGTGACCGCTCCCATGGAGAGCCACTTGGAGCGCAGCACACGCTCGACCGCCTCAACGTCTCGCTCTGTAATCTCTATATCGCTTAGTGGAATCTTCCAGTCCATTACTTAATCTTCCGGTAGAAATTGGTTTCGCAGGCGGTCGAACTCTTCCACCGCATGAACGTAATCCTCTGGGCGGCCTATATCCAGCCAGTAGCCGTTATAGGGATACGCCTGCACGGGCTCCTTTGCCGCGAGCAGCTTCCAAATCAGCTCCGGGAAGTCAATGCGCTCGCCGCGCTCTATGAAGTCCAGCACGCGCGGCTCGAACACATATATGCCCATGCTCACGCTGTAATTATAGGTGGGCTTCTCTATGTAGCCCGTGAGCATGTTGTCGGCGTCAGTCTCTATGACGCCGAGGTCAATCTGGACGTTGCGCTCGTGCATGGCTATGGTCGCAACCGCCCCGCGCCGCTTGTGATAGTCCAGCAGCGCCGAGTAATCAACGGTCGTCAACACGTCCCCGTTCATCATCAGGAATGTGGAGTCCAGACCCTCTATTAAGGCGAGCGGCCCGGCTGTGCCGAGCGGCTGGTCTTCGAGCGAATAGTCTATGCTGAGGCCGTACTTTTTCCCGTCATCGAAGAAGGCCATTAAGAGGTTGGAGAGGTGGCCTACGGCCATCGTGACGTGTTTGATGCCTGCGCGCTTGAGCTGGCGTAGAATAATCTCAAGGATGGGCATGTCACCAATAGGCATCAGGGGCTTCGGCAGCAGAGTCGTATAGGGCGCGAGGCGCGTCCCCTTGCCTCCGGCTAAGATTATGGCGCGCATGATTTATACCTGATATTGTCCGACCTGATATAGCTCAAGGTGAGATTGTATCCAGTCTATGGTTCGTCTCAAGCCTTCATCAAAACCTACTTGAGGCTTCCAGCCTATCAACTCAGCCGCTTGGCTTGCGTCGGCCCACAACTGCTGCACCTCGCTGCGGTCGGGTCGAACTCTCTGAGTGTCGCAGGAGATTTCCACCTCTCTTCCAATCATCTTGATAATCTTTGCCGCCAGCTCTCCGATAGATATCTCGGCGTCCGAGCCGACGTTAATCTCCCGCCCTGCCGATTCAGGCGAGGCGGCTATCCGCAGGAAAGCGTCTACGGTGTCGGTGACGAAGGTGAAGTCGCGGCGAGGCTCAAGGCTTCCCAGATGAACCTTATCTTTGACCAGAGCCTGCGTGATGATTGTCGGAATCACGGCTCGCGCGGATTGTCTGGGGCCAAAGGTATTGAAAGGGCGAATCGTGGCGACCTGAAGGCCGAAAGTGCAATAAAAGCTCTGCGCCAGCTTGTCAGCGCCAATCTTGCTGGCCGAATAAGGGGACTGCCCCTGAAGGGGATGCTTCTCGTCAATAGGAGTATAAAGGGCCGTGCCGTAGACCTCGCTCGTAGAAGTGTTGACGACCTTTCTCACCTTGTTCCGCTCGGCCGCCGTGAGCACGTTCAAAGTTCCTGTCACGTTCGTCTGGACGACTTCGCGCGGGTGAACGTAAGAGTAAGGGATTCCTATCAACGCGCCCAGATGAAAGACCGTATCAACATCCCTTGAAGCCTTATCCACCGCGTCCGAATCACGCAGGTCTCCAAAGATTATTTCACAGGAGGCCATTAACTCGGGCGATAAGAGCCTCAAAAGGCCGGCGTCGCGGCGCGAATTATAGCGCACGAAGGCGCGCACTCGCGCTCCGGACTTGAGCAGGGTTTCTACTAAATGACTACCGATGAATCCTCCGGCCCCCGTCACCAGCACAGGCTGGTCAGACCAAGAGGAAGGCATGGCGAACGCAACCGGTTGTTCTGTCGCTTCGCTAGACCCTGTGGGCAGATTATTCGACAATATTAAGCCTCCTTCAGCATCCCTAAAGACTATCTGCGCAGTGGATCAAGCTACAGGCTGGGATAATATCTTTGAGCAGAATTTTGAGCGGTTCAAAGCAAAAAGGATATAGCACGCTCCATATCTTTAGTCAACGAGAGCCACTTTCGACAGGCGGGCGAATAAATTATATGGCGAGCCGGATTTTCAGCTATTTTACAAATCGGCATTGAAACGTTTATTCTGTCAAACCAATCTGGCTTAACTTACATACGATTCTACATGTGCGGTATCTTCGGCATACATTACACCAACGGGCAAAGGGTGGACTCGGCGGCTCTCGAAAGCGGCTCCCGTCTCTTACGCCATCGCGGCCCGGACGACGAAGGCTATCTGCTCGCGGACACGCGAACGGGGCGCACGCGCGCCTGCATAGGGCGTGAAACCATATCAGAGTTGGATGAGCCTCAAATAAGCGGTAATGTTGATGGCTCGTTCAATCTGGCTTTAGGTTTTCGCCGCCTTTCAATCCTAGACCTTTCGCCAGCAGGTCATCAGCCCATGTCTAGTGCCGACGGCGACTACTGGATTATCTTCAACGGTGAAATCTATAACTACATTGAGCTGAAGGCAGAGTTAGAGCGCGACGGCCATAGCTTCCGCACCGGCACGGATACGGAAGTGGCCTTGGCCGCTTACCAGCGCTGGGGCGTGGATTGTCTGCAACGCTTCATAGGGATGTGGGCTTTCGCATTGTGGGATGGCAGGGAGAAACGCCTTTTTCTGGCGCGCGACCCGTTCGGGATTAAACCTCTCTATTACGTTGAGAACGGCGAGCGGTTCGCCTTCGCCTCCGAGATAAAAGTTCTGCTCGACTGCTTCGGGGTAAGCAGAGAGGCCAATCCTGACAGAGCTTATGATTACCTGCGGTTCGGCATTACGGATTACGGGACGCAAACCGCCTTCGCGGAGATTCGACAGCTTCCGGCAGCACACTTTCTGTTGTTGTCGCCCGGAGACAAAGGCGCACCGGCTCGCCTTGAACGTTACTGGCAAGTCGAGCTTGATAGAAACATAGACCTATCCTTTGACGAGGCGGCTGCAAAGCTGCGCGAGCTTTTTCTTGAGAGCATAGGGCTGCACCTCAGAAGCGACGTGGCGATTGGCACGGCCCTCTCGGGCGGGATAGACTCTTCGGCCATCGTGGCGGCGATGCGTCACTTGGAGCCGGGCCTAGAAATACATACTTTTAGCTATACGGCCGACGACCCGGCGGTCAGCGAAGAGCGCTGGGTAGATTTAGTCGTGGCAGATTCGGGAGCAGTGGCGCATAAAGTGCGCCCGACTTCCGCCGAATTGACCGCCGACATAGACAAGCTCATAGGCACACAGGACGAGCCGTTCGGCAGCACCAGCATCTATGCCCAGTACCGCGTCTTCCGTTTGGCCCACGAGGCGGGCGTCAAGGTCATGCTCGACGGGCAGGGGGCTGACGAGTTGCTGGCCGGCTATCCTTTCTATCTCACGGCGCGCGTTGCCTCGCTGTTGCGCAAAGGCCGCCTGATAGAAGCCAATCGTTTAATCAAACGAGTCGAGAATCTGCCGCAAATGAAAGGGATAAACCTGATGGCCAGCGCTGGCGGGGCGCTGTTGCCTACGGGCTTGCGTCGTCTGGTGCGACACGCCACACAGAATGGCGCCGTCCCTTCGTGGCTCAATGAGAACTGGTTTGCACAAAGGGGAGTGGAGCCCAGACAGCCCTTTAAGAGCCGCAGCCAGAAAATTCTGCAAGAGCAGCTTCACGATACTCTGGTGGAGAGCAGCTTGCCGATGCTCTTGCGCTACGAAGACCGCAACTCTATGGCGCATTCCATCGAGAGCCGCGTGCCGTTTTTAACCCGCTCTCTGGTCGAGTTCATCTACGCCCTGCCCGAAGAGTATCTGATAGCCCCGGACGGGACTTCGAAATCAATCTTCCGCGAGGCCATGCGCGGCATTGTCTCCGAAGCCATCCTTGAGCGCAGGGACAAGATAGGGTTCGCAACGCCCGAGCGGTCTTGGCTCGGCTCGCTCAAGCCGTGGGTCGAAGAGGTTTTCGCAAGCGACGCGGCGCGCAGCATGCCGGTCTTGAATCTTTCGCACGTCAGGCGCGAGTGGGCGGAGATACTCGAAGGCAAACGTTCTTTTGACTTCAGGGTCTGGCGCTGGTTGAACCTGATTCGCTGGACAGAGCAGTTCAAGGTAGAGTTCTAAAGTCTCCATAGCATGCGGATTTTGATAGTCTCTTATGCTTTCCCGCCCTTTAACAGCATCGGCGGCGTGCGTGTCGGAAAGACGGCCAAGTACCTGCTTAAGGCCGGTCATGACGTGCGCGTGATTGCCGCCCGCGAGCAACCCTTCCCGCGCACCCTGCCACTTGAGATTCCGGAAGACAGAGTCGCCTACACACGCTGGCTCAACATACGCAAGCCCGTCGAAGTCGTCTCCAAAGATGCGCCTGCTGTAAAGAAGGGAGGGCAGCCGGTCGCTGCTCAGAGCGGCTTGGGCGCGACGGTCAAGAGCGGAGTCAGGTTCGCGCTCAGAACGTTCGTCTATTTCCCGGACGCGAACATTGGCTGGTTCCCTTACGCCGTAAGAAGCGCGCGCCGCTTCCTGAAGGACTGGCAGCCCGACATTATTTTAGCCAGCTCTCCGCCGCCGTCCACGCTTCTGGTCGCGCGTCATCTGGCTAAAAAGTACGGCGTGCCGTGGGTAGCGGATTTGAGAGACCTCTGGGTTGACCACCAGTATTACGACCAGCCGCGCTGGCGGGAGCGGGTCGAGAGGCGATTGGAGCGAAGCGTGCTCAACTCGGCAGCCGGGCTCGTCACCGTCTCCGAGCCCCTGGCTGCGACGCTCAGGACGAAATACAAGAGAGAGCCTGTGATAGTGATGAACGGCTTCGACCCGTCCGACTATCCTGCACCGGACGGGCGGGCGTCTCCCGCCGGGAACCCGGTCAGGATTCTATACACGGGCGTAGTCTACGAAGGCAGGCAAGACCCTTCGCCGCTCTTCGCCGCATTGAAAGAGCTGGGGACGGAGATGAAGAGGGTCGAAGTGGCCTTCTACGGCTCGTTCCTACAGAAGGTGAGAGAGCTGATTGCCGTTCACGGCGTAGAGGCGGTCGTTCAGGTCAACGACCCAGTGCCTTACAGGCAGTCGCTTCAGATGCAGACTGAGGCGGACGTGCTTCTGCTGCTTCTCTGGAATGACCCCGAGCACAAAGGCGTATATACTGGAAAACTTTTCGAGTACATAGGAGCGCGCCGCCCCATACTGGCCGTGGGAAATCCGGGCGACGTGGCGGCGGAATTAATCGAAGGCCGTGGGCTGGGAATTGTCAGCAACGATGTCAATCAGATTCTGGGCCGTCTGAGGAGTTGGATAAAGCAGAAGCAGGAGACGGGGCGCATTCCGTTTTCCGTCAGTCAAGAGGTGGCAGAGTTCTCAAGAGAAGAGCAGACGCGGGTTCTGGAACAATATCTTTCCCGGCTCATTAAATAGCCTCTGATGAGCCCTGTTCTCACAAGCCCCGACACAAGAGACTATAGATTATGCAGATGAAATTGTTGGAAGTTCTGGCCTGCCCCAAGTGTCAGGGCGAGCTATCTTGCGAGGCAGTAGAGTCGGGCGGCGACGGAGAGGTGCTGGAAGGCAGCCTCACCTGTACAGGCTGCTCGGAGGTCTACCCCATTGAGCTTGGCATTCCGCGCTTCGTTCCCAAAGAAAACTACGCTTCGTCCTTCGGCTACCAGTGGAACCTGTTCAAGTCCGAGCAGATTGATTCCATCAACGGCACGTCGCTCTCCGAAGAGCGTTTGTTCTCCGAGACGGGATGGACAAGGGATTCGCTTAAGGGAAAGTGGATTCTGGACGCGGGCTGCGGGGCGGGGCGCTTCCTTGACGTTATCTCTAAGGCCGACTGCGAGGTGGTCGGCCTAGACATCAGCAGCGCCATAGAAGCCGCTCAGAAGACACTGGCGGGGCGAAGGAACGTGCATTTCGTGCAGGCAAGCATCTTCGAGCTTCCCTTTCGCACGGGCGCTTTCGACGGCTGCTACTGCATAGGAGTTCTGCAACACACCCCAGACCCTAGACGGGCCATGCAGGCTTTGCCGCGCGTCCTGAAGCGAGACGGAGAGATTGCCGTCACGATTTACGAGCGAAAGCCATGGACGCTGCTCTACAGCAAGTACCTTATAAGGCCCGTCACGAAGAGGCTCAACGACAGGCTGCTGCTGGGTCTTATCAAGGCCGTGATGCCCGTCGTGTTTCCCATCACGGAAGTCACCTTTCGCATCCCGAAACTGGGTAAGTTCTTCAAGTTCGCCATCCCCGTCGCCAACTATGTTGACGAGCCTTCGCTTTCATGGAGGCAGCGCTATCACTGGGCTATTCTGGATACGTTTGATATGCTCGCGCCGCAGTATGACCAGCCGCAGACTCTACAGGAAGCCGAACACGCTCTCTCCGACTCAGGCATAGCGGAGCTTAAACGCCTGAGCAATCCCGGCCTCAATCTGGTCGGTCGCAAAGCCGCTCAGGATGAGAAAGAGTAACCCTGTTTTGAACCGGCATCGAATGGGAATTCGCACGCTGTATCTCTGCTATTTCGGGCTGCGCGAGCCTCTGGTTCAGACGCAGGTTCTGCCCTATCTGCGGCAGCTTTCGGGCGCGGGGGTAGAGGTCTACCTGCTGACGTTCGAGCCGGGGTTGAAAGAGCGTTGGAGCGAGCGTGAGCTTGAGGCCGAGCGCGCAAGGCTAATGGAGCAGGGCATAGCTTGGCTCTGCCTGCCGTATCACAAGCGGCCTTCGATGCCCGCGACCTTTTACGACGTGCTGGTGGGTGCTTGGACGGCCGTGCGGCTGATTCAACGCCACAAGATTGACGTGCTGCACGCGCGGGCGCACATAGCCATGGCAATGGCTCTGGTGGCGCACAAGGTCACGCGCTGCCGCTTAATCTTCGACATACGCGGGCTGGTCGCGGAAGAGTACGCGGACGCGCAGGTCTGGGCCGAAGGCTCTCTGCCGTTTCGCATGGTGAAGCGGCTGGAGAAGGCGGGCATAAAGAGGGCAGACCAACTGGTTGTGCTGACGCGGCGCATGCGTGACTGGCTCGTTGAGCAGAAGCTGGCGACGGCGGATGAAATCGAAGTCATTCCATGCTGCGTAGACTTTTCACGTTTCGCGCAGAACGGGCAGGAACTGGAGTCGGAAGAGCGCTTCGTCGTCACATACGCCGGAAGCGTGACGGGGCTCTACCTGCTGGAAGAGATGGGGCGCTTCTTTCTGGCGGTGCGAGAAGAGCGCCGGGACGCTTTCCTTCACATCATGACGGCCTCTGAGCCGAAAGAGGCCGCGGCCCGTCTTGAGAGCGTCGGCTTGAAGCCCGGCGATTTTCATATTGAGCTGGTCGCACCGGCTCAAGTGCCGCATCACCTGCGCCGGGCGCGTCTGGGTCTATCCTTTCGCAAGCCTGCCTTTTCACAGATTGCGGCCTCGCCTACGAAGATTGCGGAATACCTCGCGGCGGGGCTCATCGTGGTCTGCAACGCGGGCGTAGGCGACATGGACGAGATGCTTGAGACGGAGCGAGTCGGCGTAGTTGTCGAGACGCTCGACCCGCAGGCTTACACGGAGGCGGCGCGCCGCGCGCTCAAGCTGGCCGATGAGCCGTTTATAAAAGAGCGCTGCACCGAAGCCGCCCGGCGCAACTTCGACCTGATTGGCGTAGGCGGCGCCCGGTATAAAAGCGTGTACGAGCGTGTCAGAATGCAAAGTTGAAAGGGACGCTTCGGTTGACTCCTAATTTGAAGGCCGCGCTCGCTCTCCCCTATACTGGAAGTGTAATCGCGGGCTCTTCGGATGATTCTTGCTTTTTAATCTCTATGACGTTGATAGCGAGCGACAATGCATCGAACAGGTAAGTTCCGGCTGCTTGGCTTGGCCGGGATAGCGTTATTGCCGTCGTTCCTCAAGCGTATTTGCTATCGCCTCTTCTTCGGCTATAGCATTGGCAAGCGCGTCTCCATCGGGTTTAGTATCATTGACGCGCGCTCCTGCACGATTGATGACGACGTGCGCATAGGCCACCTGAATCTCGTCATAGGAGTGGAAAAGCTTTCGATAGGAGACCACGCGCGCATAGGGCATCTCAACATCATACGCGGCGGCGACGAGGTCAGGCTCGGTCGCTACTCCGAGATATTTCGTCTCAACGAGATTAACTCTATTCCGGAGCCCATCGCGGTCAACAAGCTTGAGCCACGATTCCTGCTGGGCGACGCGAGCATAGTCACCACGGGCCACAAGATTGATTTCACAGACCGCGTGGAGATTGGCCGCCGCACAATATTGGGCGGGCGCAACTCTTCGCTCTGGACGCACAACCGGCAGAGGACGCGGCCCATAGAGATTGGCTCTTTCACCTACATAGGCTCGGAGATTCGCGTGGCGCCCGGAAGCATTATTCCCTCGCGCTGCATCGTCGGCATAGGCGCGGTCGTCACGGGCCAGCTAAGCGGCGAGTACACTCTGATAGCGGGCGTGCCCGCCAAGACCATAAAGCCCTTGAGCGAGGACGACCGGTTCCTTGTAGAGCAGAAGACGCGGCCCGACCTTCCGGATGATTTTGAAGACGAGAGCGCGCAATTAGAGAGATGAGCATGAAAGCCGTTATCCTTGCGGGCGGGATGGGAAGCCGCCTCAGTGAAGAGACAAGCACGAAGCCCAAGCCCATGGTGGAGATTGGCGGCAAGCCTATTCTCTGGCACATCATGAAGACCTATTCGGCCCACGGCATACATGATTTCATCATCTGCTGCGGCTACAAGGGCTACATCATCAAGGAGTACTTCGCCAACTACTTCCTGCACATGTCCGACATCACCTTCGACATAGAGCGCAACGAGATGCGTGTGCATCAGAATTACGCAGAGCCCTGGCGCGTCACGCTCGTTGACACGGGAGCCGAGACGATGACGGGCGGCCGCCTCAAGCGGGTGCGGAATTATCTGGACGAGTCGGACTTCTGCTTCACCTACGGCGACGGCCTTGCCGACATAGACGTAAGCTCGCTCGTAGAATTTCACAAAGCGCAGAAGACGCTTGCGACCGTGACGGCCGTGCAGCCGCCCGGACGCTTCGGCGCGCTCGTGGTTGACGGCAGCAAGGTGTTGAGCTTTCGTGAAAAGCCTTCGGGCGACGGCTGGATTAACGGCGGCTTCTTCGTTCTTTCACCGAAGGTCATAGATTACATAGAGGGCGACCAGACGGTCTGGGAGCAGGAGCCAATGGAGAGGCTGGCTGGCGACCGCCAGCTTTCAACCTTTTTTCATAAGGGCTTCTGGCAGCCCATGGACACGCTGCGCGACAAGCTTCAACTGGAGGAGCTGTGGGCTTCTACCAAAGCGCCCTGGAAGGTCTGGGAATGAGACCCGAATTCTGGAGAGATAAAAGAGTCCTCTTGACGGGGCACACAGGCTTTAAGGGAAGCTGGCTCTCGCTCTGGCTGGCGGAGGCGGGCGCGCAGGTCATGGGCTACGCGCTTGAGCCGCCGACTACTCCGAGCCTCTTCCAACTGGCGCGCATAGGTGAGCGTGTAGAGTCTCTGACGGGAGACGTGCGGGACTTCGAGCGGGTCAGCCGGTTGATTGCAGAGCGTAGGCCGGAAATTGTCATACACATGGCCGCGCAGTCGCTCGTGCGCCGCTCCTACGCCGACCCCGTAGAGACTTACGGGACGAACGTGATGGGCACGGTCAACTTGCTTGAGGCCGTGCGGCGCTCCGGCTCGGACTTTGTCAAAGCCGTGCTGGTGGTCACGAGCGACAAGTGCTACGAGAATAACGAGTGGGTCTGGGGCTACAGGGAGACTGAAGCTATGGGCGGCCACGACCCTTATTCGAGCAGCAAGGGCTGCGCGGAGCTTGTCACTTCGGCCATGCGAAGCTCCTTCTTTCAATCGAAGACGGAAACGAAGCGAAGTGCGGCGGTCGCGTCGGCGCGCGCGGGCAACGTGCTGGGCGGCGGCGACTGGGCCGCAGACCGTCTCGTGCCTGACATCATCAAGAGCTGGCTTGAGGGACGAGAGGTAGCCATACGCAGCCCCCACGCCGTGCGTCCGTGGCAGCATGTCCTTGACCCGCTTCACGGCTATCTGATGCTCTGCGAAAAGCTCTACGATGACGGCGCTCCGTACGCGGAAGGCTGGAACTTCGGGCCGCGTGAAGATGACGCGCAAACGGTCGGGCACGTTGTCGGGCGGTTGTCCGAGCTGTGGGCTTCAAGAGACGGCAAGGCTGGCTGGGTGATTGATAAAAATGAGCATCCGCACGAGGCGCACTACCTGAAGCTGGATTGCTCGAAGGCGCGCTCTCATCTTCGCTGGCATCCGCGCTGGAATCTGGAGAGGACGCTTGCGGAGACTGTCAACTGGTACAGGGCTTATCAGAGCGGCGAGGAGATGCAAGCTTTCTCGCTTGAGCAGATTCGAGCCTTTCAGAGTTCTGTCGCGGAAGGGGAAGGGCTATGAATCAGACCGGCTGCCGTTTCTGCGGCACAGAATTGAAGCACACCTTCGTTGACCTCGGAGTCTCGCCGCTTTCAAATTCTTATCTTACGCGAGAGCAGTTGAGCCGCATGGAGCCCTTCTACCCGCTTCACGCCTATGTCTGTCATCGCTGCTTCCTGGTGCAGTTGGAAGAGTTCGAGAGCCCGCAGAACATCTTCCATGATTACGCCTACTTCTCGTCCTATTCCGCATCGTGGCTGCGGCACGCCAGAACTTACACGGAGCAGATGATAGAGCGCTTCAGTCTGGGCGAGCGAAGCCGCGTGATTGAGATAGCCAGCAACGACGGTTATCTCCTGCAATACTTCGTAGAGCGCGGCGTGCCTTCGCTCGGCATAGAGCCTGCGGCAAACGTCGCGCGCGTGGCGGAAGAGAAGGGCGTGCCGACCATCACGGAATTCTTCGGAAGCCGTCTGGCCGAAAGTCTCGCGGCGCAAGGCAAGCACGCAGACCTTCTGCTGGGGAACAACGTGCTGGCGCACGTCCCCGCGCTCAATGATTTCGTGGAAGGGCTGAAGATTCTGCTCAAGCCGCAGGGCGTGATAACTATGGAGTTCCCGCACCTCTTGAGGCTCATGCAGGAGAACCAGTTCGACACCATCTATCACGAGCACTTCTCCTACTTCTCGTTCCTGACGGTCGAACAGGTCTTCGCCCGCCACGGCTTGACCCTATTCGATGTGGAAGAGCTTGAGACGCACGGCGGGTCGCTGCGCATCTACGCGCGCCACCGGGAGGATGAAAGCAAGCCTGTTACAGGGCGTGTTCAGGAGTTGAAGGAGCGCGAGTCGGCCACGGGCACGCTCCGCCTTGAGACTTATCTTGGATTCTCCGCCCGGGTCGAAGAGACGAAGCGCTCGCTTCTCACCTTTCTCATAGAGGCGCGGCGGGAAGGCAGGCGCATAGCGGCTTACGGCGCGCCCGCCAAAGGCAACACGCTCCTGAACTATTGCGGCATACGCGCGGACTTTCTGGACTACGCGGTTGACGCTAGCCCGCACAAGCAGGGGCGCTTCCTGCCCGGCACACGCATCCCCATTCATCACCCGGATAAATTGAGAGAGACGCGCCCCGATTACGTGCTGATTCTTCCTTGGAACCTGCGCGAAGAGATAATGGCGCAGAGCAGCTATGTGCGCGAGTGGGGCGCTCGCTTCGTCGTCCCCATCCCGCAGGTAGAGGTCATAGCTTGAAGTTCACAGAGACTCCTTTGAAGGGGGCTTACGTCATAGAGATGGAGCCGCACGGGGACGAGCGCGGCTACTTTGCGCGCACATGGTGCCGCGCGGAGTTCGAGGCGCACGGCCTGAACCCGCGCCTGGAGCAGTGCAGCACCTCTTTCAATCTCAGGCGCGGAACCTTGCGCGGGCTCCATTATCAGGCCGCGCCCTTTGAGGAGGCGAAGCTCGTCAGGTGCGCTCGCGGCGCTCTCTACGACCTGATTGTTGACCTGCGGCCCGGCTCTGAGAGTTTCAGGAAGTGGTTCGCCGTCGAGTTGACAGCCTCGAACCTGCTGATGCTCTACGTGCCTGAAGGATGCGCGCACGGCTTCCAGACGCTGGAGGACGAGACGGAAGTTCTGTATCAGATTTCGGAAGCCTACCAGCCGGATTACGCGCGGGGGATTCGCTGGAACGACCCCGGCTTCGACTTTCGCTGGCCGATAACGGAGCGCGTGATGTCGGAGCGCGACCTGAGCTTTCCCGACTTTACAGGATGAAGAGAGTTTTAGTGACAGGGGCGGGCGGATTCGTAGGCAGGCACTCCCTGCCTCTGCTAACGGCGCGCGGGTTCGAGGTTCATGCCGTCTCAAGGAGCGCCGCGCCCGAAGGGCCGACGGAGCAAGTCACGTGGCACCGCGCAGACCTGCTCAACGCGGCGGAGGTTTCGGAGCTTTTGACGAGCGTACGGCCCACGCACCTGCTGCACTTTGCTTGGTACGTAGCGCCGGGCAAGTACTGGACGGCGGTTGAGAATCTGGCGTGGGTTCAGGCCAGTCTGGAACTCTTGCAGCAGTTTGCGCGCTTTGGCGGGCATCGTGTGGTCGCAGCCGGAACCTGTGCCGAGTACGATTGGAGATACGGTTTCTGCTCAGAGCCTTTGACTCCGCTTCTGCCCCGTACGCTGTACGGAGTCTGCAAGCACGCGCTTCATGGGATGCTGGAGGCCGCAGCCGCAGGATTAAATCTGAGCGCGGCGTGGGGGCGAATCTTCTTCCTTTACGGGCCGCACGAGCACCCCGCGCGCCTCGTCCCGCACGTCATACGGGGCTTGCTGCGGCGTGAGCCCGTGGCCTGCACCGAAGGGACTCAAATACGCGACTACCTTTACGTGCGCGACGTGGCCTCCGCCTTCGTCTCTCTTTTAGATAGCGACGTGACAGGCGCGGTCAACATCTCGTCGGGCCAGTCCCTTGAGGTCAGAGAGATTATCTACCAAATCGCAGACCAACTGGACGGGCGCGAGCTGGTCAGGCTGGGAGCGCTGCCCGCCGCCGGGGATGAGCCGCCGCTTTTGGTGGGCGACACGCTCAGGCTAAAACGTGAGGTCGGCTGGACGCCCGGCTACAGCCTCTCGGACGGGCTGGCCGAAACGATTCAGTGGTGGCGAGAACACCTTTATTGATTCATTGATTCAATGAGGAAATAATTAATTGAGACAATGAGCCGATGAATCAATGAATCAATTTCTTCTTCCTCTCTCTCTCTCTGAGCTTGTCGGCGGCGGGGTTCGCTAATAGAATTGTTCTTCTTGATTATTAGTCTGACATGAAAGTTGCTGCAATCGTTCCTTATCACACGGGCTTCTGTTCGGGGCAGAGGTTCAGAATAGAGCTTTGGGCCAAGCACCTCACGGGGCGTGGCATAGAGGTCGAGTATTATCCCTTCGCCAGCCCGTCTTTGACCGGCATGCTCTACAATCAGGGACAGGCTCTTCAGAAGGGGCGAGAGATGCTGCGCTGCTACGTTGAGCAGTTGAGCCGCGTCCTGAGAGCTTCACGACCCGACATGATTTACATCTACAGGGAGGCCGCGCTGATTGGGCCCGCGTGGATTGAGCGGCTCACAAGGCGCTGGAAAGCTCCCATCATTTACGATATAGACGAGCCGCTCTTTATCCCCTATGTCAGTCCAAGCAACGGTCGGCTGAACATGCTCAAGTGCTTCTCGAAGGTCAACACGCTGCTTGAGATGAGCGACCACGTGCTGGCCGTCAATCAGGCCATAGGCAAGTACGCCGAACGCTTTGCCAAACATGTCTCTATAGTGCCAATGGCGGTGGACACGGAGAGGTACAGCCCCGCGCCTAATGAGCTACAGCCGCCGCGCATCGGCTGGGTCGGCACGTTCACGAACCAGCCGAACATAGAGCTGGTCACGGAGCCGCTCAGACGGCTCGGGGAGTCGCACGGGACGATACTTCGCGTGATAGCCGACGTGCCCATGCGGCTGCCGGGCGTGGAGGTGGAGTTCATCCCCTGGGCTTACGATATTGAAGTGCCGAGGCTTCAGGAGTGCCAGATTGGCATCGTGCCCGTCAAGGAGAGCGTCTGGAGCCCTTGGAAGTTCTTCTTCAAGCTGATTCAGTACATGAGCCTCGGGCTCCCAGTAGTTGCGACCGCCACCGGGTCGAACAAAGAGATAATACGGGACGGCGAGAACGGCTTTCTGGCGGATTCGGATGAGGAGTGGTACGCTAGACTCAAGACGCTGTTGGAGAACCCGGAGCTGCGGCTTGAGATGGGAAGAGCCGCGCGCCGCACAGCCGAAGAGCAGTTCAGCCTCTCCCGGCAGATTGATTTTATCGAAGGAGTTTTTCAGGGTACTTCCGCACATGCGAGTTCGTGAGCCGGTCTTGCCCTGCGCTTTGAGTTGCTGATATGAACGGCCTCCTCATTCTTAGCCTGATATTTGTCTGCATGGGCATAGTCGTCTTTGTGCCGGAAGGCCCCACGGCGATAATAGTCGGACTGGTCTTTGGCGTTGTGGCCGCCATAGTCATCTCAAGGAATCGCACTCACGGCCCCTTTTTGCTGCGCCTGTTCTGCGCCGCCTTTTTAATCAGGATTCTAATCGGGACGCTGATATACGTCGCCAACCTGCAAGCCTTCTTCGGCGGCGACGCCGTCACCTACGACCAGTTCGGCCAGTTGACCCTCTCCATCTGGCAGGGTCAGGAGATGCACTTAAAGTCGTTCGTGGAGAAGTATTATGTTGGCGGCGGCTGGGGGATGCTTTATCTGGTGGCATCCGTTTACGCCATCACAGGGCGTAACCCGCTTGCCATCCAATTCATCAGCGCCGTGGCCGGAGCAGCCACTGCCCCCGCCATCTTCTTCTGCGCGCTGCGTATTTTTCAGAACATCAAGGTGGCGCGCATCACTGCGTACTTCGCGGCCTTCTATCCTTCGCTGATTCTGTGGTCGTCTCAGGGGCTCAAGGACGGGCTGATAGTCTTTCTGCTGAGCGTGGTTATGCTGCTGGTCTTGCGACTGGGCGAGCGGTTCACCTTAAAGAGCGTGCTGTTTCTGGGCTTTGCCCTGCTCGGCCTGCTCAGCCTGCGCTTCTACATCTTTTACATGGCGCTGGCGGCCATCGGCGGCAGCCTCGTCATAGGAATGAAGTCGCTGACGGCTAACAGCATGATTCGGCAATTCGCCACCGCCCTCCTGATTGGACTTTTTCTGACCTACTTCGGCGTGCTCAGGACGGCCACGCAGCAGTTCGAAGCCTACGGCAGTCTGGAACATATTCAGGTCGGACGCCTAGACCAGATGCAGACGGCCAACTCCTCGTTCGGCAAGGACGTTGACGTCTCGACCTCATCGGGCGCGCTGAGCGCGATTCCGATAGGCATGAACTATCTACTGTTCGCGCCGTTCCCTTGGCAGTTGGCGAACCTCAGACAGAGCCTGACGCTGCCGGAGATGCTCGTCTGGTGGGTGTCCGTTCCGTTTCTGGTGCTGGGGCTGTGGTTCACCATTAAATTCCGGCTGCGTCAGGCTCTGCCAATCCTGATGTTCAGCCTGATGCTGACCATCTCTTACTCAATCTTTCAGGGCAACGTAGGCACTGCCTACCGCCAGCGCTCACAATTGCTGGTCTTCTACTTCATCTTTGTCGCCGTGGGCTTCGTCATCATGCAGGAGGTCAGGGAAGAGAAGAAGCGATTGATTAAGGCTAAGGAAGCGGAGCAACTGGCTAAAGTGGTGGCGCTGCGCCAGTCGCGCGCCATGCCCGGCAGGTGGAAGGAAGAGCCACCACGCGCACAGGAGCCTTTAAAGATAGAAGAGGGAAGGGAAACCGAGAGCCGGACGCAGTAAGGCGGCGGGCTGGAAGCTGACATGTGTGGAATTACGGGAATCGTTCGCCGCGACAGGGAGCCGGTAGACAACGCGCTGCTCGCGGGCATGTGCGAAGCTATACGCCATCGCGGGCCTGACGAAGATGGCTTCTACATGAAAGACGGCGCCGGGCTGGCCATGCGACGGCTCGCCATCATAGACCTCAAGGGCGGCCAGCAGCCCATGCACAACGAAGACCGCTCGCTCTGGATAGTCTTCAACGGCGAAATCTACAACTACCTTGAGCTGCGCGAAAAATTAGAGAAGCTGGGCCACAGCTTTTACACAGACAGCGACACGGAAGCCATAGTCCACGCCTACGAAGCATACGGCGCGGACTGCCCCAAGCACCTGCGCGGGATGTTCGCCTTCGCCATCTGGGACGAGCGCCGCGAAGAGCTTTTTTTGTCGCGCGACCGCGTTGGAAAAAAGCCGCTCCTTTACGCGCAGGTGGGAGACGACTTCATCTTCGGCTCAGAGTTCACCACGCTCCTACTGCACCCGAAGATAAGCCGCGAGATTGACACGAGCGCTATTCATTACTACCTCTCGTTCATGTGCGTTCCGGCGCCGCTCACCGCCTACCGCATGATTCGCAAGCTTGAGCCGGGACACTCTCTGCTCTGGCGTCGCCACGGCGACATGAAGATAGAGCGATACTGGCAGCCGGACTTCTCCAGAAAAGTCGAGATGAGCGAGGAAGAGGCTGGCGAGCGCGCGCTGGAAGTGCTGCGCGAAGCCGTGCGCGTGCGCCTGATGTCGGAAGTCCCGCTCGGCGCGTTTCTCTCGGGCGGCATAGATTCGAGCGCCGTCGTGGCTTTGATGAGCGAGCTTTCCAGCACGCCCGTCAAGACCTTCTCCATAGGCTTTGACGAGCAGGACTTCAGCGAGCTTCATCACGCGCGCCGCGTGGCCGAGCACGTTGGCGCAGAGCATCACGAGTTCATCGTGCGGCCCGACGCTATGGAGGTGCTGCCGACACTCGTTGAGCATTACGGCGAGCCCTACGCGGATTCCTCCGCGATTCCCACTTACTACGTCTCGCGCGAGACGCGCAAGCATGTGACCGTGGCGCTGAACGGCGACGGCGGCGACGAATGTTTCGCGGGCTATGAGCGTTACGCCGCGATGCGGCTGGCCGAGCGCTACAGGGGATTGCCGGGGGTGTTGCGCGAAGGCGTCATCCGCAGGGCCGTCGGCCTGATTCCTACATCCGAGCTTCGTAAGAGCCGCATCAGAAGCGTCAAGCGCTTTCTTCATGCAGCCTCGCTTCCTCCCGTCGAGCGTTATCTGCGCTGGGTCAGCGTGCTGGACAGGGCTGCCAAGGATGAGCTTTACACGGAAGAGTTTCGGCGCGGCATGGAAGGACACGACCCGGCTGCTTGGCTCGCCCCGTGGTTCAAGCACGCCAACGGAGCGGGCGTGGTGGACGCCAGCCTGCTGACGGACACAATGACCTATCTGCCGAACGACCTGCTGGTCAAGGTGGACATCGCCAGCATGGCCGTCTCTCTGGAAGCGCGCTCGCCGTTTCTCGACCATCACGTCATAGAGTTTGCCGCGAGCCTGCCGGAGAAGCTTAAGCTGCGTGGGCTGACGACCAAGTACATTCTGAAGAACGTGCTGAAAAAACTGCTGCCGGTGGAGAATCTGAATCGCCGCAAGATGGGATTCGGCGTCCCCATAGGCTACTGGTTCCGCGACCGTATGAAACAGTTTCTGGGCGAGACGCTCCTGAGCGAAAAGGCTCTGGGGCGCGGGCTCTTCAAGCCGGAAGAGGTCAAACGCATGTTCGAGCTTCACACTCGCGGCGAGCGCGACTACGCGCACCAGCTCTGGACGCTCCTGATGCTCGAACTATGGTTCCAGAGATTCATTGATTAGAGTAATGGCAATTTGGAAGTTGAGAAGGTTGCTATTCACCGCAGAGACGCAGAGAGACGCTGAGACGAGCGCAGAGGAAATTCAAACTCTCTGCGCTATCTCTGCGTTCCTCTGCGTCTCTGTGGTGAAGCGCAATTAACGTTATACACAACTTCTAAATTATTCCACTACTTAATACTGTTTAGCTCAGAGGTTCTACCGGAAGTGAAGGGCGTCGTATTAGCCGGCGGATTGGGGATGCGGCTTATGCCTTTGACGGCTGTGACGAACAAGCACCTGTTGCCCGTCTACAACCGGCCTATGGTATATTACCCCATCCAGACACTCATAAACGCCGGGATTAAAGAGATAATGATTGTCACCGGAGGTAACTCGGCAGGTGACTTTCTAAGGCTGCTCAAGAACGGGCGGGATTTCGGCCTGACGCATCTGGACTACACCTATCAGGAAGGCGAAGGCGGGATTGCAGCCGCGCTCGCGCTGGCCGAAGACTTCGCGGACAGAGAGCCAATCTGCGTAGTCCTCGGTGACAACATCATCGAAGGCAACATCTGCCGCGCCGTCGGCTCCTATCAGGCACAGGGCAGGGGCGCTAAGATTATCCTGAAGAAGGTTCCAGACCCCCAGCGCTTCGGCGTTCCGGTGATGGATGGCCGCACGATTCTGCGCATAGAAGAGAAGCCGGAAGTCCCCAAGTCCGAATATGCCGTTACGGGCGTCTACATGTACGACGCGGAGGTTTTCGACATCATACGCAGTTTGGTGCCTTCCGCGCGTAACGAGCTTGAGATTACGGACGTAAATAACGCCTATATTGAGCGGGGCTTGATGACGTGGGACGAGCTTGCAGGCTGGTGGACGGACGCCGGAATGTTTGATAGTCTGCTCTACGCTTCGAATCTGGTGGCCGGGACGGGCGCGAACAAGATGGAGATGGAAGATGCAGCCGAAGCGTGAGGCGTCCATCCTGACTTTTAAGCAGGGAGAGATACGGGGCGTCGTCGTCCAAGATATTCAGAAGCATCTGGATGAGCGAGGGTGGCTCGCGGAGCTGTTCCGTCACGACGACATGGCCGAAGAGTTCTATCCGCAGATGGCCTACGTGTCCGAGTCTCATCCGGGCGTGCAGCGCGGGCCGCACGAGCACCTGACGCAGGCCGACTTCTTCTGCTTCATAGGCCCGTCCAACTTCAAGCTGCGCCTCTGGGACAATCGAGCGGACTCCGACACCTATCGCAACGTGATGACGCTCTTCGTGGGCGAGGATAATCCCAAATCCGTGCTGGTTCCCAAACGTGTCGTGCATGCTTACCGCAACATGGGGCAGAAGCCCGGCCTCGTGCTCAACTTTCCCAACAGGCTTTACATGGGAGCAGGCAGGCGCGAAGAGGCGGACGTAATCCGGCACGAGGACGACCCGCACACGATTTTCAGTATGGACTAGAGGTAAGAGCGCCCGGCCATGAGAGCCGGGCTTTCGGGCAGCTTTTGTCGGGCGAGAGTTTTGAAGAGAGCCGGTCTGGTAAAGACTCCGACCTACAGTAACCTCATAAGCATTTCAAGGTCGGAGCCCAAGCGCGAACCTTTTTATCTAGCCGCTTTTTTTGTAGATGGTTTGCTGTCCGGTGCCCCGCTAATTTTGCAAGGAGTATATAGATGCTGGTTGAAGATAATCTGACGCGACAGCAGCAGAAGGTCGCAGCGCCTGAGATGACGGGCGACGGCCCGGTCGAGTTGTCAATCGTCATGCCCTGCCTGAATGAAGCCGACACGCTGGAAACCTGTATCAGGAAGGCCCAGCGCGTGCTCACCGAACACAACATAGACGGCGAAATCGTCATCGCTGACAACGGCAGCATAGACGGCTCTCAGGAGATAGCGGCGCGTCTGGGGGCGCGCGTGGTCAACGTGGAAGCCAAAGGCTACGGCAGCGCTCTTCAGGGCGGCATCAGCGCCGCTCGCGGCCGCTTCGTCATCATGGGAGACGCTGATGATTCCTACGACTTTCTGGAAGTGCCGAAGTTCGTAGAGAAGCTGCGTCAAGGCTTCGACCTAGTACAGGGATGCCGCCTGCCCAGGGGCGGAGGACAGGTGTTGCCGGGAGCTATGCCCTTCCTTCATCGCTGGTGGGGGAACCCCATGTTCTCCATGATGGTTCGCAAGTGGTTTCGCGCGCCCATTCATGACGTTTACTGCGGCCTGCGCGGCTTCACCAAGGAGCTTTACAACCGCCTTGACCTGCGCTGCACGGGGATGGAGTTTGCGACCGAGATGATTATCAAGTCGAGCCTCTACCGCGTCGGCATCACTGAAGTTCCGATTACGCTCCATCCTGACGGTCGAACCTCACACGCCCCGCACCTTAAGACGTTTCGTGACGGCTGGCGCACGCTGCGCTTCTTTTTGATGTACAGCCCGCGCTGGCTCTTTCTTGCGCCGGGCGCTCTGCTGATTCTGCTGGGGCTCGCGGGCTACGCGCTCGGGCTTCCGGGTGTGACGATTAAGGGGATAACCTTCGACGCGCACACGCTGCTCTTTGCCACGCTCTCTATCCTCTGCGGCTATCAGTCAATCCTCTTCGCCATCTTCTCCAAGACCTTCGCCATCAGTGAAGGTCTGATGCCGGAAGACCCGCGCATGAACCGCTTCTTCGAGGTGGTCAATCTGGAGAGGGGATTGATTATTGGAGCGGGCTCGCTGCTGATAGGAATCGCGCTTCTGCTCGGGGCGTTGAACCAGTGGCGCTTGACGGACTTCGGCCATCTGGACTACAGCCACACTATGCGCTGGGTGATTCCGGGCGCGACATTGACGGCGCTGGGGCTGCAAACCATCTTCTCCAGCTTCTTCGTCAGTATCTTGGGGATGCGCCGACGATGAGCGTCATTGAGAAAGTCCACGGCGGCTATGTTCATAACCGCCGCGTGCGCGTGCTCAGAGACAGCCTCGCCAAGCTTATCCCGCAGGGCGCGAGCGTGCTGGACGTGGGCTGCGGGGACGGCCTTCTGGCCAGCCTTATTATAGAGGTGCGCCCGGATGTTGAGATTAGCGGAGTGGACGTGCTGGTTCGAGACGAGACGCACGTCCCCGTCATGGAATTTGACGGCAGCCGGATTCCGTACGACGACAAGAGCTTCGATGTGGTGATGTTCGTGGACGTGTTGCATCACACGGAAGAGCCTATGATTCTGCTGCGCGAGGCCGTGCGCGTGGCCCGCAAAGCAATCCTGATAAAAGACCATACTCAGAACGGTTTGCTGGCTGGCGCGACTCTTCGCTTCATGGACGAGGTTGGGAACGCGCGCCACGGCGTTGCGCTCCCCTACAACTACTGGCCGAAACGAAAGTGGCTCGAAGCCTTCCAACAACTGAATCTGAAAATCAGCACATGGAAGAAGGATTTAGGGCTTTATCCTGTACCGGCTGACTGGATTTTCGGGCGCTCGCTGCATTTCATTGGTCAATTCGAATTAAGTCAGACAGGTGGTGATGGTGATGGTAAACTCTAAGCTTATGGAGCCGGATGTTTCTGCTGTTGCGGCCACGGACGACCCATGGGAACTGGCCTACATGCGCTTTGAGACGCCGGAAGAAGAGATAGGCAAGTTCATCAAGAGGCTCAAAGAGCTTGGCGCTGACAAGTGGCCGCGCGACTCGAAAGTGGTGGAGCTTTTCTGCGGGCGCGGCAACGGCCTGCACGCGCTTGAGCGGCTCGGCTTCACTTCGCTCGAAGGCATTGACCTCTCGCCAAGACTCGTGGCGCAGTACGAGGGCATAGGCAAGTGTTACGTTGGGGATTGCAGGAGCCTGCCGTTCGAGGACAAGAGCAAGGACGCCATTATCATACAGGGCGGCCTGCACCATCTGTTGACCTTGCCGGACGACCTTGACCGGACGCTCTCGGAGGTTCGCCGCGTGCTGAAGGATGACGGTAAATTTCTGGTCGTTGAGCCGTGGCTGACGCCTTTTCTCTCCTTCGTGCACGCCGTCTGCGAGATGAAGCTGGCCCGCCGCATGTGGGGAAAGCTCGACGCGCTGAGCACCATGATTCACTACGAGCGCGAGACTTACGAGCAGTGGCTCAACCAGCCGGAAGCGGTCAACGCCGTCTTTCAAAAATATTTCAAGGCCGACCAGCTCGCTTTCAAATTTGGCAAGATGATGTTCGTGGGCCGCAAGAACAGCTAGAAAAATGATGTCGTCAAAGGTAGCGCCGGGTGAACAAACTCGTCAGAAACAGGACTCTTCATCTTCGGGCGCGGGGCCGAAGCGATACGGGCTGCTCGCCTGCTTGATACTGGCGGGCTGGGCCGTGGCCGTTCTCTCGCTGTGGCCTCTGCACAACACGATACTGAATCTGGACGAGGTGGATTACTTTAACGCCTCACGGCTCGGGCTCCTGACGAACGCCGTAGACCGTGGCTCGCTCTCTCCCATAGAGTTTTTCGAGTTCATCAACTCAAAGCGCAAGGGCGTGGAGCCCGTCTACCCGCCGCAGTATGACGAGCAGAAAGACCCACTGCTCCTGAGACACTATCACCCGCCCTTCATTGTCTATGTCACGGCCGCGACGACGCCCCTGCTCAACTCGCAGAGCGACCGCGCTATACGCATCGGCCAGTTCCTCGGGGTGCTGGCGCTCTTCTGCGCGCTCTTTTTCGCTTACCGCAGCCTTTCCGTTGCGCCGACGCTGCCGGGCATGCTGGCCGTCATGGTCTTCGGGATAGGGTTAAGCTATCTGGCCTTTTACTCTCTCTCGAATCACGGCTGGCTATCGGTGTGGACTACGCTCACGGCTGCTTTTCTCAGCCGTTGGTTAAAGGACGGTGATAAAAGAGCCGGTCTGCTTCTCTGCGCCTCTGTGGCGCTGACGGTCGTGAGTCTTGAGACGGGATTGGTCGTCGCGGCGTCGGTCTTTCTCACTCTGCTCATCTGGAAGCCGCTCGCGGTTTCGGGAATAAGAAGCCTGCGGTTCTGGCGCTACATCTTAACGGGTACGCTTCTCACGGCGCTTCTGGTGATTCTTTTCTGGCCGGGCTCCGTGCTAAAAGCCTCTTTCTTCAAGACTCCGATTGTCATCTTTTACAGGTCTTTTCTGGGGCAGGAATTCAAGCGAACCATTGCCCCTTTCCTGACGCTGCTCCCGATTTCGCTGCCCGTGTTTGCCGCCTGCATCTGGCTCTTTTACAGGCAGCGCGATGGGCTGCGGCGCTGGGGGCCTTACCTGACCGTGGGGGCTGTCTACGCGGTTGTGATAATCGTCGTGACGCCGTTCGGGCTGGTTCCGCAATACCTTGTGCCAGCGCTCGCGCCGCTCGCCTGTCTGGTTGGCATGGCTCTGGACAGCTTCGTTTCCGTCAGACCCGGCAGGGCGACAGCCGCCGCGTTGGTAGCTCTTCTGGTCGTTTCGGTGGCGGCGACCGCGTGGGCGAGCAAGCTGCACACGATGTTGGATGACAAAGAGATTCGACAGGATATAAGCTGGCTGAAAGAGGTGATTGGCAACCGTGAAGCGCTCACGAACGGCTCGCAGATTTACCAGCACTATCTGGGGCCGGGCTATAAAATCAGGCCGATTGAGCTTTCCTATGACGAAGACCAAATCTTCGTGCGAGAGAAGGGCAAATACAGGCTTGTAACTCAGGAAGAGGTTGCGGGCCGCTTTGTAGTTATCCCCTCATACAGAACCAAGCTCTTTAGCCGGGAGGGCGAGGGCATTCGCGCTCTGCTTGGAAAATGCCGCAGGCTTGACCGCGCGACCCTGCGCGTCTATGACTGTTCGGCTATGGCCCCGGCAGACGTTGCAGGACTAGACTGAGTAAATGAGTGAAGTCGGCTCTGGCGAGCTTTATCCGAAGGTAGTGCGTATCATCGCCCGGCTCAACGTGGGAGGCCCTGCGCGCCACGTAGTCTGGCTGAACGCGGGACTCGAACGGCAGGGTTGGAAGACCCTGCTTGTGACGGGCAGGGTGCCGCCCGGCGAAGACGACATGAGCTACTTCGCGGCGGAGAATGGAGTAGCGCCTCTCGTCATCCCGCAGATGAGCCGCGAAATCTCTCCGAAAGACATAATGACCGTCTGGAAGCTGTACCGGCTCTTTCTGAGATGGCAGCCCGACATAGTGCATACGCACACGGCCAAAGCCGGGACGGTCGGACGACTCGCTGGCTTGCTATACAGGTGGCTCACGCCGGGCTCGCTTCTGGGGCGCAAGCGTGCCTGTCTCTTCGTACACACCTACCACGGCCACATCTTCCATAGCTACTACGGACGGCTTAAGACGCGCCTGTTTCTCGCTATAGAAAAGGTGCTGGCCCGGCTGGCTACAGACCGCATCATAGCCATCAGCCCGCAGCAATACAGGGAGATTCACGAAGAGTTCGGCGTAGGGCGCGAGCAGCAGTTCGCCGTCATCCCGCTCGGACTTGACACCGGCGTTTTCGCGGGCTGGCCCGCCCGCCGCGAGTTGGCGCGTCATGGGCTGGGCCTGAACGAGACGGACGTGGCCGTAGGTATAATCGGCAGGCTCACGGAGATAAAGAACCACACGCTCTTTCTCAAATCGGTGGCTCGCTACAAGGAGCTGTACGGAGCGGGGAAGGAGGGTCGGCGCGTGCGCTTCATCATCATTGGCGACGGCCACCTGCGCGCGGGGCTTGAGGCAGAGGCGCGCGAGCTTGGCGTTCATGGTGACGTGATTTTTACGGGAACGCGCAGCGACCTTGAGAAACTTTACCCGGCTCTGGATGTAGTGGCGCTGACTTCTTTGAACGAAGGGACGCCGCTTACGCTGATTGAGGCCATGGCGAACGCGCGGGCTGTAGTTGCCGTGGGCGTAGGCGGCGTCGTAGACCTGCTGGGCGAGCAGAATGATTCCGTATTAGCCGCGAGCGGCTCCATAGGCTACACTCTGCGGGAGCGCGGCGTGCTGGTAGAGCCGAACAACGCGGAAGCCTTCGCGCGGGCTCTGGCCTATTTGATTGAGAACGAAAACTTGCGCCGCGAGATGGGCCTTCGCGGCCAGCACTTCGTCGAAAGCAGCTACTCGAAGGAGCGATTGCTGAAGGACGTGACAAGTCTCTACCGCGAGATGCTGCTAAGTGGAAAGTCGCGCGCGGGCGTTATACCGGGCGCGGAGGCGGCCGGGTCTGAGGAAGGGCTGCACGCCAATGGCGAAGTGCGGGCTTCCGATTCCGCCGGGCTCGGCATGAAGGGAAAGCTTCTTTGAGTAAGGATAGCGCGCAGGAGCAGGCGTCAATTCTGGTGACAGGCGGGGCCGGTTACATCGGCAGCGCCACCGTAGAGATGCTGCTGGCGGAAGGCAGGCGGGTCGTAGTTCTGGACAATCTGGTCTACGGCCACAGGGAGGCATTATTCGAAGGCGTCCCCTTTTATCAGGGGAGCATCGGAAATCAGGAGTTGATTAAGCACATCGTTCTCAAGCACGGGGTCAATTCCTGCATACATTTTGCGGCCTTCGCCTACGTGGGCGAGTCCGTGGAGAAGCCCGCGCTCTACTATGAGAACAACGTCGCGCAGGGTATAGGACTGCTCAATGCGCTTTTGGCGGCGAACGTGAAGCAACTGGTCTTCTCTTCCACCTGCGCGACCTACGGCGAGCCGCGAGTGCTGCCGCTTGAAGAAGGGCACCCGCAGAATCCTACGAATCCATACGGCGCGTCAAAGCTCTTCATGGAAAGAATCATGGGGGATTACGCACGGGCTTACGGTCTGCGGTTCGTTGCGCTTCGCTACTTCAACGCCGCCGGGGCGACCCGCCGGTGCGGTGAAGACCACACGCCGGAAACGCACCTGATACCGCTCGTACTCTCTGCGGCTCAGGGCAAGCGCCCGTACATCTCTGTCTTCGGTCGTGACTATCCTACGCCGGACGGAACCTGCGTGCGCGATTACATACACGTCTCCGACCTTGCGAGCGCGCATCTGGCGGCGCTCGATTATCTGGGGCGGGGCGGCGAGTCCGCGGCCTTCAATCTAGGCAACGGGCAGGGGTATTCCGTGCTGGAAGTGATTGAGACGGCGCGCAGGGTGACGGGCAAAGAGATAGAGGTTCGATTTGAAGCGAGGCGGCCGGGCGACCCTTCGCATCTGGTGGCGGACGCGAGCCGGGCAGCCGAAATCCTTGGCTGGCAGCCGCGCTACGCTTCGTTGGAAGAGATTATCGGCACTGCGTGGCAGTGGCACGAGTCCCACCCGGAAGGCTATAAATAGGGGCGATTATTGTAGAGGCTTGAGGACTTGTCCTCTGCCACCGCAAAGCCTCGCGGGAAAGTTTAAGAATGGAGACAAAAGTAGAATGCGAGTGTTGATTACGGGCGGAGCGGGCTTCATTGGCTCTCATCTCTCGGACGCGTACATAGAGCGCGGCGACGAGGTCTATGTGGTTGATGACCTCTCGACCGGCAGCTTCCAGAATATCGCGCACCTCAAGGAGCAGCCGCGCTTTCACTACACGATTGATTCCGTCAGCAACCTGCCCGTGATGGCCGAGCTTGTAGACCAGTGCGACGTGATTTTTCACATGGCCGCAGCCGTCGGCGTCAAGCTCATAGTAGAGAGCCCCGTCAGAACCATAGAAACCAACGTACACGGCACGGAGGTCATGCTCTCGCTCGCCAACAAGAAGAAGAAGAAGGTGCTAATAGCCTCGACTTCCGAAGTCTACGGCCTCTCGACGGAGGTTCCCTTCCGCGAGGACGGCCAGCTTGTGATGGGGGCGACCACGAAGGGGCGCTGGTCTTACGCCTGCTCGAAAGCGATTGACGAGTTTCTGGCCCTCGCCTACTGGCGCGAGAAGAAGTTACCGACCGTCGTCGTGCGCCTCTTCAACACCGTGGGCCCCAGACAGACCGGCCAGTACGGCATGGTCATCCCGACTTTCGTCAAACAGGCGATGGCGGGACGGCCCATCACGATTTACGGCGACGGCAAACAGTCGCGCTGCTTCGGCTACGTGGGCGACGTGGTGGAGGCGCTGATGCGCCTGATGGAGCACGAGAGCGCCGTCGGGCAGGTCTTCAACATCGGCTCCAGCGAAGAGGTGACAATCGTAGAACTGGCCGAGCGAGTCAAAGCGCTGACGAATTCCTCTTCCGAGATTGTTTACGTGCCTTACGACGAGGCTTACGAAGAGGGGTTTGAAGATATGCCGCGCCGCGTGCCGGACATCTCGAAAGTGCAGGCGCTCGTGGGCTTCCGCCCGCGCATGACTCTGGACGGAATCCTTCAGACCGTCATCAATTATTATAGCGACGCAGAGAGCGGCCCCAGAGGACGCATCTTCAACACCGGCCAGAAATCCGCCACACAAGCGTAGATTGCGCTTTATAGAGGAGAGCTTCGGACGCCTGTCTCCGGCGCTTGATTTGTCGCGCGCAATCAACTAGGGTTTCAGATTCGCCGGAAATCTTTCAAGCCATGCCTTTCGATAAGCTACAAATTGCTGCCATAGCCCTCTCTTTTGCTCTGTCACTGATGCTGACGCCGTTGGTGCGCGTCGTCGCGCGCCGCGTCGGAATGGTGGCCAAGCCAAAGATTGACCGTTGGCACAAGAAGCCCACGGCCATGCTGGGCGGCACAGGCATCTGGCTTGCCGTTATCATTCCTTATCTGCTCTTTATACCGCACACGCCCTACGGCTGGGTCGTGATTGGCTCAAGCACTTTTCTCTTTCTGGTGGGGCTGGCCGACGACATCTTTCAGGCCAAGCCCTATCAGAAGCTGATTGGACAGGTGATGGGCGCGGCCTTCATCATCTACTACGGCCTGAGCCTGCCGTGGACAAGCTCGCACACCATCAACATAGCTATCACCATCTTCTGGCTGATAGGCATCACGAACGCCATCAACCTGCTGGACAACATGGACGGGTTGGCGGCAGGCATAGCGGCCATCGCCTCAATCTTCCTTGCCCTAAGCTTTATCGCCAACGGGCAGTTCGTTGAAGCCTCCATGCTGACCGTCTTCGCGGCGGCGCTCGTGGGATTTCTGGCCTACAACTCGAACCCGGCCTCAATCTTCATGGGCGACTGCGGCTCCATGTTCATAGGCTTCTTCCTTGCGAGCACAGCTTTGATGAGCGTCTCGGGCGGGCGCTCGCGCTCGTTTCTGCCTGTGCTGGCCGTGCCGATTCTTATCCTCTTCATCCCCATCTTCGACACTACGCTGGTGACCGTCATGCGTAAGCTTTCGGGCCGTGCCGTGCGGCAGGGCGGGCGCGACCACACTTCGCACAGGCTGGTCGCTCTGGGAATGAGCGAGCGCAGGGCCGTCATCATGCTCTATGGTTTCGCGGCGCTCTCCGGCATTCTGGCCCTTCTGGTCAGGCAGATGGAGGCGGACTTGAGCGTCGCCGCCGTTTCAGGCTTTACGGTCGTGCTGACTCTGCTCGGCGTCTACCTGTCGGGCGTGAAGGTTTACGACGAGCAGGATGTGCAGGCGGCGCGAGAGAAATCGCTCTCCGCCTTTCTGGTTGACCTCTCCTACAAGCGCAGAATCTTTGAGGTGATGCTAGACCTCGTGCTCATCATCCTCTCTTACTATCTGGCATACGTGCTGCGCTTCGGGCCTATGTCGGAGTCAACTGCGCGCACAATCTTCTTTCGCACGCTGCCCGTCATCCTGTTCGTCAAGATGGCCACGTTTCTAGTGATGGGCGTCTACAGGGGCATCTGGCGGTACACGAGCGTTGACGACCTTGTAGTGTTCGCAAAGGCCGTGGTGATAAGCTCGGTCGCCAGTCTCCTTGCGGTTCTCTTCGCGTTTCGCTTCGAGGGCGTGTCGCGCACGGTCTTTATCGTTGACGCGATTATACTGCTGATGATGGTGGCCGGGAGCCGCATGGCGTTCCGGTTGTTCGGGCAGATTCTGCCGCGCTCGCAGTCGCTCGAAGGCGCTCGCATACTGATTTACGGCGCGGGCGACGCGGGCGAGCTGCTCTTGAGAGAGCTGAGGAATAACCGGAATTTGAAGTACTCTCCCGTGGGATTTATTGACGACGACCCGAACAAGAAGGGAAAGGTCATACACGGGCTGAAGGTCTTTGGCGGCAACGGCTCGCTACAGTCCATTTGCAGCGAGCAGCGCATTGACGAGATACTCATCTCAAGCTCCAAGATTTCAAAAGAGCGTATACGCGAGATTCAGCAGGACTGTCGCCAGTCGAACATCTCGCTCAAGCGCATGCTGATTAAGATAGAGCAACTGGAAGAGGACTAGAGCAAGGTTCTTTTAGATTCGCCTCGATTCCTATTGTGGCTTCCGACCAATTAAAGCTCATAGACGCGGGCAGCGCTCCGGTGCGCGCGGCACTTGTAGTCGTGGTGCTCGCGGCGCTTCTCTGCTCGTGGCTTGCGCTCAGGTGGTATGCCGGGAGCGAGATTGCTCTGGCCGCGCCGCAACTGCCCGAGGACGCGCTCGGCGCGGCTCAATCGGCTGCGCGACTCGCGCCGGACGACCCTCTGGCTCGCTGGGCGCTCGGCTCGGTGCTGCAAAGAGGCTTCGGGGTGAACGACCTGCAAGCAGCAATCAGCGAGTACAAAAGAGCCGTGAGTCTTTCGCCCGGAGACTTTCGCCTCTGGACGGATTTAGGCAGAGCAGAGGAGCAGGCGGGCAACATGGCCGAAAGCGAAAAGGCCCTGCGCCGTGCAGTCGAGCTTGCTCCCTATTATTCATGGCCGCGCTGGCATCTTGGAAACTTTCTGCTGAGACGCGGCCGCTTCGATGAGGCTTTGAAGGAGCTGCGACGGGTCGCGGAAGATGACCCGACCAAGCGCGGCCCGGTCTTCGATTACGCGTGGACAATCTACGGCGGTGACGCTGGCGCGGTCAGCCGCGCGCTCGGAGGCTCTCCGGCAGTGCGCTCGGAGTTCATAGCCTACCTGCTTGGCCGTAAGCGGCTGACGGAGGCGCTCGAAATCTGGTCTGGCTTTAGCCGCGAGCAGAAGAAGGAGTTCGAGCCTACGGGCAAGCTGCTCGTAGACACTCTGGTCGCGGAGAAACGCTACCGGATGGCGCTCGGAGTTCAACGCGACCTCTCGAACCAACAGGCGGGATTCGAGATAGGAAGAGTCTCTAACGGCAGCTTTGAAGGAGCGGTCGCGCAGGACGGCAGCGACCTCTTCGCATGGAGTGTGCCGAGCAGCGCGCAGGCCCGCGCCTCTCTGGAGTCAGGCAAGGCTCAGGACGGAAGCCTGAGCCTGCGCATCAACTTCAACGCGAGCGAGGCGCTGGAGCTTAACGTCTCGCAGTTGGTCGCGGTGGAGCCCGGCGCGAGCTACCGTTTGACTTTTTATGTTCGCACGAGCGGTTTGAAAAGCGCCTCCTCGCCCGTCGTAAGGATTCTGAGCGCGGTGGACAAGAGCCGCATAGCGGAATCGGCGCAGTCTCCGACGGGCGATAGCGAATGGCAGAAAATCTCTATGGACTTTAAGGTTCCGGCTGACGTGGATGGAGTAATCTTAAGCATCAGCCGCGCGACGTGTGCCGCAGATGGCGGTGTGTGTCCCATCTTCGGCACTGTTTGGTATGACGACTTCAATCTCCAACTCGCAGGCAGAGAAGCTGGCGAACGGCCAAGCGGCGCGGGTAAGTGACTCGACCGCTCTCCCGCAGGCTGCCCTAGCAAGCCGTCTGTTGCATACGGTAGCTAGCCGCTTCATCATACTGATACTGTGTCTGGCGCTTGTGCTTTCCACACTCGCCTACGGCACCGTGCATTACTGGGCGCTCGCGCTCTTTCAGGCCAGCGCCGCTCTCATCATCTTCTTCTGGGCCGTGGATGCTTGGCGCAGCCGGGTCTTGCGTATCAGTCGCAACCTCTTGCAGCTACCGCTTCTGGGCATCTGCCTGCTGGGATTCATACAGCTTCTGCCTCTGGGGAGCGTGCCGCTTGAGGGCGCGCCGGGAGTTGAAGCCGCTAGGACTCTCTCGCTCGACCCATACTCGACGCGTCTCATACTTGTTCAGCTCTTGGCGCTCTTCATCTATTTCGCGTCGGCGCTGGTCTTCATAGACAGCCCCCGCCGCCTGCGCGTAGTCACTTACACCATAGTCATCTTCAGCTTCGCGCTGGCCATCTTCGGCCTTACTCAGTCGTTCGTGTCGCCCACAAAAATCTACGGGATAAAGGAGCTGGGGCAGAGCACGGCTTTCGGCCCGTTCATCAACCGCCATCACTTCGCGGCCTACATGGAGATGGGGATTGGTCTGACGGGCGGGCTGCTGCTCTCGGGCGCGATTGAGAGCGAGAAACGGCTGCTCTGTATCTTCGCGGCGGCGATGATGGCGATTGCGCTTGTGATGACTAACTCACGAGGCGGCATCATAAGCCTCTTCGCGGAGACGCTCTTTATCTTCAGCATCACGGGCCTCACTTTAGGCCGTAGCGATGAGACGGGCAAAAGAGAGCGCGGAGGGCGTGCGCGCTCTTTGATGATGAGAGCCGCGCTGGCCCTTCTGCTGCTCTCGGTGATTTTCTCGGCCGTGGTCTTCTTCGGCGGCGAAGAGGTCTTGAGCCGCTTTATAGGAACCGTCAATGCTCAAGACCCCACGACCGGACGCGCCCATTTCTGGCGCGGCACGCTTGAGATAATACGCAACCATCCGTTAATCGGAACGGGCCTGGGCTCTTTCGGCGTGGCCTACACGCTTTACGACACGCGCAACGGCATGTTCCGTCTTGAGCAGGCGCACAACGATTACCTGCAAGTGCTCTCGGACGCCGGGATAGTCGGCGCGATTCTGGCCGTCTGCTTCGTCGGCCTTCTGTTTCGCAAGGGCTTCGCGCGGCGCGAGACTGACGACCCTTTCAGGAGAGGCGTCGCCACGGGAGCGCTGGTCGGATGCTTCGCTGTGCTCGTTCACAGCTTCTTCGATTTCACGCTGCACACGACGGCCAACGGGCTTCTCTTTCTGACGCTCGCGGCGCTCGCCACCTTAAACGGCAACGTGCAAGAGGGCGGGCATACGAAGCGCCGCCGCCATCGCCGTCGCCGCCATCAAGGTGAGAGTCACGGCACAGCTTCAAGCCGTGCGGTCGTTGAGAAGGTCTAGGAAAGCTCCTGTTATTAAAGATGAGGAAGAACCTGTTAGAGCTGATTGTTTGTCCCGTGTGCGGAAAGGCGCTACGCCTTGAGAGCTTTGACGCGCAAGTGTCTGCGCCGGGCGAGACTGAAAGCGGCCTGCTCAGGTGCGAGTGCGGAGCCTCTTATCCAATCATAGGCGGCATCCCCCGCCTACTGCCCGCAGACCTTCAGAGCATGCTCTGGGAGATGCACCCGGAATTTTATAGCGAGTACGGTGAGCGCCTGCCCGTGGAGATAATGGCGCGCGAGGCCACCTCAAAGGAAGCGAATGAGACGGACAAGGCTCTGACCAAGCAGCGAGAGACGGCGCGCAGCTTCGGCTACGAGTGGCAGGCTTTTTCAGAGATACTGCCGGAGGATTACGAGAAGAACTTTCGCTGGTACTTCGAGCGCTTTTCGCCCGACGACTTCAAGGGCAAGCGCGTGCTAGACGCCGGGTGCGGCACGGGCCGCCACACCTACTACACGTCCAAGACGGCGCGCGAGGTCATCGCCATGGACTTGAGTCAGGCGATAGAGGTGGCGGCGCGCAACAACCGCTCGCGCACGAACGCGCACTTTGTACAGGCGGATATTTACAGACCGCCTTTCCCGCCCGGCTCCTTCGATTTCATCTACAGCCTCGGCGTGCTTCATCATCTGCCCGACCCGGAGAAGGGATTCCGCTCGTTGCTGAAGCTCCTGCGCGGGGGCGGGTTCATGAACATCTACCTTTACTGGAATCTGGAGGGAGAGGCGGCGTGGCGACGCGCGCTCCTGAGTGTCGTGACGGGGGCGCGGCGAATCACTACACGGATGCCGCACGGGCTCCTGAAGAAAGTCTCGTGGGTCATAGCCGCCGGTTTTGAAGTGGCTTTCGTCACCCCGGCGCGCATACTGGGGCGCTTCGACAGTACACAAAAGCTGGCAGACCGCGTGCCGCTCGGCCATTATCGTAAATACTCTTTCCGGGTGCTTCACACAGACCAGTTCGACAGATTCTCCGCGCCGATTGAGAATCGCTACTCAAGCGCAGAGGTCGCCGCGTGGTTCGAGCGCGCGGGGCTTGAGGATGTAAAGATTCTGGGCGGGCAGGGCTGGCGCGCGTCCGGCAGAAGCGCCCGACAGGAGACGGAAGCGGCTGAGAAAGTAGAAGAGGAGGAGAGCTTGCGCGTGCCGCTTGCCTGAAGCTAGGGAGGCGGCGCGGCGGCGCGCACGAGCCTTAAGACTGACAATGAACGTGCTGGAAACTTTGCGAAGTAGACGAGCGGTTACTGTCCTTGAAACTCTGGACATCACGGTCGAGGCCGCCGAGAAAGACAGAGTGGCGCTCTCCATGCCCGTGACCGAGCGCGTTCACCAGTACACGGGGCTACTGCACGGCGGAGTTTCGGTCGTGCTGGCCGAGACGGCCGCCTCAATCGGCGCGGCTCTCAACACAGACCTGACGCGCTACACGCCCGTAGGCGTCGAGATAAACGCCAATCACCTGCGGTCTGTGACCAGAGGGCGCGTAGTGGCCGAAGCCCGCCCCGTCTACATTGGAAGACAGATGAACGTCTGGGCCATAGAGATAAAGGACGAGCGCGGGCGCGTTGTCTGCGTCTCGCGCTGCACGCTGGCCCTTAAGCCGGGCGGCGCGCTTCCCGAGTAGTTGATTTCGGCAATCGTTGTTCTAATAATCTGCCCGAAGAAGAGGGATACTGATGAGAATAGTCGTGACAGGCGGGGCCGGATTCCTCGGCTCGCACCTTTGCGAAAGGCTGCTCGAAGCGGGCCATGACGTTATCTGTCTGGATAACTTCTTCACGGGCAGGCGCGAGAACATCATGCACCTTCTGGACAATCATCACTTCGAGCTGCTGCGCCACGACGTGATAGAGCCTGTGCTTCTGGAAGTAGACCAAATCTACAATCTGGCCTGTCCCGCTTCTCCGATTCATTACCAGTTCAATCCGGTCAAGACCGTCAAGACCAACGTCATGGGCACCATCAACATGCTCGGCTTGGCCAAGCGCGTGCGCGCCCGCATCCTTCAGGCTTCGACCTCGGAAGTCTACGGCGACCCGGAAGTACACCCGCAGACGGAAGACTATTGGGGGCACGTCAACTGCATAGGGGTGAGGTCATGTTACGACGAAGGCAAGCGGCTGGCGGAGACTTTGATGATGGACTATCACAGGCAGAACGGCGTGGACATTAGGATTGCGCGCATCTTCAACACCTACGGGCCGCGCATGCTGGAGAATGACGGGCGTGTTGTCTCTAATCTCATCACGCAGGCGCTCCGTGGCGAAGAGCTGACCATCTACGGCAAAGGAGAGCAGACGCGCTCCTTCTGTTATGTGGATGATTTGATAGAGGGCTTGATAAGGTTGATGAACACGGACGGCATACACGCCCCCGTTAACCTCGGCAACCCCGGAGAGTTTACTATAAGAGAACTGGCCGACGAGGTGGCAAAGGCCACGGGGCGCGAGGTGAAGATAACGCACCAGCCTCTGCCGCAGGACGACCCGCAGCAGCGAAAGCCCGACATCACACGCGCAAAGCAGCTACTCGGCTGGGAGCCGACCATAGCTTTGCCCGAAGGACTGAGGCGCACGGTCGCGTATTTCAAGGCGCGCAGAGAAGACCGCGAAGGGTGATTACGCTTGATGAGTCAACAGGTAGAAGCTTCCTCGAACTTTCAATCTCTTCCCGCGATGTGTCTGGCGGGCGTACGCCGGCACGGGAAGCCGGACGCGCTCAACCGTAAACGCGACGGGCGCTGGGAGCGCATCTCTGCCGGGGAATTTTTGACGCGCATAGAGCGGGTCGCGCTCGGTCTGTTCGAGCTTGGCATACGGCCCGGCGACCGCGTCGGGCTGCTCTCCGAGAATCGTCCCGAATGGTCAATCGTTGACCTCGCAATCCTGAGCCTCGGCGCGGTCAACGTCCCCATCTACACCACTCAGGCCGTAGAGCAGGTGCGCTACATCCTTGGCGATTCCGGCGCGCGGCTCCTGTTCGTCTCAGGCAAGCGCGTCTTCAAGCACGCGAGGCCCGGAGTTGACGGCCTTGAGCAGCTTGAGCGAATCATCTTCTTTGACGAAGGGGCGCATGAAGGAATAGAGCGAGGCGGCGCGCTCTCCGAAATAGAAGAGCTTGGGCGCGCGAGGGCCGAAAGAGAGCCCGAAGCCTTCGAGCGATTGCTGGCCGCCGTGAGTCTGGATGATTTGGCGACCATCATCTACACTTCCGGGACTACGGGCGAGCCCAAGGGCGTGATGCTCTCGCACAATAACTTCGTCTCCAACGTGCAATCCATCGCGGGCTCGCTGCCCATCTATACTTCCGACGTCGCGCTTTCGGTTCTGCCGCTCTCGCACATCTTCGAGCGCGCGGTCTTCTACGTCTTCTGCTACTCGGGCGTCTCCGTGCATTACTCTGCCTCCTTCGATCAGGTGGGCGAGCACCTGCGGGAGGTGCGCCCGACGATTATGACAGCCGTGCCGAGGCTCTTCGAGAAGGTCTATCACAAGATAGTCAAGCGCGGCATGTCGGCCAAGGGCTGGAAGCGAAAGGTCTTTGAAGACGCTATGCAGACGGGGCTGCGCTACGCCGAGTTGAAGGACAAACGGCAGAGAGTGCCGCTTTATCTCAAATTCAGGCAGTCGGTCGCAGACAGGCTGGTCTTCTCGAAGTGGCGCGAGGGCGTCGGAGGCCGCCTGCGCTTCTTCGTCTCGGGCGGAGCGCCGCTTTCGCCTACGCTCTCCTTCTCGTTTATGGCTGCGGGCATCCCCGTCCTTCAGGGTTACGGCATGACGGAGACTTGCATCGTCTCTGCCAACCGCCCCGAAGATAATCAAGTTGGCTCAGTGGGCCTCGTCTTCCCCGGCATGGAGGTGAAGATTGCGGAGGACGGCGAAATCATCGTGCGCGGGCCGAACATCATGCGCGGATATTACGGCAAGCCGGAAGAGACGGCGCAAGTCTTGGAGGACGGATGGTTCGCGACCGGCGACGTTGGCCGCATGGACGAGCGCGGCCACCTCTACATCACAGACCGCAAGAAAGACCTCTTCAAGCTGTCGAACGGCAAGTACATAGCGCCGCAACTCGTGGAGAGCCTCATCAAGCAGAGCGAGCTTGTCAGCCAAGTGGTCGTCATAGGAGCGGGCCGCAAGCAGCCTGCCGCGCTGATTGTCCCTGACTGGGAGGCGCTCATGGAAGCTTTGCAGAAGAACGGGTCTGAGCCGCCCAAGTCTCGCGCCGAATTGAGCCGCGCGCCCGACGCCGTCAAGATAGTCCAGCGCGAAATCACTCAACTGACGACAGAGCTTGCCGACTACGAGCGAGTGCGCCGCGTAGCTCTGCTCCCGGAAGAGTTCACTATAGACGGCGGCGAGTTGACGCCTACGCTCAAGGTCAAAAGACGAGTAGTTGACGAGAAATACTCAGACCTGATTGACGAGCTTTACGGCGCTTCCGAGTAGCCTCCCGC
Organism: Pyrinomonadaceae bacterium; assembly: GCA_036389255.1. Lineage (GTDB taxonomy): Bacteria > Acidobacteriota > Blastocatellia > Pyrinomonadales > Pyrinomonadaceae > JACVRN01. The sequence continues at coordinate 172,428 of DASVQI010000001.1, forward strand.
CCGAACCGCCTCACGCTTTAACAGCGCCCTAAGACTATAAATCTTGACAGGCGTGCGCCTGTGAATTCATACTCCCAAACGCGCCCATTGGGCCACAAGGCCCGTTACCCGGCCTTTCGCACTCGCCTAGTCGCACACGAACCCAGGGGTCAAGCTGTACATCTTCTTTATGCTGAAAGCCGAACTGTACAATCCCCCTTTGTCCGATAACTCAATTCAAGAGCGAGAGCCGTCGCCGCTATCCATCCAACAACTGTTCGAAGAGCAGGCGGAGCGCACGCCTGACCGTGTGGCCGTTTACTTCCGCGAGCAGAAGCTCAGTTACAGGGAATTGAACGAGCAGGCCAATCGTCTGGCTCATCATCTACTGTCTCTGGGAGCGGGACTCGAAACCCTTTGCGCCGTCTACACGGAGCGCTCGCCCGCGATGCTCACGGCCATCCTCGCCATCATAAAGGCTGGCGGCGCTTATCTTCCGCTAGACCCTTCGTACCCGCAGGAAAGGCTCTCTTTCATGCTTGGCGATGCGCGCCCCGGATTTCTGCTGACGCAGAAAATGCTGTCGGGCAGGCTGCCCGAGCATGACACGAAGGTAGTCATTCTGGACGACGCGGCCAAGCTTTCAGCAGGCGAGCGCGCGGGCAATCCGCCTTGCAGCCTGACGGGCGAGAACCTGTTTTACGTCACTTATACCTCCGGCTCCACGGGCAGGCCGAAGGGCGTGCAGTGCCTGCACAAGGGCGCTGTCAATCGCTTTCGCTGGATGTGGCGGCACTATCCGTTCGAGGCCGGAGAGGTCTTGTGCCAGAAGACCGCGCTCAGTTTCGCAGACTCCGTGTGGGAGATTTTCGGGCCTCTACTGAAGGGCGTGCCTCTCGTCATCATCCCCGATGAGGATGTGAAGGATGCGCGCAGGCTTGTGGAGACTCTGGCCGTGCGGAAGGTGACTAGAATCGTGCTAGTGCCGTCGCTCCTGCGCTCGATGCTGGATGCGGAGCCGGAGCTTGGGAGAAGCCTCCCGCAACTGAAAGTCTGCGTCAGTAGCGGAGAGGCGCTATCGGTCGAGCTTTGCGAGCGCTTCCGAAAGAGCGCGCCTCAGACCGCGCTTCTTAACCTCTACGGCTCGTCGGAGGCGTCAGCCGATGCCACGTGCTACGACACACGCCAGCTTGAGCCGGACGCCCCTTCGGTTCCGCTAGGCAGGCCCATAGACGGCGTTAACATCTACGTGCTTGACCGGAATCTTGAGCCGGTCGGCGCGGGGCAGCCGGGCGAGATTTATGTCGGCGGCGTCTGTCTTGCTCGCGGTTATCTTGAGCGGCCAGAATTGACAGCCGAGAGGTTCTTTCCCGACCCCTTTGATATTAACGGAGGCGCTAGGCTCTACAGGACAGGCGACCTCGGGCGCACGCTGCCCTGCGGCAACATAGAGTTTTTGGGAAGAGCCGACAGTCAAGTGAAGATACGCGGCTTCCGCATAGAGCCGGGAGAGATAGAAGCTGCGCTCTGCCAGCACGAAGCCGTGGGCCAAAGCATCGTGCTGGCGTGCGAGGACGCGAGCGGCAACAGGAGGCTGATGGCTTACTGGGTGTCTGCCGACGGGCAAGCTAAGGCTACGGCTAAAGAGCTGCGGAAATTTCTGTCCGGCAGGCTGCCGGATTACATGCTGCCATCGGGCTTCGTGCATCTGGAAAAAATGCCCTTGACACCGAGCGGCAAAGTTGACCGCCTTTCGCTCACGGCGCACAGTCCAAGTCCCCTGCACGAGCCGGGCGAAGCTACACTATCGCCGCGCACGCACCTTGAAAGCGAGCTTAAAGATATCTGGGAAGGCGTGCTGGGGATTTCGCCCATAGGCATAGATGATAACTTCTTCGAGCTTGGCGGCGACTCGCTCCTTGCAGTGAGCATGCTGCTTGAGGTTCAGGACAGTCTGGGGAAGAACATTCCGCTCTCGTCCCTCATACACGAAGCGACCATAGAGCATCTGGCGCGCGTGATAGATTCCCACGTGCCAGAGAAAAGATGGTCTTCTCTAGTGGAGATTCAGACCGAAGGCGAGCGCACTCCAATCTTCTTCATGCACCCTATAGGCGGCGAGGTCTTCGGCTACGGTACGCTCGCGCGCTACCTCGGCAACGCGCATCCCTTCTACGGCATACAGGCGCGCGGGCTGGACGGCATGGAAGAGCCTTTCACGGACATGCGCGCTATGGCCTCTTATTACGTGGAGATTGTGCGTAGCGTGCAGCCCCGTGGGCCGTACATTCTCGGCGGCTACTCGCTCGGAGCCGTGATAGCTTTCGAGATGGCCCACCAGCTACAAGAGAGCGGAGAGGAGATAGCGCTCTTGGCGGTGCTTGATGAAGAAGCGCCGGGCTCAACCCCCGTCGGCATAGGCCCGGCTCGCATTCTTAACACGGCGCTGAACCTTCCCTACTGGCTGGCCGACCACGTTTTCAAGCGCCCGCCGCGCGAAGTCTCTGCCGATATCAAAAGACATCTGAAGAGAGTCGGGCGCAACCTCTTCAGCCGCATTGGCCCATTGCGCGTAGAGGCTCACAGGGAAAATCTGGAGGACGTGCTGGACGTGGCGCTCCTGCCGGACAATCATCGCCGCGTCAGCGAAGCGCTCTTTCAGTCTCTTTCGGGCTACGAGGCGCGCTCCTACAAGGGCCGCGTGACGCTCTTTCGCACGCGCGCCCAGCCCGTCTTTCGCGCGCTCGGACGCGACAAGGGCTGGAAAGAGCTGGCCGCAAGCGGCGTGGAGATTCGCATAGTGCCCGGCAATCACCTGAACATGTACGACGAGCCGCACGTGCGGGCGCTGGCCCGCGAGGTCAAAGCCTGCCTCGAAGCGATTCGTATCTGACCGGGATTCCGGGGAAATAAGCTCGGGCGCATCACATAAAAAGGCACGAAGAAGAGTATCTCTTCTTCGTGCCTTTTCGCATGAGTTCGCGGTTTATTTAAGCGTCCGTCAGCGTCAGTCGCTCCGGCTCGCAGGAGATTTCCGTGAGAGAAAGGATGCGCGCCAGCTCAGTTTGGCCCATAAGGGCTTCGGCCAGCGAGCGCAGGTGCGCGGGGATTTCCGCTAGGGTGTACTCTTCCTCTACCGGCGCATGTTCGGAGAGCAGCTTGAGTTCCGCGAAGCAGAACTCGCAGGACGAGAGATGCTCCATGACGTGCGCCGCCGCGCCACCTGAAAGATTAGAAGTGTTGTATGAAACGAGCGTCTCGGCAGAGGGGCAGCTAGCCTGTTTGGAAAATACCGTGATGCTTGAAGTCCTCATATGCTCACCCTCACTGTGGGCTTACCTCTTTTGCTCGTAGTCCGTAGAGCGTCTTCGCCAGCCTTAAGAATAGAGCGCCCCCGCAAAATCGGCAGCAGACTTGTGGGGCAAGAAGAGACGAGGAGTCGCCTTGACATCCTCCCGAACCTACGGGCGCTCTGGCCTGGTCATCAAAAGGAAAGCGCTAATTGCCCGCCGCTTCCAAAACTTAGAGCCGCCGGGAGCCCTTTTTTTCAAGTCTTATCAATATTTTGGCCGATGTGTAAAAAGATGTTGCTCAAAAAGTTTTTTGCTGCTAACATCTTAAACGTCAGTCAGGGAGTCAACGCGCTCCTTGATTCCCCAATCTAGCCTGGCCGCGCCGATTCCCCTTTTGCGGTCAGATCAAGCGCGGTTTCCCGGCAAGGTCTCAAAGCAAAATTGGCCCGGAAAGTGGGCCGAGTTTGACAACCCGAGGGAAAGAGGTAACGAATAATCGCTGCCCGACTTTAATTGCGCTGCTGGCTCCGTGATGGGCCACTGGCACAACCCCGCCACCCCTGCTCAAATCTGGCAAAGGTGTTCCGCTCATAAAAGATGTCAGCCTTCACGCGTAGCCTTTGACCAGCTAGAACCAGATGGGCAAAGACAGCACGCGCCGAAGATGAAACACAGGTGTTACCCGGCTGTACTATCTTGAATATTCACCATTGCCCTCTTTTTCCAAGAGCCCTTGCATAAATACCAGACCTGAAGACAAATAACCGTGAAAGCTACCGGCACCAATCACCCCGAATCAACTATGAGCGCTCTGAAAGAACAGCCACGTTCGCCACGCACCTTCAGGGAGCGCCAACCGAAGAGCATACAGTGGGTTAACAGCCTCAAGCGCTCGGACGTTTCGCAACTCTGGAGCGACCTGCATCGAGTCGTCTGTCATCACCCGCTCGTGCGCGCTTCCCGCAGCGCCGGGCTGCTGGTCGAAGAGGGCGCTCAAAACGCTTACACAGACCTCACGCAGGAGCTGTTCGTGCTGCTTTTGAGCAAGGGGCGTTTTCAGCACTATCTGGACACGGGGATGACCGATGCCGAAATCGAATGCGAGATAGGCCAGATTGAGCTGACGAATCTTCTGACAGCAGAGCTTCGCAAGCGCCACCCGGAATCCTACCGGCTGGCAAGACGCATCTCCACCCTGATTCAATCGAGCGCAAATTTCCGCCGCTTCGACTCTTCCGGCACGAACGACGAGCCGCACCGCCGTCTCGTTGACCGCGTCTACGGCCTTTCCGAGTGGCCCGATGGAAAGATAAAGCGCGAGACGCACGAGTTGGAGCAGCGAGTCCACATGATTCCCATGCGACAGCGCGACACGCGCATGGTAGGCTGCACGGGCGACGCTCAGGTGGTCATCAGCAACTCGGACTTGGAAGACCTTATCATCTCTGTTCTTGAAGCAGTAGATTCCCCGGTGGACGTGCGAGCGCTTCGCAGCCTGGTGATGTCCAGACTGCCCGTCATGGATATTTATCTTGTGCCTCTGGGAGGCGATGACGGCGACGAAGGCGGGATGCAGTTTGAGCCCGTGGACGTTGGCGACAATCCGGAAGAGGGACTGCTCAGAAGGGAATCGGAACTGGCTGCTGCGGGCTGCGTCGAGCAGTTTTTGAAGGGCCTGCACGAGAGCGTTCGCGGCAAGGTCAAGCAGTACAACCGCATGCTCGGAGTCCTGTGGCACTGTTACCTGAGCCCGGAGCACTCCACGCAGTTGGAAGTGGCGAGCGCGCTCGGAGTTTCGGACTCGCTCGTCTCGGATTACCGCCGCCGCATTGAGCAGGAGCTTAGAGCGCTGGCCTTCTCCGAGATTGAAGAGGCGCGACGCTTTGAGCTGGCTCTGCGCGAGCGCGTACGCTCGCTGGTTCTGGTTGAAGAAAGCATCGCGGTCTAGGCTTTTCGCTAAAGTGGCCCGCGTCTGTGTATAATCGCCAGCAGAGTTTCGCACACTCTTCTTAAAAGAAGAGTGTGAGAGGCTCGTTGCTCAGAAGAGAAGGCGCACATGCCCTGCGCCTTTTCGAGAGCGGACGATTAGCGTCCGTGCGGTAGACCGGAAATCTTCTCGGCTTTACCTGCGCCCGTTTGCTTGCAGAGTGCCTTCAGATGCGGTCTGGTAGTTCATTCGTGGATTATGAACCCGTGACGCCTTCGCGTCGCGCGCGCGCGTGTGAGACGGAAGAGGCTGCTGACTTCGTCCTTGAGCCCTTCGCTCCCGCGATAGAAGAAGGTTCGACCGAAAGACCCACAACCGACACCTCTAAATCAAAACCGAAGAAACCGACCAAGCCCGAGAACTGGATTTTCAGGCGCGGCCATGCCATCAGCTACGCGGGCCTTTTTCTCTTCACTGTCGTACTCTATTTTCGTCCTTACGAGCTTTTCACCGCGCTACGGTCGCTCACCAGCCTTGCCTTCTGGCTGGGCGTCTTTACGCTCGCGGCCTACCTGCCGTCGCAGCTAGCGACGGAAGGCAACCTGACGGCCCGCCCGCGTGAAGTGAACCTGCTGTTGCTCTTCTGTCTGGCGGCTCTAATCTCCATCCCGCCAGCCATCAGTCCGGGCGAAGCATGGGGGACTTTCACGGAATTCCTGCGCCCCGTCATGATTTTCATAGTGATGATTAACGTGGTGCGCACCGAATGGCGACTCAAGGGAATCTTCTTTCTGACGCTTGCCGTAAGCGTAGTGCTGAGCGTCGGGGCGATTAACGATTATCGCATGGCCCGCTTCACCGTGGAGGGCTATCGCGTAGCAGGCATCATAGGGAACCTCTTCGGCAATCCTAACGACATGGCGCTTCACCTCGTGACGGTGATGCCGATTGCCATCGCTCTTTCGTTCACTTCGAGAAACATCGTCTTCAAAATCCTGTACGCCGTTTGCGCGCTCCTGATGATAGTCGGGAGCATGCTTACCTTTTCGCGCGCAGGCTTTCTGGGCCTTGTGTGCGCGGGCGGCGTCATAGCCTGGAAGATTGGGCGCAAGAACCGGCTGGCCGTAGTCGTACTTGCCGTTGTCTGTCTTGCGACCGTTATACTCTTTGCGCCCGCAGGCTATACCAACCGGCTCGATTCAATCGTCAATCACAGTGCCGATGCGGTCGGCTCGGCAGGCGCACGCACCAACCTGCTTTTTCGCTCAATCAAAGTCGCACTGGCGAACCCCATCTTCGGCGTAGGCATGGGCAATTTTCACATAGTCTCTATAGGCGAGCTTGTGAGCCACAACGCCTACACGCAGGTAGCAGCCGAGATGGGCATGGCCGCAATGGTCATCTACATCATGTTCATCCTCGCGCCGTTCAAGGCCCTGCGGGTTATAGAGAGCGAGACGTTCGAGGATAGACGCGCCTCTCATTTCTACTATCTGGCCGTGGGGCTTCAGGCGAGCCTTGCCGCCTACATGGTCTGTAGCTTCTTCGCCTCGGTCGCTTACCAGTGGTACGTTTATTACCTAGTGGGCTACTCGGTCTGCCTGCGCCGCCTGTACAAGGCCGAGCAAAAGGCTTTGGAAGAGCGCGCCGCAAAGGCGAAACAGCGTGAAGACGAAGATGCTGTGAGAAACGGCGCGACCGTGTTGCGCGAGCAAGAGGCGCTACGCAAGCCAGCTTAAGGGTCAGGGCAGAATGAGTAGGCTCTTGAGCCTTTCTACGAATGCCGGTAAAGCCATCCACTCTAAAGATGCTAGAGCACGCACCAGCGACAGTTACAGACTACAAGAGAGAGCCGCTAGCCGTCGCGGGCGGCGCGGCAGAGCCTGCTCATGCCAGCCTGCGCGTCTCAGTCGTCATCCCTTGTTTTAACGAAGAGCGCTATATAGGCAAGGTGCTGGGGAATCTGGTCAACCAGTACGAAGCGGAGAGCTTTGAGATAATCATAGTGGACGGCATGTCCGAGGACGGGACGCGAAAGGTAGTTTCAAAGTTCGTGGAAGAGAACCCGCAGGTTCAGGTTCGTCTCGTTGACAATCCGGCCCGCCACATCCCCGCCGCTCTGAATCTGGGGATAGCGGCGGCGCGAGGCGAAATCATAGTGCGTATGGACGCTCACTCAGTCCCGTCGCTCAACTACGTGCGACGGCTGGCGGAGCTTCTTGAGAAGGGAGACGCGGAGGTCTGCGGCATGCCGTGGCGCATAGAGCCGGGCGCGGATACAAGCGTGGCGCGCGCGATTGCGCGGGCCGTGGCGCATCCTTTTGGAATCGGTGACGCAAAGTACAGGTTGTCGGGTCTTGCTTCGTCCGAGTTCGTGGACACGGTTCCCTTCGGCGCGTTTGCTAAGAGCCTTTGGCAGGAAGTGGGAGGCTTTGACGAGAGCCTTCTGGCCAACGAGGACTACGACTTTTATTACCGCATAAGGCAGCGCGGCGGGCGCGTCCTGCTGGATGCTTCCGGCTACTCTTCTTACTATGCGAGGGCCACGCTCCTTGATTTGGCGCGGCAATACTTTCGCTACGGTCGCTGGAAGGCGGAGATGCTCAAACAGCATCCTCGCTCCGCACGACTCAGGCAACTGGTAGCGCCCGCGTTCGTGCTTTCTCTAATGGGCCTGAGCGCTCTCGGCATCTTCTGGACGCCAGCGCTCTATCTGCTGGTGTTGGTGATAGCCGCCTACTCGTTGCTAGCGACTACTTTTGCCGTGCGTCTAGCTCTAAAGAGCGAGGAGCCCAAGCTTGCTTTTGTGCTCCCTGCGGTCTTCTTCATCATCCACGCGTCGTGGGGGAGCGGGTTTCTTCTAAGCCTTTTACGCTCGCCCAGAAGGTAGCCGGGATTTCTATGAAGCCGAAAGATGTGACAGCAGAAAAGCCTTTGAGCGGGGAGCGCGTCCCGGCTGTCAGCGTCATTATGCCCGCCTACCGCGCAGCCGGTTACATCAAGGACGCGCTCGATTCCGTCTTCGCGCAGACCTTCACAGACTTTGAGGTGATAGTCGTCAACGACGGCTCGCCCGACTCCGAAGAGCTTGAGCGAGTGCTTGAGCCTTACCGCGACCGCATCGTCTATATCAGGCAGGAGAACAAAGGCGTCAGTGCGGCGCGCAACGTCGCCATACGCGCCTCGCGCTCGCCCTTCATAGCGCAGCTAGACCCGGACGACCTCTGGGAGCCCGAGTACCTTGCCGTGCAGATGGAGACTCTGAAGCGCGACCCTTCGATTGACGTGCTTTATCCGAATGCGCTCGTCTTCGGAGACATGCCCGAAGCCGGGCGAGAGTTTATGGAGGTAGCGCCCTCGGAAGGCGAAGTGACATTCGAGAGCCTCATCATGCAGAGGTGTACAGTTATGACCTGCGTCACGGCGCGGCGCGAAATGGTCTTGCGCGCAGGCGCGTATGACGAGAGCCTGAACTGCTCCGAGGACTTCGACCTGTGGCTGAGGATAATCAAGGCAGGCGGGCGCATCCATTATCATCGCCGCGTGCTCGTGCGTTATCGCCGCCATCGCGGCAGCCTTTCAAGCGACCCGCTCTGGGTCTGCGAGAACGCTCTGCGCGTGCTGGATAAGTTTGAGCGCAACATCGGTCTGACGGATGATGAAAGGAGGGCTGTGGAGCGCGCGCGCGAGCGCTTTCGCGCCACGCACAGCTTTTACAAGGGGAAGCGAGCCTTTACGGAAGGCGACACGAAGACGGCCATAGAGTGCCTGAAGGAAGCGAACAGCTTCTTTCGTAGCCGCAAGACCGCATTCGTTCTGGTGCTTCTGCGGCTGGCCCCGCAACTGCTCTTGCGCACCTATGATTTGCGAGACAGGCTGATACTGAAGACCAGCACCAGAGTTTAGAAGAATGAGCGAGCGTGATTCGACAATGAAGCTGGACGTGATAGTCCCTACGTACAACCGTCAGGAGATGCTCAAGCGTACGCTCGACAGCCTGCTCGCGGCGCGTGTGCCTGACGGGCTATCGGTGCGAATCACTGTCGTTGACAACAACTCGAAAGACGAGACTCGCCGCGTCATGGAGGATTACATAAAAAGATACGGCGCGTCTCGCCTCTCTTATCTTCTGGAAAAAGAGCAGGGAAGGTCGCCCGCTTTGAACGCGGGCATACGGGCCACGGACGGCGACCTTGTAGGCACGATTGACGACGACGAAGAGATTGACGCCGGATGGTACGAGCAGGCTTACGAGGCTTTCTCTGATACGAAGGTTGATTTCATAGGCGGCCCTTGCGCCCCGCGCTGGGGAATGGAGCGCCCCGAATGGTTTCCGCTCTCTTACAGGGGCGTCGTCGGCTGGGTGGACGGAGGCGACCGGAAGTGTCCCTTCGATGAAGATTATCCGGGCATATTGATGGGCGGAAATTCCGTACTACGCCGCTCTGTGCTGGAGAAGGTGGGGCTTTACACGACCGCTCTGGGGCGAACGGACAAGCATCTTCTCTCCTGCGAAGACGAGGATATGTATCACCGTCTGAGGGAATCAGGGGCGCGCGGGTTCTATCTTCCGGGCCTGATTATCTATCACTACATCCCGCCGGAGAGATTGACGAAGCGTTACTTTCGCCAGTGGTGTTTCTGGCGCGGCGTCTCCATGGGCGTGATTGACAGAGGGCGGCGCTCTTCGGTCGCCTACCTTCTGGGAGTGCCGAGGTGGATTGTAGGTAAAGCCGTGCGCGGCGCTCTGAGCAAACTCGCGCGGGTGATTCGATTTGACGGGAACCGCGCAGATGGCTTTGCGGACGAGTTGGCCGTATGGGACTTCGCGGGCTTCTTCTACGGCAAACATTTTTACAAGCAGAAAAGGGGCGCGGGCGCTACGCTTGAGGCGGGCAACGATTCTTTAGCCGTGAGCCGCACGTCATAAGGGGAAAAGAGCCGGAATGAGTTCGGATATTACACCGGAGCAGTTACGGGACGACGCCGCGTTTGATTCAAGAGAGCGGCGCATAACCGTCATAGGCGCGCCCTCAATCTCCATGGGCGGCGTGCTGCGCGACGTTGCGAAGCTCTCGCACTACAGGGATTTGCTCTACACGCTGAGCGTGCATCGCGTCAAGGTGCGCTACAAGCAGTCCGTGCTGGGCGTGGCGTGGGCCGTGCTGCAACCGCTCTCGCTGATGCTCATCTACACGCTCATCTTCTCTTACATAGCGCGCATGCCGTCGGATGGCATCCCTTACGCCGTCTTCGCTTACTCGGCGCTTCTGCCTTGGACATACTTTTCCACGGCGCTGGTCAATTCGACCAACGGGCTCGTCAGCCACGCAGACCTCGTCACAAAGGTCTACTTCCCGCGCGAGATTCTCCCGCTCACCTACGTCATAGCGGCGCTCTTCGATTTTCTGGTGGCGAGCACGGTCTTCGCGGGGCTTCTGATTTACTACAACGTGCAACTGACGTGGATGGCTCTTTACAGCATCCCGATTATCTTTGTGCTGACCTGCTTTGCTACTGCTGTGGCGCTGCTGTTTTCGGCAACACAGGTGCGCTTTCGTGACATAGGCGTGGCGATGCCGCTTCTGATGCAGCTATGGATGTTCGCCTCGCCGGTCGTTTATCCTTTGAGCGCGGTGCCAGCATGGCTGCGCCCCTTTTACATGCTCAACCCAATGGCCGGAATCATAGAGAGCTTTCGCCGCGTGATGCTTCAGGGCGAGCCGCCGGATTTTACCTCTCTGGGCGTGGCGCTTCTGGCATCGCTCGTGCTGCTCGCAATCTCTTACGTCTACTTCAAGCGCGTGGAGGCGACAATCGCGGACGTTATCTAACGTAGGGCTGTAAAGCGAAGATGGCTATGATTGACCTCAAATTCAACCACGTCTCGAAGAGATACAAGGTGCGCGCCAACGAAGATGAGAGCGCGGCGACGAGTAATCCCATCCTGCGTAAGCTCAGGCAGCTCAGGCGCGGCTCGCAGGACTTCTGGGCCTTGCGGGACGTGACGTTCGAGGTCGAAAGAAGCGAGGCGCTCGGCATCATAGGACACAACGGGGCTGGCAAATCTACTATTCTCAAGCTGCTCTCGAACATCACTACGCCGACTTCCGGCCAGATTACAATCAACGGGCGGCTCTCGGCTCTAATCGAAGTCGGCTCGGGCTTTCACCCGGAATTGACGGGCCGCGAGAATGTCTACCTGAGCGGCTCAATCTTGGGGATGCGCCGCAGGGAGATAACCGAAAAGCTGGATCAGATAGTCGAGTTCGCGGGCATACGTCAGTTCATAGACGTGCCCGTCAAGCGTTACTCTTCCGGCATGTATGTGCGGCTGGGCTTTTCAATCGCGGCGCACCTTGACCCGGACGTGCTGCTGCTGGACGAAGTGCTGGCCGTGGGCGACGCTGCCTTTCAGGCCAAGTGTCTTCAGAGAATCACAGACCTCAAGCACGGCGGTAAGACCATTGTTTTTGTCTCGCACGACCTCGGCTCGGTGGAGCGGCTGTGCGACCGCGTGCTGCTCGTGCAGCGCGGAGAGGTTGCGGCGAGCGGCCCGCCGCGCGAAGTCATAGCCGAATACCAGCGTCTGGCGGGAGGCTTTACCGCCTCGCAGCCGCCAGCCGCGCAGGCGGGCATCAATACCCGTAGAATAGAGATTCGCTCGGTCGTCTTCCGCGATTCGCTTGGCAACGAGACATCTGCTTTCAAGACGGGCGGCCCGCTTTCGGTATCAATAGAGTATTTCGCGCACGAGCGCGTGGAAGATGCGGTCTTCGAGCTATTCTTCTATGCGGGCGACGAAGAGCTGCATTGCCAGTTGACTACAGAGTCTCCTGAGAGAAGGCTGGAGGTCGAGCCGGGGCGCGGGCGTGTTGAGTTCTCGTGTCCCGAGCTTGGGCTTCAGCCGGGCATCTACCATCTGGACGCGACCGTGGTGCAGCGCGAGCCCCTTGAGGGCATAGAGTGGCAGTATCACTGCGCCATGATGCGCGTAGACCCGGGCCGCATAGTGCGCGGGCGCTTCTACACGCCGCACGATTGGACGATTAAGAGCGAGCCGGAAGCGGACGCAGGCGCGCACGAAGACGCGCTCGGCCAAATAGTTTCAAAGATATAAACAGCAGGCGCTATCCGCGCGGGGGCCGCTAGCCCCTTTGATGCGAGCGCCGCTAAATGTTAATCTTTCCAGACCTGCCAGAGACCTGGTATTTGAGGCTCGCCCGTCAGGAGTGCGATCCGTTTACTAAAAGATAGAGCCTATTAGAATTTTATTAGATTCTAAGTCGGCGGTAGCAGAGAGAACGGTGTGTCCGGGTATCCTCTTACTCGGGAAACACTCCGAAGGCTCCTTGCCCGTTCGAGCAGAGGCACCCATTTTTATTAACTGGAATTTCCGAACGTCACCGGAGAAGATTTCGATGTCTAAGCCCCGCATCCGGCGCAAATCGTTTTTGCAGCCCTTTTCTCAGCCCACATCTATTTCGCACGGTAAAAGCCCGGCTTCCAACAGAGCTAAAAGAGTAGTGCTGCTCGTCTCGGCCCTTCTTCTTCTGGCCGGAGTCGCTCTTGTACGCAGCACGCTTTTCTCCAACGCCGTCTCCGCACAGGCGAGCGTAGTGAGGTTAAACAGTGGAGGCTCTGCCTATCTTGATTCACAGAATCAACAGTGGTCAGCCGATAACTACTTCCAGAACGGCTCTACCTACTCCGTCTCGTCAGACATAGTCAACACCTCAGACGACGCTCTCTATCAGACAGAGAGATACGGCGGGGCGGCAG
>DASVQI010000002.1:0-13951 GCA_036389255.1 Pyrinomonadaceae bacterium
TCTCATCGAAGCCATGTCCATGAAGCTTCCCGTCCTTGCTTATTCTTCATCAGCCATTCCGGGAACCGTTGGCGAGGCAGGGATAGTGTGGGATGAGAGAAATCCTCTGTTGATGGCTGAGTCTATTGATTGCCTGATGAAAGACGAAGCTCTGCGCGCTGGGCTCGGCGAGAAGGGGCTCAGGCGCTACAGAGACTTGTTCACCAACCGTAAGATTGAGGACGAATTTATCAGGATAATCGGCGGGCTGAGATGAATAGAGTTGCGGTCGTAGTGCAGCGTCATCACGAGAGCATAGTCGGCGGGTCGGAAGCGCTCGCATGGCAGTACGCGTCTCTGCTCAAGGATGTGTACGAGGTGGAGCTGCTGACGACGACCGCGATTGATATATCCGAGTGGGCCAACGTCCTGCCCGAAGGCTCTGAGCTGAAGGACGGAGTTAGGCTGCGCAGGTTCACCGTCAGCATCGGGCGCACGCCTTACTGGGGCAAGCTGCACGACCGGCTGGTGCTGGATTATCGTCCACTGGACGCGCAAGGAAGGCGACAGTTTGGAAAGCTCAAGACCAGCCGCTACCAGAGGTGGAGCCCGGCCTTTCAGGAAGAGTTCATACGAACACAAGGCCCTTACTCTGCTTCTTTGATGGAATTTCTGAAACACAGGTGGGCGGATTACTGGGCAATTATCTTTGTCACCTATCTTTACCCCACGACTTACTTCGGCCTCTTGCAGGTTCCTACGGGCAGCGCGCTGCTGGTGCCGACGCTTCACAACGAAGCGCCCGCCTACTTCTCCGTCTACAAACACGCGGCGCACAGGGCGCACTCCATCATCTGGCTGACGGAGGCAGAGCAGCGTCTGGGGGAAGATTTGTGGGGGCCATTGGCCGGCCGCGTCGTCTCCATGAGTGTTGACACGCAGTTGCGCAGTCCGGCAAAGGCTTCGACTCCGTACCTTCTCTACTGCGGGCGCATAGACCCCAACAAGGGCTGCCGCCAGATGTTCGACTACTTTATTAGATACAAGAAGGAGTTCCCGTCGGAGCTGCGGCTGGTGCTGGCAGGCAAAGATGATATTCCCGTCCCCTCGCACCCGGAGATAGAGTTTCGCGGATTCGTTTCGGACGAAGAGAAGTTTCAATTGATGGCGGGCGCGCGCCTCTTCATCATGCCCTCCCCGAACGAGAGCTTCAGCATAGTGACCATGGAAGCTATGGCGCAACGCGCGCCCGTACTGGCCAACGGCTTCTCGGACGTGCTGGCAGACCACATCAGGCTGAGCGGCGGCGGCAGAATCTACAGCGACTACCGAAGCTTCGCGCAGGCCCTTGGCGGCATGCTCTCAAGCGACGAAGAATTAGCAGCGATGGGAGAGCGAGCAAGAGAGTACGCCATCTCCAGATACACGGAGGAAGACGTGCGCGACTCGCTGCTAAAAGCGGTCGAAGACTGCGGAAGGAACCGGTTCATTTCTTCATTGAATCAATGAGCCGATGAATCATTGAATAAATTCCTCTCACACCTTCTCAGCAATGAGGATTATGTTTTTCCCAAGGGGCGGCGTGACGGCTGACTCTATAGCCTTTGTGACGTGTAACAGATAGCGGTCGTAGAGCCTGACGGCCCACGGCTCCATGCCGTCGGACTTCAGTATGCGATACTTGACGTACCATGGAATGACGCCTACCAAATCGAAATAACGTGACTTGATGATTTTGAATCCGGCGCGGCGGCACTTCTCCTCAAGCTCCGCCTTACTGTAGCGGCGCACGTGCCCGACCGCTTTGTCGAACCTGCCGTAGAGCCAAGGGAGCGCGGGGACGAAGATAAATATCCGTCCATGCTCCGGGAGCGTGCGCCGCATGAGCGCAAGCTCCGCTTCGTCCTCCCGTATATGTTCCAGCACGTTTATGTAAAGGATGGAATCGGGCCTCTGTTCGGCCTTGATTTGCTCCGCCACCTCGGGAAAGGTCGCGTTGTAGGCTTCGACCCGCACGGTCGTTCTCAAATTCGAGACGCATGCCTTCAGTTGCTCGTACATCAATTCGGAGGGCTCGACCAGCGCCAGCCGCTCTGCGGGACATTCCACGAGCAGCTCGGAGAATGAGCCTGTGCCAGCGCCCACTTCGACCAGCCTTTTGCCAAGGTGCGGCCTGATGCTTTGAAGTATCCAGCGATGATAGTTCACCGCCAGCGACATGGCTTCAAGCTCCCTGCCGGGATAGACTGGGCGTTCACTCATAAGAGGCTTGAGTCGTTTGAGGCGGGAGGCATGCCGTGCGCGGGCCGGTTCAAATGGCCGCTCAATTCGGGTCGCTGGCGGAAGGATGCGCTTAAGGTACAGAACAGGTTGAAGCGAAAGGTCAGCCAGATGGCCTGAAGCCCGTCCCACAAGCCTATCTTCTTTCCCTCGTCGTAGGTGCGCCCGTAATAGCTTATCGGGACTTCGTAGATGGCGCAGCCCAGCTTGGCAATCTTCGCCGTCACCTCCACCTCGAAGCCGAAACCGCTTGAGACGATAATCATGTTTCTTATTATCTCTCCGCGAAATGCCTTGTAGCCCGTCTCCACGTCCGTCATGTTGAGGTTCGTCAGCAGGTTGGAGATGAAGACCAGCAGCTTGTTTGCAAGATAGTGGTAGTAGTAGAGCACGCGCGCGGCCTTGCGTACCAGAAAGCGCGAGCCGTAGACCACGTCGGCGTAGCCTTCAACAATAGGCTGTATCACGGCGGGAATTTCGTTCGGGTCGTATTCGAGGTCTGCGTCCTGCACTATGACAATGTCGCCGGTCGTCAGAGCGAATCCTGTCTTGAGAGCTTCGGTCTTGCCGGAATTCTTCGCGTGTCGGACGAAGCGAACCTGCGCGTGAGTGGCGGCCAATAGCTCCGCAATCTCGCCGCTACGGTCGCTCGAACAATCATCCACGATGATTATTTCCAGCAGGCGCGGGACATCCAAGACCCTCTCGACTATGGTGGCGAGCGTCTCCTCTTCGTTGTAAACAGGTATCACAATGGACAGGCACGCCGGAGGCTTCTGATTCATCATGCGCTAGTAATCTATTATCGAGCTACTCTTAATTCAAGCTTGTGCGGTTTCCAATCCGTAGAGGCGCAGGCGTACCTGTCTTCTCCGACCGTCTCTTCCGTGTAGCTGCGGTTGGAGCCGTCCAGTAAAAGCTCTGACGGGCGAACGCCCTGAGGCAGCAGGATGCAGGCACGGCCCTCTCCCTTAGCGTTACTTTCATAACTCAACGATATGCGCCCGCCCGGCTCGTCGTAAGAGTACTGGTAGGAGAGATAGCTGTCCGTGGCGGGCTGGCGCAGGTAGATTCGCCCCGCGCGCTCCATCAATCGAATCCTCAAGTCCAGTCGCGCGCTGCTTAAATAGACGCCGAAGAGCCCCTGAATAATTGCCGCGCCCATGACGCCCGCGCTCCCGGCGTAATTGGCGCTTCCCCTCGCTTCGCCGCTTTTGTCGTTCCACTCGTACAGGCCGTTGTTGCGCACGCACTTTCTGGCGACTTCCAGAAGCTGCCTGTAGGCTTGCGCGGAATAGCCGCGCTCGAACTCTGCTAAGAGAAGACGCCCGGCGAACCAATCCCACTGCCCGCCGTTCTGGTAAGCATATTCTTCGCTAACCACCGGGTGCTTGAAAAAGCCTTTGGGGTAAGGCGGAAGCAGCGTGCCGCCGATGGTAGAGACGGCGTACTGGCGCTGCCGCCGCTCTGCGACCTCAAGGATACGCTTCACCTGCCGGTCTTCCGCGACTCCGTAGAGCGCGGCCACGGCGTTGCCACCCATGGCGAAGATGTCAGAATCGTCGGGCGCATTGCCGAGAAGCGCCGGAGTCAATAACAGGTGAAGCTTGTAAAACCCTCTCTCCTCCTGCCACAGATGCTTGTTGATGTTCGCTCTAATCATGGCGGCTTTCGCTCGCCAGTAGCCCGCACGCTCCGCGCCCCCGACCGCTTCGTGAATCTCCGCCAACTGCGTGGCCGCTCTATAGAAGAGCGCGTTCGTGTAGAGCCCTACGACAGTAGGCGTCTTGGGGTCTAGATAGATGGCACGCTGGTCAGGGTAAGTGGGGCTTACGTCCCCCCAGTCGGCAGTGAAGGCGTTAGTCACCAATCCGTAAGAGGCGTCGAACCTTTGCTTCAGAAGGTATTCGAGCGAGTCGTCCAGCCGACTCACGAGCGAGCGCCCGTTGATGCTCCTGTTCAGCCAGTTGCGGTCGCCCGTGATTTGAAAGACCTGATAAGCGGCATTGACCGCGCTCGTTTCCTGATCCGCCTCCGTGCTGTTTTTGTCGGCAGAGATAACAACAGGCTGGCCTGCGGTTCCAGCTTCCTTTCCCTTGTAGACTTCTCTGACGAGTGGCGCACCGGCGCTGAAATTATGGGCCGCGCCCGCAGCTATCCAGTCGTTCAACTGCCCGTCGCGGCCCTGATGCGCCAGATGCTCTTCAATCCACGAGGTCAGGTATTCGAGCGTGTAGTAGTACCTTGAGACGGGAATAATCGTGGCGCTGTCCCTGAGCCAGATTTGGGGATAGCTAGCGCCAGCGCCGAAGCCCCTGACCTGATTGGCGTATCCCGCGAAGACCTTCTCGTTGGCCTTCAGGCTGGGATGAAAAAAGTCCTGTAAGCGATTGAGGTCGTCGCTGGCGGAAGAATAGAAGAGGCTGCGCCCTCGCGCTTCCGCCTGCACCGACTGCGCGGGCGGAGTCGCGGGTGGCTCTACCGGCGCTCTCTGTTGCGCGGCGCAGGCCCAGAGGCTCAAGCAGACTAAGAGTAGAATGGTCGCCCTGTAGGAGCGTTTCATGCTTAATAAATCGGCCTGAAGCGGCGGCGGTATTCGGCCCCGTTGATGAAATTGTCCGTCACCTGCCGGTAGTCGCCCGTTTGCTCAAGCAGCTTGAGCCAGTGAAGCCGCCCGGCCTCGTCCGGCTCGCGCCGCAGCAAGCGGTCGTACTGCATAAAGACAAACCCTTCGCTGGAGTATTTTTCATAGACGGCGCGGCTGCTCAGGAACTCCTGCAACACGTCGGCCCGGCTGCGTCGCCCGCCCCGCAACGCGTCCACAGTCTCATCCCTGCCGGGCAGGCTCACGCCGCTCGTGCGCGCGAGCGCGTCTGTAAATTCTTCGTCCGAGAGCCCGTCATACTTCTCCTTAAAGTCGGCGCGGCTCATCCAGCCCGCGACAAGCTCTCTTTTCATCGCCGCTTCCTGTTCCGGCAGGGGAACGCCAGCGAGCCTTTGCCTGTCCGCGCTCAACTCCTGCGAGGCGGGCTCGCGTCCCAAGACGGCCCTGTAGAAGTAGTACATGAAATAATTTATGTTGAACTCGCTCGATTGCAGGAAGCCTGTGGCGATGTGAGCGCGGTCGCATCTGGGACTCAAGCGTTCCTTCCCCTTCTCCGCCTTGGGACAATTTTTCAGCGTCCCTACCCAGTTGCGAAAGCCGTCCGCGTCGGGCTCGCGCGACAGCACGTCCAGATACTGCTGGCGAACGAAGTACTCGTCGTCGTCAATCTCGTTTGTGATTGAGACAGATTCGTCCACTTCAAGACGACAGACATTTCCGCTCAGGCCGTGCGCTTCAATCCAGCGCCTCATCTTCTCTTCATAGCCCAGCTCTTTGACTTCCCACAAGGCCGGAAACCAGTCTCGCGGAAACTGCCCGCTATAGCCGTTCGTAGTCGGCACGCGTCGCATCTGCGAAACCATCATAGCATCTATCTGATACTCGAACTGGTTGCGCGCGGCCTTCGGCCCGACCGTCAGATAGAAGCTGCGGCAGCCTTCGGGGAGCTTCTTCGCCAGCCGCTCCAGATAAGTCTTCTCGGCCTTAACCGAAAAGCCGGAGCCGCCCGCCATCTGCTCAAATAGACCGAAGCAGACGACTGCGAACAGAGCCGTCAACGTGAGCGCTTTCATCATAATGTCCCGGCGACTGAGAATCCTCCCCAGAGTGTGCTGTATGAGAAAAGCGAAGACGATAGACATCGGGAGCGCCAGCACTATCACGTAACGCGAAACGGCCCGGATGCTTTTGCCGCCGGGAAAGAAAGTGAAGACCAAGCGCCACGCCGAAATGTCACTCCAGAACTTCATGCCGATTAGATAGAAGAGGCTGACGGAGAGAATGAGGAGGCTCAGCCAGAGCAGCTTAAAATCAGGCCGCGCAGCTTCCGCATCCGTCTTGGCCGCAGCAGCCTTTCTTCTTCGCACCATGAAGAGGATGGCGGCCGCAGTCAGCCCTAGCCACGCGAGCGAAGGCACGAGCCCGACTCCTATTTGCAGCTCCGGGTGAAGCTTGTAAGCCTGCATGACCTTTGCAGACAAATCTCCCCAGACGTAATTGGCATTGCCCATCAGAAGAAGCGCCTTGGGAACCGGGAGCAATTCCTTCACCGAATCGTATGGCCGCCAGCCAAGCTCCCTCACGACGGGTATGTAAACCATCAGGAAAGGAATCATCTCGAACAGGAAGAGAAGCGCGGCCCCCGCGAGCGGCTGCCAGAATCTCCTGACGATTGAGAGGATGAAGGCGCGCGTACTTCTGACGAGAAGGCTCAAGGCCAGAAAGAGAGAGCCCCAGAAGATAAAGAACCAGCCGGGATAATAGCCCGACATCAACTGTATGCTTAAGGATGTTGCGGCCAGCGCTAACAGCCCGAACGCCTTAGCCTGCGAGATGCTCTCTCTTCTCTGCACGAACATCAGGACAAAGATGAGGCTCAGGGGCAGAAAGAGCACGACCTGTAGTTGCAGGTGGCCCATCTGCACCAGCTTCGGGCTGTTGAAGGCGAAGAAGAAAGCGCCCGCCGAAGAGGCCACTATTCCGAGACGCAATATCTTGTAGAGCAATATGAAGCAGATAACGTAGGCCAGATAGTTGAAGAGAATGACTACAAGCTCAAGCGAGGTGAAGCTGTCCAGACCGGCCGCGCGCAGGATTGAGAAAGGCACTGCGTAGCCTATGAACATGTCTGCGTACCCGAGCGTCCCTTGTGTCGGAAAGAACATGGCGGGCGAGCGCCACGAGGCCACGCCCTGAAAGACCTGATACCAGTGCTCGCACAGGTAGGTGACGAGGCGGCCATCGCCCCTGTCGGCCGGGAAAGTGTCTAAGCCCGAAGAGAATTGAGCTATATGAAGGCGCCAGAGCCCAAATGCACCTACCATCAGAGCCGCAAGCCACTCAAGCAGAGCCGCGCTTTTATGCCGCCCCCTTTTTAGGTACTCTTTATCATTCATCATCCGGTATCTATTAAAAATTTGATTTTGCAGAACTGGACTGCAAGGACAGCCATAGATTGCCAGAGGCTCTAGAGATAATGCGTAGGAAGGGCTTTTCAGTCAAATCCAATCTGATGGAAGCGCTCGGGCGCGCTTGGCTTGCGCTAGTGATTATGCTGGCGGCGACCGCAGCCTATTCGTCGCTCTCGATTCTTCGTCACTGGCATTTCTCTTCCGGCGCGTTCGACCTTGGGATTTTCGATCAGGTGATATGGCTCTACAGCAGGTTCGAGCCGCCTTACATGACCATGCGCGCCAACCTCCTGAACGAGCACGCGCTGGGCGACCACTTTCACCCGATACTTGTCTCTCTAGTACCGCTTTACTGGCTGACAGACCGCGTAGAATCGCTGCTGCTCGCTCAGGGTTTTCTCTTCGCTCTGGCTGTTCTACCAATCTTCTTATTTGCGGAGAAGCGTCTGGGCAGGTGGCCCGCCTGCCTCTTCGCGCTCTCTTACACAATCTTCTGGGGAGTTCAGCAGGCCGTAGAGTTCGACTTCCATGAAGTCGCCTTCGCCGTCCCGCTCGTGGCCTTCTCTATCTATTTCATAGACGAGAAGAGGTGGAAGTGGTACTTCCTTTGCGCGGGCCTGCTGCTTTTGACGAAAGAGAACCTTTCCATCACGGTAGCATTCTTCGGCATCTACCTAATCAGCCTGAGAGAGTTCAGGCGCGGGCTAATCAGCCTCTTGGTAAGCCTGCTGTGGCTCATCTTGGTGATGGGCCTCTTTATGCCCTACTTCAGGGGCGGGGGCGCTTATCACTACTGGACGTACATTCAATTCGGCACGGACTTCCCGAGCGCCATAAGGACAATCGTGAAAAGACCTCTGCTCGTGTTAGAGGTGCTGTTCTCTCCTGCGGCGAAGCTTCGCTCCTACTGGTACACCTTTTATCCCTTCATCTGTCTGGCTTTCCTCTCGCCGTTATTCATCCTGATGATTCCGCTTCTGGCCGAACGCTTTCTATCGGGTCAACCGAACTACTGGTCTGTGAACTACCATTACAGCGCGGTGATAGCGCCCGTTCTGGTCATGGCCTCTGCGGACGGGCTGGCGAGGCTTATAAGATTCACGCGCGCGGAGAGGTTAAAGAGCGCTATAGGCATCGCGTGCGGCAGCATAATCCTGCTGCTAAACCTGTACCTGCTTTCCGGCCAGCCTCTATGGAAGTTGACGGACGCGCGCTTCTGGCAGCTCAGCCAGAGCGACGTTACGGGCCGCCGCGCGGTCGCCATGATTCCGCGCGAGGCTTCCGTGGCGGCGCAGGCTCCCATAGTCCCGCACCTAGCGCACAGGCGACACATCTTCCTGCTGGCCTATAATTTAGTGACCATACCGGACGCGGATTACATCATAGCCTGCGAGCAACTGGGAACCTTCCCTTACCCCGGCTTCCGGGAGGTAAAAGAGTATCTGGACGCTCAGCAGGCGAAGGGCTACAGGAAGATTTTTGAGGAGAACGGATGGATTATTTTGCAGCGTCCCTGAGCGCTGGAAACGGGCGTTTAAAGTGGTTTTTAACCGATGTTGACACCCGGATTACAGTTAAGTTATATTGCTAGTGGCTGCATTAACGCGGCCAAAGCCCCGCTCTCAGACCAACTCCTTGCCTTATACTTTGATCTCCTGCTGGATTTCAAAATTTGGAGCGATAAAGATGAAATTCGCCGTAGTTTTTCTTGCAATCTTAATAACCGCCGGCAGTGCGCTCGGCCAGACCCAGAGTGCGCCGACGCTCAGAATCGTGACGGAAGACCCTAATCTCCCGTCCGAGCTTTATTATGGCGACATAAAGGTCAAGCCGTTGCGCCTGCGTCCCGGAACAAATCAGGTGATGAGCTTCTCGGACAATGATTATTTCGTCTACCAGCAGTACATAGACTTTCTGGGTCGCCAGCCTGACCAGGCGGGCTACAACGACTGGCTTTCGGTTCTGAACAAGTGCAGCTATCAGGGCGGCCTCGGAGCAGACCCTTCCTGCGACCGCGTACACGTCTCTTCGGGCTTCTTCCGCTCGCCTGAGTTTAGCGGTAAGGGCCAGTTGATATATCGCTTCTACGAAGCCGCATTGGGCCGCCTTCCCAAATTTGTCGAGTGGAAAGCCGACACGCGCCCGCTCAATTCCCTGCCGGAAGGGGCAGAGTTGGAAGCAAAGAAGGACGCCTTTGTAAACGAGTTCATGTCGCGCCCGGAATTTACCAGCAGGTACGGGACGCTGACGCAGCCTGCCAACGCGCAAGCCTTCGTAGAGAAGCTGATGCAAACGGCGGGCATCACCTCGCTGGCGTCGAAAGATACCTTAATCAGCCAGATGCAGACGGGGCAGAAGACGGCCGCCCAAACGCTACGCGCCTTCATTGAGACGAAGGAAATTTGGGACAGATTCTTCTATCGTGGATTCGTCACCATGCAGTACTTCGGTTATCTGAGACGCGACCCTGACCAGGCCGGATGGACTGACTGGGTGGACGTGCTACAGAACGGCAGACCGAGCGCAGGCATAGCGCCCGGAGATTACAGGCACTTAATCTTCGGCTTCGTCTACTCGGTTGAGTACCGCGAGCGCTTCTAAGTAAAAAGCGACAACTTAAGCTTAAAAAGGGGCCGGGATGAAATTCATCCCGGCCCCTTCTTTATTAACTGCCCACCGCTCTTCTGTTAATCGCCTCACGGTAAACTTCCATTGTGAGCCGGGCGGTCTTCTCCCACGAGAACTGTGCCGCGCGCCGCAAGCCTTTTGAAGAGAGCTCCCGGCGGGCGTCGTTGTCCAGAAGCAGCTCCGTGATGGCTACGGCTAAAGCCCGCGCGTCGTGAGGGTCAACGAGTCGCGCGGCGTCGTCAACAGTCTCCATTAGAGCGGGCGTGCGGCTGGTGACGACGGGCGCGCCGCAGGCCATGGCTTCCAGCGTCGGAAGCCCGAAGCCCTCGTAAAGCGAAGGGTAGACGCAGACCTTACAGGACGAGTAGAGAGCGGCGAGCGCCTCATCCGGGACGTAGCCCGTAAAGCGCACGCGCTCGCCCGCCTTCATCTCGTTGACGTAAGAGAAAAGCTCTTCCGTGAGCCATCCCTTCTTTCCCGCTATCACCAGTTGGGGCCGAAGATTGGTAGAGCTTAGGACTTCAGCAAAGGCCCGCGCCAGCGTGACCAGATTTTTACGCGGCTCTATTGTCCCCACGAAGAGTATAAAATCGTCCTCTATGCCTAGCTGCCGCCTGACCTGCGCGGCCTCCTGCCCGGTCACCGGCTTGAAGCACGAGCGCGCGGCTTCCGGTACGGCCACTACTCTCTCCGGGCTGATACGGAAGAGGTCGCAGGCTTCGCTTTTGACGCTCTCGGAGGGCGTGATAATCATGTGGGCCGTGCGAGCCATCAGTGGCATACGGCGTCGCGCTCGCCTGACCAGCCGCTTCTCGTGCGTCTCACGATGGATGAATAAGGAGAGGTCGTGAATCGTCACGACGCTCGCGCACCTGTTCCAGAGCGGCACGTCGAAGTTCGTGCCGTGAAAAACGTCCAGCCCCGTTTGTCTTATGTAGAGCGGAAGGCGCACGGCCCACCAAGGGCGTAGCAACGCGTTCAGCCCGAGCCGTACGCTGCGAAGGTTCGGCTGATTTATCTCACTTGTGATGGAGTCTAAAAGCGGAAGCGGCGAGATTAGCTCGAAGCCGTCTGCCGGGGAAAGGAGTGAAAGCGCGCGGGCAAGCTCGAAAGTGTAATGGCCTACGCCGGTTCTCAGCGAAACGAGCGGGATTGCGTCAATACCTATCCGCATAGGCGCTTCAAGGAAAATCAAAGGGGCGGCCAGAGGCTCTTAATCTTGAGCTTACTGGCCGCCCCATCTAGTGACTGCTCGCGGCTAATTGATAGTAATGCGCGGCGCCGTGTCCGCCGGGCGGCTGGTGAGAACCTGCCCGTTAATCGTGACCGTGACGATTATAGGCACGTCGCCCGCCCCGGCCAGAGACGCCGGTAACTGCACATCTATCTGATAGAAGCCCGGCATATCCCTTGGCAGCGCGTCCGTCAAAATCGCAGCGCCCGTCAAGTCCGTAGTGCCTATGCGTACCGACACCTGCGCCTTTGTGACGCCGCGCACGCCCGTCAGGACTATGCGAAGCTTTGTTGGCTCCGTCACGACCTGTCCCTGCGCGTTCAGGTACGTGGTCGTGACCGTGAACGGCTCGGCTGTCTCTACGAGCGGGTTCGTGACGTTGAAGACGAAGGCGCGGCCACCCGGCCCCTGCGTGCTGGTAAATATGTCGGGCTGCGCGGGCAGAATCTGCACCGTGCTGCGTATCACGCTGCCGTTATTGTTGATGACCACCGGATAGGTGGTAGTGATAGCCGTGGCGGGTATTCCGGGCGGGACAACGAACTGTATCTCTCCGGGGCTCACGAAGTATAGCCCTGCGGCTGCTCCGTTAATCTCCAGCGAGACGCCGTTCAGTTCCGTAGGAAGCGGCGGCCTGTTCAGTGACTCCGACGCGTTCGTCGCAGACTGATTCGACGGCGCGAGCGCTGTCGTGGAGCGGACTATGGCCAGCATGCCGGGAGCAAGTCCCGCCACCGCCGGGGACGTAGGGTTGGTGCCGGTCACCGGGCGCTGGCTCGCTCCTGTAAAGAAAGAGAGCGTGCCCGCCGTATCCGTTGCCGTCGGCGGCGTCAGAAGATAGAAGCCTTCCGTAGAGTTGTCGGAGTTTCCGCCTCCAAGCTCTGTCGTTGCAAGGCTGAACGCTATGCGCTGCTGCGTCTGAGAGACGAAGGGCTGCAAAGTCGAGCCGTTGGTAATCGGCGTGTTCGTCAGAATCCTGAAGGAGGTCAGCGCATTGAGCGGCACAGAGAATATCTGCGGGCGATTGATGCCGCCCACCGGCGGGTTGAGCCCCTCGGTCGCCGTCGTAGAGAGCGTGCCGTTGGCGCGGAAGTTCAGGGCCGAGACGAAAACCACGCGGCTGTTGTCGCCCGTAAAAGTCGGGAACCGCAGCACGTCCGTAGAAGTAGTGGAGCGTTCGCCTACAGCCGTGAAAGTGTCTGCCAGAATATCGTAGACGAAGATGGCCAGCGCGGGCTGAATAGCGCCGTTGCTCTTCGGGTCATTGGAAGCCGACTCGAAGGCCAGCAGGTTCCCGTTGCGGCTCATGCGCCGTCCGGGGCTGAAGAGATTAACGCTGGTGCCGGTAGCCGAAGCGGTCGTGCGCGTCACCTGTCTCAGGTTTGAGACGGCCGCTCCGTTGTACTCGCCTACGTAAATCTCCATGTTGTTATCACTGTTATTGCTTGTGATGTTGGCGTTGGAGATAAAGGCCAGCCGCGTGCCGTCGCCCGACAGGTTGGGATTCTGATTGACTATCGGGTTAGCAACGGAAGTGCTGCTGGTGTTAGTCACCTGCGTAAAGGCGTCGGAAGTCCTGTTGTAGATGAATATCTCAGGATTACCGTCCGCGTTGGTGCTGCCCGCAGGACAGGCTACGGCTACGCTTCGCGGCGCACAGCGCACGGAGGTAAACGCTACGATTGTGCCGTCATCGTTGATGAAGGCTTCGCGGTTGTCGTCAACCACGTCCGGCGACCGGGTAGTTGTTCCGACCAGAAGCGGGCGGCTCGGCAGCGTGTTCGTTACTTGCAGGAACGTGCCCAGAGCTAGATTTTGTCTCGGCAGGTCGGCTCCGCTCGCCAGATTCAGGTTATCCAGCACCTGCGGAATCTGGTAAATCCAGACTTCCTGATTGCCGTCTGCTGTTAAGGCGGCAGTGTTTCCTTCGCCTGTGAAGCTCGCCGGGTTTGGCGCGTTCGAGCTGAAGACGATTGAATAAACACGATTCCCGGCGCCGTCCGCAGTCGGCAGGTAGGTCAATCGCGGCCTGTTATTGCTCACTTCGTAAGCGATGTTGTTGACCGCTTCGGTAAAGGTCTTGGTCGCGTCAATGCGAACGCTGGACGTGTTCGTTATCTGGAAGATGCGTCGCTGCGCGTAGTCCAAGAGGAAGATTTCCCGGTTACCGTCGGCGTTGTTGCGCCCGTCCACGGTCTTCTCCGTGGAGATGTCGCCGTTTGATTCGAAGACGACGAAGCGCCCGTTAGAGCTGATGTCACCGACAAAGGAGTTACGGGCAGAAGTGGTTAGCTGTGTGATAAAGGTATCAACTCCCGGCGGCGGCGTCGGGGTGGGCGTAGGCGTAGCCGTCTGGGCATATGAGAGATTCGCCGCCCCCAAGACGATAAAGAACAGAATGGCAGCAGATAACAAACGAAAACCTTGCTTCACTGAACCCTCCGAATTACGGAAATAGATGAAATAAAAGAGAGGTCAAAAGGGAGCCGAAATTTTTCCTCAGAATACTATCCATGCAAGCTAAGGAATGGACATTCTAAACGTACCTTTCATAATAATGCAAGGCGTATCAACCGAAAGATTAGAAGCAGAAAGCCGCAATAATCGCTTACTGCGGCTTTCTGCGATGGCTCGACTTGAAGCCCGCCCCAGGGGAGCGTGGCTTCCCCTAATCATCAGGGCTGGCCGAAGCGTTTACGATACTCTTCCGAGTAGATGAACCCAAAGATTAAGTGCTGTATGTCTCTGGGCCCAATGTCGGGCCTCCCTCTGGTCGCTCCCCCGTTGGTAAACACATACACCCATTCCGTCCAT
>DASVQI010000003.1:0-95000 GCA_036389255.1 Pyrinomonadaceae bacterium
TAGTGTCCTAAATTCAATTCTCCGCGCCCCCTCAGCGTCTCTCTGCGCCTCTGCGGTGAATGTTCTTCAAACTATCTTCACCGCAGAGACGCGGAGGAACGCAGAGGATAGCGCAGAGAGTTTTCTAATTAGGACACCACCGGAAAAAAGGGCGCGCACTTGTAGCCTTCCCCGGCGAAGGACTATAAAAGAGTCCATGAGAAATCCTACCGAAAGATTTTCAACACGCGTCGAGAACTACGTTAAGTACAGGCCCGGCTACCCGCAGGCGGTCGTAGAGCTGCTCAAAGCGGAATGCGGTTTGACGGCATCCTGCATCATCGCTGACGTTGGCTCAGGGACGGGGATATTGTCCGAGATGTTTTTGAAGAACGGCAACGTGGTCTACGGCGTGGAGCCTAACCGCGAGATGCGCGAAGCGGGGGAGCGGCTGCTCGGCGCTTACACGAACTTCAGGAGCGTCGAAGGCACGGCCGAGGAGACTACTCTGGATGACGGGAGCGTGGATTTCGTCACGGCAGGTCAAGCCTTTCACTGGTTCGACCGCACGGGAGCGCGCAGAGAGTTCCTGCGTATACTCAAGCCCGCAGGTTGGACGGTCTTTCTCTGGAACGAGAGAAGGACGGACACGACTCCCTTCCTTGTCGCCTACGAGAAGATGCTAATCGAATACGGGACGGACTACGAGACGGTCAATCACACCAACATAGACGAACGCGTCATCAGGGAGTTTTTCGCGCCCGGCGATTTTCATCTGAAGATATTCCAGACCCGGCAGGTCTTTGATTTCGAGAGCCTGAGAGGACGGCTGCTCTCATCCTCTTACGTGCCGGAAGAGAATGAGCCCAATTACGCGCCCATGCTGAAAGAGCTTGAAAGAATTTTCAAAGCGCACGAGACGGGCGGGGAAGTCGCCTTCGAGTACGATACGAAAATCTACTACGGCCAACTCATGTACGATTAACAAAAACGGGCCAGCGCCGCAGATGGCGCTGGCCTCGTTCTGTGTGGATGTAGCTTGCTTTAGTTGGTCGCGGCGGCGGCTGGCTTTGTTGCGCAGTACTGGTCGAAGGCACGCTTGAGTTCTTCGGCTATCTGCTCTGCGAATCTGTTCTCTATCTGGCTTCGCTCCAGCATGTAGACCACCTCGCCGTCCTTCAGGATGGCTATCGAAGGCGACGAGGGGCGGTAGCCCTTGAAGTAGCTGCGCGCCTTCTCTGTCGCTTCTATGTCGGCTCCCGCGAAGACCGTGGCGACACGCTCGGGACGGGCATCGTGTTGCAGCGCGAGGGCTATGCCGGGACGCGCCTTGCCTGCGGCGCAGCCGCAGACAGAGTTGACCACCACCATCACGGTGCCTTTGGCATTCTGTATCCCTTCGTCAACCTGCTCGGGCGTCTTCCACTCTTCGAAGCCCAGCCGCGTTAGCTCTTCTCGCATAGGGCGAATCATAATCTCTGGATAAGGCATAAAGTTTTCTTCCTCCGGTTTAACTTTTCTCCCTTTATCTTCAGCCATGCGAGGCGCGGCGGTCAAGCGGCCCCGGATTGGAGTTGTGGGACAATCTCAGAATCCTTCACCGCAGAGACGCAGAGAGACGCAAGAGGGGGCGCTGAGAAAAGCTTTCAACTCCTCTGCGCTTTCCTCTGCGTTTCTCCGCGCCTCTGCGGTGAATTACTTGTTTAGAGTTCTAACTGTGGATGCTGATAGTGCGCGGCTCGTCGCCGTCGCCAGTAATTCGTATGCGCCAGACTGGCTCCGGCAAGGGATAAGCTCCCATGCGCTCGGCCCACTCTATAACGATGACGGCGCTCTCGTCCGTGAGCAGTTCGTCCAAATCTACCGCGTGCGCGGCCTGCGCGCCTTCGTTCAGGCGATAAAGGTCTATGTGATAGAGCTTCAAGCGCCCCTCGTAATGATTAACTAGGGTGAAGGAAGGGCTGGTCACTTCGTCTTCCGGTACGCCCAGAGACTCAGCCACTCCCTTGACGAAAAGCGTCTTGCCCGCGCCTAGCTGGCCGCTTAAGAGCAGAACCTCTCCGCCGCGCAAATGACGGCCGAAGCGCTCGCCGGCGTCCCGCGTCTCTTCGGGGCTGCGGCTAATCCATTCTCCTGCTGGCTCAAAGCCCGGCATAGTCATGGCCGCTCTCCTTCCGCGTCTAGAGAAAGAATAGCCGCGCCCAGATGCTCGCGTATGTCGGAGGCAGTCATCGTACGCATCCCCATCGCTCGCGCGCAAAGGTCGCCCGCCAGACCTCCCGCATAGACCGCCGCAATCGTAGCCGCCAGAGCATCGAACTCGTCTTTGAGCGAAGCGTGCGCCTGCGCCAGAAAGCCCGTGATGATGCCCGTCAGCGTGTCGCCAGCGCCCGCCGTGCCGAGCCCCGCGTTACCCGTAGGATTGACGAAGACGCGCCCGTCCGGCCCACAGATGATTGTGCGCGCTCCCTTCAAGACCAGAATCAGGTTGTGTCTGACCGCGAACTCGCTGGCCGCGACGACTCTATCCTTCAGGGCGTCTTTGTCCGGCGTGCCCAGAAGCCGTAGCATCTCGCCCGCGTGCGGCGTGAGAATAATGGGCGACTCGCTTGAGCCGCTCAAATCTTCGGGCCAAGGGGCAAGCGCGTTGAGCCCGTCTGCGTCTATCACTACGGCCGAGGTGCGCCCCTCCACCAGCTCGCGCACGAAACGTCGCGTGCTTTCATCTGCGGCAGTCAATCCCGGCCCTATGGCCAAGACATCCGCGCGCGTTGCCAACTCTCTTGCCTGCGCGACCGCCTCGTAGCTCAGAGCGCCGCTCTCTGTTTCGGGCAGCGCCGCCGTCATGACTTCGGGCATCGTGAGCGCGGCGACCGATGGCTGCGCGCTGGATGCGGTGGCCACTGTGACGAGCCCGGCTCCGGCGCGCATGGCCGCGTTGGCAGCCAGCGCGGCTGCGCCCGTCATCCCGTGCGAGCCCGCGAAGATGAAGGCGTGCCCGTGCATGTTCTTATAAGAGCCGGGCAGGTAGCGCGTCTTGACTAGCCACTCACGCGCGTCCTCCTCTTCTGTGAGAAAGAGCTTGGAGGCGGCTGCTTCTAGCAAAGAAGGCGGCGAGCCTATGTCCGCAATCTCAAGCTGGCCGTTGTAGTCAGAGGCAGGCGGCAGCACGTTCGCACGCTTGGGCGCTGTGAAGGTCACAGTCAAATCGGCGCAGACGGCCTCGCCTATCAACTCCGTCGAATCCGCGCTGAGGCCCGAAGGGATGTCCAGAGAGACTACTAGCGGAGCTTTCAAATGCGCCCGCTCGCGTGCGCGGCGCAGGAGCGCCAGATGCTCCGAAACCTTCAGATAAACTCCTTCGAGCGGGCGAGCCAGCCCCGTCCCGAAAAGAGCATCAATAATAATGTCGTAAGGATGATGTCCCGCGCTTATCTCTTCCCAGTCTGAATCGCTCTCGCATTCGGTGAAGGAGAGCGGCGGCGGAAGCGTCTGCGTCCCGGCGTCAAAGCGCGAGAGGCTACGGGTAATACGGAAATTTGTGAGCGCGTCGCCCTTCGCTTCTTCGGCGCGACCGAAGAGTATGACGTTGACCTGCATGCCCGCCAGCCAGAGCAGCCGCGCAAGGGCCGCACCGTCGCCGCCGTTATTGCCGCGCCCGCACAAGACAAGCGCCCGCCGCTTTTTGAGCCCGCCGGGGAAGCGGCTGAGAATCGCCCGCAAAGCACTCTGCGCGGCTGTCTCCATCAAAAGTAGAGAGGGGAGCGAGTAGCGCGCGGTCGTCTGCGCGTCAATCTCGCGCATCTCTGCTGCATCAATGATTTTTCGCACAAACCGGATAATAGAAAGAGAGTCGCGCGCCGGTCAAATGCCCGAACGCGCGACTCTCGTATAGGAAAGGAATAGTCTGAAGCCAGCTTTTGAGTGGAAAAGCGCAAATAGTCGTCCCGGAAGGCTTAAAAACATACGCCGCCCTTCTCCTGAGCTGCTGCCTGCCGCTCCGCTTAGCCGTGCTTTTCCTTCTGGAAATCTAAGTAAATGGCTAATGAATGTGGCGCTCCAGAAAAGAGAGAAAATTTTTTCAAGCTTTGCGGGAGCCAAGATAAAAGCGAGGCGGAATCCTGTTAGGACTCCGCCTCGCCGGAAGGGAAGTGTGCAATCACTTAAGGGGAATGGTCTGGGATGAACCCTGAACTACTCCGACCTTTCAGCAGCTTTTCTGCGTTTGCTGCGAACGCGAGCGGCCAATCCGGCCAAGCCAGTGCCGAGCAGCACCATCGTCGTTGGCTCGGGTACGGATGGGGGCGGCGGGCAATTCGAGCAGGTCGCAACGTCGCTGCCGCCTCCGGTGCTCACATTCTGGAAGCGAGCGAAGATGGAGCGCGCAACCTCTTCGGCGGTCATGCCGGAGAAGTCGCCCGTGATGGTAAAGGTGGCGCTCAGGCCCGGCGTGATGCCGTTGTTGACGCTGCCGCCGCCGAACGTAGGATTGCCGTTCGCCTTATCCATCAGCACGATGTCGAACGTAGAAGTGTAATTCTGCGCTCCCGCCTGCGCTTTCAGGTCGTAGGCGATGAAGTAGCTGGAATTGGTGCTGGAAGAGAGCGTGTAGCTGTTCGGGCGGTCACCCGGCAGCGCGAAACCTATATTTGTGATAGTGCCGGTCGGATTCGCAATAGACGTGTTGGTAATTGTGAACGTAAAAGAGTTACCGACCAGCGTGTAATTGGTGATGCTAGCCGTAACGCCAGTGCCGTTCACGCCGGTCAGGGTGATGCCGTCGGCATAAGCATGGCTCGGCGAAAGACTAAGGAACAGCATGGCTCCAGCGAAAAGAGCCAGCGTGGAGAAGATTTTTCTCACGGTTGTTATTTCCCCCATTTCAAGAAAGTGATGTGATTGTTTTCCCTGCCGCACGATAAAAGGGCCTTCATCCCCGGTAAAAATTGGGGATTTTACAGACTCCTTGCAAGGAGTCCTTTGTTTTTGGAATTCCTACCCTCAGAAATATAGACAATCCTGCGGAGTTTCCAGAAAAAAGCGTTGGTTTCGAATATCGTGCGGGCATAATGTAGCAAATGGGTCGCCCGTGTCAACATTTTTAAGAGTTTTCCTGAGCCGGGCGGCCTTAACTTTAAAGGGCTCAGCCGGAAAGGCTCACAGGTCGTATTCCTTTATCTTGGTCAGAAGCGTCTTATAGCTGACGCCCAGCGCCTCAGCCGCGCGCGTCTTGTTACCTTCGACCGAAGCCAGCGCCGCTTTTATCTTTCTGCGCTCGACAAAGCGCACGGCACGCTCCGCAGCCTCCGAGAGCGTGCCCGTCATGTCCAGCGCGCTCCAACCGCCTGGAGCGTCCGCGTCGCCTGCCACCAGCCCGAGGTCGTGCGGCTCAAGCACGGTCGAGTCGGCCAGTATGCAGGCACGCTCTATTGCATTCTCAAGCTCGCGCACGTTGCCCGGCCATCCATGAGCGCGCAGGGCGCGTATGCTCTCGTCGCTCAGGCTGGCGGCCCGCCCCCGCGTCTCGCGCCCCAGTTGGGCCGCGAAGTGTCGCGCAAGAAGCTCTATGTCGTCGCCGCGCTCGCGCAAAGGTGGAATCTCTATAGGAAAGACTGCGAGACGGAAAAAGAGGTCGCGGCGAAACTCGCCCGCCTCGGCCGCCGCGCGCAAGTCTCTGTTCGTGGCTGCCACCACGCGCACGTCAACGGGGATGGGACTGCGGCCGCCTATGCGGTCAACCGTCTTCTCTTCGATGGCGCGCAGAAGCTTCCCCTGCACGCCGAGCGGCAGCTCGCCTATCTCGTCCAGAAAGACAGTGCCGCCCGAAGCAAGCTCGAATTTTCCCTGCCGTCGCTCGCCCGCTCCCGTGAACGCGCCGCGCTCGTGGCCGAAAAGCTCGTTCTCTATCAGCGTCTCCGGGATGGCCGCGCAGTTGATTGCGACAAACGGCTTGTCGCGGCGCGTAGAGAGATGATGAACCGCCCGCGCGAAAAGCTCTTTGCCCGTGCCGCTCTCGCCTAAAAGCAGGACGTTTGCTTCGGTCTGAGCCACGCGCTGAGTCTCTGTGACGGCTCGCTTGATGGCTTCGGACTCGCCTATGATGCGCGGGAAGCCGTAGCGCTTAGACCACTCGTCCCTCAGCAGTATGTTCTCGGTTCTGAGGCGCGATTGCTCAAGCGCACGCTCGACCAGTATGAGCAGGTGATGGGAATCTACGGGCTTCTGTAGAAAATCCTGAGCGCCGTCCTTCATGGCCTGCACGGCTTCGTCTATGGAGCCGTAGGCGGTCATGACAATGACAGGCACGTCAGGGTCTGCGCTTCTGGCTGCCCTGAGCACGTCCAGCCCGGAGCCGTGCGGCATGCGCAAGTCCGTTAGCACTATGCGGTGCGGCGTGCGCGAAATCTCTGCGGCTGCCGCGCGGGCATCTTCGGCTTCGGTGACGGAGTAGCCCGCCGCCTCCAGCGTCATCCGCAGGACGCGTCGCAAGCTCTCCTTATCTTCTACGAGCAGAATATCCGGCATCGCAATCAGCACGCTACGGGCGCGAGAGAAGTTTCAGGAAGGTGTACATGTTTATGGCAGAACCGGAAGACCGGAATCGAGCCGGATGGTAGCCAGAGGCACGCTCAAGTGTCAAGCGCTTTGCGGTTTGCCGGGTTCAGCCAATCGCGGATTAAAGATAAAGGGCGGGCCGCATGTCGAATTTAACATACGGCCCGCCCGGTTTGGGTTAAGAGCTAAACTGTAAAACTTCTATCTCTCTGAAATGCCGGAGACGACGCGTCCCGTAGTCTCCTTGGCTTCCTCTTCAACTTTAGAGTGCGACTGTATGCTGGAGTTGCCGCTTCCCGAAACGTCGAAGGATGGAGCAAGAAAAGGATGCGGCAGGCCGCTTTCGGATGAGGGCCACGTGCGAGCGAATCTGGCTACCATGAAGGAGCCGAACTCGTCGGAGCCGCCGCCGCCGCTCTTCGTCACGTTACCGTTTCCGAGCACCAGAATAATTCCCTTGAAGTTGACGCCGCCGTTCAGCACCAGATTGCCCGTCACTATCAGAAGGCCAGCGCCCCCGTCCAGATTACAGTTGCCGTCAACGAAGGTGAAGGCGGGCTCGTAGGGGCTAAGGCTCCCCGCGTTGCCGGTGAGGGAGGTGAAATAGCGGTCTTCCATCTTGGCAATCAGCTCCATCTTGGTCAGAAAAGCGCGGGCCGCATCCGCCGTCTCCAGAAAGTCCGGCGTATCGGACAACTCCGTCACAGAGATGTTGACGGCAGGTTTGTTCGGCTTAGAAGGTGCTATGGCTAAAACAGGTGCGATAAAGGGGACGGTCTGAGAGTTGTAATCCATGATGCCAAGCTTCTTGGTGCTGGTGTTAGGGCCATCCTCAAGCGCGGCTGCCGCGACGTTCCTGTCGTGGTAGCTGACGATGCAGGTCGGGCGCTGTTGCAGCGCACCGTACGCATCAACACCCGAATAAGTACTGGCGTTACTGTCGCCAAGGTTGAAGGTCATGGTCGAAGTCCCGTCGTCAGCGCCTCGTATCACGATAGGCGCGGGCACAGGGATGTCGTAAGCCATCCTTTTGACGAACATTCGCAGCTCTTTTTTAGCGCCCTTCGGCCCGTAGCCTGTGACTACTACCAGCAGGCGGTTGGGCTGTTCCGGAGCCACAATCTCCGGGTCAGGGTTGAACAGCTTGACGGCGAAGCTCGTGTTGTTGCCGAGCGAGACGCGAGAGTTGGCGCTCGTGTAGTCGCCGTTGACCGTGTAAGAGAGCCAGCGCGAAAGGCGCGGGTCGGCGGAAGGGTCGCCAGACCTGTTCGAGTAGTAGTTGTTATCTATCGTGATGGCCTTGCGGAAATCGAGCGTGAATGTGCCCGCAGGGTTCGCCGTGCCGTTCCCGCGCAGTATGTTGAGCGTCTGCTGTAACCCTGCTTCCGCCGCGTAGTAAGCCTGCGATTCTGCCGTGGAGTCTATGGCGTTCGTGGCCGACAACGATGTCGTCAGCACCAGAGCGCCTGCGGCAACCAGCAGGAGCATGGAGACAAGCAAAGAGGTCAGCAGCGCAGCGCCACGCTCGGCGCGTCGCTTCTCGTAAGCGTTGGGCATGCTGGAAAATGTCTGCATAGAAAATATTCCTCGCGCTTTTTTGTATCTGGCCGCCGTCGTCAGTAACGGCCCAGCATGAACGGCGAATTACGCAGCGTCACGTCCGAAACCAACTGCACCTGTGCCGCAGGCTGGTTGCCTACAGCATCCAGCGTCACGCTGACGGTAATCGTCACGCGCCCTGTGTTAGTGGTCGGCGCGGTGTTAGGCCCGCTCGTGACAAGCGTCCCTGCTGAGTTGTAGGAGTAGTCGTAGTACTGAAGCTGAATCGAGTTGATGCGGCTGGCCAGAGACACGGTGGTAGGGCTGGCCGCAGGGTCATAGCGCACGATAGCGTTGCCGTTCTGAAAGACGTACATCACATCTTCGTCCTGACCGTCCGTCGCGGTGCTGTTGATGTTCACAACATTCGAGCGAACGCGTATGGCCGTCTGGCTTGAATCGGCTATGACTATGCCGTTGTAGTCCATACCGAAGCCGGAGTTGGCTATGTCGCGCGACATGATGTTAATGGCGCGTTGCGCGTCGGCCAGTGCATCCGATTTCTGATTCTCGCGCACGCGAATCTTGAGCGAGCTGGCGAGAAGCGTCGTCGCGGCTGTCATCACTATGAGCGTCAACGCCATCGCAATCATCAGCTCGATTATGGAAAATCCCGCCTCGCGCCCTGCGCTCTGTTCCTTCGTGTACTTTCTCTCGACTCTCATTTTGTAGGTTCTCCGCCTCCTCGGGACGATTGAGGCTAATTCATACGGGCGCGCTGCGTGATGATGGTCACGGCGCTGATAGTAGAGTTGGCCGACCACGTGGGCCCGCCCCTGCCCGGCGTGACCGTAATCGTGATGCCCTTCAGGGTAGATGACGTGTCTGTGTCTACGGCGGCGTCGCTGGGGTCGTCGTCTATGACGGTCGTGACGGTATAGGGGCGTCCGTCCGTCCCGCTGACGCTCGTGGTGGTAGTTCCTGCGGCCAGAACCGCGTCCGTCTTGGAGACTCCGTTGACGGGCGCGTTGAACTTGGCCGCGCGCAGAATCTCCAACTGCTGCTGCGCTATGGTAATCGCCTGTAGCCGGTTGCTGCCGCCCGCGTTGTAGTTGACCGAGTACATGAAAACCGACACCACGCCGAGCGAGGCAATCATCACAATCATGAAGGCCATCACCGTCTCGAGCAGCGTAAAGCCGCGCTGGGTTTTCATCCCGGCGCTTTCACTTTCGTCGCTGATGATGGGCTCTTTCTTCTGTTTCAGCATCTTCGGACTCCATCCTTAATAGCCGTTGTATGACAAATTGGTATTTGTCTCAGACTTGACGTTCAAGTTCGGGTTGACGGTACTGCGGCTGGGCGTGGTGACGGTGCCGGCCGTGCCGACCGATGCGTCGCCCATGCTCGTCAGGTTGAGCACGGTCGGAGAGCTGCCGTCGTTGATAGTGTTGGCTATGGTGAAAACAGGGGTCACGGAAGTCCCGTCGGACTGAGTGGAAGTCGCGCGCCCGCGCCAGTCGAACTGGGTCGTCAAAGGCAGGGTGATTGAGCCCATGCTGAACTGAACCCGGTTGGTAGAGGGAATCGTGATGGTGCGTACTTCAGTGCTGGACTTTGTGCCGTCGTAGTTGAAGTCCATCGCTACTTGATACGTGTCTACGGCTGTAATCGTGACGGTGGCCCGGTCTGTCGTAGAGGTCGCGTGGCGGCGTATAGAGTCCAGCCGCGCCTTCTCAAGATAGCCTTTGAACTCTCTGATTGTATTCTCGCGGCGCATGTTCTGCTGCGCGCTGGAGATGCTCATCGTCGCCATTGCAGAGATGATGCCGACGATTGCTATTACGACGAGTAGTTGAATGGCGCTGAAGCCCCGCTCGCCGCGCTTCGTCACAGTCATCTCGCCTTCCGCTTTGCTGTTCATCTAATGACTCCCGTAAATAAAGCTCATCCGGTCTTGATTCCAACACGGGGTGAAAGCCTCACGCCCTGTCCGCACTGGCCTGTCAATGGCAAGAGCCATGCCGCCGGACTTTTCACAGTAATTCGCGTACAAGCTCCTTTATCGCGGGCGCGCATAGCCCCTACTTCGTTACCTTCAGTAACAGGTCAGGGAAATCCATTTCACACAGGAAGAGGAAGAGCGAGCGTCCACGTCGGTACACACACGCATTACATAGTCCCGTCACCATAAGAAACAGTTTGAGAGCTTTGGCAGCGACGACGGGCGCACTAGTCAAGATGGCTCGGCCCTGCGTTGTCTGCCGAAACATTAAGGATTATGGCCGCGCGGGCTGTGAGCAAATGCGTCGGCTCAGGGTTTGCAGTGGCATAGGCCAGTACGAGCCCGGCCTCTGTTCTGTAGAGGCCCGGCGCGTTGACACGCAGGATTGCAGAAGGAGCGCAACGGGTCGCGCATTATGCGATAAGAAAAAGCGCTCGACGCGCAAGGGAAGTGATGCGGCATCCCCTTGGCGGCGAGCGGTCGCTTTTGACGGCCAAGCTCCGCTCAGTCTTCTCCGTCTCGTCCCCGTGTGTTGCGGTGCCGCACGCCGCGACATCGCGTGGGACGGAAAGCGCCCCGGCGACACTCAGGCCGTCGGGGCGCGTTTCATAAAAGCAGAGGTCAGAGGTTGAATCGAAAGAAAGAGTTTCGACTCAGCCTCCGGCCTCTCTTCTTTTGTCTTGCATTTGGCCGGGCTTCGCGCTTACTCTGCGGCTTTCAAGCTTTCATCGAATAGCCGCCGGTTGATTGATGCGCAAACAGGGCTCTCTCTCATCTTTGCTGACGTTGGCAGCACGCCTCTCCTTCTCGCGCTTTCTGGCGGCAGCAGCGATTCTTCACCTCACGTTTGCCGTAGCCCTCTTGGTTGCCGGCCGCTACGAACTCCTGCCCGGCAATCTGGATAGAAACGGCATCGGAATCTCTTTCGCGGCGGATTCAAAGGATTACCTGAATTACTGTAGATTGCTCGTAACCGAGCTGGGTAGCGGCGGATTTTCCGGCTGGCTGAAATTCGAGCTAGGGCTTCACATAAAGCTTTACTCGCTCTCTTATGCTGTCGCCGCGCCTCTCTTCGGCTACACTATTCTCGGCGCGGAGCCGCTCAACCTAATCTATTATCTTCTACTCCTGACTCTGGTCTACAAGCTCTGTAAGGAGCTATTTAATCACGAAGCCGGAATACTGGCCGCAGGGATGACCGCTCTCTGGCCGTCCATGCTGCTGCACACTACGCAGCTTTTAAGAGACCCGCTCTTCCTCATACTGTTTCTGACAATCATACTCATCTCCGCCAGTTGGCTGACGAGGACTTATGCGTGGTGGCGCGGCTTGCTGGCAGGCGTGGCCGGAGGCTTGGCGAGCGCTCTCGTCTGGCTCGTGCGAAGCCAGATGTGGGAGGTCATGCTCTGCGCGGCTCTCATCGGAACCGTCTTTCTTATCTTTCGACAGTTTCGGGAGAGAAGGTGGCTCGCGGGAAACTCAATCGGCGCTCTGCTGCTCTGCGCTTTTATGATTGGGGCTCCGGCCGTGGGTAAAGCCTTCAATATTTATAGCTACCCGGGCGAGCAGGGAATGCCTACCGGGCCTGCCGGGAGCAACGCGAGTGGTTCCGCAGAAAATAGTCAGGCCGGGCCTGCGCGCCCGATTCTGCCGCCGGGCAGCCCTCTGCCTGCCAGAATAGGATTTCTGCGCCACAAGTTCCTCTTCCTGTATCAGGGCGCAGGGTCGAACATAGACACGGATGTAGAGTTCCGCAGCTTCACGGACATACTGCTTTATCTACCCAGAGCCGTGATGATAGGGCTCTTCGCTCCGTTCCCCGACATATGGTTCAAAAGCGGCACGCAGGTAAAACTTGCGGGCAGGCTCCTCAGTGGCTTCGAAACCTTTCTCATCTACCTGATAGAAATCCTTGCGGCCTTAGCCATCTGGCGGCATCGCGGGAGCCTGCGGCCATGGCTGCTGTTGATGATTATCCTGATGGGAGCGGCGGCTCTGGGTCTGGTTGTAGCCAACGTGGCCGCGCTTTACAGAATGCGCTTCGGCTTCTGGCTGCTCCTGATTGTGCTTGGCGCGGAAGGCTTGAGACAACTGATGCGGATAGACCCGCCCGGCAAAAAATCAGAAGTTAATCGGTAGAGGCGCGTGCTTGCCGGACTGTCTTCCAGAGCAGGGGCGTGAAGACCAGAAACGCGAGGGCGACAGCAGCCGGTTGAGGCGCGTCCAGCAGGAGCGCTCCCAGCCCGCAGCCGAAGGCCAGCGCGCCCGCGAAGAAGGGAACGATTAACGTCTTCACAGGAAAGCCCATGCCTATCCCGCGCGAGAGCAGCAGGCAGAGCAGGGCGAGCAGAGCGTCCGTAGCCACCTTGGCAAACGCCGTCCCCACGTAGCTCCAATGAAGCGTGAAGTAGATGAGCATGAAGAGGCGGGGCAAAAACGTCAGCCCCAGCAGATAGATGATGAGCTTGTTTCTATCCGAGCCGGTCAAAGCCGCGATGATGGGGATGCTGATGGCCGAGCAGAGCAGGCTCGGCGTCATGAAGAAGAGAGCGGGCGCGGCCAGAGAGAATTTGCGCCCGAACAGTAGATGCACAATCATCGTCGGGGCCAGCATTATTGTGACGACTACCATCGCGGAGAAGAGGCCGTAAGTCCACATCATGGCCCGGTTGAAATTCCTGCTCTGCTCGTCTCCGCGAAGCGCGATTCGGGTTGAAGCCGGAACCAGCATGTACGCCACGTTGGTCGGAATCCTCAGCACCGCGTGAATGATTGCAACAGCAGAAAAGTAGGAGCCGCTAACCTCCGGGGCCATATAGACGGCCGCCACCCAACGGTCTGTCCACGCCGAGAAGATTGTAAAGAACATGAAGGTGGCGGACGGAGCCACGTCCTTCAGAACCGGCCTGATTCGACGCAGGGAAGGAGTGCTGACAAGACGGTCGTGCAGGAGCTTGAAGATTGCCACCAGACCGGAGCAGACGTAGGAAGTCGCCACGGCTCCCCACAGTGGCAAAGGAAAGACCGTGATGCTCACGACTATGTAGAGCAGCATCATCAGTGGGCCGGAGACGGCTATGGCTATGACGGAGCGAGGACGAAAGAGGCCGGAATAGATTCCCTGTATGCCTTCGGAGAGCATGGCGAACAGCAGCACGGGCGCGTAGGCTATGGCGAACCCGCGACTAATCGTCAGCTTCAGCAGGTCATCTAGTAGCGGCAGTCCGACTATCATCCCGGCGCCGCAGACTATGGCGATAATCGTGATAAGAAGCAGCACGGCTGCCGCAGAATGGCGCAACTCCTCGTGCCGTCCCTGTTCCTCCATGCTCGCCACGTGCTTTGAGAGCGCTAGCGGAAGGCCGCACGAAAAGAGAATCGCAGCGACGTAGACGAGCATGTTTGAGGTGAAGAAGACCGCGTAGCCGGAGGGGCCGCTCGTGCGCGCGACCGTGATGTTGACCAGCGTGCTGATGCCCATAGTGAGCGCAGAGCCCGCCCCCGTCAGAGAGATAACTGATGCCAAGCGGCGCGGACGCCTGAAGGCCGGGAATGTCTTTGATGAACTGGCGGGTTCCGCCGCCCGTTCGGCTGGTAATGAGGATGGCTGTTCCGTTTCCAACAATTCTAGTGGCCCTTAAGTTTTAACTTGGCTTTCGGAACTGCGGAGGCCGCCTCTCTGCAAAGCAGTCGCCCGGCTCCTTAGTCTGGGAGTGAGCGCCTCCCTTGAAGCCAAAATATCTATCTGGATTTTTAGACTCGGCGGAAAGCTGAAGACGAAGAGTACAGGACGGTGACGCGTGAAAGCAACTCCGGCGCGAGGCAGACTCTAAGAGCCGCGCTGGCCGCGCCGGAGTTACATGTCTTAGCTATCTGGTTCCGGGCTCGTACTCGTCGGAGAGCGCCGTCACGGCTGATTGCTCCGTATCGGCCAGCCTCATGGTGAGAGTCTGCGGCCTGTAGTCGAAAGCGGCAGGCCCGCCGCGCTGGTTCTGAAGCTGCGTGACGAGCAAGTCCTGTGATTCGCGGAAGCGCAGGAAGCTGCCGCGCTGGTTGAAGATGACGAAGAGCAGCGTCTCGCCGCGCGCCGTCTTCATCTGTCCCACTAGAGCGCTCACGCCGCCGTCCGTCCTGATGAGCGTGCCCGTCTTGGCAATCACGCTCCCGCGCGAAGGGTAAGAGGTGTAGCGCTTGTGCAGCGTGCCGGGGTCTATGCCTGCCACCGGCATGATGTCCGAGGGCGAAAGATTCGTCTTCCCAAGCTCCGTCCTGAGCGCGCGGAAGATTTTCATCATGGCGCGCGGCGTCACACGATTGACGCCGAGCCCGCTCGTAGTAGCCAGAGAAATCTCCGCAGGGTTGACGCCTGCGTCGCGTATGGCGACGCGTCTGACGCCTTCAGGGCCGCCCAAAGTATCGCCTATGCGCTCGGCCATGAAGTTGTTCGAGTAGCAGAGCAGCACCTTCAAAACGTCAACCAGCTTGCTTGAGCTGTGCGTCAGTATGGGACGCGCTCCCTTCGGGACAGCGTCAACGTAGACTGCGCCCATCACGGCCACGCTCGGCACGCTATGTAGACTGGCCGTGTCCCTGAGCGCTATGCGCTCGTCCGTCCATGCGCGAGAGGCCGAGGCGGGCCTGCGCGTGGCGTCCAGCGTGTCGTAGAAAGCATCGCCGGAGCGCTGTGCGGACAGGCTGAAATTCATGGTGAAGCGCGGCGCGACAATCAGGTCGCCGGTCACTGTGCGAATCCCCATGCGGTTAAGCTCGCGCGCAATCATAACGGCGTGCTCGTAGTGAAACGAAGGGTCACGGCCTGAGATAATCAGGTCGCCGTTGATTGTGCCGGTAGCTTTATCAATAGTGCCGTTCGTCCAGACGGCTGTAGTAAAGCGATGCTCCGGGCCGAAGGTACGCAGCGCCGCAAGCGCCGTCGCCAGCTTCACGGCTGAAGCCGGATTAAAAGCTATGTTGCCTAGCTGCTCCATCACCATCTGGCCTTCCAGCGTCTCAACGAGTATGCCCGTCATCCCCGCCGAAGGGATGGCCGAAGCATCCAGAGAAGGTGAAGCCATGCCTGAAGCAGGAGCGGGGCGAGAGAGAACCGTCGGCCTCGTCAGGTCGGGCGGGGGCTGTTGGGTTTCAGTTGTCTGAGCAGATAGAGCAAGAGGAGAAGCAACAATGAGTGCGAATAATCCGAAGATATGTATAAGCCCTGAATAAAACTTTGTTCGAAACATTTATTCCTCCAACAACTCTTTTTCGGGGGAGGCGCATCATAGCACGAAAAGAGGCGCTTTTGAGACTCCCATATTTATCGGTGAGGAAACCGTGGGCGCAGGCTTTGATGCTCGCCGGACATTTGAGGGATGCACGCCGGATGGTGAATAGTAGATGGTCAATGGCGAATAGGAGAGCGGTTCTCTACACACACCGTTTACCATCAACTATTCACTTGCTCTTTTTGCTTTTTCATTTAGAATCGGCGTGAGAATTGATTCCTCGTGCGAGTCTTAAGCCAACCTGTCACCATTGAAAATATAGTTGCGACGCACAGGGCGCGACGCTCGGAGATAAAAGCGCGGCTGGCGGAGTTTCGTCGTGTCTGGACAGAGCGCTCGGACGCGCGGCTGTGGGAAGAGCTGGTCTTCTGCATCTTTACCGCAGGGGCTTCGGCGCGCATGGGCCTGCGCTCGATTGAAGCCGTGCGTCACCTGCTGGATTCCGGAACCGAGGAAGAGTTGGCTGCGGCCCTGCAATCGCGTCACCGCTATCCGAACTCGCGCTCGGGCTACATAGCCGTGACACGCGAATACCTGCGCGCCGACTGCGGCATGCGTCTTTACGAAAGACTGGAAGGATTCCAAGACCCACTGGCTAGACGTGACTGGCTGGCGCGCGAGCGAGCCATAAAGGGACTTGGTTACAAGGAGTCCAGCCACTTCCTGCGCAACGTCGGCTTTAGCGGCTACGCCATTCTGGACAAGCATATCCTGCGAAGCCTGGCCGAGCTTCGAGTGATAGAGTCGCCGCAGCCACCCACGACGCGCACGCGTTATCTTGAGACGGAAGAGCGCCTCAAACGGTTCGCGCGCGACGTACGCATTGATTTCGATGAGCTTGACCTTGTCCTGTGGTCTATGAAGACGGGTGAAATTTTGAAGTAAGGAAGAAAAGATGAACTCCCTAATCTCCTGCTCAAGCCTTAAGATTGAACGCCCCTCGCGCATCAGAAAAATCACGGCCCTAGCTTTCTCCCTCTCGCTTCTTCTCTTCGCGGTCGCAGCCGCCAGCGTCTCGGCGTACGCAGACGACAACAAGACGCGCATACGGGCCGAGCGCGCCCTCAGAGAAGGTGATTTCGAGACGGCTGAGAAGCTCTTTCGTGAGCTTCTCAGTAAAGACGCCGCA
The DNA here is from genome assembly GCA_036389255.1 of Pyrinomonadaceae bacterium. Lineage (GTDB taxonomy): Bacteria > Acidobacteriota > Blastocatellia > Pyrinomonadales > Pyrinomonadaceae > JACVRN01. The sequence continues at coordinate 16,490 of DASVQI010000003.1, forward strand.
GACAAGCCTGCGCGGCTCGGCCTCAGCTACGCGCTGCTCAAGCGCGGGAGCCTTCAGGACGCATACGACCACGCTGCGCGAGTCATAGCGAACGACCCGCTTTCGGCGCGCGCGCATGCGCTGCTCGGCTCGTCCATTCTGGCGTCGGGCGATTTCCGCATGGCCGTAGAAGAGTTTCGCACGGCGCTCGAATTAAAGGATAACGACCCTCTGGCAATAGCGGGCATGGCGCTCGTCAGCTTCTACGAAAATCGTCTGAACGAGAGCCTCGTGGGACTTCGCCGCGCAGTCTTCCTTGACCCGCGCGAGCCCGACTTCATCTTCAATCTGGCAATCGCGGCGGCGCGCGCAGAGCATTACAAGGAGGCTGCGGACGCTTACGAGCGGTTCCTTGAGATTGCGCCGCGCTATGACGAAGACCGTCGCGCACGCATCAAGGGGCTGATAGATTTCCTGCGATACCTTGGCGGACGACGCAGCCTCTACGACGTGGGAGGCGCTGAGCGCGTGGACGTTCCGTTTGAAGCGCCGGACGGGCGGCCCATCATACAGGTTCGCATCAACGGGATGCGCGAGCCCTTCCGCTTCGTGCTGGATACGGGCTCGGGAATGTGCGTCGTCTCAGACCGCGCGGCCGAGCGGCTGGGGATGAAGCCCGTGGCGCGCGGCGGGATGGCCCGTGGCTTCGGCGGCGGCGGTCGCTTCGAAATCGTCTATGGCTTTCTCAATTCCATAGAGATTGGCGGCGCTAGGGTCGAGAGCATTCCCGTTTACATTCGCCATTTCTACGACGAGAAGGTTCCTGTTGACGGCTACATAGGCATCTCCGCGATTGCGAAGTTTCTGACCGTGGTTGATTACGGAACCAGCACCTTCACGCTCGCACGCACGCGCGACGCAGCGCCTCTTTCCGTCTCAAGTATGGTCTTCAAAAACAGCGACGGAAGGATGCAAGCGCTCCCGGCATCCATTCCGCTTCGCACGACATCGAGCGGATTCCTTTCAAGCGAGGTGCGGCTGGCCGGTATCGAAAAGCCTCTGAACTTCATCGTTGACACGGGCGCTAGCATCTCCGTCATTTCGGAGAAGCTGATGCGCGGCGATGAGATAAGCCGCTTCGCTCAGGCCACGAAGATGAAGGTCTTCGGAGCCGCAGGCATAGCGGAGAACGTGGGCATGCTGCTCCTGCCGCGATTGCAGATTGGCCAGCACGCCCGCGAAAAAGTTGCCGCAGCAGTCCTTGACTTGGACACGATTAACGAGACGACGGGCTTCACGCAGACAGGCGTGCTGGGCGGGAATTTCCTGCGGCAGTACCGGCTGACCTTCGACTTCCAGCGAGCGCTTCTGCTGCTTGAGCCAATCAGGAACGAGTCGAATCCGAATGAGCTTCCGTCGAGCGGAAACGTCACGCAGCCCCTCTAACCAAGCGCGAAGACCATGAAGCAGAGCCTTTATCTTGAAACATCCGTGATAGGCGCTTATCTGGACAACGGCGAGCCGTTCCGGCGCGACCTGACGATTCGCTGGTGGGAGCACGAGCTGCCGGAGTACCGCGCCGTCGTCTCGCCACTCGTGGAGCGCGAGCTTGAGCGCACGCCCGAGCCGCACCGCACCGGCTATCTGAAATTAATCAAGCCGCTTGAGCAGGTGGAGCTGACGGACGAAGCCTCCATTCTCGCAGAAGGCTACATCTCGCGCGGCATCTTTCATCGCAAGTTCATAGCCGACGCCGTTCACGTCGCGCTCGCATCCTTTCACAAGATAGATTATCTGGTGACGTGGAACTTCGGGCATCTGGCGAACGTGCGTCGTCAGGCGCGCATACGCCTCTTCAACACAGCCGCAGGCTTCTTCGTCCCGATGATAGTCACGCCGGAGTTCCTTGTTTCGGAAGCCACGGAAAGGGAGATTAGTGAGTAGTGAATAATAATTAGTAGATGGTGAATGGATAAAAGCAGTTCTTCTATTCATCATTTGCTATTTACTATTCACTACTTACTCTTTACTATTCTAAACATGTACCGCAAGCCAAGATTTCTGGAAGTGCTTCACGAGATTCGTGAAGAGATGTCGCGTGAAGCGGACTATGACGTTGACCTCTTCATGGAGATGGTGCGTTCCAACAGAAAGCCGCATCATGGGCCGGAGCGTAACATCAGAGGCTTTCGCAGCCGCGCGCCTCGCAACAGTGAAGAGAGCGAAGTCCAGTCTACAACTTCTCATAGACGAAAGAGACGCGTTGCGAGATAATGCGTGCGTCTCTTCTATCATGTCGGTTAAAATAAAAGCTCATTGCCGAATACATTGATTAATAGCTCTTCTGTCATGGACGTAACGTTTGAGACCATCGGACTCGAAGTCCCGAGCGAGAAAGCTTTCAATCATCTGGCGGAGCGCGCCGGTGACCAAGGCGAGCCGACGCAGCTTACTCGTCGCGGCGCAGTGCTGCACGGGCGCTGCTGGAAACTGGGCGAAGGCTTAGAAGTCTGGACTGTGCTTTACGAATCGGGCACGGGCGATATCTTTTACGCGGATTGTCGTCCGGGCTTTCGCGCACGCTACACTCAGCGCATAAGCCCTTGGGCGCTGACGGAGTATGACGAAGAGGGCGAAGCCGTGGTTCATGGATACTGCGACGGCACGGACACGGAAGTCCTCTTCGAGTTGCAGAACCTGACAGAAGTCGGAACCGCAGGCTTCCGGGCGCAGGAGCTTTACGTCGGCCTGTGTGGTCTTGCTTACAGGGCGCGCGTTTGCCAGAGGGTGCGAGGCGTACGCTGGGAGCCGCTTGAGAGAGCCGCGCCTCAACGAGCGGCGCACGAGAACGACTGGAGCCTGACGGGCCGCATCATTGCCTTCAAGCCGCTCAGGAATCCCATTTCGGGTAACGAGCTTTACTGGGTTTACCTAGACCTTGAGCGGCTCAAGCTGGAAGTCCTGGTCAATCGCAGGGCTCTGCGCGGCGGGCCTCTGACAACGGGCGCGACTCTTTCCGCAGAAGTCTGGCTACAGGGACACGTGCTGGACGAGCGCGCATTGCGCTCGCGCTACGAGGGAGCCGACCGCGCCCTCTCCATAAGCGATTACTGGCTCGGCCTGAGACGAAGAAACTGAAATAGTTTTCAGTCTTCAGTTTTCAGTTTTCAGCAAGAAGATACGACTTGCTTTTTCTGAGAACTGAGAACTGAGAACTGAAAACTGGTCTTTAATGAAACGCCGCGTCCTGTTTATCTTAATCCTCCTTGTTGTCCTCATCACGGCAGGTCTCTACTTCTTCAACCAGTACTGGATTCATCGCTACGACGCTCTGATAGAGCGGCAGGCGAACATCTATCGTCTAGACCCAGACCTCGTCTGGAGCGTCATCTACGAAGAGACCTACTTTCGTCCATGGAAGATTGGAGCGGACGCAGAGATTGGGCTGATGCAGGTCACGCCTGCGGTCGGGCGCGAGTGGGCCGCGCAGACGGGCATGCGAGAGCTTGAGCGACAGATGGCCGCAGACCCTCAGAGCCTCTTGCGTGACCCGGAAAAGAATATTCAGATTGGCTGCTGGTATCTGGAGAAGTTTTACGAGCAGTACAGGGATGTTCCCGGCACTGAAGCTCGCATGATTGCGGGCTACAACGCGGGGCCGACGCGCGTCTCCGACTGGAGCCGCTCCGCGCAGGGCGGCGGTCGCAACCTCTCCGAGGCGGAGTTCATCAACAACATCAACATCGCTTCGACTAAGAATTACGTCACTTCCATACTTGAGCGCTATCGCTCTTTGAAGAGCAGGCGGGCGCGGGCCACCAGCCGGTTGGATAAGAATCGCACGCGCCCGGCGCGAGCAGGTCTGGAGACTGTCCGGTCGTGACCTACCGGCAGCTTCTGAAGGAGAACCCGGACTTTCGCCGCCTGTGGACGGGTCAGGTCGTTTCGGAGATAGGCGACTGGCTCAACAACATAGCCGTGCTGGCGCTGGCTGTTCAGGCTGCGGGTGCCGGACGGCAGGGCCGCGCGCTCGCCATCTACGCCATAGCCCGCCACCTTCCGCTCTTTCTCTTTGGCCCAATAGCGGGCGTCGTCGTTGACCGCATGGAGAGACGCCGCGTGATGATACTCGCGGACATCACGCGCGCCCTGCTGGCTCTCGGATTTCTGCTGGCCGGAACCTTCGCGGCCCTGCCCGTCATCTACACGGTCGGGGCGACTCTGTTCGCCGTCTCCGCCTTCTTCAATGCGGCCAAGCGCGCAAGCATCCCCACGCTGGTTCAAAACGGGGACGAGCTGCTCGCGGCCAACTCTCTGTCTGCTTCCACGACCGCCGCGACCATCGCCATCGGCTCCGCGCTCGGCGGCATGGTAGCCACCTTCATAGGCCGCAACACCGTCTTCATACTGAACGCCCTGACCTTTCTCCTCTCAGCCGAGATGATTCGACGCATACGCACGACAGGCGGGAAGAGTGAAAATGCCCTGAAGGGCGTTGATGAAAGCTCTGCTATTGAGGCCGCACGCTTGGATGAGCGCCGGTCTTCAAGGCCCCGCCGCCTTTCTCCCGTCAAAGCTCTGCGGCGCGCGGTCACAGAGTTTCGTGATGGCCTGAGCTATGTGGGGCGAGTGCATGTGCTGTGGGCCATCTTCGTGGTCGCGGCCGGGTGGGGCTTCGGCAACGGCGTCGCGCGTGCGCTTTACAGCATCTTCGGCGCACAGTTGGGCGAGCGAGCGGCATACGGATTGGTCGAGCGCCCCACGGACTTCGGCATCTCCGTCCTCTTTGTGGCGATGGGCGTCGGCGGAGTCTTGGGAGCGCCGCTTGCGCGCCGCTTCAACGCGGGTTCGAGCGAGAGCATGGGGGCGCGCATGGGCCGCTCCATGATTTTTGACGGGGCCGGTCTGCTGGTCTTCAGCCTGATGCCCTCACTGTGGGGAGCCGCGTTGGTGCTGGTGCTGCGCGAGATAAACTTCGCCATCTGGTGGACGGCGCAGCAGACAATCATGATGAGCCGCACGGAGAACGCTTTCGCGGGACGCATCTTCGCTTCGTACGAGACTCTGACGACGCTCATGATGGTCGGCTCTATGCTCGCGGCGGGCTTCGCGGCTGACCGCTACGGCATCAGGCCCGTAGCAGCCTGCGGCGGCATAGTCATCTCTCTCTCGGGCCTAACATGGTTCGTCTTGCGCTTCAGAGAGAGACGGCGGGACGCTTTGACGGATGTTCACGCGTCAAGGTAAGCAAGGAATTTCACCTTTGCCGGAATGAGTTTTGAGATGAAGACAACTCTTTATTGTGCGCGGCGGGTTCTGCCAAAAGGCGCGGACGCGATTGAAGACGGCGCTGTGGCCGTTGAAGGCCCGACGATTCAAGCCGTAGGCCCTCGCGCTGCTCTCATTGAGAAGTACCCTGCGGCTTCTGTCGAAGATTTCGGAGAGGCCGTCATCATGCCGGGCTTCGTCAACGCCCATTCGCATCTGGAGTTGACGGCCATGCGCGGCTTTCTTGAGCGCGAGGAAGGGAACTTCACGGCATGGCTGGTAAAGCTGACGCTCGCAAGGCTCAATCGAATGACGCCCGAAGACCTGTACGTTTCCGCCGCGTGGGGAGCGGTGGAGGCCGCGCGCGCGGGCGTCACCATGCTGGCGGACGCGAGCGACTCTGCCAGCGCCAGCATGCGCGCGCTCAACGACGTGGGGTTGCGCGGCATAGTTTATCAGGAGTCGTTCGGGCCTGACCCGCGACTGGCGCGTGAGAATTTCGAGAAGCTTAGAGAGAAGATTTCCGTCCTGCGCTCGTTTGAGACGGAGCTTGTGCGCGCGGGCGTCTCGCCTCACGCCGTCTATACCGTCAGCGCCCCACAGCTCGAATTGCTGACGGGCTTTGCGCTGGACGAAAAACTTCCCCTGATGATGCACGCGGCGGAGTCGGAGGCGGAAGACCTGCTTGTCCGGGAAGGGACGGGGCCGTTCGCGGACAATCTAGCGCTGCGCGGAATAGAATGGCGTGCGCCGCGCATCTCCGTCATAGAGTATCTGGAAAAAGTCGGCGTCCTGCGTGCCCGACCGCTACTGGCCCACTGCATACGCACGAGTGAGGCGGACATAGAGAGAATCGTCAAAGCCGACGCTGGCATCGCTCACTGTCCCAAATCGAACGCCAAGCTGGGCCACGGCCGGGCCCCCTTCGCGGCCTTTCTCAACAAGGGCGCCCGCGTCGGCCTTGGCAGCGATTCCGTGGCCAGCAACAACCTCTGCGACATGATTGAGGAAGCACGCTTCGCTGCGCTTCTCTCTCGCGCTTCGGGCGACAGGCTTGAATCGGGCGAGATGGCGGGCGCGCCTGAAGCCCTCATGGCCGCCACATACGGAGGCGCGCGCGCCACACGCTTGGACGGCCTGACGGGCGAGCTTAGCGCGGGCTTGCAGGCAGACCTCGTCGTAGTTAATCTCGGAGCCGCGCATCAACGGCCCGTTTACGACGCGGAGAGCGCGCTGGTCTTCAGCTCTTCGGCGCGCGACGTTCTCTTGACGGTCGTGGCGGGCAGGGAAGTCTTTCGCATGGGACGCGTCCTGACAATAGACGAGGAGCGATTGAGCGCGCGCATCTCAGAGATTCGGGAGAAACTGGCCGACGGTTGACGGGGGCCGGATAGAAAGTGAGCAGTCCGGCTCTTCTTTCATACGGCGGACTTTGCTTGGATAGCTATGAACATACTGGTGCTGAATTGCGGAAGCTCTTCGATACGGTTTCAACTGATAGAGACGGACGTTGAGCAGATTGCCGGGAACACAGACCGTAGGCTCGCTCGCGGCCATCTTGAGCGCATAGGCGGCGAGGCCGTTGTCACCCTGCACGCTGCGGGGCGCGAGCCCGAAAGAATAACGGCGCAGCTCAGGGACGTTCGCGCTGCGGTCGAGTTCATAATTCGTTGGGCCTGCTCAGAGGCTTCCGGCATCAGCGAAGTCCAATCGGTCGCGGACATACACGCCGTGGGCCACAGGGTCGTACACGGCGGCGAGCGCTTCACGCATTCCGTCCTCATCACGGATGACGTGCTGAGGGGCATAAAGGACTGCATAGACCTCGCGCCCCTGCACAATCCCGCGAACATCAAGGGGATAGTTGCCTCGCGGGAAGTTCTGGGAGCGGGCTTGCCGCAGGCCGCCGTCTTTGACACGGCTTTTCACCAGAGCCTGCCGGAACGCGCTTTCCTCTACGCGCTGCCTTACCAGTTCTACAGACGCCACCGCATACGGCGCTACGGCTTTCACGGCACGTCGCATCGTTACGTGGCTTATCGCTACCGGCAGCTTCTGGGCATCAAGCGGGAAGAGACAAACGTCATCACGCTGCATCTGGGCAACGGCTGCTCTGCCGCAGCCATAAAAGGCGGCGATTCCATAGATACGTCCATGGGACTGACCCCGCTAGAAGGTCTGGTGATGGGCACTCGCTCAGGCGACATAGACCCCGCGATAGTTGATTTCGTCTCTGCCAAGGAAGGTCTGTCGCCTCAGGAGGTAGAGACGCTGCTCAACAAGCAGTCGGGCCTGATTGGCATCTCGGGCCTGACCAACGACATGCGCGAGCTGCTGGCAGAAGCCGTAGAGAACAACGACCGGCGAGCGCGGCTGGCTATAGAAATCTTCTGCTACCGCGCGAAGAAGTACATAGGCGCTTACCTCGCGGCTATGGGCGGGGCCGACGCGCTAGTCTTCACAGGCGGCATAGGCGAAAATTCCCCTGACGTCCGCGCGCTCATCTGTGATGACTTAGGCTGGCTCGGACTTGAGCTGGACGAGGAGCAGAACCTCTCGCACACGCTCGGACGCGAAGGACTCATCAGCCGCGAAGGCTCGCGTCTTTCGGCCTACGTGATTCCCACGGACGAAGAGCTGCTGATTGCGCGCGACACTGTACGCTCGGTTCGCGGCATCCCCCAGCGATTCTGAAAACTGCTCTTGTGCAACTTTGTGCCGGGGGCTGCGTTCTAAGCTTCGGGCGTGCCGTGCTCTCCCTTTTGTGTCAGGCCGCTCGTGAAAACAGTTAGAATCGGAGGGCGTTTGTGATGTTGAGTATGAAAGCCTTGCTGCTGGTCGTGTTGTCGTTTTCCCTGAGCGTCCCGGCCTCGTGCGATGCGCGGAAGAGGGAGAACGTGGGGAACTCTAACCAAGCGGGAAAGACAGGCTCGGCCGGTAATAGCCAGCCGGGAAAGCCTAGCGGGGATGCTGCCGCAGGAGATTTGCAGACGCTGGCACAGGGGCAGCACAGCTCCGTCAGCAATGCTTTCATCTTCGTGGCTCGTGACGTCGAAACCTACAATGCTCTGCGAAGAGTTGTCTCCAGCCTGCCTGAACAGGGCGAAGAGTTCTTCAAATCGAATCAGGTGGTGGCAGCATTCTTGGGCGAGCGGCGTTCGGGCGGCTACGGCGTGCGCTTTACGCTTACCGGAAACGGCGCTCTGCGCGTCGAAGAGAGCACGCCGCCCAAAGGCTCCATGACGATACAGGTGATAACTTATCCCTTCGCGGTCGCGGCCGTGCCGGTAGGCAATCAGCAGTCGCTCACGCTCGAAGCCGGAAATGCTTGGCAGGCTATGACGCGCTCATATCAGGTCAGGGAAGGCGAGTTCACAATGTCCGGAGGAATCACCGGGCGCAGCGAGAAGTTTACTTTCGCGGGAAGCGTAGGCGTCATGCGCGAGGGAGAGCTTACGACCTTTCTCTTCAACCTTCAGAGCAGGAACGGAGCGAAGCCGCGCCTGCTGAAAGAAGTCGCTAGCGGCGTCGTGAAGGGAGACGGGCGCTTGAGCATCGCCCGTATGGGAGCAGGCTCTTTCGTGGACATGCCAGCCGACGCGCTTAGCGCGACCGGGCTATTCACTGATAACGAAAGCAAGCTCTCGCTTACTTTTGAATCCGTCCCCGGAATAATAGCGGACGGCTTCAACGGCAGGGGCACGCTCAATGCCACGACTGCCTCACCCGCTCCGGCGAAGAACAAGGCGGCGAGGGAAGATGTCCCGCAATGAGCTTTAGATTTCTGTTGAGTGAATGCTGAATGGTAGCTCGCCACAGAGACGCGTAGAGACGCAAAGGTGGCGCAGAGTAGATTCAACTCTCTCTCTGCGCCACCTCTGTTTCTCTCTCAGCGTCTCTGCGGTGAAACTCAAATTGCGGAGCGCTCAACCACAGTCGAAGCTACGCCTGTATTGCAGCCGCAATCGCTTCATCGAAAATCTCCAGCGCGACATCCACGTTTTCACGCGTGAGAATGAGCGGCGGTGACCAGCGAATCGTGTTGAAGCCCGCACCTAGCAGGATAAGGCCGCGCTCGTAGCAGGCGTACTCCACGCGGTTACGTAACTCCGGGTCGGGCTGCATGGAATCGGTGTCGGTCACGAACTCCACTCCGACCATCATCCCAAGCCCGCGCACGTCGCCTATGCAATTGTGCTTCTCCATCAGCTTTCGCAAGCCTTCCTGAAGATAAGCGCCGACCGATGCGGAGTTGGCCACCATCTCTCGCTCCAGAAGCTCAATCGTCTTAAGCGCTGCGGCAAGGGCCACTGGATTTCCTCCGAAGGTGGAGGCGTGAGCGCCGGGCTTCCAGTCCATCAAATCTGCGCGAGCCACGCATATTCCCAGAGGCAGGCCCGAAGCTATGCCTTTAGCAAGACAGATAATGTCGGGCTTCAAATCGTAATGCTCGCAGGCGAACATCTTTCCGGTGCGACCCATGCCGGATTGAACTTCGTCAACGATGAGCAGTATTCCGTGCTCGTCACAGATGCGGCGCAGGCCGTGCAGAAACTCCTTCGGCGCTGGCACGTAACCGCCTTCGCCCTGCACGCACTCGACTACAATCGCCGCGCACTCTTCGGTCGCCACGGTCGTCGTGAAGAGACGGTTTTCAATCCAGTCAAGACTGGCGCGGCTGGCTTCTTCAGGAGTAGTGCGCTCGCCCGTGAACGGATGGCGGAACACGTTCGGGTAGGGAACGTGGCTTACATCCAGAGCCTGACGCCTGAAGCCCTTGCGCTGAGCCACCCTAGATGAAGTTAAAGAGAGCGAGCCGAGCGTGCGTCCATGAAAGCTGTTGAAGAAGGCTATGAACTTCTCGCGCCCCGTGGCGTGCATGGCAAGCTTCAGCGCCGTCTCCACGGCCTCCGTGCCGCTATTGGCGAAGTGCGTGCGCGTAGCTCCTTTAATCGGGACTATCTCGCTAAGCTTTCGCGCAAGCTCAGGCATGTAACGGTAATAAAAGTCCGTGCCGCACATGTGTATAAAATCGGCGGCCTGTTCCTGTATGGCCTTGACCACTTCGGGGTGGCAGTGGCCGGTGTTGCAGACGGCAACTCCTGCGTTGCAGTCCAGAAAGAGGTTGCCGTCAACGTCCGTGACCCAGACGCCTTCGCCGCGCTCTATGACCAGCTTGTAACCCGGGCGCGGATATGAAGGTGTGACGAATTGTGCGTCCGCCTCGATTATCTTGAGGGCATTCGGGCCGGGCAGCGCAGTCTTTATCTCCGGCCTCTTCAGCGTTGCAACAGAAGACATAAATGATTTCTCCTTCCATTGTTGCGAGGGAAAGTTGGATTGTGTAGATGAAAGTTTTCCGAGCGAAGATTGAGACGGAAAGGTGTTAGTCAGCGAAGAGGTCTGCGCGCTGATCTAAGGGGCGAAAATGTAGTCCGAATGTAATGCTCATAAATCTTCGAGGCAAAAGATAAGCTGACAGCTTTTCTATCACCGGGCATCTTGCCGTGTCAACGTCGTTTCCATCGCACGCCGTCCTTGGTGTCTTCCAGCGTGATGCCCTGCGCTGAAAGCTGGTCGCGTATCTCGTCGGCGCGGGCAAAGTCGCGGCGTCGTCGCGCTTCCTGCCGCTCGTCAATCAAAGACTGAACTTCTGCATCCAGCATAGGGGCTTCGTCCCCGCCCATCACGTTGAAAACCGAGTCGAAGCGTTCCAGAACCTCAAGCAGCGCCTGCTTGTTCTCTTCCAGCACAGTGTAATCCCTGAGCGCCGTGTTGACCTCTCGCATAAGATTGTGGAGCGCCGCGAGCGCGACTGACGTGTTGAGGTCGTCGTCAAGACCTGCTTCGAATTCCGCCTGTGCGCGCGTCATGGCCTGATGAACCTCTTCGTTTCTGCCCGGCTCGACTCTGGCCTCCTGCACGCGCTTGCGAAAATCCTGCAACCGCTCGACCGTGGTTTCGGCTGCGCGCAAGCCCTCGAAAGTGAAGTTGAGCTGCTTGCGATAAGGCACGCTCAGCAGGTAGTAGCGTATGGCCGTGGGCGAATAGCCAAGCTCGCGCAGGTCTCTGAAGGTGTAGAAGTTGCCCTTAGACTTGGACATGGTTTCGCCTTCGACCTTCAGGTGCTCTGCGTGCAGCCAGTAGCGCACGAACTGCTTGCCGGTTGCGCCCTCGCTCTGCGCAATCTCGTTCTCGTGATGCGGGAACACAAGGTCTATGCCGCCCGCGTGAATGTCGAAAGTCTCGCCAAGGTACTTGGTGGACATGGCGGAGCATTCTATGTGCCAGCCGGGCCGCCCTCGTCCGAGTGAAGAATCCCAGCCGGGCTCGTCCGGCGTCTCCGCGCCTTTCCACAGGGCGAAGTCGCGCGCGTCCTCCTTGTCGTAGCGGTCTGTGTCTATGCGCTCGGATGCTCCGGCTATGTTGCCTGCGAAATTTATCTTCGAGAGCTTGCCGTATTCGGGGAACGAGTTGATGCGATAGTAGACGGAATCGTCCGAGCGATAGGCGTGGCCGTGCTCTTCCAGCTTCTCTATAATTGAGACCATCTCAGGGATGTGATGCGTGGCGCGCGGGATAATCTTGGGCTGCTTGATTCCGAGCGCGTCCCAGTCTTCCCAGAGCGCGGCTATGTATTCAGCCGTGTACTCGTCAATCGTCACGCCCTTTTCAATGGAGAAGGCAATAATGCGGTCTTCAACGTCCGTGATGTTCATCACGTGCTTTACGTCGTATCCCTTAAACTCCAGGTAGCGGCGCAATATATCTACGAAGACGAAGTATCGGAAGTTACCCAGATGAGCGTAACTCCAGACGGTTGGGCCGCAAGCGTACATGCCCACTTCGCCTTCGCGGATGGTGCGAAATTCTTCCAACTGATTTGTCAGCGTATTCTGAAATCTAAGCATTACCGATTAAACCCGCCTCGAACGGCCTTACGATGAGTAAAGAGAGATTGTTTCTCAAAAAGAGTCTAGGCATGGAAGCGCGGAGAGTCAAACCAATCATCAAGGCTCTTCTTTAGAAGTGCATGAAGCCGCGCGCATTCAGCCTGCGAAAGCTACGGCCACGTCGCAACAGAAGGCGGTCGCGCGCACCGGTCACGTCGCCAATGTAAGTCGCAGTCACTCCGCCTATACTGGCGGGCAGTCGCGGCAGGTCGCGCGGGTGAATCGTAAAGAGAAGCTCAAAATCCTCGCCGCCATTGAGCGCGGCTTCCAGTGGATTCAGACGAAGCTCACCGGCTAACTGCTCGACTAACGGGTCAATGGGAATGCGGCTGGCGTCAAGGCTTGCGCCGACACGGCTTTCTCTACAAAGATGCGAGAGGTCTGAGGAGAGGCCGTCGCTGAGGTCTATCATGGCCGTCGCCAGACCTTCTTCGCCAAGCACAGCGCCCCAAGCGAGGCGCGGCTCAGGCCGCCTGTGCCGCCGTATGGCCCTTTCGATGGACAAGCGCGGTCGGCTGTCTATCCTTCCGCTCACTTCATGCTCAAGAAGCTGAAGCCCAACGGATGAGCCGCCCAAACTTCCCGTGACGAAGATGTGGTCGCCGGGCCGTGCGCCCGAACGAGAGACGACAGAGCCGCGCGCCGCTTCTCCAATCACGATTGAATCAATCAAGACTCTTTCCGGCGTGCGAGAAACGTCGCCGCCTATGAGCCTGACCGCGTAGCGGTCTGCGAGCGCGAAGAAGCCTTCGTAGAACCGGTCGAGAAAGCTTGAGCGCCAGACCTCTCGCGGGACTCCCACGGAGAGAAGCGCGAAACGCGGGCGCGCTCCCATCGCCGCTATGTCCGAGAGAGAGACTGCCAGAGCCTTGTGCCCCAGAAGGCGCGGCGTCGTAGTCGTCAATCGAAAATCCACATCCTCGACCAGCAGGTCTGCCGTGACTACGCTGTCGAACCCCGCGCGCTGCTCGAACACCGCCGCATCGTCGCCAATCCCGTAAATCAGTGACGAGCGGCGAGCGAAGGGTGATGAGTTAAGGCCGGTTCGCCGCCCGGAAGCTTTCTGCCGGATTGAGTTGATGAAATCGAACTCGCTCCGCGTAGAGTGACGAGAAAAAGGACGCGTATCTATCCCGTCGCGTTTTTTCTCATCACTCATCGCTTCTTTACAGATTTCGTCTAAGGGAATCCAGACCGGCTTCTATGGTTTCTAGAGAAGTTGAGAAGGAGAATCGCAGGTGGCCTTCGCCGTGCTGGCCGAAGACTACGCCGGGGACGGTTGCGACCTGTGCGCGCTCAAGAAGAATTTCAGAGGCTTTGCGGCTGTCGGCGCTGATGCGCGTCACGTCCGGGAAAGCGTAGAAAGCGCCTGCGGGAGGCGTGCAGGTCAGGCCCAGCTCATTCAAGCCCGCTACGAGCAGGTCGCGCCGCTCGCGGTAGGCCGAGAGAGCTTTTTCCAGAAAATCCGATTCGGTCTGGAAAGCCGCGAGCGCAGCCCACTGCGTAGGCGTTGAGACTCCGTTAGTCGAATAGAGCGTGGTCTTCTTCAGACCCGTCATCCACGGCTCTGCGGCCACCGCGTAGCCAATGCGCCAGCCCGTCATGGCGTAGGATTTAGAGAGCGTGAAGCAAGTAATCGTGCGCTCGAACATGCCTTCGAGCGAGGCTATGGAGACGTGCTCACCTTCATAAACGAGGTCTTCGTAAGCTTCGTCGGCTATGACTACAAGGTCGTGCTCACGTGCAAAGCGCGCGACCTCTTCAGCCTCTTCGCGCGTGAAGACCACGCCCGTAGGATTCTGCGGCGTGTTGTAGTAGATGACGCGCGTCCTGTCCGTCAAATAACGGGTCAGCGTCGCGTTGAATCCGTCACGCCGGGCCTCGCTTGTAGGAATCCGAACGGGCGTGCCTTCGCAGTGCGCTATGAGGTCTTTGATGGGCGTCCAGTAGGGAGAAAAAACCATCACCTCTTCGCCCGGATTGACTACGGACTGGAACGCGCCGTAAAGCCCCTGCATGCCGCCGTTCAGGACAATAACGTGCTCGTGGCTCACCTCGCTCATGCGATTGCGGTCGCGCAGCTTATCAGCTATGGCCTCGCGCAGCTCCGCTATGCCGGATGATGGAGCATAGCGCGTCATGTTCTCGCTAAGGGCGCGCGTCATGGCCTCTTTGATGTAATCGGGAGTGTTGCTGTAAGGCTCGCCGCCTTCGAACTGGTAAACAGTAGCCCCTGACGCACGCAGCTCCATGATTTTGTTGCGTATGGCTACGATGTCGGAAAAACCTACTTCGTCAAGGCGGGAAGCCAAGCGAAAGAGAGTTTGAGATGTAGACACTATGTTCGGTGAACCTCCGGCGAATTTAAGGGGTAAAAAGGGACGCCGGATTATAGCCTGCCGTTCGTCAATGCGTCCACCGCCCGCGATAAAGAGTAGTGATTCAATTTCAAAATCAATCACCGCAGAGGCGCAGAGAGACGCGAGAGGGGGCGCTGAGAAAAGCATTCAATCTCTCTGCGCTAATCTCCGCGTTTCTCTGCGCCTCTGCGGTGAAGTTTTGATTCCTAACTGACCTACTATTCGACAAAGAGAAAGAAGAGCGGGCCGCTTTATCAAGGGGCGACCCGCTCTTCTTCTCACAACCCAACCAAAAGGAGGCTCACAGGATGGCCGGATTATAGCACCTGCGATTTAATCTTCAATAAGTTTTTCAAGAGGCTCGATTTTCCTGCGATTTTCGGGAAAAAGGTCTATAAACCCAGCTATTTTGCCCTCTTTTGCGAAATCGGCCCCGCCGCGAATCCTCTGGGGCCGGGGTTTCGAACTAACTTCAGGTCGCGCGGGGTAAATCTAACTATTGACACGATTAGAGCCTGCGTATAACATCCGTGCGTAGCAGTCGGATGCCGGGCGGGTCTATTCGAGAGCCGCACATTTCTTAATCAAATTTCGGTCACACGCGTACAGACTCCCACAGCAAGGTAAGAAATTATGAACCGCGCTGCCGTTGCCATCCCTGAAAAACTCTTCTTCAAGATAGGCGAAGTCTGCGATTTGACGGGCGTGCAGGCGCACGTGCTGCGCTACTGGGAATCGGAATTTCCAATGCTCGCGCCGCAGAAGAACCGCGCGGGCCAGCGCACCTACCGCAAGCGCGACGTTGAGATGGCGCTACGCATCAAAGAGCTTCTTTACGACGACCAGTACACGATTGCGGGGGCTAAGAAGAAACTTGCGTCGGAGCTGCGCGGAGCCAGCAAGCTCAAGGTCGTCACCCCTGAGATGAGCGCGCAGGCGGCAGTCTCTCAGCCCGTGCCGGTTCAGGCAGTGCCTTCAACGGCATTCCCTGCCGAAGCGTTGCGAACGGGCGTGGAAGAGCAAGCGCCCGCCGCCAATCTGAATATCTCCTCCGACCAGCGCGCAAGCCTTAGACGGCTGGCCACGCAGCTACAAGAGCTTCTCATCATCCTTGATTCCGGCAACGCTGATTCGGAGAGAAAGTAGCCCGGCCTGATTTAGCCTTCCGTCTATAGATAAAGCTGGCCGAAGTCCGCATTTGACCGCAGCAACCTTTCCGTAGATACTATCCATGCAATTTTTGACGGGACGTGGCGCAGCCTGGTAGCGCGCACGCTTGGGGTGCGTGAGGTCGCGAGTTCGAATCTCGCCGTCCCGACCATCCAGACAGGGCTTGCAACTTTAAAAGAGTGGCAAGCCTTTTCTCTTTACTCAAACGGGACGTTAATTCTTCAACTCCGCGACGACAATCTCTGAGTTGAGCGTTTTGTGTACGGGGCACTTGTGGGCAATCTCCTGTAATCGCGCGTGCTGTTCTTCGGTCAGGTCACCTTCCAGCGTGACGGAGCGCTCTATGCGGTGTATGAAACCTTCTACAGTCCGTGTGCATTCGGCGCAGTCTTTCGAGTGCTGCCTCTGCTGGCGCAAACGCACCCGTACTCGCTCAAGCGGCCAGCCCTTTCGCCGCGCGTAGAGCGTGACGGTCATGGAGATGCAGCCGCCGAGCGCCGCCAGCAGAAGCGCGTAAGGGTCTGGGCCTGCGCCGTCGCCGCCGAGGCTCTGCGGCTCGTCAATCAGAAGCGTCCGGTCGTCGCCGTAGCGCACCTCGTTCTGTAGATTATTGAGAGAGGTCACGGTCACTTCGCTCATCTTGTATCGGCTCCTTTAAGAGAATCCTGAGACGCCAAACCCTGTGCCCCGGCTCGTTCTGCCGTAGACGTTAGCGCGTTTAAGCTCATGGAATCAACAGCCGTTTCTGCCGCGCGCCTTGCAGCAGCGCGTGTTGTGCGGATACACTCTCGATTCATCAGCAGCAATCAAACAAGATTCATGTGAGGGCAGATAATGAAGATACACGAGTATCAGGGCAAAGAGCTTTTGAGCCGGTTCGGCGTGGCGGTGCCGCGCGGCATAGTCGCGCGCTCAAGTGAAGAGGCTTATCAAGCGGCTAAAGAACTGGGAACCGAAGTCGTGGTCGTCAAGGCGCAGATTCACGCGGGCGGGCGCGGCAAGGGCGGCGGCGTCAAGCTGGCACGCTCGGCAGACGAGGCGCGGGAGATTGCGCGCCAGATGCTCGGGATGAAGCTGGTCACGCACCAGACAGGCCCGGAAGGCAGAGAAGTCCGCGTGCTTCTGATAGAAGAGGGCCTGCCGATTGATAAAGAGTTCTACCTTGGGATTGTGCTTGACCGCACGACGGGGCGGCCCGTCTTCATGGCCTCGTCTGCGGGCGGCATGGACATAGAAGAGGTCGCGGCCCATTCGCCCGAAATGATTCTCAAGGAGACGATTGACCCGGCCGTCGGCTTCAGAGGTTTTCAGGCGCGCAAGCTGGCCTTCGGTCTTGGGCTTCCGGCAGAGCTTGTCAATCAGGCGGTCAAGTTCATGCAGGCTCTCTACACGGCTTACGAGCAGATAGATGCGTCGTTGATGGAAATCAATCCCTTCCTGCTCACGAAAGACAATCGTTTGATTGCGCTGGACGCCAAGGTCAACTTCGACGACAACGCGCTCTTTCGTCACAAGGATTTTCTGAACCTGCGTGACCTGAACGAAGAAGAGCCGCTTGAGATAGAGGCTTCCAAGTTCGACCTCAACTACATAAAGCTGGACGGGAACATAGCCTGCATGGTCAACGGCGCGGGACTGGCTATGGCGACTATGGACATCATCAAGCTGGCGGGCGGCGAGCCTGCGAACTTTCTGGACGTGGGCGGCGGCGCTTCACAGGAGCGCGTGGAGGCCGCCTTCAGAATCCTGCTGGCCGACGAGAACGTGCGCGCAGTCCTGATAAATATCTTCGGCGGCATTGTGCGCTGCGACATGGTCGCGCGCGGAGTCGTAGGAGCGGCGCAGAATCTGAACCTCAAGGTTCCGGTCGTAGTTCGTCTTGAAGGTACGAACGTAGAAGAAGGCCAGCGCGTCATCTCCGAGTCGGGCATGAACTTTACGGTGGCCAACGGCATGAAGGACGCTGCCGAAAAGGTGGTGGCGCTGGCCGGATAAGAGAAGAAGTCAAAGACCGAAGTCGAGTCGGCCATCTACGAGGAAAGAAAAGAAGCGGGTTCGTCAATGTAGCTTATGACGAACCCGCTTCTGCTTTTATCAGGGCTTCTTTCGACTTTATCCTCTGCCGCGCCTGCGGTTGATTTCGTAGCGCGTGTTCTCTATGCGCTCCTGTACGTCCGGGTGGTCTGAGAAGAGCGAGCCCATCAGGCCGGGATTCGTGCGGCTCATGCGTTGCAGCTTCTCGAACATGGTTATCATGCCCTGCGGGTCGAATCCTGCTTTGGCCATCCCGTTGACGCCAAGGTAATCTGCCTCGCGCTCTTCCTCTCGATTATGAGAGGCCAGCAGGCCGCTTGCGACGATAGTGGCTGCGGCTTTGCCAAGCTGCCCTGCGGCGTCGCCCGCCACGCCCGTCACAGAGCCTATCAAATCGGCTATGCCGCCGAGGAACTGCGATTGTTGAATCGTCTTCAAGCTGTGGCGCGCGACCACGTGGCCCACCTCGTGCGAGAGCACCGAAGCAAGCTCGTCGTCGTTGGCCATCGCCAGCAGCGCCGTGGTGATGTATATGTGGCCGCCCGGCGCGGAATAGGCGTTAATCTCCTTGTTGCGGATAATGTGAAAGCGGTAGACGAGATTGGGCCGCAGGCTGGCGCGTGCCACCCTGTTGCCTATGCGGTTGACGCGCTCCTGACCCTCAGTGACTATCTGGGATTTCTTACGTATCTCTATGTCAAGTTGATTGCCAAGCTGTATCTCGTCGCGCTCGCTCAACAGCCCTGCGTTGGTATAGCTCTCGCCCCTGAACTGCGCGTACGGGTCGCTTTGAATCAAGCCCGTGGCTGAATTGATGATGCTGGAGCCGAGGCTGAGCGCTGCGGAGATTGGGTCGCCCACGGCCGGGACTTCCGTCCTCTCCGTCTGCCGCTTCTGCGCGCTCGCGCCGGAAAGCGGCGTTAGCAGAAGTGTGAGCGCGAAGGCTATTGAAAGTAGTTTGCGATGATTGCGAAGAAGGGGGAACATTTACTGTCTCCTCTGATTAGAAAATCCTTGTAAGCCGGGCAGGCAAAGGAAAGGCTTATTCTTCCCCTCACCGCTTACGCCCCATGATAAAGCATGACGCGCCGTTTTAGCATCTCTCATCTTCGGCGCGCCGCGAGATAGTGACGGCAGCACCAAACCCTTTTGCACGTCGGATGACGAAGAGAGGCCATGAGGATGCCGGGATAAAGATAGAAGCTCAAACTTTTTTGCCGCGTCTCGTTAATTCTCTGCGCGGCGTGTAGAATCATCAGGCTTTTCATTCAGTTAAAAATCTCGGAGGAACATGATGGCGACCATCTCTTTCTGGGGCGGCGTGGGCAGCGTGACCGGCTCAAAATATCTGGTTGAGTCGGACGGCTCTCGCGTGCTGGTTGACTGCGGGCTGTTTCAGGGCTTCAAGGAGCTGCGTGAGCGTAACTGGCAGACGCCTCCTTTCGACCCTGCCTCGCTGGACGCAGTCCTCATCACGCACGCGCACATAGACCACACGGGCTACCTTCCGCGCCTGGTGGCGCAGGGCTTTCGCGGCCCCGTCTACTGCTCGCGCGGCACAGCCGACCTTGTCAGAATCCTTCTCCCCGACTCTGCGCGCCTTCAGGAAGAGGAGGCTTCGTATCGCAATCGCCACAACCTGAGCAAGCACCAGCCCGCGCTGCCGCTCTACACTGAAGAGGACGCGCGCGAGGCCATCAAGCTGATTGAGCGGGTGGACAATACGGGCGAGCCTGTAAAGGTGGCGCGCGGCATAAACGCGAGCTTCCGCATAGCGGGCCACATACTCGGCTCAAGCCTTGTGCTGCTGGACTTGGAGGGCGCGGGCGACGATAAAAAGGGGCGGCGCGTCCTCTTCTCAGGAGATTTGGGCCATTACGACCAGCCGATTATCCCAGACCCCGTAGCGCCTCCCGAATGCGATTATCTTCTGGTGGAGTCTACTTACGGCGACCGGCTGCACGACCCTGAGCTGCCCGAAGACGCGCTTGAGCGAATCATAAAGGAGACTGCGGAGCGCGGTGGGCCGCTACTTGTTCCGGCCTTCGCCATTGGCCGCACGCAGGAGATTGTTTATCTGATACGCGAGCTTGAGGACGCTAACCGCATCCCGGTTCTGCCGGTGCGCGTGGATTCGCCCATGGCCGCAGCAGCAACTCAGGTCTACATCAACCGCAAAGAGGAGCATGATGAAGAGTACGTGAGCGTCCTCAAAGACCACCGCCAGCCACTGAAAACGCGCTCTATGCTGATAGCCTCTTCGCGTCAGGAGTCAAAGCAGCTGAATGAAGAGAGAGGCCCGCGCATAATCGTCTCGGCTTCCGGCATGATGACGGGCGGGCGTGTGCTACATCACGCGCTCAGAATCCTGCCCGACGAGCGCGCGACGATTCTCTTTGTGGGCTATCAGGCGGCTGGCACGACGGGCAGGCGCATACTGGACGGCCAAAGAGAAGTGAAAGTCCTAGGCCAGTACGTCCCCGTGCGCTGTCATATAGAGCGCATCGGCGGATTCTCGGCGCACGCCGATTGGAGAGAAGTTCTGCGCTGGCTGGAAGGACTGCCCGCCGCTCCGCGCCGCACCTTCCTGACTCACGGAGAGCCGGAAGCGGCTGCGGCGATGGCCGGTCATATAAGAGAGCGCTTCGGCTGGGAAACCAATGTCCCTGACTACGGCGACAGCTTCGAGCTTGCATAAACCTGCTGCGCTTTGCAGAATAACGAAGCAGACATGCTATACTGCGCAGTCATTTTGAAAGCAGTGACAAGTGAAGAGTGACGAGTGACAAGTTCTAAAGCTTGTCGTATCTTGTCACCCGTCACTTGTCACTTATCACTGTTGCTAGAAGGAGTAGTCTTGAGCGTTCTGGTTGATAAAACGACGCGGCTGGTGGTGCAGGGCATTACCGGCAAAGAGGGGACGTTTCATACCAAGCAGATGGTAGAGTATGGGACGAAAGTGGTCGGAGGCGTGACGCCCGGCAAAGGCGGCACGACGCACGAAGGCATCCCGGTCTTCAACACAGTTGCCGACGCGGTGAAGAACGAGGGGGCGAATGCCTCCGTGATATATGTTCCCCCGGCGTTTGCCGGTGACGCCATCATGGAAGCGGCGGACGCGGGCGTGGCGCTTGTCGTCTGCATCACTGAAGGCATCCCTGTGCTGGACATGGTCAAGGTCAGAGAATACCTGTCGGACAAGGCCACCCGTCTCATAGGGCCGAACTGTCCGGGCATCATCAGCCCCGGCAAATGTAAGATAGGCATCATGCCCGGCCACATACACAAAGAGGGACGCATCGGCGTAGTCTCCCGCTCAGGCACGCTGACTTACGAGGCCGTCGGGCAGTTGACCACGCTCGGGCTTGGACAATCTACCGCGATTGGCATCGGCGGCGACCCCATTGTCGGCACGACGCACGTTGACGCGCTCGCGCTCTTTCAGGCCGACGACGAAACTGACGGCATAGTGATGATTGGCGAAATCGGAGGCTCAGCCGAAGAGGACGCGGCCGACTTTGCCAGAGCGAACGTGACGAAGCCTATAGTCGCTTTCATAGCCGGTCAGACGGCCCCGCCGGGACGCCGCATGGGACACGCCGGAGCCATCATAGCGGGCGGCAAGGGAACCGCAGCCGAGAAGATGAAGGCGCTACAGGAAGCAGGCATTCGCGTCGTTCAGTCTCCTGCCGACATAGGACAGGCGATGAAGGATTCTCTGGGCGCGAGCGCCGGAGGCGCAGCATAAGGATAGAGCTTTTCCGGCTTTTCAGGATTCAGTTTTAAGCCCTCGCCCTCATTGGGAGCTATTCAAATGAGCATCTGGCAGAGGCTGTTTGCGAGACGCGCTTCGGACGGGCAGATGGGAGACGTGGAGGCCGAGTCGCGTAGCTGGATGGTTAAATGTCCATGCGGCTTTGAGCAATCCATCTGGGACATGAGCGGCGTCAGGTACGGTGCGCGCTCAAAGGGCAAAAAGATATTGCGCCGTTGTACTGAGTGCGGCAGGTTTCGCTGGCACAGCGTCTATAAGAAGGAGCAGGCGGAAGTGAAGCCGTAGCCGGAAGTCGCAAGCTCCGTTTGCCCGCGACATCTTATTTTTCTAGGAGCATGAATGTCAGAACAGACAGGTAATCTTACTTTCGGTATTATCAAGCCCGACGCCGTGCGCGCGGGCAATGCGGGACAGATAATCGCACGCATCACGGGCGCAGGCTTTCGCCTTCGCGCCTTGAAGCTCATACACATGACCCTGCGCGAGGCCGAAGGCTTTTACGCCGTTCACCGCGAGCGCCCCTTCTTCGGAGAGTTGACGGAGTTCATGTCAGGCGGCCCCTGCGTGGTGATGGCTCTGGAGAAGGATGGGGCCGTGCGCGCGTGGCGTGATTTGATGGGCGCGACCGACCCGGCCAAAGCCGACGAGGGGACGCTGAGGAAAGAGTTCGGGGCTTCCATGGGCGAGAACGCCGTTCACGGCTCCGACTCCGAAGAGAACGCGCGAATTGAAATCTCATACTTCTTCAGCCAGATAGAGCTGGTTTAACCTTAACAGTGCGCGTAGGAGGTAGAGCGGCGCACATCCTGTTTGAAACGGAGAGCGAAGATGAAACGTTGCCCCAGTTGCGAAAGAACATACACAGACGATGCTTTGAGCTTTTGCCCTAACGATGGCACTCCGCTTGTCACAGACACGCCGTCCTCCTTTGACCCGCAGGCGACCATCATGGCCTCGCCGCCCAAAGTCTCAGGGCCGACCGACTGGCCGTCACAGCCACCGCCATCGGGTGGCAGCGATTGGGGCTCGCCCTCTCAGCCGATTCAGAACGACTGGACTTCTCAGCCGCCTGCGGCGCAGAGCAACTGGGGAGACACGCCCGGCAGCTACACGCCCGGCGGCAGTCAGCCAGTGGGCGGAACAGGCTGGCAGGCTCCGCCTCCGCCACCTTTCCCCGGCGGCGGGCAGAAGCAGCAAGGGCTGGCCATAGCGTCCCTAGTCTGCGGCATCCTGAGCCCCTGTTGCTTTGGTTTGCTCACGGGAATTCCGGCCGTCATATTGGGCTTCATGGCTATAAGCAGAGAAAAGAGCAATCCTGAGCTTTACGGCGGCAAGGGGATGGCTATAACGGGGATTGTCCTTGGCGGTATAGGATTTATTTTTACCATCCTATACATCATCCTGAACATCATAGGAGCGATTTCGCGCTAGAGACAACGCGGGCCGAAGCAGTAATCAAAGGGGTTTTATGTCAATCATCAGCGACGTTATCGAATCAACGAAGGCCATCATAAAGGGTATGAGCGTCACCTTCTCTTACATCCCGAAAGAGAAGTGGACGGTCGAGTATCCGGATGACCCAATCACTTTGCAGCCGCGCTATCGCGGCCAGCATCTTCTGCACGTTGACGAGCTTGGCAGGGAGAAGTGCGTGGCCTGTTTCCTGTGCGCTGCCGCCTGCCCGTCCGAGTGCATCTACATAATTGCTTCCGACGACCCGAGGCCAGCCGAAGAGCGCACGGGCGTAGAGGAGCGATTCGCCAGCGTCTATAACATAGATTACGGTCGCTGCATCTTCTGCGGCTACTGCGTGGAGGCTTGCCCGAAGGATGCCATCACGCACGGCTACAACTTCGAGCTTTCGGTCTACAGCCGCGCAGACCTTTTGAAGACGAAAGACGACCTGCTCATTACCAAGCAGCTTCAGTCGCCCAACTACCGCGTCGCTTCTTCACACGAAGATGTCAACTCGGAATACAAGGAAGTCTAAACTTCCACGCGAAACTAAATAAGACGAAGGGGCAAAGGTGAAGAAGGATACCCCAATCCTTTCTCACTTTTGCCTTTTACCTTTTTAGTTTTGCCTTTACCATGTAGCGCATGGCTTACCGCGAGTTCCATTACCGTTGGGAGTACGACCTCAGAGCCAGCCCGGAAGAGTTGTGGCCGTTTGTGGCCGACACGAATCGCTTCAACCGCGATACGGGCGTGCCTGCCGTGGAAGTGGAAGACGATAAGGGAGCGAAGGGCGAGGCCGTGCGGCGTTTGAGCCTCTCTAAGTTCGGCGTGCGGGTCGAGTGGGAGGAGGAGCCGTTCGAGTGGATAAGGCCGTATCGCTTCGGCGTGGTGCGCCGGTATCTGAAAGGCCCCGTGGCGCAGATGCGCGTGCAGGCAGAGCTTGAGCCGGTCAATTCGGGCGGCACGCATCTGGTGTACGAAGTCTGGGCGCAGCCGAAATCCGCTCTGGGCTTGACGGCCATTCCCATCCAAATCGGTCTTCTGAGCAGGCGCAGCTTCGCGGCTGCCTTTCGCCGCTACGACGAGCTGGCAGCGAGCGGGCAGAAGCTGCCCTTTCAGCCTTCAGAGGCCAATTTCACCACGGGCGGCAGAGAGCGCCTGCGCGCTCTCTCAGACAAGCTGGTCGAGCAGGGCGCGGACGGCGAAATCGTGCGTAAGCTTTCAGAGTTCATAGAGCAGGCTGACGATTTGACGCTCGCGCGCATACGCTCGCACACGCTCGCGGATTACTGGGGCTTTCCGCGCAAGCGCGTGCTTGAAATCTGCCTGTGGGCTACGCGCACGGGGCTGCTAGACCTTCAATGGGATTTGCTCTGTCCGCACTGTAGAGGGGCGGCCGCGTCTAGCCGCTCGCTGACGGGCATCAGCGCGCAGGTCTACTGCGGAAGCTGCGATGTGGACTTCACAGTCAACTTCGACAACACCACAGAGCTTACCTTTCGCCCGAACCCTTCCATACGCCAGATAGAGGTGCGGGAGTTCTGCGTCGGCGGCCCGCAGGTCACGCCGCACATAATCGCTCAGCAGCTTCTAGACCCTTCGGAGAAGAAGGAGCTTAGGCTGCCGCTTGAAGCAGGCCGCTACAGGCTGCGTGCGCGGGGTGTTCCCGGCGAGTTGTTTCTTCAGGTCGGAGCGGGGGGCGCTGCGGAAGCCGTCATACGCGCAGGCATAGAGGGATGGCCTGTTGACGAGTTGATGCTGGATACGAATCCCACCCTGCGGCTTGAGAACGAGACGGGCGATGAGTCGCTCTTTTCTCTTGAGCGTACGGCTTGGAGCGACCAGTCGGCCACGGCAGCCGAAGTGACCGCGCTTCAGATGTTCCGAGACCTCTTCAGCAACGAAGCCTTGAGGCCGGGCGAGCAAATCTCCGTCGGCAGCCTGACGATTCTCTTCACGGATTTGAAGGACTCCACGCGCCTCTATCGTGAGATTGGGGACGCTCCCGCCTTCGGCAGCGTGATGAATCACTTCGACGTGCTGCGCGAGGCGATTCGGTCGGAAGACGGTGCGCTGGTGAAGACCATAGGCGACGCTGTGATGGCCGTCTTTCGTCGCCCGGCCGGGGCGCTTCGCGCAATCCTCAAAGCGCAGAAGCTGCTCGCTAATCCGCCCGCAGGCATGCGGCCCCTGAAGCTCAAAGTCGGCATACACGCCGGGCCTAGCATCGCCGTCACCTTGAATGACCGGCTGGACTATTTCGGCTGCACCGTCAACATGGCTGCGCGTCTGGAAGGGCTCTCCACGGGTGAGGATGTGGTCATCTCCAACACTGTCTACGCAGACCCGGAAGTCGCTGAGCTGTTCGAGAGCCCGGACTGTAATCTGAGCGCTTCTCCTTTTGAACAGATGCTCAAGGGATTCGACGAGGAAAGCTTCATGCTCTGGCGCGTGCAGGAGAGAGGCTCGACCGATGAAGATAAAGGGGCCGGGGAATGAGCGCTGAGCTTGAGCCGTCAAATTCTACGCGAGCTGCTCTTTCGTCCGCTTCGCTGATTGCAGCGCGCGATGTCTCCAAGGTCTATCGCATGGGACAGTCGGAGGTGGCCGCGCTCGACCACGTCTCCATGAGCGTGAGCGAGGGAGAGTTCGTGGCGATTCAGGGGACGAGCGGGTCAGGGAAGTCTACGCTGCTGAACGTGCTGGGCGGGTTAGACCATCCAACCGGCGGCGAAGTCATCTTCGACGGAAAGTCGCTCGCGCCCTTCACCAAGAAAGAGATGGCGCACTATCGCCGCCGTTCGGTCGGCATGATATTTCAAAACTTCAATCTGATTACGACCATGACGGCAGTGGAAAATATACGGCTCGCGCTGGCCTTCGGCGGCTTGCGCGGGCGCGAGCGCGATGAGCGTGCGGAAGAGTTGCTCACGCGCGTCGGGCTGGAAGGACGCCTTGAGCATCGCCCTGCGGAGCTTTCGGGCGGCGAGCAGCAGCGCGTCTCAATCGCACGCGCTCTGGCCAACCGCCCGCGAGTGCTGCTGGCGGACGAGCCGACCGGAAATCTGGATTCAACTCGCGCGCAGGAGATATTAGGGCTGCTGCGCGCGATGGTTGACCGCGACAACCTGACGGTCATAATGGTCACGCATGACCGGGAGCTTGCCGCAGTTTTCGCAGACCGCATCATTTTTATGAAAGACGGAAAGATAATAGAAGATGTCTAATAATGTTCCCCCTATGACGCTTGAGGCGCTGCGGTCTGTGCCGCTGTTTGCTTCACTCGACGATGCGGCCGCGCGCGAGTTGAGGAGCTTGCTGCACGTGGAGCAGGTGAGAAAAGGGACGGAGCTGTTCCATCACGGCGACACCGGCGACGCCATGTACCTGATTGAGACTGGCCGCGTCCGCATCCACGTTGTTGACACGACGGGCCACGATGTCACACTGGCAGAGCTTGCGGGCGGCGACTTCTTCGGAGAGATGGCCCTGCTTGACGGCAAGCTCCGCTCGGCAGACGCGACCGTGCTGGATGACGCTCGTTTGGCGATTCTCTCGCGCGACGACTTTCTCTCCTTCGTCAGACATAACCCGGACGTGGCGCTTGAGATGCTGAGCGCCGTCACAGACCGGCTGAGGCGCACGGACGAACTGCTCAGGCAGCGCGTCTCGCGCAACGCCAACGAAGAAGAGGCCGCGCGCCTCACGGTCGCAGACCGTCTCGCTGATACCTTCGCTGGCTTCGGCGGTAGCTGGCCTTTCATAATCGTGACCGCAGTGCTGATTGTCATCTGGCTGTTTCTGAACATTTGGCTGCCGGAAGGCGGCCGGTTCGACCCCAAGCCTTATGAGCTGCTGGGCCTTATACTGGGAATCGTGGCGGGCATACAGGCTCCGATTATCATTCGCTCTCAGAACCGGCAGGCGGAAAAGAGCCGCCTGCGCGCAGACCTTGATTTCCAGATTAACCTGAAGAACGAGTTGTCGCTGGCGGAAGTGCTGCGCCGCCTAGACGTGCTTGAAAGCGAGCGCCTGCCGAAGCTCTTTGAAGAACAGAAGGCGTTCGTTGAGCGAAATATCAAAGCCGCGTCGGACGCAGACGAAAAGCGCGACTCTTAAAAGCGCCGCTTGACGGTATCGCGCTTTTGCTTTCTGGTCGCCTTGAGTCTTACAATCCAGAGCCTCTGTTCTATAAAACTCCTGCTTCGACAAGGGCTTCATGATTCGAGCCATATTTTTTGATTTCAACGGGGTCGTGATTGACGACGAGCGTTTGCAGCTTGAGGCGTACCGGGAGGCTCTGGGCGCGGAAGGCATTACGCTGACGGACGAAGATTATTTCGGCTGCTTGGGGATGGACGACCACACTTTCACGCATGCGGCTTTCGAGCGCGCGGGCCGCGAGGTTTCTGACGAAGCCACCAGCGCAATCATTGAGCGCAAGACTGAGCTTCACCGCGAGTTGATAAAAGACGACCTGCCGCTCTTTTCGGGCGTGGTGACTTTTATCAGGAACACCTCGCGCCGCTACGCGCTCGGCCTTGTCAGCATGGCCCGCCGCGTGGAGATAAATCATGTGCTGGAGCGCGCGGGGCTTGAGAACGCGTTCGCCGTCATAGTGAGCGCGGAGGACGTGAGCGTCTGTAAGCCTGACCCGGCCTGCTATCTTCTGGGGCTGGAGCGCCTGAACGAGAAGCGGCGCGGGTCGAACGAAGCGCCGGTTTCTGCCAACGAGTGTCTGGTCATAGAAGACTCGCCGCCCGGCATACAGTCGGGCCGGGCCGCGGGGATGCGAACGCTCGGAGTCACCAACACCGTCACGGAAGAACAGCTACGCGCGGCTTCTGCCGACGTAGTCACAGCCAACCTCTACGACTGGAACGCCGACGCCGTCCACCATGTCTTCGATTAATGAACCAACTCCTTCTAACTTGCTCTTATGACTCCATCAGGTAAGCTTCGGGCGGCGCGTGCGCGTGAGCTTCTCTTGGAAGAGGCTCAAAAGCCTGCTGCGCTCATGCGGCTGGACAGGGCCGCGCTCTTAATCGGCGCGGAGGACGAAGCCTACAGGAACGTCTCGGTCGAGCGCTATCTTTCGCAACTTGACGAGCTGGCGGAAGAGGCTCGCTCCTTCATGGCAGTATCGCAGTCGGGAGAGACGGAAGCCTTCAACTACTTTCTCTTTGAGCTGAAGAGATTCGCCGGAAATCAACTGGATTATTACGACCCGCGCAACAGCTTTCTCAACGAAGTCATAGATAGACGGCTGGGGATTCCCATCACGCTCTCCGTCGTCTACATGGAGGTAGGCAGGCGCGCGGGGCTGGATGTGGAAGGCGTGGGCCTGCCGGGCCATTTCATTGTGCGGGTGCGCGAGGTCGGATTAAGTGAGGCGCTTCTAGTAGACCCTTTCCACGGGGTAATGCTCACGCGCGAAGATTGCCAGGACAGGCTCGATACGGTTTACGACGGGCTGGTGAGCCTGTCGGACGAGCACATGCGCGCAGCCTCCACGCCCGAGATTCTGGTGCGAATGCTTAGAAATTTGAAGTCCGTCTACACGCGCTCCGGCCTCTTCAAACAGGCGCTCGCGTGCATAGACCGGATACTTATTCTGACCCGCGAAGACGTGACCGAGCACCGCGACAGGGGAATGCTTCTGGCGCGGCTGGAGCGCTTCGAAGAGGGCGCGCGAGAGATAGAGTTTTATTTACAGACAGCGCCGGATGCGACCGACCATACAACGGTGCGCGAACAACTCAACAGCCTGCGCCAGCAACAGGCCATGAGAAACTGAGGGAAGTCAGTAGTAGATGGTGAATAGACGAGCGAAGCGTTTTTCACCTTCGCCATCTACCCTTCACAAGCAATATGCCTTTTCTGGACATCCTTTATCTGTCTTTGCGGAACCTGCGTGAGGCGAAGCTGCGCGCTACCTTGACGACTATGGGCGTCATAGTCGGCGTGGCCGTGATAGTGACTATGGTTTCTTTCGGGCTCGGGTTGCAGCGCAACACTGTCGAGCGGTTCAAGGCTTTAGACCTCTTCAACGAAGTGATGGTGTACGGGCAGAGTCTGACGAACCTAGCGATGAGCGGAGCGGACGGGAATCAGAGCGCGAATCAGGCAAATGAAGACGGGCGCAGGCCGAGGGCCGGAAACCAGAACACCAAGCCCGCCACGCGAATCCTTGACGAGGCGGCGATTGCGGAGATTGAGAAGATTCCGGGCGTCGCCTACGTAGAGCCTGCGATTGCGTTCAATACCTTCATGCGCTCGAACGGTCGCGTCCTGACTCAGGTGGTCGCGGGCGCAAGCATCCCAAACGAAAGCTCCCGCTTCAAGGAGTTCGCGGCGGGCTCAATGATTAGCTCGGTTGATGCTGCGGACGCTGTTGTCACGGAAGGATTCGCGCGCGACTTCGGCTACGCGAATCCTTCGGACGCTCTGGGCAAGAATCTGGAGTTTCTAGCGCCGCCCGAAAAGAAGAAGGATGCAGAAGAGAGCGATTCAGGCGCAAGCATCTTCGGCATTCCCCTTGAAGATGATGAGCCTGCCGGGACGGGAGAAGACGCGCTCGTCGCTCGCACCTTTCGCATAGTGGGCGTGCTGAAGGAGACGAAGGGAGGCCAGCAGGGCGGCATTCGCGGCCTGATGGCGAACGCGAACGTTTTTGTTCCGCTCAAGGCCGCGCGCTCATGGACGATGGAATATCGCAATCCCATGACGGAGGTGGCGCTTGAGCTGGCACGCTCTCAAGGGCGGATTGAGAAGGAGCAGGCCGAAGGCTTTCTCTCGGCCACTGTGAGAGTTACAGACCCGGTTGCTTTGACGACCGTAAGAAGCCGTCTGACAGAGCTTGGCTTTCAGAGCTTTTCCATCATGGATCAGATGGAGCAGCTTCGCACGGTCTTTCTCATCATCAACGCGACGCTCGGATTGCTCGGCGGCATCTCGCTCCTTGTAGCGTCCTTCGGCATAGCCAACACCATGATTATGTCCATACTCGAGCGCACGCGCGAGATAGGAATCATGAAGGCCATAGGCGCTGAAGACGCGGAGATTCGTTTAATCTTTTTTGTAGAGGCGGCTGTTATTGGCTTTGTCGGAGGCGTGATAGGAGTTCTGACGGCGTGGGGAATAGACGGGCTGTCGAACCGGCTGGCTTACCGCTACATACTGAAGCCGCAGAACGCTTCCTACGTAGACTTCTTTTACATCCCGGCCTATCTCTGGCTGGGCGCTATAGCCTTCGCCGTACTCGTCTCAATCATAGCCGCGCTCTATCCCGCCTCTCGCGCCGCACGCATAGACCCGGTCAAGGCTCTGAGGCACGACTGAGACGACAAAGATTAAAGGAGTGGCCCGTTCTTAGCTGACGGGCTTGCCGCAGCGATTGCAGAAGCGTGCCGCAGAGTCTCTCTGTTCCGCGCCGCACGATGAGCAGGTAAGGCCGACCCGCATGTTCGCGCCGCAGCCTGAGCAGTAGTCCGAGCCTGCGGAGTTGGCCGCGCCGCAGGTGCCGCAGCGTCCCGGCATGGGCGGCACGTATCCTCCGGCTTTACGCGCTATGTGTTCTTCTATTACCTTCCATGCGTCTTCAGTTATCTTGTATTGCCAGTAAGCGCCGAGCGCGGGCAGCGCAAGGAGCGCGCCCATTGACAGGACTACGGCGACGGCCGCGACGGCCGCCTTGTCGAACCACTTCTGCATGCCTATCTCTACGCGCGTGCCGCCCTGCTCTGGCGTGACCTTGATGGTCAGGGCCGAAGAGAGGCCCGTCAGCTCGCGCAACGTGCTAGACTTACGAGCCTGAAGCACGGCTGTCTGCGCGACCTGCATGGTTTGAACCTGATAGTCTGAATCGAAGATGCCTCGCAGCTCGGCTATAAGCTGTTGCGCATCAATTTCAACGCCTGGATAATATCGGTTGTCCATCTTGATAAGAATTCCTTTCAACTATGCCGGGCACGGCCAGCATGAATGGAGCGCGATTGCGCTCACTTCATTCATACGCCCTTGGGCCGCTCCGGGTTCGCGTATGATTCAAACAGGAGAACGATAGTGAAAATAGACCGGCGCAAGATTCTCTCAATCGCCTGCCTGACGGTTCTCATCATCACTCAAACTCTGGCCTACTCGCAAACCGGCGCGGGCGGCGGCGCTCCCTTAGACGGCTTCGCGCCGCGAGAAGCGGCCGAACAAATCAGATGGGAAGAGCAGTTTCGCGCTGTGCCTCAACCGTCTTCGGCGCGCGAGCACCTGCGCCGCCTGACCGCAGAGCCGCACGTGGCAGGCACGCAGGAAGATTACCGCACGGCCATTTACGTGCGCGACCGCATGCGCTCCTACGGTCTGAAATCAGAGCTGAAAGAATATCAGGTTTTGCTACAGTATCCGAAGCAGCCTTCCATAGTGGAGATGCTTGCGCCGCGCCGCGAGCGGTTGCAGACGGTCGAAACAGTCGTCTCTGAAGACCCTAGCTCTTCGTCGCGCCGCATCATTCCTCTCTTCAACGGCTATAGCGGCATAGGAGATGTCACAGCGCCGCTCGTCTACGTCAACTACGGTTTGCCGAACGACTACGACGCGCTGAAGAAAATCGGCGTTGACGTTAAAGGAAAGATTGCCATTGCGCGTTACGGCCAGTCGTTTCGCGGCGTGAAGGCCAAGGTCGCGGAAGAGAACGGCGCGGTCGGGCTCATAATCTATTCAGACCCTGCGGACGACGGCTACGCGCAGGGCGACATCTTCCCGAAAGGCCCGTGGCGGCCTCCGCAGTCAGCGCAGCGCGGCTCTGTTCAATACCTGTTCGAGTATCCGGGCGACCCGCTCACGCCGGGCACGCCTTCGATTCCGGGCCAGCCGCGCATCCGTCTGGAAGAGGCTACGAACCTGACGCGCATACCGGTTCAGCCGATGTCATACGGCGAAGCCAGAAAGCTGCTTGAGGCTCTGCGCGGGCCGCTCCGTCCCAAAGGCTTTCAGGGCGGCCTGCCCTTCGCTTATCACGCGGGCGGAACCGTTGATGTGCGCGTGCGCCTCAAGACAGACCTCGAATACGTGGAGCGCACAATCTGGAACGTAGTCACCCGCATAGATGGAAGCGAAGAGCCCGACCGGTGGGTCATCATGGGCAATCACCGCGACGCATGGACGTTCGGAGCCGTTGACCCGAATAGCGGAACCTCCGCCATGCTCGAAGCCGGTCGCGGATTCGGCCAGCTTCTCAAACAGGGATGGAAGCCGCGCCGCACAATAATACTCTGTAGCTGGGACGGAGAAGAGTATGGCCTGATTGGCTCTACGGAGTGGGCCGAAGAGAACGCGGACGAGCTTAGAACGAAGGCCGTCGCATACCTGAACATGGATTCGGCCGTGTCGGGCGCAAACTTCGGAGCCGCCAGCGTGCCTTCTATGTGGAAGCTTATACGCTCGGCCACGCGCGACGTACACGACCCGAAGACGGGCAAGTCCATCTATCAGGCGTGGCAGGAACGCTTGCGCGAGTCCACGCCGGAAGCGGAGTTGACAGACCCCGTGACCGGCTCTGACCGTCCCATCGCGGAGGCGCGCATAGCCGCGCTCGGCTCTGGCTCTGACTACACGCCCTTTCTTCAACATCTAGGCGTGCCCGCCTTGGACATGGGCTTCGGCGGCGACTACGGCGTCTATCATTCGGCCTATGATTCCTTCTACTGGATGTCCAAGTTCGGTGACCCCACCTTCGCGTATCACGTGGCGGCGGCGCAGTTGTGGGGAACAATCGCCCTGAGGCTGGCTAACGCCTCGGCTCTTCCGTTCGACTATACGGACTACGCGGCGCAGATTAGAGACTTTATGACAGAGACGACGCGCACGGCCCAGCGCAGACGCCTTGCCGACTCCTATGACGCGAAAGCTCTGGGCGATGCCATAAGAGATTTTATAGAAGAGGCCGGGCGTGCGGACAGGAGAAGAAGAGAAGCCGTCACGGAGCTTGAGGCTGCCCGGCCCGAATCGAATGAGGCGCGGCGAGCAACAGAGCGTTTGAGACGCATCAACGACGCGCTTCTTAACACGGAGCGAGCGCTCACGGACGCGCGCGGCCTCACTGGCCGCCCTTGGTACAAGCATCAAATCTACGCGCCCGGTTACTACACTGGCTACGCCGCGCAGCCTTTGCCCGACTTGAGACGCGCTATAGATGACCGCAACGGCACCAACGCGCGCGAAGCCGCCTCAAGAATCACTGCCGCCATACGCCGCGCGACAGAGGCTCTCGCAAAGGCACGAGATTGATTATCTGCTCTTCTCTTTCTTGTTCTTGTCCGGCTTCTCTACCGGAGGGGGGAGGCGGCTGGCGGCTTCGGTTATCAACTGCATGTTTTCGAGGGCGTCTTCTATAGCGCCCAGTTCTTCGCCGCCGCGTGCTTGAGCGCGCAGCGTGTTTATCTGCGGGATGAAGGCGTTGACAGCCGCAGCAAGTCTTCTGAGCGCTTTCGGGACTAGAGGATTTTTGGAGTCGCGTGCGGCAACGTCGTCAATGTTGTTGATGGCTTCGTCTAAAATCTTGGCGAAGTCACCGAGCAGCTCCGCGCGCGTGCCCTTGGGCAAAGGCCCCCACGCCTCCTGCTCCTTCTGCTCCTTCTTGGTTGAAGCGACTACGGTCGCGCCGTTAATCGCCAGCAGGCGGCGCTCAGCCGCGCGCACGAAAACATCCGTGCGCTTATCAAGAGCCTGCGCCTCACGCACAAGGTCTGCTTCCTGTTCCGTCAGGTGGTCGCGCTTTGTAATGTTTCGCGCTTCGGCGGGAAGGGAAGCGAAGAGCGCGCAGATGATGAGCGCAAAGAGCGGTACATAAAATCTTCTGAACATCAGGGTTGTTCCTTACTGGAGCTTTGCGGCGTGCCGTTGGTCTTTCCTTCCTCCGGCGCTTTCTCCTCATCGCCGGGAGTGTTGGTGATGACGGTGTCGCCGTAGAATCCGTTGAGCGCTTCGCCGCGCACGTCCTTTGTGTACTCCGTGATGGACTTGATGTTGACGGAGTATTCTGCGGGCGTTGACCTTCGCATGCTCTCAAGTCTCATGGCGTGCGAGCGCAGGGCAATCTCAAAGCGCTTGTAGGTGTCGCGCAGCTTCTTCTGTTCCGTCTGCCTTTTGAGGAAGCGCAGGGCATCTTCGAGCAGCCCCTGATAAATTCCAAGCTCGCGCGCGGCAGACTCGAACTGCTGCACAGAGGTCATCTGTTCGGCCTGTACGAGCCTTGCCTCGGCCAGTTCAAGGCTGAGACGCGTTCGCGCCTTCGCGTCACGCGCCGCTTCAAGCTGCGAGCGCTCCGCTCGCGGCACAAGCCTCAGAGGCGGAGGCGCGGGAAGCGGAGCCCCTGTCGTGACCTGCGCGCTCGCGCTCACGGATACCAACAGAGTCAGCGCCGCGACCGCGAAAAGCCCCGCGACGGTTTCAAGTGTCTTGGAGAGAGGAGAGTCCATTGAATGCCGGTGAATGATGAATGATAAATAGACGGACGAGCTTTTTCTATTCACCCTTCACTATTAGCCTTTCTTGCTCTTTACGCCCTCGCCGCGTTTTATCTGATTGCGTAGCGAAGGCAGCCGCAGCTTTACCTTGTCTATCTCAAGCTGGTTAGTCTTGGGGTCGGCTTTTTCCAGAAACTTTTCGTAAGCCGAAAGGGCTTGCTCGAACTGGCCCAGTTGGTCGTGCGCCGTCGCTATGAAAAAGTATGCGACTGTCGCGTCGGGCCGTGTCCTGACAATCCACTCGTACTCTACTAAAGCATTCTGAAAGAGCTTCAATTCGTAAAGCGCCGTCGCCAGATTGGCCCTCGCGGCGTAGTTGTCGGGCACGGTCGCCACAACCTGACGCAGCAGTCGCACGGCCTCCTCGTAGCGGCGTGCCCGCACCAGCGCGGCCCCGTAGCCGGTCGCGTAGTCCGGATTCGTCGGCTGTATCTCAAGCGCGCGCCGGCAATACTCCAGCGCCCGCCCCGGGTCGTCTATACGATAAAGCACGCAGAGGCGCGCAAGCAATGGTGCGTCACGCGGCTGCTGCTCCAGAAGCTTTTCCAGCTCCGCACGGTCTTTCGTCTCACCCGTAGTCATAAACTGCCTTCGCAGCTCTACAACTTCCGGAAGACGCTTTTTTGAATCGTCTAGCGCGTCGAGTACCTTAACCGCCTCTTCGCCGCGCCCCGCTCGTCCCAGTATGTGAGCCAGAAAGAGCGTGCCGTCCAGAGACTGCGGCGAGAGTTGTCTGACGGCCTGCGCGTCCTTGACGGCGCTCTCGAAATCGCCCTCTGCTGCCAGAAGCTCTGCCCGCTCCATCAGTGCCGCGCCGTTTTTCGGTTCGAGCGAGAGAGCGCTCGTCACGCTCTGCATGGCCTCCTTTTTCTTCCCCAGCGCTCTTTCGACCGACGCCCGCGCCACCCACAAAGATGCGGTCTGGTTTTCGCTCGCAGTCGCCCCTGTGAGTTTACTCAGGATGTCTTCGAGTGCAGCCGCAGGAGCCTTGGTGCGTAGCCGCAGGTCTGCCAGAGCCAGCAGCACTATAGCATTTCCACGGTCAAGCTCAATCGCCCTGCCCAGATACTTCTCGGCCTCCTCAAATCGGTTCTGCCGCAGATAGAGCGCGCCCAGCGCCGCCTGCGGAAAAGACCAGTCGGCGCGTAATCCGGCAGCGCTTTGAAAAGATTTCTCGGCCTCGGGCAAGCGGTTGAGGCTCGCCAGCGCGTTGCCTCTCTGAAAGAGGGCTTCGGGGAATTCCGGGCGCACCTTTATCGCCGCATCGTAGAGCGAAAGGGCCTGCTCATAATCGCCGCGAGCGTGCGCGTCCTGTCCTCGCTTGAAGAGTTGTATGGGGTCTGAAGCGTCATCACCGAAATCATCCGACTGAGCGCGCGTCCGAGCGACACACCCCAGCACTACCATAAGCGCAATCGCGCAGATGATAAACGTGTGAGAGCGAGAGCGAAAAGACATCCTCAGATAAGTCCAGACTGAAATGTTCACGAGAATACCATTCTCGGGGAGGATGCAATCTTAGCACGCACAGCTCGCACATGAAAAGAAGGCAAACAAGCTCTTCAATTTTGCCTTTCTACTTGCCCTGAGGTTCGGCATGAGATAACATTCGCGTCGCATTAATTCACAGAAAATTGGTAGCGACAAAGTAGCTTAACCGGCGCGCGTTTACGCCCGTACGCGACAGACCTGTTAAGGGAAGCGGGAAGAGTTTGTGAGCATTGTTTTAGCGGAAGATTTGAGCCCAAGAGATGCGGAAGAAGACGAAAGCCACGTCTCGCCTGAAACCGCTCTGAAAGAGGAGCGCCTGCGTTCTCTACTTAAGGAGATGGGCTCTGTGCTGGTGGCCTTCTCCGGCGGAGTTGACAGCAGTTACCTTGCCTTAATCGCCACAGAAGAGCTGAAAGAGCGAGCGCTCTGTGTGACCGGAGTATCAGCGAGCCTTTCAGGGCATCAGCACAAGCAGGTCAGGGAACTCGCCGCCCGGTTCAGGCTTCATCTGGAAACGATTCAAACCGAGGAGCTGAGCGACCCGCAATACACGAACAACGCCCCCTCACGCTGCTACTTCTGCAAGACGGAGTTATACGACAAGCTCTGCGACCTTGCGCGAGAGCGCTCTTTCGCGTTCGTCGTAGACGGCTCCACGACGGATGATTTAGGCGATTACCGTCCGGGGCGCACGGCAGCGCGCGAGCACCTCGTCCGCAGTCCGCTTGTAGAAGCCGGAATCAGCAAGAAAGAACTCAGAGCCTTGAGTCGTCGCGCGGGGCTGCCCACTTGGGACAAGCCCGCCAGCCCCTGCCTCTCTTCACGTATAGCCTACGGGACGCCCGTGACCATAGAAAGGCTCTCGACCGTCGAGCGAGGCGAAGAGATTATGCGCCGGTTGGGATTCAGAGAGTTTCGCGTGCGCCATCACGACGAGCTTGTGCGGCTCGAAGTCGCTCCGTCCGAGCTTGACCTCGCGCTTCGTCGTGAAGTCGTTGACACGCTCGCCCAAAAATTTCGCGCCCTGGGTTTCAAGTACGTGACGCTAGACCTTCACGGCTTTCGCTCCGGCGCGATGAACGAAATCTTAAAAACAGTGACGGGTGACAAGTGACGGGTGAAGAGCAAGAGAAACACTTGTTCTTATCTCATCACTTGTCACTCGTCACTTGTCACTGTTCTTAGGAGATGATTATGCCAAGTGCAATGGTAGACGACATCAGGGAGATTAAGGAAGACAATCCGTTCGAGTCCATGATGGAGCGCTTTGACCGCGCGGCGCAGAAGCTTGACCTAGACCCAGACCTGTACGCCGTCATGAGGGTTCCGAACAGGGAGCTTAAGGTCTACATCCCTGTCAAGATGGATTCGGGGAGGATGGAGGTCTTCGAGGGCTTTCGCGTGCAGCACAACTTCGCGCGCGGCCCGGCTAAGGGCGGCATACGCTATGCCCCGGATGTCTCGATTGACGAGGTGCGAGCTCTGGCCGCATGGATGACCTGGAAGTGCGCCGTGGTAAACGTCCCCTTCGGCGGAGCCAAGGGCGGCATCATCTGCGACCCATCACAGATGTCTGTGGGAGAGCTTGAGAGAATGACGCGCCGCTACGCTGCGGAGCTTCTGGATTTCATTGGGCCGGAGAAGGACGTGCCTGCGCCCGACATGAATACTAACGAGCAGACTATGGCATGGATTATGGATACCTATTCCATGCACGCGCGCCACACCGTGACAGCCGTCGTCACAGGCAAGCCCATAGACCTTGGCGGCTCTGCCGGGCGGCGCGAAGCCACCGGGCGCGGAATCCTGTTTGTCATCAACGAAGCCATCAAGCGTTTCAAGATGACGCCTCCCACGACTCGGGTCGTCGTGCAAGGCTCCGGCAACGTTGGAGGCATAGGCGCTAGACTCCTGCACGAGGCGGGTTATAAGGTGGTTGCTATCTCGGACATACACGGCGGCATCTACAATCCGAACGGCATAGACATACACGAAGCGCTCGTGCATCTCCAGACAACCCGCTCGTTTGAGGACTTTCCGGGCGTCGAGCGCGTCTCGAATCAGGCGCTGCTTGAGCTTGAGTGCGACGTGCTGGTGCCTGCGGCCACGGAGAATCAGATTACCTCGCAAAACGCTCATCGTATTAAATGTAAGGTGCTGGCCGAAGGCGCAAATGGGCCGACGACAGCCGCCGCAGACGAAATCCTTCATAATAATGATGTCTTCGTCATTCCGGACATTCTGGCCAATGCGGGCGGCGTGACGGTCTCCTATTTTGAATGGGTGCAGGATCGCATGGGCTACTTCTGGCGCGAGGATGTAGTCAACGAGCGGCTTCAGGACAAAATGGTCGCCAGTTTCAACGACCTCTGCCGCTATGCGGATGCACATCAGGTAGATACCAGAACGGCTGCCTACATGCTCGCCATAGACCGTGTGGCCTATGACACACGCATGCGGGGGATTTACGCGTGACGGAAAAAACAGATTTGTTTTTCACGCTAAGTCGTGAAAAGGTCTTGATTTCCGAGCCAATGTAGAGTATGGTCTGCCGGAAAAAGGTATGCGGGGGCATAGTCTCTGTCATTCTGGAGACGGCTCATCTGAAACCGACGCCTTTTACATTGACAGCTAAGCTGCTCTATTAGTATAAGCAAAGTAGCTGTAGTAAGTTAAAAGCAAGAAACCAAAAACAGTCGGGAGGCGCGAAGGTAAGCTTTAAGCAGTATCTAAGCGCCAGTGAGCATGTAGTTTTAGGCTCAGCTCCTCTCGCTGCTCCGCTCCACACTACAAGAGATAACGGGTCGAGGGCGGTAGCAGTTCTACTTAAACGTTGTACGCTTGTAGTTGGAGCGTCCGCGCCCCGCAAGAGTTCTTTCGGGAAGCGCGCGATGTCTGTGAGGAACAGCCAGATGCAAAAAGACATCCGCCCAACCCGTGGCCTTGCCCGCTCGGCCGCACTATCAGCAAATTTTCTATACTCATTTCGCAGGAGGAATGCGATGAGACTCGCGAGAAGAGCGCTCTTTGTTGCGCTCGCCATGTTGATGTTATGTGCCGCAGCATCAGCACAAACTTTACGTTCGGAGAATGATCCGCGGAACATCTCCCCGAGCGTAGGCACAGGCGGCCCTGAAGGCGGCCCCACTGGACTTTTTACTATCTATGATGGGCAAACTCTGCGCCGCGGGGAGTTTACCTTTTCAATTGCATATTCAAACTTTGACCGTGATCCCGGTAATCTCGACATAGTCGAGACACCGATTAGCTTCAACATCGGGTTGAGCGACTATATAGAGTTGTTCTTCAAGACGACGGGCTATAAAGGGATCAAGGCCAACAGCCCGCTCAATCTGTCGGGCTTCTACCTGCCGAATTCCCGTGTTTACTTCGGCAACGGTCTGCTCGGCAGTCCGCCCGCCATCATTCTGGGCCCGAGTGGGCCGAACGTTGGCACCATTAACAGGACGGCTATTTTCCGTCCGGCCTTCTGCCCGGCCTGTACGACTGCGACCGGAGGCGCTACGTTCGCTTACTTTAACGGCGGACAGCCCTTCGTTCAGTATCCGTTCACGGGCGGCGCAGGCCCGACCTTCGGGCTGACAGCCGGTAACGTCGGCGTGTCTAGCGGCTTTGCGGGATTCCCCGGCTTCAGTGCCACTTTGGGCCCGCCGGTTGCGACCGCCAATAACGGCACGTTCGGTTCAGCCGCAGCCTTCCCGGGCGTCGGCGCACCTGTCGGCGGTATCCTGCCGGGCATCGTGCTGGCGACCACCACGCTGCCTGCCACGTTGCTGACTAACCCGATAATAGTGCCTGCGACATTTACAACTTCGCCGTCCTACTATCCGGGAGCGCCCTTCCTGAACCGTCTCTACGGCGAGTCTTCGTTCACTGACGGAGTAGTCGGTGCCAAGATTCGCTTCACGGAGCCGGACAATCCGCTCGGCGTCGGTATCGTTCCGTTCTACCGCTACTGGTGGGATAAGGGCGACGACGTATCTGGATTCAATCAGATGCAGCGCGGCGCAGGCCCCGGCGGAGACATCGGAGACTTCGGTCTTGTTGGCTTCCTGGATGCACGCCTGAGCCGTTCGGTGAACGTCTCTGTCAACGGCGGCTGGATAGTGAACTCCAATCCGAAAGACCCGAACGGCTTCGTGCTGTTGGATCGCCCGGATGAGTTCATTGCCGGCATCGGCTTTGACTTCCCTGTCAACAAGTGGTTCCAGCCCATCTTCGAGCTGCGCTCGACGCAGTACGTGGGTGGCCGCACGCCGAACGCCTTCGAGAACAGCCCTGTTGAGTTCACCGCCGGTACGAAGATTTATCCGCGCCGTTGGTGGGGCATGGGCTTCTGGTATCGCCGTCACATCAACCAGCAGCGTGCCAATCTGTTCGAAGGCTCGAACTTCAACACGACGGTCAATCAGATTACTAATGTAGACCTGCCGGGCCCGCCGCCGATAGTTGTCGTTCCGGCGACCACTGTTGCCTCGACGGTCAATGAATTCCCGCGCGGATTCCAGTTCTCGGACGATGCCAACGGTTTCGGCTTCCAGCTCTTCATCGGACGCCGCAACGCTCGCTCGCCTGAGTATCTGCCGAACCAGGCACCGACAGTAACTCTGTCTGCTTCTTCGACCAACATCGTGCTGCCTTGCCCGCCGGGCCAGCGTGCTGAATGCCAGCCCGGGCCGAGCGGCTCGCAGCAGGTTCAATTAACGGCCAACGCGACAGACCCGGACGGCGATACGCTGCTCTATTCGTACAACGTATCGGGTGGTCGCATCACGGGCGAAGGCCCGAACGTGACTTGGGATTTGACGGGTGTTACACCCGGCACCTACACGGCCAACGTGGAAGTTGATGACGGCTGCGGCTGCATCTCCTTCTCTTCGGTCTCCGTGACCGTTGCCAACTGCGACCGTTGCGTGCTCCCATGCCCGACCGTTACGGTCTCTTGCCCGGATCAGGTCACCGCCGACCAGCCGATTACCTTTACGGCTAACGTCACGGGCGGCGATCCGAATGTCTCGGCCACCTACAACTGGTCTGTGTCAACCGGCACAATCAGCAGTGGTCAGGGTACGCCGAGCATCACCGTCACGGGCGTAGCGCCGGGACAATCGGTCACAGCTACTGTGAACGTTGGTGGTTATCCGCCGGAGTGCAACACGACAGCGTCCTGCACCTCGTCGGTTCCGCCGCCGGGAGCACAGGCCAGACTGTTCGACCAGTACGGCAACATCGCGTTCAACGACGAGAAGGCTCGTCTGGATAACTTCGCCATCCAGTTGCAGAATGAGCCGGGTGCGCAGGGCTACATCATCGCCTACGGCGGACGCCGTGGTCGCGCCGGTGAAGCTCAGGCTCGCGCGGATCGTGCTAAGGACTACTTGGTCAACACGCGCGGTGTCGACCCCGGTCGCATACAGACCGTGGACGGCGGCTTCCGTGAAGACCTGACGGTTGAGTTGTGGATCGTCCCGACGGGCGCAACACCGCCGACCGCAAGTCCGACTCTGCAACAGTCAGACGTGACAATCATCACGGGCGGCACGGGCCGCACCAGTGGTCGTCGCCGTCGTCGTTAATAAACTAACGCTTGCGCCCCTTTCATGAGGCGCAGCCTTTAACCGGAGCGGGGGATTGTTTCTCACCAGAGAAACAATCCCCCGCTTCGCGTTCATACTGGCTTTAATGTTGGCTAAGGCGCGGGATTTATGGTACAACCGCCTTCGATGTGCAGTGCATCCTACCTCGGCAGCAGCGCACGCGCCTCTTTAGCTCTCTCCCGGCGTCCATCGAAGCGCTGTCTCTGCTATACTTTTCATACGGTAATTATGGCGATTCCGCGTCCGGCTGGATTTGCCCCGACTGACTTCTGAGGACACGAGATGAGACCTATGCTGATTCAACTTGTTAGACGAACGACACTCGTAATCGCTCTCTTTTCCATGCTGATTCCCGCGTTCTCGCTCAGCGCTAGGACGCAGGCGCAGCCTTCCGACAATCCTGCGGAAGCTGGCGCGCAGTATGCTATGGACTGGCGCAGCACAGGGCCTTCGGGCGGCGACGTGCGCGCTCTGGTCTTTGACCCGCAGGACGCGCAGCGCCTTTATTTCGGCACGCTGGACGGCCAGATTTATACTTCTACAAACGGCGGCGGCTCCTGGCGATTGCTCTATAACTTCAATCGCCCGAAACTCTTTATTGATAACATCGTCGTTGACCGCCGTGATTCTAAAGTCATCTACGTGGCCGCTCACAGACACACCGACCCGGGTGGTTTTTTCAAAACTACGGACGGGGGAGTGACGTGGCGAGAAGCGCCGGAGCTAAAATCCGACTCGGTTCACTCGCTGCTTCAATCGGATTCCAATCCTGACATCCTGGTGGCAGGCACGAGCCGTGGAGTCTTCCGCTCCACGGATGCCGGAGACACCTGGACGCAGCTTTCAACCGTTGGGATGGCAAACCTGAACGTTGAATCTCTGGAGATTGACCCGCGCAACAACAACGTCATCTATGCGGGCACGTGGTATCGTCCCTACAAGACTACCGACGGCGGGCAGAGCTGGCGGCTCATTAAATCCGGCATGATTGACGACTCGGACGTCTTTGCTCTGGACATAGACCCGCGAAATCCCGAGCATATTATCGCTTCGGCCTGTAGCGGCATCTATGATTCGCGTAATGGCGGCGAGAGCTGGCGCAAGGTGCAGGGCATTCCTTCGCAGTCGCGGCGCACGCGCGACATCATCCAGCATCCGTCCGTGGCGGGTCTGGTCTTCGCCGGAACTACGGAAGGGCTATGGCGCTCAGGCAATGGAGGGGCAGACGGCTCTTGGCAATTAGTCACGCGTCGTGACCTTGAGATAAACGCTATCGCCATTCATCCGAGCAATCCGCAGACGGTTTTCATCAGCACCAACAACTACGGCGTGATGGTTTCGCGCGACGCCGGAAAGAATTTCACGCCGACCAACGAAGGCTACAGCACGCGCTTTACCAACTTCATACTGCCCGACCGCGAGCGCCCTGAGCGAGTCTACGCGGCGACCGTGAACACGGCCACGGGCGGCGGCTTCGTCTTCATCAGCAACAACGGCGGAGTTAGCTGGGAACCGGCCATACGCAACATCACGGTTAATCGCCTGACCGTCTATTCCATCTTGCAGGACATGCGAGACGCCAACACGATTTATCTTGGGACGAATTACGGAATCTATCGTTCTATGGATAGAGGCGGCTCGTGGTCACCGATTGGAGCGCCTAAGCCCGCCGGCCCGCCGAAGAAACCGGCGACGGGTAGGCGCGGCAGAGCAAGCGCTGCTTCGACGCGCTCAAACGCCGGTTCGTCCACTGTCGGGCGCGATATGACTAAGCGAGCGCAGGAGGCTCTGATAGCGGCAGGTTATGACCCCGGCCCTGCGGACGGCGCTGCCGGAACGCAGACGGTGACCGCCATCAGAAAGTTTCAGGCGGATAAGAACATCCCCGTCTCGGGCAAGCTGGACGATGCCACGCTTTCCGCTCTGGGATTATCCGGCGGCGTGCAGACGACTACACCGGCAGGAAAGCTGCCAACGCCTGTAGTCGCTTTAACCGAAGCGGTCAACACGCTCTCTCATACTTACGACGAGCAGAATGGCCGACCGGGGATTCTCGCTGCTACGAACGCGGGGCTCTATCGCACCTACGACCCTTTGCAGGGCTGGGAGAAAATCACTTACGGGCAGGGACTCGACCCGCGCACGACGGCCATCTCCGTCTCTCCGCAGAACCCCAAGACGATTTATGTGGGCACAGCTAATTCCGGTGTGCTGGTTTCGCGCGACGCAGGCCAGACATGGCAGCAGGTGAGAGGCGTTCCGGCGCAGGCTCCCATAAGCACCATCGTACAAGACCCCAAGCGCTCGGCCTACGTTTACGTGGGAACAAAGCAGAGCCTCTATGTCTCCCACGACGGCGGCGAAAGGTGGATGCGTCGCGGCGGTAATCTGCCTTACGGCGACTACGCCAGCATCCTCATCAATCCCGATGCGCCAGACGAAATCATCGTGGGCAATGCGTGGGAGAACGGCGGCGGCGTCTTCAGGTCAACCGACGCTGGCATCTCATGGAACAGGAT
Organism: Pyrinomonadaceae bacterium; assembly: GCA_036389255.1. Lineage (GTDB taxonomy): Bacteria > Acidobacteriota > Blastocatellia > Pyrinomonadales > Pyrinomonadaceae > JACVRN01. The sequence goes on from DASVQI010000003.1 coordinate 60,634, forward strand.
TGACCCGCGCGCACCGGGACTGCCGAGCCAGAGAATCTGGGCGCTGGCGTTTGACCCCAGAAATCAGGACAAGATTTTCGTGGGCTCGCATTCAGCCGGAATCTATCTGGCCGAGCGCAACGGCTCGGCGGCTGCAAGCTCTGTAAGATAAGGACGGAAGTTAAGGCCGGAGGTCAAAGCCTGTGGGTTGGTAAAAGAAAGAGAATTATCAACCTACGGCCTTTGACCTCCGGCCTCTTTTCATCTCCTATCGCCTTGACACTTACGGTTTCCGGCGTGTACAGTGCGAACTTACCCGGTCAAGAGGCCGGCGATAGTCGGACCAAGCGGCGACTACGGGCAAACTGGAAATCGAACTGAACTTGCAACCTTTTCCTAACACATTCACGCTCGCACTCCCGCCAAAGAAAGTCATCCGACTAATCGCTCCCAAGCAGATAAAGCTGAACGGCCTCTCACTTCTGATTGCCGCCACTGAAGGCGCTGGAAGTTAAAGATAGAAAGAGTCCTTCAGTTGAGCGGTACATTCGTGTGCCGGGACGAGCGCGACCGCACGCCCCAAGCGAAGGCTAATTTGCGCTCGAATTTCCAGGAGGAGTCCGACAGGAGTTCGCATGTCCATCGAAGAAACCAAGCCGACTGACGGCGAGGCAAACAACAATCAAACTCAGAGCGGCGAAGCCAGCTCTTCGCCCCAATCAACCGGCCAGTCACAGGCTGCTGCGGGACAGGCTCAATCGCCCGCGCAGTCCGCTGCCTCAGCGCCTCAGCGCGCTTCGTCTTCCCGTACCGCAGGCGGTGCCGATGATGACGAAGACGAGGGACGCTCCAGTGACATGGATTTCGGCGCCATACTCGAACAGTTCGAGCAGGAGCAGAAAGCCTTTCAGGAAGGCGAAGTCGTTCGCGGCACAGTCGTTGGCATCACTGAGCGCGGCGTCGTCATAGACTTCGGCTACAAGTCCGAGGGCATCGTTCCGCAGAACGAGTTCATGGAAGGCAACGAGCTGACGGTCAAGCCCGGCGACGAAGTCGAAGTGCTGGTCAAGAGCATGGAGACGAGCGAGGGCTTCCCGGTGCTGTCGCGTGCCGACGCCGTTCGCATGAAGGCGTGGGACGAGCTTGAGAAGGCTTACTCGGCTGGCACGCCCATCAAAGGGCGCGTCACGGAGCGCATCAAGGGCGGGCTTCGCGTTGACATAGACGGCATAGCCGCTTTCCTGCCCGGCTCGCAGGTGGATGTCCGCCCCGTGCGTAACCTTGATTCCCTGCGCAATCAGGAGATTGAGGCCAAGGTCATCAAGCTCAACCGCAAGCGCTCGAACGTGGTGCTTTCCCGCAAGGCAATCATCGAAGAGCGCAACGAGGGCGTCAAGCACAAGACCCTTAACCAGATTGAAGAGGACATCATTGTCGAGGGTCAGATAAAGAACCTGACGGATTACGGTGCCTTCGTTGACCTCGGCGGCATTGACGGCCTGCTGCACGTCACAGACATGTCTTGGGGCCGCTTGCAGAACCCTGCGGAGCTTTTCAAGGTAGGCGACACGGTGCAGGTCAAGGTCTTGAAGTTCGACAAAGACCGAGAGCGCGTCAGTCTAGGCTACAAGCAGTTGCAGCCTGACCCTTGGCAGAGCGTCGAGGAGCGCTTCCCCATAGGCAGGCGCATGCACGGCAAGGTCGCGAGCGTCACAGACTACGGCGCTTTCATAGAGCTTGAGGCCGGTGTCGAAGGACTCGTACACGTCTCTGAGATGAGCTGGTCTAAGCGCATCAAGCATCCTTCGAAGCTCGTAAACATGGGCGACGATGTGGATGTGGAAGTCCTGAGCATTGACCCGAAGGCGCGCCGCATCAGCCTCGGCATGAAGCAGGTGCAGAGTAACCCTTGGGATACTTTGAAGGAGCGCTACGAGATGGGCTCGAAGGTGCGCGGGCGCGTGCGCAACCTGACAGACTTCGGCGCGTTCATTGAAGTCGAGGACGGCGTGGACGGACTCGTACACGTCTCTGACATCTCTTGGGCCAAGCGCATCAAGCATCCGGGCGAAGTCCTGAAGAAGGGGCAGGAGATAGAGGCCATCATCACCAGCATTGATACGGAGAATCGCCGCCTCTCGCTCTCCATCAAAGACCTTGAGCCTAATGCTTGGGATCGCTTCGTCACGGAGCATAAGCCGGGTGACGTAGTGAAGGGCAAGATTGCGCGCTTCGCCAACTTCGGCGCGTTCGTAGAGCTTGGGGACAATCTGGAAGGCTTGTGCCACATCTCGGAATTGTCGGACGACCGGGTCGAACGGCCCGAGCAGGCCGTCGCAATTGGGCAGGAGATGGATTTTAAAATCCTGCGCATAGACGCCGAAGCCAAGAAGATTGGCCTTTCGGCGCGCGCGGCTGCACACAACGAGCCGATTATTGATACCAAGAGCTACTCTACGGAGGCTGGCGGCGGCATGGCGAGTCTGGGCGAGCTGGCCGGTCTGATGAGGACGAGCGAGCCGGAAAAAGAGGACGAGTAAGAGCCTTCGGTCTTCGCGATTAGCAATAGATTTAAGTCAAAAGAGCGGTTTCGGGCGGAACTCGGAAAGCAAGACCGGGGGCTCCTGTCCGGGCCGCTCTTTCGCTTTCCTGGAATAATGTCTAAGATGTTGGCTGCACGGAGCTTTTGGGCTCTTGCGGGAGGCGCGGGGTTTCTGCTACTCTCACACGTAATTGTCCGACAGAGTTTTACCCACGGTCAGATTTTAGATTAATTTTCGACCCGCCCGGGGGTCTTTTGGGCGTAGAGCCTTTTGTCCAACTGTGAGGTAGAGGCATGACGAAAGCTGATCTGGTTGAAGACGTTGCAAAGGCCGCAGAGCTGACTAAGAAGGATGCCGAGCGGCTGGTCGAAATCGTTTTCGAGAGCATCATAGAGACGCTCAATAAAGGCGAGAAGATAGAGCTGCGCGGATTCGGCAGCTTTCGTGTGCGCGAGCGCGGCGCTCGTCGCGGGCGCAATCCTAAGACGGGCGACCCCGTCAACATCCCTGCCAAGCGCGTCCCTTACTTCAAGCCGGGCAAGGAACTCAAAGAGCTTATCAACGAAGATGCCGCACCCGGCGGCGGGACTTCTTCTACAGCTTCAACCGAAGCGTCCGAGGCTACGGGCAATACTGACGACAATCGCACGCCTCCTATCATCTAATTTCAGTGGATTCTATAGACGCGCGCACGCAAGCAAGGGGGAGGTGAGCGAAGTCAATGGACGTGTTGTGGAGTCCCTGGCGCTACGATTACATCAAATCAAGCTCGCCCACGCCTGAAGGAGAGACGCCAGCCTGCGTCTTCTGCGCGATTCAGAGCGACACGGCATCGGATGAAGAGAAGTTCATCCTTCATCGCGCCTCGCACAATTTCGTAGTCCTGAACATCTATCCTTACATTAGCGGCCACCTGTTAATAGTCCCTTACGCGCACCTTGCCGAGTTGGACGCCGCGCCCAAAGAATCTACCGACGAGATGATGGATTTGGCCAAGCGCTGCCAGACGGCGCTGCGCGAAACCTATCACCCGCACGGCTTCAACCTAGGCATGAATCTGGGGCGCGCGGCCGGGGCGGGCGTGGCCCATCACATACACCTGCACATCATGCCGCGCTGGACGGGCGACTCGAACTTCATGTCCACAATCGGAGAGACGCGCGTCATCCCCGAAGACCTCAAGACGACCTTTGAGAAGCTGCGCGGCCACTTTTAATTTCAGCATGAGAGAAGATGTAGCAGGGGCTGTCTAGCGCTTGACGGTCTTGCGCTCTATGGCTTCGTCTTCGACTTCGCCGCCGCGATTGATGGGAATCTCTGCGGTTCTTGAGTAGCTGACGCCGCGCTCTTCCGAGTCTATCTCGGCCTGCGGAAGCAGTGGAAGCGGCCCCGTCATCTGCGGCGGGTTAAAGCCCGGATAGTCTATGCGCGCGTGATAGATGGCTATGAGCGAGGCCGTTATGCTCTCGCGTATCGCGGTAATCTCGCGCAGCGTAATATCGCATTCGTCCAGTTGGCCGTCGCTGATGATGGCGTCCACAATCTTGTTGACGATGGAGCGAATGCTTTCGGGGTCGGGCCGAGCGAGCGAGCGCGCAGCCGCCTCGCACGAATCGGCCAGCATCATAATCGCGGCCTCTTTAAACTGCGGCTTAGGGCCGGGGTAACGAAACTCCTGCTCGTCTATCTCTTCGCCTTCGGCTGCCTGCGCCTGAGCTTTGCGCAGGAAGAAGTGTAGAGTGCGGGTTCCGTGATGCTGCGGGATGAAATCGGCTATGCGCTTCGGTAGCCCAAGCTCCTTCGCAAGCTTCAGGCCGTAGGTGACGTGGCTGACAATTATACGCGCGCTGTTCGTCGGGCGAAGACGGTCGTGCGGGTTGTCCCCCTGCTGGTTCTCTACGAACATGTGCGGCGCAGCCAGTTTCCCTATGTCGTGGTAGAGAGCGCCTATGCGCGCCAGAAGAGGGTTTGCGCCGACCGCCCGCGAAGCCTCTTCAGCCAGTTGGCCTACGGCGTGCGAGTGCTGGTTCGTGCCGGGCGCGCGCAGAGCAAGTTGGCCGAGCACGGGCAGGTCTGCGTTCGACAGCTCAAGCAGTTTTACGTCCGTCAGGATGCCGAAGCCGGATTCGTAAACCGGAAGCTCTCCGGCAGTAAAGACCGTCGTCAGCAGGCCGCCCAGCAGCCCGCAGCCCACAGCGAGCAAGATAGTGTTGAGCTTCAAAGGCTGCTGCGCGAAGGCCAGAAGCGCAACCGCCATGAGCGCGCTTGCCCCGCCGACTATCAGCCCTCCCAGCGTCACGGATTGTCGCTCTCTATAACGTCGTATGCCGTAGACGGCTGCGGCTGACGAAATCATGGCGTAGAGCGTCATCGGCACGCTTTCGGGCGAGATGAGCCCGGCGAAAAAGGCTGTGATGAGCGCTGTGATGAGCGCAAGCTGCGTGTCCAGCAGAAGAGCCACCAGAAGGGCTGCGCCTGCGAACGGAATAGCAAAGTTCCAGATGGTCGGGTCGTCTAGCGGGGGGCGTATGTTTCGGCTAGCGATGCTGTCGGAGAGCAGGAAGCCCACGCGCATCAGAAGCGTCTCGACCACAACGGCGGAGCCAATGAGCGAGAAGGCCCTGCGCGGCGAAAGCGAGAGGCTCTTGACTGTGCCGCGATGCTCAGTGAACTTCCAGACTATCCAGTAGAGAGCCGCGACGATGAAGAAGAGCCCTATGATGTGGCTGGCGCGCCGCGCCGTCCGGCCGTAGGCACGTATGGCCGCAAGCTGCGAGAGCGTGTGCTCGTTGACAGTATCGCCTTCACGTACGACTACCTGATTGCGCTTGAGCGAGATGATGGAGGGAGGAACTTTTTTCGCGGCCTCTTCCCGCAGGGTGTCGGTGGCGGCGGCGTCATAAACCAGATTCGGTTTTACGAGCGGGACGGTGGCCGAAGCAAGCGCTGCAATCTGCTCCTGCGTCCAGCCGGGCAGTCTTGATAAGCTTGAATGAAAATCCTGCAAGACGACCGAGAGCGAGTGCATGTTCTCATGCTGAACGCGCGTGACGGACTGCATGCTGGGGCTTTGCGCGTTGACGAGCGAGATTTCGCCTTTAAGCAGCTCTGCATCGCGCTCTTCAAAGACGTACCCGTTGCCGGTGCCCTTCAAAAGCTGTGTGATGCGCGCAAGGTCGTTCGGGTCAAAGCGGCGGGCGATGATGACGCGAGCGATTTCCGGCCCGCCTGCACCGCTCCACTTGAAATCGGTAGTCGTTGGTGAGCGCGGGTCTACCTGCTTGTGTAAATCTTCCCACGCCGCACGGAAATTATCAGCGGCATGTTCGCCCACGGTCGGGTCGTACCTGAAGACGGGCGGGATGGATTGACGAGCGGCTGCGCGCAGTCTCTCCGTCTCCGTCAAATCCAGTCCTTCTATGTCTGCGGGCGCGATTACGGTGCGGACTACCACGTCGCCGGGCTTGTAGGGCTCTATGCTGACGCGCGAGCGCGTGTTGATTAAGAGAAGCGTAGTGATAGTGACGAGCAACAGAAAGCCTATGGCGTAGCGCGTGCGCGGCGGGAACCATTTGAATGGACGAACAATGTAACGCGATGCAAGCTCCTGCACCGCGTTGAATCGCGTCTGGAATTTTGGACGGCGACTGGCCATGCCTTAACGTTGCGCGGCGTACTCCGCCTGCTCTTCCTCCCCTTCATCCAATGCCTGCGTGTAGCTGGGCTGCTCCATCAGGTTGCGCGCCAGAAGTTCTCCGGCACGCTCCAGAAGCGGACGCAAAGATTGAGTCGAAAGCGCAGAAACGGCCACGCATTCGCGCTCGCCGCTCAAGGTCGCCTGTCGAATGATAGCCTCCATAGCTTCAGGCTCTACCACGTCCGCCTTGTTGAAGACTACCAGTCGCGGAATCTTGTTGTAATGAAGCTCGGTCAAAATTCTCTCGACCGATTCGAGCTGCTGCATCCAGCGCGAATTGCTCGCGTCAACCAGCAGGAGCAGCAGGTTGCTTTCGCTTATCTCTTCGAGCGTGGCGCGAAACGCGTTGATTAAATCGGGCGGCAGGTCGCGTATAAATCCGACCGTGTCGTTGATGATGACTTCCTGCTCACGCGGCAGCCGCAGGCGACGTGAGGTCGGGTCAAGAGTTGCGAACATGCGCTGCTCCGCGTGTACGTTGCTGGAGGTGAGCGTGTTGAGCAGCGTGGACTTTCCGGCATTGGTATAACCGACAATGGAGATGACCGGAAACTCCCTGCGTGAGCGCTCCTTCCTGCGCTCCTGACGCCTCATTCCGTGCGCCTTAATCTCTTTATCCAACCGGTTGATGCGGTCACGGACGCGGCGGCGGTCTGTCTCAAGCTTCGTTTCGCCCGGGCCTCGACCGCCGATGCCGCCCGCCAATCTTGAGAAAGCAGAGTCCTGGCCCGCGATTAATCTGGGCAGCAGGTATTTCAACTGCGCTAGCTCCACCTGAATCTTGCCCTCGCGCGATTGTGCTCGCTGCGCGAAGATGTCCAGTATGAGCTGCGAGCGGTCTATAACTTTCAAGTCCGTGGCTTCCGAAAGCGAGCGCACCTGAGCGGGCGACAGCTCGCGGTCGAAGACAATCAAGTCCGCGCCTAGCTGAAGAGAGCGTACCAGCAGGTCTTCCAGCTTTCCGCGTCCCAGCACGGTGCGCGGGTCAATCTCCTGCCTGCGCTGAATTATCTCGTCAAGCACTACGACCCCGGCGGATGTAGCAAGCTCTCGCAACTCGGCCATGGACTCTTCGGCCTCGCTGATTGACCCCGTGGTGACGTTCACGAGAATCGTTCTGTCTCTCAAGCCTGCGCGACGAGCCGCGCGGCGGTTTCGCGCCATCTCCTCTTCCAGAGAGTTGATGAGAGAAAGAAAATCCACGTCCAGCTGCGAGGGAATCTGCGGCGCTAGGAAAGCATAAGGGGCAGCGTTGCTGTCTTCGTCAAGCTCTTTCGCCGTGGTCGGCAGCAGGTGCGCCGCACGCACATAGCCCGGCAGACCCGTGCGCTCGTCCACATCTACCGAAGCCATCAGGTCTAGACGCAGGAGCGCCAAGTCCGTCAGGTCGTCCTGCGTCAATTCCTCGCCTCTCAGGTGCGTGTGAACAAAGCGCAGGCCGCGAAAACGGTCTGCGGCGACGCGCGTGCGCTTCAAATCCGGCAGCTCTATGCGGCGCGCATCGCCAACTATGACGTACTCCACGTAGCCCTTGCGGTCTATGAGAGCGCCAATCTGACGGCGCGTCTCGTGCGAGAGCTCCGAAAGCTGACGCGCGAACTCGGGCGTAACAATCTGGTGCGGTGAGATGCGGCGAGAGTAGAGCTTTTCTATGCGCCGCAACTGGTTCTGCTTTAAGCCCTGCGTGTTACCGTGTATGTTACTGATGATTCCTACCCTCCCGGAAAAAGACAGTCCTCGCTCTAAATCTTAAAGACCCGTAAGTCTTTAGACTCATCTGTGCCACCTTTTGTTTGCTGTCGCTTTGTAGTTACAGGAAGATTGTAGCGAGCGGGATGTGTCGGACGCCTCTGTGAGATTACTCTCTTTTGCTCTCTGCGAAAACTCTTCGCCTTGTCGCTTGAGCATCGTGCTGTAGGTTTCCGGTCAAGCGCTCGGGCCCGTGAATTTCTCAGGCGCAAAAAGCATCGCTCCCTACGGGAAGAGCATTTTCGGGAGCGGCTTGACTTAGACCGGATTATAACATAGCGAGCCCGCACGCAAGCAGAAAAAGAGGCGAAATTTTAAGCCCGCACCGGCGAGAGTTCTTGGAGCATAAAGCAGGTTAGACACCACTTGTCAGCCCGTCGTATGATGAATGGCTGGCAACTTGATTTTCATGGAAAGGCGGGCTGAATGAGCGTGGCAGGGCGTATTGTGCGGATTACTCCGGCGGCGGGTATTCCCGGCGGAGAGGTCGTCATAGAATGCAGCGATTACGATACCAGTAATCTGCGAGGCTGTTACCCTTTGTTTGGCGCTGCAATAGGACAGGTGGTGGGACTCTCTGCGCGCCGCGTGCTGGCAATCGTTCCCGACTCAGGCTTGGGCGGCGAGGTCGAGGTGCTCTTGAGCAACAACGGAAAGCTGAGCGAGCCCGCCAGCTTCATAGCCGGTACGAAGCTCGCGGAAGATTTACATCCGGTTGCCAATCCGGCCTTTGACCCTGACGACGGCTCGCTCTTTGTCACGCGCTCAGGCTCGCGTGGGCAGCAGATGCCCGTCTCCATCTTTCGCATAGATACGCAGGGCGAGCTTGATGCTTTCTCGGGCGACATTACCAACCCTACAGGCATAGCCTTTGACCCTTCCGGCCAGATGTACGTGTCCAGCCGTCTGGACGGAACCGTCTATCGCATCTCGCACTTCAAGGAGCCCGTGGCCTTCGCGCAGAATCTGGGCGTCGCAACCGGAATTGCCTTCGACTCGGACGGCCATCTATACGTGGGCGACCGTACGGGAACCATCTATCGCGTCAACGGCATCGGCGAAGAGAGAGCCTTTGCACAGCTTGAGCCTTCCGTGTCCGCCTATCATCTGGCGTTTGGCCCAGACCATCAGTTGTACGTCACAGGGCCTACGGTCTCAAGCTACGACAGCGTCATGCGCATCAACGAGAATGGAGAGGCGAGCGTCTTTTATAAAGGCTTAGGGAGGCCGCAGGGGCTGGCTTTCGACCGGGAAGGCAATCTGTACGTCGCCGCCAGCCTGCGCGGGCGGCGAGGCATAGTCCGCATCTCGCCGGACGGAGAAAGGGCGGAGATGGCCGTCGCCGGAATGAACGTCATAGGGCTGGCGTTCAGCGCTACGGGCGACATGGTGGTGGCTACGACGGAAGCCGTCTACAGCCTGCCGCTAGGCATACAAGGCATCCTGTTGAAGTGAGCCTTAAGAGATGGGCGGGGCAGCCGGTAAAGAATGGATTTATCTACGCACTGTCCACTTATTTTGACAGTGCCAATGGCGCGTGATACTTTTGCGTGTTTTGATGGGCCGGGTTGACTGCAAGGTATATCTGAACTATGGATAGCTCTATTATAGGCCAGTTAATCATCTACATGGTGGTGCTGGTATTCGCCATCTCCGCGCATGAGTGCGCGCACGCCTGGATGTCTAATCGTTTCGGCGACGACACGGCGCGGCTGCTGGGGCGCGTCACACTTAACCCCGTGGCGCACACAGACCCCATCGGCACACTGCTTATTCCTATAGTCGTCTTTATCTTTGGCGCGATGGGCGGGGGGAGGATTCCGCTCATCGGATGGGGAAAGCCCACGCCGGTCAACCCGCTTCGCTGGCGCAATAAAGATTTGGCAAACGTTATGGTTTCGGCGGCGGGAATTCTGGCTAATCTCTTAATCGCCATCGTAGCCTTTATAATTATCAAAGCATTCATCGTCACAAACTCGTTCAGTTCAGTTCCGGAATCTCTCAGAGAGCCGACGGCGCTTTTCCTAGACTATCTGTTAATGATGAATGTCTCGCTGGCCATCTTTAATCTGTTGCCTTTCCCGCCGCTAGACGGGAGCAAGATTCTTGAGACGTTCCTGCCTGCGAGCATGAAGCCGACGCTGAACCTGCTTGAGCAGTATGGTTATCTGATTTTAATGGTTCTAGTCTACATGGGCTTTTTCAGCGCGATTATGCGACCGGTGATGAGTTTTATAGACTATCTATTGCGGCTCTAACCGGAAGAGCCGGTTTGACTCATAGTGATATCAAATGCGTAAGCGAATCTTTAGCGGCGCTCAGCCGACGGGCAATCTTCACATAGGTAATTATATAGGCGCTCTGCGGAACTGGGCGGAGCTACAGCACGAGTACGAGAGCTTCTTCTGCATAGTCAACCTGCACGCCATCACAGTAACCAAAGACCCCGTGCGGCTCAGGGAGAAGACGCGCGAAGTTGCGCGGCTCTATCTGGCCGCAGGCATTGACCCGAAGGTTTCGACGGTCTTCGTGCAGTCGGACGTGCCGGAACACGCAGAGCTTACATGGATTCTTAACTGCGTGACGCGCATGGGCGAGCTTGAGCGCATGACGCAGTTCAAGGAGAAGAGGGGAAAGCAGCGCGAGAACGCGGGCGTGGGGCTTTTCGATTACCCGGTGCTGATGGCCGCAGACATCCTGCTATATAAAACTGACCTTGTGCCGGTGGGTCAGGATCAGAAGCAGCATCTGGAATTGACGCGCGACTTGGCCGTGCGTTTCAACCGCGACTACGGCGAGACGTTCCGCGTCCCTGAGCCTTACATCCCAAAGGTCGGAGCGCGAATCCTAGCGCTGGATGACCCTGCGAAGAAGATGTCCAAGTCGGACGAGAACGCGAACGGCGGCATCTTTCTGACGGACGACGCGGACACGATTCGCCGCAAGTTCAAGCGTGCGGTGACGAACTCCGGCACAGAGATTCGCTTTGACGAGACTCGCCCGGCGATTACGAACCTGTTGACCATCTACCAGCTTTTGACCGGCAAGAGCCGGGAGCAGATAGAGGAGCATTTCGCAGGCAAAGGCTACGCGCAGTTAAAGGGCGATTTGGCCGAAGCCACCGTAGAGTTTTTGACGCCGTTTCAGGAGCGCGTGCGAAGCATCAGTGATGAAGAGCTTGACGGCATCTTCGCGCAAGGGGCCGAGCGAGCTAGAGAGGTCGCGCGCGTGACCTACAAAGAGGTGAAGGAACGGCTTGGTATTGAGGGAGCGCGTCGTAACTAAGAGAGGCAAACTTGACGGCTAATCCAGAAGAGCTAATGAGCGACGTGGCGGAGAGTGCGGCGGAAGCGCCCGAAGCGCAGCAGACCTTAAAGGTCGCGGGCGCTATGCCGGAAATCACCAGCAACGCGAGCGGCGACGAGCTCAAGATAGTTCTGGGCGAATTCGCTGGGCCGCTAGACCTTCTGCTCTATTTAATACGGCAGGAGCAGGTCAGCATCTACGACATCCCGGTCGCGCGCATCACGGACGAATACCTTCGCTATCTTCGTCTCATGCAGGAGCTGGACATAGCCATCGCGGGCGATTTTTTAGTGATGGCCGCAACGCTGATAGAGATTAAGTCCAAAATGCTTCTGCCGCCCGACCCGCGCGCCGCGCAGGAGGAAGAGGCGGAAGACCCGCGCTCGGAACTCATCAACCAGCTTCTCGAGCACCAGAAATTCAAGGAAGCCGCGCAGATGCTCTGGTCGCGCGTGACCGTGGAGCAGGCCATCTTTCATCGCGGCGAGCTTGAGACGGACAAGAATAATCCTGAAGTTGCCGTCGGCGTCTTCGACCTTCTGAAGGTCTTTCAGGAGATTCTGGCCCGCCAGAGGGAAGAGGTGCTGCTTGAGATTGAGCGCGACGAGATAACCATGACGGAGATGCTCGAACGACTCCGCAACATGGTCATGTCCGCAGGCGAGCTTAACCTGCGCGTCTTCTTCGAGCGCGCACGCTCGCGCAGGGAGCTTGTGCTGGCCTTCCTCTCGGTTCTTGAGCTGGTGCGAACCACGGAAATATCTTTGATGCAGCGCGAGACGTTCGGAGAAATCGTAGCCCGCGTTGCCAACTGAAAACCATTTATTGAGCCATGAGTGAAGAGATTAAGAGTGTGGAAGAGATGTCGGAAGATTTAAACGGCAGTGAAGATACGGACGCGCTGGAAGCGGCTGTGGACGAGCTTGAGCAGGAGCTTGAAGCCGGGGACTTCGAGGATGACGTTGTCATTCACGATGCGGACGCAGAAGACGCGCTGGAAGAAGCAAGAGCGCGCGCCGAAATCGAAAAGCACGCGATGGCTTCCTCTTCGTCTTCCGTGGAAGACGATTCGACGCCGAGCGTGCGCGGCATGGCAGAGCTGATTGCAATCGTTGAAGCGCTCATCTTCGTCTCTGAAGAGCCTCTGACGGCCAAGTCAATCGCTGACGTGCTCAAGGAAGACCGCGGCTGGATAGAGATGGCGATTGAAGAGCTTGCTAAAGAGTTCAATTCGCGCCAGAGCGGCCTGCAACTCAGAGAGGTCGCGGGCGGCTGGCAGATTGCCACGCGCGCAGAGTATCACGAGTACGTGCGAGCCTTTCTCAAATCTCGCCCTTCCGCAAAGCTCTCGCTCGCGGCGCTTGAGACGCTCGCCGTCATAGCCTACAAGCAGCCCGTCACCGTCCCCGAAATCCTTGAGATACGCGGCGTGCAATCGTCCTCCGCCATCAAGACGCTTCTGGACAAACGCTTAATCGTCGCCAAGGGGCGCAAGGAGACGGTCGGTCGCCCGATGATGTACGGCACGTCGAAAGAGTTCCTACTACAGTTCGGCCTGAAGGATTTAACGGAGCTTCCCAGCATTGAAGACTTTGAAGATTTAGCTGGCGGTGGAGCATAGAATAGCAATCAGTAATCAGCAGGAAGACCGTCCTGCTTTTACTGATGGCTGACGGCTGATTACTCATTTATGGAAGAGCGCCTTCAAAAATTGATTGCGGCTGCCGGGATTGCTTCGCGCCGCCACGCGGAAGAGCTAATCACGGCGGGGGACGTGACCGTCAACGGCAAGGTCGTCAAGACGCTCGGCGCTAAGGCCGACCCTGAGCGCGACCACATAAAGGTGCGCGGGCGGCTTATCAATCCGCGTCTGAATCTGCGCGAGCCGGTCTACGTGCTGCTGAACAAGCCGCGCGGCTATCTTTCCAGCGTCTCAGACCCGGAAGGCAGGCCGCTTGTGACAGAGCTTGTGCCGCGCTCGCTCGGCCGGCTTCACCCGGTCGGGCGGCTGGATTTCAACACCGAAGGGCTCTTGATTCTGACCAACGACGGCGAGTTGACGAACATCATCACGACCGCGCGCAATCGCGTGAGGAAAGTCTACGAGGTCAAGGTCAAGGGTGTCGCGCCCGAAGACGCTATTGAGCGGTTGCGGCGCGGCGTTACTCTGGATGACGGAACGCGCACAGCGCCAGCCGAAATCAAGCGCGTAGAAGAATCCGAATCAAACTCATGGTTTCAAGTCGTCCTGCTTCAGGGACGCAACCAGCAGATTCGGCGCATGTTCGACGTTATAGGTCATTCGGTAGTAAAGCTTCGCCGCACGAAGATAGGATTTCTTTCGGACGAAGGGCTCAAGCCCGGTCACTGGCGCTTCCTGGCCCCGGCGGAAGTGGCCCGCCTCAAAAAGATGAAACAGGCCACGAAAGCTGCGGCGAAAAAGCGCCCGGCGGGTCACGCTTCATGATGAGAATGAGGTAAGATAATGATTCATTTCTTCATTGAAAAGATGAACCGATGAATCAATATCTTAAGGGGTTTTAGTTTTATGGAATTCGAGCTGAGTGAAGAGCAGCAACAGGTGAAAGCGAGCGTGCGCGAGTTTGCCGAAGGCGAGATTGCGCCGCACGTCATGGAGTGGGACGAGACGCAGCATTTCCCTGTGGAGCTTCTTCCAAAGCTTGCCGAGCTTGGATTGATGGGCGTCATCTTTCCGGAAGAGTACGGCGGCGCGGGCATGGGCTACGTTGAGTACGTGGCCATCATAGAAGAGATTTCCCGCGTTGACGGCTCGATAGGCATCTCCGTCGCCGCGCACAACTCGCTCTGCTCGAATCACATTTACATGTTCGGCACCGAAGAGCAGAAGCGCAAGTATCTTGTCCCGCTTGCTCAGGGCCAGCACCTTGGAGCGTGGGGATTGACGGAAGCCAGCGCTGGCTCGGACGCTTCGGGCACTCGCTCTACCGCCGTCAGGCGGAACGGCGGCTGGGTCGTCAACGGCTCCAAGAACTTCATCACTCACGCGATTCACGGCGACACGCTCGTCGCCGTGGCCGTCACAGACCGCTCGAAGGGAAGCAAGGGCATCACGGCCTTCATCTTCGAGAAGGGCATGAACGGCTTCGCGCCGTCTAAGAAAGAGAACAAGCTTGGCCTTCGCGCCTCTGAGACTGCCAGCGTGGTCTTTGAAGACTGCTACCTGCCGGACGAGAACCGGCTGGGCGACGAGGGCATGGGCTTTATACAGGCCATGCAGATTCTGGACGGCGGGCGCATCTCGATTGCCGCGCTGGCTCTGGGCATAGCTCAGGGCGCTTATGAATCGGCTGTGCGTTACGCGAAGGAGCGGGAGCAGTTCGGCAAGCCTATAGCTGAGTTTCAGGCTATTCAATTCAAGCTGGCGGACATGGCCACGCAGATAGAGGCCGCGCGCCTTCTGACATTCCGCGCAGCTTACATGAAGGATCAGGGCAAGCGCGTGACGAAGGAATCATCCATGGCCAAGCTCTACGCTTCGGAGATAAGCGTGAAGGTTTGCGAGGAGGCCATACAGATTCACGGCGGCTACGGTTACACGAAGGACTACCCGCCGGAGAAATACTGGCGCGACTCGAAGCTCTGCACCATAGGCGAAGGAACCAGCGAGATTCAGCGCTTAGTCATCGCGCGCCAGTTGTTGAAGCAATAGATATTTCATGAAGAAGATAACAGTCGCGCCCCTTTTCATCTGTCTCTTGAAGAGCGCAGATGACGCTACGAGCTTTTTTGAATGATGAGCGGCTCTCAGTTCATTGAAAAGATTTTCAGTGGTGACGCGCGCAGCGTCGCCCGCGCCATCTCGAAGGTAGAGGACGGCGCGCAAGATGCCGCCTCCCTTATGAAGGAGATTTTCCCGCGCACGGGCAGAGCCTTAGTTGTTGGCATCACCGGCGCGCCCGGCGCAGGAAAGTCAACGCTCGTAGATAAGCTCGCGCTTCTTTACAGGGGGCGCAAAGAGCGCGTGGGCATCATTGCCGTTGACCCTTCCAGCCCATTCACAGGCGGAGCAATCCTCGGTGACCGCATACGCATGCAGACGCTCGGCCTAGATAGCGGCGTCTTCATCCGCTCAATGGCAACGCGTGGAAATCTTGGCGGGCTTGCGCGTGCGACCGTGGATGCGGTGGCTATCTTGGATGCCGCAGGCTTTGACAAAATCATAGTCGAGACGGTTGGAGTCGGTCAGGACGAAGTTGAGATAGTAAAGACGGCTGACGTTTCCGTGGTCGTGCTGGTGCCCGGCATGGGCGACGACATTCAAGCTATCAAGGCCGGAATCATGGAGATTGGCGACTGCTTCGTCATCAACAAGGCAGACCGCGACGGCGTGTTGAGGACGGAAAAAGAGCTTGAAGCGCTGCTCAGCTTAGCCACGCGGCCGGACGGCTGGCATCCGCCTATCGTCAAAGCCGTGGCGACGGAAAATAAGGGCATAGATGATTTAGCGGCTGCCATTGAGAGCTTTCGAGAGTTTCAGCAAACGGCAGACTCCAGCCGGGAGCGCCGTCAGGCAATCGCGCGCTGGCGCATACTTGAGCTGCTGAGAGAGCGGCTGCTGGCGCAAACGCTCAGCCGCGCTTCGGCATCAGATAAACTCGACCGTCTCAGCGCAGAAGTCGCCGCCAAGAGCCGCGACCCCTACTCGGCTGTGGAAGAGATAATGAAATAGCAGTCGGCAAAAAGCTGATTGCTGATAGCTAACCATGAAAATTGACCATCTCGGCATCGCTACTAGGCAGATTGAGGAGGCGCTGGGGTTCTGGCGCGAGGCGCTGGGGCTTGAGGTGGTTGAGGTGGAAGAGGTGGCCGAACAGCGCGTGCGCGTGGCCATGCTGCCCATCGGTGAATCCCGCGTAGAGCTTCTTGAGCCGACGAGCGACGATTCGCCTATAGCGAAATTTCTGGAGAAGCGCGGCCCCGGCATTCATCACATAGCCGTGCGCGTTGACGACATACATTCAGCGCTCGCACGCCTGCGTGAGCAGGGCGCGCGACTGATTGACGAGCAGCCGCGTGTAGGCGCGGGCGGCTCGCTGATAGCATTCGTTCATCCCTCTTCGGCAAACGGAGTACTTCTGGAACTGGTCGAGCAAACTGCACTTCAGCCTCATGGAAAGGATAAGTAGTTCATCTTGAAATCAACCACCAAAGCTTTAATCGCAGCCTCTGTCGCGATTCTCTTCTCGCTCGGCCTGATAGTCTGGCAGGCACAGGCGCACCGCGCCCGCGCCGTCAATCTCACAGCCGAAGACATGTCGCTCATCGCCGCGCAGCAGCCGGCGCAGTTGCGCGCACGGCTCTCAACTGATGAAAAGGCGCGTAAGGATTTCGCCAAAAATATCAGACAGCTTCTGGCGCTGGCGGAAGAAGCCAGAGCGGCAGGCGTTGCCGACAAGCCGGAAATCAAACGCCAGCTTGAGCTGATGCGCACGCTCATCGTCGCGGAAACCTATCAGGAAGAGGAACAGAAGAAGGCAGGCTCACAGACCATTGTCAACGTCACGCCTCAGGAGATAGAGGCTTACATGGCCGAGCCGGGACAGGATCAGAAGTTCGACCAGTTCATAAAGGACGCGCAGGGCCTGGGCATCCCCATTCCCGAGAGGCTGGAAGAGGCCGAGCAGCAGCGTCTCAAGCAGGAATGGGCGCGCGTCATGATTTCCGAGCGCAAAGGCAAGGCTGCGGGCGTAGACGCCAGACGCGAGACGGAGTTGCAGATTATGCTTCAGCAGTCACGCGTGCTGGTTCAGAAGTATGCCGAGCAGCAGTTGAAGCCCAAGGTTACTGCCACGGACGCGGAGGTTGACGCGGCGATTGCCAAGGCACGCTCCAAGGCGGAAGACGCGCTTCGCCGCGCACGCGCGGGCGAGAACTTCAACGCGCTCGTCAAAGAGTTCACGGACGAGCCGGGCGGCAAGGAGCGCGAGGGCGACCTAGGCTGGTTCGCTCGCGGCCAGATGGTCAAGCCGTTCGAGGATGCGGCCTTTGCGCTTCAGCCCGGTCAGGTAAGCGACGTTGTGGAATCCCCCTTCGGCTTCCACGTCATCAAGGTCGAAGAGCGCAAGACAGAAAAGAAAGACGGCAGGGATGAAGAGCAGGTTCACGCGCGCCACATACTGGTCACGGTCGGTCAGGCTACGGCTCAGAATCCTTTCGGCCCGCCGCCTTCCATGAAGGATGCGGCCCGCGCCGCCGTCGAAAAGGAGAAGCAGGAAAAGGTCATAGAGGAGATTGTCAATCGCTCGCGCGTGACGGTCGCGGACAATTTCAAGGTTGAGCCGCCTCCGGCGCAGCCTCAGATGCCTGAGATGACGCTGCCCGGCATGGAAGAGGGCACGCAAGGCTCAAACGGCAATACGCAGCCTCAGCCCACGCGGCCGGGTAGATCTAACACCAGCCCCGGCACAACGCCCCCGAGGCCGGGCGCTAACCGGCAGGGGACAAGAAGACCTTAAGCCTTTCGGGTCTTCTGCAACGGCCCTTTACGAAATGCAGTTCGTAGATTATCGCGTAGAGGTCGTGCCCGACACGGAGTTCCGCTTGGACGGCGGGGCCATGTTCGGCGTAGTGCCTCGCACGCTCTGGTCGCGCCTGAGCCCGCCGGATGAACTGAACCGCGTGCGACTGAACATGAACTGCCTCTATGTGGAGGCGGGCAGCGAGCGGATTCTGATTGAGACAGGCATAGGCGACAAGTGGTCTGAGAAGCAGGCGGCCACTTACGGTATCTCGCGCCGGAGCTCTCTGCCTGAGAGCCTGAAGGCCGTGACGGGACGCAGCGCCGAAGAGATAACGATTGTCGTCAACACGCACCTGCATTTCGACCATGCGGGCGGCAACACGACTCTTGACGAAGAAGGCAGAGCAGTTCCGGCTTTTCCCAACGCGCGCTATTTCGTCTCGCGCGACGAATACGAACACGCGGAGTCGCCGCACGAGAGAGACCGCGCAAGCTACCTGCCGGAGAACTGGCGGCCTTTGCTGGAGTCGGGGCAACTGGAATTAAAAGATTCCGCTTACGAAGTCGTGCCGGGGCTAAGCCTTGAGACAGTCACGGGCCATTCGCGCACTATGCAGTGCGTGCGATTGGAGCGAGACGGGCGCACGCTCTTCTGCTTCGCAGACCTTGTGCCGACTCGCGCTCACGTGCCTCTGCCTTGGATAATGGGCTACGATCTTTATCCTGTGGAAACGCTGGAAGCTAAAAAGCGGCTGCTGCCGCAGGCTGCGCGCGAAGGCTGGCTCTGTCTCTTCTATCACGACGCGAGCGTCCCGCTTTGCCGCATCACGGAAGAAGATGGAAAGCTTCGCGCAGTCGGATTTGAAGAGAGCCAAGACGGCTTTATTCCCGGCGAGTAAAACTTTTGCTTAAGGAGGTCTTATGATTGCCAGAGCTTTGACGATATTTGCCCTTGCGTTTATCACTTTGGTCGTCGCCAGTCCTTGCGCGGCGCAGCAGCAGCGCGGCCCCTCTACGCCACAAGAGCGCGGGCAAGCCGTTAATCTGACGCGCTTTCTAGAAGACGACCCGCTCAACCAGAAAGCGCCCGACGCGCGACGCTGGCTGTTCACGTGGCTGGCAGACGTGCCTGACATCTCAGTCACCATCTGCGCCGATTTCCTTAAACCGATTATGGGCAAGGATAAGAATTACTCTTCGGAAATCTTCGGTCAATCGGTTTACGGCAGCGCCGCTTTCATCATAGAGCACCCGGACATGGCCAATGATGCTGAAGCAGTCTATCTCGCCGGTCTGGAAAGCTCCCTGAAGGTGTACGAGGCTATTCTTAAAGTGAAGCCAAAGGCCACGTGGGCTTTTCTTGACGGCTTGATTGAGAAGCGCAACAAGCAGGAGTTGGACGACTACGTTCGAGAAATCTTAAGCAAAGGAAAATGTAAAAAGTAGATGGCGAAAGCTGAGATTGGCATCATTGGCGGAAGCGGCCTTTACCAGATGCCGGAGCTGAAGGACATAGAAGAGGTTTCGGTAGACACGCCGTTTGGAAAGCCTTCGGATGCTTTTATCACGGGCACGCTCGAAGGCGTGCGCGTGGCCTTCCTGCCGCGTCACGGGCGCGGCCATAAGATTCTTCCCACGGAGCTTCCATTCAGGGCGAACATCTACGCCATGAAGACGCTGGGCGTCGAGCGAATACTATCCGCCTCAGCCGTAGGCTCCCTGCAAGAGCAGTACGCGCCGCTTGATATGGTCATCCCTGACCAGTTCTTTGACCGCACGCGCGCACGCGCGCACGAGTCCACCTTCTTCGGTGAAGGAATCGTGGCGCACATCACGTTCGCTCATCCAGTCTGCGCGGAGCTTGGCGACGTGCTGGAGAGAGCCTGCGGCGCGACAGAGGCGCGCGTGCATCGCGGCGCAACTTATGTTTGCATGGAAGGGCCAGCCTTTTCGACGCTGGCGGAATCTAACCTCTATCGCAAGTGGGGCATGGACATCATAGGCATGACCAACTTGCAGGAGGCAAAGCTGGCGCGCGAGGCCGAGATTTGTTACGCGACGCTAGCGCTCGTGACGGATTACGACTGCTGGCACGAAGAGCACGACGCCGTCACGGTCGAGACGGTGATAGATAACCTGAACAAGAACGTGCGAAACGCTCAGATAATCATGAAAGAGTCTGTCAGGGAATTGGCCGCGCGGCCACGCGGTTGTAAATGCGGCAGCGCCCTGAAGAACGCCATCTTTACTGCTCCCGATTTGTGGCCGGAGGAAACCCGGCGCAGGCTCGATGCGATAATCAGGAAATACAGCAATCAGTAATCGGCATTCAGCCAAAAGCTCTTACTGGTGGCTGAATGCTGACTGCTAATTGCTAGGTTTCGGAGGTAAGGTTAATGAAAAAGCTTCTATTGTTAAGCTCGTTTTTTATGCTGGCCCTGTTGATGAGTGCGCCTGCGGCGCGGGCTCAGGGCACTAGTCGAGGGCCGGATCAAACGGTTGTGCGCGACCCTGAGATGGAAAAGGACTCGCTGCACAATCTGGAAGTCGCGTGGCAGTATTTCAAGCTGAAGAAGGCTTATCTGGCATCGCTCAAGCGTTGTGAAGAGATTATCGCGGGAAATCCTACCTTCTCTAAAATAGACGAGGTTTATTACATAGCTGGCGTGAGCAGCCTGCGTCTTGCCGAAGGGAAGGGAAAGCAGAAGCAGCTTCCGGCGGAGGTCAATGCGGAAAAGCTGCGCGACGATGCGCGCGAATACCTCTCGCAGGTCTTCTATAATTTTCCTGACAGCAAGTTCCGCCGGGAGGCCGAGAAGGAACTGCGCGCGCTCGGCGGCCCCAAGGCCAAGGATGCGCTTCAACCTTCGGGCAACTAAAGTTTATCTTTCCAATTGAAAGAGGCCGGTCGCGCAGAAACCGGCCTCTTGTTCTGTTAATAGAATCTTTGAGACAGGAGCAAATAAACGGATGTCTTTGCTGGTAGTCGGCTCAGTAGCCTTTGATGCTGTCGAAACGCCCTTCGGGAAACGTGACAAGATGCTAGGCGGCTCTGCCGCGCATTTCTCCATTTCCGCCAGCTTCTTTACGGACGTAAGGGTGGTGGCGGTGGTCGGCGGCGATTTCTCGCGCGAGGAAGAAGCGGTCTTTAAGCGCCACAACGTGAACATCTCAGACCTTGAGCGCGTGCCCGAAGGCAAGTCTTTCTTCTGGCGCGGGCGCTATGAGTACGATTTGAACACGGCGCACACGCTGGAGACGCAACTCAACGTCTTCGCGGATTTTCAACCGAAGCTCTCGGACGAAGCTAAAAGGTCGCGCCTTGCGTTCCTCGGCAACATTCAGCCGGACTTGCAGCGCGGAGTAAGAGACCAGATGGCGGGCGCTGAATTAATCGCGTTGGACACTATGAACATGTGGATAGACATTGCGCGCGACTCGCTGCTTGAGACAATCAAGGGCGTGCACGTGATGATTATCAACGACGCGGAGGCTCGCCAGTTGGCCAAAGAGCCGAATCTGATTCGCGCAGCTCACAAGATTATGGAGCAGGGGCCGCGCGCTCTGGTGGTTAAGCGCGGCGAGTACGGCGCTGCGCTCTTCACGAAAGACACCTACTTCGCCATCCCGGCTTACCCGCTCGAATCCGTCTTTGACCCGACGGGCGCGGGCGACACTTTCGCGGGCGGCTTCATGGGCTATCTGGACAGTCAGGAGAAGCTGGACGATGCGGCCATGCGCCGAGCCATGATATTCGGCTCCGTGATGGCTTCCTTCAACGTCGAAGAGTTCGGCACGGAGCGCGTGCAGCGTCTCACGCATGAGGAGATAAACGAGCGTTTCCGCGCCTTCAAGAAGATGACGCACTTCGACGAAATCCCCTTCGAGCGCGCTGTTCAGGCGACGAAATGAAGATGGGGGATGGGGAGCTAGGGGTTGGGGATTAGAGAGAAGAAAATACAACACTCTTTCTTTAACCATCCCCCGGCCCCTAACCCCCATCCCCCATCTTTCCCTTTTGCGTCTTTTCTCTTAAACTGTCTTGCGAAATCCAAAAAAAATCTTGGTTGAGGGAAATCATGTTCTGTCCTGTTTGCGAGTCCGAGTATGAGGCTGGGATTACGAGTTGTCCTGACGACGGCTCGGAGCTGGTTGAGCGGCTGACGCCGGAGAATATGGCGCAGGATCACTCTGAGGCGCGCTTCGTACCTCTGCACAACATCGGCTCACCCGCCGAAGCTGAGATGGTCAACGACATTCTCACTCAAAACGGCATACGCGCTGCGGTTCAATCGGGCGGCATGGATGCTTTTTCGCCCCTGCTTTCGACCACCGCGCCGGGCGCAGTAGTGCTCGTAGACGAGCGCGACTACGACCGCGCTATGGAGCTTTACAACGCCTTCTTCGGCAACGACACGACACCGCTAACCGGAACAACCCTGGAAGAAGACGAGGAAGCGGAAGAGGGAGAAGCAGAGGATGAAGAGAGTTAGCTCTCAGTTTTCAGCAAAGAGACGTTTGCTTTTAACTGAAGACTGAAGACTCGAAACTGTTTTCTTATGGTTGAGGAAGGCAGAGAGCCTGTAGTTGTGATGATGACTGCGGGGAGCCGCGAAGAGGCCGTGCGGCTGGCGGAGATGCTGGTCGGCTCTCGCCTTGCCGCCTGCGTTCAGATTTTGCCGGAGATGGAGTCCGTCTACTGGTGGCAGGACGCGGTGCAGCGCGAGCCTGAACATCTGCTTCTGGTAAAAACGACCGTGGATAATTTCGCGCGGCTGGAATATGA
Source organism: Pyrinomonadaceae bacterium (assembly GCA_036389255.1). Lineage (GTDB taxonomy): Bacteria > Acidobacteriota > Blastocatellia > Pyrinomonadales > Pyrinomonadaceae > JACVRN01. The sequence continues at coordinate 83,196 of DASVQI010000003.1, forward strand.
GGTGCGCGCCCTGCACAGTTACGAGACGCCTGAGATAATTGCGCTTCCGGTCACGGCTTCCAGCGAGCCTTATCTTGGATGGCTCATGTCTACGGCCAAGCCTCAACAGGGCTGAATGCGAGAGCCACGGCTTCGATGAAGCCAGAGGCAGCCGAAAGGGACATCGCAGGGTTTAGACAGGGCCTACGAGGTCATCCGACACGCTTCTGTCAATCTTGCGCAGCGAGCTCTGGCTGTTGGCAATAATCTCCACGACCTCGGACGGCGAATCCGTCACACGCAGCAGGTCTATATCCTTCTCCGAAACCTTCCCTTCCGTCAGCAGAGAGTTCTTAATCCAATCAACCATCCCGGCCCAGTATTTCGAGCCGAAGAGGACAACGGGAAAGTTTCTAATCTTACGCGTTTGAATCAGCGTGAGCGACTCGAACAACTCGTCGAGTGTGCCGTAGCCGCCGGGAAAGATGACGAAGGCGCGGCTGTATTTGACGAACATCGTCTTACGCACGAAGAAATATTTGAAGGTCATGGAGCGCGTCTGATACGGGTTCGGTCGCTGCTCAAAAGGCAGTTCAATGTTGCAGCCGATTGAGACGCCGCCCGCGTCAAGCGCTCCCTTGTTGGCTGCCTCCATAATTCCGGGGCCGCCACCCGTTATGACCGCGAAGCCCGCGCGGGCCAGTAGCGCAGCCGTCTCCTGCGCGGCCTTGTACTGCGGGTCGTCGGGCCGCGTACGCGCAGAGCCGAAGATAGCGACCCCGCGCGTAACGCTCGCCAGCTCGTCAAAGCCTTCAACGAACTCACCCATAATGCGAAAGACACGCCATGTGTCTGTATGAGTAAACTCGTCCGCCTTGGGCGACTCAAGTAGCTGCTCGTCCTGCGTTACTTCCTGCACGTCCCTGTTTTTCGCGTCAGTTTCAGCCATAAAAAAGTCCAGAGAGTCCAGAGAGTCTGTAGAGTCCGTAGAGAAAAGAAAGTCGCTTTGACTCTCTAGACTCTCTGGACTCTACAGACTCTCTGAACTCTTCACACTGCCATGATGTTGTAGCCGCAGTCAACGTGTATGACTTCGCCCGTGATGCCTGATGAGAGTGGACTGCAAAGAAAGAGCGCCGTGTTGCCTACTTCGCGTGCCTCCACGTTGCGTTTGAGCGGCGAGCGCTCGGCGTGGTGCCTGAGCATTGACGACATGTTGCTGACGGCGCGGGCCGAAAGCGTGTTGATAGGCCCGGCGCTGATGCTGTTCACGCGTATGTTTTGCTTCCCAAGGTCATAGGCAAGATAGCGCGTGCTGGCCTCAAGCGCGGCCTTCGCTACACCCATGACGTTGTAGTTCGGCACGACCTTCTCAGCGCCGTAGTAGGTCATGGAGACGATGCTTCCGCCGTCTGTCATGAGCGGGGCCGCCGCCCTGGCCACCTGTGCCAAACTGTACGCGGAGATTTCCAGAGCGGTCAGAAAGCCCTCGCGCGACGTGTCCAGAAACTCGCCTTCAAGCTCTTCCTTGGGCGCAAAGGCTATGCTGTGTACAAGAAAGTCTAGCCGCCCGAACTCCTGACGCAGCCGCTCGAAAGCCGCATCAACCTCCTCCTGCTTCACCACGTCGCAGGGGACTACGAGCGAGCCGGGCATCTCGCTCGTAAGCTTCTCAACATTCTCTTTCAGCCGCTCGCCCTGATAGGTGAAAGCAAGTCTAGCGCCCGCTTCGCTCAGGGCTTCTGCGGTCGCCCACGCAATCGAGCGCTTATTGGCCACGCCGAAGATGATGCCGAATTTGTTCTGTAACATGGGGAGTGTTCCTTTGGAACGGTGTCAGGTATCGGGTGCCGGGTGCTGGGTAAAAGAAAGAGAGTTAGTTTTCTCTTAACCGGCACCCGGCATCTGACACCCGATACCTGATTTTATGCCGCAGCGCTCTGTGGTTCCTCATCCATCAGGCGTTTGTATTCGCCACTGTCAACCCACTTGAGAATCTCAGAGACGCGCCAGACAGGGAAGGGATGCGTCATGCCGGAAGAGATGATGTCGGCCCAGAAGCGGTCTAGGGCTTTCTCGTCGTAGTTCTTCTGGAAATCACGCGCCTGTGCAAGGAACTGGTCGTAATCTACCTTGGAGGCGAATGTCCCGCCGCAGAGCTTCATCATCGTGCGGCCTATGACGTGCGGGTCTTGCGTAACGAGGAGCGCCGCGCGGTCGCACGAAAGCTCTGCGCGGCGAGCCCACGCCAGAAGGGCCGCTCGCATTGTGCCGGTCAGGATTTGCGTCACGATGGCGGCTATGGGCGCTGCCGCCAGAGCCGCTCCGGCCAGCGCTTCTATGAGACGCGCCGCCGTCAGGTAGAGGACATGCTCCGCGTGTATGTGGCCGACTTCGTGCGCCACAACTGCCAGCACTTCTTCGTCCGTCAGCCGTTCAAGCAGAGATGAGTGAAGAACTATGACGGGCTTTTCGACTCCGCCCGTGAAGGCGTTGACGATGGGCGATTGCTGCACGAAGAGGTCTGGCATGTCTACGCCGAGCGTGGTGCATGCGACCTGTAGCTTGGCGTGCAAGTCCGGGCATTGTTCGGGCGTGACCTTGACGGCGCTCGCCATGAAGATGACGCGAATTGCCGACTCGCCCGTCACGGCCAGCAGCTTCTTCAAAGCAGAGTCTATGCCGGGAATGGTTCTGAGCGCTGCCAGAGCGCGGCTGTCAGCCGGATGCACGTAATCATGCTTATCAAGCTCCGCGAACTTTTTGTGCGGCGTGTCCGACAAAGACAGGCGACACCGCCCGCAGCGCGCAACCCCGCCTCCGGCACGCGTCTGATTCAACTGACCACAATAGCGGCAGCGCACCGACTCCCGGTTGCCGCCGTTCGTAACTGATTCCTGATTTTCCATAAATCCCCATTCCCTTAAGAGAAAAGATAGCGCGATGTCAGGGTCACATTCCGGGAAGACAAAAAGACGGCCTGATTATTCGGCGCTCGAAGTAGAAAGATTATAACAAAAGTCTGGAGAGTCTAGAGAGTCTGTAGAGTCCTGAGAGTCCACTTGATTCTTACTTTTCTCTCAAGACTCTCAAGACTCTCCAGACTCTCTGGACTGTTCTTCAGTGCTTGAAATGTCGTATGCCTGTGAAGACCATCGCCAGATTGTGCTCGTCTGCGGCGGCGATTGTTTCGGCGTCGCGGAGGCTTCCGCCCGGCTGTATGATGGCCGTGATACCGTGACGCGCGGCTTCGTCAATGCCGTCGCGGAAGGGAAAGAAGGCGTCGGATGCAAGCACGGAGCCTTGAACCGGAATCCGCGCGCGCATCGCCCCAATCTTCACGGAGTCTATTCTTGACATCTGGCCAGCGCCTACGCCCACGGTCTGCCCGTCGCGCGCATAGACTATGGCGTTCGACTTGGTATGCTTCGCCACAGTCCAAGCGAAGAGGAGCGCACGTATCTCTTCTTCCGTAGGCTCGCGCCGCGTGACGACCTTCAAGGCGTCCGGCGTCAAGCGGTGTGTGTCTCGCGTTTGCACAAGCATCCCGCCGGAAATCTGCCTGTACTCAAGCCCATCTGCCTGCACAGGCTCGCCAGCGCGAAGCACACGTAAATTCTTCTTGGAGCGCAACACCGCCAGCGCGGCCTCTTCATAATCGGGCGCGACTACAACTTCCGTGAAAATCTCCGCCACGGCGCTTGCCGCCCGCTCGTCAACCCTGCGATTGAAGGCTACTATGCCGCCGAAGGCTGAGACGGGGTCAGTCTCAAGAGCGCGCCTGTAAGCCTCTTCGGCAGACGCGCCCGTGCCTGCGCCCGCCGGATTCGTGTGCTTGATGATGGCGCAAGCCAGCTCTTCGAAATCGGAGACGAACTGCCATGCGGCGTCCGCATCCACGTAGTTGTTGTAGGACATCTCCTTGCCGGAGAGAACTTCCGCGACGGCTATCCCGTGCGGCAGGCTTTCTCTGTACGGGTCATCCACGCGATAGAGCGCGGCCTTCTGATGAGGGTTCTCGCCGTAGCGCAAATCGTAGGACTTCGCCAGCACGAGCGCGTCATTATCCAGAAGCGCGTCGGGTGGAATCTCCGTAGAATATTCTTCATCTTCAAGCTGAGTCAGATAATCCGCGATTGCAGCGTCATACGCAGATGTTTGCTCAAAGGCGAGCAGCGCAAGCTCTCGTCGTAGCTCAGCCGACAGACTCCCGCTATTGCGCTCAAGCTCGTCTCTGACCACTTCGTATTCGTCCACGTTTACGACGACCGCCACATCTCTGAAATTCTTGGCGGCCGAGCGAATCATGGAAGGGCCGCCTATGTCTATCTGCTCTATGGCTTCTTCCAGCGTGACGCCTTCGCGTGCGACCGTCTGCTCGAAGGGATAGAGATTGACCACAACCATGTCAATCGGCTCTATGTTGTACTGGCGCATGGCCGCCAGATGCTCTTCGTTGTCACGCAGCGCCAGCAGGCCGCCGTGTATGCGCGGGTGAAGCGTTTTGACGCGGCCGTCCATCATCTCCGGAAAGTCGGTCACGGCCGAGATGTCGCGCACCTCTATCCCGGCCTCTCGAAGGGCGCGGGCCGTGCCGCCCGTGCTGATAATCTCTACATCGAAGCCGCGAAGCGTCTGCGCCAGTTCAACCAAGCCCGTCTTGTCCGAGACGCTCAAAAGCGCGCGCCTGACTTTACGAAGTCCTTCCTGATTCTCTTCACTCATGGGAGTTGTCAGCCGATGATGAAAGCTTTCCTTTTATAAAGTTTGAAGAGCGCTCTCTTATTCTATCTTCTTCAAGACGTAGCTTGAGCGCAAGACGCGCACGCTAAGCCGCCGGTTGCCTGAGCCAGCGAAGCCGACTTCAATCCTGTGCGGGAGATTATCGCGCGAGCCTTCGGCGGGATAGTATCCCAAGATGTACTGGCCCCTTAAATCCTCTTCTATGGCTTGAAAGACGGGCGAAAGGTCATACTGAGTGGCGGGCGAGAGAGCCGTTTTCGCGTCACCCGGCATGAAATATTTGCCGCCCGTCTTCTCAGCCAAATCGCGGAAGCCCTTGGACGGAGGGCGCACGCGCAGGCGACCGCCGCGCGGCTCAAAGAGCGGAAGATGTATGACGTAGAAAGAGACTCCGCGCTCAACCGCCTCGCCAATTACCTTGGAAGCGCTGGTCTTGCTGGCAGTATCCAGCCCGTCGCTGATGAGTATGACTATGCGGCGCTCGGCCCTGTCGGGCAGGTCGAAGGAGAGCGCGGCAGTCATGGCCGCATCGAAGATGGCCGTGCGCCTTCCCGCCATAGCAGGGAAGTTGAATGCCTCAAGCGCCTGATTGGGGCTCATTGCGAAGGAGGCTGCGAGCGCTGCTGTTTCGGTGAAACGCATGACGGCCACGCGCGAGTCCTTGCCGAAGCGTGAAAAGAGCGCGAGCGCCGCTTCGCGCTGCCGTGTGATGATGTCGCGCGCGCTGCCTGAAGCGTCCAGCGCGAAGAGAAGGGCCACGCGTTCTGCGCCGGAAGAGAAGTAAGCCGTCTCCACCTCCAGCCCGTTGTCACGCAGGATGAAGTCCTGCTGTCTGAGCCCGGCGACGCGGCGGCCTTCTCTATCGGTCACGAACAGAGGCACCGAGATAAGGTCTGTGCGAACGCGCACGACTTCGTCTGCGGGCTCCTGCGCCGGCGTAAGCTGAAATATCACCAGAAGAAGTGGAAGAGTTAAGAGTATAGATGCTACGCGGGCGCAGCGCGCGGGCGGCGATGCGTTTGTAGGATGGCGATAGCAGGTAAGCGCTCTGTAATGCAAAAACATTCTGCCGGGGCGAGTGGCTTAATACGTGAAACGCCCGAAGAGCAGTATGCTAAGAATTATCGCAACCGTGATGACGATTATCTTGACCCAGCTCACTGTCAGCTTCCTCACTTAAGATTGGGGAACCGTAATTCCTCGGAGAATGGGGGCGCGACGCGAATGCTCATTCTAGTTGCGCCCGGTTGAGACTGTCAAACGAGAACGTCCTGACACCGGAAACCTGCTGGTTTAGGCACTACTGAGCGCTTTACGCCTTCCGGAGACAAAAAGTTCCAAGAGCCGGGCCCCGGTGCAATAACTCTTAACCGGGGCCCGGCTCTTGATACTTTATTTGAATCGGAGAGACATGCGGCCACTGAAGAGGCGCGGGTAGCCTACGTGCGTGCCGCTAAAGACCGACTCGAAATTGTATAGAAACAGCTCGTTGGTCAGGTTTTGAATATCGAACTGCAAGTTGAGCGTCGTTCGCTCGCCCCGCAGGATGTCCGCTCCGACGGAGAAGTTCAGAATCGTGCGCGGCCGCACGCGTCCACGCTGGAAGTCTATCTCGTTGTAGAGGCGCGCGTCGTACCCCGCAGCCGCGAAGTCAGCGAGCGTAGTGCCCGGCTCAACGTCAGTCGGATAACCCGAATCGTAGCGCCCGCCGAAGATTAGATAGATGCCCGTCGGCTGATTGTTATAGTAGACCTGAAACTGAGCAGAGTTTCGCTGGTCATGGTCGTTGGCGAACTTCAATCCGGGCTCGTTCAGCGTCTCCACGGCTTCGCCAAGGAAGAGCCCGCCGTTGATGGGCGTCACGCCGTAGGCGCGTGCGTTGGCATAAGAGAGAAAGCCACGGAAGCCGCGTATGTCGGCCGTCTCAAGCCGCACCTCTTCACCCGTCACGCGCCCCGCAGAGATGCTTATAGGAAAGATTATCCCGGTGTCGAAGAACTGGTCTTTGTCACCGAAATTCTCTATGCGCTTCTGGTAGGCGGTCAGGTTCAGACGAAGGTAGCGAGAAAGCTGCTGCTGCGCTCCCACTTCGAACACGTTCTGCTTGTCGGGCAGTATGGGGCGAATGCCTGACTGCCCCTGAAGCACCGCTATGGGCGAAAGCGCTGCTGCCTCGGATGAACTGGCGAGCAGCAGATTCTCTGCCGGAGGCGGCTGGAAGAGGCGATTGTAGGAGGCGCGCAACGTCGTCTGCGTGCGCGGAATGAAATAGGCTATGCCAATGCGCGGGCTGAAGCCGTTGTCGCTGATGACCATACGATAGCTGTCGAAGCGCAGGCCAACGTCAAGCGTCAGGTTGCGAAAGACTGTGAAATGATCCTGCAAGTAAGCGCTCAGCATGCGGCCCGTCCTGCGTCCCTGAAAGACGAACGGGCTGGCGGCTGTGAAATTGTTGACGGGATTGGCGACGGCGTTCCCGTTCTCGTCTATCAAATCCTCGAACGGCTCCGTCGTGTAGAAGCTGAAGCTCTCGCGCACGGGCGTAATCGTAAACTGACCCCCGAACTTTATGTTGTGCCGCCCGCGCACGATTGAGATGGCCGCAAGGCCGCCTATGTTCTGAAGCGTGCGGTCTTGAAAGGCCACGACGGGCGTTGATTCCGGGCTGCTGGTCAGGCGCGCAGTCCCGTAACGATTGAAGAATGAGAACTGGCCGAGCGCGTTCGTGGAAAAGACGTGCTGAAATGTTATGAACTGAGAATTGTCGCGCAGGCGCTGTCGCTGGTTCTGGCCCGCAATCTCCTGCTCAAGACGATTCGGCACCTGAAAGTTCGAGCCGCCGAAGAGAAATGTGCCGCGCAAAGAGTTCCTCTCGTCGAACTGGTAATCCATACGGAAGAATCCCTTGCCCGTGCGCCCGAAGTTGTGAAAATTCTCTATGGTCGGCGGGTCTAGAAAACGCTGCGACGTTGTGGCCGAAAGGTTCGTCAGAAAGCCGAATTTCTTGGTGCGCGTAGAAAAGTCCGCGCTTATCTCGCCCGTAGAAAAGCTACCGCCCGAAACACTAATGCCGCCCTGCGTCGGCGTCTCAAGCCCGGAACGGGTGTTGACGTTGATGACGCCTGCCAGCTTGTCTCCGAACTCCGCGGGGATGCCGCCCGTCAAAACCTCAGCCGAGCGGAGCGTGCGTGCGTCCAGACTGGTAGAGAAGATTGCGGAGAGGTTATCCGTGATTGGCACTCCGTCTAAAACGTACTGAACCTGCGATTCGGAGCCGCGAGGATGAAGGCGACCGTTATCGTCCGTGGCTATGCCCGGCGCGGACGCGACTATCGCCTCTATGCCGCGAGAGGGCGTTGCGCCTGCCGGCCTCTCCAAAAGCGTCTGGCTGATGTCCGTGTCCGAAGATGTCTTGTCGGGCTCTACAATCGCGCTCGATTCGGCTGTAACGTTGACGCTCGCGGCTGTAGTGCCGAGATTGAGCTTTAGATTGAGGTTGTAGGGAACGTTGCTGTGAAGGTCAACCGGCTGCTCTACGGCCTGAAAGCCGGGCGCTTCGACGCGCACCACGTAGTTGTTGTACGGCAGATTGACCAGCTTGAAATTACCCTGCGTGTCTGTCTGCGCGGTCTGCTCGTAACCCGTCACGGATTGCCTGACGGTGATGGTAGCTCCCGCCACTAGAGCGCCGTTAGGGTCGTTGACGGTGCCCTGAATTGTTCCGAGGCGAGTCTGTGCCGAAATAGTAGTCGTGCTGAAACAAAGCGCCGCGATAAAGAGCGCGGCTAAAGTGAAAGTCTTGCGTATCATCTCTGAAAGCCCTCTGCTGATTACTACCGGAACGGCGACGGCGCGCATCGCCATGAAAAAGCCGGGCGACGGGCTGGGATTTCAAACCCCTGAGCCGTTCGAGTTCTATAAAGGAGTTGCCATGCCGCAGGTCTGTTACCTCATTCGGGCATGACTCGAAGGATGTTTAAAGCAGGGTGGCTTGAGGCGGGGCGCGACCGCGACGCGGGGCGCACGCTTCAGATGTTGAAGTCGTAAAAGCGCGTCCTGCGACGGATGCTTCCGCCAGAGGAGGTGCTATGGCGTGAGTGCTGATTAAAAGAGTTGAGAAAAGATGCTGGTGAAGCTGACAGATTAAACATTCGCCCGTGGGGCGCGAGCTTTCGCTCGAAGAATGTTCTGCGTCCTGGTCAACAAAGCTGGCGGCGCGGACAGAGCCTGCGGACAGGATGCTGCCGTGCTGGTGAACAATCTCTATGGTGGCCGAGTGCGTGATGAATGCAAGCAGCAGAAAGGCCAGCACGCGCGCCAGAGGCGTTGCGCGACGACTGCGTCTTGCTTGTGTGGTCTTACTGGTCACGTTCTTCCGGCTTATGTTACAGTGCAGCAGAATGAGCACTATAAACGCCATCTTACGCCAGTGTCAAACAGACTCCCCGCCGCAAAGCTTCAATCACCAGAAGCCTGAAAAACCCGTCTGATAATCAAATGTTAGCGTGCTTTTTTAGCGAAAACCTTCCGGCCTTGAAGAATACGCCCGCTCTGCGTCTCGCGCGGGCCGTGATGGCGATTTCTCTTGTCTTACTAGGCGCGCATTTAGCGCAGGCACAGGACACGAGCGTCCGCATAGAGGTGCTTTCAACCTCGCCCGCGCGCGTGCGCGTCGAGGGAGAACGAAAGCCAGCCGCGAAAATCTGGGCTTTCAGAAACAGTTACGCGGGCATGATTGGCATAGGCGAGAGAGTCGAAAACTTCTCTTTGATAAATGCTCAGGGCGAGAGCGTTCCTGTACGAAAGAGCGCGCCGGGCGAGTACGAGGCTTCGTCGGAAGCCACGAGGTTCCGCTACGAAGTGAAGACGGAAGCGCCGCTTTTTACGACCGACTCCGCTTATATCTCATGGCTCACGCCAGAGCGCGGCTTCCTTATGCTGGGAGACCTTCTGCCCCTTGCGGCCGTCAACGGAAACACCGCGCCGCCCGTCACCATAGAGTTCTCTCTACCGCCGGGCTGGTCTGTCTTCTCAAATGAGCCCGGACAGCCCGGCGGCAGGTTCGTGGTTAAAGACCCGGCTGCCGCTCGCTTCTTCGTTGGAAAAGATTTACGCGAAAGGCGCGCCCGCGCAGGCTCCATGGATTTCTCGCTCGTTGCGGCAGGCGATTGGGCTTTTACGGATGAAGAAGTCACAGAAGCGGCTCAAAATATTTTGAAGGAGCACGAGCGCACTATGGGTGGCCCGCCCGCGCAGCCGCGCGTAATGCTGATGCTCTCTCCATATCCGCGCAGCGTCGGCGCAGAGCGCTGGAGCGCAGAGACGCGCGGCGCAAACGTTCTGCTGCTTTCGGGACGACAGCCTTCTAAAGTCGCGGGGCTGGCCATACTGAGCGCGCCGCTCACGCACGAGCTTTTTCATCTATGGGTGCCGAACGCGCTGTCATTGGACGGAAGCTACGATTGGTTCTACGAAGGCTTCACGCTTTATCAAGCCATGCGCGCAGCTATGCGACTTGGCATGCTCACCTTCGATGATTACCTGCGGGCTCTGAGCAGGGCTAATGACATGTACCTTTCCGCAAGTGAGCGTGATAAGTGGTCACTGGTCGAAGCCTCCGAGCGGCGCTGGTCGGGCGCAACCGCGCTTGTCTACAACAAGGGCATGCTCGCCGCCTTCCTGTATGACCTCAGCCTGAGAGAAAGAAGCGGCGGCAAACGCTCGCTGGATAATGTGTATAAAGAGTTGTACAGGCTCTACGGGCGCACTGGCGTTCGCACGGACGGCAACCGCGCTCTAATCACTGCGCTGGGCGGCGCGGAAGGAGAGATGCGCGACTTTGTGCGGCGCTATATAGAGAGTCCCGTGGGGATTGATTTGAAGAGCGTACTGGCCGCTTACGGGCTGCAAATTCTTCCGGGCGGGGTACGCACGCAGGTACAGGTCGCTGATTCTCTGAGCCGCGAACAGCGCGATTTATTACGTCAATTAGGATACAATGAGAAGGTCGAAAGAGACCGCAGAAACGCTCGCCCCAGATGAGCGTCTTCTTCGAGTTCCCATGCCAGGTTGTTTCATGAAGATGAAGTACATAAAAACTTTCCTGTTGATAATCTTCGCGCTCGCTCTACAGGTCGGGTGCAATAACATAATCGCTAAGAACGATGATACCGGCGTGGTCATCGCACGCCGCGCACAGGTTCGCAGCTCCACAGCCGTCGTCGCAGCCGACCTTGTAGAGGTAAGCCGTGGCGACATCGTGGATATTTTAGATGAAAACACAGTCCCGGAGACGGGCGAGCGCTGGCTTCGCGTGCGGGCACATGACGTTGAGAATACAGAGGGCTGGATAGAAGCGCGCAACGTCATGCCGCAGGACGTGCTTGATAAAGCGCGCCAGTTGGCCGAAGAGGATAAAAGTATTCCTCCGCAGGCAGCAGGCCAGCTACGCGCCAGCACAAACCTCAGGCTCACACCCGACCGCAGCAACAACGAGAACATCATGATGAAGCTCGAATCAGGCGCGGTCTTCGACATTGTGGGCTGGAAGCGTGTGCCCAAACCTAAATCTTCTGAAACGACAGAGAGTGACGATGCTCCGAAGGCCGGAAGCGCCCAGCAGAACAGTAACCGGGTCAGAAGAGATGAGGATGCCCCGAAGGTTCCCGAAGAGACAAATGAGCTTTGGTACAAGGTCAGGCTGCCGCCATCGGTTTCGCCAGCACCGGCCGGTTGGATTTACGGCAAGCAAGTAGAATTGATGGTTCCGAGCGACATTATCTTTTATCGAACGGGAAGGGAATTTGTCGCATGGAGAAGGCTGGACGAAGAAGCTACCGGCAATGAATCCACACCTAAAGATAAGGATGCCGCCAAGGAAGCAAAGCCCGGAAGCTGGGTGATACTCGAAAAGGGCAGCTCGAACGAGCCGCGTAAACTGGACGAGCCCGATTTTGACCGCATATATGTCCTTGGCTACGACAAGAACAGGCAGGAACACTACACGGCCTATCGCAGCCCGGACTTGAAAGGCTTTCTGCCTTTGCGCGTAGAAGGTCGCGGCGACAGCAAGACTTTTATAGT
>DASVQI010000004.1:0-130158 GCA_036389255.1 Pyrinomonadaceae bacterium
GCTCACCAACTACGACATCTATCAGAGGGCCGGGGGGGCGCTCAGGGCGGTAGTAGAGTCCGTAGAGGTGACGGTCAATGATAACGTGCTGGACATAAGTTTCGCTGCCAGTGTGGACAATGCCAAGGTCAGCGCTATTGAAGTGATTGGCAGTGGTGTGACCGTACCTGTTCCGACACCGACACCGACGCCAACGCCTACGCCGACTCCTACACCTACACCTACACCTACACCAACTCCGACTCCCACCCCTACGCCTACGCCGACACCGACGCCTGCTCCGGCATTCATAGAGCAGGGCGGGCAGGTCGTGATAGAGGCCGAGAAGTTCACACAGCAGATTTCTCGTGGCGGAAAATCATGGGCCTTCACCACCTCTTTCACGGGCTTCGTAGGCACGGGCGCGATGATTTCTACACCGAACACGGGCGTACAGGTTGATACCAACTACACCACTACGACGCCTGAGCTACAGTACCGCATCAAGTTCACCACGCCGGGCACTTACTACGTCTGGCTGAGAGCTTCGGCTGGCAGCCAGCAGGACAACGCCGTGCATGTAGGTCTGAATGGTCAGGCGCTGACGACCGCAGACCGCATGACCTTCAATACTACGAACGGGTCTTGGCAATGGACTAAGAACACTATGGACGGCTCGCAGGTGGCCACGATTAATATCCCGAGCGCGGGCGTCTACACGCTGAACGTCTGGATGAGAGAGGACGGGATGCGCCTCGACCGGCTGCTTCTGACTACGAGCAGCAGTTTGACTCCGTCGGGCAATGGCCCACCCGAGAGTCTTTTCGCAAGCAACGAGTCTTTCGGCTCGAGCACGATGCTGGCTATGGGCTATGACGGCAGCGTGCCGGAGCTTCCGTTGCTCTTTGAGAGCGACCTAGTCAAGTCTATTTATGCCGTCGCGTGGAATAGGAGCCTGAGACTGTTCCCGGACTCTATCCGGCAGAGGCCATGACGCGTTACCCTAAGGCATGGATACAAGCCATGTGAAAAGTAGAGAGATGGCCGGGCGAGACTCTCCGCTCGTCTCGGTCATCATCCCCTGCTATAACCAGGGCCACTACCTTGGCGAAGCCATCGAAAGTATCCTCAAACAGAGCTACCCTCACTTTGAGATAATAGTCGTTGACGACGGCTCTACCGATAACACTGCGGAGGTGGCCCGGCGCTATGCGGAAGTCAGGCTGCTCAGTCAGGAGAATCAGGGCCGTCCCGCCGTTGGTCGCAACCGTGGCTTTCGTGAGAGCCTCGGTGACTACATAGTCTTTCTGGATTCCGACGACCACCTTCTGCCGGAAGCGCTTGAGACAGGCGTGCGTCTTCTGGAAGCTCATCCCGAATACGCCTTCGTCTCGGGCCACTGCCGCGCGATGGGGCCTGCGGGCGAGCCACTTCAGGTTAAGCAGAGCCCGTGCATCGAGAGAGAGCATTACCTTGCGCTGCTGCATGAGAACTACATCTGGACGCCCGGCGTAGTGATGTTCCGCCGCTCTGTGCTTGAACGGGCGGGCTGCTTCAATATCTCTATGGAGATGAAGGGCTCGGAAGACTACGACCTGTACATGCGCATAGCCAGAGAGTCACCCGTCCATTGCCACGAGTACGCGGTCGTAGTCTACCGCCAGCATGGCTCAAGCCTTTCGAGCAATGCCGCCACCATGTTGAAGTCCACGCTCACAGTCCACCGCGCTCAGTGGCCCTTCGTTAAAGGGAACAAAAAGTATGAGCGGGCTTACAGGCGCGGGCATCGCTACTGGCGATACCGCTACGGCGAGTGGGTAGTCGAAAAGGTGAGGGCGCAGCTACGCACGCCGGGGCAGCGCGTGGATGCGCTTCGCGGCATTGGCATGGTCTTGAGGTACTATCCTAGGGGATTTGTTAAGCACGCCGGAAGAAAGCTCTATTGCATGGTCTTCAGGGTCAAGGATTGAAATTTTTAAGATGAAGATACTACTGGCCAACGAGGGCTGCATTATGGGAGGCGTGGAGACTTGGATGGTCTCTCTCTCTTCCATGCTGCGCGCGCGCGGTCACGACTGCGAGCTATTCTTCTTCAATCACGGCCCCATGGAGCAGAACCTGCCCGCAGATATGACGGCGCACTTCGGAGACTTGGCGGATTTGCTCAAACTCGCCAGCTCAAAAGGCTTCGACCTGATTCACGCCAACAGCACGGACTGGCACACGGGGATAGCGGCGGTTCGCTCTCTGGGCGTAAAGCTCGTGCTTACTTCTCACGGGCGCAACGTGCCTACATGGAATCCTTTGAACTCGGATGCGCTGGTCAGTTGCTCAAGGTGGGAGGCCGAAGAGCAGCAGGCGCAGACGGGCGTGCCCGTTCAGACAGTCCTCAACGGAATTGACACCGAACGATTCAAGCCTGCGGAGGTCGCGGAGACGAAAGGGCCGCCGATTGTGGCTTGGATAGGGCGCGGCATCAACGTAGAGCAGAAGCGTATAGACAAGCTCGCCGCAATCGCGCCCCTTCTTCATGAAGCCGGGCTGCGCCTCCATCTGGTAGAGCCTTACGGCCCCGACGAAGTCTCAAAGGTTGCGCCCGAAGCCGTCAGCGCTCTTCTGCCCGTGGCGGATTTCTGGGGCGCTGTGCCGGTGGAGAAGATGGCTGGCTTTTATCTTGAGGTCGCGGCAAGCGGCGGCTGTGTTCTCTCCACGTCCAGCTTCGAGGGGCTGCCACTGACCCTGCTTGAAGCTCAGGCCGCAGGGTGTCCGGCGATAGGGCCGGACGTGCGCGGCGTAAACGAGTGCATTAGCCCCGAGCATGGCGGCATTCTCTACCCGTTCGAGATGGAAGCGAAGGAGCTGGCCGCTCTTATCATAAAGACTCTGGGTGACGCGGACGAGATGCGCTGGCGGCGCTCGGCGTGCGAAAAGTTTGCGTGCGAAGAGTTCAGCCTTGAGCGTATGACCCGCGATTATTTGAAAGTCTACGAGAAGGCGATGCAAACGGCGCCGCTGAAAAGCTTTTCGACCGAGCGCTCGCTCTTTGGCGTGTGGCCCAAACTCGGCTGGAAAGGCTACCTTGAGCACTGCTGGTCGGGCGGCCATTGCCAGTATCTGGCCTCTCGGAAGCTTGCCGCCGAAGGCGAGTGGAGGCTGGCTGAGATAGCCGCGCGCTCGGCCCTCTCTACCTGCCCCACGCTTTTCACACGCCCGCAGAGAGCCCTTCATCTTCTGAAGACAGAGCTTCGGTCGAAATTCTCTTCGCGGCCCGCGCCGGAAAGAGAGACGGGCGGCCAATCCGGCATCACGCCTCCCGTCGAAGCAGAGCGGCACGAGCCCTGAGCTTTTTCTTCCGTCCAGCACCCTTGTACCCCGCCTCTTATGTTTAACAACCCGCGTCAAACAAAAGCGTTGTAGTTCAAGGCGCGCTGCTGTTATTATGTTTAGTCGTAGGGGCAAGCATGAGAAGCTTGCTCCTTACGATTTGCCCCAAAGGTCTTGCCCCCGAACGTCAGCAAGCCATCCGTCAAGACAGACTCACCTTGAAGTACCAATCAGACGTTTCAAAATTGTATGGAGAGGGTTAAGTGAGCGACTCGTGCGCGCCGCACGGCTCGTGCGAGCCTGCCTCTGCTGAATCTGGTCGTAACACCTACGCATTTGTGGTAGCTTAAAGACAGGCGAGAGCGTGCGCCGGAGCCCGTCCGCTTCGGGAAGCGCAAGGCTTCCGGCCTCTGTGATTTGTGAAATATGTGTGGCATAGCAGGATTTGTTGAGAGGCAAAAGGAGGCTGCGCCGGGGCTCGCGCCCATGCGCGCCGAGGTGCTAGACCGCATGTGCCGCCGCATAAGCCATCGCGGCCCGGACGATCAGGGCGTGATGGTGCGCGAAGGCGCGGCGCTGGGCATGCGCCGCCTCTCCATCATAGACTTGGCGGGCGGTCACCAGCCCATTTCGGGTTGCGACCCTGCCGTCTCCGTCGTCTTCAACGGAGAGATTTACAACTACCGCGAGCTGCAACGAGAGCTTGAAGCAAAGGGCCACCGCTTTCACACGCATTCCGATACGGAATCAATCGTACATCTTTACGAGGAGCACGGCGCTCGGTGCGTAGAGCGCCTGCGCGGGATGTTCGCCTTCGCCGTCTGGGACGAGCGCAGGCGTGAGCTTTTCATAGCGCGCGACCGCGCGGGCAAAAAGCCTCTCTATTACACGCTCACGTCTTCCGGCACTCTGGTCTTCGGCTCCGAGCTGAAGTCGCTTCTGGAGCACCGGGAAGTAGAGCGCGAGCTGGACGTTGAAGCGCTCGATGCCTATCTAACCTTCGGCTACGTTCCCGACCCGCTCTCCATCTTTCGCAGCGTGCGGAAATTGCCGCCCGGTCATCACCTGACTTACAAAGACGGGCAGGTACGCATCGAGCAATACTGGGATTTTCCGTTTGAGCATGAAAGCGAGCCTCGCTCGGAGGCCGATTATCTGGAAGAGCTGGGCGCGCTGCTGGACGAATCCGTGCGCCTGCGGCTGGTGGCCGACGTGCCGCTCGGAGCCTTTCTTTCGGGCGGCGTGGACTCTTCGGCGGTCGTCGGTCTAATGTCTCGCCACACCGCTCAGCCTGTCAAAACCTTCTCCATAGGATTTCACGAGGACAGCTACAGCGAGCTTAAATACGCGCGCATCGCTGCCAAGCATTTCGGGACAGACCATCACGAGTTCATAGTCACGCCGGACATCTGCAACATAGTGGACGAGCTGGCGTGGCATTTTGACGAGCCGTTCGCGGACTCTTCCGCCATCCCGACCTACATGGTCTCTAAGCTTGCGCGCGAGCACGTCAAGGTGGTGCTTTCGGGCGACGGCGGAGACGAGCTTTTCGCGGGCTACACTCGCTACGGCATAGACCGCCAGAGGAGCCGCTTCGCGCACCTGCCCGGCTCGCTCAGGCGCGGGGTGATGCGCCCCCTGAGCCGTAGCTTGCCGCACGGGGCATGGGGACGAAACTTTCTATACAACGTCGCGCTCGACCCCATAGACCGCTACATAGACAGCGTTTCCGTCTTCTCGGAGCTGAACAAGCCGTCGCTCTACACGGAAGACTTTCGCCGCCAGCTTCAGGGGAGAGAAAGCGCCGTCGCTCGTTACCGGAAGTTGGCCGCGAGCGTCGGCACAGGTGAGCCGCTAGACCGCATGCTCTATCTTGACAGCAAGACTTATCTGCCGGGCGACATCCTGACAAAGGTGGACAGGATGAGCATGGCCGTGTCGCTGGAGGCGCGCGTGCCTCTGCTTGACCATCATCTGATTGAGGCGGTTGCGCGCATGCCCGCTTCCATGAAGATGCGCGGGCTTGAGACTAAACACATCTTCAAGCAGGCCGTGCGCGGGCTTGTGCCTTCGGAGATTCTGGACAGGCCCAAGCAGGGCTTCGGCGTGCCGATACAGGAATGGATTAACGACCAGTTGCGCGACCGCATACGCGAGACACTTCGGGAGCAGCGCACGCGCGAGCGCGGGCTGGTTGACGAGCGCTACGTGAGGCTGCTGCTCGAAGAGCACGAGCGCAAACGCCGCGACCATTCCGCGCAGCTATGGTCGCTCTTCATGCTGGAACAATGGCAGCGCATCTTCATGGACAATGCTGCCCGAAGCTCACACGACACCGAGCGGAATGAGTCCTTATCTATGGCATCAGTGCCGGTCTAATGGCTCTGGAATTTTAACGGGCGAAAATTCTCATGTGTGGAATTGCAGGTCTGGTCGGATTCGTTGAAGGCGGCGAGCTTGAGGCGCGCGTCAGCCGTATGGTTCGCGCCCTTGAGAGAAGAGGGCCGGACGGCTCCGGGCTTGAGGTCTGGCCCGAAGCCGTGCTGGGCCACCGCAGGCTTGCCATCTTCGACTTAAGCGCGGCCGGACGCCAGCCCATGCTCTCTCCCGACAGGTCTGTGGGCGTCAGTTTCAACGGCGCTGTATATAACTGGCGAGAGCTTCGCGCCGAGCTTGAGACTCGCGGCTACGCGTTCGGTAGCCAGACGGACACGGAAGTCCTCATAAACGGGTACAGCGAGTGGGGGATAGACGGGCTTGTCACACGCCTGCGCGGGATGTTCGCCTTCGCCATCTGGGATGAGCGGGCGCGAAAGCTCTTCATGGTGCGCGACCGGCTCGGCGTCAAGCCGCTTCTCTATTCGATAGACGGCAACCGCATAGCCTTCGCCTCGACCGCACGCGCTCTTATGGCCGGAGGCTTCGGCCGCAAGATTGATGAGCAGGCAATCGTTGAATACCTTGAGTTCGGATACGTCACAGACGAGCGCTCAATCTACGAGGGCGTAGCCAAAGTGCCTGCCGCGACCATCCTCGAATGGTCGGACGGCCGCTTGAGCGGGCGGGAATACTGGCGGCCTCCGCACGCGGTGTCGGGGAAAGTCACCTTCAACGAAGCCGTGGAAGAGTGCGAGAGACTCTTTTTGAGCGCCGTGGAGCGAAGGCTTCACGCGGATGTTCCGGTCGGAGCGCTTCTCTCAGGCGGCGTGGATTCGAGCCTCGTCTGCTGGGCGGTTTCGCACCTTGGCGGCGACGTTACGGCCTTTACCGTTGGCACGCCCGGCGACCCGTTTGACGAGACGGAAGACGCCGTGGCGACGGCCCGCCAGCTTGCGATTAAGCATCGTGTGCTTGAGCTTTCCGCGCATGACGCGACGGGCGTGGACGAGCTTGTCTCGGCTTACGCGGAGCCGTTCGCGTGCGCTTCCGCGCTCGGCATGCTCAGCGTATCTGAGGCCGTGGCGTCGTCAGCGACGGTGCTCCTGACGGGCGACGGCGGCGACGACGTGTTTCTTGGCTACCCGGAGCACAAGCATCTCTGGATGGCTGAAAGGTTTGCGCGCACCCTGCCGCGAGCGGCTGCGCGCGCGTGGCTCGCCTCTCAGGAGAGCTTTCCCCGGACGGGGCTGCTCAAGCGAGCGGCTTCATTTATGAACTACGCCACGGGCGGCCTTGGAGCCGTGGCCTGCGCTCACGACGGCCTGCCCGCCTATCGTCGCCACAATCTTCTGGGCGAAAGATTACAGGACGCAGATGTCCTGCAACGCGCCCTTCCGTGGTCGCCTGAATCGGCGCGGCGAGTGCTGGAAGAGTTTCTTGAATACGACCGTCGAACGAGGTTCGTGGGCGAGTACATGACGAAGGTGGACGGCGCGACGATGTATCACGCTCTGGAAGCCCGCTCGCCATTTCTCGATCAGGAGCTATGGGAGTTCGCTGCCAGCCTGCCCTTCGAGATAAGACTGAAGCGCGGGACTCTCAAGGCTGTGCTGCGTGAGCTGGCGCGGCGTCGTGTGGGCGAGCGCGTGGCGCGAGGCAGAAAGCGCGGCTTCGGCATCCCCGTCGGGCGCTGGATGGCCGGGCGCTGGCGTACTGCGGTCGAAGCAAACCTCCGGGATTCACTGCTGGAGCGCGAGGGGTGGATAAGAAAGGACTCTGCACTTGAGCTTCTCAATCAATCCGTTCAAAGAGGCGAAGCGCCCAATCAGCTCTGGTACATCTTCGTGCTGGAATCATGGCTCCGGCGCGAGCGCGAGATGCTTTCATCCTCAACGGACGCCGAGAGCCTGAATGTCAGCTTGGCCGCGTTCTGAAAGATGCTGAAAGCGAAGCTTTCATAGTGATGAAACCAAACGTTCTGCTATTCATAGACAGCTTTAATCAGGGCGGCACCGAGCGCCAGGTGGTGCAGCTTGCGCGACTGCTGAAAGAGAGCGGGCGCTACAATATTCATCTGGCCTGTCTCAAGTCGGAGGGCGTGCTGCGCGCGGAAGCGGAACGCGCGGGCTTCAACGACATACCGGAATTTCGTTTGAAGAGCTTCAAAGAGCCGGAAGCCTTCAGGCAGACCCGCCGCTTCGCACGCCTCCTGCGGGAGCGCGAGATTTCTCTGGTAGAGACGCACGATTTTTACACGAACATCTTCGGGATGGCCGGGGCGGCGATGGCGCGTGTCCCTGTGCGCATAGCCTCGCGCCGCGAGACGGACGGCGTTCGCACCACGGCGCAGAAGTGGACGGAGCGCCGCGCCTTCAACATTGCTCATGCAATCATAGCCAACTCGGAGGCCGTGCGCCGCCAGCTTATACGAGACGGCGTGCCGGGCCAGAAGATAGTCACGGTTTATAACGGCATGGACACGGTGCGCGTCGCCCCGCTCCGTGACTTCAAGCGCGACGAGTTGCTCGCGGGCCTCGGCCTGCCGGTTGATGTAGAACGCCGCTTCGTCACGATTGTCGCCAACATGCATCACCCTATGAAGGATCAAAAGACTTTCCTCAGGGCCGCGCGGCTGGTGCGAGATGAAGTCCCGGAAGCGTCGTTCGTCCTCGCGGGCGAAGGAAAGCTTACGGACGGCCTGCGCTCTCTGGCCTCGGAGCTTGGGCTTGAAAGCGATGCTTTCTTCATAGGGCGCTGCGCGCAGGTCTCGGCCCTTCTGGCCGTGTCGGACGTTTGCGTCTTAAGCTCTAAAGGTGTCGAGGGCTTTTCAAATTCCATCGTAGAGTACATGGCTGCTGCGCGGCCCGTGGTGGCGACCGATGTCGGAGGCGCGGCCGAGCAGATAGTTGAAGGTGAGACGGGCTACATAGTCGAGCCGGAAGATGCCGGGACGATGGCTGCGCGAATCACCTCCCTGCTTAAAGACAGATTGAGCGCAGTAGAGATGGGCGAGCGCGGGTTGAAGCGCGTTCAAAAAGAGTTCTCGTGCGAAGCGCAGCTTGAGCGTACGGAAGCTCTCTACGAGCGCTTGCTTTCGCGCGCGTCGGGTAAACTGAAGCTCTCTAAGAATGCCACGCAGGATGCGCGGCGCGAAGATGCAAGCGGCGAAGGACAGGCCATTCTGTGATGACGGAGCGCGACGGAAAAAACAGGCCGGTCGAGGGCGAGGTCAAAAGCCGCGCGCAGGCGGAAGCGCCGGGCTCGCGCGGGCGGAAGACGCGTGTCCTCATGGTCGCTCCGTCGCTCGGAATACTGGGCGGGCAGGCCGTGCAGGCCGCGCGACTGATGGCCAGACTCGGTGCTGAGCCCGGCCTTGAGATAGATTTCCTGCCGGTCAACCCGCGATTGTCCGGCTTCTTTGGAAAGCTGCAAGAGATAAAATATGTCCGCACGCTTCTGACTTCGGCGCTCTACGCGGCTTCGCTTCTCTCCCGCGTGCGGCGTTACGACGTCATACACATCTTCTCTGCTTCCTACTTCTCCTTCGTGCTTGCGCCGACGCCCGCGCTTCTGGTCAGCCGCCTCTATGGCAAGCGAACCGTTCTCAATTACCGTAGCGGCGAAGCCGAAGACCATCTCAGCCGTTGGCGGCGCACGGCGCTTCCTACTATGCGACTGGCCGACGCCATCGTAGCGCCTTCCGGCTATCTGGTAGACGTATTCGCGCGCTTCAATCTCCGTGCGCGCTCAATCTTCAATATAGTGGAGACTGAGCGCTTTCGCTTCCGCGAGCGCGTCCCCTTAAAGCCGGTCTTCTTCTCGAATCGAAACTTCGAGCCGCTTTATAACGTCGCCTGTACCTTGCGAGCCTTCGCGCTCGTGCAGAAGCGGTTCACAGATGCGCGGCTTGTTCTGGCGGGCGATGGAAGTCAGAGAGCGGAGTTGGAGGCTCTGGCGCGGGAGCTTCACTTAAGCAACGTGGAGTTTCTGGGGCGCGTTGAGCCGTCGCGCATGCACGAGCTGTACGACGCTGCGGACATCTATCTGAACTCGCCCGACATAGACAACATGCCCGGCTCCATCATAGAGGCTTTCGCCTCCGGGCTGCCCGTGGTGACGACGAACGCGGGCGGCATCCCTTATATAGTGACGAACGGAGAGACGGGCCTGATGGTCGAGCGCAACGACCACGAGGCTATGGCAGAAGCGGCCGTGCGTCTTCTGGAAGAGCCCGCGCTCGCAGAAAAGATTGCGCGTGCGGCTTATGACGAATGCCGCAAGTACTCTTGGGACTCTGTGCGCGGCGAGTGGCTTGAGCTTTACCGCGAGCTTGCCTCCGCCGGGGGAGGCAGGGAATTGAAGAGCCTGAGCGAGCCGGGGAGCGTTGAAGAACTGGCGCTCAAGCGAGAGGGCGAGGCTGTCGGCAGGTAAGGGGCGCATCCCTTTTTTGAGTGAACGTTGATGACGAGCGCGCTGAAAAAATTGAAGAAGCTGCGTGGGCGGAGCCTGCGTGAGATGCGCGTGCGTGCCGGTCAGGCCGTGGCTGCTTATAGCGAGCGTCGCGGCTGGTCAGGGCAAGTCTCGCTGCCGGGAACAGTGGAGTTCTTCAAGACCATCAACCCGGCTTCCTTCTGCGTCGAAGCTGTCACGGCGGAAGCTTTGCTGCAAAACTTTCGCACGCGACGCGCCCCGCGCTTCTTCTCTTCCTTCGACCAACGTGATGAGACTGTTCAACTGCTGCGCGCACGCTGGCCCCAGTCGGAAGAGGCCGTTATCGCCCGCGCCCGTCGCATAGTCGAAGGCCGCTTCGACCTGCTGGGATTGCGCGAGTTGGATTTCGGCCAACCGCCGGACTGGCACCTTGAGCCGCTCTCCGGTAAGCGCGCGCCGCTTGAGCATTGGAGCCGCATAGATTACCTGTCGCCCGAGGTCGCGGGAGATAAAAAGATTACTTGGGAGCTTAATCGCCACCAGTACTTCTCAACCCTCGGTCGCGCTTACTGGCTCACCAATGACGAGCTTTACGCGGAGACTTTCGCTCGTCATCTTTCATCGTGGATGGACGAGAATCCGCCCAAGCTCGGCATTAACTGGGCGAGCAGCCTAGAAGTCTCGTTCCGCGCCATCTCGTGGCTGTGGGCGCTGCACTTCTTCAGGGATTCAAAGCACCTGACGCACGAGCTTTTCCTTCGCGCGCTGAAATTTCTATACCTTCACGCGCGCCATCTTGAAACCTATCTTTCGACTTACTTCAGCCCGAACACGCACCTGACGGGCGAAGCCCTCGGCCTTTTTTACATGGGAACGCTCTTGCCGGAGTTTGCTGAGGCCGGGCGCTGGCGCTCCACCGGCGGGCGCATATTGCTTGAAGAGCTTGACCGTCATGTACGGGCGGACGGCGTCTATTTCGAGCAGTCCAGCTACTATCATCGCTACACCACGGATTTCTACACGCACCTAGCCGTGCTCTCTAGCGTCAACGGTCGAGAAGCCGGGCAGAAGGTGGAAGTGAAGCTCAAAGCGCTGCTAGACCACCTGATGTACATCACAAGGCCGGACGGCACGACGCCGTTTTTCGGGGACGATGACGGAGGCCGACTCGTAATGCTGGACGAGCGCGAGGCTTCCGATTTTCGCGCGGCTCTTTCGACGGGCGCGGCGCTCTTCTCTCGCGGCGATTACAAGTTTGTCGCCGGAAGCGCGGCTGAAGAGACGCTCTGGCTGCTCGGCGCGGAAGGCTTGAAGGCGTTCGACACGCTAAGCTCTGAACAGCCCGCAGGAGAGTCTCGCGCTTTCGCCCAAGGCGGCTATTACGTGATGCGCGACGGCTGGCGGCTAGATTCAAATTACCTGCTGGTTGACTGCGGCCCGCACGGCGGCCTCAACTTCGGTCACGCGCACGCCGACGCTCTCTCCTTCGACGTGGCCGCGCACGGGCGCAAAGTTCTGGTTGACCCCGGCACGTATACTTACACGGGCTCTCAGGAGATGCGCGACCTCTTTCGCTCGACGGCCGCGCATAACACGCTCACGGTGGACGGCGAATCACAATCCCTGACGGGCGGCGCGTTCGGCTGGAAAACGGTCGCGCACGCACGAGCCATTGACTGGATTAGCAGGCAAAGGTTCGACTTCTTCAGGGGCGCGCACGACGGCTACGAGCGGCTGACCGAGCCCGCCACGCACGCGCGCAGCATACTCTTTCTCAAGAATGATTACTGGATTGTGCGCGACCGCGTAGAGACAAAGGGCGCGCACACGCTTGGCCTCCATTTTCATTTCGCCCCGCGAGTGAAAGTGGAAGCGAGCCGGGGCCGCGTTCGCGCCTCCGTGGAAGATTCCGCCCGGCTGGACATGTTCATCTTCGGAGGTGAAGGAGTCTGGGAAGGCGGCGAAGGATGGATTTCCGAATGCTACGGCCAGCGCGTGACGGCTCCCGCAGGGAAGTTCACAGCCGGGGCCGCAGGGACGCCGGAGCTCATCTCTGTCCTCATGCCGGAAGCGGCGCACGCGACGGAGGCTTTCGTGCGTGAGATTGAGTGTGACAACGGCCGCGCATTCGAGATGAGACGGGGAGCCGTGCGAGACGTGCTGCTCTTGTCGGACGGGCAGCAGGCGGAGTCCGGGCAGATGACTTCCGACTTTGAATGGACTTGGGCGCGATTCGAGGCCGACAGTCCCGCGCCGTCCGAGCTTCTTTTGATTAACGGTAGTCATCTGGCGCTCGGCGGGCGCGAGGTGCTTGATGCTCCGGCGCGCATCTCTTACCTGTTCATGCGTCGCGCCGGAGAAGACTTGTACGTGGAATCGGAATCAAGACCGAAGATTTCCGGCCTCGGCGCGGGCCGGGTGATTTTTACGGACGCGGTGCCGAAGGCCGTGCAACATGAGGAAGCAGAGCGATGCAGCTTACAGATGACGGAGGCCGTATAACTCTCGCTCGGTTTGAAAGAGTATGTGTGGAATTAACGGAATAGCATTTTCGAGCAGGTCGGGCCGCAGCGTGGACGCGGGCATCATGAAGCGTATGCGCGACGTGATAACGCATCGCGGGCCGGACGACGAAGGGCTCTATCTGAACGGCGCGGTTGGCTTGGGCCATCGCCGCCTGAGCATAGTTGACGTGGCGGCCGGTCACCAGCCCATGACGAACGAAGACGGCTCGCTACAGATTGTCTATAACGGAGAGATTTACAATCACGCGGACTTTCGCGCTGAGCTTGAAGCGCGCGGCCACACTTATCGCACTCACTGCGACACGGAAACCATCCTGCATCTTTACGAAGAGCACGGCTCTGGGTGCGTAGAGCGCCTGCGCGGGATGTTCGCCTTCGCCATCTGGGACGAGCGCAGGCGTGAGCTTTTCATAGCGCGCGACAGGCTGGGCGTTAAGCCGCTCTATTACGTTCACACACAGGACGGCTCGCTCTACTTCGCTTCGGAGATTAAGGCGCTGCTCGAAGCTCGCGCCGTGGGAGCGCCCGAGATAAATTTCCGCGCCCTGCCCGATTATCTGGCGAATCACGGGACTTCGGATGACGAGACGCTCTTTCAAGGGGTCAAGCGGCTGCTTCCGGGCCACACGCTTCTCTGGCGCGACGGGCAAATCAGGATTGAGAAATACTGGGACGTTACCTTTCACCGGCAGGACGAGAATCAGCCCGAGCGAAGCGAAGAGGATTACGTACGTGAATGGACTGAGCTTTTCGAGCAGAGCGTGCGGCTCAGGCTGATGGCGGACGTGCCTCTGGGGATGTTTCTCTCGGGCGGGATAGATTCTTCGGCCATCGCCGCCGTCATGAGTAAGATGGTCTCGGAGCCCATCAAGACTTTTTCCGTGGCCTTCGCGGAGCGCGAAGCCAACGAGCTTGAGTACGCGCGAATGGTCGCGCAAGCCTTCAAGACAGACCATCACGAGGTCTTAGTCTCGCCCGAAGATTTCTTCGCGGAGCTTCCAAGGCTCGTCTGGCACGAAGACGAGCCGCTCGCTCATCCTTCCAGCGTCGCGCTCTATTTCGTCTCGCGCCTCGCCTCGCGTCACGTCAAGGTAGTTCTGACCGGCGAAGGCAGCGACGAGCTGATGGGCGGATACGAGCGGTATTACAAGACGCTCTTTCAGTTGTCGCTCGGGCCGCGCTATCAGAAGTGGACGCCCAAGAGCGTGCGCGAAATGCTCAGCCGCCGCATAGAGAGCCTGCCGGTTCAGTCTAAGGTCAGGCATAAGCTGACTCGCACCTTCCTCTGCCTTGAGCCGGACGTGGAGAACATCTACTTCGACAACTTCGCGGTCTTTCGCCGCAGGATGCAGGAAGACCTGCTCGCGCCGGAGACGAAGGAGCGCGCGGGCTCGATTGAGCCGTACAGGGAGATGCGGCGCTACTTCGACTCCGCGGATTCGGACTCGCTCCTGAACCGCATGCTCTACACGGACATGAAGACCTATCTGCACGAGCTTCTGATGAAGCAGGATCAGATGAGCATGGCCGCTTCGATTGAGAGCCGCGTGCCGTTTCTGGATCACAAGCTGGTGGAGTTCACCGCAGGGCTCCCCACGCACATGAAGATACGGCGCGGGCTGACTACCAAGTACATACTGCGCCGCAGCATGAAAGGCGTCCTTCCAGAGGCGATTCTCTCGCGCAAGAAGATGGGCTTCCCGGTTCCCGTGGGCGCGTGGTTTCGCGGGCCGTACCGCCGGGTCGTGGATGAGTACATCCTGAGCGAGCGGGCAATGAGTCGCGGGCTCTTCAACGCGGAATTCGTGCGCGGCATGGTCGCGCGTCACATGAAGGGCGAGAACCACTCGGAACGTCTGTGGGCGCTCGTCAACTTCGAGATGTGGCTCAGGACATTCTTCGACGGCGAAGTCTTACCTGAGCCGCAGCCTGCGCTTCTGGAAACTGTGGCGGCGGGATGAAAGCCGCCTTTAGCAAAGAAGAGATAATCAGTGCGCATACTTTGGCTTAAAACGGAACTGCTTCATCCCGTGGACAAGGGCGGAAAGATTCGCACCTATCACATGCTCAGGGAATTGAAGCGACAGGGGCACGAGATAACTTATCTCACGCTGGACGACCGTTCGGCGGCCCGCGATGCACGGGAGCGCGCGGCAGAGTACTGCGACCGCCTCATCCCTGTGCCGCATAGTACCGTGCCGAAATTCTCCACAGGCTTTTACTTGGAGCTAGCGCTCAACCTTGCCTCGCCCCTGCCTTACTTCATGCGCAAGTACAAATCGGATGGGATGCGGAGCGAGATTCTGAGGCTCGCTGGCGAGGAGAAGTTCGACGTGCTGGTCTGCGACTTTCTACAGCCGAGCGTCAACGTGCCGTTCGAAGTCGAATTGCCGACAGTGCTTTTCCAGCACAACGTAGAGGCCATGATATGGAAGCGCCACTACGAGGTTCAGTCGAATCCTCTGAAGAAGCTCTACCTGCGAAATCAGTGGAGAAAGAGCTTTCGCTATGAGCGGGACGCCTGCCGCCGCTTCGACCGGGTGGTGGCCGTCTCGGAGGAAGACCGTCTGAGGATGGAGCGCGAGTACGGGTTAAGCGAGGTCGCAGACGTGCCTACCGGCGTTGATACTGAATTTTTCCGCCCGCACGGGCTGGAGCGGCGAGAGCCGCATAATCTTGTCTTCACAGGCTCTATGGACTGGCTGCCGAACGAGGACGCCATACAGTACTTCACGAAAGAGATTCTGCCGCTCATACGCCGTAGCGTGCCCGACGTTTCGCTCACCGTGGTCGGGCGGAATCCTTATCCGAGCTTAATCGAATTGAGCAAGCGCGACCCGTCGGTTATCGTCACGGGCCGGGTCGAAGACGTGCGGCCATACATGGAGCGGGCCGCCGCTTACATCGTGCCCATTCGCGTAGGCGGCGGGACGCGGCTCAAGATTTATGAAGCGATGGCCATGGAGAAGCCCATTGTCTCTACGACCATAGGGGCCGAAGGGCTGCCTGTGAGAGACGGCGAAGAGCTGCTTCTGGCGGACGAGGCGGAAACCTTCGCCTCGTCGGTCGTGCGCGTGCTTCAGGATGAAAGCTTCGCTCAAGCCTTGGGCGGCCGCGCAGCGAGCATCGTTAGAGAGAGCTTCGGCTGGGATAGAGTGTCCGCGACGTTTGCTGAAATCTGCGCGGGCGTGATTCAAATGAGGGGCCGCGTGGGAAGAGAGCGGAACGAAGTTGTGTCCGCTAAAGAGAGCGTGGCCGTTTCCGGTCTTGAAAGCGAAGCCCTGAGCGAAGCTGAGGCTGGCCACAGGTAAGCGACAATAACCGGCGCGACTTTTCTCTCGCGCCGTTTTCAGGAGAGCTATGAAACTGAGCATTTTCGGTCTGGGTTACGTGGGTTGCGTTTCGGCTGCGTGCTTTGCCAAAGAGGGGCACGAGGTCTGGGGCGTGGATGTCAACTCTACAAAAGTCGAGATTATCAACAGTGGCCGCAGCCCCATAGTAGAAGCCGGTGTGGGCGATTTGATTGGCGAGATGGTAACGCTCGGACGCTTGCGCGCCACGACCGATTCGGCCGAGGCCGTGCGCAACACGGAGCTTTCGCTCATCTGCGTAGGCACGCCAAGCCACCAGAACGGAAGCCTTGACCTCACTTACGTCAAGCGCGTCTGTCAGGAGATAGGCGCGGCGCTTGAGAAAAAACGTGAGCGGCACACGGTGGTCATTCGCAGCACCATGCTGCCCGGCACAATCGAAGGCGTCGTCATCCCCACACTCGAAGTCTATTCGGGCAAGAAGGCCGGGCGCGACTTCGGCGTCAGCATCAACCCGGAGTTCCTGCGCGAAGGAACCTCGCTCAAGGACTTCTACGCGCCGCCGTTTACTCTGATAGGCGCGGACGAAGAGGACGTGGCCGCCAGCGTGCGCCGCCTCTACAGCAACATAGAAGCGCCGCTCTACATCACCCGGATACGGGCCGCAGAGATGGTCAAGTACGCCTGCAACTGCTTTCACGCGCTCAAGGTTTCGTTCGCCAACGAGATTGGCAACGTCTGCAAGGCGCTCGGCATAGACAGCCACGAGGTGATGGACGTTTTCTGTCAGGATAAGAAGCTCAATCTTTCGCCCTATTATTTGAAGCCGGGATTCGCCTTCGGCGGCTCGTGTCTTCCGAAGGATTTGAGGGCTATCACCTACAAGGCTAAAGAGGTTGACGTGGAAGTCCCCGTGCTCTCTTCGATTCTTCCGAGCAATCGCAGGCAGGTCGAGCGGGCCTACGAGATGGTCTTGCAGACGGGCAAAAAGCGGATAGGCGTCCTCGGCTTCAGCTTCAAGGCGGGCACGGACGACCTGCGCGAGTCTCCTATGGTGTCGCTGATTGAGATGCTGATAGGCAAGGGAATGCAGCTCTCAATCTACGACCGGGACGTTTCGCTCGCGCGCCTCTTCGGGGCGAACAAGGAATATATAGAGCGAGAGATTCCGCACATCTCCCAACTGATGCGCGCCAACATAAAAGAGGTGCTGGATAACTCGGATGTCTTAATCATAGGCAACAAGGCGGAGGAGTTCCGCGAGATAGAAGCGCAGCTCCGCCCCGCGCAGCTTGTGATTGATTTGGTGCGACTCTTCGAAGGCGGGCTCAAACAGGGAGAGTACGAGGGCATCTGCTGGTAACTGATGGCTTCCATGATTTCGCATCCGGGAAGAATGAGGACGGGCGGCGTGCGCGTCACCAGAGCCTTGCGCCTTCTCGCTCCGTTTCTCGTCGTCTGGTTTTTGCTGGCGTGGGTGGCGGCAGAGGCGCTCGTAGTTCATGCAAGCCTGCCGCGCGCGGACGCCATTCTGGTCTTGAGCGGCTCAAGCAACTACGTCGAGCGCGCGCGACACGCAGCGCGCCTCTACAGGGAAGGCCGCGCGCCTCTGATACTTTTGACCGACGACGGTCAGCAGGGAGGCTGGTCAACAGAGGAGCAGCGCAACCCTTTCTTCGTGGAGCGAGCCGTGAAGGAGTTGAGCCAGTCGGGCGTTCCCGCCGAAAAGATAGAAGTGCTGCCGGGCGCTGTCTCAAGCACCTATGCGGAGGCGTTGAGCCTGCGCGATTACGCCTCGTCGCACAACTTGCGCTCGGTGCTAATAGTTACTTCCGCCTATCATTCGCGCAGGGCCTTGTGGACTATGCGGCGCGTGATGGAAGGAAGCGATTTGAATGTCGGTGTTGACGCGCCACCGGCAGGCGACGAGTCACCGGCTCCCGCCATCTGGTGGATAAACCCGCGCGGCTGGCAGATGGTCGCGGGCGAGTATCCGAAGATGCTCTATTATCATCTGCGTTATTGATGCTCCGGCAGAAGGTGAATTTTAAGATGAGTGACGGACAAGTTGTAATTCCCACACCCGATATTGAAGGCGGAAGAAGGATGAGCTCTCACGCAACCGAGATAGCGCGCGGCGAAAGGTTCAAGTTCGGAGAGAACTGGAGCCGCTTTCTCTCGTTACTCGACGACACGCGTATAGCAGAGGCCGAAAAGTCTCTACGCAATATGCTCGGCGTCGAAAATTTAGAGGGCCTCATGTTTCTGGACATAGGCTCCGGTAGCGGCCTCTTCAGTCTTGCCGCGCGGCGTTTGGGCGCTCGCGTACACTCGTTCGACTTCGACCCGCAATCCGTAGCCTGCACGACGGAACTGCGCCGCCGCTTCTTTCCCGATGACGCGGACTGGAAGGTAGAGGAAGGCTCCGCGCTCGATGCCGGGTACGTACAGTCGCTGGGGAAGTTCGACGTGGTTTACTCTTGGGGAGTTCTTCATCACACGGGCCAGATGTGGCGCGCGCTTGAGAATGCTCAGACGGCCGTCACTCCCGGCGGCAAGCTCTTCATAGCCATCTACAATGACACGGGCAGTCAGGCCGCTCGCTGGAAGTGGATTAAGCGCACCTACAACAACCTGCCGCGCCCGCTTCGATTGCCTTTCACCTTGGCCGTCATAGCGCCCGACGAGATTAAGGCTATGCTGCGCTCGGCCGTGACGCTCAAGCCGCAGAAGTACATACAGTCTTGGACTAGGTACGAGAGCAATCGCGGGATGAATCGCTGGCGGGACATCGTTGATTGGGTCGGCGGCTATCCTTACGAGGTGGCCACGCCGGAAGAGATTTTCGACTTCTACCGCGAGCGCGGCTTCTCCCTAGTCAAGCTCAGGTGCGGGCACGTAGGACTCGGCTGCAACGAGTTCGTCTTTGAAAAGAGCGGCGAGAAGTGAGAGAGAAGAGTTTAACAGGAGTAAAGACGAGAGGGCCGTTTATGGCGCTCCTGTGTGCGTTAGTAGTTGTCTCTGCCGGGTGTGCTTACGCGCAACAGAGGCGGCGCACGGTTACACGCGAAGGCGCGGACGGCAAAGGGTCTATCACGGTTCGCGCGGGCGACGACCTGCAACGCGCCATCAACGACGCGCGCCCCGGCGACACCATCTACGTAGAAGCGGGAGCGGTCTTCAAAGGCCCCTTCACTCTGCCGCGCAAGAACGGCGATGCCTTCATCACCATACGCACCCTAGCGCCGGACGCGTCTCTGCCTGCCGCCAATCAACGCGTCTCGCCCGCTTACGCCGTGGCAATGCCCAAGCTTATCTCGCCCGGACAGGGACAGCCCGCGCTTGAGACTGAAGCGGGCGCGCATCACTACCGGCTCATAGGGCTTGAGATTAAACCCATTGATAGCTCCGCGCTGGTTTACGACCTTGTGAGGCTGGGCGGCGACCATCAGGTTCAGAAGTCTCCGGCGCAAATTCCGCACGACCTTGTCGTTGATCGCTGCTACATTCACGGCGACCCTGCGGGCAGCCTCAAACGCGGGATTGCTCTCAACTCTGCGTCTACGGAAATCATCAACTCCTATATCTCGGAGTTC
Organism: Pyrinomonadaceae bacterium; assembly: GCA_036389255.1. Taxonomy (GTDB): domain Bacteria; phylum Acidobacteriota; class Blastocatellia; order Pyrinomonadales; family Pyrinomonadaceae; genus JACVRN01. The sequence continues at coordinate 19,546 of DASVQI010000004.1, forward strand.
AAGGTGCGCGGGCAGGAAGCACAGGCCATCATGGGATGGAACGGCCCCGGCCCTTTCAAGATAATCAACAACTACTTGGAAGGAGCGGGAGAGAACGTGATGTTCGGAGGTGCAGACCCCGGCATCCCCAATCTGGTTCCTTCTGATATTGAAGTCAGGCGTAATCATTTCTTCAAGCCCGTTGCATGGCGCGGAGCCTTCACCGTCAAGAATCTTTTCGAGTTGAAGAACGCGCAGAGGGTGGTGGTTGAAGGCAACCTCTTCGAATATAACTGGGCCGACGCGCAGGAAGGCGTGGCAATCCTCTTCACAGTGAGGAATCAGGACGGCACAGCGCCCTGGAGCGTCGTGCAGGACGTGACCTTCACCAACAACATAGTCCGCCACAGCTCGACGGGCCTCTACATCTTGGGAAGGGATAATCTTCAGCCGAGCCAGCAGGTGCGCAAGGTTACTATCCGAAACAACCTGTTCGAGGACATCAACGGCGGTAAGTGGGGCGGGCGCGGCTTCTTCATGCTCATCACCGAGAGCGCCGACGTGGTTATAGAAAACAACACCATCCTACAGACGGCCAACATCACGGGCGCTTACGGCGAGCCCAACACAGGCTTCGTCTTTCGCAACAACATAGTCATGCAGAACGAGTACGGCTTTCACGGCGACGGGCGCTCGCCCGGCACGGATGCTCTGGACTTCTACTTTCCGCGAAGCGTCTTCAGCAACAACGCCATCATAGGCGGCGATGCCTCACAATACAGAGGGCGAAACATGTTCCCCGTTTCGCTCAAGCAGATTAAGTTCGTCAACATGGAGGCGGGCGATTACAGGCTCGGCCCCGACAGCCCGCTCAGGCGCGTGGGCGCTGGCGGCGCAGACATAGGCGCGAACATCTCACCGCAGATGATGCTCGAAGTAGCCAGCCAGAGAAGATAAAAGCTTCAGTCCCCTACTTTCGCGCTGCGGCGTCGCTTGCGAACGCCTGCGGCCAATCCTGCCAGCCCTGTGCCTAAAAGCAGCAGCGATGCCGGCTCAGGCACGGGCGCTGCGCCGGGGCCGAAGTTGTAGGTTATGCTCCGAGTCTCGTAGACGCGAAGGCCGGTAGTGAAGACATAGCTATAAAGCTCCAAGGTCACAAAGCCCTGCCCGCTCAGCATAGTGCTGAAGATGGGAGATGGGCACGGCCCGCCGACGGTGCTCTGCGTGCAGCCGAGCATATTGCCTGTGAAGGTGAAGGGCACAGTCAGCGTAATGATTGATGAGGCGTCATCGGGGACGAAAAATGTTTCTGTCTCAAACTGCATCCACGACTGGTTATAGAAACGGTCGTAACTGACGCCGTCAATGACTCCCGAGGTTCCGCGAATGTCTCCGTCCGAACGGTTGAAGGAGAGATTCACAGCCTGTCCCGCAGTGCAGGGCGAGCAGGAGAGGGGCGCAAAGTCTATCCCGCCGTTGAGGATGGTGCTCCCGCTCGAAAAAGAGAAGAACCCGCCGCTACTGCTTGTGAAGGTGGCTGAGCCGCTCGTGATGACCAGCCCGTCCGCACGTGCTTCCGGCGCGAAGAGTATGAAAAAGAGGAGCAGAGGTAATAGTGAAGCTAGCCGTCGCATGTGAAATTCAGACCCCTTCCTGAAGTGAAGACTAAAGAGAGCCACAGGCATTTAATGGGAAACTCACTCTCAAACGAGCCCTGCCCGAAGCGTGGCCTAAAACTCAGGCTCCGTCAAGAGATAAACTGCTAATTGCTCAACTATTTTACAAATCAAGGAGGAACATCGTCGCTTTTATCCTCGAAAATCTTGTCAAAATAGAGTTGTTGACAAACATAGATAAATATCGTTTAATAATCATGCTTGTTGCTGGCTCAGCAGAGCCGGTAGCAAATGGTCTTTCGCAAGACGACGATTGCACACGATAAAGGCAAACCCGTCGCGAGATGGGGACGCAAAGCCGTGAATCTCTAGGGGCGTTGAGCTATGAGCAGTAAAAGAGCGCTTCTTCCGGAGATTGTCTGGTTGCCGAAGGCGGTCGGAGAAAGCTACAGCTCCATAACTTCTTTTGAGTATGGATGCGCCTCTTGTCGTGTTGAGTCTTGTCATTAGCTTGACGTTCGTGAGAGGCGTCTCATCTTCTACTCAAGCATTCAGGAAGTTTCCGGGCCTGTAGCGGAAACCAGTCCCGCATTGCCGTTTCTGCTATCGGCATGCTGGTTTCTTCTCCACCTCTCCTAAATCCCTTCAGTCCACAAACGGCAACAGCGCGCTCAAGCGTTCCGAGCTCGTGTCTGCGCCCTAGGCAGTCAAGCGAACGGGGGCCGTCTTTTTCATCTACCGGTTTGTCCAGAATTGACCGAGTGCTCAGCTCGTCGTCCCTATAAACTGAAATCTGCTCTCGACTTCGCCTCAGAGAAGCACGAGAGCCACCGACAAAGGCACCCCCGCAGCGATGCGGGTTCGCAAAGCCAGGAGTCTCAGCGCCGAGTTCGTCTGCCGAGATCGTCCGGTTACCGAAGTGAGGTCATCCATCCATGTCAGGCTCGCGTCCATTCCTCGTTAAAACGCAACAACTCATTCTTTCTTCAAGCTTCCGCACGCTTCTAATCTTCACGGCGCTTCTCTGTGCGCTCGTGATGAACGCGCAGGCGACGAGAGCGGCCACTGTGAACGTACCCGCAGGCGGCAACCTTCAGGCTGCGATTAACGCAGCGCAGCCCGGCGATACTCTTGTGCTAGAAGCGGGCGCAACCTACACAGGCCCTTTCACGCTGCCTGTCAAAGGCGGCGCGGACTACGTCACTATCAGGACTTCTACGCCGGACGCGACTCTCCCCGCAGACCAGCGCGTGAGCCCGGCTCAGGCTTCGCTGATGCCGAAGATAGTGACGCCGGGAGGCGGCCAGTCGGCTATATACACGGCTGCGGGCGCGCATCACTACCGCTTCATAGGCATAGAGTTCATGCCGGCCAACGTGAGCGCCTTTGTTTATGACCTGATTAGCTTCGGCTATGATCGCGGCAGCCAGACCTCCATGTCTCAAGTCCCGCATCACCTGATAATAGACCGTTGCTACATACACGGCCAGCCGGGCGCTTATCTCAAGCGCGGCGTGGCCCTCAACAGTGGCTACACGGACGTCATCAACTCTTACGTCTCTGACTGCAAAGCCAAGGGGCAGGACTCGCAGGCGTTGATGGGATGGAACGGCCCCGGCCCTTTCAAGATAATCAACAACTACTTGGAAGGAGCGGGAGAGAACGTGATGTTCGGAGGTGCAGACCCCGGCATCCCCAATCTGGTTCCTTCTGATATTGAAGTCAGGCGTAATCACTTCTCTAAGCCTCTGGCGTGGCGCGGAGTTTGGACTGTCAAGAATCTTTTCGAGTTGAAGAACGCGCAGAGGGTGGTGGTTGAAGGCAACCTCTTCGAGTACAGTTGGGCGGACGGGCAGACGGGCTACGCGATTCTGTTCACGGTCAGGAATCAGGAAGCGAGCGCGCCGTGGAGCGTCGTGCAGGATGTGCTCTTTACCAACAACATAATCAGGCACAGCGCCTCAGGCATGCAGATTCTTGGCAAAGATTATCTACAGCCCAGCCAGCAGACGGCCCGCATAGCAATCAAGAACAACCTGTTCGAAGACATCAACGGCAGCGCCTGGGGCGGCGCGGGCCACTTCCTACAGCTCACGGACGGGGCAGCCGACGTCACCTTCGACCACAACACCATCTTTCACACTGGCAACATCATGGCGGCCAGCGCTGACGTCAACGTCAACTTCCGTTGGACGAACAACATCATTGCGCACAATGCCTTTGGCGTACACGTTGACAGTTCTGCTTACGCTACCGCGTTTCCCAACTGGATTTTTACAGGCAACGCTATAGTTGGCGGGGCCAGCAACGCCAGCCGCTATCCGCTCGGCAACTACTATCCGGCGCAGCAGTCGGATGTGGGATACGTAAACATGAGCGGAGGGAATTACAGGCTGGCCTCTACGTCTCAATTCAAATCTAGAGGGACAGACGGTAAAGACCTTGGCTGCGACTTCGACGCGCTCGAAGCCGCTATTGCGGGCGCTGTTTCATCTCCGTCAATAACTCCCACGCCGAATCCTACGCCCGTGCCGACGCCAGCGCCCACTCCCGCGCCGACGCCTGCACCGACACCCATAGCGACGCCGACGCCGACGCCGGTTTCAAACGCGCCCCTTCTGCGCATCTCCGCCGGAGGCAACCAGTACACTGACGCGAGCGGCAACGTCTGGCAGAACGATAGCTATTACCTGAGCGGCAAAGTTTATGCGCCTTCGAATCTAGCTTCGACAGACATCAACAACACATCGAACAACGAGCTATACCGCAAGGAGCGTTACAGCGACGGCACGGGCATCCCGCTTGAGTACGCCATCCCTGTGACGAACGGCAGCTACACCGTCAGGCTGCACTTCGCGGAAATCTGGTACGGGGTGTCGGACTCCAAGGGCGCTGGCGCTCGCGTCTTCAACGTACAGTTGGAGAACGCACAAGTGCTCTCGAACTACGACATATACTCACGCGCCGGGGGCTCGCTCAAGGCCGTGGTGGAAGAATTTCAGACGACCGTCACGGACGGAGTCATCAACCTTCGCTTTACGTCTCTTATAGATAACGCCAAGGTGAGCGGCATAGAAGTAATCGCCAACACTGCTCAGCCTAATCCCACGCCCGCAACCGGCCTGCCAGCGATTCTGTTGTCGAACGGCAACGGAGTGGTCTTCAATGCGGGGAGCCTCAAGACCGGGCCGTTTACCATTGAGACGCAGGAGAATCTGGGCGATGACAAGCGCACTCGCCTGATGATTTTTGCGAGCGGCGTCAGCTCTTCTCTCAGCACCTCGCACGCTTCCAGCTACATCAAGGTTGACGATAAGACGATAGCCAACCTTGCGGATTCCGTTAAAGTCGAAGCTCGCGCGAGCGACGGGCGCACATTCCAGCTTCCAGTGGAATATGCTGGCGCGCAGGGCGTCATCACAGGGCTCGATCAGATTAACGTCATGCTCACGCCTGAGCTGCAAGGCATAGGCAACTTGCAGTTGACGATTATAGTCGGCGGTTACCGCAGCAACAGCGTGCCTGTAACCGTGCGTTAAACAACGTATGTATTTTACTGTTGTTTAGAAAGCTGTGATGCGTTAAGCTAAAGAAGTCATCGGGACTCACGCGAGGCTTGAGTCCCGACGATAAATCGGAAAAGAGCCTGCAAGGGCTCCACTCGCCTGATCGAAAAGCTTTCGCGTGAGGAGAATTGCCCCTTCGCACGCGAAAGCATTTCTTCTCTTTTGTGACCAAATGAGTGTCCCTTCAATTCGTACTCTCTGGAAACCTGCGGCCATTTTTGCGGCCATAAGCTTTCTTTACCTGCCCGTGCTGGTGAAGCTCGGGAACGATTGGTGGACGGACGAGAACTATTCGCACGGCCTGCTGGTTCCTTTAATCATAGGCTTCATGCTCTGGACGGAGCGCGAGCGCTTGGAGCGTGCGGCACGCTCAAGTCGCCCTTTGCTTCTGCTGGGCGGCATCTGCTCCGTGCTGGCCGTCTTCGCCTTGTGGGCCGGAACCGCAGGCGCGGAGCTTTACGTGCAGCGCATGTCGCTGGTGCTGCTGCTGGCAGGCATAGTCATATACTTCTGGGGCTTCAAGCTCCTTCGCCTGACGTTCGTATCCTTCGTGCTGCTGGTGCTGGCGATTCCCATTCCGGCAATCATCTTTAACCAGATAGCTTTTCCCTTGCAGCTCTTCGCCTCGCGCTGCGCCGTCTGGGCCATGCGGTTCTTCGACATCCCGGTTCTGAGGCAGGGCAACGTGATAGAGCTACTGCCCCTCGGCGCGCGAGAGACAAAGAAGCTTGAGGTGGTTGAAGCCTGTAGCGGCATACGCTCGCTGATGACGCTCATCACTTTAGCCGTCGTCTTCGCCTATTTCACTCGTCCCAAGAGGAACGACAAGGGCGGCGATGATGCGGGCGGCGCTTCCTTAGACTTTCTCAAGCGGTGGAGCTTCTGGCGCTCGCTCATACTGGTATCGTCCTCGATTCCGATTGCCATCCTGACGAACGCAGGGCGAGTGAGCGGCACGGGCATACTCGCACATTTTTACGGGCTTCAGGTGGCGGACGGCTTCTTTCATTCCTTCTCCGGCTGGGTCGTTTACATAGTGGCCTTCCTGCTGCTGTTCGCCGTGGGCTGGGTGCTCGACCGCTTTGGCGGGAGCGGCGGCGGGCGCGATGGCGGCGCAGGACGTGCCGCCGAAGCCGTCAAAGAAGGGAAGAAGGCTCAGCGCGTAGTGGCTGCTGCGGCACAGCCAGCCGCCGCCAAAGCTGTTTCGGTCAAAGGAGCGGAGTGATGACGGAGGGGAAAGATAAAAAATCGAGACGCTTTTATGCTCTGCTTCTGTTGCTCGTGGCGAGCGGCGTAGTGATAAACCTCTGGCAGCTTGCCGGAGAGCGAACGGCCCCGCGCCGTCCCTTGAAGGAGTTTCCTGCGGCCGTGGGCGCATGGCGGCAGGTGGGCAGCGACTATCGCTTCGATGAAGAGACGGAGCGCGTGCTTCGCGCAGACGATTATCTCTCAAGAAACTACACGGGCTCGCAGGGGCGCGTGGCCAATCTCTACGTGGGCTACTACGCCACGCAGCGCAACGGCGCGACCTATCACAGCCCGCTCAACTGCCTGCCGGGCACGGGCTGGACTATGGGCGAGCCGGGCAGGATAACCGTCAGCCCTACGGACGGCTCCGCGCCATTTGAAGCCAACCGCTACATCATTGAGCAGGGGAGTGAGCGCCAGCTTCTGGTCTACTGGTATCAGGGGCGTGGCCGATTGGTTTCGAGCGAGTACTGGGGGAAGATTTATACTGTGCTGGACAGCATCAGCCGCCGCCGCTCTGACGGCGCGATGGTGCGCGTGATGGTTCCTCTGCACAAGGGAGAGACGGAGCAGTCCGCGCTTGAGGGGGCCACGAATCTCGCTTCGGAGATTGCGCCTCTGCTGCCAAGCTACGTGCCGAATTAGACGGGCGCGTCCTCTTTGAGAAGAGATTGAAAAGGGTTTGGACGCCACGTTTCGAGTGCCGGTTTTCGGAAGATGGCGGCCATTAAGCCTTTAATCATTTTGCCGCAGCAGGTTCTATAGGATGCGGCGCGTTGAAAGAGCCTTTGAAGAGCAGCCTTTTTTGCGACATTGCCCGTCGTCTAGAACACGAAGCTTCAAAGGTTAATTAATCAAGATAAAGAGCCTGATTTCGCTCCTTCTCAAAAATGGCCGGTTGCCCCGGCCAGACTGTAGAGAACTGAGGGAAGCGGGTTTTGGAGAGTGTCAATGAAAATTCGTGAGTGCAATACCCGTGGGTACTTTGCTGCCCTTCTGTCCATCCTTCTCATAACTACTGCGCTTCTGGCAGGCTGCTCTAATCCCGAAAAAACCAAGCTCGCTCACGTGGAGCGCGGCGAACAGTATCTCAAGGACAGGCGCTTTGAAGAGGCCAGCCTTGAGTTTCGCAATGCCTTGCAGATTGACGAGGCTATGGGCGCAGCCCACTGGGGACTGGCGCGCGCCTTCGAGGGATTGGGACGCATTCCCGAAGCCATAGTTGAGTTGCAGCGCACAGTCCAGCTTGACCAGAATAATCTGGACGCTCGCGTGCGGCTCGGCAACTTCTACGCGTTCTTCGGAAAGATGATGGAGGCTGAGCAACTGGCGCGGGAGGTGTTGCAGAAAGACCCGAACCACATTGAAGGCCACATACTGCTGGCGACCGTTTTCTCCGCTCAGGACAAGCCGCAGGAAGCGCTCGCGGAATTGAATCGCGCCATAGAGATTGACCCGAAGAGGGTAGAGTCCTACGTGGCGCTCGCGCGCTTCTACATGAAGCGCAACGACCAGGCGAAGGTTGAAGAGACGCTGCTGCGCGCCATCAACGTCAATCCCAACGCGGCGCTCGGCCACACAGAGTACGGAAAGTATCTGGCGCAGACGGGAAAACTTGAACAGGCTGAGGCCGAGTTCAAAAAGGCCGTCGAGCTTGAGCCTTCGAATCGTGACGCGCGTTTCGTCATAGCCAGCTTCTATCTGGTCAACAACCAGATTGACAAAGCCGAGGCGGCTTATAAAGCGCTAGCCGATTTGGACAAGGATAAGCCGGACGGATTGACCGTGCTGGCGGACTTCTATTCGTCCGTAGGCCGCATGGACGACGCCGTGCGAATCTACAGCGACATGGTTGCAAAGTCGCCCGATTACATGCGTGGTCATTATCGTCTGGGCGAAATCATGCTACAGCGCGGCGACATTGGCGGCGCAAGCGCGCAGGCCGAAGAGGTCTTAAAGCGCAATCAGTACGACCGTCAGGGCCGACTGCTTCGCGCCCGCGTGCTGTTGCAGCAGGGCAAGGCCAAAGACGCCATAGAAGATTTGAAAGAGGTCTTGAAGCAGGAGCCCAACTCTCGCGCGGGCCTCTACTACATGGCGCAGGCCAGCATCAAGGCCAATCAGATAGAGCAGGCCAGAGTCTATGCCGGCGACCTTGAGAGAAATTATCCGGACTATCTTCCCGGCAAGCTTCTACAGGTACAGGTCAACCTCGCCGCAGGCGATGCCAAGAACGCTCTCAACCTCTCGAACGATTTAGTGAATCGTTTGACGAAGGCAGCGCCCGACCGCGACACCTCGCCGCAGATGATTGCGGAGATGCGCGCACGCGCCTTGAACGTGCGCGGCGCGACTCAGTTGACGCTTGGTAATACGCAGGCCGCACGCGCAGACTTTCAGGCCGCGAGCCAGCAGGAGCCCAACTCCGTAGAGCCTTACCTTTATCTGGCAGCCGTCTCCGTCAAGGAGAACAAATTGGACGAGGCCGAGCAGTTTTATAACCGTGCGCTGGCTATTGACAGCCTCAACTTCGATGGGCTATATGGTCTGATCAAACTTTACGCACAACAGAAACGGCTGGATCAGGCACACGCGCGAATTGATCAGGCTCTAAGCGGGCAGCCTCAGAACGCTCAGCTTCATTATCTGAAAGCTCAGGTTTACGCCTTCGAACAGAACGCTCAGGGGACGGAAGCCGAGCTGCGTAAAACCGTGGAGCTTGACCCGAACTACGTAGCGGCCTACACGGATTTGGCCGTGCTCTTTGTCAACCTCAAGCAGACGGATCAGGCGATAGCCGAATACCGCAAAGTGCTTGAGCGAAAGCCCGACAGCGCGCCCACATATACTTTGATTGGCCTGCTTGAGGACGGGCGCGGGAATCGTCAGGCGGCTATCGAGAGCTATCGCAAGGCGCTTGAGATTGACCCGAATCTGACGATTGCCGCCAACAACCTTGCGTGGAATTATGCCGCTTTCGACATGGGCAACCTTGACGAAGCGCTCAGGCTGGCGCAGGGTGTAGTACAGAAGAACCCCGACATGGCCGGATTCCGCGACACGCTCGCGTGGGTCTATTACAAGAAGGGGTCGCACGCCGCCGCCGTGGAGCAGTTGCAGAAGGTAATCGCGTCGCAGGGCAACGTGCCCACGTATCGTTACCATCTGGGGATGGCGCTTGCCGGTAAGGGTGACAAGGCGGGCGCGCGCCGAGAGCTTGAGACAGCCTTGAGGCTCGGTGAGAAAGGCGGCTTCGCGGAGGCCGAAGATGCTCGCCGCGCTCTCTCTACGCTGTAAATCGAGAGAGCATTTGATAAGAGTCTTCCGAACCCTCGTTCCCGGCTCGAACAGTTTCGCCAATGCCCGGCGAGACTCCCGGAAAAGCCGGGAAGCAGTCAAGGGGATGAGCTTTGCGGGAAGACCTGCTTCCGAGCAGTAACATTGCAGGAGTGCCGTTATGAGTGTTGAATTTCGCCAGCGCACACCGGGCGAATACGCCCAGATTCTCTGGAAGCGCAAGTGGCTGATTATGCTTCCGGCGATTGCCGTCGCAGCAGCCATAGCCATAGTCGTCTGGCGCTTGCCCAACGTCTACGAATCCACGACTCTCCTCATCGTTCGCCCGCCGACCATTGACCCGAACGTCGCTCCCGCGATGTCGGAGGGCGACCTGACCATGCGCATCAACAACATCAACCGCATAGCGCAGAGCCGCTCTTCGCTTGAGCCGTTGATATTGAAGTACGACCTGTACAGGCGTGAGCGTGCTAACGGCATGCCCATGGAACTGGTCGTTGAGAAGATGCAGCGCGACATTCAGGTTGAGATAGAGCATAGTCGAAACGACAACATCCCCGCCTTTCGCATCACCTACCGCGAGCGCGACCCGAAGAAGACGCAGGCCGTCACCGGTGAGCTTGCCTCGACTTACGTCAACGCGCAGGCGCGCGACATGACGGCCGTGGGCACGCAGACGCGCGAGTTCTTCGAGCAGCAACTGGCCGACGCCAAAGCGCAGCTTGACGAGATTGACAGGCGGCGCTTGGAATACATGTCGCAGAACATCAACAACCTGCCGACGCAGGGGCCCGCGCTCGTCGCGCAGTACACGGGCCTGCGCGAGCAGCAGAAGGCTTTGATGTCCGAGATTGGCCGCCTCAACGACCGCCGCTCGGCCCTGAGCGCGCAGCTCGGCACGCTCAAGCAGGTGGCGCAGCAGAGCGAAGATGACCTTGCCAAACAGGTGGGCGACCCCAAAGCTACGCCCGCGTGGGGGGCGCTCGCCTCGCGCAAGGCCGCGCTTGAAGCGGAGATTCAGAACCTTCTCACACAGTACAAACCGGCTCACCCGGACGTGGTTGCGAAGAAAGCGGAGCTCGAAGCCGTCAAGCGCGAGATGAAGGACATGGAGGATTCGTCTGCCGCCAAGATTGCGCAACTGAAGAAGGAGCGCGGAGAACGCCCGAACCTCTCCGTCAAAGAGGCGGAGATAAACATACAGTTGGCCGAGGGCGAGCTTAATCGCTTGCAGAAGCAACTGGAAATTACCAACGGGCAGATAGCGGATATAGAGGGACGTATCAACGCAGTCCCCGGAGCCGAAGTCGGGCTTCAGGCCATCACCCGCGAGTACGAGACGAAGAAGGTAGCCTATGACGACCTCTTGAAGCGACAAGCTCAGGCCGCCATCGGCTCCGCCATTCAGGTCAACCAGCAGGGCGAGTCCATACAGGTCATTGACCCGGCGAACCTGCCCCAGACGCACGTCGCGCCCAAGCGCATGATGCTCATACTGATGGGGCTGGCCTTGGGCTTGGGTGTCGGCCTCTTCTTCGCAGCCGCCTGCGAAGTGCCGCGCCTGCTGACGATTCAAACCATTGACGACGCCGCGCATTACACGAATCTTCCGGTGCTGGTTTCGCTGCCGGAACTCAAGACGCCGCAGGAGGCCACGCGAGTTCCGCGCCGCCGCCTGATGCTTCTGGCCGCCGGAATCGTCATCACCATCATAAGCATCCCGGCGCTCGCTTTGGTCTTGAAGATGTCCGGTATCTTTGAACGCTTCGCTTCCTGAGAGGAGCCCTACAGACGTGTACAGAGAATTCTACGGATTGAAGGAACTACCCTTCGCGCTGACGCCCGACCCGCGCTACATATACTTCACGCAGTCGCATCGTGAAGTGATGGCGAACCTGCATTACGGCATAGAGAGCGGTCGCGGGCTCGTGGTGGTCACGGGCGAAGTCGGCACGGGCAAGACGACCGTGCTGCGCTGGATGATGCAGCGCATGGACAGGAACGTGCTCGTCGCTTACGTCTTCAATCCGCGACTGACCGTGCCGGAGTTCTACCAGCACGTCACGACCCTGCTCAACGTGCAGAAGTGGGAGACGAAATCAGAGCTTCTGATGGAGCTTGGCAAGACCCTTGAGTCTCGCCACTCGCGCGGCCTTCGCACGGTTCTCATAGTTGACGAGGCGCAGGGGCTTTCTACGAGCGTGCTTGAGGAGATTCGCCTTCTCTCCAACTTCGAATCCGACACGGCCAAGCAGTTGCAGATAGTTCTGACGGGCCAGCCGGAGCTGCGCGACGTGCTCAACAATCCTGAGCTGCGGCAGTTGAAGCAGCGCATAGCCTTGAGGTGCAACATCAAGCCTCTGCCGAATGTAGAAGAGACGGAGCATTACATCACCTCGCGGCTTCTGGTGGCGGGCGCTGAGCGCACGGACATCTTCTCGCCCGGCGCGGTTGATTACATCTTCCGTTGCACCGAAGGCATTCCGCGCCAGATTAACAATCTCTGCGACAACGCCCTTCTGACCGGCTACGCGGAGGGCGAGCCCGTCATAGGGCGCGCGATTATTGAAGAGGTCGCGGAGACCTTCGACATGCTGCCGCGCGCAGACCGTGGCAGACAGATGGGAGAAGAGCGCGAAGCCCCCGCGCGCATCTTCACGGCCGCGGGCCGCGCCGAGCTTTGGGCAGCCGGAGCAGGCGAGCCGCAACCGCACAGGGAGGAGACGGAAATCTCCGGACAGGGTTTTGAGGAATCCTCATCTTTCATGGATAACAGAACAGAAGAGACTGAACACGTTGGCGAAAGCGGTGCGCGTGAGCCGGATGAGGTGGGCGCAGCTTTTCGCCAATCGGGTCTCGTGGGGGAAATCTAAATGGGTAGAGTTTACGATGCATTGATGCGCGCCGCAGAAACAGGCGGCGGGCGAAGAGCGGAAGACAAAGAGCCTGTGCGCCGCAACGGGCAATCGGGCAACGGCTCCAGCACGGCTGCCGTACATCCATGGGACAGGTCTTCGCTCTTCGCGGTGCCTTCTGCGCCATCATCTTCTACGTTTTCAGCGTCCACTGCGCACACCGAAACTATCGTCGGGTCGGCACTCCCCGGCGACTTGGCTTCGCGTGCTGCTGGGGCAACTTTGGGCGCTGCCGGTTCGACGCGCGTGTTGGAGTGTGTCTCTTTAGACATCTCCCCGACGCGCGTCGAACCACACCTTGTAGCCATCACACAGCCGCGCTCGGCCTACTGCGAGCAGTTCCGCAGTCTTCGTACGCGCGTGCTGCAAGCCGGTGAGCGCAAGCAGATGCAGGCTTTCGTCATCACCAGCATAGGCGTGGGCGAGGGCAAGACTTTGACCGCGCTTAATCTGGCGTGGCTGCTGGCCCAGACCGACGGCATGCGTGCGCTCTTGATTGACAGCGACCTCAGGCGTCCCTGCGTGACCGATTACTTCGGGATACAGGAAGAGGCCGCGACCGGGTTGTCGGAAGTACTGGCCGGAGAGGCTACGCTCGAAGAATGCTTGGTAAAGCTTGAGCCTGCGGGGCTCTACCTGCTGCCGGGAGGCGTTGCGCGCGACGATTGCGCCGAGCTTCTCTCAGGGCCGAAGTTCGAGCGCGTGCTAAAGGACGCTCGCGGCCTCTTCGACATCATCATCATAGACGCGCCGCCGCTCGGAATCTTCACTGATGCCAACCTGCTGATTAACCGGGCCGACGGCGCGATGCTGGTTGTTCGCTCCGGCAAGACGCGTTACGGCGCTGTTGATAGAGTGCTGGACACTCTGCCGCGTGGCCGGATGCTCGGCGTTGTGCTCAACCGCAGCGAAGAGGAGCTGGCCGAGAGCAACAGCTATTACCAGCGACGTTACTACAAGAAGCAGGCGGATGAGACAGTCGAAACTGAAGTTGTGGAGGAGAGTCTAGAGGAGGTTTAGAGTTTTAACTTGAAGCCCGCGCGTCTCAATACACGAACTATTCTGCTGATTATCGTCGAAGCAGCCCTGCTCTTCGCCGGTATGCTCGGAGCCGTGTATCTGAGGCTGGGGTTTGCGGACGGAGAGTTCGAGTTAATCGAGCGCTACGGCTTCTACAAGGCGGGGCTCGCCACGCTCTTCTGCTTGGCGGCCTTCTATCTATACGACCTGTACGACTTCGTGGTCATGCACGACAGGCGAGAGCTTGTCCTGCGGCTCATACAGTCGCTCGGGCTGGCGTGGATAGCGCTTGCCTTTGCCTCTTACACGCTTCCGCAGTTGATGATTGGGCGCGGCGTGTGGCTCATAGCGTTGCCGTTGGCGCTCACGCTCACTATTACTTGGCGCGTGGCTATACACTGGTTCCTCGGGCACCCCGGAATAGGCGAGCGCATACTCATAGTAGGCTCAGGCGGCGCGGCCATAGAGATTGCGCGCGAGGTGCTGGGAAGACGCGACGCGGGCTATCGCATTCTGGGCTTCGTTGACAGCAACCCTGAGCTTGTAGGCAAGAGCTTGATTAACCCGCGCGTCGTAGGCTTAACCAGCGACCTCGAAGAGATAGTCAAGCGCGAAGGCGTTGACCGCATAGTCGTCTCCATGGGCGAGCGTCGTGGGACGTTCCCCTCGGAGCAGCTTCTGCGCCTGAGCCTTTCGGGCAACGTTTCCATAGAAGAGGGCGCGTCCTTCTACGAGCGCCTGACGGGCAGAGTGAATCTGGACATGCTGCGCCCCTCGTGGCTCATCTTCTCAAGCCGTGGACGACAGGCGCGCGTGAACGCCTTTATACGCTCCACCTTTCACCGGCTGGTGGCGCTCGTGGGCGCAGTCATGAGCCTGCCGATTGCCATCCTGACGGCGATTCTCATCAAGCTGGATTCTCGCGGGCCCGTCCTTTACAGGCAGGAGCGAGTGGGACGAAACGGTCGCCCCTTCACCTTGATGAAGTTCCGCTCGATGCGAACCGATGCGGAGAAGAACGGGCCGGTCTGGGCGCAGAATTCGGACGACCGCGTGACCAGAGTGGGCCGGGTCATCAGGAAGATTCGCGTGGACGAGATTCCGCAGTTCTGGAACATACTGAAGGGCGAGATGAGCTTTGTCGGCCCCAGACCCGAACGCCCGCACTTCGTGGCGCAGCTTGCGGAAGAGATTCCCTACTACGAGCAGCGCCACCTGATTGCGCCGGGCCTCACGGGCTGGGCGCAGATAAAATATCCGTACGGCTCTTCGATTGAGGACGCGCGTCAGAAGCTTCAATACGACCTGTATTACATAAAGAATCAGAGCCTGATGCTGGACGCGGCCATTCTGTTTGAGACTGTCAAGACGATTATTTTCGGTCGCGGCGCTCGTTGAGAGCCTGCCGCGTGTTCGACAAGGGGAAGAGGCTTTTCTTCAGGAGGTTTGAGGTGATGAGGATAAACGCAAGTTTGAAAGCGCTCGTGCTGGCGGTTGTGATGGCAACGTCGCTGCCCGTCTGCGCGCAGCAGCAGGGCACGCAGCAGCCGCAGCAGCGAGAGAAGTCTTCCGGCCTGTTCAGCCGAATCTTCGGGCGCGACTCAAAGGATAAGAGGGAGCAGGAAGGGCCGAAGAGAGAGACGCAGAGCGCGCCGCAAACTTCTACGCCGCAAACCACGCAGCAGACCCCGACTACTACTACTACTGCGCCTGCCGCTTCCGGCGGGCAGACTGCACAGTCTTCCTCGATTCCGGCCGAATTGCAGGCCGGTCGGCGCGAGAGTGCCTCCGAAGAAGAAGCAGCCATTGTTCCTTACTACAACAACTTTCTGAAGGACTACAGGCTGGGGCCTGAAGACGTCATCTCGGTGGATGTCTTCAACCAGCCGCGATACTCCAAGGCGAACATCACGGTTCCGCCCGATGGCCGCATAAGCTTTCCACTGATAGCCGAGGGCGTGCGCGTAGTCGGCAAGACGACCCAGCAGGTTCAGGAAGAGATACAAAAGAAGCTTGAGGAATACATCCTAACCCCGCAGGTCACGGTCTATCTGGACAAGGCCATGTCCGCTCGCTACAGCGTGCTGGGCGACGTCGGCAGACCCGGCGTGATGGTTATGACGCGCCGTGTGAGCATCATAGAGGCGCTTGCGGAAGCAGGCGGCATACTCAACACGGGCGACAAAAAGAAGGTAGTAATTCTTCGCCGCAAGGCCGACGGAAACCTGAGCCCGTTTATCGTCAACATCTCCGACATAGAAAAGGGTCGCGCAAGGGAGATGGCCTATCTTGCGCCGGGCGATCAGGTAATCGTTCCCGGCAACCGCCTGAAGTCTATTCAACAGATTCTGAGCTTGACCTCTGTACTCTCCTTCGGGCGCATCTTCGGCCTGCCGTTCTAAAGCAGTGAAAGATGAGGGGTGACAAGTGACAAGATAAAAGCTTTTCTTACTTGTCACTTGTCATTTGCTTTTTAACCCGAAGAGGAAAGGGTACGTAAAAGGAGGGCCGTATCAGATGTTAAAGGTAGCAGATAGGCAGGCGCGCACCTTACGCGTCATCACGTCTCTTTCACTCATACTTCTATTTTCGGTTGCGGCGAGCGCTTCATGGGTGAAGCAGCAGTCGGGGACTATGGCATGGCTGCACGCGGCATACTTTCTGGACGCGAAGCGCGGCTGGGTGGCCGGAAGCAACGGCACTTTGCTTGAGACTACGAACGGCGGAGAGACTTGGGGCGCTGCGCCGCGTCGTCCCACGGAAGATACTATTCGGGACATCTACTTCGCGGATGAAAAGAACGGCTGGATAGTCTGCGAGCGGGACATGTACAAGCTGCGCACGAATGACGAGTCGCCCACCTATCTGATGAAGACCGTGGACGGCGGGCGCTCGTGGCAGAGGCTGAATCTGGCAGCGCCGGACGCGCGGCTGGTGCGGGCCGTCTTCACTGAAGGCGGGCGCGCGTGGGCCTTTGGCGAAGCAGGCGCGCTCTACTCTTCGAGCGACGGAGGCGCAAGCTGGTCTAGGCGTCCTTCGCCCACTCGCTACCTGCTGCTGGGCGGAACGTTTCTGGACGGCGAGCGCGGGTGGCTGGTGGGCGCTCGCTCCACCATCTTGCAGACCTTCGACGGCGGCGAAACGTGGCGGGCCGGGATGGTTGAGACGCGCGACGTGCGCTTTACCAGCGTCTCCTTCGCGGAGCCGCGCATAGGCTGGGCCGTAGGCTCTATGGGTCGCATCTTCATGACGCTGGACGGTGGCCGCACCTGGCGCGCACAAAACTCTCCGGTGCAGTCCGATTTGACGGACGTGAAATTCCTAGACGCCTCCGAAGGCTGGGCCGTGGGAGTGGACGGCGTGCTGCTCTACACAAAAAACAGTGGCCTCAAATGGAGTCTTGAGCCGAGCGGCACGACACACCCGCTTGAGCGAATAGTCTTCGCCGGACGCGACCACGCTTGGGTCGTGGGCTTCGGCGGCACAATCCTCTCCTACACGCGCACAAGCCAAGGGCCAAAAGCGCCAGCGCTCAGAAATCAGAAGTAAAAGCTAATCTGAACAACTGAAGTTGGAATCTGTACACGCAGATGTGGCGTCTGAACAGATGCACGCGGCGTCTGCACAACTGTACGCCTCATCTGTACGACTGTATTTGTCGTCTGTACAGCCGTGCTTGGCGTCTGAACAACTGAAGTTGGAATCTGTACAGGCGCGCACGGCGTCTGAACACCTACGGACAGCATCTGCACAACTGCGCGTCGCGTCTGTACGACTGCGCAGCAAACGTTTGGTGTAAAAACGGCTTCTCTAGCCCTGCGCGTGTAATGTTTTCATGCAGATTTTGGTGATGCGGCTGGAAAACCTCACCGCAGAGACGCGGAGAGACGCAAGAGAGGGCGCAGAGAAAAGCATTCAACTCTCTGCGCTTTCCTCCGCGCCTCTCTGCGTCTCTGCGGTGAATCTCAATTCAAGGAAGCACTCAACCTTAGAACCTGCGGCCAATTTTACTTATCTTCCCGCGCCGCTTCTTCATCCTCGCGCGCCTTGCGCTCGGGGCGCATGTGCGGGAAGAGAATCACCTCGCGTATGGTGTGCTTGTTGGTGAGAATCATGGTGAGGCGGTCAATGCCTATGCCTATCCCGGCAGCAGGCGGCATCCCGTAAGAGAGCGCCCGTATGTAGTCCTCATCCAGCACCATTGCCTCCTCGTCGCCCCGCTCACGCTGTTCCATCTGCTCAAGGAAACGCTCGCGCTGCTCCACCGGGTCATTCAACTCCGAGAAGCCGTTGGCTATCTCCATGCCATTGATGAAAAGCTCGAAGCGCTCGGCAACGGTAGGGTCAACGGGTGAAGCCTTTGAAAGAGGCGAGACGGGTTTAGGGAAGTCCATGATGAAAGTCGGTTGATACAGCGAAGGCTCCACAACCATCTCGAAGATTTCCGCTATGTCCTGACCCGCCTGTATTCCGTCTTCCGCCAGCACTCCGGCTGCGTGCTCCGCTTCAGCCTCTTCTTCTGCGCGGCTCCAATACTCCTCCATAGTGGAAGCGTTGGTTTCGAATCCGTCCTGTTCGTCGCCGGAGCTTTGCGCAGAGGAGTTGTCGGCCGACGCCTGTCTGAGAAAGAGCACTAGCGCGTGCGCGTTGACCGGGTCGCTCAGCCATTCCTCCGAAACCTCAAGGCTCAGCAACTCAACGTAGGGCAATTGCGCCCACGCCTCTACAATCGCCTGCTTCATAGAGAGACGCGCAAAGGGGGCCGTGAACTCAAGCTCTCCGGAAGCGTGCCTCACGAACCTGTTCCCGTAGACCTTCTCCACGACCGTTTGCAGCATCTCTTCGCAGAAGTCCATCATGCCGTTTACGTCCATGTAGGCGCAGTAGAATTCGAGCATCGTGAACTCCGGGTTCCAGCGATACCCTATGCCTTCGTTGCGGAAGTTGCGGTTAAGCTCGTAAACCTTCTCGAAGCCGCCGACGAGCAGGCGCTTCAGATACAGCTCCGGCGCTATGCGCGCGTAGAGGTCTATATCGAGCGCGTTGTGATGAGTCTTGAACGGCTTGGCGGCTGCGCCGGTGGCGAGCGGGGTGAGCATGGGCGTCTCGACTTCTATGTAGCCGTGGTCGTCCAAAAAGCGGCGCAGCTCGCGTATCACCTTTGAGCGAAGCTCAAAGATTTCGCGGGGCGCCCATTCTCCCTCTTCGCGCTCTACCTTGAGGCTCCCGGCTATCAAGTCAGCGTAGCGCTGGCGCTGCCGAATCTCCGGGTCTGTCAGCCCGTGCAGCTTGTCGGGCATGGGCAGAAGCGCCTTAGAGAGAAACTGCAACTCGCGGACGTGTATCGAAAGCTCGCCCGTTTTTGTGACGAAGAGATAGCCTTCGATGCCTATGAAGTCGCCGTGGTCTAAGAGGTTGAATAGCTCCCAGCCCTTTCCCTCTTCGTCAATTAAATCGCCCGTGTCGTTGTCAACGGCGCGCACGTCCGTCTTCTTCACGTAAATCTGTAGGCGCGAGACGCCGTCCGAGAGATGCACGAAGGCGGCTTTGCCCATGACGCGCGGCGGCGTGGCTATGCGCCCGCTCGTGCGAACAGAGATGGTGTTCAGCTCTCTGTTGACGCGCTCCAACTCTTCGGGCGCGGGGCGTGCGCCTTCCGGCGTTTGCGGCTCCCTCTCTTTGAATTTGGCGGCGATGGCCGTGACGGTATCTTCCGTGCCGGTTTCGCGGCTGCGCTCGAACTTGTTCGGATAGACGTTGCCGACGATGTCGCGTATGGCTTCGAGGTGCTCGCGCCGCGCTCGCGTCTGGTCGTTCTCTTCTATGAAAGGGCTGGTCACTTTGTGTCTCTTTCTCCGGCGGATAGGGAAAGCGCTGATTATAATGAAGCAAGTAGTGCGCAGCAAATCAGCCAACTACAGTTCGGAGTCCGGCGTCTAGAGGGTAGTGTCCTGATTTGAAAACTCTCTGCGCTAATCTCTGCGTCTCTCTGCGCCTCGGCGGTGAATAAAGGTTAAAGAGATTCACCGCAGAGACGCGGAGGAACGCAGAGGGGGCGCTGAGAATCGGATTTTAGGATACTGCTCTCCAGACTCCAGACTTTTATGAATCCGTGTTAGAGTTTCAGTATCCAGATGAGCGGAAAAATTCTCTCCGAGGAAGAGCTGGTCAAGGAGCGCGAGCGGCTGCGCGGGATGGGCAAGCGGCTGGTCTTTACCAACGGCTGCTTCGACATACTGCACGTGGGCCACGTGCGCTACCTACAGTCGGCGCGCGAAGCCGGAGACGCGCTGGCGGTGGCGATTAACTCGGACGCTTTCGTGCGGGAGCTTAAGGGAGACGGGCGGCCAATCGTGCCGGAAGCCGAGCGGGCAGAGATGCTGGCGGCTCTGGCTGCTGTAGATTACGTGACGGTCTTCGATGCGATTAGCCCGCGCGCTCTCATCGCAAAGCTTTTGCCCGATGTGCTGGTCAAGGGCGGCGATTACTCTCTGGACGAGATTCACGGGCGCGAAGAGGTTGAAGCGGCGGGAGGCCGCGTCCTCGCGCTTCCATTCGTAGAAGGCGCTTCTACGACAAACATCATAGAAAAAGTGAGAGGAGATTGATTCATTGATTCAATGAATCAATCTCCTTTGCATCGCATTTATGAGTAGCACGGTTCAAGCAACATCGGTTGTGCAGAGCGCGCTCAGGCGCGTGACGCAGAGCGAGCCCTACAGGCGCGTCGCGGAAGAGATTGCGCGTGGCTCTCGCGTAGTCTCCGTCAGTGGTCTTGTGTCCGGGCCGGCGCGCGCGCTTGCCCTGTCCGCCTTGCAGCGCGAGAGCGGCAAGTGCTTTGCCGTGGTGACCGCAGGCAACCGCGACCTTGAAGCATGGGAACGTGACCTTCGCTTCTGGTACTGCGCGCTGCGCGGCGTGCAGGATTGCGACGACGCTGTTCTAGTGCTGCCCGCGTCCGAGAGCGACCCCTACGCGGGTGCTTCGCCGCACCCTGAGACGCTTGAGCGCCGCGCCCTTTCGCTCTGGCGGCTGGCTCGCGGCGGGCGAGACTTTCTGCTTCTAACCGCGCGCGGGATGGCGCGCAGGACGCTTCCGCCGGAAGAGCTTAAGGAGGCGGGCGCGCTGCTTCGTCGTGACGAGGATTATTCGCCTGATGAGTTGGTGGAGAAACTCATAGCGGCTGGCTACGTGAGGGAAGACCCGGTGGGCGCGGTCGGTGAGTTTTCGACTCGCGGCGGAATCCTAGACGTGTGGTCGCCGGGCAAAGACGCTCCCGTCCGCGTAGAGTTCTTCGGTGACACGGTGGATTCAATACGCGAGTTCGACCCCGAGACGCAGCTTTCCATACGGCCTCTTCAGGAGGTGGAGATTGCGCCCATGCGCGAGCTTGCGGTGGCGAGCGGGGATTTCCGCCTGTGGGCCGAGCGGGCGCGCGCTCACTGGAGCGACGAGAGGTTCGAGCGTGCGATTCGTGACCGCACGGCTTACGCAGATGAAGGCGAGACGTTTCCCGGCTGGGAATGGCTCATGCCGCTTGTCTATCCGAGGCGCGGGAGCCTCTTCGATTATCTGAAAGACGCCGTGCTCATCATAGAAGAGCCCGCCGGAATCGAATCTCATCTTGCCGGGGTGTTCGAGACGCTAAGCACTCGCTTCGCGGAAACGGAGAGCGCGGACGAGCTGGGCCTGCCGCCCGAAGAGTATTACATGACCGCGGAAGAGATTCGCGCGCGGCTTGAGCCCGTGCAGCGCGTGGAATTGCGAACGCTCGGGAGAGCGGCTGCCGTGCTGGATCAGGAGATAGCGCTTGAGGCCGAGCAGCCGGAGATTCAGATTGGACGCGCTCGCAAAGCCGCCCAGCCGCTCTTTCTCTTTCCGGCTGTCGAATCCGCTACGGAAGTTGAATGGCGAGCCCAGAGCGTGCGCCGTTATCACGGCCGCATAAACGAGCTGGCCGACGACGTGCTGCGTGCCCGCGCGGAGAGAGATGCTCTGACGCTCTTCGTCATGCCTTCCTTGGGAACCGCCGAGCGAGTGGCGGAAATCCTGAGCGATTACAACGTGCAGGCGCGCGTCAGCTTGAGCAGCGACACGGGGCTCGATGTCGAATCCATGCAGGCGGGCGCGATTGTCACAGTCGGCCGTCCTTCGGGCGGTTTCGCGCTGCCGGATGCGCGGCTAATCATTCACGTAGAGAGCGACCTCTTTGACGAGGCGAACGAGACACAGCTTGAGCGGCGGGCTCCGGGCACGACCGCGACCGCGTCCAAGCGTAAGAAGTCAAAGACGGCCGCTTTCATCTCGGACTTCCGAGACCTCAAGACCGGCGACTACGTTGTTCACATAGACCACGGCATAGCACGCTTCGGCGGCTTGCAGAAGCTAGACCTGGGAGCGGGCCGCACCTCCGAGTTCATGCTGCTCTATTACGCGGAGGACGCGAAGCTCTACGTGCCCGTAGAGCGCCTTGACCTCGTTCAAAGATATTCCAGCGCGGAGGCGCGCGAGCCGCAGCTTGACCGCTTGGGCGGCCTCGGCTGGCAGAAGACAAAGGCGAAGGCCAAGCGAGCCATGCGCGACATGGCGGACGAGCTTCTGCGTCTTTACGCGGAACGAAAGCTCGTGAGCGGCTACGCTTACTCTACAGACAGCCCTTGGCAGAGAGAGTTCGAAGAGGGCTTTGAATACGTCCTGACGCCCGATCAGGAGACGGCCATCGAAGACGTGAAGCACGACATGGAAGAGGCCACTCCCATGGACAGGCTGCTCTGCGGCGACGTAGGCTACGGGAAGACGGAGGTCGCCATGCGCGCGGCCTTCAAGTCGGTGATGGAATCGAAGCAGGTGGCCGTCCTGACGCCTACCACAGTGCTGGCCTACCAGCACTTTGAAACCTTCCGTGCGCGCTTCGCAGCCTTTCCCGTCAAGGTCGAGCTAATCTCTCGCTTCCGCTCTACCAAAGAGCAGAAGGAGATAGTCAAGCGCGTCGAAGCGGGCGAGATAGACATAATCATAGGCACGCACCGGCTGCTCTCCAAGGACGTGCGCTTTCGTGAGCTGGGGCTTGTCGTGGTGGACGAGGAGCAGCGCTTCGGCGTGGCTCATAAAGAGCGCCTGAAACAGTTGAAGAAGCGCGTGGACGTGCTGACGCTCTCGGCGACGCCGATTCCGCGCACGCTCAACATGTCTCTGATGGGCCTGCGCGACATGTCCGTGATTGAGACTCCGCCCAGAGATAGGCTGGCCATTCAGACACAGGTGGTTCAGTTTTCGGAATCCGTCATCAAATCCGCAATCGAATTAGAGCTTGCGCGTGCCGGGCAGGTCTTCTTCATACACAACCGCGTCGAGTCCATAGAGACGATTGCGGCGCTCGTCCAGCGACTTGTGCCGCAGGCGCGCGTGACCCTCGCGCACGGGCAGATGAACGAGAAAGAGATGGAGCAGGTGATGCTCGATTTCGTTGATTATAAATATGATGTTCTGGTTGCGACCACCATCATAGAGAACGGAATAGACATCCCACGCGCCAACACAATCATCATAAACCGGGCCGACAATTACGGTTTGGCGCAGCTTTACCAGTTGCGCGGGCGCGTCGGGCGCTCTAATCGCCGCGCCTACGCCTACTTGCTCATTCCCTCGGAACAGGTTCTGACGCCGATTGCGCGCCGCCGCCTCGCGGCCATACGCGAATTTTCGGACTTGGGCGCGGGCTTTCGCATAGCGGCGCTCGATTTGGAATTGAGAGGCGCAGGGAATCTTCTTGGCGGCGAGCAGTCGGGCCACATGGACGCGCTCGGCTTTGATCTTTACACGCAGATGCTCGAGCGCACCGTGTCGGAACTCAGGGGCGAGGCCGTTGAGGACGAGACGAGCGTCTCAATCAACTTGGGCGTCAACGTTGCCATCCCGGAAGACTACATCTCGGACATGGGGCAGCGACTGAGAACCTACAAGCGAGTCTCAAGCGCCCGCGACGAAGAGACGCTTCGCGCCATACGCGCCGAGACGGAAGACCGCTACGGGCGGCTTCCGCAGGAGGTGGAAAGGCTCTTCGATTACGCGCGCCTTCGTCTTGTGGCCGAAAGCATGGGCGTGGCTTCGGTTGACAGGGCTCAGGGCGGCATCAGCATCAAATTGTCTGAAAAGGCGCGTGTCGCGCCCGAAAAGCTGATGGAGCTAGTGAGCGTGCGCGAGGGCGCGAGCTTCGCTCCCACGGGCGTTTTGAGGCTGCGGCTGGATGAAAAAGAGCAGGACGAGGTGCTGGAAACCGCTCGTGGCGTGTTGCTCGAAATACGTGCTACGGATTAGAATCAGCGCTCTGGAATTTTAGGGCTCCCAAGAGTCCCTGACCATCAACCGCAAGCGGCTCAAGGCTTTTTGCCGTGACGGCGCTCTCATAAATTAGGCAATTCTCCCCGGCGAACAGGCGGCGCTCTCTAGAGAAATTCCCAGAGAGAGAGGGGCCGCGCGTCATGGTAGGGAAATAATAGAGACAGAATTTTTTCGTACGACCGCGAGCCGCACAGGATTTCCCGTGCCGTCCGGGGTCGGATTTAAGGAGTAGAAAAGCTGTGAAATCCATCTTTCAAGCATTCGCCGGGGCTGCGGCAGCCGTCCTGCTCTCGCTCTCAATCGGAGCGGGCGCGGCTCACGCGCAGGAAGGCGAGCCAGTGGTCGTTGACGAGGTCATAGCACAGGTCAACGATCAGATAATCACGCTCTCGCAGGTCAAGCGGGAGATGCGCGAGGCCGTGGAATCCATGGTCGCGCAGGGAGCCACCGAACAGCAGGCCACAGAAGAGGTCAACAAAAGGCGGAACGAGCTGATAGCCAGCCTCATCAACGAGCAGGTTCTTATGCAAAAAGGCAAAGAACTGAACATGACCGATGAGGTGGAGGCCGAAGTCAACCGCCGAATGCTGATTGTCGCCAAGGAGCAGAACATTCCCACCATGCAGGCTCTGGAAGAGGCCATGCGCGCTGCGGGCGTTGACCCGGCTGTGGTTCGCGCAAGGCTTCGCTCCGAGACGATGAAGGAGATGGTCTTCAACGACGAGGTAGACCGCAAAATCTTCCTCAGCATCACCTCGGCCGAAGCCGAAAAGTATTTCAAGGCGCACGCGGACAAGTTTCGCAGGGCCGAGAGCGTGACGCTCTCTGAAATATGGCTCCCGCTCGGCCCCGGAATCAACGAGGCCGACGTGAAGGCCAAGGCAACTCAGTTGGTCACGCAGGCTCGCGCCGGAGCGAACTTCGGAGAGCTGGCCGCAGCCAACTCCGAGCGCGTGCAGAACGGCCAGAGGATAGCCCAGCAGAACAAGGGCAAAGTCGGCTCGTTTCAGGTTCCAGACCTGCGCGCAGACCTTGCCAACGCGATTAAGAACGTTCAGGCGGGCGGCGTCACAGACCCCATACGCACGAACGAGGGCTACCAAATCCTGCGCGTGGACGAGCGCACGCCCGCCAGCACCGCCTCCGAATATAACGAGATGAAGGTGCGCGAGGTGATTACCATGGAGCGCCGCGATAAAGAGCGCGGGGATTACATGCAGCGCCTGCGCCGGGAAGCTTACATAAAGATTGCCGACAACTATCGCGCGGCGATTGAGCCTATCCTTGGCCTCAACACGCAGCCTCCTGCCTCAGCCGACAAAAGCTCCGGCAAGGACAAGAAGAGCAAGCCTTAAAGACAGTGACAGGTGACGAGTGACGAGTGATAAGAAGAATCTTATCACTCGTCACTCATTACTGCTCTTATGCGGATTGACCTGTTTCTCAAAGCGAGCCGGTTGTGCCTGCGTCGCAGCGTGGCGCAGGAGTTGTGCGATGCCGGTGCTGTAGAGGTCAACGGCACCCCGGCCAAATCTTCGCGTGCGGTGCGTGAAGGCGACGAGATTACGCTCAGCCGCCGCCACCGCGTAACGCGAGTCCGCGTCCTGAGCCTTCCCGCAACCAAACAGGTCGCGCGCCACGAAGCTTCATCCCTCTACGAAATCCTGAGCGACCTCAGTCTGGAAAAAGAGCCGGATATTTAGCTCACTGGATATTTTTTATTTCATCCCACGCTTTCCGCCCCTTTATACCTGCCAGCCCCGCCCGTCCGCTTTTAAGGCGGTTTTACTCCGCTTTGTACGATTGAAACCGTTTCAGAAGCGGGCAGGGCAGCGTAGCCGCGCCCTTGTTTCAGCCTTTGTCGAAACTGGCATGGGAGTTGCCGATTATCTCGTGTGAATCGGACTACCTCGCTTGAAATAATGTACGCATCGAGGGGGCAGTTTTTAGGGGGGCAACAAGGGAAGATTTATGAACATCCTGAGCAATTTCTTTACGGACGATTTAGCCATAGACCTCGGCACAGTCAACACTCTGATTTACGCGCCACACCGGGGAGTAGTCCTGAATGAGCCGTCGGCGGTCGCGCTTCACAAGTACACGGGTGAAGTGCTCGCCGTCGGCTTGGACGCTTACAAGATGCTCGGGCGCGAGCCGCAGGATGTGGAAGTTCATCGCCCGATTCGCGGCGGCACCATCAATAATTTCGATGTCACGGAGAAGATGCTGACGGCCTTTGTGCGCCGGGTTCACGGCGACCGAAAGCGCAGAAGCCATCTGGTCATAGGCGTGCCCGGCTCTAGCACTACGCTTGAGCAGCGCTCTGTCCGTGACGCGGCGCGCGACGCAAAGGCCACGCGCGTAGACCTCGTGGACGAAGGACTGGCGGCTGCCTTGGGCGCTGGCCTCCCCTTTGACGACGAGCGCGCGCATCTGGTCGTAGACATCGGCGGCGGCACAACCAACATAGCCATCATTGCTTCCGCCGCAGTCGTCTCTTCCGTCAGCCTGCCCGCAGCAGGCAACGCCATGGACGAAGCCATACGCGACCACATACGCACGGCGCACACCATGCAGATAGGCGAGCGCACCGCCGAACAGGTCAAGAAGGAGCTCGGAACCGCGTTCGTGCCGGACGACAATCACGCCGAGCGACGTATGGAGGTGATTGGCAAAGAGTTGACGGACGGCTCCGCGAAGGCCGTGGAGATTAGCTCTACGGAAGTGCGCGAAGCCCTTGAGCCTGTGATTCAGGACATCATCACGGGCGTACGGCGCGCGATTGAAGATTCGCAGCCGGATGTGACCGCAGACATCTATCACGCGGGGATAATCTTGACGGGAGGCGGAGCGCTTCTGGACGGCATAGCCGAAAGATTACAGAAGGAGCTTGGCTTTCATGTAGCCGTGGCGGACGACCCTCTGGCGGATGTGGTGAAGGGCGCGGGCCGTCTTCTGGAAGAGCCGGAAAGATTGCAGCGCGTTTCCATACGCGAGGACGTTCCGGCATGGCAGGCTTCGGAAGAGCTGATAGTCAACTGGTAACAAACAACCTGTAGGGGGCAGGGCTTGTCCCAGCCCCCTGCGGATTACCTCTCTGGCTTTCCGGCCACGATGGTTTCCTCTTCGCCTGAATCGTCAACGCCTGTTCCGCCGGGCAAAGCCCTTCTTACATCACTGTCTTCATCTGACTCCGCGACAATCGCCGCTCGAACCAATCGTTGCTCGCCGGGAGCCAGCTTCCGGTAAACACGCAAAACCTGTCTTGCTTCTTCGTCCGCCGGGCTTTCGGGCTGAGGCGACAGCAGCATGAGGCCGGTGACGTAGAGCGCCAGCGTGAAGAAGGAGATGTAGCCCGTCGCGGGGGCGAACCTCTGCGGAGCAATCGTCCCTAGCGAGACTCCTTCGACTACAACACCCGTGAGCCTTCTGAGCCAGCTTCCCTCCGGCGCGTTGAGGCTGGCGAGCAGCATGTGCTTGAGCGCGAAGGCGGTGCCGAAGAGAACCGTCAGGCTGCGCAGCGTGTGGCGCGCGTCGAAGTTTGAGAACTGGTTATTCCAGAGCGTCCAGAGGAAGAAGAGAGAGAAGAGCCAGAAGAGCAGGCCCGTCTCGGGCAGCACGGAATTAAAGGCTTGCGCCGAAGCGAAGAAGAGCGAGAGCAGCGTCAGTGTGTGCGAGACGTTGACCAGAAGGGGATAGTCGCTCCCGACCCACGCTCGAAGCTCTACCATGTGGCCGCGCACAAAGAGCAGCATCAGCAGAACCGAGAGGATGAGCGTGATTAGAGGCGGCGCTATGAAGATGAAAGCGTGGTCGTCCGAGCTTACGCGCAGGCCGCCCAGAAGCGCCACCGTCATAAGCAGGAGCGGCAGCAGCACAAAGCGCACGAGCGCACGATTTCTTGAAGCGTTATTCATCACTTGCGCTGTCGAAAGACTTTCAGAGGATTCAGGTCGTCAACGGTTCGCTCCAATCCCTGCTCAAGCTCCGCCTTCAATTCGGCGGGCGTGTGTATCTGCAAGTCCGGGTCGTCCACGCGCAGCCGCTCCTGCTCGGAGAGGCTGATGGCGCGGTTGGCCGCCTCCAGCCCCTGCTTGAACAGCGCGTCATCGTTATAGACGCGCCCCCAGCCCTCCCTGTAAAAGGCGTAGGCCATGTAGAACTGCGTGCGCGCGTCTCGCCGCTCGGGGTCTGCTCGCGCCCACTCGTCGCGTGCGGCGCGGAACTGCTCGGCGCGAAAGAGCCGCAGGCCCTCTTCGAACTTCTCGCGGTCTACCTCGTAGGTTCCGGCCACGACCTGCGCGCCCGTGGCCACTTCCTTGAAGGTGCGAGGCTCCGTGGCGTAAATCCAGATGACGAAGAACGCGTAGAGAACCGTCCACGCCACGCCTACCGATTGGATAAGCTTGTGCTGCATTGCTATAATCCTGCTTCCTATTGAGAGAAGCTAGAGAAAACTATTGCCTCTGTCAACGAACGAACAAGCAACTGCGCTTTCCCCTCAAATCTTAAATTGATTAGCCTAAGGAGATTACAAAAGTGAGAAAACCCTTCGCAGACA
The DNA here is from genome assembly GCA_036389255.1 of Pyrinomonadaceae bacterium. GTDB lineage: Bacteria > Acidobacteriota > Blastocatellia > Pyrinomonadales > Pyrinomonadaceae > JACVRN01. The sequence continues at coordinate 48,089 of DASVQI010000004.1, forward strand.
TGCTCAAGCAGTTTCTGGCGGCGCTCTTCGTCGTCGCTCTTTTCTCCACGAACCTTATGGCCACGCCGCCTGACGATAAGATGAAGGCCGAAGATGTGATAGCAAAGCATCTGGCCTCCATAGGCACTGCGGAAGCTCTGGCCGCCGTCAAGTCGCGCGTCATAGTCGGAACCACCACGGCCAAGCTCAAGCTGACCAACACGCCCATAGAGATTGGCGGGCCTGTGCAGTTTGCCTCCGAGGGCGACAAGGTTCTGCTGGCCATGATTTTCAACTCCACCAACTACTCTTACGAGAAGGCCGGGTACGACGGGAAAGACCTGACGGTCGGAGTTCTACAGTCGGGCCGCCGCTCTGTGCTGAGCGACTTCTTCTTTGCGCACGAAGCCATCTTCAAGCAGGGCTTGATAGGCGGCTCGCTCTCGACCGCGTGGCCCTTCCTGCGTGGCGACGCAAAGAGCATGAAGCTCAGTTACGGCGGAACGAAGAAAGTTAATAACCGCTCCGCACACGAGCTGAAGTACCGCAACGCAGGTGACCTTCAGGTGAGCCTCTTCTTCGACGCCGAAACCTTCCAGCACGTGCGCACGGAGTACAAGTACACAGTCCCGGCGCAGATGGGCAAAGACCCCACTCAGTCGGCCCAGCAGAAGGAGAGCATCTACAGGCTGACGGAAGAGTTCTCCGACTTCAAGGCCGAGAACAACCTGACGCTGCCGCACAGCTACAAGCTGCGTCTTTCCGTGGAGCTGCCGACGAGGACGCAGACGCTAGATTTCGATATGAGCCTCGCGCAGTTCGTTTTCAACCAGCCTGTGGAGGCTGCGCAGTTCAGCCTCAAGTAGCACCGGCCTCAAGACGGCTGGCCGTTGAGCTTGAGCAAAAGTAGAGCGCGCCGATTCTCCCCTCGGCGTGCCCGGCTGGCCTTCGGAAAGTTTGATGCAGTATGATTGATGAACACCTTGAAAGAGAGATAGACAAGCATCGCTCGACCGCGCGCAACATGGGCGAGGCCGCGCTCGAAGCCATCGGACGCGGGGACGCCGGGCTTGCGCGCTCGGCCGCAAGGCAGGCCGCGCAGTGGGCTCGAATAGTGATGCAACTGGAGAGCGGGGAAAAGCAGTCGTTACGTGAAGAGCCGGAAGCGTCCTCTTCCGCCGCGCACGATTCGGGCGGGATGGCGGTTTGAAAATTATGGAAATGCAGGTCAGGCCGTTTCGCATTCGTGATATAGAGATAAACCCGCCGCTTGTGCTGTCACCGATGGCGGGCGTGACGGACATCTCCTTCCGCAGGCTTTTGAAGCGGCGCGGCGGAGTGGGCCTCACCGTCTCGGAGTTCATCTCCGTTGAAGGCTTAACGCGCAACAACCCGAAATCGAAACGGCAGATGCGCTTCTTTGAAGAAGAGCGTCCCTACGCCGTGCAGATTTTCGGAGGCCAGCCGGAGCGCATGGCTATGGCTGCGGAGATGGCCGAAGAGGTAGGCGCGGACATACTGGACGTCAACTGCGGCTGTCCCGCGCCGAAGGTCGTCAGGCACGGCGGCGGCTCGGGGCTCCTGAGGGACTACGCGCGGCTCGAAGCCATCCTGAAGGAGATTAAGAAGAGGATAAGAATCCCGCTCACGATAAAGATTCGCGCCGGGTACTACGACAGCAATATCAACGCGGTCGAGACGGCCAAACTCGCCGAAGCCTGCGGCGTAGAGCACATCGCGCTCCACGGCCGCACGAAGGAGCAGGGCTACAAGGGGCTTGCCAACTGGGATTTGGTCAGACAGATAAAAGAGGTTGTGAGCGTGCCCGTCTCGGGTAGCGGCGACGTTGTCTCGGTCGAGGGAGCTTTCGCTCGCTGGCGCGAGACAAAATGCGACGGCATCCTGATAGGCCGTGGCGCTATGGCGAACCCCTGGATTTTCCGGCAGGTTGAAGACGCCATTCATGGCCGCGAAATCTTTCAGCCCAGCCTTGAAGAGAAGCGCGAAGTTCTTCACGAGTACTTCGACATGCTGCGCGACGACATGCCCGAGACGGCTGCCATAGGAAAGATGAAGCAGTTGGCGGGACAGTTCACGCGCGGGCTGAAGGGAGGCGCGCTCTTCCGGCAGGCCGTCTATCATTCCCACTCGGTCGAAGAGGTGCTTAACCGCATCTCGGAATACTTTGAAGCGATGGAGGCTGGCCGCCCCTACTATGGCGAGGGCAAGCCCGGCGAGGTGATGGAAGAAGCCCCCGTGCTGGATTCCTGCGAGGCGGCTACGGTCAATTCATAAACAAAAGGGAGAGATTCAAGATGGCAGAGGATACAAAGAAGTGCGCGCACCAGAAATGTAATTGCATGGTGTCGGGCGAGAAGCGTTTTTGCAGCCATTACTGCGAGGACGCGAATGATTCAGACCCCACGTCCGAATGCACCTGCGGCCATCCGGGCTGCAAGTAGATGCCTGAATGTGGAAGATGAAAGCTTATCTTCTCTCAGCTCCCGGCGGGAGTTGAGAGAAGCCCACGGCCTGCTCTTTAGCAGGCTCTTCTTTTGTAAACGAAGCGCTAGCCTGCTCAAGCGCCACGGGCAGCGCCAGCATGATAAGCGTCAGCACGAGCGTCAAGACCACGGTCAGCTTGACGAAGCCCGCCAGAGTAAAATCCTTTTTTGAAGCCCGCCTTTTCTTCATCTGCGCTTCTTCGTATCGGCTGCCTCTTTAGTAGACGCCCCGCCTGTGTTGATTGCCACGGGGGCCGGATAGCCTTTGCCCTTGAGCGCAGCAACCTCTATGACTATCTCCTTCTTTCCTTTGACCGTGCGCGTAACTTCTGGAGCCTTGTTTTCGTTCTTATTCGCGCCCTTTTGCGGAGAGGGGCTCGGAGAGGCGTTAGCGTTCCCGTTTGACTGCTCCGCGTCGGTTCTGCCGCGCGCGTCGCGTGACATCTCCTTGAGCGCGGCCAAGGTCTGCTGTCTCTCCGCTTCGCTGAACTGCTCAAGGGTCACGCCGTAAGCCTGTAGCACCTGCCGCAAGTGCTCTTCCGTGTTCGTGTCGTGGTCGTAAACGTCCCTGTAGATGTAGAGCTTGCCGTCCTCGACCACAATCGTTTCGTAGCGCAGGTCAACCGTGACGGTGTTGCTGAGCGAGACGGTCTTCGTCTCGGTCTTATTCTTAATGTAGCCCGCGACCTGCTCTTCGTTGAGATTTGCCCCGCCTATGCGCGCCAGAAGCTGCACGAACTCTTTCATCTGCGCGTCCGTCAATCCGACGCAGCCGTGCGAGGCGAAGCCGCCTATCTGTGACAGGGCTTTGCCGCCGTGTATGAGCGAGGGCTGGCCTATGGGAATCTTGGCTATGCCGAGCGGGTTGGCGGCGCTTCCGGCTTTGACCGGCTGGCCCTTCTTAACCTCGCCTGTCTCTTTGACCCACGGCGAATAGGGCGGCGTCCACGTGGGGTTGAAGATTATCTGCTTGGCGTCTCTCCTGCCTGTCGGGAGCGGAAATTCCGGGTAGCCTATGCCGACCTTGTACGTCTTGACTAGCTGGCCGTTCTCGAACACGTCCATGCGGTAGGCGGGAGCGTTGACGACTATGCGCGTGTCCGTAGGCACGGCGCTGGCTGCTGCTGCGGGCGCGGTGTTTGTGTCGCCCTCGGCACGCCCGCCCCAGCGCTCTCTTATCAGGTCGGCTAGCTGTGCAGCCTTCTCTTCGCCAATGACCTCTTTGATTTTCGCCGCGGCGCTCTCGCGCGCTCCCGTGGTCGTTCCGGCGTATTCGCCCTGACCATTCTCGTTGAGCTTGGCCGTCTCGTCGCGCGCGATTTTTTGTAGCTGGGCAATCTGCTCGTCCGTCAGCTTGAGCCTCTCCTTGAGCGCAGCCTTGAAGGCTTCGTCCTCGTAGAAGAGAGCGTCCAGAACCGGCAGAGTCACCGGCAGGTAGTTGACGTTCGTGCGATTCGCGCCCGCAGTCGTAGTGTTAGTGGTAGTCGTGTTGGACGTAGTCGTATTGGCGGTCGTGCCCGTGTTGGCCGTGGGCTGGGTCGCGCAACCCGCCACGGCAAAAAGGAGAGCGAAAGTGATAATCAAACAGATAAAGCGGAAACTTTTCATCCGGCTGTGCTCCTTGAACAAGCTGATTGCAGAAAGCGCCGCCCGAGGGCACTTTTAGACAAAGCTCTACGGGAGCAATCTTTGTGCCTGTAAGAAAGTAGTTGGAAATAAAAGGTTTTTCGTCGTGAGGGACAAACAGGCGAGCGCCGTTTGGACTATAAGCGAACGGCTCTGACATCTATAAACCGTTCACTTCTGAGCAGTCGGATTCACAGCAGCTTACGGATTCGAGACGTATTCCCAGTGCCAAGGCTCGTAGAAGTATGGGCGAAAGCCGAATCGCTCGGCGTTCTTGACCAGCCACAGGTAGACCTTTGTTTGAACCTGTATGGCGCGGTTGGAATCTTCCGTGCTGACGGGCTCTCCGCCCACATAAATGTCCAAGGCGCGTCCGGTGAAGTGCGGGCTGTTGACGGCTAGACCGGCGCTCCCCGCGTTCGGAGACTGCCTTCGCAACTGCTCCTGATACTCGCGTGAGCGAAACGCCGATACTACCTTGAGAAACTTCTCAGATGCGGCAAGCTCGCCATTTCCTGTGACAGAGAGCTTAAGCGACTTGTCCTTGATGGCTTCCGCCAGCATTCGCTTGTAGGCCGCGTAGGCTTCCGTCTCTACCTTGCGCAACTCTTCGGGCCGCATGGGGTCGTATAGCTCCGTCGCCGGAATCATCAACAGTCTATCCGGCGACGGGTAACCCTTCTGCTTGATGCGGCGAGATTGCCAAGTGGTAATCATGACGGCCAGCGTGGCGTTGTCCAGCACGCCGTTCGCGGGAAGACCGGCGCCCTTTTGCCAGCGCGAGAGCGCCAGCGCGAACTCGGCATCATTAGGCGAGCTTTCGGTTCCTATCAGTTGACGAATCAGAGGAACGTACAGATACCAGCCCCTCTGCTGCTTGCCTCCGAAAGTCCAGCTCAAGCTGTTTTGCAGCTCTCTGTTCTGCGCCGCAGCCGCTTCGAACTGCGGGTCAATCTGAGTCTGAGAGGCGCTCGCGGGCGAAGGAGCCTGCGGCGGCGTTTCCGTAGAGACGTTGGAAGAGACTATGGCCGGGGCTGGCTTTTCCATCACCACGGCGGGCAGCCCCGGCTCAGCCAAGGGCTTGCGGGTATTCAAGCGCACGATGGCCGCCACGCCTGACACGGTCAGAAACGAAACGAGCGCTATCAATAGAATCTTATTTCGCCAGAAGCGCGCTCTCATAAGCTCTGCCTCAAGCGGCTTTGCGCCCCCTGAGCAACGCGCCGCGTCTTTCGATACGCATGCTCGAAGCGGAGAGCAGGTCGCGCGGCGTCTCAATCGGCACGGGCCGGGGGCGGGCGCGCATCCTGATTACATCTTCGAGCAGCTTGTCTTCAGCGTCACGGTTCTCCGCGAGCCGGTCGCCCTGATCAAGCATGACGAAGGCCAGCTCTCCCGCGTCCTCCGTGTAGACAATGCCAGCCAGACTCACCATGCCGCCGTCAACTTCGGGCGTGAGCGTGCCTGTCTTTCCCAGCACCGCGCCTTCCAGAGAAGTGCCTGTGAATCTTCTACGCAGCGTCCCGTTATCCTCGTCGGCCACAGGCAGGATGTCAGAGGGCTTCAGGCCATGACGCTTAGTCTCGTCAACGAGCGCGCGCAAGACCGTCATGATGCCGCGCGCGCTCATGCGGTTCTGCTCGCGGCCCGAAACGGTTGAAAGCTGCACCTCTGCGGGCGCTAGCTTCAGCTCGTCTATCAGAAACTGTTGCGCGGCGGCCGGGCCTCCGATTAAATTGCCCACTCTCTCGGCTGTAAAGTTGCTGGAATGAGCGTTCATGTAAAGCAGGACTTCGCGCAAAGGGTGCGAGTAAAAGACTAGAAGCATCTCGCCCGCAGGCGCATCGCTCGTCGCCGCTTTAGGCTGCGCGCCTTCGAGCTTCAGGGCCTTGATTAAGCGCTCTGCGGACTCTTCCGGCGAGTTGCTGAGGTTGAAGCAGAAGTCCCGCGAGACATTAATGGTTCCGTCCACCCGCTTTACGCCCATGTCGCGCAGCTCCTCGGCAATCATGTTAGCGGCCGCGTCACCGAAGGTCGGCGCTCCGCCTGTGACGTAAAGCTGCCCGTGAAAAACCCCACGGTCGTCCAGCGTGCCGTCAGCGTAGACCTTTACTTCGAACCTGTAATCCGGCCCGAGCTTTCTGAGCGCTACAAGCGAAGTTACCAGCTTGATAATCGAAGCGGGGTTAAAGAGCTTATCCGCGTTGTGCGAGGTGATGACGCGGCCCGGAGCCAAAGTCTCCACGAGCATCGCGTGCGTTTCAGGGTCTTGGTTATGCTCGCCGTACCACGAGGCTATGTCCACCTCCGGTTTGACGACCGGGACGGTGGCGGCGGGCGCGCTCGTCGTCGGCTGAGACTCGGATGATTGCGTAACGACGCAGGAGCTTGAGACGGAGAGCAGCAGGACGCAGGCGGTAAACGCCAGAAGCCGCGAGCGAAGATTTTTCCCGTCAGCCCACCAATTAATCATGGCCTTAAATAGAACTCTCCGGCACGCACGGGTACGTTGAAAACCCAGCAATCCGGCGTACTGCTGTCTGAATACACAACACCAAACTCTACCTCAGCAGAAAGGTGGCAAGCCTTATGCCATCTATGATGGGCTGAAGATAAGCTCAACTGATACGCGGGCCGTCGTCGTCGCGCTCAAGCCCAAGGGGGCGCGGCGTAGTGCCTTCAAAGAACCAGCTAGCGCCGACCTTCAGGCGATGATGCCACGTGGGAAGGCGGGAGGTGTAGAGAGCGAAGCGGGCCTGACGCGCCAGAGCGCCGCCCATGGCCTTCTTGCCCGCGAGCACTGCCGCGCGCTCCGTCCCCAGACTCACGGCTTCGCCCAACTCTTCGAAGCGCTTCGTCTGAAGCTCTTTGCCCGCGAGCAGCGACTTGATGTTGCGCGCCGCGAGCGATGCCTCCTGAAAGGCCAACTGCGCCGTGCCCGCCAGTACAGGCGCAACGTCATCCATGTAAGCCATGTCTCCGAGCGCGAAGACGTCTTCGTACTGTTTAGTCTGAAGCGTGGGGCGAACCAGAATCATGCCGCGCCGCTCCTTCTCCAAATCCAGTTCTTCCAGAAGCGGGTTCATGCGAACGCCCGCCACCCAGACCACCCCGGCCGTCTCAACTTTGGTCTGCTCGCCCTCATGCTCAAAGACGAAGCTGCCCTCGTCCACGCGCACTACGCGAGTGTTGGTGTGAATCTCGACGTGAGACTTCTGTAGAGCGTCCTCTACGAAGCTGCGAATCTCGTCGCCCATGCCCGGCACAAGACGGTCGCCCATCTCTATAATCATGACGCGCGCTTCGCCCGATAGCGCGCGCCGCCGTATGGCGTCGTTGAGCAGGTCTGCCATCTTTGATGACAACTCCACGCCGCTTGCCCCGCCGCCGACTACGGCGAAGGTCAGCGAGCGGCGAACGTCCTGCGGGTCGCGCTCCGGCGGTATGCGGTCAAGCGCCTGAATCATGCGGCGGCGCAGCGCGTCCGCGTGCTCAAGCTTGCGGAAGGGGAGCGTATGTCTTTCCGCGCCCTCCACGTTCCAGAAGTTGGTCACGCCGCCCACGGCCAGCACCAGCACGTCGTATTCAAGACGGCGCACGCGGCCCGCCACGGAAACCCGTCGCCCCTCGAAATCAATCTCCGTGACAGCGCCGTGCAGCACGCGAACCCTTTCGTCCAGCAACTCGCCGTAGTGCGGCGCAATGTGCCATGCCTCGACTTCGCCGGAGAGATATTCGTAAAGCAACGGCTTGAAGAGAAAATGGTCTTCCGGCGTGATGAGCGTGACCTCTGCGTCGTTTGACATGTCCAGCGCCGTAAAGAGCCCGCCAAAGCCTCCGCCGACAATCACCACCCGCGCCTGTTGCGTAGCCATAGGCTTATCCTTTTATCTTTATCAAAATTCTCTGCCGGGCTTCGGCTCAGCAGCCCTTCGTAGCCAGCACCACCAGCACGACCGTCAACACGCCCGCCACGAAGCCCACGATTGCAAACGAAGCCTTAGCCGGTTTGTTCTCATTATCGGCCATCTGATTACCCGCTTTCCGCCTCAATGCTCTTTCATCTTCAACTGCTTCTCGAACTCTTCTTCAAACTCTTCGCCCTCTTCGCGCGCCTCTTCCAGTATGGACTCCTTTTTAGGGAAGAGAAGCGAGAGCGTGATGGAGAGTACGAGCACGCCGCCTATTATGCCAAGCGAGATTCCTATAGGGAATTTCCCGCCGAAGGCGTCGTTGAGCCACAACATCTTCAGGCCCACGAATACCAGCACAACCGCCAGCCCGTACTTCAGCAGGTGAAATTTATCCACCGCCCCGGCGAGCAGAAAGTACATGGCGCGCAAGCCCAGTATGGCGAAGATGTTCGAGGTAAAGACTATCAGTGGCTCTTTCGTCAAGGCGAAGATGGCCGGGACGGAATCCACCGCAAAGACCACGTCCGTCGCTTCCAGAAAGACCAGCGCCATGAAGAGCGGCGTGACAAGCAGTTTTCCATTCTCTCGCACGAAGAAGCTTTGCCCGCGCAACTCGTGCGTCACGGGCAAAAGTCGCATCAGCAATCTCAACAGGTAATTGCCGCTCGGGTCTATCTCTTCATCTTTCGTGAAGAACATCTTGATGCCCGTGATGATTAGAAACGCGCCGAACAGCAGAATCATCCAGTGGTACTGCATCAGGACTGCGCCGAGCGCTATGAAGACGGCGCGGAAGACGAGCGCGCCGATGATGCCGTAATAGAGAACCCTGTGCTGGTAGAGCGCAGGGATGCCGAAGAAGCTGAAGACCACTACGAAGACGAAGATGTTATCTACGGAGAGCGATTTTTCTATGACGTAGCCCGTGAGGAACTCAAGCGCCACGCGCCACGCTGCATCCGCCGGATTAAAACCGGGGATGGCCATCAGACGCGCGTCCTGCGGAAACTTCCAGAGCGCGTAGTGATAGAGCAGAAAGTTGAAGATGAGCGAGAGCACAATCCAGACGGCGCTCCACGTGGCTGCCTCGCGGAAGCTGATGACGTGCGCTTTGCGATTGAAGATGCCGAGGTCTACGGAGAGAAGCAACAGCACGAAGAGAGTGAAGCCTGCGTAGAACCACCAGTAATCTGCGAGCGGAAATAGATAAACGGGCATAGGGAATGTTCCTGTCTCAAATTTAAATGAGCAGCTCGCCTACGTCTCATGCCCAAAAAGAAAAAAGACCTTTTTGCGCACAATTCTAACGAGCTTTGCGCAAAAGGTCTCGATCCTTGAGCCGGAGGCTTAAGTTTGCCCCTCTGGCTCTCACTGGCGAACCGGATTGACTCTCCCGAAGAGAATCAACCGTCCTGACGATTCGGCCAGACCGTTTTCGTAGAAGGTGATCTACTCCCCTTTTGGTTGTACCGGTTAATTCTAGTTGCGCGCCGGGCCTTAGTCAACGTGCCCGCCTCAATTGTTTGAAAATCTTGATACTTATGAAATAAGTGGAATCGCTCCCGCAGGATTGCGGCCGGGCTTGCCAGTCCGGTGTTCCGGCGTGTAAGATAAAACGCGTAATTCAACTTTTGCGGTTACCGTCTGAAGATAGGTTGAGGCGGTTCTACTGCGGTCTGGGAGGGCCATCAAGACAGTGTCGTTAGCAAAAGAAACAAAGGAAAGAATAGTCGGAGAATTCCGTACGCATGAGAGTGATACGGGTTCGCCACAGGTGCAAATCGCTTTGCTCAGCCAGAGAATCAACGAACTGACCGAGCATTTCAAGACCCATAAGAAGGATAACCACTCGCGGCGCGGCCTGCTCAAGATGGTCTCACAGCGCAGGAGTCTGCTAGATTACCTCAAGCGCATTGATATTGAGCGCTACCACGAGGTGGTCAGCCGTCTGGGCTTGCGCCGTTAGGGTTTCAAGTAGGCGCGAGAAGGCCCGAGACGTATTGCCTTGTCGTAAAGAAACGGGAGCATCTTCGAAACTCCCAAACATAAGACCGTAGCGTCCTTTCGAAGAGCTTGTAGCGCAGTGCCGAACGTGACGGCTTTTAACTCGTGAAACAAGCTGGGCGCACACAATTAAGAGCTTAAAAGCGCGCTCGAAAGGCGGCGAGAGCTTCACGGTAAGTGGCTCTGCCGCCTTTTGTGGTATTAGCCGAAAAAGGTTTTCAGGCCCACGGATTCAAGCGCCTCACGTAGCGCCGGAATCAGGGGAGTACAGACCAAATCCAAAATATAGAACCTTTGCCGCAGGCGAACGTGCCGCCTGCGGCTCGCGCTCACTCCGTGGCGGCTCAAAAGCGTTATGAGCCCGCCGGGGAGAGAGGGGCGCAAGGTGTCGAAGGAGACAGATTGAAAATGGGAGTCAAAAAGTATTTGAAAGAGTCAATTAAGCTGGGCGACCGGGAATTGACTGTCGAGTCAGGCCGCATAGCCAAGCAGGCTGACGGCTCGGTCGTCGTGCGCTACGGCGACACGATGGTTTTAGTCGCGGCCGTCGCCGCCTCGTCCCCACGAGAGGGGATAGATTTCTTCCCGCTCACGGTTGAATACCGTGAAGCCAACTACGCCGCCGGGCGCATTCCCGGCAACTACTTCCGGCGCGAGGGCCGACCCAACGAGAAAGAGGTCTTAACCTCCCGCCTGATTGACCGCCCCTGCCGCCCCCTCTTCACGGAAGGCTTTCGCAACGAAACGCAGGTCATAGCTTCGGTCATCTCCGCAGACGAAGAGAACGACCCTGACGTGATAGCCATCACGGGCGCGTCATGCGCGCTCTATCTTTCGGACATTCCTTTCCCGAACCCGATTGCGGGCGTACGCATAGGTCTGATAGAAGGCCGCTACATCATCAACCCGACTTATGATGAGAGACGCGAGTCTCGCCTGAACCTGATTGTGGCCGGAACCGAAGAGGCCATAGTCATGGTCGAGGCCGGGGCGAGCGAAGTCTCGGAAGAGATAATGGTCGAAGCCCTGATGCTCGCGCACAAGGAGATAAACCGCCTGTGTCGCTGGCAGAAGGAGCTTTACAAGGCGCTTGAGATTGAGAAGCGCCCGGTCGAGCCGCCCGTCCTCAATGAAGAGATGGTGGGCGAGATAGAGCGCAACTACTCTGAGCGTCTTCGCGCCGCGCTCGATACGGGTTCGCAGGAGAAGCGCGCTTCTTACGCCGCCGTAGACGCGCTGAAAAAAGAGGTAGTCGAGAGCTATCCCGAAGACCAGACGGAAGCCCGCATGATGGCCAAGCGCATCTTCGATGACCTCAAAGAGAGACTCTTCCGCGACGACATTCTGAACAAGCGACGCAGGCCGGATGGCCGCCGGTTCAGCGAGATTCGCCTAGTGACCTGCGAGGTCGGGTGGCTGCCCAGAGTCCACGGCTCTGCGCTTTTTACTCGCGGCGAAACGCAGGCTGTGGTCACGGCCACGCTCGGAACCAAAGACGACGAGCAGTTCATGGACGACCTTGAGAAGGGAGAGGTCAAGCGCCGCTTCCTGCTGCACTACAACTTCCCGCAATACTCCGTCGGAGAAGTCGGGCGCTTCGGCTCAAGCAGCCGCAGAGAGATTGGCCACGGAGCGCTCGCACGGCGGGCTCTGGAATCCATCCTGCCGGATGAAAGCGACTTCCCCTACACGATTCGCATCGTCTCGGACATCACGGAATCCAACGGCTCTTCGTCAATGGCTTCGGTCTGCGGCGGAACTCTGGCGCTGATGGACGCAGGCGTGCCGATTAAGCGACCCGTAGCGGGCGTGGCCATGGGCCTTGTGATGGAGGGCAACAAGTACGCCATTTTGTCCGACATAGCCGGAGCGGAAGACCACTACGGCGACATGGACTTCAAGGTCACGGGCACGTCCGAGGGCATCACCGCGCTACAGATGGACATAAAGATTACCGGCATCAACGCTATGATTATGGCCGAAGCCCTTGAGCAGGCCAGAAAGGGGCGCCTGCACATACTCGGCATCATGGAGAAGACTCTGGCCGAGCCTAGACCGGAAATCGCTCCCTACGCGCCCAGAATCATCCAGATAAAGATTAACCCGGACAAGATACGCGACGTGATTGGGCCGGGCGGCAAGATGATTCGCTCCATTGTCGAAGAGACAGGGGCCAAGATTGACGTCGAGGATGACGGAACCGTCTCCATCGCTTCGGCCAACGGCGACGCCGCTCAGGCCGCCATAGACCGCATACGGGGACTTACGGCCGAGGCGGAAATCGGCCAGACCTACCTCGGCACAGTCTCGCGCATAGTTGATTTCGGCGCGTTCGTGGAGATTTTTCCGGGCACGGACGGGCTCCTGCACATCTCCGAGATAGCAGACCGCCGTGTCAAGGACGTGCGCGACGAGCTCAAAGAGGGCCAGCAGATTATGGTCAAGTGCATAGGCAAGGAGGGCAACAAGATTAAGCTCTCCAGAAAGGCAGTGCTCAGGGACGAGCAGCAAAAGGCTGAGGCCGCAGGCGGCGAAGGCGATTAAAGAAAGTCGAAAGTAAAAGGCCAAAAGGCAAAGGGGAAGGGCAGGCAAGGAGGCGTCCCATGCGTATCTTGTTCTGCCTTTTACCTTTTTCCTTCCGCTTTTTTCCTTCGCCTCTCTCCTTTTTTTCTTGACAGAAGCGGTTAAAGGCTAGTTTAATCACAGTCCGAAACTGGAATCCAAACTGTATTGGCCGTCTTTATCTAGCAGAAAAAGGTAGCCTTCGGTGGCTTTTTCACTTTTGTAGAAGAGAGACGGCGGGCAGCGTAAGCCCGGAGCGAGTGAGGGGAAGGGTTAAGACATCAGTTTAAATTCCTCCCTGAGAGCGCTCCAGCCCAAAGCCATGCAATCCAACGCGGGTTGCGCCGGTTTTAGCTGGAAATCCCGATGCGTCTTTGATGAAAACCAAGCTTTTTGAGTGCCTTTGAATGGAAGCTGTCGGGGAAAGCGCAAAATCTTTTTGGCGCATTCTTATCCGGGATTCCAGTTATGAATAACTCAAGTAAGGAGCGCCTTACGATGCAGAATCGAGCCTTCCGCCATCTTGCTCTGATGCTCGGTCTTTTATTTGTTGCCGCAGTGCCCACGGCACAGGCTGGCCCCGTTGCCTTCGGAGACGCAGTGCAGGTCGTACATAACCTGCAAACAGGACAGAACCAAGACCTGCGGCTGCGCACTGTGACGCAGCAGCCACAGCAGGGCGGCACACAATCGTCCACTTCATCCGGTCAAACCTCTTCGTCACTTCTGGCAAACGGCGCTACGCCGCAGGATGGGACGGCAACGCAGGAGGTTATAGAAGAGGGTGACATAGAAGGCACGGTCTGCGATTGCGGAGAGATAACGATTCCGGGCGGCTGGCCCAAGTGGCCCCTGCTGGCATTGATTCCGCCGGGCATCTGCCTGACGGGCATCTGCTCCGATACCGACTGCGAAAATCCGCCCTGTAAGCCGGTCTGCACGACCTGCGAATGCAGCCCGGGAGGCTGCGAAGTCGTTCCCGAGCCCGCCTCGCTTATTCTGCTGGGCACGGGGCTGGCGGCTCTGGGAGCAGGCGCACGTCGCCGCTTCTCGCGCACGGGCAAGGAAATAGACCCGGAAGTAACGACGGAGGGCTGAGAACATCATGAGTGAAATGAAGACCTTTCGAAGACGCGCTCTGTTAGTAAAACTCTCTTTCTCAACGCTCTTCATTCTCTCGCTCTGCTTTACGCAAGGCGTCACGGAAGCTCGCGCAGACAAGAAGCCCGCCTACGGCCGCATCAACGTCTCCACGACTCCGGGCGGCTACCCGCTTCTGATTGACGGCAAGCCCGCAGGCGAAACCACAGTTCAGGCCCGTCTGCTTGACCTTCCGCCGGGGCCGCACACGGTCGAGATAGTATTCCCGAACGGCAATCGCTGGGTGCGAGAGTTCAACGTAGTGGCCGGACGACAGAACTGCATAGCGCTTAATTACAGAGCGCGTGCCGTGGTTGCTCCTGCTGTGCCCTGCCCGTATCCCGTGAACGTCTCCGCGCCTTCATCCGTGAACGAAGGCGACACCATTACGTTCGCATCTGATGTCTCTTATTCCGGCAGCTCCGCGCTGAACTACACATGGACTGTCAGCCCGCCTTCGGCTCGCATCATAAGCGGCGCAGGCACGCCGACCATCACGGTTGACACCACGGGCTTAGGCAAACAGAACGTGACGGCCATACTCGTAGTTGATGACGGCTCAGGTGAAGCTACCTGCCGACAGACGGCTCAGGCTGTGACCAACATCATAGGCGTCACTCCGCCGCCGGTCGTGGCCCGCAAGTTCGACGAGTTCCCGTCCATCGCTTACGATGACGACAAGGCTCGTCTGGACAATCTGGCTATAGAGTTGCAGAACAATCCGGATGCTCAAGCCTACATCATCACCTATAGCGGACGCGCCAGCCGCGCGGGTCAGGCCGGGCGACTCTCCGAGCGCGCACGCTCCTATCTGACGCAGCAGCGCGGTCTTGACCCGGGCCGTCTGACCATAGTAGATGGCGGGTACCGCGACGTTGACACTTATGAGATGTGGGTAGTGCCGCAGGGAGCGCAAGCGCCGCAGCCGAGCCCGACCGTCTCTCCGAGCGAAGCGCGGCCGGGGCCGGACACGACCACGACTCCACGCCGCTCGCGCAGGAGCCGTAGAAGATAAGCGTAGTGACGAGTGATGAGTGACAGGTGACCAGATAAAAGCTTCTTGCTTGTCGCCTGTCACTCATCGCTTTTTTTATTCCCCCTTGAGCATTTCCACTTGAAGCTGTTGAAGGAGGCTTTGCTTTATGGCTGATGATAATGGAGGCGGGGGCGGCAGCGCCGGAGTAGTCGCGGTGGTCGCCATCTTCGTGATTGTCGTCTTGATACTGCTCTACATGTTTGGCGGGCGTCTGATGGGCGGCGGCGGCACCAAGACTGACATCAACGTGACTGCACCCGCGCCGTCCAAGTAAGATATTCACCCGAGACGGAACAGAAAGCTTTTTAGGAAAAGAGGGGCGTCCCCCGAGCGGCGCTCCTCTTTTCCTTTTCGGCGCGCGGCTGCTACCATTAGCTTTTCCGAAAGACGACGATAAAGGATAGAGAGAGTGTCAGCACCGAACATAGAGACAATCGTGAGCCTAGCCAAGAGGCGCGGCTTTGTTTTTCCTTCATCCGAGATTTACGGCGGGCTCGGCTCCGCGTGGGACTACGGCCCACTGGGCGTCGAGTTGTCGAACAACGTCAAGCAGTCATGGTGGCGCTGGCTGGTCTACAACCGCGAAGACATAGAAGGCGTTGATTCGTCCATCATACTGAACCGGCTGGTCTGGAAATACTCCGGGCACGAAGCCACCTTCCACGACCTGCTGGTAGATTGCCGCGAGTGCAAGGAGCGAATTCGCGCGGACAAGCTTGACCTGCCTGCGGGCGTCTCTTCCATACACGAGGCGATTGAAAAACGCCTCATCAAGTGTCCCAACTGCGGCGAGACAAATCTGACTCCGCCGCGCCAGTTCAACACCATGCTGCGCACAACCTTGGGCGCAGCCGCAGAAGAGGACGACCCTACGGCGCTGGCTTATCTACGGCCCGAAACGGCTCAGGGCATCTTCATAAACTTTCTCAACGTACAGCAGACCATGAGGCGGAAGCTGCCCTTCGGCATAGCGCAGATAGGCAAGGCTTTTCGCAACGAGATTACGCCCGGCAACTTCATCCTGCGCACGCGTGAGTTTGAGCAGATGGAGCTGGAATATTTCGTCAGGCCGGACGACGAGCATTCCAAGCTTGTTGACTACTGGGTCGAGCAGTACGTTGATTGGTACACCAGCTTGGGACTCAGCCGCGAGAATCTGCACCTGCACGAAGTTTCAAAGGAAGAGCTTGCGCATTACTCGCGCCGCACTGTGGACATCATGTACCGCTTCTTCCCTGAGCGTGCGGAAGAGGAGCGGCAGTGGGAAGAATTGATGGGCATAGCCCACCGCACGGACTTCGATCTCAAATCGCACTCGAAGAATCCTGAAACGGAAGAGGGCAAGCGCGTCAATGCTGATTCCACGGAAGACCTTTCCTACTTTGACGAGGCGGAGAAGAAGCGCTTTTACCCGCACGTGATAGAGCCTTCGGCCGGAGTGAATCGCTCGATACTCGCCTTTCTGATGGACGCCTACACGGAGAAGACCAACGACAAGGGAGAAAAGCGCGTCATCCTGAAACTCAACCCGGAGCTTGCTCCGATTAAGGCGGCCATTCTGCCTCTGGCCCGTAACAAGCCGGAGATAGTCGGCATGGCAAAGGCCATCAAGCGCTCGCTCCAACCTGTGTTGCGCGCCGTCTACGACGACACGGGCGGCATAGGAAAACTCTACGCTCGACAGGACGAGATAGGCACGCCCTACTGCGTCACGGTTGACCACCAATCTTTGGAAGACGAGGCCGTCACAGTCCGCGACCGCGACACATGGGAGCAGGAGCGCGTCAAAGTCGCAGACCTTCAAGAGCATCTACTGAGACGGCTCGCAAACGCCAGAGCCGAGCAGTTGGCAAGCAGCGAACAGTTGTAAACAGTCAGCAGTAGAAGCCTCTGGCTGACTTACTGCTTCTCATTTTTATCTTATGCCGATAGTAAAAAAGCGAAACGAGCAGACCGAATCCAGGCTCCTGCTTGAGTCAGACGGGCCGGTCGAATTGCCGCCCGCAGAGATTGAAGACTCTGCCGTGCTGGTTCAGTTCGACAAGTTCAAGCCGTACGTGCCAGAGCTGCTGGAAGCCTTGCGCGCGGGCACAGTTGCCGAGCCTGTGCCGGTGATGCTGGACGGCTCTACCTTCGCCGTGCACGGCGCGACGCGCACCTTCTGGGTCAAGCTCTGGCACGCGGCCCGCACCGACATGGCCCGCATAGAGCGCGCACAGATACTCAGCTGCCTGCCTTCGACGCGCGGCGTGCAAATCGTGATTGACAGCGAAGAGTATGATGAGCTGTATGAAGATGACGAAGACGAGTTTGACGATAATGATTAAGGCTTGAGACTCATCAGCCCTCATCCCTGCTTTCACAACGGTTCTTACTTTAGCTGCGCATGAGCCCCCACGTTCCAGAGAAAATTCTTCACCTTGCGCGTGCCGTCAGCGCGGCTGGCGGGCGGGCGCTTCTGGTGGGCGGCTGCGTGCGCGACTGGCTGATGGAGATAGAGCCGAAGGACTGGGATGTGGAGGTCTACGGCATAGAGCCCGCCGCTCTACGCTCGGTGCTTGAGAGCTTCGGGACTGTCAACGTCGTGGGCGAAGCCTTTACGGTCTACAAGCTGGGCCATCATCTGGATGTCTCTCTCCCTCGACGCGAGCGCAAGACCGGGCGCGGCCATCGCGCATTTGTCGTAGAAGGCGACCCCTTCATGACGATTGAGGACGCCACCGGCCGCCGCGACTTCACCGTCAACGCCATCCTCCAAGACCCACTGACGGGAGAAGTGATTGACCCTTTCGACGGGCGCCGTGACATTGAGAGGAAAATCCTGCGCGCCGTCTCAGCCGGAACTTTCGTTGAAGATTCCCTGCGCGTGCTGCGCGCCGCACAGTTCGCCGCCCGCTTCGAGTTCTCTATAGAGCCTGACACGGTGGAGCTTTGCCGCTCGATTGACCTGACGGACTTACCCAGAGAGCGTATCTGGGGCGAGATGGAGAAGCTCCTGCTGCGCGCACGACGGCCTTCCGTTGGTCTGAAGTGGCTCTACGACCTGCGCGTAGTAGACCAGCTCTTCCCGGAGATGAAAGCACTCGTCGGTGTCCCGCAGGAATATGACTGGCATCCTGAAGGCGATTGCGACGTTCATACCATGCTCACGGTTGACCGCGCGCGTGAGCAAGTGGACGGCCTCTCTTATCCTAAACAAGTGACGGTGATGCTGGCGGCGCTATGCCACGATTTCGGAAAGCCCGCGACGACAGCGTTCATAGAAGGCCGCATACGCTCGCGCGGGCACGAAGAGGCGGGCGCTCTGCCTACGGAGAGTTTTCTTGAGCGGCTGGGGATTTACACTCTTGAGGGATACGACGTGCGCTCGCAGGTTATTGCGCTGGTGCGCGACCACTTGAGGCCGGGCGACTTCTATCGCCTCAAAGATGAGATAAGCGACGGGGCTTTTCGACGGCTCGCGGGCAGGTGCGAGCTTGACCTTCTGTACCGCGTGGCGAAAGCAGATTCACTCGGGCGCAACGCGCCGTGGGTTCCGAAGGAGCGTTGGTTCACGGCCGACGCTCAGGAGTGGTTCATACGCCGCGCCAGAGAGCTTGAAGTCGAGCAGAAGCCGCCCGAAGCCTTCCTGATGGGCCGTCACCTGCTTCAGATGGGCCTGAAGCCGGGGCCCCGCGTGGGAGAAATCACACGCGCCGTTTACGAGATGCAGCTTGACGGGCGCGTGCGCAATCTGGAAGAGGCGCTGGAAGCCGCGCGTAAGATGATTGAAGAAGATGAGAGCGAATGACAATCGGCCCCACGGACGCTTTTGCCAGCGCGATAGCGCCTAAGGTAAGATACCCGGTTCGCTAAAATCCCTTGCAGGACGCTATACGATTGCATGATGCGGAGAGCGCTATGGACGGGTCTTGCGCCTTTCGCTCTAACGATTCCCCAATTTAAGGAAGACTGAAAGTATGATCGATTTTGAATTGACAGAAGACCACAAGGCTCTCAGACAAACGGTGCGCGATTTCGCGCTCAAGGAAGTTGCCCCTCGCATTAAAGAGCTGGACGAAAAGCAGCAGTTCGACCGCAGCATTCTGGACA
Organism: Pyrinomonadaceae bacterium; assembly: GCA_036389255.1. GTDB lineage: Bacteria > Acidobacteriota > Blastocatellia > Pyrinomonadales > Pyrinomonadaceae > JACVRN01. The sequence goes on from DASVQI010000004.1 coordinate 66,946, forward strand.
AGATGGCCGAGCTAAACATTCTCGGCGTCTGCATCCCCGAAGAGTACGGCGGCGCAGGCTTCGATTACATCTCGCTGGGTTTGGTCTGCGAAGAGCTCGAAGCCGTTGACACGAGCTTGCGCGTCATCATGAGCGTGCACACGGGCTTGAACTCCCTGACGCTCTACGCGTGGGGCACGGAAGAGCAGAAGCAGAAGTACCTTGTGCCTCAGGCAAAGGGCGAGAAGATTGCCACCTACGGTTTGACCGAGCCGGGCGCGGGCTCTGACGTGGTGGGCACACGCTCAACCGCGCGCCGCGAGGGCGACGAGTGGGTCTTAAACGGCGAGAAGATGTGGATTAGCTTGGCCGACCTTGCCGACAACTTTCTCTTCTTCTGCTGGACGGATGAAGAGAAGCGACGTAAACGCGATCACACGGGCATGTCCTGCTTCATAGTCGAGCGCTCTATGCCCGGCTTCACCTCCGGCACGATTCACGGCAAGCTAGGCATTCGCGCGGGCAACACAGGCTACTTCTCTTTGCAGGACGTGCGCGTCCCCGCAGCCAACATGGTCGGAGAAGAGGGCGAGGGATTCAAGATTGCCATGTTCGCGCTTGAGCAGGGACGCTACACGGTGGCGGCGGGAGCCACCGGCATCATACGCGCCTCGCGCGATGCCAGCGTGGCCTACGCACTTGAGCGCGAGACATTCGGCACGAAGATAGCGAATCACCAGCTAGTCAAACAGAAGATAGCCGAGATGGAATCGGACTATCAGATGTGCCACCTGCTATGTTTGCGAGCGGGCTGGCTGAAGAACATGGGTTTGCCGAACGCGCGGGCGACGAGCCTCGCCAAGTGGCAGGCGACCGTCAGGAGCGAGAAGGCCGCTTCCATGGCTATAGAGGTTCACGGCGCGAACGGCTACTCGAACGACTACCCCGTGGAGCGTTACCTGAGAAACTGCAAGGCCGCAGTCATCTATGAAGGCACGCGCGACATACACACGCTGATGCAGGCGGACTGGGCGCTCGGGCTCAAATCCGAAAAGGCCGCGCGCAAGAGCCTGCCGCCGTGGAAGCCCTCGGAATCGCTGAGGTCTGTCGCGGCTGATTAAATGAAGAAGTAAGTGGTAGATGGTGAATAGACGAACGAAGGTTTTTCTATTCACCATTTACTATTCACTCGCCCTTTCGCCTTCCCGTTCTGCTCTGCTACTATACGTGCGCATTTCTTTTGCGCCTTCAAGCGGTCAAAGGTCTCGTGCCGAACCCGGAAAGCGGCGCGCGGCTCGAATCTTAAAATTCAGGAGAAAAAAAGAAGAGTATGGGACATGAGCTGAAGACCGAGCGCGAGCTTTCGCTGGATTTCCTGCGCGTGTGCGAGGCTGCGGCCATCGCTGCGGCGCGGACTATGGGGCAGGGCGACCGTAAGTATTCCGACCAAGTGGCCGTAGAAGCCATGCGCGAAGTGATGGACACCGTCCCCATGCGCGGCCGCATAGTGATAGGTGAAGGCGAGCGAGACGAAGCGCCCATGCTCTACATTGGCGAAGAACTCGGCGGGCGCGGCGCTTCCGAAGACCTGCGTGCGGAGTTCCCCGAAGTTGACATAGCGGTTGACCCTCTGGAAGGGACAAATCTCTGCGCGCTCGGAGCGAATAACGCCATCGCTGTCTTGGCCGCGGCCGAGCACGGCGGGCTCTTGAACGCGCCCGACATCTACATGGACAAGATTGTCGTAGGCCCTTCGTCGCGCGGAGTGATAGACATAGACGCGCCCGTGCGCGACAACCTCAAGAACATTGCGCGCCGCCTTGGACGTGACATAGAAGATTTGACCGTCATCGTTCTAGACCGCCCGCGCCACAAAAAGCTCATCAACGAGGTGCGCGAAGCCGGAGCGCGCATACGTCTGATTTCCGACGGCGACCTCTCGGCGGGAATCTCCGCCGCAGTCGCCGGCACGAACATTCACGCGCTGATGGGCATAGGCGGAGCGCCCGAAGGCGTGATTACGGCGGCGGCCATGAAATGTTTGAACGGCGAGATTCAGGCCAAGCTGGTCTTTGACCCCGAGCGCCTCGGAGTTGATAAAGATAAGGTTCCCGAGCAACAGGAGGTCATCGCGCGTCTCAAGGAGATGGGCATCAATGACCCGGATAAAGTCTACGACACGGACGACCTAGCGCCGGGCAAGAAGATTATCTTCGCCGCCACGGGCGTCACGGACGGCGCGCTGCTCCGGGGCGTGCGCTTCTTCGGCTCAGGCAAAAGAACGCACTCGCTCGTCATGACTACGGAGTCCAAGCATATACGGTTCGTTGACACAGTCCACGTTGAAGGCGGCCCTGACGCTGTGATTAGGTTTTAAGATGTACGCACCGGCCAGTGAATATGTCCCGCAGTGTGCCCCGCAGGCCACGGCGCGCTCTGCGCGACTTGTGTGGAGCCTGCTGCTGGCCTTGTCGCTGGTGATTATCGCGCTGGTCTTTGCCGCGCCTCTCCTTCTGGCGCACGGGTATATTGAACCGGCCAGCCTTATCTACAGGGTATTCAGTTTCCTGTGTCATCAGATACCGGAGCGCTCTTTTCATCTGGAAGGACACCAGCTAGGCGTCTGCTCGCGCTGCACAGGCATTTATGCGGGCTTCGCCGCGAGCGTCCTCTTTTATCCGTTGGCTCTGTCTCTGAAGAGAGCCGATTCGCCCGCCCGCATCTGGCTTCTGGCGGCCTGCGTCCCCATCGCCGTAGATTTCGCGCTGGGCTTCTTCCGCATCTGGGAAAACACGCACTTCTCCCGCTTCGCTACTGGCGCAATCTTCGGCGCAGCCTGCGCCCTCTACGTCGTACCGGGCTTTCTAGACCTCGGACGGATGATAGGAGAAAAATTCGGAAGAATTGATTCGCCGGTTCATTGACTTGATGAAAAATTGGAGCAATGAATCAATTTCTTCTGCATCTAAAAGGGCGGGATTCGCGTCTAAAGTGGCCGGTAGAGTCGCTGTCCGGGCTCGGGTTTCAGAGGCAGGCGGGCGCGCCGCTTGAATCTTTGTAAGGCTTTTGGTTTTTGGATTGAGTTGTAATGCTTAAGACCTATCTTGCTTCGCTCCTGCTGGCTTCGGATAACTTGTGCGAAAAGTTTCCGAGCTTTTGTGATGCCATCAACAAATCGTCCGGCAATATCAGCTCGCTCTACAGCCTTGATACGATTGACTGGACGGTTCTCGTCCTGTACTTCAGCATCCTTCTGATTCTCTCCATCTACGGCGGCTACCGCATCAAGCAGGTGATGGACTTCTGGCGCTACTGCAAGATTAAGCCTGAGCCGAAGGCACGCTTCCAAGAGGCGGAGCTGCCGGTTATCACCGTGCAGCTTCCGCTCTTCAACGAGATGTACGTGGTCGAGCGGCTTCTTAAAGCCATCACGGCGATTGATTACCCGCGTGACCGGCTTGAGATTCAGGTGCTGGACGATTCCACGGACGAGACAGTTGAAGTGGCGCGCAAGACCGTAGAAGCTTACGCGCAGCAGGGCTTCGACATTCACTACATACACAGGTCAGACCGCACGGGCTTTAAGGCCGGGGCGCTCGCCAACGGGATGAAGACGGCTAAGGGTGAGCTTATGGCTATCTTCGACGCGGACTTTGTGCCGAAGCCCGATTGTTTGCGAAAGCTCGTGGACTTCTTTACAGACCCGCAGGTGGGCTGCGCTCAGATGCGCTGGTCGCACATCAACGGCACCTACAACCTGCTGACCCGCCTTCAGACCATCATGCTCGACGGCCATTTCGTGGTAGAGCAGACGGTCAGGAATCGCACGGGCGGCTTCTTCAACTTCAACGGCACGGCTGGCATCTGGCGCAGGCAGGCCATAGATTTGAGCGGCGGCTGGCAGCACGACACCCTGACGGAAGACACAGACCTCTCCTTCCGCGCGCAGCTCATGGGCTGGCGCTTCGTTTATCTTCTTGACGAAGACGCGCCTTCCGAGATTCCAGTTGAGATAAACGCCTTCAAGGCGCAGCAGCGTCGCTGGGCCAAGGGAGTGATGCAGGTCGGCATAAAGCTTTACAGAAGAATCTGGGCCGCGCCTCTGCCGCTTCGCGTCAAGCTTGAGATGTTCTTTAGACTGACGGGCAACATCAGTTATCCCTTGATGATTTTCGTCAGCCTGCTTCAGTTTCCGCTTCTACTCGTGCGCTACAATCAGGGCTTCTATCACCTGATGCTGTTCGACGTGCCGCTCCTGTTCTTCTCAACCATCTCGGTCGTGCTCTTTTACGGCACGGGCGTCTGGTATCTGGACAGGGAGGGGCGCGCGCCGCGTCTCTTTCATCTGCCGCTCGTGATGGCGCTGGGCATCGGGCTGGCCTTCTCCAACGCCCGCGCGGTGCTGGAAGCCATGATTGGCTTGAAGTCTGAGTTCGTGCGCACGCCAAAGTACAGCGTCGAAGAGGCCACGGACGAAACGTGGAAGCGAAAGAAGTATAAGCGTAAGCGCGGGTGGCTTCCCCTGCTTGAGCTTGGCTTGGCCTTCTACTTCGTGCTGGCCATAGCCTACGCCGTCCGCATGCACATGTGGGGGCCTATCCCGTTTCTCTTCCTCTTCCTGTTTGGCTACGGCTACATGGGCTTGATGAGCATAATGCAGACGACCTCCGGCAGGCGGCTGTTGAATCTCTGGAGGCCGCAGAAAGCGTAAGTGATGGGCTGGTCAAGAGAACCGGCTGGCCTCCGACCTCTGTTTTATAAACTTTATCGCGCCCTCATACGTAAAGAGCGTGTGAGGGCGCGATTGGCTCTCTACCTCCTTCCAAATTCAAGGATGATATTTCATGAAATCGTATGGAAAGGCTCTGTGCCTGCTTTTAGCTTCTGTTTTCGCTCTCGCTCCGCTCGGCTTCGCGGCGCGTGCCAGCGCTCAGGCGGATTATTATGACGAGCCGGGCGTGAAGCTTCTCAATCAGCCCGTCACGGATTATCGCGCGCGTCGTGCTCGCCTGATGGACGAGATTAAGGACGGAGTGGTAGTCATCTTGGGCAACGTCGAAGAGGACAACGGCATAGAGGCTCGTTATCGCCAGAACAACTGGATGGCCTACTTGACGGGCGTCAGAACCCCCGGCGCAAGCCTCTTGCTGGTGCCGCAGGGACTCGCTTCTATGAATGGCGCGCGCGAGATTGTCTTTATTCCGCCGCGCAATCTTCAGGAGGAGCGATGGACGGGGATTCAACTCGCGCCGGGCGAAGAGACTGCGCGCGGCTTCGGTGCGGAGCGCGTCATGCCCACTGTCGGCAGCGAGCCCGTCATAGCCACACAGGGCCAGAATACTCCCAGCAGCAATCTCCTGCTCAAGTTGAAAGAGGCCGCGCAGCTTCCCGCCTTCAAAGGCGCGCAGCAAGGGCAGACCAGCCTTAAGGTCTACACCATCGCGCCGCGCGACGCGCGCAACGGCTTTGTCCGCGAGTACCAGTTCGTGGAGGAGCTGAAGAAGGAGTTGCCGGGCGTAGAAGTGGTGACAGGCGACAAGTCGCTGGCTAACATCGTGGGAGAGATGCGAAAGTTCAAGTCGCTCGCAGAGCTTGCGCTGCTGCAAAAGGCCATAGACATCACGGGCGAGGCGCAGCGCGACATCATGCGCACCCTCAAGCCGGGCATGTACGAGTACGAAGTGCAGGCTATACTCGAAGCAGCTTTCACACGCAACGGGGCCGAGCGTCCCGGCTTTCCTTCCATAGTGGGTAGCGGTCTTTTCTCCACCATCCTGCACTACAGCGAGAATCACAAGCGCATAGATGCGGGCGACACGGTCGTCTGCGACATAGGCGCGGAGTATTCTCTCTATACTGCCGACATCACGCGCACCTATCCCGCGAGCGGAAAATTCACCGAGCGACAGAGAACCGTCTACCAGCTTGTGCTCGATACGCAGGCCGCCGCCGCAGCCGCGTGGAAGCCCGGCATGACCATGCAAGACCTTAACCGTGTCGCAAGAGACTTCATGCGCAAGAGTCCCCTGCGTGCTAAAGACGTAGACGGCAAAGAATATTCGATGGAGCACTTCTTCATACACGGGCTGGGTCATTACCTCGGGATGGACGTTCACGACACGGGCAACTACATGCGCCCGTTCCAGCCGGGCGAAGTCTTCACGATTGAGCCGGGCATATACATCCCCACGGAAAAGCTGGGCGTGAGAATAGAGGACGACTACGTCATCACACCGCAGCAGACTATACGTAAAATGTCGGAGCGGATTCCCTCCACGGTTGAAGAGATAGAACGCCTGATGGCTGCTGCCCGCAGATAAAAAGAGACTGGAATAAGCTGCGAAATCACACTAAACGGCCCGAAGATAAAAGCTTTCGTGCCGTTTAGTGTGATTTCGTAGTTTATAAACAAGTTTCCCTTGATTCCTCAATCGCCCTGAACTAATATCCATCCTTCTCAAGGGGCGCTTTAGCCAAAGTATAAGCCGGATTCTCAAGTCAACTTCAGCCGACAGAAAGCAGATGTAAGCTCCATCCTGACCCTTCAGGAGCAGGACGCTTTCTATCCGAGTTCCAACCGAAAGAGGAAACCTATGCTTAGAAAATATGTCCCCAACGCGTCCAGATTCGGTATGCTGATTTCAATCTTAATCTTATTGTCCGGCGCGGCCTTCGCCCAATCGCAGGCCACTACCGGAAACATAGAAGGCCGCGTGATTGACCCCAACGGCGCTGCCATCCCCAACGCTTCGGTCACGGCGAAGAATCAGCAGACGGGACTGGAGAAGACCGCCACGACGGATGATGAAGGCAACTATCGTATTATTTTTCTGCCGCCCGGAACCTATGACGTGCGCACCGTGGCGCAGGGCTTCGCCCAGTCGGATTTGAACGGCGTCGTGGTGACCGTCGGCGGCAAGACGCCTCTGGAGATAAAAGTCACCGTGAGCGGCGTCGTCAATCAGGTGGAGGTGACGGGCGAAGCTCCCGTGGTCGAGACTACTCGCACCTCTATCTCCACGACCGTTAATCAGAAGGCCATAGAAAACTTACCCGTCAATGGCCGCAACTATCTGGACTTCGCCACGCTCACGCCCGGAGTCGTGCGCGACGTGACGCGCGAGGGCGACCTCTCCGTCGGAGGCCAGAAGGGGACGCTCAATAATCTTCAGGTTGACGGAACCGACAACAACAACACCTTCTTCGGTCAAGCCTTCGGGCGCACGGGCGTTCGCCCGCCTTACCAGTTTTCGGAAGAGTCGGTGCAGGAGTTTCAGGTAAATCAGAACGGCTTTTCTGCCGAGTTCGGTAGAGCGGGCGGCGCCGTCATCAACGTCGTCACGCGCAGTGGAACGAACCGCTTCTCAGGCGGCCTCTTTGAGTATTTCCGCGACGAGTCGTTGAACGCCAACACGGCGAATTTGAAGGCCACGCAGGCGCAGCAGGGCAGGCTCAACAAGCGGCCTCCGTTTCAGATTAACCAGTTCGGCGGACGCCTCGGCGGGCCGATTGTAAAGAATCGCGCCTTCTTCTTCTTCACCTATGACGGGCAGCGACAGAGTTTGCCTAACCCCGTGGAAGCTCCGAATCTGTTCGTGCAGCCCGCAGCCATACAGGCGCTTCTGCTGCCGCGCCTCGGAACCTATGCCATCAGTCGCAATCAGGATGTCTTCATGCTTAAAAGCGACATCACCATTACGCCCAACAACCAGTTGAGCCTGCGCTACAACCAGCAGAATTTTACGGGCGTCAATAACGAGTTCACGGGCCAGCTCGCCACCGAAGAGCATTCGGGCGACAGCCTCGCCAAGACGAACACCTTCTCAGGAAACTTGGCTTCGACTATCACGCCGAGCATAGTCAACGAGTTTCGCTTCCAGTTTGCGCGAGACAAAGAGCCGGGCGGCGCTAACAGCGACCTGCCGGAGACGCAGATAAACACGGGCGGCGGATTTCTCTTGCTGGGCCGCAACAACTTCAGCCCGCGCGAGACGACCATCAAGCGCGTGCAGTTTATAGACAACGTCTCTTACGTGCGCGGCGCACATAACTTCAAGACCGGCGTAGACCTGAACTTTGACCGCATACTGAACTTCTTTCCGGGATTCTTCAACGGACAGTACACCTTCAACTCATACGCGGATTTCGCCAACAACATTCCCTCTGCCTTCACGCAGAGATTCGGAGTGGCGGGCACGGACGGGGCCACGACCCGACCGAACAGCTCCGACTTCGCCATCTTCGGACAGGACGACTGGCGCGTGACGCCCAAGCTTACGCTCAACCTCGGCGTGCGCTACGACCGGCAAACTCTGGCCCGCCCGCCCCTGCGTAATCCAGACCCCGTACTGCTGGCCGCAGGATTAGACACGAGCATACAGCCGAGCGACACCAACAACATCGCGCCGCGCTTTGGCTTCAGTTATGCCTTTGACGAAAAGACAGTGCTTCGCGGCGGTTACGGAATATTCTACGGGCGCACGACGGCCATCATGCTCGGCACTGCCCATTCGGGAAACGGCATCCAGACGACCGGCATAACGCTTTCGAGCAACGCCGCAATCGTCGCAGCCGGACTAACCTATCCGAACATCTTCACCTCTATCCCGACAGGAGTTGCGCCGCCGCGCCCAGACCTCTTCATCTTTACGCCGGACTACGCGCAGCCCTACGTGCAACAGGGCCGCATAGGCTTTGAGCGTGAAGTTCTGCCGAACATGAGCCTGTCCGTGACCTACATGTTCTTCAAGGGCGTGCATCTTTCGCGCACGCGCGACGTGAACCTTTTCCCGCCTGTGCCAGTTACGGCCACAGGTTTTGACGGGCAGACCTACACGGTGCTGCGTTTTCCGGGCACGGGCGCGACTGCTGCGGCGCAGTTCACTTCAACGACGCCGCTCAGGCCCTTTGCCAACTACAACCGCATAAGCTTATTTGAGAGCACGGCGAACTCGCTCTACAACGGGCTGGCCGTGCAACTGATGCGGCGCTTCACGCGCGGGCTACAGTTCACAGCCTCTTACACCTTCTCGCGCACGAGGGATGACAGGCCCGACCAGACGGCCGTGGTGCCGGGCGGCGGCGACGACGCCAAGCTAGTTCAGAACTCCTTCAACATAAGAGACGACTGGGCCATCTCGGACGTGGACATTCCGCACCGCTTCGTCTTCAGCCCCGTCTACGAGCTTGGAACCTTCACGCGCAGCGACAACCAGTTTGTGCGGGCGCTGCTCTCGGACTACACCTTCTCCGGGATAGTGCAGTTTCAATCGGGCTTTCCGTACACGGCCACGGTGGGCGCGGACTTGAACCGCGACGGCAACTCGCGCAATGACCGCGTGCCGGGACTTGCTCGCAACACTTTCCGCACGCCCGGAATTTACCAGTTCGACGTGCGAGTGACGCGCAACATACGGCTCGGAGAGAACATGCGGCTGCGCCTGATTGCCGAAGGCTTTAATATCTTCAACCGCGCCAACGTCGGGCCTGCGCCGGGCGGCGGCGGGCAGGGTTACGTCAACACGAACTACTTCCGCAACTTCACAGCCACGTCCGTTGGCGGCGTCAACACCCTGACGCTCAACGTGCCGCTAGCCAGCACAGCCTTCGGAACTTACAGAACATTCCTGACGCAGAGACAGATTCAGCTTGCCGTCAAGTTCGATTTCTGAGCAGCGTTCGGATGATAAAAAAAGAAGCGAGCCGGCTTTGAAAGTTCAAAGCCGACTCGCTTTTTAACTCTTGTCTATCCTGACTTACCGCTTGCCTGCGTTCAGTATGTGAAGCAACGCCAGAAAGATGTTGAAGGCGTCGAGGTAAAGCGAGAGCGCGCCCGCCACGTACTCATTCGTCGGATAGCGGCGAATGATGTTAGAGGTGTCGTAGAGCACGAAGCCCGAGAAGAGCAGGAGCGCCGCAGCGCTAAACGCGAACCCCAGCGCCGACGAAGCTACGAAGATGTTCAGAATGCCCGCGAGGATTATGACTATCAGGCCCGTCACCAACATCCCGCGCATAAAGCTGAAGTCCTTCTTCGAGATGAAGACGTAGGCCGTCAGGCCGCCGAAGATTCCCACCGTCAGCAGTCCGGCCTGAATAATCGAGACCGGGTTAATCACGCTGAAGTACCAGAGAACCGGCGAGATTATCAGGCCCGTCAGCGTCGTAAAGCCGAAGAGCGCCAGCAGGTTCACGCCCGGCACGTGCCTGAGCGCCTGCGCGCCCATGACTCCGCCGAGCATCAGCAGCAGCGTAATCCACGGGCTTCGCGCCATGAACAACATGAGCGGCGGAAAGGCAAATCCCAGAAGGACGCCGCCGACCGCAAATAGCGTGGCTAGAAAGAAGAGCGCGTAGACTTTGCGTATAAAACCGAGCCTTTCGGCCAAGCTCACCTGCGCCGCAGTCGGCTGCGCGAGAGCGCCCCAGCCCTGCTCTTCGGGGTCGCGCCACGCTCCCGGCTGCTGGTAACGCTGATTCTGAGACTGAAATGGATTCATCTTAAGCTTTTCCTTTTCTGGTTCTCTCGAAAAATTTCGGGCGCGACACGCGCGCGCACGCTTTTCTGGCAATTTCGAGTGACCGCTCTTTAGATGTACGAGCGCCGGTCACGGATGTATTGAGGTTAACACGGCCCGGCGCGTGGAGTACACTTCTCCAGCGTAGCAAAACCTGTCCGCAGGCTCCTGAAAAAGTTGAAACTTTCCGGGTGCTTCTGCCACTAACTGATTGAGACTTATGATGAAGCGGCTAGCGATTGAGGGAACGGGGCTGGGCGCGTATGCTGGTACTCTCGGGATGAACGGTTCAGAAGAACTGATTGCACGGGCTCGCCTGGGCGAGGACGCGGCCTTTCAGTCCATCTTTGACCGTTACAGCCGCCCCATACTCAGTTTCATTTACGACATGACGGGCAAGCGCGATGTCGCCGAAGAGTTGGCGCAGGAGACATTCGTGCGCGCCTACAAGGGATTACACGGGCTCAACGATGCCGAAAAGCTCTCGACGTGGCTCTTCGGGATTGCGCGCAACTGTGCCCTTGAGCACCTGCGCGCGCACCGCCGCGACTCGTACAAGGTGGAGATAGACGACCCGCAGGTTCTGAACCTGAGCAACTCGGAGCCTCTGCCCGAGGGTGAGCTTTTGAACAAGGAGTTCAACGAGGTGATACGTCGCGCGCTGGAAGCGCTGGACGAAGACAAGCGCACGGTCTTTACGCTCAAGGTCTTTCACCAGCGAAGCTATGAAGAGATAGCCGACATCACGGGATTCTCCATCCCGAAATTGAAGACCGATTTGCACCGCGCCCGACGCGAGATGCGCCGTCGCATACGGCCATATTTAGGAACCAGCTATGAAGTGTGAAGATTGCCAGAGAGTTTTAGAAGAATATTTCGACGGCGAGCTTGGGGAGCGCGCGGAGGCGGAAGTGAGCGCGCATTTGATGAGCTGCGAGGAATGCCCGCGCGTCTTGGAAGCTCTGGGCGACGAGCAGAACGTCTACGCGCTCTACGTGCGGGACGTGGATGTGAGTCCGGCGCTCTGGGCCGGTATCAGCGCCCGAATCGGTGAGGAAGAGAGAGCGCGTAAAGGCTCTCTCATAGGTAGATGGCGCAGGCTGCTTGCAGGAGCTTTTGCCACGCCGCGCCTGAGCCCCGCGCTCACCTTCGCGCTTCTGGTGCTCTCCGTAGGCGCGACCGCAGGGCTAATGAAGTACATGCAATCGCGCTCCGGCCAGCCGCAGCCCGTCGCCCGAAAGCAGCCTGATAAAGCTCAGCCCGCGCAGCCGGTGATTGTTGACCAGCCGGTTCAGAGCGCGGATGGGAAAGAAGCTGAGCCTCAAGAAGGCGGGAACGATGAGTTCGTGCAACGCGGCGAGAGGAATGAAGAAAAGCCTGCTCCCGCCTACAGGAGCGCGGACAGATTCGAGGGCAGGCGTGCCGCCGCGTCCGACGCGATAGGCTTCCCCTACGAAGATTCGCCACAGCAACTCGTGCGCGAGGCCGAGCAGAAGTACAGGGCCGCCATAGCTATGCTGGCACGCGACGCCAAGCGCCGCCGCACCCTGCTTGAGCCCGACATGCGCGAGCGCTTCGACCAGACGCTCGCGGCAGTTGACCGAACTATCAACGAGACGCGCAACGCCGCGCGCAGACAGCCCGACGACCCCGTCGCCTTGCAGTACATGCTGGCCGCCTACGCCAAGAAGGTAGAAGTCTTGAGAGAGATGGCCACCTACAGGGCTTACGATAGAGATATACAGTAAGCGAAAGAGTAGAGAAGATAGAGGTTTATGAAAAGAGTCGCAATTATGCTCTCTGTCCTAATGGCGTTTGCGCCCTGCTCCGCGCAGGCTCAAACGACCATCAAGCCCGGACGAGAGACGGACAAAAGGGTGACAGGCGGACAGGCTGCCACGACAGGCGACCAGCCCAAGCAGGTTTCGCTCAAGCTGGAAGAGGGCGACCGTATAACTTTACGCAATCGCTTCGGCCCCATAGTCGTGACAGGCACGGACGGGGACTCGCTTGAAGCCTCTGTGACGGAGATTAAGCGGGGAACGACTCCCTACAGGTACCGGCTCTCTACCTCTCAGGGGAGAGGGAAAATCACGATTGCCACGTCCGTCACGACTGGCGACGAAGCAGGCAATAGGGAGAATAAAGCAAAGAGCACAGTCACAGCGCAGGGAACAGCTTCTTCTTCAACATCCGTCACCACACAGCAATCTACGCAAACTCCAAGACCCGCACAGCCTGTGCCGGGCGCGCAGACACAGCCGCCGCAGCCCAGACCGCCCGTAGCAGTGACGCCGCGAACAATGCCCACGCGCCCTGCCACTTCGCCGCGACCTGAAGTCAGAGAGGCTCCGTCGCAGGATTCTCTGCGCGGCGTGGGCGACCTCAGGCTGGAAGTCCGGCTGCCGCGCAACGCTCATATTGATTTGATTGATTCGCGCCGCTTCGCGGTCATCAGCTCGTCCGGCGTTCCGTCTTATCTGACAAACACGCGCAACGACGTGTCTGTGACGAACATAGACACGCCCGTCTCCATTGTGAGTAGCGGAGACGTTCAGGCCACCAGAGTCGGCGGCGTTGAAGCCAAAACACGAGCCAGCAACGTGTTCGTCAGAGAGGTTTCCGGCCCGGTCAGCATCTCCACCGTCACGGGCTCGGTCGTGGTCAAGGAGGCTCAGGGCGACGTGCGCGCTGTCTCCATCAGTGGCCCTATAAGCATAGAGTGCGCGCGGGGCCGCGCCGAAGCGGGGACGACCAACGGCAGCATCACGCTGACAGGCATAGGCGGCGACCTTGAGGCGAACACCACCGGCGGAACCATCTCTTTTACGGGCGCGATACGCGAAGGCGGGCGCTATCGCCTGAAATCCATCTCCGGCATCGTGCGTATGTTCATACAACGAGAGCCGCCCGGCTTTCTGGCAAGCCTCTCTTCCTACAAGGGCCAGATTCTGCTGGATTTCGAGCTGAAATCGGAGCTTTCCGCGAGCACCGCCACGCCCGACCTGCCCGCTACGCAGGGACAGCCCGTGCGCCGCATGACGGGCCGCTTCGGTGAAGGCGACACACGCATCACGCTGGATTCTTTTAGCGGGGCCGTGCAACTGGCCCGCGCTCCCTCGGAGGTCTGGAAAAGATGCAGGTAGCCTTTACCCGTAGGCTCAAGGCGAGCGTGTGGCCCGGAAATAATTGGAACAAATTTTGAAATAGATAGTAATAAAGAGACAAGAGTCTATCACGGATAGGCAGGGGAAATCGCCTGACGAATTTCCCGCAATCCTTTCATCGGTTTCACAGGGGGAATAATCGTTTGAGCAACGCTACAGCTATAAACTACGACTATCTTTCTCGTGAAGAGGAGCGGGAAGGCCCTATTGACGAGGCGACCCTGAGCAATCACGTAGAGGTGCTGAAGGATTTGGCACAGGCGCTGATACGCGAGATAGACAGGCTCAGACACACCCAGTTGCCCGACGTGGCGCGCGGCGTGAACTTCTACGAAGAGGTAGAGCGCTTCGAGATAAATCTGATTCGCTCGGCGCTTGAGAGAACGAGCGGCCATCAAACGCGCGCCGCCAGAATGCTTGGCATCAACGTCACCACGCTCAATCATAAGATTAAGCGCTACGGGATAGAGCTGGAAGAGCACTGAGCATCTTCAGGGCTTCAGCTTCAAACGATAAAGCACAAAGTCATCTACGCGCTGGCCTTGGTCGTGCTCGTACCACTGCATGATACGAGCGGGAACCTGCGGGCTGTCCGCGTACACTATTAGATACGAGAGCGTAAGGCGCGCGGCTTGCTCACGATTGAACGACGCCATAAAGTCTCTGTAAGCCGTTACCTCTGCGGTTATCTCGCCCTCGGTCAGAGGCTGCGGATTTGCCACCAGCCTGTTGCTCAGACGCCCCCAGCCGAACAGCGCGTAAACGATTGCAAAGTTTCCGTGCCGGAGAGCGTTATCCAGCGCCTCCGCGTCGTACCCCGTGTAATACATCCAGTGAAAGAAGCGCTCCCGGCTCTCTTCCGCATTCGCTCCCACGAAGATATGCTGGTGGCGTGCCCATAGAACCGGCTGCGGCGCGAGCGTCGGAACTTCGTCGGCCACTATGTTGTCCGAGGTGAAGACCAGTTGGCCGGTCGCGGGCCGCCCTTCGCCGCCTTCGCGCGCAAGCTCGGCCAAGCGGTTTAGAACGGGAGCCGCTTTGTTCCTTAGCTCGTTATGCGGGTCTAGCACTCGCGTAGTCACGCCCGCCTCGACTAAACCCCAACCGAATATCAGCAGAGCCGCGCACGCCATGGCCCAGCCCGGAAGCATAGCCTTACGCTCTTCTTCTTCTTCTGCGCTCTTCCTTCGCGCAATCAGGTTCAGGCAGAGTATGACCGCCAGCAGGCTCAGGTAGTTTGCTATGAAGACCTCGTAGTGTATGGGCTGTAGCGAGCGGCCCGTGATGATTTGTTGATTGAAGACCGCGTACGGCGTGAGCGCGAGCGAAATCGTGAAGAGCGTCGAGCGGTCTTTGAGTCTAATACGACCGCGCTTGATGGCAAGCATGAGCGCGGCCAAGACTGCCAGACAGATTAACTCCGGCGCGCGGGCAAGGTCAGGGGCGCGTGTGAGTGATAGTAGCTGCACGCTGTCCATAGTCTGTGCGCGGCGCGAAAGCATCAGCGCATAAGGCAGAAGCGCCAGAGCCGCCAGTGCTGCAACAATCCCCAGATACTTCAGCTCGCGCAGCCAGCCTTCCGGCCTTGCCGCTAACAGCACCAGCGCCAGACAGGCCAGCCACGCTGCCGCAGTCGTCCAGATATAGAAGTAGGAATAGACTAGGACGGCAAACACTAGACCTGCGCCCGTAGCCGTCAAAAGCTTGCGCCGCGCATCCTCGCCCGTGACCGTCTTCCACACCAGCCCGCACATCAGGAAGAAGAAGGGGAACGGAAACAGAGGCACGTACCGGCGCATGAAGGGCAGGTAAGGATAGGCTATGTCGCGCCCCAGAAGCTCCATGATTGCTCCTTGCCCGCAGGCCAGAGTGCCCAGACAGACAATCGCTAAAGCTCCGATGGCGGCCAGCCGGTCGTCGCCTGTAATCGCCGCTATGAGCCAGAAGAGGATGAGCGCCGTGAGAAAACCCATGATGGCTGAGAGCGCTATCATGGCCCAGTTGATTGAGAGGCCGAGAGTGCGCGCTAGTTGAGCTGCTACGAACGGCGGCAGGAATTGTATGGAGAAGAGCGATTCCTGCTGCGGCGCGTCCGCGCTATGGTCGCGGCCCGTGTAGGGGTCGTTGCGGCGCGCGCGCCCGTCAATCAGCGCCTTCAGATAGGCCGCGTAAGCGACTTCGTCAATATCGTTGTAGGCGTAAATTCCGTTCCACTGATTGCCGGTCAGATACCAGAGGTTAAGCTGAGGGTAGATGGCTAAGATTAGTGTGGCGAAGGATACAGCGAAGCCGAACCGCCAGCTTGTGCGTGCTTGCATATTTACTGAAAAGGTTCCTTTGAAAGTGGACGACTCTGTGCCTGAAGGGGCCGTCGCGCAGAGCCTTTCGCGGCCTCTCAACGAATATACCTTTGAAACCGAGCGGGCGGCAATCATGTTGTTCGGGCCGGAGACGCTTCCGGCCTGCCTCCTGCGGGAAAACCGCAGACGGCCCGGCGCTCGTATCTCTTATGTCGTCTGCAACCCGCCGCAACGGGGAGCATCAAAAACTTGTAAGGATTTACAGGTTAAGGCGGCTGAATTAGCGGGGGATAGAATTTCCGGCGGCCATTTTATGTTGATAAAGAAGCCCGAGCAGATTCGCTCGCACGAGATTACGGACAAAAAGGTCTATCTAAACCGCCGCAACTTCATGCGCGGGGCGGCGCTCGTTGCGACCAGCGTGGCCACGGGCGCGCTCTATAGAGGGTTGAACGAGCCGCCGCAGCCTACGCAGCGCGGCGAAAAGCTCGCCAACGTGCAACCGGCCGCCGTCCCCGTGCGCTCTACGGACGAGAAGCTGACCTCGTTTCAGGACATCACGAGCTACAACAATTTTTACGAGTTCTCTACGGACAAGGGAGCGGTGGCGCGAAAGGCAAAGGGTTTCGTCACTCGTCCGTGGACGGTCGCGGTCGAGGGGCTGGTCAACAAGCCTAAGACTTACGACCTTGACGACCTGTTGAAGATAGCTCCTTTGGAAGAGCGCATCTACCGCCTCAGATGCGTCGAAGGCTGGTCAATGGTCATTCCTTGGGTAGGGTTTCCCTTGAAGGCGCTCCTTGAACAGGTAGAGCCGCAGGGAGCCGCGCGCTACGTGGCCTTTGAGACGCTCTTTGACCCGAAGCGCATGCCGAATCAAACGTCGGGCGTGCTCGACTGGCCCTACGTGGAGGGCTTGCGGCTGGACGAAGCCCTGCATCCTCTGACGATTCTGGCGACGGGGCTTTACGGTGAATCGCTGCCGCCGCAGGACGGAGCGCCCGTGCGGCTCGTGGTGCCGTGGAAGTATGGCTTCAAGAGCATCAAGTCCGTGGTCAAGATTCGTCTGGTAGCGAATCAGCCGCCTACCACTTGGAACATACAGGCGTCGGACGAGTACGGCTTCTACTCGAACGTTAATCCGAATGTCCCGCACCCCAGATGGAGTCAGGCGCGCGAGCGCCGCATAGGCGAGTACGGCCTGCGCGACACGCTCCTTTTCAACGGCTACGCCGAAGAGGTGGCGTCTCTCTACACGGGGATGGATTTGAAGGTGAATTTCTAAAGATGAAGCCGGAAGACGCACGCTTCGTAAAAGCTATTATCTTCGTCAACAGCCTTGTGCCGGTCGCGCTGCTGGCGTGGGACGCCGCGCACCGGAACTTAGGCGCGAACCCGCTCGAATACGTGACGCGTACGACGGGGATGCTGACGCTAATCTTTCTCCTGCTGTCGCTTGTCGTGACGCCGCTCAGGAAGATGACGGGCTGGAACTGGCTTGGGATGAATCGTCGCGTGCTGGGCATCTACGCCTTCTTCTACGGCGCGCTACACTTTCTGACCTACATCTGGTTCGACCGCCTCTTCAATCTCAAGAGCGCGCTCGGTGACGTAGTTCAGCGTCCCTTCATAGCAGTAGGCTTTGCCAGCTTCCTCATAATGATTCCGCTCGCGGTGACTTCGACAAACAAGATGGTGAAGCGGCTGGGCGGCAAGCGCTGGAACAGGCTGCACAAGGCTGTCTACGTGGCGGCCATACTGGGCGCTACTCACTACTGGATGCTGGTCAAGAGCGACATAAGGCTTCCGCTAACTTTCGCGCTGGTGCTGGCGCTTCTACTGGGCTATCGCATCTTCGCAGCCAACCGCACTACGAAAACAGAGCCGCGTCACATGATTCTCCCGCGTTAGAAGAGAAGAAATTAAGAGCATTCGGCTCACGGGAGAATAAAGTGAGAGGGAGTAAAAGAAGAGAGGCCGGAAGCAATTCCGGCCTCTCTTCTTTAAAGCTTCTGAGGTGAGTCTTACTGAATCGTGTCGGTAGAGCCCCGGAAGCCGTGGCGTGCCTGATTCATAATCCACTTCAACACGCGCTTGGTGTTGTAGCAGTAGGCAAGTATGTAGTTGCAGGTCGAAAGACAGTGCTTCGAGCACTCCTTCTTCATCTCGTTGAGTTGGTCTGCCTCGAACTTCGGGTTCTCGATTGTGCCCCAGTCGTGCGTCGCGGAGTACATGGGGAAGCAGGGAGCGAGCGTCCCGTCCGTGCGAATGATGAGCGAGTTCTGGCCCGCGCGGCAGTCCCACGGCGGAACTTCGCCGCGCATCAGGCGCTTCATGTCCTGCATGTGCTTCGACTGGTTGACCATCTTGTAGCCTTCGTTGTGGCGCTTGGCGTCCAAGTAATCAAGCAGGTCGTCAACCTTGCTCCAATCGTCCGGCGTCAGGTAGGTGCTGTTCTCGTCCAGATGCTTGAAGTGCGTCTGCTCCATCATCGGAGACTCGTTGATGTGATAGTCTGTGGCGATGCCGTTGTCATGCGCTATCTCCGTCAACTCCTTCACGTCGTCCATGTTGATGCGCGTGATGTTGATATTGAACATCACCGTGTAGCCGTAGTGATGCTGGCGTTTGACCAGATAGTCGAAGTAAGGGCGAATCGGCTCAAGGGCTTTGGGCAGCGCCTTGCGGTCTTTGACGGAATCAACGGCGAGATTGACGGTCGCAATGCCTGCGTCGCCTAAGCGGTCAATGACTTCGGGCTTCATCAATCGCCCGTTCGTAGGCAGGTACACGAAGATGTCCTTCTTAGCGGAGTAGTGGACAATCTTGTGTATGAAGCCGGGGCGCAGGAGAGGCTCGCCGCCCATCAGGGCCAGCACGCGCGAGCCAATCGAGTGCAGCCAGTCAATCGAGCGCTTGGCCGTGTCTTCCGTCATGCCCTTGACCTTGTTGTTGTAAGACCAGCAGTAATGGCAGTCCAGATTGCACTTCCACTCTGTGAAGAGGTAGGGGATGATGGGACGCAGCTCGCCTTTGTGCCAGAGCGATTTGAAGTAGGGCGAGCCCCATGTCTTCCACGTGCGTATGGCGTTGAGCTTCTGGTATTCACCCTTGGTCATAGGCTGCGGGTCTGCATGAATCGGGTAGGGCGGCTCGGGCAACACTTCCGGCTCAGGCTTTGGCTCTAAAGTGGTTTTCGTTTGAGATTTGTAGAGTATCTGATGAAGCTTAGGGTCTATGCGAAAGG
This sequence comes from Pyrinomonadaceae bacterium, assembly GCA_036389255.1. Lineage (GTDB taxonomy): Bacteria > Acidobacteriota > Blastocatellia > Pyrinomonadales > Pyrinomonadaceae > JACVRN01. The sequence continues at coordinate 86,156 of DASVQI010000004.1, forward strand.
GTGGGGGTGCTGTTGTGGCCTCAGGCTGTACTGTCCCGACCCGCTCCTGAATTTCTGCCATGTGGTCTCCTTTCAACTGCTCTCAATTCTTCTGGTGAGTGGTATGGGCTGCACGAAAGAGCATCAGACCGGAAAGAGGCTCTTTCTCCCAAGCAGTCCACCCGGTTAAGGTTATAAGGGAGGAGGCTCGACCGCGAAGCGCACAAGGGCCAAGTCCTTCAAGATTACAGCGCGGCCATGTTGTTAAAGAATCTTTCAGCCGGGCGGGAGGCTCTGTCGAGGATGCCCCTCTTGCCGCCCGTACAATCCGAAGTCTGAAACCGCGATGCGAATATTGGCCGATTTCTCATGGAATTTCAAGTGATTCGGAACACTTTCGCCTCTGCCCCCGCGCGCGGGTGCCATTGCCGAAGCCCGCTCTATGACTGTAAGCTTCTGTTCGCAAAGGAGCAATGAAGAAGGTTTGGCTGCACAGGCAGAGCCTATTACCACGGCGGGACTCAGACCCGAACTCTTCACGGAGCCCGGCGCACTCGTGCCCGGTCGCGCCGCTCTCATCATCCTTCTGGCGTTATTTGTGCTGACTGGCCTATGGCTTCGGGGCTCGGGGCTGGGTACGGAGGCGCTGAGCGAAGACGAGCTTAATAAGCTTGAGGCCGTGGCGGATTATAGAGCCAACGGGCTGACTGCGGCCAACGGCGAGCATCCTTTCCTGATGAAGGCGCTGCAAACCGTCAGCATCATAGCCGCCGAGAAGTGGAACGCAAGCTCATTGGTCGCATCGCGTCCGGCCGGGCTTGGCATCTCCACAGAGGCGGCGCTCAGGATACCGTCAATCATCTTCGGCTCGCTCACCGTGATTCTCCTTTACCTTTTCACGCTGGAGCTGTTCGGCGGCGAGGTCGCGCTCATAGCTGCCGCGCTCTGGGCATTTGACCCGAGCGCCATAGGCTTCAACCGCATAGCCAAAGAAGATACCTTCGTCCTCTTCTTCTTTCTGTTGGCCAACGTCTTCTGGCTCAGAAGCCAGCGCGTAGCGGAATCCGGCAGGGGAAATCCAGCGCCGCTCTACCGGGCCACGGCTGCCGCTTACGGCGCGATGCTCGCCTCCAAGTACGTGCCGCACCTGTTCGCCGTCAGCATCAGCTACAACTACATCTTTCAGGGCATGCCGCAGACGCGATGGCGGCTTGGTAAGAAGCGCTTCTTCATCTTCTTCGCGGTGATGGGGCTGGTCTTCCTGATACTCAACCCGACCATATTGCTTCCGGCTACGTGGAGGCAAATGCTTGCCTTCGCCAGCTACAAGCGCATAGGCCACGACGGCTACGAGTTCATGGGAAGGGTCTACAGCCACAAGCTCATGGACTGGCTATACGGCGTGCCGTGGTACTTCTACTTCGTCTTCATGTGGGTGAAGCTGCCCGTCCTGACCATCCTCTCTTTTCTGGCAGGGCTGCCCGTGGTGATTCGTAAACGAGTGGGCGACGGGCGATTCTTTCTCTTCTTCTGGGTGCTGTTAGGCTTCGTCCCGTTCATGCTGTTCGGCGGCAAGTTCACGCGCTACTTCACGCCCGTTCTGCCGGTGGTGCTGATAATCGCCGGGCTGGGCTTGCAGCACGCCGCGAGCTTTGTGACCGGGCGGCTTTCCGCTAGCGCGAGCGTGAAAGCTTACGTGCGCGCGGCTTTGTACGGCTTTGTGATTCTAGCCTCCGGCGTGACCTCCTTCATGGCCGCGCCGCACTACAGGCTCTACACGAACAGCTTCGGCGGGGGCGCGGAGCGGGCCGGGAGCTTTTTCCCGCAGGATGAGTTCTACGACGCCGCCATACGCGACACCGTGGCGGAGATTGCGCGAGGCGCAAGACCGGGAGCGCGCGTGGCCACGGAGACGGTCGGCCTCGCGGCATACTACGCCGAGCGCGCCGGGCGCACAGACCTGCATTTCGTCTCTCTCTCAGACCACGCGGCGCTGAGCGAGATGACAGAGGGCGACTTCCTCATAGCAGCGCGCGGGAGGCGCTATTTTAGCAACGAGGCCGTGCTGGCCGGGCTTGGACAATCGGCTCAGCCGACCTTACGCATCTACGCCGGAGAGATTCCGGCGGCCGACGTTTACCTGCTGGATCAATCCTCGCTGGCGATAGTCAGAAGCCGTGCGGGCGCTGCAAAATAATCGCTGCGGGCCGTCAAAGGTTAGCTTGAAGCGAGAGACGGGCAGGAATTTGAGCGACCACCGGCTCATGGCTTGATTTTGGAAATCCCTGCTGCTTAGGTTATACTGCGCGCCTTCTCTTGAGTTTTGAAGCAGACGGCGCGACCGGGCAGGTTAATTCACAAAGGAAGTCGCGCCCCTACTATGCGGCAATCAAATTTTTTCCCATGCAATAGAAGGAGCTGGAGAGTAACCATGAAAATCAAAATGACCGCGCTTGTGCTGACGCTTGTGGTCATGAGTCTGGTCGCTGCTGCGTGCGGCAGCAAGACCGAGACGACTACGAATACCACGACCAACACGACGACTAACACCAACACTGCAAACGCCAACACCAAGCCGGCCGTCGCAGCCAACATGAAGACCCCCGAAGGGACTTTCAAAGTTGCTTACGAGGCGGCGAAGGCGCGCGACATGGAGGCCTTCAAAAAGACCATCTCGAAAGATTACATGGAGATGCTGAAGGGCATAGCGGATCGCGAGAAGCGCACGGTTGACGATATCATCAAAGAAGGCATAGCCAGAAATCCGGTGCCTGAGAAGCCCGAGACCCGCAACGTAGAGCAGCAGGAAGATGGCGGCATCAAGATGGAGTTCATGGACGGCAACAAAAAGTGGCACATCGTCTACCTGATTAAAGAGGGCGACGACTGGAAGTTCAACTTCGGCCCCGGCTCTGACCTGATAGAAGAACAGGCCGTCGGAAGCGGTAGAGAGGGCAAGGAAGGCGACGCGGCGAACATGCAGGAGAAGAAGGGCAAAGGCAAGTAAGCCCGCTCTTTCTTCAAGACGCTAAAAGTTAAAAGCTCATGACGGCGAGCCGTGGCTCGCCGTCATGAGCTTTTTCTGCACGGCGAGGTGAAGCAGCGACGGCACGGATAAATGAATAAATTCTCTTATCTCAGGATGATTTGTCCGTTCGTCATCTGCGTGTTCAGCTCTGCGGAAAGAGCGGTCAGGCGCGAGAGGATGCTTTGAGCTTCAGTTGAGTCGGCGGGGCGCGGCAGGTAATCTTCCAGAACTACGGGCAGGACTTCGGCAGAGACAAGTCCGGCGCGGCTCATTCTTAAACGAAGCATGGCGCTCTCAGTGACTCGCCTGCCCAGCCAGCGCGGCGAATCGAAGGCGAAGTTTCCTAGCGAATAGGCTATAAGGGCGCGACCCGTGCCGGAAGTTGAGCGCCGCTCGATTGCCTCCAGACCCGCGAGCGTGTGAGGGTGATGGCCCACGACTACATCAGCGCCCGCTTCTATGGCCGCGTGAGCCAGCGAGATTTGCTCTGCGCCCGGCCTATAAGAGTACTCGACTCCCCAGTGAAGCGACACGACAACAACGTCTGCGTCTTTTCCGGCCGAGACGACTGCGCGCTCAAGCGCCGCGCGGGAGGCCAAAGCAACCGACGGTTCATTATCCTTGAGAGGCTTGCTCACAGGCGGCGCAATCGCCGTGAAGCTGACAAAGGCGATTCTGATTCCTTTGACGCTCACAATCACAGGCGACTCCGCCTCTGCGCGCGTTTGTCCCGCCCCGCTCCAGCGCAGGCCGCCCCGCCCGAGATGGCGCATAGTCTCAAGCAGGCCGGTGCCTCCGCAATCCATGCTGTGATTGTTGGCGAGCGACAGCACGTCGAAGCCGGCGTCAGTCAGGGCTTCTACGTAGCGCGGGCTGGCCCTGAAAGCGATTCTTTGCGGGCTGCGCTCGCATCTGGTCGTCACAGGGCATTCCAGATTGCCGAATGACAGGTCTGCGGCTGAGACGGCATCCCTGACACGCGCGAACGTGACGCGCGTTCCTTCTCGCTCCATCCTGCGCGCGATGCCACGGTCGAGCAGAATATCCCCGACCGCTACCACCTGAATCTCCGGCTCGCTCTGCACGGCTTCAGAGCCGCCGGGTAAAGCGCTCAATGAAAGAAGAATGATGAAAAAGCCTAAAGTGGGACTTAAGATTAAGCGCCTGTTAAATAGTCCGTAGCGAAGACAGCTCACGGGAGAGACGCGTAGAAACGCAGAAGAGGGAGTGCCGGGAAAATCAGCTCTCTGCGCGTCCTCAGCGTTCTCCGCGTCTCTGCTGCGAATTACTTTCTGCCTCTCACTCAAGCGCTCTGATAACGAAGCCTAATTCGAGTTAATGCGGCGGGGCCTCGCCTGTAGGAGGAAGGTCTTTGTCCAGACAGGAGGCTTGGGCGTCTGACCGCGATTGATTGCCGCCTGCCACTTCTCGTCCGTCAGCCGGTCACTGATTGGATGCTTGAACTCGTAATAGCTCAGCGCCGCGCCGCGAGTCAGCACGAGCCTTCCTTCGACAGGCACTATGGCGAGAATCTGATAAGCGCGTCCTACGCCCTCCTCCAGCACTTCCGTTCCGCCCGTGTGAACGTCCGCTATGACGGCCATGTCCTTGTCCGTCTCGTTGACCATCTCCCAAGTGTCAGGGTTTCCGGTCATGACGGAGAGCGTCATGTATTCTAGCGTCCCGCCTATGTGACGAATCGTCTCATACTCGTCGGTCAGCTTCTCGTTTCGCAGCTCTTTCATGGAGATGCGGTTGAGCGTCACCAGCAATTCCTCGAACTGCTCGAACCTGTCCTTCAAAGTATCCGGCAGAAGGTTGCGCGTCTCGAGTCCTTCGCGCGACTGGCGCGTCAGATTCAACAGGCGAGTCCAGAAGAGTACGTTCGGCTCGACGTAGCCCTTATAAGGAGCGGGCTCGCTGCCGTCGCCCTGCTCGGCTCCGCTCTGCTTGCCGTAGAGAATCGTGTCGTGGCGAAGCTCCGCCCATGAACCGAGCGCCGTGTGCAGGGATTTGTCCGTCCACGCGGTGTTGCGCATGAAGGATGGATAGCCTTGCGGGACGGGTTCGAGCAGCGCCTTGAGCGCGTAGAGCCAGCTCCAGTAGAGATTCGATGTCCATCTCTTTTCAGTGATTTTTGAGAACTCTTCCATGAGCTTCAGGCGTTCGGGCTGATAGCCGCCCCAGTTCTTCGGATTGTAAAGATTCGGGTAGCTATCCAGAATCTCGCGCGCGCGCGGGCTGCCCAGCACGGCCATCACGTCCAAGCCCGAAGGAAAGACGCGCTCGACCGGCATCGAAAGCCTCTGCATGATTTCGCTGTCCGGGATGTAGCGCTGGCCCATGAAGCGAAGTTGAATCGAAGGGTCTGGAACGTTCGGCTGGTTGGGCCGTATGAGCGTGCGCGTCTGTATGCGCGCTGGCCTGAGCTTTCCGGCGGCTTCCGCGAAGGCCGCGAATTTTTCAGGGGCGATGAATGCGCTCGTGTCCGCGTCTTTGCCGAAGGAAGCATCCATCGCGGCCTTCCATTCGGCGGGAGTGATGTCGTCGGAAGCTCCAACGTAAAAAGAGGTCGGCTCGTATATGACCGCCCACTCGTCCGAGAGATTCGCCCTGTAGAGCGAGCGCACCAGCAGGAGGCTTTGCCTGATGGGCTCTTCCGCGAGCCCGGCTTCGGTACGCAGCGCAAACGGCGTCAGCCCGTACCACATCATCGCCCCGAAGTAGCGCTGAAGAGTTTCGCTGCGGGTGTAATGGCCGCGCGGCACGAACTGAGAGTAATCAACTGTGTAAGGAAAGATTGCGCCGCGACGGAAACCCTCGTGCGCTTTGATTAAATCAAGCTCTGTCTGCGCCAAATCTTGCGCCTCCGCAGGAATCTTCGACTGCGGGTCTAAGAGCCTGAGCGCGACGGCGAAGTAGGCGACGTTCTTCAGCGCGGCGCTCTTAAGTTGCGCGTCGGTTTGCTCGCGCCATGTCCTGACCGATTCTTCCAGCATCCCTTCCGTCAGCCGCTTAAGCGCGGGCATCAGCGACTGCTCTTCCGCCGTGCGAAGTGTGAAGTCGTAGAAGATGTGATAAAGGTGCAGCACGGCGTCGGTCGTGACCAACGAGGGCAGGTCTTTGTAGTCGTTATCTTCGTAGATGTGAAAAAGCTGTCGCGCGTTCGTGGGCGAGACGGCGAAAAGATTCTGCGCGAGCATCTGCCGCTCGGCTACTGTGAGCGGCACAGAGGCGTTGAAGGCGCGAAGGTTCACGACTTCACGAAGCGTGGGCGAAACCGCGTAAGGCTTGACGCGCGCCGCAGCGTCCTGCGCCACGGCCTGGGGGCTGAAGATAAAAGTTGTAAGCACCATGAAAGCCATTAGCCAGCTTGCGCGGCAAAGAATCTTTTTTCGCTTCATCAATTGTTCCTCGTTTCGTCACCCGTCAAAGTCACCTGCGCGCCGTCGGCCTCTACGGTGATTCCTTCTTTGCTCGCTTTGACCAGCCGCGCCAATTGCCAGTCTCCGCGCTGCCAGTCCAGAGTAAAGCCGAAGCCGTTCCACGAATAGACTGCGAGACACAATCGCCCGTCGCGCTTCATCTCGATTGCCGCAAGCTCTTCCTCTCTGTCACCGTCTAAATCTGCGAACGTGAAATCAATGAAAGGGCGGCTCAGGCTTGAGCCCAGCCATTTCTTGCTGGCCGTTCGTCCGTCCCACGAATAGAGGAAGAGGCAGTTGTGCGGCTTCGGAAAGAAGCGCGTGGATTTGTAGACGCCCACGGCTATCTCTCTGCGACCATCGCCGTCAACGTCCGCGACCATGAGCCTCCAAGGCTTCCAGCGCGCGGGCACGCCCCTCCACAGGACTGTGCCGCCGTGGCGCACGCTGAGCGACGGCTCGCTCTCTTTATCCAGAACTACGCGCTCCTTTTGACCGTCGCCGTCGAGGTCGGATTCCAGAGAAAGGATGCCCGATGAGCTATCGTGCGCCGGGCCTGATAGGAATGTTGATAACAGCAGGATTAAAACAGCATGGGCCGCCGGGTTCATATGTCATCACTGTAATTGATTTAACGCCGGAAGGGCAAAAAGAATCGAAGCCCGGCGCTTATGGCTCGCTCTTAGAGCGAGCCATAAGCGCCGGGCTGCTTGCTGAAATTCTTCTTGGCCGTGCTACTTGATTCGCACTTTGAAGCTGACGCTGCCGGAGTTGCTGGTTGAGGTCGTGCTTAAATTGCCCGTGAATTGAAAGCGTATGTGCGTGACGGTTCCATCGTAGCCCGCGGGCGCTCCGCCTGCGCCGCTCACGGGCGTATAGGTATAAGAAGCGCCGTTGTTGTTCGAGTAAGTGACCGTCAGCGTCAGGCCCGTAGTGCCGAGCGAGCTTGTGACAGAGCCTATCTTGAAAGAGGTGCTCGTGCTGAGGCGGAGCGTGGAAGACGGGTCAGGGTCTGTGATAACCAGATTGCGCGCGGTGTTGCCGCCCGTGTTGCTGAAGGCTATGGTGTAAGTCAAATCCGTGCCGGGCATCTGAGTCCCTGTGGGAGATACGCTCTTGACCAGCCCCACGTAAGGCGAGCAGGAAGCTCCGGCTCTAGCGCCGGGCATCTGGCTGACGGTGGCGTTGATGGTCACGCCGCTTCCGCCGCTTGTCGCGCCGTAATTGTCGAAGAGAGTCGTGGTCGTGCCGCGCGTGCCTCCCGTGACGGAGACGCTCGCTGAGCCGGAGAGGACTGCTACGCCGCCAGCGCCGCCACCACCCGGCCCGTGCCTGCTGCCCGGCGTGCCGTTAGGAGCCTCCGTAATCCATGCATCGCCGCCTCTGCCGCCCTGAGCGCGGACAGTGAGCGAGCCCAGCCCTCCATTGACTGCCACGACTACCACGCTTCCGCCAGCGCCGCCTCCGCCGCCGCCGTCATTGGCAGCATCGCTTCCGTCTGAGCCGTTGGCTGTAATCGTGCCTGAGCCTGTGACGGTTCCGGCGCGTATCATGACTACGCCGCCGCCAGCGCCGCCGCTAGAGGCCGTGCCCGTAGAGTTGTTGCGCGAGCCAGCGCCGCCGCCGCCGCCCATAATCACACGATTGGCAGCAGCAGCCGATGCGAAATCGCCGCCGCCGAAGCCGCCGCGCGCGAGGTTCGAGTTCCATGTGTTGCCGCCCATGCCTCCGACGCCGCCGTTGCCGCCTCCGCCTCCGCCAGAGTTCTGGTCGTTGACGGAAGGATTGCCGTCAGTGCCGCCTCCGCCGGCGTTGCCCGGAGCGCCGCGCGCAGTTGCCCCGCTCGGATACCCTTCGATGGTAGTGTCCAGAACCGACAGAGTCGAAGGGTCATAAATGTAGCGCGGGGTGCCCGCTATGCCTTCCCCCTTGATGCCGTGACAGGTGTTCGAAGTGGTGTTGCGGTAGTCCGTGTTCGCACAGCCGCTATCGCCCGCCAACTGGCGAGCGCCGCCGCCGCGAAAGCCCATCCCGTCAACGCTCACGGAAGCGCTGCCTAGATTGAGCGCGCCGGAGACGTCTATCGCCAGAATGCCTCCCGTGCGACCGTTCCACGGCAGGGCAGTCAAGCCGGAGGTCAAAGTCGCTGACAGGTACTGCGGCACGCGCACTACCTGAAAGCGGCGCTGGCCGCGAGAGTTGGTCGCGGTGGCGTTGAAGTAAGCATTGACGAGGCCGTTATTTGTTCCAACGCCGCGAATAGAGACGGTTGAGCCGGCGTTGTTCATCGCCACTACGTACTCATAAAGCCCGGACTGACTAACTCCGCTTGAGCCGGAGCCGGGGTCGCCGGCTACACCGTCGCCGTAAGCGCCAGTGTTGTTGTCGTTAATCAGCGCGTCCTGCATCTGCATGACCATCAGCAGGTCGCCTGTAGTAATCGTCGTGGCTGAGCCGACGGGCGCGCCAATAGTGATGGATGTCGCGCCCGCGCTGGCGCTCGCGTTGCCGGGATAGTAGGTGTTGACTACGCCTGAAAGAGAGCCGCCCGCGCCGTCTTTGCCGGGCGTGGCGCAGGTCTGCGCGCTCGCCTCTGCTGCGGCAAAAGCGACCATGCAGAGAGCAGCCATGACGAGCAGCGCGTGCTTCATGCGCACGAAGCCCGTCAATGATGAAAGCTCAGGTTTGAATAGCGTCCACGTGCTCATCACGGACGCTCACCTCCGTCATTCTCTAAAGGCTTTGAGTCGGGCGACGATTGCAGCCCGTTGTTCGAGGTTCCGAACAGGTCGAAGAGGTTGAAGAGCTTAGAGGAGATTGTGAAGTAGAAGCCGCGACGCGCGTTGTTGAAAGACTGGCTGCCGGGGCCGTTGAAGGACGAAGAGAAGTTGTAGCCGCCGCCGAGGCGCAAGTCCGGCGTGGCCCAGAATCCAACCTCAGCGCCCGTGGAGTCGGAGCGCGTGCCGCTCGCGGGCTGAATCATGTAGCGCGTCTCTGCGGCCAAATCGAAGTACCTGCCGAAGCGATACTGCACGCGTCCCTGCGTCATGTAGGTCATGGTTGAGACGTATATGAGCTGCGCGTCGCCGTCCGCGCTTATCTTCATAGCGAAGCGACCGTAAAGCTCAAGGTTCTTCATCAACTGATAATAGCCGTCCGTGGAGAGCACGTCCGCGCGCTGGCGCGTAGGCCCTGCTCCGCTAATCCCGTCCTGCGTCAGGTTGCGATGGCGGTAGCTGAAGAGCAGCCCATAGCGGTCTGATTCAGTCGGCCTGTAGGCGATGGCCACGGTTCCGTCCATCAGCTCGTTCTGGCGATTCGCAAAGAGCGAGCGGGAGAATTGTACCCGCGCCATGGTGGTAAATCCATCGCCCAACCGGCCCGCAGCGCCGACCGCTAAGAGCTGGCCCAACCCTGCGCGGTCGCGCAATTCATAACGCACGCTTGAGCGGAAGTTTTCGGTCGGAAGCCAAGACGCCCCGAGCGTCACGCTGTTGAAGCTCTCACCGTTGCCTGCTATCAAAAAGCCGCGCTCGTATCCGAACTCAAGCGAAAGCTCTTTCGTCACAGGCAGGCGATTCTGCAAGCCTATGACGGCGAAGCTGTCCGTGCCGTTTATGCCGTTCTCCAACTGGTAACGCCCGCCCAGAGTCGTATAGCGGCCCAGCTTGGACTGAATGCCAATCGCAGTCTCTCTGCGCGCGTTCGAGGCCGCGAAGCCCGTGAGCGTCGTGTCGCTGATGGGCGTGATTGGCTCCGATGCTATGCGCTGCGTCAGGAAAAGCTTGGCCCACGGCCTCACCTGATAGCTGGCCGAAAAGGTCGTCTGCGTGGGATAGCTGGGGTCGGCTTCGCCAAGGTTCTGCTCGCGCTTGACCGACAGCTCCAGCTTGTCCGTAGGCCGCCACTCGGCTCCGGCTGTCACAAGCTGCGAGTTCACGTCGCGCTCGCCAGCCTCGTCGCGGAAACGGCGGTAGTCGTAAGAGAAGGTGAACCGCAGCCTGTCACTCACTATCTGCGTCCAGCCTATGCTCGCGGTGGTGCGGCTGTTATTTACGTTCTCCGTGCGGTTGCTCTCTTCGGAGAAGCCCAGGGTGAGCAGGCCGTTGCGGCGCGGCTTGAAATCCATCTTGACGGAGGCGCGCGTGTTGCCGGGCGTAGCGCTCGCGCCGAAGGGATTGAAGAAGCCGGGGCTTGTGCGCTGGTACTCTGCGCGCAGCCGCCCTTCATAGAAGGGAAGCGGCTGTTCGAGCGAAGCCCGGAATGCGTTGCCGTTATGCTCGTTCTCTACGCCGTCCAGACCGAAGGAGCTACCCACGGCCATCTCGCCACGGCTCGTCGCCCACTCGAACTGCAAGCGCCCGTTGCCCGGCGTCTGCCACTCGCCGTCTATGCCGCCAATCAGGAAAGGCGACGACCCGGCCTGTCGCTGGTTGATGAATGACAGTCCCAGACGCAGGCCCAGAGAAGGAAAACGCTTCTGCGCGCGGCCGGTGTAGACGGACGACTCGAGCCCGTTAGCACGATGCTCGTAGGTCACGACTATCTGCACGAGGTTGAGTTGGTAGTCGAAGGTCGAGATGGGACGAAGGAAAAGCAGCGAGCCCAGATTCGCGTCCAGATTGTAGTCAACAGAGCGAACCAGCGCGTCCCGCGAAAGTATGATTTCCGGGTTGCGCCGGTCGCGCACTTCAATGATGACCGTTTCCGAGCCCGGCAGTATGTCCGTGTGCGAAAGCTGCACGAGAGACAACGTGCCGCCCGGAAATGTGTCTCGCGCGAAGGAGGTGTCGGGACGCGCGCCCGTCAGCGTCACGTAGTCGCCCCCGGCGTTCTCTATGTGAAGCTTCACGCCCGTCAGCTTGCGGCTGTAGGAAGCAAACCCTGCCTGCTCCATGTCGGCTTCCATGTCTCCGAACATCATGTAGGAGCGGCCACGGTCAACCCTGACATAGAGCTTGGAGTTTGAAGCGGCGTCTTCGAAGCGCGTGGACGAGTCGCCAAAAATTGGATAGGCGCGGGCCAGAGGGTCTAGCTGGAAGAGGCGGTCGGTTCCGGCTGCGCGGTTCAAAGCCTGCTGGCTGTCGTAAGCGAAGGTCAGCAGGTTGTTGCCGAAGAAGCGGCCACGATAGAAGAGATTGAGGTGAACGCGCACTTTCTCCGTAGTTCCGCGTGCGACCATCTCCGGCGCTGCGCTTCCGACCGAGACTTCCGCGAGGCTGACCATAATCGGGTCGCGAATCTCAGGTGTGAAGCGCACGCGGCCCTCGGCCTTGACGTTGCCGAGCGTGGCCTGAAGCTTTGTCTCTCCGGCTGTGTTGTCGGCTATCAACTGCACGACGGCCTCGCCGCCTACGAGCGAGATCACCTGCTGCTGAGCGTTGGCGTTGACCTGCTCCGCCACGGCGTTGTTAGGAGCGGTAACGTTCGCGCCCGTCAGAGCCAGGACAGGCGTGCTTCCATCTTCGGTCGGAGCGAGACGGCCCGCGCTGGTTTCAACCGCCACCTGAGAGTCGGCAGCAGGATGTCCCCACTCGTCCAGCGCCCGCACGCGCACGCGCATGGAGTCGCGCCCGGATGCCTGAAGCTCCTGCTTGTCCGGCACTATCTCAAGACGCCGGGCAGGCCCGCGACCGTAGACGACCATCTCAACGGAAGCCCCGCGCTCTTTGTTCGGCCCGACGGGTGTGACCCGCACCCGGTTCGGGCCGGGGCGCAGGTTGATGCCTACGTAGCTGAAGGTCGTAACGGAGTTCTTGTGGTCTACGCGAGTAGTGCCGATGCTGGAATCGCTGACGCGCTCGCCGTTGACTTCGAGCGCGACCGCCCATGTCTCTTTGACGCGCGCTTCCACGGAGAGCGCGGGCGTGACTATGACCTCGTCTTTAACGGGCGAGAGAATGACGACTTCGCCGGGCGCGACGGGGGCTATAGTCTCTGTGGCTTCGACCTCGAAGGTGCCGGGCGTGTTCGGCACGGGCGTCTTCGCGGGCGCAGGCGTGGAGGTTGAGACGGGCGCAACGCTCTTTTGTGAAGGAGCCTGTGCCAGCTCGTCGCTGCGGCCTACGGAGCGAAGCGCGAAGTTCTGGCGAAGCATCGCGCCGCCGCCCAGAGGCGTGCGAAGGAGCCGCGTCCAGCTCTGCCCGGAACGCGTGCCGTCATCCTGTAGCTTGAATCCGGGCGGCAGCGTGACGGGGTCGAGCGAGATGACCAGCGCGCCTTCGGCCACGGCCGGGAAGTTGTACATTCCCTGAGAGTCTGTGACGACCGACTGGCCGTTCGCCAGATAGATGCGAGCCCCGGCCACCGGCCTCTCGTCCTTGTCGAACTGTCCGTTGTTGTTCGCGTCTTCAAAGACGCGGCCCATGATTATCTGTCGCGTGGAGAAGACTCCGCGACCTACGCGCACGGTCGCCTTGGCGGGCGTAGTCGTGAGCCGCTCGCCTGAAGCGAAGCGGCCTGAAGCCGTGGCCGTATTGACCTGCTCTCCGTCACCGGCGTTGACGCCCACGCGCACGCGGTAGCTCACCGTTGTGCGCTCGCCCGGCTGTAACTGTCCCAGTTGAAACGTGAGCGCATCGCCTTCGACAGCAGGCGTGACGGGCGCGCTCTGGCTCGCGCCTTTCTGCAAGGTGGCCGTGCCGACCGCGTATTGAAACGAGGCTGGCAGCACGTCGCGTATGACTGCATCCTGAATGACTGCGGCTGTGGCGTTATGAACTTCGACGCGATAGGTGACGGCATCGCCTATCTCAGCCTGAGCGCGGTCAACCGTCTTGGAGATTTCCATAGTGGAATTCTCGAACAAGGGTATGTTGAGCGCTATGTTGGCTATGTCGTTAATCTCTACGTTCTCGGTAGAAAGCTCGAAGCCGCCCGCCACCGCCAGAGGCAACCCGTCGAGCGAGCGCACGGTCATGGCGAACAAGCCGCTCTGCGTAGGACGAAGCGAGATTCCCAGAAGGCGCGCGCGATAACCGCTCGCCGTAACGTTTATGAAGTAGCTTGAAGGCTGCTCAAGCGTGCCTAGCTGCTGAGGCGTCAAGGCGAAGCTGAAGCGGCCCTCACCATTGGAGAGATACGGATTAACATTCGGCTCATTGGGGACGAAGCCGCGCTCGGGCACAAGCTCAAGCAGCGTGCCCGTGGTGTTGTCCGTCAGGAGCGCCACGCGAGCGCCTGCGACGGGCGCTCCCGCCCCTCCGCGCGCTGCGTAGACTGTGCCGAACGGGTCAATCACCACGACCGTTTCCGTAGTCGAAGCAGCCGCGACATTAGAAGCCTGCACGGTGGCCGTGTTGACGATGCCAGCGCCGCCCATGACTCCGCCCGCGACCAGCGCCTGAAAGCTCACCTTGACGGCTTCGCCCGGAGCTAGCGGCTGGCCAAGCTTGAACTCTATACGGCGGCCTGCAACGCGCCCCTCGTCCCCGTCGTCCGCGTCCGAAAGCTGGCGCTCTGCGAAACGCATGGAGTTCGGGACGTAAGAGAGCGTCGCGGGCAGCTCGTCAATTACCGTGACGCCTTGAGCAGGTACGTCGCCGTTGTTGCGGAAGCTGATGGTGTAGTTGAGCGGCTGGCCCGCGTGCGCAACCATGTGGTCGCGGTTCTCGACCAGCTTAAGCGGCTGAAGCCTCGCGTCCGAAGGGTGCGTCAAACGCGCGCCCTGGCCCACTACGTTGATGATAGTGCCGTCGTCCGTAGCGGCCTGATTCGCGCTCAGGTGCAGGTTCGAGCGGGCGGTGATGTTAAGAAGAAGCTCGGAGCCGGGCGTGACATTGTGCGTCTGGATGACCATGACGACGCCTATGCAGGCGCGCGAAGGAAGACGCGGGCTGAGGTTGCTGCCTACGGTAACGGGAGCATCAGTGTCCGAGAGAGCGTTGTTGCCGTCCGAGTCGAAGTGGAGCGAAAGGATTTCTGCGGGCGCGCTGGCGGCGGCTCGCGTGATGGTGTACTGGTCTGGGGTGTTGCCGGGATTGCAGATGCGAAAGATTCTGACTATGCGCTCGTTCGGTGAGACGGACGCGGAGGATTCAGTCTCGTCGGGCGTGACCACGATGGCTGAAACAGCAAGAACCGTGAGGCTCACGGTTTCGGAGGCGGCGTCAAAGCGCTTGCCTTCTTCATCTGCGTACGAAGCGGAAACGCGATTGCTGATGACGGTGGAGCCGGGCGTTGCTTCGCCGTCAGCGAAAGCGGATGCGCTGGGGCTGGCCGCGCCTCCTGCAAAGAGGAAGGGGATTAAGAGGAGAGTTGCGAGTTTTATGAGTCGAAGGGGCAGCATCGTTTCTCTGGGCTACTAGGTCTGAACGAGTACGATTGCCAAAAACGAGTGAAAGTAAGCGGCGTGCGTACTTCATAAAGAGTTGGCAATACTCTCTTGAAGCGTCCGCCGCTTACTTTCGGATGACGCGTTACTTAATCAGGCGCTTGAAGGTGAAGGTGCCCGATTGTCCTGCGGGGAGCGTCAGGATGGTGTCGGTAAGTACGGTCGAGGTCACGACCGTATCACCGGTAATGGTTCCACCTCTGCTGTCCGTAGCCTGATTGATAACGTGGGTCGTGTGGGTGGCCCAGTTATTCGTGACGGTGTTGCCGTCCTCCGTGATGACCAGATTGTTGGCCGTCAGGGTGGAGCTGTTAGTCCCGCCGGTAGAGGCTACGTTCGTGTAAGTGATGGTGTAGGTAATAACCGCGCCCGGAACCGCGTCGGTCGCCCCGCCCACACCCGTCGAGTTGGTGATGGTGTAGGTCTTGACCAGACTGACGAAGCCGGTGTAGTAGCGGTCAATCGTGCGGTTGGTGTTCGCGGGCGTGATACCCGAAGCGGCCTGTATCACCACATCGTAGCCGGTCAGCACGGTCTTGCCGGCGGCGGTCGTCTTCACGCGAACAAGTATCTGAGCCGACGAGTTGTAGGCTATGGCGAGCGAAACGCTGCCGCCGCCCGAGACGGTCGTGTAGTTCGAGCCGTTGTCGGTCGAAATCTCAACCGTAAAGCCCGCAGGCGGTGTGGGCGCTGTCAGCGTAAAGGTATCGTTGGCATTGCCTCTGTTCTGCACCGTGTTGGTGAAGACGATGCCGTTGACGTTGTCGGCGGCGGTTGTGACTCCGCCGGGCGCAACACCCGAGATGCCTACGCTGGTGCTGCGGTTGGTGTAGTCGTCGTTGGTGGTGTTGGTCGGCCCTGTCGCGCCGGGCTGGCCGTTCGGGCCAATCAGCACGTCGCCCAACTGCTGCAAGAGGGTCTGCTGCTGAATACCCTGATTCGCGGTCGGCGTGCCTGCCGGAAGCGGCTCATCGAAGTTGGCGTTGGAATCGCCGCGATTGGAGGCCGTGTCACCCGACTGGTCTGTAATCAGCGAGGCTATGCTGTTGTTGGCGAAGGTGTCAACTATCTCGTAAATCGGCGTGGTCGCGTTCGTCGTGGTGATAGTCACCTGCATGGTCACGCTTGAGCTGCAAGCGGCTGCGGCGATTGAGCCGCCCACGTTAAAGGCCACGCGCGTCACGCTTGAGAGAGTGCCGGGCGCTGTGTTCGTCCACGTAGCCGCGCTCGGCGCTGTGGAAAGCGGCGAAACCGTGTAGAGCGTTCCGGCCGGGAATGTCTGACCCGAAGCCAGAGCCGTGCCGACAGGAATCGGTGCGACTATGAAGACGCCGTTTGTGCCACCGAGCGTCATGGACGACGCAGTGCGCTGGCCCACGTTGCAGGTCTGCATCTGGTAGCTGATGTTAGAGCCGAGCGCGACCGGGCCTGCCGGTGCGGTCAGCGTCACCTGCAACTGCGCGTTGTTCTCGACAGTTGCCTTAATGTCTCCGCGTGCCTCGCGCTGTCCGTTCACCGAAGAACCGGAGACGGTGCGCACTTCATTGGCGGAGGCCGCGCCGCTCACAGCGACGTTGTCGTAGGTAGTATCGCCAACGCTGTTCACAGGAGCGTCACCAAGCAGAACCTGAACGGTGCTTCCAGC
Organism: Pyrinomonadaceae bacterium; assembly: GCA_036389255.1. Taxonomy (GTDB): domain Bacteria; phylum Acidobacteriota; class Blastocatellia; order Pyrinomonadales; family Pyrinomonadaceae; genus JACVRN01. Next base: position 102,565 of record DASVQI010000004.1, read on the forward strand.
CGCCGCGTTCGAATTAATATTGACTCGCACGCGCACGTCTATGAATCCGTTCTGCGCTATGGCAGCCGAATCCACATCCGAGCCGTTCGTGAAAATGTTCGTGTTCGGGCCGAGTATCACAGCCGACTGAATGGTGCCGGGGCCGACTACGCGGATGCTCGCGCCGTTGGCAAGGAAACGCACCTGGTCGGAGAAGTTACCCGTGTTGGTGATGCGGAAGACAAAATCAACGTTCTGCTCTCCGGCGACCACCGTGGAGTTGCTCCCGTCATCCGGCGTGATGGTCAGGCCGGAAACATTCGCTACCGTCACGGTCACGGTGTTTGAGACCGTATCGAAGTTGTTGCCGTTACCGTCCGTGTAGGTGGCGCTGGCTTGGTTGTTAATCTGTGTTCCGCCGGCGGTCTGAGCCTGCGCCTGCGTAAAGAGGGCACAGGTGATTGCCAGAACAGCAATCAGGCGCGGGAACGCCTGTGCGCATAGGCGGGTCATATATCTGCTCATCATCTTTCGTCCTTAAAAGGCACTGCGGAGGGTCAGCCGCAGGAAGGTTTGGGGATAGGAAGGAGGTAAGCGAAATCTTATTTGACGCGTACCTGATAGGAGGCCGTCAGCTTGCCGCCTGCGGCGAGCGGGTCTGCCCATTCATAGCGCACTTGCGTATACATCGAGACGGGAGCAGCTACCTGCTTCATAGTGCCGTCGGGCTGCTTTTCCGCAATCATGGGCTTGGCCGTGAAGGTCTTGCCTCCGTCAATGCTGTAGGCGACGGCAGCGTTGCCCTCGGCCTTCGCGGAGCCTTCTACGAACGAGGTGCCTTTCGGAATCTGTCCGACTGTGCGGTAATCAAGCGCCGCCGCGTTGCCGGCGTTGTGCGAAACGATGTTCCAGCTTACGACCTCGCCTGAGCCGACTGCCTGAGCCTTCTCAAGCGAAAGCTCTTCCTGGCCGCGATGCACAGAGCCCGAGAGCGCGACTTTTATTTCCGGTCGACTGATGAACATGCGCGCCGCACCCGTCTTGGCAAATACAGCCGCGCCACCTACGACTAACAGGGCGCAGGTGACGATAAACGCGGTTACGCGGTTCTTCGAAGATTTCTTCATGTTGAGCTTTTCTCCTTAAGGATTAAACACTGAATGGCTCAAAAGCGGACGTGGGGGGATTTGGTGTCAGCCTCTTTGAGGCAGTGAGCCACACCTGAAAGCGCTGTTCCGGCTATTCAACCTTCCGACGAGCGCACATAGATTATTCCCAAAGCGTCTGCTGCTCTCAGCTTGAATGTGATGTAAGCTGCTGAATGCTAAAGGTTTAAATTAAACCTTGGGTGGCGAACGAGGGGGTCTGAAGAATTGAAAGTCGGGCAATTCCAGCCAGTCGGAACCCGTGGAGAGCAACCGACCGCAAATGTTTTAGCATCGTTGTGACAGTTTTGTCAATATATTTCTTTCGTTAAACATCAGGCCCGTCGAGGTCATTCGATAGGCGCTGGCAGCACGGCTTTTCGCGGACTGACTTGCTAGGTAAGCGTCTCATACGACTCAGGATAGTGGAGAAGGGGCGGGATTGTGACTTTAAGATGGAAGAACGAAGATGAGTATCTCTTGCCCCACGGCGCGGCGTGCTGCGCTCTGTCTGGTAGTGTATCTTGCCCTCTCTGCTACTGCTGCGGCCCTTGCGACAGGAGCGGGCGAGGCCGAAAGCCTGCGCACGGAAGCATACCGCGCCAATCTACTGACAGCCTATGAGGAGCGGATAGTAGGACAGCGCATGGCTTATCTGTATGAGCAGCGACACACGCTCATACAGGAGCCAGCCACTGCGGCCCGTCTAGACCGCATAAAGGCGCGGCTGAGCGCGTCGGCTTCGCTGCCAAACTTTGAGATTAAAATCATACAAAGCAACCAGCCGGAAGCCTTGAGCTTTCCGCCGGGGTACATCTACATCACATCGGCGCTCACGAGGCTGGCTGCGACGGATGACGAGTTGGCGGCTGTGATTGCTCACGAGGCCGCGCACATCACAAATCACGACCTGTCCCACTTGATTGCGCTGGCGCTGGCGCTGCCCACAGGCGAACAGGAGAACTTCCCCACTCGCCGGGCGATTGTCACAGGCCGGGCTATCCATTTCGATTTTCCCTACGGGCTTGACGAAGCGCGGCTGCGCTGTGAGATGGAGGCGGACAAAATGGCTGTAAGTTGGATGGCGCGCGCGGGGTACGACAATCAGGCATTGGCTCTATTATTAGAGAGCCTGACGGCCCGGCTTCCCCTTCGGGCAGAGCCGGAGCGTGCAGCCTTGAAGGCGCGTGTCACCCTTCTCAGGGAGGAATCGTTTCTCGCGCTCAGGTAGCAGCCGGGACTGGCGTATCTTTTCAAGTAGAGAGCATAACGAAAAGGGGCTCGGAAGCTTTAGCTTCCGAGCCCCTTCGCTTGATTGGCTGCCGGACTAGGACTCGAACCTAGAAAACCTGATCCAGAGTCAGGTGTGATGCCGATTTCACCATCCGGCAATAACTCGAAGATGAGCGGATTTCTTAATCCGCCAGCCTTACTGTAGCGCGACTTTCACAGTAAGTTGAATAATGAATTTACGTAATCTGATGGATGATTGTCAACTCGGCTGGCCGTTCTTCGATTGGGCTTCTTTGTCTGCGGCTTCGCTGTGGCGTTTGAGCATTCGTTGAAGGGTTTTGCGGTCAACGCCGAGGACGCGGGCGGCGGCCTGCTTGTTGCCGCTAGTGTGCGCGAGCACGCGCGCAACGTACCGGCCTTCCAGCTCCGAAAGCGAAGGCCAGTCCTCTTCAGTCCTTGTGCGCTGCTCCCTGTTTTCATCCGGCGGGAGTTGATGAAAGTTTCGTATGCGTTCGGGCAGGTCATCGGGCGTGACCACTTGATCGCAGAGAGCTGCTGCCCGGACGACCGCGTTCTCAAGCTCGCGTATGTTGCCCGGCCAGTTGTATGACTCAAGTATCTGCATGGCTTCGGGCGTAAATCGAACGGGCGGGTCGTCGGCTCTATGAACTCGCTCAGCGAATCGTTTGGCGAGCGCTTTGATGTCTTCGCGCCGCTCACGCAGGGCGGGGAGATGAAGCGTGACGGCGTTGAGCCTGTAGAGAAGGTCTTGGCGAAAGCGACCTTCGCGCACCTCTTGGTCTGTGTCGCGGTTGGTGGCGGCTATGACGCGCACGTCAACCTGCAAGAGACGGTTCGAGCCGACGCGCCTTATCTCTCCCTCTTGCAGCGCCCGCAGAAGCTTTACCTGAAAAGCCGGAGTCGTCTCGGTGATTTCGTCCAGAAAGACTGTGCCGCCGTCCGCCTCTTCCCACAACCCGCGACGGTCGAAGGTTGCGCCTGTGAAGGAGCCGCGCACGTGGCCGAACAGTTCACTCTCGATAAGCTCGGAAGGAATCGCGCCGCAGTTGACGGCTACGAAAGGCATGTCGCGGCGCGGGCTGCGGCGATGAATGGCGCGCGCCACAACCTCTTTGCCCGTGCCGGACTCGCCCGTGATGAGCACCGGAAGATTCGTCACGGCCACGCGTCCGACCAGCTTCATCACCTCTACGAACGCCTGACTATGGCCCACGAGGTCTATGTCGGACGTGTAGACGGGCCGAAGCTCGCCCGTAATCCCTTTACGGGTGCGGCTTCTGATGCGCTCCCGCACGGAGCGTGAAAGAGAGAGAACGTCGTTGACCGAGAAGGGTTTCAGCAGGTAGTCGTAAGCGCCTAGCGAGACGGCGTCAAGGGCTCCTACAGCAGAGCCGTGGCCCGTCATGAGAACTGTCTGCGCTTCGGGCTGCTCTTCCGTGAATCGCTTGAGGACTGCGAAGCCGTCCGCCCCGCCTAGCATCACATCGCAGAATACGAGCGTCCATTCTTCCGTATGGAGCATCTCGAAGGCGCGCTCAGCCGTCTCCGCTTCCTGAACCGACCAGCCGTCAGCGCGCAGCACTTCGCCCACGAAGTCGCGTATTGCCGCTTCGTCATCAACAACCAGAGCTTTCATGGATTCAGCCACGGCGAAGAATATAGCACGCTCTTTACTGCGCTTTGAAATTCTCAAGCGCCGCTCTCTCAAACATCCTTTGCCATTTAACCTTGCCCAGTCGCACGTGTTAAGAGCACAATGTGTAGCTGTCAGATTAAACCGACCTATGCTCTTCGAGCGCTAGCGAAGGATGACAATGATGGATAAGCCAGAGGCGCAGGACGCGGCTGCGCAGGAAGCAAGGGAGAAGCGCTTGCGTGCGCTCGTGGCCGAGCATGAATCGAAGCTCGTGGAGATAGCCGAGCTTGTGGCCAACGTCAGGCACGAGATAAACAACCCGCTCACGGGCGTCATAGGTCAGGCTCAGCTTCTGCTGCGCGAAGAGTTGAGCACCACCGCGCGCCGCCGCGTTGAAACCATAGAGCAACTAGCTGGCCGCATACGCGACACGGTGGCACGGCTGCGCGAAGTCCAGCGACCCCATCAAACTTACGCCCCGGAAAACGAAAGCGAGGCGGACGCGCCGCCTCGCCACTGAATTCCATGAGAAAGCAGATTGAAAGAAGGCGCTGTGATTTGTCCCGCAGCGCCTTCTTCTTAGAGGAATCTCATGCCGTCTTTATTTGAACTCTCTTCTCTTCGTGAGCATTTACAAGTCGCCGGACGGCTCCTGCACAGTCCTTCAAAACTTGCTGTGAGCTAATTAAAGCGACAAACCGGAGGGGAAATCTCAGGCTTCTATTCTGGAGGCCGCTCTTTTGTCAAAGCGGCCTCCTTGAGCAAATCAAACGGTAGCTTCTTGAGTCTCTTCTTCAGGCTCTTCAATCAGGTAGGGCGTGACCTTCTGTCCCCGGTCGTCCCTGTCTTCGTCTAGAATCGCGCTGATTATCGGCAGGCTCAGGGAGTGGCGCGTGTTAGAGAGCGGGACGCTCTTGCCCTTAGCGTAAACCGGGTGACGTCCATTCTCGGAGTACCACTCTGAGAGGTTGGCGGTCTTGTGCATGTTCTCTATTATCTGCCTCCAGCCTACGCCAGTGTTGTAAGCGCAGAAGGAGATTTCGCCTTCCTGCGTGCCATACGGAATCACGCACATCTCCGTGCGGCGGAAGTCGTAGTTGAACAAATCCTGAAACCACATGCCTTCGACACAGAGCACGCGCCAGACATCCGACGGGTCATTGGCTCCCGCAGCGCCCTGCGACTTCATGCGGTCGTTGCGGTCGGAGTTGGAGCTGGTCGAAGAAGGCTTGAAGAGATTGATAATCTGCGAGATGGGAAAGCCTTCGGGCGCGCGACGCGCGTCGTAGTTGCGCATGATTGCCATGCCCAACTGCGCGTAGGTCATCTTCTTTCCCCGCGCCGTGTCCGTAATGAGCGCGACGTCCTTCATGAACTGCTCGTAGTTGAAGAACTCGAAGAGAGACTTCCACTCGCCCGTCTCGCGGTTGACGACCATCAGCGTGAAGATGCCGCAGTTCGGATGGCAGTTGCAGCTAGACCATCCCCACGGCGCGTCCGCGCCTTGCAGCATGTCCATTACGCTCGTGAACGCCGAATACGAAGAGAGCGGGAACCAGTCGCGCAGAGGCTGAAGCTGACCATTAAGCTGGTCTTTCAGGTCGTGCGTCATGCCTGCCAGCGTGTAGCGCTGTTGGATACGCACATCGTCGGGCACGTCTTCGTCGCGGCCGGTGAAGGAGACGGGCTGAAACGCAATGGTCTGAACCTTGTCTATGTTCTTGGCCGCGAACTCTACAATCTGGCCTATGGCGTCGTTGTTGATGGTGTTGACGATGGTCGTGACGAGCGTGACCTTGATGCCGACTTTGGCCAGATTCTCTATGGCCTGCAATTTTACGTCGAAGAGATTGCCGACGCCCCTGTGCTTGTTCTTCTCTTCCGACACGCCGTCGAATTGCAGGTAGACGCCGTGCTGCCCGGCTTCCTTGGCGGCCTTGCAGAACTCCAAGTCTTCCGCGAAGCGTATGCCGTTGGTGGCTGCAAGTATGCGATAGAAGCCTATCTTCTTGGCGTAGGCTACGGCCTCAAGGTAGTAGGGCGAGAGCGTCGGCTCGCCGCCGGAGAAGAGAATGATGACCTGCCTGCGCGGCTTGAAGGAGACGGCGCGGTCAAGTATTGCCTTGGTGTCTTCAAACGTGGGCTCGTGAACGTAGCCGACCTGATTGGCATCCATGAAGCAAGGATTGCACATCATGTTGCAGCGATTGGTCAGGTCAACCGTCAGCACGGCTCCGCGCCCGAATTTTATGTTGGAAGTTCCGTGATGATGAACTGCGGCGTCCTCGGCTGCGCGAAAGTCGCGCCCGAAGAAGAGCGATTCTATGCGGCGCAAAAATTCCGGGTCGGTCGCCATCACGTCTTCAAAGGTGCCGTGAACGGGACAGGTCTTGCGCATGATGACCTGACCGTCTTCTTCCAGAATCTGTGCTTTGATTTCGCCCGGATGCGTGTGCATCAGCGTGTCTAGCTGCACCGCGCCGGTTATCACTGCGTTACGTACTTCCTTGACGCAGCGCGGGCATAAGCTGTCAGTCTCGCGCGGGAACCCTAAAGGCGGGCTCGTGCGCTCGTAGGATTTCAGAAGCGGAGCCGGAGCCCATTTCGGATGAATGGCCTCGCCTTCCGGCAAGCGGCTGTTGATTGACTGGAAAACTTTCCACGCCACGTCAGAAAGATTGGAAACAAGCGACGACGAGCGCACGCCGCTAAAGCGTCCTTTTTCCGATTCGTTTCTGCGAAATTGATCGCTGAACAAAGAATTAAATCTCCTCTGCTGCCTGGCCTTCCGCGTCTACCCGGAGACGCGAACGGATGAATAAAAGCCCGGAAAATTCTCTATTAGATGCAAAGCCAGCCATCCGGGCACACCAAAACCCGAAACCCTTGCGATGCGACATGATAGTAACATAAGCCTTTAAAGGCAGGAAGCCCGTAAAAGCCCCAAGACTTTAATATTGACAGGGCGGAAAGCTCAGGCGTATAAGCAGGATACGGAACCTTTCTTTACGGCTTCCTGAAACATTCGCGCCGCGCACGGGAAAAAGGCCGGTTTTATCTACAGGTAGCGGCGGCTGGCGCTACGTACCCGCAGAACAAGAGGCGGGCGGCGAATCACCTGACAAAAGGCCGGACGCATCCGGCCCTCTTTTTGAGCACAACCCTGAAAGACCCGAGCTTTGGGAAAGTGTCAGACCCTGAGGCCGATTTCAGACCCGAAAGCCCAACCCTAGCTACCGTTTTCAAGGAGAATCGGAATCCAGTATGTTCAATGAAAAGGCTTTTATAGCGCAGGTAGAGGCCGCCGACACGAAAGAGCTGGCCGAGCTGCTGCGCCAGCCCACGCGCGATGAGGAAGAGGCTCTGAGGACTCATCTTGGGGCGGAGCGCTACCAGCGCATGCACAGCATGGCCTTGAGGCGAAACGTCTCCAGAAGCCTTGCTCACACTCGCGGCCAGTCGCCCGAGAGGGGAAACGTGGTAGTCATACACGGCATCATGGGCGGCGAGCTGACGGCCACAGACCGCAAGGGCTCAAGCGACCAAATCTGGGTCAAGGCTCTTAAGATTATGGCGGGCTGGCTGGGCCGGCTTCGATTGGGCGAAGACGGGCGCGCCGAGTACGACGAGCGCTACGACGTGCGAGCGAGCGGCATCATGAAGCGCTATTACGGCGAGCTGCTGCTTTCGCTCTCGGAGAACTGGCAGGTTCGCGCCTTCTGGTTCGACTGGCGGAAGGATTTGAGGCTTGCTGCCTCAGACCTCGAAGCGCAGATGGACGGATGGTTCAGGGACGGAGAGCCCGTGCATCTTGTGGCCCATTCTATGGGCGGTCTGGTCGCGCGCACCTTTATCAAAAAGTATCCTGAGCGCTGGCGCTCCATGTGGGACGAGAAAGAGCAGGGCCGTCGCGGGGGCCGCCTCGTCATGCTGGGCACTCCCAACTACGGCTCCTTCGCCATCCCGCAGACCATCACGGGCATAGAGAGCATGGTCAGGAAGCTTGCGCTTCTGGACGTGCGTCACAACCGCTCTGAGCTTCTGGACATACTGAACTCATTCGTGGGCTCTTACCAGATGCTTCCCAGCCCGCTTGCCATGCCGGAGATGCAGCCGCTCTACAACGCCGGAACCTACACGGGCGCGAACGTCTCGCAGCGACACTTGGACGCGGCGCTCGCGCACCACCAGTACCTGAGCGACGTAGTAGACGAAGGACGCATGATATACGTGGCGGGCTACGGCCAGCCGACCTTCAGCAACATTCGGGACTTCAAGAAGATTGGCTCGATTGAATCTTACGACGTGACTCTGGACGGCGACGGTAGAGTGCCGCACGCGCTCGGGCTGCTGCGCCGCAACGGTCGGCAGGTTGGCCCCGTCTACTACATCAAAGAGGAGCATGGCAATCTCTCCTCCAACTCGAAAATACTGGATGCTTTGACAGAGCTGCTTGAGACGGGAGCGACCAGCAAGCTGGAGAGAGAGCTGCCCGCGAGGCGCGGCTCAGAGAAGCGCAGTCCCAAGAGCCTGCGCAAGGAGACTGAAGATAAAGCCAGAGAGGATGAGCGCCAGCTTGAAATCTCGCTCAGGCGAATGCGGGTCGGTCGTGCTTCGCTCGCTTCAAGAAGCGGCGGCGACACCAGATTCAACAGGGAGGACGCAGAAGGCGGCGAGACGTTGACGACTCGCTTGAGCCCTGAAGAGAGAAGGGTGGAAGAGACGCTGACGAGGGAATATCTCGGCGCGCGCGGCGAAGACCTGTTTACTGCGAAGACGCAGAACGGCCCAAAGTCGGCCGACGGCCTTTCGATAGAGAGCACGCGCATAGAGATAGGGCTGGTTCACGGCGGCATTGAGAGCATAGATTACGACAGCATTCGCGCCGCCAACGGCTCTCCCATAGACGCCATAGCCGTGGGCCACTACATAGGCGTGCAGCCGCAGGCGGCGGAGCTTCAGCTCGACCACGCCATCAGCGCCGCGCTTCCGGGCAAAGTCTACGGCGGCGGCGAAATCGCCAAGCCCGACCTTATTCTGACGCAGTACACGGAGCGCGGCATCATTCACGGAAAGCTGGGACAGCCCTTCTTCATGCCTGACCCGCGCCAGAATTCCTACGGGCGAATCATTGCTATAGCGGGCATGGACGAGCCCGGCCGCTTCGGCGTGCCGGAGCTGACGGTGCTGGTGCGCGAGCTCTGCTGGTCGCTGGGCCGCATGGGCAAGCGGCATCTGGCCTCCGTTGTGATAGGCGCGGGCGTCGGCAACCTGACTCTGACGGATTCAATCTCGGCTTGGATGAACGGCCTGCGTCGCGCCGTCACAGGCTCGCGCGACGACGACGAGAGACGACTGCGGCGCATCACGATTGTAGAGTTCGACCCGCGAAAGGTTCCGGCCATACAGGACGTGATACTGCGTGAGCAGGAGCGGCAGCTCAAGCACGGCCTTGAGATTCAATACGAGCCTTTGACAGGCGCGCAACTGGCTTCCATAGAGCGGGCCGCGTTTGCCATGGCTAAGCAGGAGCTTGAGAGAAAGCTCAGGAAGTGGCAGACGAAGGAGGACGAGCTTGAGAGCCAAGTGCCTTCGCGCATCACTCTGGGTCTGGACGTGACGCGCAAAGCCTATCGCTTCGGCGCTATCACTCAATCCGCTTCCGTGCCCGAGCGGGAGATACGCATTGACCCGCAGGTCGTCATGCAGGCCAACGACGAATTGGCGGGCGAGCAGAATCCGGGCATGCAGCTTGAGCGAGGTCGCTTTCTGGAAGAGCTGCTGATGCCGGACGACCTTCGCCGCCAGCTCTACAACAACGCGCCCGTGGTCATGATGCTGGACTCTACGACCGCTCGCATACACTGGGAGATGGTGGCGCAGCCCGAATTGATTGCCGCTACGGGCGGCGTGGCGGTCGCGCACGAGGACAACGAGTTCAAGGCAGACCGCTTTCTGGGAACGAGCCGGGGCTTCACGCGACAGTTGCGCACCACTTTCGCGCCGCCGCCTGAGCCGCCGCCGCCGCCGCGCAGAGTCCTTCGCGTGCTTGTCGTAGCAGACCCGGCGGAGGACGCGCATCTTCCCGGCGCGCAGGAAGAAGGCGAGGCGGTCGCTGACCTCTTCGAGAGCTACAACACAGTCTACAGTGACCGTGTGGAAGACACGCGCGTAGAGGTGGTGCGTCTCTTTGGCCCCGTCGAGGCCACGCGCACGAACGTCCTGCGCGAGTTGATGGTCAGGCAGTACGACGTGCTGCATTACGCCGGACACTGCGAGTACAACACGAAAGACCCTTCAAGCTCAGGCTGGATTTTCAGCATGGAGAAGAAGGAGCGGCTCTCCGCCAACGAGCTGAATCGAATAGACCGCATACCGAAGTTCGTCTTCTCGAACGCCTGCGAGTCAGGCATCACGCCCGACCGCTCGCGCGAGCGCACGGCCGAGCTTGCCCCCAGCTTTGCCGAAGCCTTCTTCATGCGCGGCGTGGCCAACTTCGTCTGCACGGCATGGCCCGTGGACGATTTGGCCGCGCGCGTCTTTTCGCTGACGCTCTATGGCTGGCTGCTGGGGATAAAAGCGGGAGAGGACGGCAGCTATTCAAGGGGAGAGCCAAAGCCCATGCACTACGCCATGCGAGAGGCGCGCATACAGATAGCCAACATGGAGGAGGGCGTCGCAACTTGGGGCGCTTACCAGCACTACGGCAACCCTTACTTTCAGCTCTTCAACGCGCCGCAGGACAAGGCCGGTCATGAAGAAGCGAAGAAGAGTGCGCGAAAGAAGTCCGCGAAAAGCGCTAAGAAAGCCGGAAGCCGTCGAGCCGGTAAATCGCCAACCAAATCGAGCCGCAAACGAGGATAGCCAGCTATGCCGCCACCTTATGGTGAAATCGCAGACCTTCTGAAGAATGGTGAAGTCGTGCCTTTTCTTGGCGCGGGCGTCAATTTCGGCGCCCGTCCCGCCCCGAATGCCACGTGGGATGCGAAGGAGTCTAATTTCCTGCCGAGCGGTGTGGAGCTTTCGCGCTTTCTTGCAGACATCAGCAACTTTCCGGCCGAGAACGAGGAGGAGATAACGGACTTGGCGAAAGTCTCGTCCTACTTCGTGGAGACGAGCGCGCGCCGTCGCCTGCGCGAGCGGCTGCACAATATCTTCGACCGGGACTTCGAGCCCGCCAGCATTCACAACTACTTGGCGGAGATTGGCCGCAGCGCGCCATTACTGATTGTCACTACTAACTACGACGACCTGACCGAGCAGGCATTCAATCGTCTGAACCTCCCCTACGACTTAGTCATACACCCTACGGACAGAAAGGACGTGGAAGCTTCCGTGCTCTGGTGGAAGCACGGCGCGCAGGAGCCGGAAGCCGTGCCGCCCAACCAACTCTTCATAGACCTTAAAACGACGACCGTCATCTACAAGATGCACGGCACGGTGGATAGAGCCACGGCCAAGTGGGACTCCTACGTCATAACGGAAGACGACTACATAGATTTTCTCTCGCGCATGACGGGCCAGACGGCAGTCCCTGCTCAGTTCATGCGCCACTTTCGCACGCGCCATTTTCTCTTCCTTGGCTACGGCCTGAGGGACTGGAACCTGCGCGTCGTCCTGAAGAACCTGCGGGCGGTACTGCCTACCGTGGATGAAGCAAGCCAGTCTGCGAATGATGATATGGAAGAAGAGTTGCGCTCGTGGGCCATACAGTTCAGGCCATCCGATCTTGAGACAGAGCTTTGGAACGCGCGAAAGGTGAAGATTTACGACGTGGACATAAACGAGTTCGTGGAGAAGCTGCGCGCTCGCGGCGTCTGACCTGAGCGCTTCCTGTCCTGCGGCCGCAGCAGCCGGGAAAGCTTTCGCGCCGTGACTCTATGAGCCCACCCTGTAGAAGGAGACACGATTCATGAGCATTTCCAAATACTTAAACCTGCGCCAGATGCGTGCACCCATCGTCGTGTACTTCGAGCATCTGACCAGCGAGTACAGCACCGTCAAGGCGCAGGTCGGGGACGCGGAAGACCTGACCACCTTAGACCATCTCAAAGACAGGATGGAAAAGGACGAGCTGTCGTGGAACGACCTTTATACCTTCGAGCTGATTCTGGCCAAGTATCGTCCACGCGAACAACTGCGAAGTAAAGTGATTCAACTGCGCAACGATTACAGGAGCGTGGCGGGCCAGCAGGAGTACGACGAATACATAGCCTCCAAGCCGCAGAACCTGCTGGAGCCTCCAGACCCCAAGAACCCGCCCGACGCCAGCGAGGAAGAACTGTCGCTCCTGCTGCGCGAAGACATAAAGGACTTGCTGAGCCGCCTCTTCCTGCTATACGAAATCCTGCCTGTACGGGAGGCGGAGCTGAAGAGGTTGACGTGGCGGGCCGCAAAGATATGCCTGATTGCGATGGGAGTGCTCTTTATCTTCGTGATCGTGATGTTCTGGCTCGACTCCAGTCATGACACGAAGGAGATAATTCCCTCGCTGGCGATTTTCGTAGTGGTAATCGCAGGAGCTATGGGCGGCTTCGTCAGCGCCCTCCAGCGTATACAGAGGCAGCCTAGCGGGGGCGACTCTTTTTACAATCTGGCGCAACTGTACTACGCCTCTTACTCTGTCTTCATAGCGCCGATACCGGGCGCCATCTTTGCGATACTCCTTTACCTGATGTTTGCGGCACGCGTCTTACAGGGCAGCTTCTTCCCGGAGATCTATACTCCGCCCGCAGGCCATAATAATGGGACCGAGAAAAAGCAGACAAACAATCGCAGGGGCAACAGCGTCAATAACGCCAACAATACCAATGTCTCACCCGCCTCGAATACAGCGCCTCCGGCAACCACGGCTAACCCCAACAACGCGACTCCTAATGCATCGCCACCGAGCACAGCCCCTGATGCTGGAGCGAACGCCAACGCCAAACAAGCTCAAGAGGGCTCTGCGGGAAATACGAAGGAGAATATGGGGACGGGCTCTGCGGATGAGTCCATGGATAAGTCTTCTGCGGAGCCGACTCCGACGCCCACCCCGCCATCTGAGACCCCGCCTGCTTACAGCATTGGGATAAGGGCTTTTCTGGCGGAGTCAGGGCCTGCCGAGGGCAAGGATTACGCCTTGCTCATGCTCTGGTGTTTCATAGCCGGCTTTGCCGAGCGCTTTGTACCGGACGCCCTTGATAGACTGGTTTCTCAAAAGGGTGCGTCAGGCAACAAAGCATGATGCGGAATGAGAGGACGTAGAAGGTTAAGGAGCGTTTCCGCTTTTGATTATGTCTAACGGCTTGCCAGAGGATTTCTGTCCCTACAAGGGGCTGCAACCATACACGGAGGCAGACCGCGCCTTCTTCTTCGGGCGCGAGCGCGATGCCGAGATAATAGCGTCCAATCTCTACGCATCGCCCCTGACCGTGCTTTATGGAGAGAGCGGCGTGGGCAAAAGCTCGGTGCTGTTGGCGGGCGTGGTGCCGCTTCTTCGCCAGACGCCGAACGTCGCGGTAGTCGTCTTTCGCCAGTGGCAGGACGCGCACTTCGCCCGTATGCTCAGGACGGAAATCCTCAAGGCCGTCAGAGAGGCTGCGGGTAAAGAGGCGGACGTGGATTCCGCTCTGCCTCTGGATGAGTTCCTCATAGCCTGCAACCGCATTCTTCGTGGCCCAATCTTTTTCCTCTTCGACCAGTTCGAAGAGTTCTTTCTGTATCACGCTCCGTCCGGGGGAGCGGATGGCTTCGACGCGGAGTGGGCGCGCTCGGTCAATCGTCAGGAGGTTGACGCAAACTTTCTAATCTCACTCAGAGAGGACAGCCTCAGCCGCCTCGACCGCTTTCGCGGCCGCATGCCGCAGCTCATGGGCAACATGCTCAGGCTGAAACATCTGGACGAAGCGGCGGGGCGCACCGCCATTCGCAAGCCTTTAGAGAAATATAACGAGCTGGCCGGGGGCGCGCAGCCGCCCGTGGAGATAGAAGACGCGCTGGTGCAAACGCTGCTCAGCGAGATACAGGCCGGGCGCGTCACGCTCGGAGCCGCAGGCGGTCAGGCGAATACGCAAGGCAGAGCCGAAAAAGGAGCGGAGCGCATAGAGACGCCTTTCCTGCAAATGGTCTTGACGCGCCTCTGGTACGAAGAGAGGAATGAGGACTCTCGCGTCATGAGACTGGAGACGCTCAACCGGCTCGGCGGCGCAGAGCGAATCATACGCACACATCTGGACAAGGTGATGGAGAAGCTCTCGGATTCAGAGAGGGACGTCGCCGCGCAGCTCTTTCGCTTTCTGGTCACACCCTCCGGCAGCAAGATAGCGCACACCACGAACGACCTTATCTCTTACGCAGAGATGCCGCCTGAAAGTGTCGAGCCGGTGCTGAAGCTGCTCAGCTCGCCGGACGTTCGCATACTGCGTCCGATAGCTGCACCGCCGGGGCAGGCGGACGGCGTGCGTTACGAGATTTTTCACGACGTGCTGGCCCAAGCCGTGCTTGACTGGCGCACGCGCTACAATCAGGAGCAGAGAAGGCGCGCAGCAGAAAGAGAGCTTGCGGAGGAGCGGCAACGCTCGGAAGCCAAGCTAAGGGAGGCGCAAGCCCGCGCTCGCCGCCTGCGCTGGGGAGCCACGGGCTTAACCGTCATACTGCTTATCACGGCCCTGCTCTTAGCCATGGTGCTGCGGCAGCGAGGCGCGATTTTACAGGCGCAGGTTGACAGCCATTCGCGCGAGCTTGCCGCCTACAGCAAGGACAACTCCGACTACGACCCTGACTTGAGCCTGCTGCTGGCTATAGAGTCGGCGCGCATCAGCATGACTACGGAAGCCGTCGCCGCGCTCAAGAGGTCGCTCGTCGCGCAGCAAACCAGATTCGTGCTGCGCGGGCACGAGGCGGGCGTGCGTGCCGCGGCCTTCAGCCCCGACGGTAAATTCGTAGCGACCTCTAGCTGGGATAAGACCGCGCGTGTGTGGGAAGCCGCGACCGGTAAGAATGTGTCAGTCCTCTCCGGTCACGAAGGGCCTGTCCCCTACGTCGCGTTCAGCCGCGACGGACAATTCTTAGTCACTTCCGGCAGAGACGGGAAAGCGCTCATCTGGGCCGACTGGCAGACGAGCGCGCCGCGCGTAGCGGTCACACTATCGGAGAGCGCAGGGTTATGGAGCGCCGCTTTCAGCCCGGACGGTCGTTACATAGTCACGGCTGGCGATAAAATCCTACACCTATGGGAGTTGAAGCCCGACGGCGGAGCCCCAAAGATGCGACGCGAGTTTCCCATAGAATGGGATGTTTTCAACGCCGTCTTCAGCGAGGATGGCAGAGTCATAGCTGCGAGCGGGCAGAAGGGCGCGTTAGCCTTGCGATGGGAAGCCAGTAATCCGTATACCCTTGAGCTGTCGCCAAAAAACTCCGCCTACAGGGTGGCCTTCAGCCACGATGGAAAGTACCTGAGCGCGCGTTGTGACGACAGCGTTGTCTGCATCTGGGAATGGAATAACGACAAGACCGTGGATGAGCCCATAAAGTTGTCAAAGTCAATGCTGGGGATTCGCGGCGCGGCCTTCAGCCCGGACGACCGGCTGGTGGCCACGGGGCAGGAGGACGGGACGATTCTACTTTGGAACTGGCGCGCGCCCGAGCCGGAAGTGCGCGCGAAACCGCACCTCTTGCTGGGCCACGTCGGAGAAAATTCCATGATTTACTCGCTGGCCTTCAGCCCGGACGGCCAGTCCTTTGTCTCTGCCAGCGAAGACAAGACGGCGCGCATCTGGAGCCTGCGCGCGCTTGAGCCGGAGGTGTTGGACAAGTTACCGCAGGATGAATTGCTGCGCTTTGCCGAGAGCCGCGTGGTTCGCCCCTTCACACAGCAGGAGCGCGAAAGATACCTGCACGATACGCATTGACTACAGCAAGACGGAGGTAAAGAGATTGATTCACCGGTTCATTGAGTCAATCTCTTTACCTCCGCCTTGCCTCTTGCTGTTCTCGTGCGGGCGCGTGTACTATCGCAGGCCGTAGTCGGCTGTCCGGCCCTCTTGTCATGAACATTCATCCAACAGCCCTAATCAGCAGACATTCAAAGATAGCAGATGATGTTCGCATAGGCCCGTATGTTATCGTCGAAGATGACGTGACGATTGGCGCGGGCTGCGAGATAGGTTCACACGCGGTCATCAAGAGCCACACCATGCTCGGGAGCGGCAACCGCATCAGCGAGCATGCCGTTCTGGGCGGCTTGCCGCAGGACGTAAAGTTCAGGGGCGAGACAACCCGCCTCGTTATCGGTGACGACAATTTGATACGCGAGTTCGTGACCATACACCGCGCGGCCGGTGAAGGCGAAGCGACCCTCGTCGGCTCTCGAAACTTCCTGATGATAGGCGTTCACATCGCGCATAATTGTGTGATAGGCGATGATAACATCTTCGCCAACGGCGCTGCTCTGGCGGGCCACATCACGGTCGAAGACCACGTCTTTCTCTCGAACAACGCGGGCGCGCATCAATTCATACGCATGGGCCGCTATGCCATGGTCGGAGGCAAATCGAAAATAGTGCAGGACGTGCTGCCGTTCTTTACCACGGACGGGAACCCTGCGCGCGTGCGCGGCCTCAACAGCGTGGGGCTTCGCCGCGCAGGCTTTTCAACCGAAGCCCGCCGCGCTCTCAAAGAGGCGTATCAGCTTCTCTTTCGTCGCGGCCTGCCTCTACAGGAAGCGCTTCTGGAGATGGAGAGCAAGGGCGAAGAGCACGTACAGCATCTGGTCAACTTCATACGCGGCTCACAGCGCGGCTTTACGCGAGAAAGCAGGAGAGGGAACCGGGAATAGTAAAGAAAGAGAGCCGGGCTCTCTTTTCCTGTCCCTTAACTTATTTATTCTATGAGCGAAGAAGGCAGAACAGTGGCGGAACTGGCGGCGCACGTCGGTGGCGCTCGCGTGCGCGGCGACGCGAGCGTGCGTGTCAGGCGGGTCGCCGCTCTGACGGACGCGGCTGAAGGCGATATTGCTTTTGTGGAAGATGTGCGACTGCTTGAAAGTGTAAATGCGACGCGCGCTTCCTGCGTCATCGTGCCGGAAGGAGCGCAACTGGATGCGTCTTGCCTGATGGAGACTGCGCGTCCCAAGCTTGCGTTCGCGCTCATAGCCGAACTGCTTCACCCGCAGAAGAAATTAGCGCCTTCGCGTCATCCTACGGCCATCGTGGCGGAGAGCGCACAGATTGGCGAGGGCGTTCACATAGGCCCATACGTCACAATTGGCGCGCGCGCGCGTGTCGGCGGCGGCACTATGATTTATGCCGGAGCGTCGCTCGGAGATGATGTGTCAGTCGGCAGCGACTCGGTGCTTCATCCGAAGGTGGTGCTTTACGACAACGTCACAATCGGCAGTCGAGTAGTGCTGCACGCGGGCGTGATAATCGGCGCGGACGGCTTCGGCTACGTGCCGGACGAAGAGAACCGCCGCCACAAGTTTCCTCAAATCGGGACGGTGCTGATAGAAGATGACGTGGAGATAGGAGCAGGCAGTTGCGTTGATAGAGGCGCGCTCGGAGCAACGCGCATAGGGCGCTGGACGAAGCTGGACAATCTGGTTCAAATAGCGCACAACGTCGAGATAGGCGAGCGCGTGGTGATAGCCGCGCAGACCGGAATCTCCGGCAGCACAATCATAGAGGACGACGCCATCATCGGCGGGCAGGTCGGCATGGGCGACCATGCGAGAGTGCAACGCGGGGCCATCATTGGCTCAAAGGCAGGCATTTTGCCCGGCAAGATAGTGCGTTCGGGAAGCGTCGTGTGGGGCATCCCTGCGCGGCCATTGGACGAATACAAGCGTCTCAATGCTCACTGGGGAAGATTGCCTGAGACTCGCGCCGAAGTTGAACGCTTGCGGCAACAGATGAAAGAAGTCTTGGCTCGTCTGGAAGAGAAAGAATAGGCGGCCTGCGGTCTAATCATGCAGTTCTCTTTTGAAGTCGGCTTTCATGAAAAGCACCTGGTCAGCCTGAGCTACAATCAGATGGTAGGGCTGCTCAGCATCTCTGTGGACAACGCGGAGGTGATACGCGAGCAGCGCACCTTCTCGCTCTCTCTTGTCAGAAAGTATGAGTTCAGCGTGGGCACGGGCGAGCGCCACTCGGTCAGGATAGAGAAGGAGCGAAAGCTCCTGCTGGCGGGTGTCAGACCGCAGAAGTACCGCGTCTACGTGGACGGGCAGTTGATAAAAGAGTACGAAGGAATGTAAGAACGCGGGTTTACTAGTGTCCTAAATCCAATCCTCAGCGCTTCCTCTTGCGTCTCTCTGCGCCTCTGCGGTGAATGACTATAAAAGCTACTCACCGCAGAGACGCAGAGAGACGCAGAGATGAGCGCAGAGAGTTCTCAAATTATGGTACTGCCGAATGCTTAAGGAGCTGGATTCGATGACGAGACTATTACCGGCTTTCATACTGATTGCTGTCGCCGTCTTTGCGGCCTGTTCGGGCTCGGGCGCGGCTAACCGGAATGCCGGGACACAGCCGCCGGGCGCTTCCGCTTCAGAGACGCCGAAAACAGTTGAGCGAGAAGACGCCGAGTTACAGAGACAGATAGCGCAGATAGCTTCTGACGCGAAGGGACGCGTGGGCGTGCGCGCGCTTCTGCTTGAGACGGGCCAGTCAATTTCGCTCAACGCGAAAGAGCATTATCCCATGCAGAGCGTCTATAAGCTGCCGATAGGCATGGCCCTGCTCGAACAGGTTGACGCGGGAAAGCTCCGTCTAGACCAGCGTGTGCGTATAGAGAAGAGCGACTATCTGAAGAAGGAGCAGCACAGCCCCATACGCGACAAGAATCCCGAAGGCGTAGAGCTGAGTCTGGAAGAGGTGCTGCGCTTTGCCGTCTCGGAATCCGACGGCGTGGCTTCGGACGTGGTGCTGAGGCTCGCGGGCGGGGCCGAAGCCGTCATGAAGTATCTGAGCGCTCTTAAAGTCAACGAGATAATCGTGGCCAATTCCGAGCGGGAGATAGGACAGGATTGGGAAACGCAGTATCGCAACTGGGCCTCGCCGGAAGGGGCGCTCTCGCTGCTGAGGGCGATTCACGAGCGGCGCGGCCTCTCCGAAAAGAGCTACACGTTGCTGCTTAAATTCATGACGGATTCCCCTACGGGCCCCAAGCGGCTCAAGGGACTCTTGCCCAAAGGCGCTGTGGTCGCGCATAAGACGGGAACGTCCAGCACAAACGCGAGCGGCATCAGTGCTGCTACGAACGATGTAGGAATCATCACCCTGCCCAACGGGCGGCACGTAGCCATAGCTGTTTTTGTTTCCGACTCTCCCACAGACGAAGCCACGCGCGAAGGAGTCATAGCCAAGATAGCCAAAGCCGTCTGGGACAAGTGGGGCGGCTAGAGATAGCTATTGCGGCTTCCAATTGCGTACGGCGCTGAGGACTGCGTCAGCCGCGCGAAGCGACGCGCCGCCCGCGCCGAGCCTGTCTGTAGCAGCAGTCAGGCGCGCTCGAAACTCACCGTTGCGTTCCTCGTCCAGCAGCGACAGCAGTTCCGCCGAAAGCTTCTCGCCCGTCAGGTCGTTCTGTATCAGCTCCGTCGCCAGCCGCTCGCCCGCTATCAGATTCGTCAGCCCGTAATGCTCCGTGTGTATGAGGCTTCCCAGTATGTGCCAGTTCAGAAGCGACTCTTTGTAGACTATGACCTGCGGCACTCCCAGCAGCGCCGCTTCCAGCGTGGCCGTGCCGCTAGTGATGGCCGCAGCGTCGGCTGCGCCAAGCGCCTCTCGCGTCTCGCCCTGCACGACGCGCAGAGTCCGCGGCGGCGCAAGACCGAGTTTGAGAGCGGCGCTCGTGTGAGCTTCGGCTTCGCTGAGCGCTCTCGCGGGCGCAAGGGCTATGACGAACTGCGCCTCCGCGCGCTTGGCAGAGAGCAGGCTGGCGGCTTCCAGCATGGGCGGCAGTATTCGCTCAAGCTCCTTTCTGCGACTGCCGGGAAGAAGGGCTATCAAGGGGCGCGATGGGTCTAGCTCGTGACGCTGGCAGAACTCCTCTCGACTCATGCCTGCGCGCACAGCGCCCGCTAGCGGGTGGCCCACGAATTCCACGTGGCGCACGCCGCGCCGGTCGTACCAGTCCTTCTCGAACGGAAGAATCGTGAGCAGCAGGTCAACGTCGCGTCGTATGCTTCGGACGCGGTGCGAGCGCCACGCCCAGAGCTGCGGGCTGATGTAGTAGATGACTCTCAGCCCGCTTCTACGGAGCGCACGCGCGAGTCTGAGGTTGAAATCTGGCCAGTCAACCAGCACCACTGCGTCGGGCCTGCGCTGCTCGGCGGCGAGTCTCAGCGCCCTGTAGGCTCGCCAGAATCGTGGCAGCGCGCGGCCTATCTCGGCCAGTCCCAGTATAGAGAGGTCGTCCGACTGTACTACTGATTCAACGCCTGCCGCGCGCATCTCCCGGCCCGTCGCGCCGAAGAGCTGAAAACGGGTCTGCGGCGAGCGTTCACCAAGCGCACGCACGAGCGAAGCGGCGTGAGCGTCGCCCGAAGCCTCGCCCGCCACAATCATCAAACTGATGCGCTCCTCCATTAAGCAGGAATCATAAGAAGACCGGAGACAAAAGGCAAAAGCGAAGACGAAAGAGATTTTTTCATTGATTCGATGAGCCGATGAATCAATGAATCAATTTCTCTCGTTGCCTTTTCCCTTTTCTCTTTCTCCTGTGTTAGCATCTGGCGCGTTATCGAAAAATTACCGGGGCATGAGCGCCAGCCGACTTTAACTTCGCTCCCAAGGGCCGCGCTCGCCTCCTTTCAGAGGTCTAAGGCCAACTCCTTGCACAAGGTTTTTCCCCCCTCAAGCTTACGCGCTCGTGCGGCGATTCTGTTCGCCTCTTTTGCGCTCGTCTGCCTCGCGGGCGCTCACGCGGCGCTCGCGCAGCAGCCGAATCCCGTAGAGCGCCGCGTGACGAATCCCGTGACGGACACGCCGAACGTCAACCCGCTTGAGCAGCCGCAGCCCATACGACCGCGCCTGCCCGTGCGCGCGGGCGAGGGGGCGCAGGCGACGAACGTGCTGGACGTGCGCGCAGACCGCGAGAGCATAACCGGGCCGGAGAATGCGCGCGTCGTCGTCTACGAAGGCAACGTTGACGCTCGCATAGGAACTTATCGCCTGCAAGCTGACAAGGTGACGGTCTACACGGCCAGCAATCGTGTCATAGCCGAAGGCAACGTGGTCTTTGACCAAGAGCCGGGGCAGCGCATCACCGGCACACGCGCCGAGTGGAACTACCGCACCAAGCTAGGGTTCTTCACCAACAGCACGGGCTTTACCAACCAGACCAACGACGGCACGATTATGTACTTCGTGGCCGACAGCGTAGAGAAGGTGAGCCTCGACACCATCGTCGTCATCAACGGAGAGATAACCGCGTGCGGCGACGACAACGTCCCTAAGTGGAGCTTTCGCGCCCGCCGCGCAGTCATTAAGCAGAACGACCGCGTGCGGTTAGGGCAGCCTACCTTCCGCGTCAAGGGCGTCCCCGTAGTATGGCTTCCGTTTGCCTCCATCTCGCTCAAGCGTAGAGACCGCGCGTCAGGCTTTTTGACCCCCAGCTTCTCCGGCTCTGGCGACAAGGGCTTTCGCATGTCCAACGCCTACTACCAGACGCTGGGGCGCTCTGCCGACGTGACGTTTCGTAACGACATATACACGGCGCGGGGCGTTGGCTTCGGCATGGATTTGAGGACGCGCGCCAACTCTCGCTCCTATCTGAATCTGGGCTTCTACGCCGTGAAAGACAGAATTTTCGGAGCCAAAGCGGACGAGCAGCACCCGGATCAGGGCGGCTCAAGCTTTTACGTGGACGGTGTGCATTACTTTCCGAACGGGTTCATGGCGGCGGCTGACGTGAACGTCACCTCGAACCTGACTTTCCGGCAGGTCTTCTCCGACCAGGTGCAGCAAGCCATCTCGCCCGAAGAGCGCTCGCAGGTCTACATCAACAGGAATTTCGGAGACTACAGCTTCAACTTTCTGGCGCGAACGCAGGTAACCACGCTCGGGACGTCTCGCATACGCATACGACAGCTCCCGTCAATATCTCTGGAGAAGCGCGCGTCCGCACTGAAATTCTTCGAGCGCCTGCCGCTCTACTTCTCCATAGAAGGCTCAATCGAGGGGATGAGCCGCAAGGAGACGCCGGAAGACGTGGCGCTCTTCGCGGAGCAGGTGCGGGGCGGCTTTCCCATCATCACGCCTTCGATAGTACAGCGTCTGGATATTTACCCGCGCTTCTCCCTGCCTCTGAATTTCGGCGGGTGGAGCATGACTGCGACCGCAGGGTTGCGCGCGACCTACTATTCGAATTCGATTGACCCGGCCACGCGGCTCGTGCTGGCGCGAGACGTGGTCAGAGGTTACGGCGAGTTCGAGCTGGACGTGCGGCCTCCGGCGTTCGCGCGCGACTTTCGCAAGGGCGGAAAGTTCTTCTTCCGCCACGTCATAGAGCCGTACTTCGTCTATAGAAAGATTTCCGGCATCTCGAACTTCGAGCGACTCATACGCTTTGACATGGTGGACGCCATAGCCGACACCAACGAGATAGAGTACGGCATAGTGAATCGTTTCTTCACGCGCCGCTCTACGGAGAACGTGTCGGGACGCTCCGAGCCTGAAGGCGCGAGCCGCCGTGCGTCTCTTTCGAGCCAGCCCTACGAAGCGCTCTCGATTACCGTGCGCGGGAAATATTTCTTCGACCCGTACTTCGGCGGGGCGCTCATTCCGGGCCAGCGCAACCAGTTCTATCCCATCAACACCTTTTCGGGCTTCACCTACGGGGGCGTGCCGCGCCGCTTCTCGCCCCTGAGCATTGAAGGGCGTTACCGTCCTCTTCGAACGCTCTTTGCCGATGCGCGCATGGATTTGGACGTGCAGGGCGGAGGCTTGAGAAATCTGTCGGTCACCTTCGGCGTGAACCGCACGCTCGTACAGGCTTTCCAGACCTTCTACTACACTCGCTCGATAAATCTGGTTCCGAGCCTCAGGCAGTTTGCGGACGCGCGCGGGCTTGAGCCGGGAACTTTGCGCGGCTCGCAGTGGAGCCCCACGATTTTCCTCGGCGACCAGGGGCGCGGCCTCTTCGGCGGCACGAGCCTCTTCTTCGATTTTCAGGACAGACCGAACAAGGCTTCAAAGCTTGTCAGCTCCACCGTCACGCTCGGCTACACCTTCGACTGCTGCGCAGTCGTGGCGCAGTATTACACCTTCGACGTAGGGCTTCGCCACGAGAACCGATTCGTCTTCAGCTTCCGCCTCAACGGCATAGGCACCTTCGGCACAGAGCCCATAGGCCAGCGCTTCTTCCGCTAAAAAAGATTGTAGGGGCAGAGAACGAGTCGTCTGCCCCTACAAAAAAGACGCCGCCGTCAATGTCAGTTAGGCGGCGTCAGCAGGTACAGGTGGCCGTCATTTGTGTCAGCCGCCAGAATCACCCCGTCGCTGCTGATGCCGAGCGCCTCGTGCAGCGTAATGCCGGTGCTGCACAGCAGGTTGTTGAGGTCGCTCATCACGCCGCCGCTATAGAGGAAGGCAGTCTGGTTGGAGATTCCCACGACTTGCCCGCTATCATTCATGCCGAGGCCCACGGCTTCATCCGTGGCCACGGAGTTGAGGTCTTGCAGCCCGTTGCTGTTATAGAGAAAGGCGTGACGCGCGGCATCGTTGGTAGTATCCGCGAGTCCCGTCACCGCGCCGCTCTGGGTGGTCGCCCCGTTGCCTCCGAAGCTTCCGTAAGCGTCGCTGCTTGTGCCGCCGAGCGAGATGTTATGCAGCCCCGTGGAGTCGTAGATAAAGACGTAGTAGCCTTGCGACGTATAAGCCGTGCCTACGACTACGCCTGAGTCCGTGAAGCGCAGGACTTCCGCGTACTCCGCGCCCGGAGTCAGGTCTGTCATCCCCGTGCCGTCATAAAGAAAAACGTGCTGCTCGTAGTTCCCGTTGTCCGCTATACCAACGACATCTCCGTTGGCGTTGATGTGTGTGCCACTGCTGTAGTTGCCGCCCGTCAGCACGCCCAAGTCTGTCATGCTCGTGCCGTCATAAAGAAAGGCGTGTTGTGAGCCGCCCGTGACCTCTGATTGCCCGGCCACCTGCCCGGAGTCGTTGACGGCCATGCCCAGACTCCATGTCCCGCCCGACAGCACGCCAAGGTCGTGTATGCCGTTGGAGTCATAAAGGAAGGCGTGCGATTCGTCATTGGCGTTTGTAGACTCGCCCGCTACGTTGCCGTTCTCGCTGATGGCGTAAGGATAGCTGCGCGACCCGCCGAGCGTGCCGATGTCTACCATCGTGCCGTGGTCATAGCGAAAGGCGTGCAGCGTGGCTTCCGTGACGTCTGTCGCCGCGCCTGTGGCCTGCCCGTCGTCGTTGATGTCAATGGCTACGCCGAAAGTCCCGCCGAGCGAAAGTTGATGCATCCCGGTCGAGTCGTAAAGCACTGCCTGCTGGTTGTTTGAGCCGTCTACCGCCACGCCGAAGACGGAGCCGTCTTCGCTCAGTGACTTGTGCGCCTCGCTGACGGCGAAATAACTGCCCGGGCTGTTGAGAGCCGCGTCAAGGTCTTGCATGCCCGTGCCGTTGTAAACAAAGGTGTGATATTCCTGATTGGAGTCCGGGGCCAGCCCCAAGACATAGCCGGAACGTGTGAAGAACATAGCCTCCGCGCCGGCGCTCCCCAGCGTCAGCTCCGTGGCTGTGTAACAGTTAGGTGGCGTTTGAGCGCGGACGACTCTCATGCCGGGTGCGCTCCCCTGTAGGAAGAGCGCGGAGGCCAGAAGCACCACCGCAAGGGTAGTTCGCCAGCGTTTGATAGAAAGGATACGGTTCATCAGGGTCAAACTCCTTCCAGATGAGATGAGCGTGAGTCATGTGCAAAATACGCTCGGGGTTAGTGTGGGTGTACCGCTTCGACGGGCAGAGGCCGTCGCGGCCAGTGAGTACGGGCTGCACATGTACTGCCCGTGTACCTGTGATGTAATAATTAGTTATGAATTGAGCTTTGAACTGAGGTAAAGAGAGCCGCGCTTGCCCCTGAGAAAACATTTCTCCAAACCGGCTCTCTTCAAGACCCTCTTTTAATCACTAACGATTTTAAGTAAGGCAAAATGCACCGCTCGGAGGGCGAAACGCCCCGGGATATCTGGTACAAAAAAGGTTCAATGTAGCCTTCCGAGGCTATATTTCGTATTCTTCGCATCTACTGTGCCATGATTAATGGTTGGATAGGGGCAGGACTCTCAGTTGAAGCCATAAGAGGAGCGCCGGGGCGATATTTAAGAGGAAAACGGCCCGTTTCGGATACATCTAAAATAGGTGGTATTGCATCTGAAATCCGGTAACACAAAGTCGGTTTTTAAGTCGAGCCCGGTGAGAGGCTCAACGAAAATTTCGCCCCCTTTGGTCTTTCGTTTCAAACTTAATCTAAATTAACGAGCGCCCGCTAATCGGTTCTTTAACACAGGTGTTTTGTGTCTGCGCGTGGGCGCTTCTTAACCCTTTGACCCGTTTAACCCTAAATCAGGAGATGTCGCCAGTGTCATCTATTCCCCGGTTCGGTCATAATCCCTTCGCCCGGATTTATAATCCGATTCTTGCCAATCAATTTCGCTCATTCCTCGCGCTCGGCCTAGCCGCTTTAATCTTCCTGTCCCCGCTTAGCGCCACTGCTTTAGCCCAGACTCAGAGTATCAAGGTGGTCGCTCCGAGGACGGGAGACGCCGCGCCGGGCAAAGCTTTTATCGTTTATGAGACTAAAGACGGCGTGGGCTGTCGCAGCGCCTCTCCTGACGAGAAGCAAGAGATTTTTAATGCGGGCAAAGGGCAGACCCTTCGCCAAATCAATCACCTTAAATCTTCGGATGGTGACTTCCTAACAGAGGGTACGGTCAATGGTAACGGGCAGGGGCTAAAAATTATTCTGCTCAGCACGCCGCAGTTAGACGCGAATACCGCCGCAAAGAACGCTTTCATCGCTGCGGCTGCTCACTGGGAGGCGATTATCCAGACGCCGATGACGGTCTACATGAAGGTAGATTACGGCAGCACTCGTTTCGGGAAAGCATGGCCGCCCGGCGTCCTAGCCTCTACGGGCACGCCGTCGGTCTTCGCCGGTTATTCGGCTGTGCGAAATAACATGCTCTTAGAAGCCGGTAATTCAGGCAGCTCCAAAATCGCTCTCTACAACCTGCTGCCCGCCAGTGCCGTTCCCACAGATTTGGGCGATGATTTTGTGATGGGTGTGAATATCTCTGTTGCGCGGGCAATCGGTTTAATACCGGCAGATGCAGCCGCCGCCAACGAGAACGAGATGCCGACCATCGCCTTTAATTCGACAAAACAATATGACTTTGAGCCTAATCCGGCCAGTGCCCCCGGTTGCAACAACAACGGAATCGAGTGCAATAAGACGGACTTCGATGCCGTCGCCACGCACGAGATAGGTCACGCGTTAGGATTTACTTCGAATAATGGTGAAGGCGGCGAGCCTCCCAATATGGATGTCTGGGACTTGTTCAGATTCCGGCCCGGCGTCACTAATTTCAATTCTAACCAGCGTGTTATGAGCGCCGGTGGCTTGCAGGTCTTCTTTGACGGCGGAGCGACGGAACTTGGCGTGTCAACCGGCGGGCCGGATGGAGAAGGCACCGGAGGAGACGGCGAACAATCAAGCCACTGGAAAGACGATAATGAGTTCCCCTCAGCTTATATAGGCATCATGGATCCGACTATCTCTCAGGGGCGCAGGCAAGTAATTACGGATAACGACAAGCGGGCTCTCAACGCCTTTGGCTATAATCTGGACAACAATACGCCGCCGCCTCCGGCCCCACCACCGCCGACCCCTCCTGTCAATAATAACTTCGGCAGCGCACAGGTGGTTAGCGGTTGTTCGGGCTCGATTTTCGGCACCAACCTGGGGGCAACAAAAGAGAGTGGAGAACCGAATCACTCTCCTGATGACGGAGGCGGTCAGCGCTCTGTCTGGTACAGATGGACGGCTCCGAGCACGGGTAGCGTGACCTTCACAACTAAGGGCAGCAGCTATGATACGGTGCTGGGTGTTTATAGCGGAGCCAGCGTTGGTAGCTTAACACCGTTTGGAAAAAATGATGACGTTACCCCGGGCTCCGACACGAGCAGCAGTGTGACCTTTGATGCCGTGGCGAGTACGACCTACATGATTGCCGTTGACGGCTACAACAATGGGTCGGGCGGCGACATGGGCAACGTCAAGCTGAACTGGAGTCAGGCGAATTGCACCGTGACGGCTACGAATGACATCAAGCTGAGTCAGGACAACTACAGCTTTACCGAAGGCACGGTCAACACTGCTCAGGGTTTCGGACTCCTTAGCGTGGATGTCACGCGCGGAGACCCGAACGCCGGCCCGGCCACCGTCCAGTACTTCACGCAGGATGGTGCGGGCGGCAACGACTGCAATATAGTCAACGGCAGTGCTTCGCAACGCTGCGATTATGCGACTGCCGCAGGCACGCTGCGTTTTGCTCAAGGAGAGGCCACCAAGACCATACAGATTCCA
>DASVQI010000005.1:0-3008 GCA_036389255.1 Pyrinomonadaceae bacterium
ATGGACGGAATGGGTGTATGTGTTTACCAACGGGGGAGCGACCAGAGGGAGGCCCGACATTGGGCCCAGAGACATACAGCACTTAATCTTTGGGTTCATCTACTCGGAAGAGTATCGTAAACGCTTCGGCCAGCCCTGATGTGCGCCGGTAGTGATGAGCAAAAAGCAGCAGGCCGCAACTCGTGATTGTTGCGGCCTGCTGCTTTTTGCTCAAATTTAAGCGCTGGCGAAAAAGGCTCCCCGGATACGAAATTGTGGAGAAATTGTGCCCTTCTGTACATCTAAAAGTGCCGGAAAGGCATCTGAAGTTAGGTAACACGTTAGTTCGAGCCCGCCGGTCGGTTGGCTCAGCGTAAATTTGGCCCCCTATACTGTTTCCATCCTCATTTTATTGTAAAATCAGCGAGTGTTGGCTTGTCTCTTCTTTTTCCGCTCTTTTTGCGTCTGACAAGCCCCTCAAACCGCGAACAGTTAGCCAGCAATCAGGAGAAATACGGATTGTCCCCTTTCCGCTTTATCCCCCAGTGCTATTTTGCCGGTAGCGCACAATCGCGCGCCCGCATCGCTGGCTTTTGTAATCGAACAGTTCTGTCCCTATCAACCCGCCCGCACTCGCCTCTCCGGCCTGTGCGGTAATACCCATAAAGAATCTCAGGAATCGCAGAAGCGAAGAGGAGTAAGGTTGTGAGAAAGCGTCTGAAAATAATGAAGAACTCAGCTAAGAAGTCTCGCCGTTTTTTAGCCATTAGCGTAGTGCTTGTGGCTACGGCCATCATCGCCGCCGGAGCCGCGACTATGGTTTCAAGACAAAGCAGCAAGCAGCTTGCCCCCGCCGCCGCCGCCAGCGCGAAAAATAACGTGACCGTGCGGGTCGTCGGCCAGGAAGCTCAGCTCGACAGCCAGACAGGGCAGATGAAGGAGCTCACGCCCGAAGAGGCAAGGAAGATGGCGGAAGGACTCAAGCAGATGATTAACAACTCTACGGAGGGCCTTCAGGCTGAACAGCAGGCGGACGGCTCTGTCTCCGTTGACCTTCAAGACCGTTTTCAGAACGTCACCCTCGCAAGGGTAAATCAGGACGGCACAGTCTCCACGGCCTGCGTAGATAACGCAGAGGCCGCCGGAGAGTTCTTAGGCATAGACCCCCGCATGATTGATGAAACGGTGAAGGCAGGCAGGAACAAAAAGCCTGTGTCAGTCACGCAGTCCACCTCCGAGGAGAAGTAATGAAAAAGATTTACCTAAAGTTCCCCATGCTTCTGCTCGCTCTGGTGGTGGGCCTTCTGGCTTCGTCCCACGCCTACGCGGGCGCGACCATAGTTATTCTGAACAACGACCCGGCTGGCGTCGGCTTTAACGACACTACGCCCGCAGACCCCGTCGGCGGCAACACCGGCACGACGCTCGGCCAGCAGAGGCTCAAAGCCTTCGAGGAAGCCGCTCGCATCTGGGGCCTGAGCCTCAACAGCAACGTCACGATTACCATTGACGCCCGTATGGTGGAACAGGATTGCACCGCAAATAGCGGCGTGCTGGGCTCTGCCGGTGCGACCAGCCTACGCGCAAATTTTGCGAACGCTCCTTTCCCCGACACTTGGTACGGCGCTGCTCTGGCCAATGCCATCGCCGGTGCTGATACGAGTGTGAATGCCGAAATACAGGCTCGCTTCAACGTCAAGCTGGGCACGCCCGGTTGTCTTGAAAATAGCGGCTGGTATCTGGGCTTGGACGGCAATCACGGCACAAAGATTGACATGGTAACGGTGCTGCTGCACGAGTTCGGCCACGGGCTGGGATTCCAGACCTTCACGAGCAAGACCACGGGCAAACAGGCCGAGGGAACGAATTCACAGGGACAGACGCTGTCGTTTCCTACCATCTATGACAGGTTCCTTAAGGACAACACCGCCAACAAGCTCTGGCCGGCTATGACCGACGCCGAGCGCCTGACTTCAATCACCAATACGGGCAACCTCGCGTGGGTAGGCCCGCAAGTAGGGACGGACGCTCCCAATGTGCTTGGCACCGTGCGTCTCAGGATAAACTCTCCTGCTCTGGGTAACTTCGACGCGGGCACGGCTTCGTTCGGCGCGGCAGTTTCCGCCGCAGGGACAAGCGGCAGCGTGGCTGAAGCCTTTGACGCTGCGGACGCGGCAGGCCCGTCTACCGCCGATGCCTGCTCTGCTATCAGCAACGCCTCAGCCATCAACGGCAAGATTGCTCTCGTAGAAAGAGGCGTCTGCAACTTTATTGTAAAGGCTAAGAATGTGCAGAACGCGGGAGCCATTGGCATGATTGTCTATGACATCTCGGGTGCTACCACACCTCAGGCGATGTCAGGCGGAGACCCGGCTATCGCCATTCCTTCTATATTCGTCACGGCGGCTACCGGCGCGACCATCAAAAGCAATCCGGGCGCGAACGTGACTATGTTCCTCGATAGCTCCACGATGCCGGGTACGGACGGAGTGGGACATCCCCTCCTTTACACGCCAAATCCTGTGGTAACAGGCTCTTCTATTTCGCACTGGAATACGACTACCAGCCCGAATCAGTTGATGGAGCCGAACAACAGCTCCGACTTGAGCCACGAGGTAAAGCCGTCCAGAGACTTGACGCTCTCCCTGATGAAAGACATCGGGTGGTCAACGAATCTCTCTACGACGCCGCCACCAACTCCGACACCGACGCCGACTCCTACCCCAACGCCTACGCCGACGCCTACTCCGACACCGGCGGGCGATACGATACAGATAACCGCCACGACCTCGCCCTTTAACGAGGCGACCGTCAACACGGCGCAGGGCTACGGCGTGATGACCGTTCAGGTATCGCGCTCTAATCCGGGGGCGGGCTCCCCTACGGTTCAGTACTTCACGCAGGATGGTGCGGGCGGCAACGACTGCAATATAGTCAACGGCAGTGCTTCGCAACGCTGCGATTATGCGACTGCCGCAGGCACGCTGCGTTTTGCTCAAGGAGAGGCCACCAAGACCATACAGATTCCA
>DASVQI010000006.1:0-696481 GCA_036389255.1 Pyrinomonadaceae bacterium
CATTAGCCGTTACAAGTTATCAAAGACTAGAACTCAGAGATGATAACAAAGAGAGGGGGATTAGAGTAGTGGCTCACTTTGGAACATGAACATGACGATTCACCGCAGAGACGCAGAGAGACGCTGAGATTAGCGCAGAGAAAAGCATTCAACTCCTCTGCGTATCCTCGGCGTTTTTCCGCGTCTCTGCGGTGAATAAATTTGAAGCGCACGGCCTGTTGCGATGAGGTGCTGGGTTGTGCGGTTCAAGGGGCAGGGTCGCCGTCAAGCTTTGGGAGAGCGGTCGCGGCGGCCTTGCTCTTTATACAGGATTTTTGTTTATTGAATCAATGAACAAATGAATCAATTCTCTCGCCTCGTTGCAGTTCCGTCCTTTTGTGTGATTCTATGAAAGTCGCTGTTTCGTGCTAATAACCGTGCGCGAATCAATCTTAGAAGGCAAGGCAGCCGTGAGTAAACGTAAGCAGGTAATGTCAGAGGCCGCAGGCCCGGAGCCGCAGGCGGGCCAAGGGAGCGAGCCCGTATCCTTTCGCTCTCTGCTGCTGCGCCTTGTACGCGGCGAAGACCTCCGGCGCGGAGAAGCCTCTCTGCTGCTGGATTCGCTTTTGGGCGAAGAGGTGACGGAGGCTCAAATCGGGGCGGCGCTGGCGGCGCTCGCCGCAAAGGGCGAGACGATAGAGGAGCTTGTGGGCATGGCGGAGGTGATGCGCGAGCGCGCCACACGGATACGCGCCCGCCATAGTACCTTCGTGGATACGGCCGGGACAGGCTCAAGCTCCGTCAAGACTTTCAACGTCTCTACGGCGGCGGCCTTTGTCACGGCCTCCGCAGGGCTGCCCGTGGCCAAGCACGGCAGCCGCGCCGTCACGAGCCGCACAGGGAGCGCGGACGTTTTAACAGCGCTCGGCGTAGGCACTACGACCTCGCCGGAAGTGACGGAAAAGTGCCTCAACGAGATTGGAATCTGTTTCATGTTCGCGCCGCTTTATCACTCGGCAACTGCGCGCGTGGCGGGAGTCCGCCGCGAGCTTGCCATTCACACGGTCTTTAACCTGCTCGGCCCTCTGACAAATCCTGCGGGCGCGCCGAGGCAGGTCGTGGGCGTGTGGCGCGCCGAGCTGGTCGAGCCGGTTGCGCGTGCGCTCGCCCTGCTGGGAACGGAGCGGGCGTGGGTCGTGCACGGCCTTGACGGGCTGGACGAAGTGACGACTTCCGGCAAGACTCGCGTGGCTGAGGCGGCACAGGGCCGTGTGTCCGTCTTCGAGATAGAGCCGGAAGACTTCGGCCTGCGGCGCTCAGCCCTTGATGGCATGCGCGTTGAAGACGCAGAGGCGAGCGCCCGCGTGGTGACGGCCATCCTGAGCGGAGAGCGGCGCGACCATGCGCGTGACCTAGTCGTTGCGAATGCTGCTGCGGCACTCTTCGTAGGCGGCGCTGCGGGGAATCTGAAGGATGCGGCTCGGCTGGCACGGGAGAAGCTTGAGAGCGGGGCCGCCGCAGCCAAGCTGGAAGAATTCATAAAGGCCACGAACGAATGACACGCCCGGACTTTTTAACCGCAATCCTCAGGCGCAAGAGAGAGCGGGTTGAGGCGGCCAAACTCAAGCGCCCGCTTGAAGAGCTGTCATCGAGCGCCGCACGTGTGCGAGCAGTTTCACGGCCACACGCGCTTCGTCAGGCTCTTTCGCGTGAAGGTGAAATCAACATCATAGCCGAGTTCAAACGCGCTTCGCCGTCGAAGGGATTGATAAACGACAACGTGTCGCCCGAAGCTGCGGCGAGGGCTTACGCCGGTGGAGGGGCCGCAGCCGTCTCTGTTCTGACCGAAGAGGACAGCTTTCTCGGCTCGCTCGAAGACCTGCGGGCGGTTCGCGCCGCCGTCTCTCTTCCGGTGCTGCGCAAGGATTTTATCTTCGATGAGTATCAGCTTTATGAATCTGCCGAAGCGGGCGCGGACGCGCTGCTTCTGATAGTAGCCGCTCTGGACGACGAGACTCTTCAGCGCCTGCGCCTCATCACGGAAGAGCAACTGGCGATGGACGCGCTCGTTGAAGTGCACACGCGGGAGGAGCTAAGCAGGGCGCTTCTGTCGGGGGCCACGCTCATAGGAGTCAACAACCGGAACCTGCACACGTTTCAGGTTTCGCTGGAAGTCTCTGTGCAGATGGCCATGCAAGTCCCGCCCGGCGTTCTGCTCGTCAGCGAAAGCGGCCTGCGGAAGGCTGATGATATAGAGCGCCTTCGTGCGCTCGGCTACAGGGGCTTTCTGATTGGCGAGCAGCTAATGCGCGCGGCGAGCGCGGTCGAAGAGCTTAGGTCGCTCGTAAGCTCAAGGAAAGGTTGAGGGTGTGACGCTAATCAAAATCTGCGGCATCACGAATCTAGCAGACGCTCTCATGGCGGCGCGAGCCGGAGCCGACATGCTCGGATTCAATTTCTACCGCAAGAGCCCGCGATACATTGCCCCGCGCGAAGCGCGCCGCATCGTGGACGAGCTTTCGGACGACGTCACGGCTGTCGGGCTGTTTGTGAATGAGGAGAGCCCTGAGCGCGTGATGGAGCTGGCGGACACGGCGGGAGTCGAGGCCGTGCAGTTGCACGGTGATGAGTCGCCCGAATACTGCCGGGCGCTCGAAGGCCGCTTCGTCATTAAGGCCCTGCGTGTGCGCGAGGACTTCAAGCCGGAGAGCGCTAGGGATTATGCGACCGAAGCTATCTTGCTGGACGGGTTCAGCCGGGAGGCTTACGGCGGGACGGGCAAGACCTTTGACTGGAACGCGGCACAACGGGCGAGCAGCTTTGTGCCTAAGCTTTTTCTGGCCGGAGGCTTGAGCGCGACGAACGTGGCCGAGGCTGTAAGATTGGTTCGGCCCTACGCGGTTGATGCGTGCAGCTCCGTCGAGCGCGCACCGGGGCTTAAGGACGAGGAGCGCCTGCGCTCCTTTATTAAAGCTGTGCGAGAAGTAGTAATGTCCTAATCTGGAAACTCTCTGCGCTAATCTCAGCGTCTCTCTGCGTCTCTGCGGTGAGTGAATTTAACAGTCATTCACCGCAGAGACGCAGAGAGACGCTGAGGGGGCGCGGAGAATTGAATTCAGGAGTTAAAGTGAATCTCAATCAACCTGACGAGCGTGGATACTGGGGCGATTACGGCGGGCGCTTTGTGCCGGAAACCCTAATGGCTCCGCTTGAAGAGCTGACGACCGCTTACTTTGAAGCGCGTGACGACGCGGGCTTTCAAAGTGAGCTATACACGCTGCTCAGAGATTATTCCGGGCGGCCCACGCCGCTCTTCTACGCCTCGCGCCTGACGGAGAGCGCGGGCGGCGCTCGCATCTACCTCAAGCGTGAAGACCTTTCTCACACGGGCTCGCACAAAATCAACAACGCGCTCGGTCAGGCGCTGCTGGCGCGGCGCATGGGCAAGCGGCGCGTGATTGCGGAGACGGGCGCGGGCCAGCACGGCGTAGCCAGCGCCACGGCCTGCGCTCTGCTCGGCCTTGAGTGCATAGTCTACATGGGCGCGGAAGATATAAGACGCCAGAGCCTTAATGTTTATCGCATGCGGCTTCTGGGCGCGGAGGTGCGTACGGTTGACGCGGGCTCGCGCACTCTGAAGGACGCGATTAACGAGGCGCTCAGGGACTGGGTGACGAACGTTCAGGAGACTTACTATCTTCTGGGCAGCGCGCTGGGGCCGCATCCGTACCCGCTCATAGTGCGCGACTTCCAGAGCATCATAGGGCGCGAGGCTCGCGCGCAGATACTCGAAAGCGAAGGCCGTCTGCCGGACGTGCTGGTGGCCTGCGTCGGCGGCGGCTCAAACTCCATAGGGCTTTTTCATCCATTTCTGGAGGACGAAGGCGTCCGCATGATAGGCGTCGAAGCCGGTGGGAGCGGGCCTGAGCTTGGCTTGCACGCTGCCAGATTCGACCCGCGCGGCGGAGGTGCGCGCGGCGTCTTGCACGGAACTATGAGCTACGTGCTTCAGGACGAGCGCGGGCAGATTGCGGGGACTCACTCAATCTCAGCAGGGCTCGACTATCCATCCGTGGGGCCGGAGCACGCCTTTCTTCACGATGCGGGGCGAGTCGAATACACCTCCGCGACCGACGAAGAAGCGCTCGCGGCCTTCAAAAAGCTTTCCCAACTCGAAGGCATCATTCCCGCGCTCGAATCCGCGCACGCGATAGCGCACGCGCTGCGCCTGGCCGCAGAGCTTGGGAAAGGAGAGGTAATCATAGCCAACCTTTCCGGGCGCGGAGACAAAGACGTGAGCACTCTCGCGGACGCCTCCGTGGAGGCAAGAGCTTGAGCCGCATCACGGAAACCTTCACGCGCCTTAAGACTGAAGGCCGCTGCGCCCTGATACCTTTCATAATGGCTGGCGACCCTGACCTTCGTACCACGCGAGAGCTGGTTGTTGAGCTGGCAAAGTCGGGCGCGGACATAATAGAGCTGGGCGTCCCCTTCAGCGACCCCATAGCGGACGGGCCGGTCATACAGCGAGCCTCCATGCGCGCTCTGCGAAACCCCATCGGAGTCTCGCATGTTCTCGAAGTCGTGGACGACGCGCGACGTGAGACGGGCGTGCCGGTGATTCTCTTCAGCTACCTGAACCCATTGCTGCGATTCGGCGCGGAGAGGCTCGGACAGGAGGCCGCACGCGCTGGCGTGGACGGCCTGCTTGTGACAGACCTCACGCCTGACGAATCGGAAGAATTCTACGAAGCCATGACGGGCAACGGGCTCGACTCTATCTATCTGGCGGCCCCGACTTCAACGGAGAAGCGACTGCGCCTGATAGCCGAGCGCGCAAGGGGCTTCATATACGCTGTCTCGCGCACGGGCGTCACGGGCGCGCGCGCGGAGATGAGCGCAGATGCGGAAAATCTTGTGACACGCCTGCGCGCCGTCACAGACCTGCCCGTAGCCGTGGGCTTCGGCATCTCAAGCTCTAAGCAGGTGGCGGACGTGTGGCGCTATGCTGAGGGCGCGGTGGTCGGCTCGGCAATCGTGGCCGAGATGGAGAGAAGAGCGGGCGAGCCCGACTTTGTCAGCAGCATAGGAGAGTTCACGCGCGGCCTGCTGCCGTCCTCGGATGATTCCCTATAAGAGAGGTTTAGGACTTTGAGCCGAGCAGGTACTTAGCGCCGGTGGCTACGCGCACGCCGCCTGCGGGCTCAAGCGTCACGGCGAAGGTCTGGGCGTTGCGCCCTTCCGCCGGAATCTGGTCGCGCATCTCTGCCTGACCCGATTGATTCGTGGCAAAGACGCCGCCGGGTAACACCTTACCATCCGGCGTTATGAACCAGAGTTGATAGGCTTTGCCTGCGGGCGCGGGCGGCAGCCCGTCCGCGAAGAGCACGGCGCGGCCCGTCTGCCGGTCATAGGCCAGCTTGGCGCGTGCCTGCGGGGCCGTCTCTGTCCCCGCGAGCATCACCATATTTGAGCCGGGGGCCGAGAGCAGCTCTCTCACTTCGCGCTCTCGCGCAAGCTCCGCCTCGGCCTGATTCTTTCTCTGCCAGACTAAAAACAGCGAGACGAGAAGCGCGCCAATCAGGACTGACGCGGCAAGCAGCGCGCCCCAGTTGTACGAGGCTCTTCTGGGGACGAAGGGAAGCGGCTCCTTCTCTTTGAGCGGCTGCGTATCCGTCTCAGGCTGCGCGCTGGACTTCTGGTCTTCCGCCGCAACGGCGTCAAGGATGCGTGCGCGCAAGTGCGCGGGGGGCGTCGCCGCAGGAACAAGATGAGCCAGCATGGCTGCCGTGTCGCGCAGTTCTCTTAGCTCCGCCCGGCACTCCGCGCAGTCCTCCAGATGCTCGCGCACGGCCCGCCCCTCGATCGCTTCGAGTGCGTCCAGCGCCTCAAGCTCAAGCATCCCTTTGTAATCTTCGTGACTCATCCTGAGAACCTGATGACAACTTCCCTAATCTACCTGCTCAAGAGTTCGCGCAGGCGAAGAAGGCCGGCACGCGTGCGCGTCTTGACCGTGCCAAGCGGCGTACTGGTTCGTTCCGCGATTTCTGTTTGTGATAACCCCTCGAAGTAGGCCAGCAACAGCGTCTGTCGCTGCTCTTCCGAAATCTCAGCCAGCGCGCGACGCACCCTTTCGCCCTCTTCAGACCTGACGGCGTCATCCGACGCGTCCGAAACCTTCTCCCACGGGTCGGGCGCGGCGCGAAGTGCCGTGCGCTCCTGTGCCGAGCGAGAGCGCAGCCTGTCAATCGCGCGGCTGCGCGCAATCGTGACCAGCCACGTGAAAGCCTTGCCGCGCGATTCGTCAAAGGCTGAAGCGCGCCGCCAGGTCTGTATGAAGACCTCTTGCAGCACGTCTTCGGCCTCTGCGCTGTCATGTAATATACGTAGCAGCAGGCCAAAAAGGATGGAACGGTAGCGGTCGTAAAGCTCTGCCAGCGCACCGGAATCTCCACTGGCGATGGCGCGCAGCAGTTCGGTATCGGACGTTGGCACGTGTTCGGGGCCTGTGCTTGACGCTCTCGACATCTGAATAAACCGCGTGGCGCGAGCCGGGGCCTTCCTCTATTTAAGCTGGAATATCCCGGAAAAAAATTAACCCAATCCGGTAACTCTGTGTGCTCCGTATATTGCGTGAACGCCACGGAAAATTCAACACGAGGAAGGTAAAAGGTAGAAACATGAAGAAATTAGTCGCAACGCTGCTCGTCGCAGTATCCGCATTGACCCTTGGCTTGAGCGCCAGCGCGCAAGGCAACAATCCCATGGTAGGCGGAGCGCCGATGTATCGGAGCCGTGACATCATTGACAACGCCGTCAACTCGAAAGACCATACGACTCTCGTCGCCGCCGTCAAGGCCGCCGGGCTCGTTGAAACGCTGAAGGGAAAAGGCCCCTTCACGGTCTTTGCGCCTACGAACGCCGCGTTCGATAAGCTTCCTGCGGGAACCGTGGACACGCTTCTCAAGCCGGAGAATAACGCCATGCTGAAGAGCGTGCTGACCTATCACGTGGTCGCAGGCAAGTACGATTCGGACAAGCTTATGAAGCTGATTAAGAAGGGCGGCGGCTCGGCCACGGTCAAGACCGTGAGCGGCGGCACGCTCACGTTCCGCATGAACGGCATGAACGGCATAGCCGTCACCGACGAAAAGGGCGGAACATCAAACGTCTCCGTCGCCAACGTCTATCAATCGAACGGAGTAATCCACGTAGTTGACACAGTGCTGATGCCCGGAAGCTAATAAACCGTAAAGGCAGCTTTGGGAAAAAGGTGTCTCATCTTTTTTAAGAAGGAGACACCTTTCCCCGCACCGATTACCAAGAGGCCGTAGCCATGAACAGACGCATCTTTCTCTCAAACAGCATAGCATTCGGGGCTGCGGCCATCCTCTGCGCCCCGTTACGTGCGCTTTCGTCTCAGGCCGGAGCAGGCGAGCAAGGCGACGGCACGCCCATCAAAAAGATTGTCAGGACGGAGGAAGAGTGGCGGCGCATGCTCACGCCCGAGCAGTTCTACATAACCCGGCAGAAGGGGACGGAAGCGCCCTATTCGAGCCCGCTCAATAAAGTCTACGAGCGCGGGACGTTCGCCTGCGTCTGCTGCGACCTGCCGCTCTTCAGCTCCAGAACCAAGTTCGATTCACACACGGGCTGGCCCAGCTTCTGGTCTTCAATCTCCAAGCAGAACGTCATGGAAGAGGTTGACAACAGCCTCTCTGAGACGAGAACCGAAGTTCTCTGCGCGAGGTGCGATGCTCACCTAGGCCACATCTTCGACGACGGCCCCGAGCCGACCGGCCTCCGCTACTGCATAAACGGACTGGCACTGAAGTTCGTCAAGAAACGATAGACAGGATAAGAAGGAACTACTAAAGCAGACGACACGACACGAACATAAAAGTTTTCGTGTCGTGTCGTCTGCTTTAGTGGTTCTTTCTCTACAGAGCGTTGGCCCCGGCTTCAGCCAGCTTGCCGGTTGATTCGGGGCTCTTGCCTTTGCCAAGCCAGCGCCGGGCGGAATCTATCAGGACTATAATGGCCGCAAGCATCAGTATCCCTGTGAGCGAGACGTTTATGTAGCCCTGCACCGCCGTCTCGGGTTTTTGAGCGAGCGGCCAGAAGTTGTCCGTGATGGATTGCCAGCCTGCCACGAGCGTCGTGATGGCTACGAAGCAGAGCGGCACAATCGTCACCCAACTGTAGCGGGCGCGGCCCATGTTGATGATGATGGTCGTCGCCACGCAGAGCGCCACGGAGGCCAGAAGCTGGTTGGCTATGCCGAACATGGGCCAGATGGTAGAAATCGAGCCCGACCAGATGAAGGCGGCCCAGCCGCCGACCACCAGCGCCGTCGTCACGACAGAGCCGGGCAGCCAGTTCGGCTCCTCGAACTTCCTGTAGAATCTGCCGCCGAACTCTCCCACCAGAAAGCGTGCGACCCGCGTGCCCGTATCAATCGTGGTCAGGATAAAGAGCGCCTCGAACATTATGGCGAAGTGATACCAGTACTTCATGAAGCCAGAGAGAAAGGGTATGCCGTCGAAGATTTTGGCTATGCCGAGGGCCAGAGTCACCGCGCCGCCCGTGCGACCGCGCAGGTTCTTTTCGCCCGACTCGGCTTCGAGCCGGTCAATCTCCTTCGGCTGAAGGTCGAAGCCCTGCTGCGTGTGCGCGTCCACCATCTGAACGTATGCGGCCCTTTGTGCGTCCGTCTTCTGCGCCGTGTTGATGGCGAAATAGTCGCCGGGGAAGAGCGACGTTGCAGCAATCAGAGCCACCACGCCGACTACGCCTTCCATAAGCATCCCGCCGTAGCCAATCATGCGCGCGTCTGTCTCCTTCGCAATCATCTTCGGCGTTGTGCCCGAAGAGATGAGCGCGTGAAAGCCGCTAATTGCGCCGCACGCTATCGTGATAAAGACGAACGGATAGACCTTGCCCGGAATCACAGGCCCGCCCCCGGCCACGAACGGCGTCCACGCGGGCATGTTCAAGGTCGGGTGAACCAGAATTACGCCTATGATGAGAAAAGCAATCGTTCCGATTTTCAGATAGGACGAGAGATAGTCGCGCGGGCACAAGAGCATCCAGACGGGAAGCACAGAAGCTATGAAGCCGTAGGCGGCCATCAGCAGGATGATTGTGTTGCGCGAAAAAGTGAAGCTACCGGCCCAGCCGGATTCCGCTATGCGTCCTCCCAGAAAGACTGCCAGCAGCAGGCCGACCACGCCTATGATGCTCGCCTCTGCAATCCGGCCCGGCCTTATGCGGTACATGTAAAGGCCCATCAGCAGGGCTAGCGGAATCGTGAAGCCGACGGTAAAGGTTCCCCAAGGAGATTCGGCCAGCGCGTTGACGACCACGAGGCCGAGGCCCGCGAGAGCAATGACGACGATGAAGAGGATTGCTACACCCGCGACAAGGCCCGAAAGCGGGCTAATCTCCGTGCGCGCAATCTCCGCCAGCGATTTTCCGCGACGGCGTATGCTCGCCACCAGAATCATGAAGTCGTGTACAGCGCCGCCCAGACAGACGCCTATCACCAGCCACAAAAGCCCCGGCAGAAAACCGAACTGCGCCGCCAGCACAGGCCCGACGAGCGGCCCTGCCCCGGAGATGGCCGCGAAGTGATGGCCGAACAGCACCCACTTGTTCGTGGGATAATAGTTGTGCCCGTCGTACATGGTCTTTGACGGCACGGGGCGCGTATCGTCCAGCGTTAAAACCCGCGCCGCGATAAAGGCAGAGTAGTAGCGGTACGCAATCGCCATCAGGCACAGCGCGCCGAGGATAATCGGTAATGCGTTCATCTCTCTTTAGTCTCCTGAAGGGAGCGTGTGTGGTGTAGCGGACGCCTTGACAGGCATAGATAATATTCACCTTTTTCGAATTTGCGAAGCCGCAGGTCGCCTACGCCCGCTCGT
Organism: Pyrinomonadaceae bacterium; assembly: GCA_036389255.1. Classification (GTDB taxonomy): domain Bacteria; phylum Acidobacteriota; class Blastocatellia; order Pyrinomonadales; family Pyrinomonadaceae; genus JACVRN01. Next base: position 9,906 of record DASVQI010000006.1, read on the forward strand.
GACAGAAATTTAAATTGCTTTTCCCCGGACAGAACGGTTAAGCTCGCGCGATACATGAGGTAAACTCTCCGATTGGCAAGCACCGACTCTTACCGGCGACTCTAATGACCATCAAATGCCGGACAGCGCTTGCAAAGCTTCATTATGCTGGGCCCGGCAGATTGACCATACAAGCTATAAAGACAATGAGACGCGCCATAGAAAAGCCCTGCGGCAGTAGAACAGATAAACGCGCGGAGAGGCAATTCCAGACATGCCCTTAGTGGCCGAGCTGCAAAGACAGATAGACGACCCGGCTCTGACCCGTCCTTTACGGGCTAGGCTTCGCTGCCGGCTGGCGAAGGAGTTGGAGGAGCGCGGAGATTACGAGGCCGCGCGCAGGGCCATGGGCGAGTTGTGGCGGCAGATAGGCGAACGCCCCGGTCTGGATAATCTGGACAGGCATACGGCTGCTGAAGTCCTTATGCGCGCAGGGTCGCTCACGGGCTGGATAGGCGGCACGAGACAGATTGAAGGCGCGCAGGAGATAGCCAAAGACCTCATTAGCGAAAGCATAGCTCTCTTTGAAGAACTAGGTGACCTTGAGAAGGTCTGCGAAGCTCAGGTAGACCTCTCCGTCTGCTACTGGCGCGAGGGAGCGTTTGACGAAGCCCGCGTGCTGCTCGGAAACGTGCCCGCTCGCCTCGCCGGCAGAGGCAGCAAGCAGGAGGTCAGGGCATGGCTGATGCTTTCCATCATAGAGAGGGCCGCCAACCGCGATTACGACTCGCTCAGAATACTGCTGGACACAGCGCCCCTGTTTGAGTCCAGCGACAGCCACGCGCTCAAAGGAGCATTTCATAACCAGCTCGGCATGGTCTTGAAAAGCCTTGGCTCGGCCGAGCATCGCAGCGATTACATAGACCGCTCGCTGATTGAATACGCAGCCGCCAGCTACCACTTCGGACAGGCCGGCCACGTGCGCTTTCGTGCCGTGGTCGAAAACAACCTGGGCTATCTCTTCCTTAAAGGTAACAGGTACAGGGAGGCGCACGAGCACTTAGACCGAGCGCAGAGACTCTTCGTCAGTCTCAAGGACGAGGGCAGAATAGCGCAGGTGAACGACACACGCGCCCGCGCATTTCTGGCCGAGGGTAGAAACCATGAAGCCGAAAGAGTTTCACGCGCTGCCGTGCGCACGCTGGAAAAGGGCGACGGGCTGGTAATCCTCGCTGAGGCTTTGAGGACTCACGGCATAGCGCTGGCTCGTGTCAGCAGGCAAGAAGAATCGAACGCGGCGCTCGTGCGTGCCTGCGAGCTTGCGGAGCGCGCGGGCGATAGGGAGAGCGCGGGACTCGCCTCGCTCACGATTATAGAAGAACTCGCAGAGCATCTGACGGACACGCGTATGCGGTCTTTGTATGACCGCGCGGACGAGCTTCTGGCCGATTCGCAGAACGTAGAGACGCTCAGTCGTCTACGCGCCTGTGCGCGCGAAGTTATGTTGCGTGTGCCCGCCCCGCCCCCGACCGGGCGGCCCGAAGACGTTTCCGCTCTCGCCACGCAATTTATAAGAGAGCTGGCAGGGCTACGCGGCGAGCGCGTAAGGTTCGAGCCCGCCCTCGAAGCCTTGAGAAAGCTCTGGCTCGAAGGCAACGCGCCAGAGCTTCGCGCGCTTTTGGAAAGCGCCGTCCTCGGCGCTGAAAGCGGTACTGTCATCACGAAGGAGGTCGTCGAAGTCCTGTCTATGAGGCGTGCTGGCTCGGCCTCGCCCGTGAATCCGTGGCATGGGTGCTCGCTCAGGAAAGAAGTTCTGAGCTTTGAAAGCAGCTTAGTCAAACGCGCCCTCAAAGCCGCAGGAGGCAGCGTGACCCGTGCGGCACGACTGCTGGGCATTACACACCAGCGCCTCTGCGCCATGCTTCACGGCAGACACAAAAATTTGCTCCTTGCAAAAAAAGCTACGCGCTCGCACAAGCGTACTGTTATTAGTGAGATAGAGCCGTAAGTGGTGCGCCCGCGTGTCAAATATCCCCGCCTGAAAAGAAGCCTCTTCTTTAAATAGCCAGTATTTTAGCGCCTGCGCGCCAGTGGCCCGGTTTATGCAGGCAACTGCCGGCAGAGCACCTCATAATGCTTATAGCCGCACTCCGTTTGGAGCGCATGAACCCAAGAGTTCAGAAGGTCGTACACCTCATCCAAAAAGACTTGGGCCGGAAGGTTACTCTCACTGAGATGGCGCGGTCTGTGGGGCTGTCTGTCGAACACCTGCGCGAGCTGTTCAAATCCGAGATAGGAATGACGCCCATACAGTACCAGAAGAGGCTGCGCCTGCTGGAAGCCAAGCGTCTTCTGGAGGACACTTTTCTGAACGTGCAGGAGATAGTGGTGCGGGTCGGACTGAGCGACGACAGCCACTTCGTGCGCGACTTCAAGAAGCTCTACGGCCTCACTCCGGCACAATACAGAGCCCGCTATCAACAGATGGAGAAGGAAAAAAGAGAATAGTTATGAAAATCCCCGAATCGGCCAATAAATCCTCGGTTTGGCCAATAGAATGTTGTTGACGGCAAGAGGAAGCTACTTTAATTTACACGAGTTCATTGAAGACTCCTTCTGAGCATGAAGGTGCATAGCGAATGGGATGCAGGTAAGAATTGCATCCCATTCGTAAAAAAAGTTCGCTTCAGAACTTTTAACCCGAGTGACGGAATAAACACCTCGAACTTCTCCGGCACTCTCTTTCAAAGCTTTAATCTGATGTAAACGCGGCGGTCGGGGGAAATAGAGCCTAGACCGCATGGCCGCAGGTCTGCGCTCTCGGGCGACCGCCGCGTTTACTCAAGCCACTCCTTCGCTTGAGGCGCAAGCGAGGGGGGCAGCCGGGCCGCCCGTGGGTTAGATGAGGTGCTTGCGGGCGGCTCGGTATGAGTAAAGCCTCAAGTTCCAAGTCCCACGTCCCAAGTTAGAAGACTATTTCTTCTGACTTGGGACGTGGGACTTGGCATTTCGGCTTATTCTGTGGTCATGGTGATTTCAATGTTTCGTCTGGCCAGTTCTCTGACGAAGGATTCTGGGGGCACGCAGCGTTCCTGCGGGATTGCGCCCTTTTCTAGAGTCTCTCCGCGCGCCATCATCTGCGCGATGATGGAGGCAGGGAAGCTGGTCGTGCGCTGCATGGCGGAGAGGCCCGTCGCTTCGTCAAAGCGGTCAATGACGTAGTAGCGAAGCGTCTCCGGGCTGCTTTTGCCCACAGGTAGCCCGCGAAACTCCACCAGAATCAGAACCACGTCCGGCTCGTCCGCAGGAAGATGGCGAAGGAGCATCTCGCCAAGCAGCCGGCGTGGGCTGACGCGTGCGCCATCCACCTCAATAGCTTCGCTTGAGCAAAGGCCGAGGTTTATAAGGAGCCTGAATTTTTCGCAGTGGCCCGGATAGCGAATCGTCTTGTAATCAAGCTCGCGCACGCTGTTCAGGAATGTCTCGGGCAGCGTGGAGGTGCCGCCCGAAGTCTGAAAAGCCTCCAATTCCTCAAAGGGCGCGGGAAAGCTCAGGCTCTCTATCTCCGTCATGGAATCTATCTCCACGATTCTTCCATCACGTATCACGCGTGCGCGCTCTATGTACTCGTTGATTAAGCCTTCCACGGAAAATACTATCTGGTAGTTGAGCGGCGGGCGGGGTGCCTGCGGAAGTCCGCCGACGCGTATGTGTATCTCTTCCAGCTTTTCAAAGCGGGCCGCGCCGTGTGCTGCCAGCACGGATACCATTCCGGGCGCCAGACCGCAATCGGGAATGATGTTAATGCCTGCGCGCTTTGCCTCTTCATCCAGCGCAAGCTCGCTAGCCACGACCGCGTTGTTTCCGCCCAAGTCGCAGAAGTTTACGCCAGCTTCAATCGCTGCCCGAGCGAGCTGAAGGTTGTAGCTATAGACCACGCAGCTAATAGCAGCGTCATGGCCGCGCATAAGCTCCACGACCTGCTCATGATTAGCGACGTCCACCTGTGCCGCCCGCACGCGCGCGTGTCCTATGGTCTGAACGACTGCGCGCGCGCGTTCTAAATCCAGATCAGCGACCGTCACGCTCTCGCAGTCGGAATTGTGGGCCATGTCAAAGGCTGCGCCCAACCCCATGCGGCCAGCGCCGAGCACCAGAATCTTCATGCTCTGACTCTCCTACCTATCCGCGCGCCCATTGTCCGGCACGCCCGAAGAGCCTCCCACGAACCAGCCAATGACGCCAAGCACAAGGCCGATGCCTATGAATACTAGGCCGTAAAGAGCGCGGCCGTGACGCTCTGTGGCTGCGTCCATAGCCTCGCTGATGAGCGATGCCGGGCCAAGGTCGTGCGGGATTGTGAAGAGCCCTATGGCTACGAGCAGAAAGCCCAGCGCAGAAATCTTCAGCCCGATAGGCGTCTTCTGCGGGCGGCCCACTTGGCGGCCTATGCTGCTGCGCGTGTAGCCGTAGGAGAGATAGATGGAGAGGCCGAGCACCAGCCATCCTATGAATCGCCACCACGACGCGGGCGGCAGATAGTACATGAGAAAGACGCACGACACCGCGCCAAGCAGAGGCAGGAACCACATGCCGCCCGGCACACGGAAGGGACGAGCGCGGTTAGGGTCTTTGATTCGGAGTATGGGGATTCCTATGCAGACAAGCACAAAGGCAAAGAGCGTCCCTATGTTCGTCAGGTCAACCATCTCGTCAATGCTCGCCACGGCTGCGAAGCCGCCCACGAGCACGCCGGTTATGATGGTCGTTACGTGCGGCGTCTTAAAGCGCGGGTGCACGCTTGCGAAGACCGACGGCAGCAGCCCGTCGCGCGCCATTGAGAAGAAGATTCGCGGCTGGCCCAATTGAAAGACGAGCAGCACTGCCGTATGCGCGACCACTGAGCCGAAGGCCACGACCGTCTGCGGCCACGTAGTCCCCGTCGGCGCTACGTGGTCGAGCGCCATCGTCAACGGCTCAGCCTGCTCGGTCGAGAGCCTCTGTACAAGCTCGTTGTAGGGGAGTATTCCTGTGAAGACCGCAGCGATGATGACATAGAAGACTGTGCAGATTAAGAGCGAGGCGATGATGCCTATAGGCAGGTCGCGCGAGGGGTTCTTCGTCTCCTCCGCCACGGTCGAGACGGCATCGAAGCCTATGTAGGCGAAGAAGACTACGGCAGCGCCCGCAAGAGTTCCTCCCCAGCCGCGCGGCTGAAAGGGAACCCAGTTGGTGGCCATCTTCGACGGCGACACGAAGTAAAAGGCCGCGCCCATGAAGAAGAGCAGCACCAGAATCTTTATCAACACCATCCCCGCGTTGAACTCCGCAGACTCCTTTATGCCCCAGACGAGGACGATGGTGATGAACGCCACGATTAGAAAGGCCAGCAGGTTGAAGACAATCGGGTATCCGAACAGGTGCGGCGCGCTTTCATACAGCCCCGGAATCTTTGCCGCCGTGCGGTAGTCCGTAGAGAGCCACTGCGGGATGTTTATCCCCAAGCCCTCCATCAGCGTTCGAAAATAGTTGGCCCAACTGATTGCCACGGCCACGTTCCCCACGGCGTATTCTATGATTAAGTCCCAGCCTATAATCCACGCCACCAACTCGCCCAGAGTCGAGTACGAATAGGTGTAGGCTGAGCCGGAGATGGGAACCATAGACGCCATCTCTGCGTAACAGAGGGCCGTGAAGGCACAGACTATGGCCGTGATGACGAACGAGAGCATCAGCGACGGGCCTGCGCCGGGGCGCGCCGCGTCGCCTGCTGCGGCTGTGCCGACGGTTGCGAAGATGCCTGCGCCGATGATTGCGCCGATGCCCAGCAGCGTGACGTTGATGGGGCCGAGCGTGCGCTTTAAGGCGAACTGCGGGCCTCCGGCTGCGGCCATGATGTCGTCAAGATTTTTGGTGCGAAAGAGTCCTCGAAGCAAAGTATGCCTCCAGCTCTGAGATTAGGATTGCGCTTTTACTAGGGGCGTACCGCCTCACGCGGGCGGCTGGCTTGAACGGGCGGAGTTTTACATAAGGGTGCGCGGCAAGTAAAGACAAAAGTGGGGGATGGGGGTTTAGGGGTTAGGGGATAGTAAAAGAAAAACAAGCTCTCTTTCTTTTCACCATCCCCCAACCCCTAAACCCCCATCCCCCATCTTCCCCTTTTTACTTTTGCCTTATAGAATATCGAATCGCTCATGAGTCGCTCGAAAAACTTTACCGTCTACGAGAACTTGGACACGTCCTTCGTCAATCTGGGCGCGCTCCTGCGCTATCTTCAGCAGATGGATTTTACCGGGCGCGTGAGCGTTGATTTGGGCGACTACAAGGGGGAGATTCGGCTGCGCGCGGGCGAGCGCCCGCTTTGTAGAGAGCGGGACATGGCCACGGGACGCGAGGCCGAGGGCGAAGCGGCGATGCAAAGAATGCTGGTGCGCGCCCTTGAAGCCGGAGGAATAATCGGCGTCTACGCGGAAGACGAAGGAACTGCGTTTGAAGAATCGGGCGAGCCGGATGCAGGGACGGAGCTTCCCGAGCAGGAGTTTGACTGGCAGGGTTTGCTGCGCACGAGCGCAGACCTGATTGCGGCGGTTGAGCGGGCGGCGCGAAGCGCTGGCGCGAATTTCGATGCCATGTTTCGCGCGGCGCGGCTTGAGCTTGCCGACGACTACGAGTTTTTAGACCCGGGCGGCGGCAGGTTCCAGTACGCCAATAACGAAGTGGAGCTTCATTCAAGCCCCAGCCCGCGCGCCTTCGTCTCCGGCATCTGCGAGTCGCTGCGCCGCGTGGTCGAACGTCTGGCGGCGGGCGGCCGCTCGACCAGCGTGCGCGAGCGCGTTGCGCTTGAGCTGGCGGTGCTGGCGCGGCGCAGAGGGCGACAGCTTGAATACTTCGGGCTCATGCCCCAGCTTGATCGCATTGCCGGGACGAGAGTGATATAAAAGCTGTCAGCCGTAAGTCATCAGCTCTCAGCTTCTTTTCGTCGGTTCTGTTTTGATTGAAAGGTGCTCTCAAAGCAATCTGCGATTGCCGATTGCTGGCAGCTAAATTCTTATGTTCAAATGGACTGCATTCTGGACGACGTTCGGCGCGTTGTTTCTGGCGGAGATAGGCGATAAGACGCAGTTGGCCGCAATCACGCTCGCGGCGCAGACGCGCTCGCCGCTCTCCGTTTTTCTGGGCGCGGCGATTGCTCTCGCCCTTGTCTCTTTGATAGGCGTCGCAGTAGGCACGGTGCTGGGCGAATACCTTCCCCAGAACATCCTGCGCAAAGTCGCCGCCGCCGCATTCATAGTTATAGGTGTCCTGATGCTCTGGGGAAAACTGTGAAAGGGAAAGACGAGTAAATAGTAGATGGATAAAAGCCGTTCTTCCGTCTACCATTTATCGTTCGCCATCTACTTCCTATGTATCCATTCCGAAATATTCTGTTCCCGACCGACTTTACGGCGCATGCGCGGGCGGCTCTGAAGTACGCGGCGGCCTTTGCGCGTGAAGGCGAAGGGCGAGTGGTGCTCTTCAGCGTGCAGGGCGGCACTGTGCCTGCGAACCTGCTGACCCTCCCCGAGCGCATCTTTGAAGAGACGGATAAGCGCTGGCTCAAACAGTTGCGCACGGATGTCAGAGACGTTCTGGCAGACCCGTTGGTCGCGGGCTTGGAGGTCGAGCCAATCATAGTCGAGGGCGACCCCGCGCCGGAGATTGCGCGGGCCGCTCGTGAGTTCGGCATTGACTTGGTGACAATCGTCACGCACGGCAGGCAAGGATTGTCGCGCGCTCTGTGGGGCTCCACGGCCGAAGAGATAATCGCGGAAGCGCCCTGTCCCGTGCTGACGATTCGACCGCCGCAGCGCGATTTCGTGGAGCATCGCGGCGCTAATACGGAGATTCGATTGAACCGCGTGCTGCTGGCTACGAACTTTCGCCCCACCTCCAACGCCGCTACGCAGACGGCCGTCTCTCTGGCCGAGCGCACGGGCGCAGAGCTTCACGCAGTCTACGTCATTAGCGATTACGTTGGGCAGATGGCGGAGATGTTTCCTGAGACGAGCGGCCCGCCGCTTTCACGGCTGCGCGAGTACGTTGAAGAGCGCATGCGGAATTTCTTGAGCGAGAATGGAAGACCCGCCACGACTCACATAGCCGAGGGACGTCCTTATGAAGAGATAGTGCGGCTCGCTATGGAAGCCGACTTTGACCTGATAGTCATAGGCACGAGCGTTCATGCCTCGCTCTTTGGCGGCGCGCCCGTGCTGGGGCCTGACATAGAGCGCGTAGTGAGAAACGCTCCCTGCCCTGTGCTCTGCGTGCCGTCGGGCCGCGTCGTTACGCCGCAACCCGCGCGCATCGTGGAGCCCGTCCCGCAAACATGAAAATGGGGGACGGGGGTTGGGGGTCAGGGGATAGTAAAAGAAAGAGAACTGGTTCTTCTTTTACTATCCCCTAACCCCCGGCCCCCATCCCCTATTGCTTACTTTGCGCTTTCCATAGGGAAGCCTGCGCTCTTCCATGCGTTTGTGCCGCCGAGCAGCGCCGCTACATTTTCAAAACCGGCTTTCTGGAGTGTCTGCGCCGCACGGGCGCTTGAATGTTCGGCCGGTCAAGAACAGTAAAGGACAATCAGCTTGTCCTTCGGCAATTCGCCTTTGCGCGAGCTTAACTGGTTTTCGGGAATGTCCAGAGCACCCTTGATGTGCTCCTGCTTGTAGGCTTCAGTGCCGCGCACATCTACCACGACGGCCTTGTTCTGCTCCAGCATGTCGCGCAACTCTGTTATGGTCACGCGCCGCACGTTGTCCGGCGCTGTATTGTTGGCCGTGACCGGAGCATTGTTATTTCCTTTTACCGCCACGTTGGCGGCCTGATTATTCATGCCGCACCCGGCGACCATCACGACGGCAGCAGCCAGTAAGACCAGCGCCGCCATAGAAACCGAAAAACGCATTGTGCGAAACCTCCATAAAGACGGTGACAGGCGATGAGCCGAAAGCTTCTTCCCGCCCCGCAATAGTTCTACCACGTTCGAGCGCGCATCGCAAAAGATAGCCGCATGATAGATTGTTCTTTGGTTGTGACCACATGATTTGTCTACAAAAAACTTCACGAAAGGACAAAGGTGTGCTATAGACCGAGCTTAATTGTTAATAATCCAGCCAGAGTTTTCCCGGCCGCCGGGGGTAAAGGATGCTAGGCATAGGAGGAGAGGCCCATGTCAGGGCGACGCTTACTCATCTTTGGTCTACGGCCACTTTGCGCCACGCTCGTACTCTGTGTTCTGCTTGTCGCAAACAGTTGTCTTCCACAGTCGTCAACGACCGCAGGCGGGCGAAACATCACCGTCTACGGCTTCTCCGTCATGAAGGAGTCGCTGGAGAAAGCCATCTTCCCGGCCTTTGCCGCCAAGTGGAAGCAGGAGCATGGTGAAGAGGCGAAATTCACTTCCAGCTTTGCGGGTTCCGAGACGGTCACAAACCAGATTCTTCAGGGCGTAGGCGCGGACGTTGCCATCCTTTCTATAGAGCGCGACGTTGAACGGTTGAAGCAGGGCGGAGCCGTCACCTCTGACTGGCATGCACTGCCCGCGCAGGGCATCGTCAACAAAACGCCTTTCGTCATTCTGGTGCGGCGCGGAAACCCCAAAGGCATACGCGATTTCGCTGACCTGGCCCGTGCGGGCGTCAAGCTCATTCATCCAGACCCCGTTTCTTCTGGCGGCGCTCAGTGGTCTATCCTGGCAATCTACGGGTCTGAGCTGATTAAGTCCGAGAAAGAGACGGGCAGGCGCGACGAGGCGCGAGCGCTTAATACGCTTCGCTCCATCTGGCGCAACGTCATCTCGACGCCGGGCTCGGCGCGCGAAGCCCGCACGCAGTTTGAGACGGGCTACGCGGATGCGCTCATCACCTACGAGCTTGAAGCCATCCTTATGAAGCGGGCGGGCGCGGACATAGAAATCGTCGTCCCCGAAGCCACCATCTTCAGCGAGCATCCTGCGGTCGTCATTGACCGCAACGTGACTGCGGAAGAGCGCCCCATAATCAATGCTTTCATACAGTATCTCTGGACTGAAGAGGCACAGCGCGCCTTCGTCCAATACCATTTTCGCTCCGTCACGAACGAAGAGCTTAACAAAGAGAATAAAGAGTTCGCTGAAATCAGGCTGCCCTTTTACATCAAAGACCTGGGCGGCTGGTCAAAAGCCTACCCGGAAATCATAGAACGCATCTGGCGCGACCAGGTACAGAAGAGCAAGTAAACAGTTCTTAGTCTTCAGTTTTGAGCAAAGACCGACTTGCTTTTAACTGAAAACCGGAAACTGAAAACTGAATTTATGAGTGCGACTGTTAAAGCTATGCGACACGTGCGGGGCTTCGATGCGGTGCGCCCGCTCAGTATAGGCATGATGATTATCATCATGCTGCCGCTAGTGCTGCTGCCTTTGGCTTCCATCTTCATCTTCGGGACGAATAAGGGGATGGGGAGCTTCTGGGCGGCCCTGAGTGCGCCTGAGGCAATCTTTGCTTTGAAGCTCTCGATTGTGACCAGCTTCTGGGCCACGGTCTTTAACGTGCTGTTCGGGTTGCTGGCAGCTTACGTGCTCTCGCGCTACATGTTCTGGGGGAGGACGGCGCTGATTGTGACCATCTCGCTGCCGACGGCGATTCCGACTGCCGTAGCCGGGTTTGCGCTCCTGCTTCTCTGGGGCAAGTACGGGATGATAGGCCAGTACCTGTCCGAAGACCACCAGATAATGTTCACGCCTTACGCAATCATTCTGGCCAACATCTTCGTCACGTTCCCGCTAGCCTTCGGCGTGCTCATGTCCGTGTTCGAGACTATGAGCCGCTCGCTTGAAGAAGCTTCCGCGACGATTGGGGCAACTAGGTGGCAGACCTTCTGGTACGTCACGCTCCCGTCTCTTCGCGGGGCGCTTGTGACCGGCGCGCTACTGACTTTCGCACGCGCCATAGGCGAGTTCGGCTCTACCATACTTGTCTCCGGCAATCTTGCCATGCGTACGCAGACCGCGCCGCTCTACATCTTCGCCAAGTTCAACGAGGGGCAGGTGGAGGCTGCCAACGCCGTAGCCATAGTGCTCGCGCTCTTTTCGTTCGTCATCTTCAGCATTCTCTTTTTCACGCGCGACTGGCTGGACGCTGATTGAGGTCGAAACCTTATGCAGACGGAAGAGTTCACTAAAATTTTCGGCAGCGAAGAGAACGGCGCGAAGGCAGAGGCGGAGCGCGTGCCTGCTGCCGCGAGCGTGCGCGGCGTGAGCAAGAGCTTCAAGGGCACGACTGTTCTGGAAGACATAGATTTCGACGTGTCGGAGGGCGAATCGCTTGTGCTTCTGGGCGCTTCCGGGAGCGGGAAGACAACGATACTTCGCATCATAGCCGGTCTGGATGAGCCGGACACGGGCCGCGTCATTCTTCACGGCAAGGATGTGTCGGAGCTGCCCGCGCGCGAGCGCAACGTCGGCGTCATCTTCCAGAATTACGCGCTCTTTCCACGGATGACGGTCGAAGCCAACATAAGCTACGGCCTGCGCATACGCGGCCGCTCGCGTAAGGAGATACGCGAGGAAGTCGAGCGCTTAATAGAGCTGGTCGGCCTCAAGGAGCATCATAAGAAATATCCTTCGCAGCTATCGGGTGGCCAGCAGCAGCGCGTGGCGATTGCGCGAACCCTAGCCTACAAGCCGCAGGTGCTGCTCTTTGACGAGCCGTTCGGGGCGCTCGACGCGCAGATTCGCGTGCGCCTCAGGCGCGAGATACACGCGCTCCTAAAGAAGGTAAACGTGCCCGCCATTTTCATCACTCACGACCAGGAAGAGGCGCTTGAGATGGGCGACCGCATCGCCGTCTTAAACGCCGGGCGCATAGAGCAGATAGGGACTCCGCACGAGGTTTATAACAAGCCTGAGACTGAGTTCGTCGCAACCTTTCTGGGCGCGGCCAATCTTCTTCTGGGCGTGGTCGCGGGCCGGAATGTTTCCATCGGCTCCGTCATGATTCCCTGCGACGAAGAGGTCGCGCAGTTTCAGGACGGTCAGTCCGTCAAAATTGTCTTTCGCCCTGAAGATGTTTGCCTGAGCCGTACGGGCGAGATGCCTGCGGGCGCGCGCCGCCTCGTCAACGGCGTCGTAGAAGAGATAAGCTTCGTGGGCGCATACGAACGCCTGTCCGTGCGGTTAGACTTCTCCGCACGACAACCCGCTCCGAACGAGCCGCCGCTCTACAGCGTAGCCGCCAACGCTTCCGAGCAGAGACTCGGCGTGCCCATCATCGTCACGCGTCCCAAGTCCGAAGCCTCCGGCATGCCCCTTAATAGCGGCGACGTAGTGGCCGTCGGTCTTACTTCGCTGCGGGCGTTGCCCAACTTCACGCTCGCATCCGAACGCGCCGGGAGAATCGTCGCCGCCCGAAAATAAAGGGACGAAAACCGAAACCTATCTCAGCGCCCCCTTTGCGTCTCTCTGCGTCTCTGCGGTGAAGATAGTTTGAAGAACATTCACCGCAGAGACGCAGAGAGACGCAAAGGGGGCGCTGAGAAAATAATTTATGACACGACCCATTATTTACCTCTCTTTATCTAAAACGGGCGTTAGGCTAAGATGCGCTGGTGAATCAAGAATCGGAAGCTTCCATTGAGTATCAAGCCAAGTGGGCGAAGGTCATAGACCAGACGCGCTGCATAGGGTGTCATGCCTGCACGACCGCCTGTAAGTCCGAGAACCTGGTGCCTATAGGGGTGACGCGCACCTACGTCAAGCACGTTGACGTAGGCGTCTTTCCGCAGGCGCGACGCGCTCATCAGGTGACGCGCTGCAACCAGTGCGCGCACGCGCCGTGCGTCGTGGCCTGTCCTACTTCGGCCATGTTCAAGCGCGCCGACGGCATAGTGGATTTCGACAAATCAATCTGCATAGGCTGCAAAGCCTGCATGGCCGCCTGCCCTTACGACGCCATCTTTATCAACCCCGAAGACCACTCGGCTGAAAAGTGCAACTTCTGCGCGCACCGCATAGACATGGGGCTTGAGCCTGCCTGCGTCGTCGTCTGCCCTGTGGAAGCAATCCTTGTCGGAGACATAAACGACGAGGCTTCAAAGGTGGCAGGCATAGTCAACCGCGAAGCCGTCAACGTGCGCCGCCCCGAGAAAGAGACGCTGCCGAAGCTCTTCTACAAGGGGGCGCATCAGGCAACGCTAGACCCTCTGGCGGCCAGTCGTCCCACGGGCGGCCTCTTCATGTGGAGCGAGCAGGTGACGGGAGCCGAGAAGGTGGTTTCGGGCAACCCGGATTTCAAGAACACTTCGGCGGCAGCGCTGCTCTCGTATGATGTGCCGCACGCGATTCCGTGGGACTGGCGCGTGAGCCTTTACACGTGGACAAAGGGCATAGCTGCGGGCGCGTACCTCGTCCCGCTTCTTCTAATCGTCTTCCGGTTAATCTCTTCATCGAGTCCCGTCTGGCTCTGGGCAGCGCCGGTGCTGTCCGGAATATTTCTGAGCATAACGGGCGGGCTGCTCATCTGGGATTTGGAACATCCCGCGCGCTTCTACATGATATTCACGCGCCCGCAGTGGCGAAGCTGGCTCGTCAAGGGAGCCTTTATCATAGCCGGTTACTCCCTTTTGCTCGCGCTGCATTTTATGGCGACTCTTGCCGGGAGCCGCGATGTGCAGAGCATACTCATTCCGGTCGGCTTCGCGCTCGCCGGGCTGACCGCCGTTTACACGGCCTATCTGTTCGCGCAGGCTAAGGCGCGCGACATGTGGCAGAATCCGCTTCTGCCGCCGCATCTCTTCGTGCAGGCGCTTCTGGTCGGCTCGGCTGCGCTCGCTCCCTTTGCAGCGTGGCTCGACGCCAGAGCGCTCAATGCGCTTCTTTGGACGCTGAGCATCACGAGCGTTCTTCACCTGCTGATGGTCTGGGGCGAGACGACTCTGACGCATCCCACGACGCACGCGCGTCTTGCCGTGCGGGAGATGACGCGCGGGCGATACCGCGTCATCTTCTGGCTGAGTCTTGCGCTCTCGGCCGTGAGCATCTTCGCGCCCGCGCTGGGGCTGGCTTCGCTGCCTTTCGCGCTCGCGGGACTTCTGCTTTACGAGCACGCCTACGTGCAGGCAGGGCAATCGGTGCCGCTCGCATGAAAGGGAAGCTGATGATTGAGACAGAGCGACTGAAATTAATCCCTTGCGAGCTTGAGCATTTCGAGGCGTTGCTCCGTGACGACCGAGAGCTTGCGGCGATGCTTGGAGTTTCTCTGGCCGACGACTTCCTCGGCTCCAAAGAGGCAAGGGAAGCCATACCTTACTCGTATGAATATCTGAAGACACACCCCGGCGCGTTGGGGTGGTGGATGCACATGTTCATACACGTGGCGGACAAAGCTTTTATCGGCGTGGGCGGCTTCAAGGGCGAGGCGGACGCCGACGGCATGGTTGAAATCGGCTACAGCATCGCTCCCGATTACAGGCGGCGCGGGCTCGCCACGGAAGCAGCGCGCGGGCTTATCGCTTACGCCTTCTCGCACCCGCACGTCACAAGGGTTGACGCCCACACGCTGCCCGAAAGGAATCCTTCGACGCGGGTTCTGGAAGGAGCCGGGTTGAAATTCATGGGAACCGTACACGACCCCGAAGACGGCGAAATCTGGCACTGGAGCCTGAAGAGAGATGAGTATCAGAGGAGTTGAGCGATGATAGAGCGGCTCGCGTGGTTTGAGCGGCGGTTCTCGTTTGACCTGCCTGTCTGGATGTATCCGAACGTCTTGGAGCGCCTGCGCGGCACGCCCGCTAGGCTTGAAGACCGGCTGCTCAATCTGCCGCGAGAGCTGCTGGTCAGGCGCGACGGCGACAAGTGGTCTATGCAGGAGCACGCGGGCCACCTGCTTGACCTCGAGGCGCTTGAGGTTGCGCGGCTTGAGGATTACGCCGCCGGGCGGGAGATTTTGACGCCCGCAGACCTTCAGAACCGGAAGACACACGAGGCAGACCATAACTCTAAAGAGATAAGCGAAATCCTCCCGGTCTTTCGCAGGGAGCGCGCGGAGTTTGTAGAAAGGCTCGAAGCGCTGGATGCCGAGTTCATAGAGAGGAAGGCCATTCACCCGCGCCTACAGATTCCCATGCGCGTCATAGACCTGGCCTTCTTCAAGGCGGAGCACGACGACCATCACCTTGCGCGCATCTCCGGGCTAATCAGAAAGTGGGAAACCCCTGAGCCGTAAATGAGCAGAAACGATGAGTGTTAAGAAGCTGAACGAGAGAGTGAGCGCGGCGCGGCGTGAAGTTGAGGCGCGCGGCGAAACCTTTTATCCGGGGCCGAGCCGTATTCATCTGGCTATGTTTCCGCCGAAGGAGCGCTGGGACGACTGGGTGGAGCTTGACTCGCGCGCGTGGCCCGAAAGACGAGAGCGCCGTTACATGCTTGTGCCGACGACCTGCTTCAACTGCGAGGCGGCGTGCGGTCTTCTAGCCTACGTTGATAAAGAGAGCTTGCAGGTGCAGAAGTTCGAGGGCAACCCGGAGCATCCGGGCTCGCGCGGTCGCAACTGCGCCAAAGGCCCTGCCACCCTGAATCAAATCACAGACCCAGACCGAATACTCTACCCTCTGAAGCGCGCAGGGCGCAGAGGCGAAGGCAAGTGGGTGCGTGTAAGCTGGGACGAAGTTCTGGATGATTTGGCCGCGCGCATACGAAAGGCCATAGTGGAAGAGCGCCGCAGCGAGATTATGTATCACGTTGGTCGTCCCGGCGAAGACGGTTTCACGGAGAGGATACTCGCCGCGTGGGGAGTTGACGGCCATAACACGCACACGAACATCTGCTCTTCTTCGTCGCGTGCCGGATATCAATTCTGGATGGGGCTTGACCGCCCGAGCCCCGACCACGCCAACGCTCAGGTCATCTTTCTCATCAGCGCTCATCTTGAATCGGGCCACTACTTCAACCCGCACGCGCAGCGAATCATAGAAGCGAAGGCCAGAGGCGCGAAGCTGATTGTCTTCGACACGCGGCTGTCGAATACGGCCACGCACGCGGACTACTGGGTATCGCCTTATCCGGGCTCGGAGGCGGCGATTGTCCTCTCAATCGCAAACTACCTGATTCAGAACGACCTCTATAACCGCGAGTTCGTGCGGCGCTGGTGGAACTGGGAAGAGTACATGGCCGTGGAGCGCCCCGAATTGGAGACGAGCTTTGAAAACTTCGAGCTTGTCCTGAAGGAGCTTTACGGCAGCTACACGTTCGAGCTCGCGGCGCAGGAGGCGAAGGTGACGGCCAGCGTGATTGAAGAGATTGCGCGCCTTGTCGCCGAGGCGGGGACGCGCTTTTCCAGCCACAACTGGCGCTCGGCTTCCTCCGGCAATAGCGGCGGCTGGAGCGTCGCTCGCACCCTCTTCATGCTCAACGCGCTTCTGGGAGCGGTCGCCACCGAAGGCGGCGTCTATCCGAACGCGTGGAATAAGTTCGTGCCGAAGCCCATCTACACGCCGCCGCATCCTCCTATGTGGAACGAGCTGACGTGGCCGCGCGAGTACCCGCTCTCCATGAACGAGATGTCGTTCCTACTGCCGCAGCTTCTCAAAGACGGGCGGGGACGAGTTGATACCTACTTCACGCGCGTCTACAACCCGGTGTGGACGAACCCCGACGGCTTCTCTTGGGTCGAAGTCCTGACGGACGAGAACCTCGTAGGCTGCCACGCGGCGCTGACGCCCATCTGGAGCGAGACGGCTTATTTCGCGGACTACGTGCTGCCTATGGGCTTAGGCTCCGAGCGGCACGACATACACTCTTACGAGACGCACGACGCACAGTGGCTGGGCTTTCGCCAGCCCGTGATGCGCGCGGCGCGCGAGCGTTTGGGCGAGAATGTAAGCGACACGCGCGACGTTAATCCCGGCGAGGTCTGGGAAGAGAACGAGTTCTGGCTTGAGCTGACTTGGCGCATAGACCCTGACGGAAGTTTAGGGATAAGGCAGTACGCGGAATCGAAAGCGCGGCCGGGCGAGCGCTTGAGCGTTGACGAGTATTACTCATACATCTTCGAGAACTCAATTCCGGGCTTGCCGCACAGAGCGAGCCTTGAAAATTTGACGCCGCTTGAGTTCATGCGGCGATACGGCGCGTTCGAGATACAGAGCAAGATAGGCGCGGTCTACGAGCAGCCCGTTCCGGTTGACGAGCTTGAGGACGTTCGCACGGACAGGTTCGGTCGCGTCTACACGCGCACCGCGAAGCCGCCTTCCATGAACATCGTGCCGGTACCGACCGTTGACGGAGATGACGAGGGGCGGCGCATGGTTGGCGTGAGCGTGGACGGCGAGACGCTGCGCGGCTTCCCCACGCCGAGCGGGAGGCTTGAGTTCTACTCGCGCACGCTCGCAGACTGGGGCTGGCCCGAATGGAGCACGCCCGTTTACATCAAGAGCCACGTTCACCCGGACAACCTTGAAGAAGACCAGACGGTCTTAATCTCAACCTTCCGGCTTGCGATGCAGATTCACACCCGCAGCGCCAACGCGAAGTGGCTTAATGAAATCGCGCACACCAACCCGCTCTGGCTTCATCCGACTCACGCGGCGCGGCTCGGCGTAGCTACCGGCGACCTCGTGCGTGTCGAGACGGAGACGGGTTACTTCGTCCTGCGCGCGTGGGTGACTGAGGGCATCAAGCCCGGCATAGTCGCTTGCAGTCATCACATGGGGCGCTGGAAGCTGCGTGACGAAGGCGAGCGGCAGATGATGGCGACCGTCAGCTTGAATCACGAATCAAGCTCTTGGGGCATGAAGCGCGAGCGCGGCGTCGAGCCTTACAAGTCGGACGACGCGGACACCGAGCGCATCTGGTGGACGGACGTGGGCGTTCATCAGAACCTGACCTTCCCGGTTCATCCAGACCCTATCTCAGGCATGCACTGCTGGCATCAGGCCGTGCGAGTCACTCGCGCCCGTCCCGGCGACACGTACGGCGACATCTACGTAGATACAAAGAAGTCGCGCGAGGCTTACAAGCGCTGGCTCTCCGAGACGCGCCCGGCAGACAGGTTTTCACCCGACGGCACACGCCGTCCCTACTGGCTCCTGCGGCCCCTGAAGCCAGCGCGCGAGTTCTACAAACTCCCGCATGAGCCGTTGCCCGTCGGCGCAGACTAGGTGACGGGTGACGGGTAAAAGAAAAGTAAATTCTCTTTCTTCCCCGTCACCCGGCACCCGACACCCGTCACCCGTTTTTCTTATGGAACTCTTTCGTGCGCTCGCAATGTTCGCGGAACCCTTAGGGGAAGGGAGCGCGCGCGTCGCGGAGGCTCTGGAGCTGGGGCCGCTTCCCGCCGAGAGCGATTACACCGAAACCTTTCTCTTTCAGCTTTACCCTTACGCCTCGGTTTACCTTGGCGCGGAAGGCATGATGGGGGGCGAGGCGCGCGACCGCGTTGCTGGCTTCTGGCGCGCGCTCGGTCTGACGCCGCCCGCAGAGCCCGACCATCTTTCGTTGATGCTGGCCCTGTACGCGGAGCTGGCCGGTCGTGAAGAGAAGGAGCGTGATGCCGGTGTGCGCGAGCGTTTGCATCACGCTCGCACGGCTTTTCTATGGGAGCATCTTTTAAGCTGGCTGCCGGTCTATCTTCATAAGCTGAGTCAGATTGCGCCGCGCTTCTACCGTGAGTGGGGCGAGACGTTGGGGGCGGCGCTCGTGGAAGAGCTTGAAGCGATGGACACGCCGCCACAGCTTCCGCTTCATCTTCGCCCGACTCCCGGCCTCGTTGACCCGCGCGAGCATGAAACGGAAGAGTTTCTGCAATCGCTCCTTGCCCCGGCGCGTAGCGGCATGATTCTGACACGCACAGACCTGATGCGATGCGGCCGCTCACTCGGTCTGGGCCTGCGCGTCGGAGAGAGAAAGTTCGTCCTCCGCGCTCTCTTTAATCAGAACCCGCAAGGCGTGCTGGAGTGGATGCTGAGCGAGATAATCAGTTGGCAGGAGCAGCACGGCCGGAACCGGAAGATGCTCGGAGCGATTTCCTCTGCGTGGCTTGAGAAGACAGAGAAGGCTTCGGCGCTCCTCAAAGAGCTTGAGCGCTCAGCAGAAGATATGAAGAACATTCTCAGTTGATATAGCGGTGAATCGCCACTGGCCCGTTGACTGTCTTCCCCTGTTGCATTTACATTCAAGCTGTTCCTGTAAGCCCTGATTGTGACTGGAATCTGCGGGGGAGAAGTCTCGCCATAGAACTGCTGTCGAACAAGATTTTTCTCTCTGTGATGATTGTGGTCATCGCCACAGTGCATGGCTACGGCGCGGCGTGGCTTGCCATACGCATGCTCTTTCGCCCGCGCAAGCCGGTCAGGCTTCTGGGTCTGACCATCTGGCCGCAGGGAATGATTCCGCGTCACCGCGAGCGGCTGGCTCAAAGCATAGGCAACGCCGTGGGCAACGAGCTTGTCTCGCAGGAAACGGTGGTCAACGCCCTCTTTGAGACAGACTTCTTTCGCCGCAAGGTCGAGAATCTGGTCAACTCTTACACGGACGACCTGCTCAACAAGTCTTATCCTTCGTTCATAGAGGCGCTGCCGAAGGGCGCGCGCGCAGCCGTGCTGGACGCGCTCTCCGCAATTCAATACCGCGTAGCCGAACACATCGCAGACGCGCTTAGAAACGAAGAGACTGCCGAAGCCGTGACGGCCTTCATCAGCCGCCGCGTGGACGACATTCTCGCAAGACGCCTGACGGATGTCGTGGACGAAGAGACCTTCGAGCAGGTTCTGGGATTCGTGGAAGAGCGCTTTCGCAACATAGTCAACGAGCGCTCATTCGAGACGAAGGTGCGAGATTTCGTCGGCGGCCGCCTTGATGATTTAGCTAACAGCAATGCTCCTCTGGCGGAGATGTTCACGCCGGAGACGGTGGGCATCATAAAGGAGCGCGTAGACCAGCAGATTCCGCCCATCGTTCAGCAGTTGACGGAGATAGCCACCAACACGCGCACGCGCACGCAGATTGGCGCGCTTATCAAGCGAGAGGTGGATGACTACTACGCGCAGCTCTCCTTCTTCAAAAAAATCTTCATCTCGCGCGAGCGCATACACTCGGAGGTAGACGACCTTGTTAATAAGACGCTGCCTCGTCGCGTCGAAGAGCTTTTAAGCGGCGAAGCCTTCGAGCAGGAGGCCGAAGGCTTTCTCAATTCCACGATTGATAACCTCTTTGCGCGCCCCATCAACGAGCTTATAGGACAGATTGCGCCCGACAAGCTCCTGATGATTAAGGCTCAGGTCACGGAGAGAATCCTTGCGCTGGCCAGAAGCCCTGAGCTTTCCAAGACCGTCTCGGCTTACGCCACGGACGCCATGGAGCGTGTACGCCCGCACACCTTGCGCGCGCTGCTTGAGCACGCCAGCCCCGATTCCGACTTGAGACTCAAAAACTTTCTCTCGAAGGGACTGCTCACGGTTCTGTCGCGGGAAGAGACGGCGCAGACCATCAACAACATACTGAGCAGCCAGATAGAGCGCCTGCTGGTCACGCCGATTGGCCGTCTGGGCGACAGTCTGCCGGAGCAGACCATACGCAACATGGGCTCAGCGCTCACAGACCGCATCACACAGGCCGCTAGAGAAAGACTGCCTGCGGCCATTCAGGAGTTCGACGTCGGCGGCATCGTGCGGAACAAGGTCGCGGATTACCCTGCGGATAAACTGGAAGCGCTCGTGCTCTCGGTCGCGGCGCAGCACCTCAAGACCATAGAGCTTTTCGGCGCGCTCATAGGACTCCTCATAGGCATCTTTCAAGCCTTCTACTTCTGGTATTTCTCCGGCACGGCGCATTAGTGCAAAGTCAGTACTTCAACTGCACGACCTTCGCTTTGCCTCTGGCATAGACGGTCACTATAAACAGGTCGTCGAACTTCCGCTCGTCAATCACCGGCACTGTGTCGCCGCCCAGCATCCGTATCACATCCGGCACGGAGTTGCTGTGGCCCACGACCAGAGCCGTGTCGCCCGGCTTCTCCATTATCCTGTCAACAATCTTTCGTATGGACTCTTCCGAAACCTCTCTCGGGTTGGATTGCTTGGACTGTATGGTGATAGTGGCGGGCGTTATGCCAAGCTGTTTGGCCAGAGGCTCAATCGTCTGCTTGGTTCGCAGGTACTGGGAAGTGTAAATCGCTTTGACTCCGGCGCTGGAGAGAAGGCTGGCGAGCTTCTGCGAGCGTGCCACGCCTGCCTCCGTGAGCGGCGGGTCTTCACGCGGCGCGTCCGCTTTCTCCGCGTGACGAACGAGGATGACGGTCGTGGGCTTGAACGCGTCCTCGTTCGATTGCGCGTCTCTTGCCGCAGTGGATTGAACGAGAAGCGAAGCGAGCAGTGCAATCGTCAACAGAGCGACAGAGAATGCGAGTCGCAGGGAGAATCTCTTCATGGGCTGGCGGCCTCCTTTTGTCAGGTAAAAAACTTACTTCTTCCAGTGCGAGGCTGTGGCCCAGCTTTGCGGGTCGAAGAATCTATTGTCCAGCGGTACGTTCGTCTTTATGTCCGTGTACTCTTCCGTCACTCTGGGCTTCCCGTCGAGCAAGAAGATGACTTCGGGCGCTACCCAGCCGCCGTCCTTCATCTTTATGTACTTGTTGAACTGTACCTCTGAGGTTCTGGTCTTATCACGACCGGCAGGCTGTAGCATTCGCACGAAGTATAGATTCTTTTTATCAATCCAGAACTGCGAGGAATGAAGGTCGCCCGCCTTCGCGCCTACTACGTAAACGGGCCTGCCCTGCCACGTGTCCTCTCTCAGCACGGAGAGGTCGAAGCCCATGGCCTTCAGCTTCGTCACGGTCTGCTCCACGGGTATGAAGTAGGCGTCGAATCCAAGCAGCAGGAGCGGGTGGACGAGTGGCTGAGAGTTCTCTACCTTCCCGCCCTTGATGCTGTAGACCTTATCGTTCACAAACAGTATGCCGTTTCCGTCCTTGATGGGGTCGTAATCTATGCGCAGCTTTCCGGGCATGGCCAGCGCTTCGTACCAGATGGAGGTCTTGCTCGTTCCGTCCGGCTGATATTCCACCGTCTTCTGCGTGAAGGTAACGTTCCTGTACCACTTGGCCGCGTAGCGTTTCTGCATGGCGCGCAGCAGGTCTTCGGTCGTCTTGACCTCTTCGGCGCGCGCGGGCGCTGCGAAGGCTGCGAACAGGGCTATGAGAAGCAAAAGATGGCGCATGTCTTTCATCTCCTTTAAGGGAAGGTTTACGAGATTTTGTAACGAATCCGGGAAATCGTCAAAGTCTCTCGCGGATAAACATCTTACGTTCCGAAAGACTGAAAAGTTACCGGGCCTTTCGGCAGTCCCGGTTTCCTGCGTGCCGCAAAGATGAAAGTGAAGCTCGATTCAGATAAACTTTGGCAGCGACACGTGCGTATTAACTCGGTGCCTCTGTAGCAGACTTTTCCGCCCGGAGATTTTAATGAGACAACTAAAACTTTCAACTTCTATCTTGCGCACGCCTCTGGCGGCCGCGCTTCTGATAGCAACCCTTTTATCTTCCATCTCGCTCGGCTGGCAGCAGGCCTCGGCCACCGTCACAGTCCGTCCCGCTTCGACTCTGAGCGCGGCGGAAAAGGCCGCCGCCTCGCTCGTCACCGCCGAGACGATTCGCAAGGTGACGACGGAGCTTTCCGCGCCCGACATGCAGGGACGCGGCACGGCCCAGCCGGGCGGCGAGCGCGCAGCCCGCTATATAGCAGACCGCTTCGGTAAGCTCGGCCTGAAGCCTCTGGGCGACAACAACACCTTCCTGCAAGGCATACGGTTCAAAAGCTCTCAGGTGACGCCCGACTCTACCATCAAAGCGGGCGATGCAGTCCTGAAGCAGGGAGCGGATTTCGTACTCGCACCCCCGTACACTTTTGAGCAGGCGGACACGAGCGGCCAGTTGGTCTTCGTGGGCTACGGCGTCAATTCGCCCGACCTGAATCGCAACGACCTTGAAGGCATTGACGTCAAAGGCAAGATAGCCGTCATCCTGAGCGGTCGCCCGCAGAACGCCGACGAAACCGCGTGGAGGAAAGCGGGGGCTTCCATGACGCTGGCGCGCAACCTTGTCACGCAGGGCGCTGCCGGAGTCATCATCGCCAACTTCGGCTCAAAGGCGCAGCCCTACAAGCTGATTGCCGGTTACCTGTCGCGCCGCCGCGTGCAACTGGCCGACGCGCCCGCGCCTACCGCCAAGCTCTCGCCGGTCGTGCTCATGGGTGAAGAGGGCCTTGAGAAGTTGTTCGCGGGCACGGGCCAGACCTACGCGCAGGCGCTTGCGAAAGCGCAGTCGGGCGAGTTCGCCTCGCGTGACTTGAACAAGCAGGCGAGCCTGTCCATACGCATCAAGACAGAAGAGGCAGTCAGCAGCAACGTCGCAGCCGTCCTCGAAGGCTCTGACCCGGCGCTAAAGGATCAGGCGGTCATCTACACGGCGCACTATGACGCGTACGGCGTTGACTCCGAAGGGCGCATCTATCCGGGCGCAGCCGACAACGCGCTCGGCGTCGCCATGATTACTTCAATTGCCGAAGCCTTTGCCAAGTCTAAGCCGCGCCCGCGCCGCTCCGTCATCTTCCTTGCGGTGACGGGCGAAGAGTACGGGCTGCTCGGCGCGGAGTACTGGGTCAAGCATCCTACGTGGCCGCTCGATAAGCTGGCAGCCAACTTGAACTACGACGGCATAGGCACGGAAATCTACGGGCCTGTCAAGAAGGTCGTCGGCTTCGGCGCGGAATATTCAGACCTGGGTAAGACCCTTGAGGATGTCTTGCAGGCAACGGGCGTTCAGCTTACGCCCGACCCGATGCCGGAAGAGAAAGCCTTTTATCGCTCAGACCATTATGCGTTTGTTAAGAAGGGCGTACCGGCGCTGATGCTGCTCGGCGGGCCGGAAGGCGAGACAGCCGTCTGGCTGGCACGCGCGAGGAAGTGGCTCGAAACCGATTACCACCAGACGACCGACACGGTACAGCCCAACTGGAACTGGGAAGGCCCGAAGATTACAGCCACCATCGGCCTCATAGTAGGCATGCGCGTGGCGAACAATGAGGCCATGCCCTCATGGATACCCGGCGCTCCCTTCAAGCGAGGCGCTTAAGAGAGAAGAAAATCGGCGCATGAGAAAAAGTGGAGCGGAGCTTTTGAAAGCTCCGCTCCACTTTTTTACTGTGACATGCTCCCGGCTCTTACTTCTTCTTGGCCGGGAGGACTGAGTCTTTCATGCCCTTGCTTATGCGGAATTTGAGAGTGGTTTTGGCCGGAATCTTGATGGTTTCGCCTGTGGCCGGGTTGCGTCCCTCGCGCGCCTTGCGCTCGGCCTTGACCATCTTGCCCAAGCCGGGCAGCACAAACTCTCCGTTGCGCTTGACCTCGCTGCCCGCCAACGTCGCCAATTCCTCAAAGAGCTCCTTGACCTGCGCCCGTTTGATGTCGAACTTCTGGGCAAAGTGATTGAGCACTTCCGACTGGCTCATGCGCTTGCCGTTTGACTTCTTGCTTGTCGCCATTAAAGATTTAATGCCTCCAGAATGATTTTTTCAGGTTGATAAAACGCCAGCCTTTATACCACGGGCGGCGCGAAAATGCAGAAGAGCCGCGAGCCAAAGCGCGCTTTGGAGGCAGGGAAATTCTTACGCAGCCCGCGTTAAATAATCCTTCCGCCGCCCGTCTTTAGTTTGTAGCGAGCAGTAAATGAATTGGCGCGCGTCCGGTTTTGTCAGAACTTTCGCGCCCGTTTCATCGTTTTCCGAAATGCGCAAAGGAAATCCAGAATCCTCCGAGAGCTTCACTTTTTTGCAGGGAGAGATTGAAATGAAGAGAACATTCTTTTTGCTCGCGCTCGCGCTTATGATGACCGGATGCGGAGCCTTGAAATTCGGCGGCAGGGGCACGAGCGGCTCCGGCGTCATCAAAACCGAGAAGCGCGACGTAGGCGCTTTCTCATCCGTTGACGTGTCGGGCGCGTACGAGGTGGAGATAGTCTGCCAGAAGCAGCCGGGCCTTGAAGTCGAAGGCGACGACAACATCCTGCCGCTCGTACAAACCTACGTCAAAAACAATACGCTCTACATCACCAGCGAGAAAGGCTTCAACGTCAAACGAGCCATCAAGGTGAGAGTCAGCACGAACAACATTGATGGAATCTCGTCTTCAGGCGCAAGCCAGATTAGGATTGCGGGCGTGAAGAACGAACAGCTAATGATTGAGACGAGCGGGGCCAGTAAGATTGACGCGGCTGGCGAAACCAAGTCGGTCGAGATTGAATCGAGCGGCGCAAGCAAGGTGGAGGTCAAAGACTTGCGTGCCGCGCGCGTCAAAGTCTCGCTGAGCGGCGCGGGCCACGCCAACGTCTACGCTTCCGAAGAGGTCAACGCGGATGTCTCCGGCGCATCCAGCGTCACCTACTACGGCGACCCGAAGGTCGTCAACAAGAGCGTCTCCGGCGCTGGCTCTATCAATAAAGGCTAGGAAAGAGAAGTCGGGAGTCGGAATGACGAAATAAAGAGATTGATTCATTTGTTCATTGAATCAATGAATCAATCTCTTTATTTCTGCCTTAGCTTTACGGGTTGGTGTTGGGTGTGGACGGACGGGCTGCGGCGGGAGCCTCCGTTGTGCCGCCTCTTTCATGCATGACTATGCTTTCGCGCTCGCCGCGAAAGGTGATGCTTCGCAGAGTTCTGGTGTCCCCCTCCAGAATCGTGCCGAACTCGGTTCGTTGCGCGTCCCTCTCACGCTTCTCAATACGGGCGCTGGTGCGGGCCACCACCTTCTTCCCCTTAAGGAAGAGCAACTCGCCCGTCTGCTCATCGAACTTCAACTTGTACTCGCCCTTTTTGACGAGCGTCCCATTGATGACAACATCCTGGGGGAGCGTCACCCGTTCACTCTTGCCTTTAGCCAGTGCCGACGCACTCATTAAAGCGCACAGGGCCAGTCCTATCATTAAGCGATTCGCGGTCTTTCTCATCTCTCTTTTCCTTTCATTACCTACGTTCAGACGGGGCAGGCTCTTCCGATAAACTAACCGGTAGCAACTCGACGCATCATAGGTGTAAGAAGCTTGAGGATAGTTTGAAATGTGACCAGTGGGCCTTATCGTGTGACGATTCGTCACAGAAGAGAAAGAGTTATGTTATCAGGCAAAGAAGCCCAAACTTTTCAATGATTTCCTACAGTTCTTATCGCATTTCTCGTAAATTCGCGGCGGTTCCCGAAGAAAGAGAATCTCACCAATCGCAACCGGCGGCACGCGCGAAAACGACACCCGCCCGCTCCGGTTGACGCTGCGATAAAGCCTTAATAATCTCTCCGGCGCTTGACCGCGAGCACCGTACGAAGGCAAGATTCATGACGTTATGTTGTATGAATTTCCCGGCGCGCTACGCAGTTCCGGCCAGCGTGTCCCTCGCCTCGTAAAAAAATTAGTAATCATCTTCGCTCTCGCGCTTCTGGCCCCGGCCTTTATCTCGGAGACGCGCGCCCAAGGGCTCGTGCGCGAGATAAACCTGCCGGAGAAGGCCACCGTCTCGATTAAGAATCGCAACGGTCGCGTCACGGTCATAGCCTCCGACGAGCAAAAGGGCGTCGCCTCTCTCAAGGCTGAATCGCCCGGCGCTGCCGTAGAAGAGACGGACATAGTCTCGACTCCTTCGGGCGGCACCGTTGAGATTGACGTGCGCGGGCGCAGAGAGCGCGACCGCATTGACGTGACCATTCGCGTGCCTTCGCGCTCGAAGGTCAAGGTGGAATCCGAAGCGGGCGCTGTAGATGTCGTGGGCGATTTCGAGTCGGCCGAAGTCAGAACCAACACGGGCACGATTCACGCGGACGTACCGACGGACGCTTTAAGCTTCGAATTTTTGTGGGAGGCCAGCCGCCCGCGTTACTTCTCGGAAGTCGAGCTGCCGAAGGTTAAGGAGAAGCGTGGCGGCTGGTATTCCATCAGTGGCAAGCTGGGCGAGAAGAAGGCTAAGAAGGAGGAGCGCGTGCGGCTGGAGTTCTACACCCAGCGCGGCGTGATTCTCTTCAACGTAGACCCGTCAATGGTTCCTTCGGACTTGCGCGAGCGCCCCCTGACGGAAGCAGCACGCGCCATAGTCCGTAGCGGCGACAGTCGTTTAATAGAGGCTATACGAAAGGTCAGCCCGAAACTTTTCGGTGACTACGCGAAGACGCTGCCGCCGCCTAAAGATGCGCCCAGCCTTGTAGCGCGCCGCGCGCCCGGCGAAGTCACGACCGCCGTCTCGCCGCAGCTACTTCGTCTGAACGTAAGCGTCACCGACCGCAACGGCCGCGCTTTGGGCGGGCTTCGCCCACAGGACTTCACCCTCTTTGAAAACGGTCAGGAGCGAAAGATTGTTGAAGTGGTGCCGGTCAACGCTCCGTTTAATCTGGTGCTGTTGCTTGATGTTTCGGGCAGCGTGGAAGAGCGCATAGACTTTATACGCAAGGCCGCGCGCAACTTTCTGGCGACCGTCAGCCCGCAGGATCGCATCAGCATCATATCTTTCCGCGACGACGTACAGATTATCTCGGAATTCACGACAGACCGGCAGAAGCTCTCCGTCAGCCTAGACAAGATTGACGCGGGCGGCGGAACCGCGCTCTACGACGCTCTGGCCTACACGCTCGTAGAAACCTTGAAACCGCTTCGCGGAGAGAGAACTGCGGTCGTCATTCTCTCGGACGGTGATGACAACAAGAGCTTCATCCCGTTCGGGGCTATAGAGGAAGCGCTGATAGAATCGGGCGCGCTCGTCTACCCGCTTTACGTGCCTTCGCTCCTGATTCCCGAATCGAGCGTGGCCGCGCCCAACAGCACACTTGACCCGACGCGCACGCGCTTTCTGACGGTGACGACGCGCGCCGAAGAGGAAGGCAAGCGGCTGGCGAGTGTCTCGGGCGGCGTCTTTTATCCGATTCGTCGCCTTGAGGATTTGCAGCGCGCTTACGACGACGTAGTCGCGCAGCTTCGCATGTCCTACACTATTACCTATGCCTCTAACGCCGCGCCTGCCGGAGGCCGACGCGTGCGCGTGCGCATCAATCGTGACGGCGCGTCTGCGCTCCTGAGCCCGGCTGTCAACATAGCCAACCCGTAGCTCGAAATGGAATCTCAACTACACAGCCCTAAGAAAGGCGTATGGACGAGTTCGGTCTTTCAAAGAGCGCTCGTCCCCTTGCTGCTTCTTTCACTTGTGGCACTGTGCCGCCCGCAGCCCATAAGCGTGCGCGCCCAGTCACAGACGGTGACAATCCCCTTCACGGCCCTCGGGAATGACAAGCGCTTCTTCACGGGGATTCGTAAAGAGGACATACGCGTGCTGGATGAGGGAGCGCCGCAGGAGATTGTCAAGCTCGAACGGCAGTCAGACAATCCGCTCGCGGTTCTCATCATGATTGACACCAGTTTCTCGCAGGTCAGAACATTGTCTACGGCCAGACGCGCTGCCAGAGCTTTTCTTGATTCGCTGATTCGACCGGGCAAAGACATGTCGGCGCTCATAGGCTTTGGGGGCGAGGCCATTCTGGAGCAGGGACTGACTCTAGAAGTTGAGAGGACGCGTAAGAAGATTGACATCATACGGCCCGAAGACGAGCTTTCGATATCCTTAAGCGGCCCGACCACGAACCCTCAAACCCAGGTTCTGGGGGCGTCGGCCATCTGGGACGCCGTCTGGCTGGCGTCCGGCGACGTGCTGAGCGAGGCTCAAGCCAGCCATCGCCGCGCCATCATACTCATCTCGAACGGCGAAGACACTGGCAGCATGAAGAAGTTCGAGGAGGCGCTGGAGCAGGCCATCAAAGCCCGCGTCACAATCTTTGCCATAGGCTCCGGCGAAAAGGAGACAATCAGCAAGAGGGAGCTTCGCAGGATAGCCGAGCGCACGGGCGGGCAGGCTTTCTTTCCTAAAGACCTCACCAAGTTGCCGCCCATCATAGCTGAGATAGAGCAGGAACTTCGCTCGCAGTATCTGGTCACTTATTCGCCCGCTCCGGGGGCTAAGGACGGTAAGATGCGTAAGGTTAAGATAGAGCTAATCACCCCGGAGTTGCGCAATCAGGATTTGCGTCTTTCGTACCAGCAGGGATACTTCAGGTAAACAACTTTCGTTTTACTCGCCATCCCACTATTGTTGGTATATGCTCTCGCTTACGAACAGACGAGATGACTCATCCTTTACTCTTATCACTATTTGACGAGACGGAGCGGCGTCCGCTTTCCGTGTCGGAGCTGACGGCGCAGGTGCGCGGCCATCTTGAGAACCGCTTCTCGAACGTCTGGGTCGAGGGGGAAATCTCAAACTTCAAGGCGGCGGCTTCGGGCCACTGGTATTTCACCATCAGGGACGAGTCGTCGCAGCTTCGCTCGACCTGCTTTCGCGGTGTCAATGGCCGCATACGCTTTCGCCCTTCGGATGGCTTGCAGGTGCGTGCGCGTGGGCGTCTGACCGTTTATGAGCCGCGCGGCGAATACGAGTTGATGGTGGAAGCGCTAGACCCCGTGGGCGCGGGCGCTCTGCGCGTAGCCTTCGAGCAGATGCGCGAGCGGCTCTCGGCTGAAGGGCTCTTTGACGAAGAGTTGAAAAGACCGCTCCCGCTCCTGCCCCGGCGCATAGGCATCGTCACGTCCCTGAACGGCGCTGCGCTCAGAGACATTCTGCACGTTCTCTCAAGACGCACGCGAACGGTTCACGTGCTGGTTGCGCCTACGCGCGTGCAGGGCGAAGGCGCGGGCGAAGAGATTGCGCGGGCCATCGCGCGGCTGAACGATTATCAGGACGAGTGCATGATGGCGGGCCGCGCCGATGCGTTGATTGATGTCCTGATAGTCGGTCGCGGCGGCGGCTCTGCCGAAGACCTATGGGCTTTTAATGAAGAGCAGGTGGCGCGTGCCATACGCGGCTCTATGATTCCCGTCATCTCTGCCGTAGGACACGAGACGGATGTGACGATAGCGGACTTTGCGGCAGACCTTCGCGCCGCCACTCCGTCGGCTGCCGCCGAGTTGGTAGCCGCCCGCGAGGACGAGATAGAGGCTCTGCTTATCGGCCTTACGCGCGACCTGCTGCGGGCCGTCCGCTTTCAACTGGTGAATGCGCGCGCGCGCGTGCAGGAGGCGGCCATGTCCGAAGGCTTTGACGACGTGCGCGCACGGCTTCGTGACCACTCGCAGAGGACTAACGAGGCGCGGCACAGGCTGGAAACCATCGCGCGGCGCTCCCTTGAGCGGGCAAGGAGGCGCGCGGATTCTACACTTTCGCGGCTGGCCCCGGTGCGCCTGAGCGCGAATCTAGCGGACGCGCGCGTGCGGCTGGGGCTGGCAGTCGCAAAGCGCGATGCTCTGATTGATTCTCGTCTTGAAGAATCAAGGGCGCGGCTCGGCATGATGGCGGCATCGCTCGAAGCTCTCTCGCCGCTCAGTGTGCTCAAGCGCGGCTATTCGATTGCTCAGGACGGGGACGGGAAGCTCCTACGTGATGCCCGGACGGTCGAGGTAGGCGATACTTTGCGTCTGCGGCTGGCACAGGGCTCTTTGCGCTGCCGCGTGCTGGAGAGGAAGGATTCCTGATGTCTGCACCACGGGACGAACGCCCGAAAAGAAACCGCATCATCATCAATCTTGAGCGCGCAAGAGAGGCCGCGCACATTCCTCCCTTGCCAAAGCGCGGTAGTCGCGGCGCTCGCATACTTGCGCTCGTCGGCGTAGCTTTCCTAGTCATACTGCTCGGCATTGCGGTCGGCATATTCTTCTGGTGGCAGAGCTACAAAACCGGGCCGGCCTATTCGCTGGCGCTTCTGGTGGACGCCGTGCAGACCAATGACGAAGCGGCTTTCAACGGGCTGGTTGATACGGACAAGGTCGTGGAGAACTTTGTGCCTCAGGTGACCGAGAAGGCCATAGGCAGATACGCGGCCGCGCTGACTGCTCCCGTGCGCAGGCAGGTGGAGGCGCTTGTGCCGAAGCTTCTGCCCGGCGTGAAGGCGCAGGTGCGCGACGAGGTGACGAAGAAGATACGAGAGCTTTCGGCACGCGCCGAAGGCAAGCCGTTTTTTCTGATTGCGCTCGGCATGCCTTACGTGGTGGACATAAAAGAGGAGGGCGAGGCGGCGCGCGTCATGGCTAACCTGAACGACCGGCAGGTGGAGCTGACTATGGTCAGGAGCGAGAGTCGCTGGAAGATTGTTGCCGTTAAAGACGACGTGCTGGCCGCTCAGATAGTTGACCGCATCATGAAAGACTTGCCCGCCATCGGCTCCGACCTTGAAAGGCAGATTCGCAGAAACCTGCCCAAAGACGTTGAGAAGAAGCTGCCCGGAAACATGAACGCCGACGATATACGAAAGAATCTGCCGAACATACCGGGCGTCACGGACGGCGGTAACGCGAATAGCAACGGAAATAGAAACAGCAACAGCAATAGCAACAGCAACGAGCAGTAGTTTTCAGGGGCCATAGATGAAGAAGAGGGAAGCGCGAGGTGCGAGCTTTGAGGGCTCGCTCACGGCGCTGGAAAAGATAGTCAGGGAGCTTGAGCGCGGCGACCTTCCGCTTGAGCGCAGCCTTGAGTTGTTCGAGGAAGGCGTCAGGCTGTCGCGCGAGTGTCAGGAGCGATTGAACAGCGCGGAGCGCCGCATAGAGCTTCTGCTGCATGACAACGAAGGCCAGCCTATAATCTCCGAGTTCGATGAAGAGACGGCCTCTGGCCTTCGCCTTGACGAGGCGGACGAAGATGAAAGCATCTTCTGAAGCCTACACAGGCGCAGAGACGGCGCAGAGCTTCTTCCGGAGCGTGCGCTCGCTGGTTGACGCGCGACTGGACGAGCTGCTTCCGGCTGAAGCGACGGAGCCGCAGAGCCTTCACGCGGCTATTCGATGGAGCGTGTTTGCCGGGGGCAAGCGCTTTCGTCCCGCGCTCGTGCTGGCTTGCGGCGAGGTGTTCGGCGCGGCGACGGAAGTGCTTCTCGATACCGCCTGCGCGCTTGAGATGATTCACACCTACTCGCTCATACATGACGACCTGCCCGCCATGGATGACGACGATTTGAGACGCGGGCGTCCGACCTGCCACGTGCGCTTCGGTGAAGCCGTGGCTATCCTCGCCGGAGACGTTCTGCAAACACTGGCCTTTCAGGCAATCGCGGAGGATGAAAAGCTCTCGCCGGACGCCCGCGTGCGTCTCATAGGTGAAGTTGCGCGAGCGGCGGGAACTCCCTGCGGCATGGTGGCCGGGCAGGCTTATGACCTGCTTGCAGAATCCAGAGGCTCCACGCCCGAAGAGCTTGAGCGCATACACCGCAACAAGACGGGCGCGTTGATACAGGCTTCGGCGCGTGCCGGAGCAATCGTGGCCGGTGTGAATCCGTCCGGCAGAGAGCTTAAGGCTTTGACCGATTACGCGGCCCAGCTCGGGCTGCTCTTTCAGATAACGGATGACCTGCTGGACGTGACTGCGACGGCAGAGGATTTGGGCAAGACGCCGGGCAAGGACGAGCGCGCAAGCAAAGCCACGTACCCGGCGCTCCACGGTGTAGACGCGGCACGCCACCTCGCTCAAGCTGCATACGACAAGGCGTGCGCCGCGCTTGAAGAGATTGACAGTCCCACTCCGCTTCTCAACTCAATCGCCCGCTTCATTCTGGAAAGAAGAGCCTAAGAAGATTGTAGGGGCAGAGGACTCGTCCCCTGCCCCTACAATGGCGGGGAAGCTTATGCTTTTCCTGCCGGCTAGCTTGCGACTAATTCCAACTCGAAGAGCTGGGAGTTGAGCTCCGTGAAGCAGGATTGGAAGCAGTATATGACGAAGACCCTGTACTGGCCCGGCTTAGCGCCACGGTTAATCAGGACTACTTCGCGCGAGACGCAGGACTGCGACGGCTGATTCGGATTGCAGGGCGGGATGTCATCGAAGCAGATCATGAAGCTGGGCTTAATCTGCACCGTCGGAGTGCCGTCCGGTGTGCGAAGTGTCCACATATAGACACAGGCCGGGAAAGCACGTGAATGACGACTTTCTGTTGACAAAAGCGGCGCAATTCTATATTAGGCATCTTAGCCTCAAGAGATTTGAAAGGGCGGCGCGAGGTTCCCCCGTCTATCGCGGGCCTCTTATTCCTCAATTTCATAACTTGAGCAGCAAGCTTTTCTAAAGCGGCGAAAGAGTCGGCACATTCCCGCTTTCAATATAATCACAGACAGCTCAACCATCTGACCCCTTCGTAGGAGAAAACTGTTATGAGACGAAAATTTGTGGCGCTCGCTGCGCTCTTTGCGATTGGCCTGACGCTTATACTCACCCGAACAACACTTAAAGATGCTCGTGCGGAAAACGTCCAAGGGACAAAGGCCGCTCTCAACGCGAGCGCGCCCGGCGCTCTTCTTTCAGCGCCTGCCAAGCGCGACAGGTGCGGGACGCGCGACATGGATGATGCTACGACCAGCGCTCTTCAGAACTCGCTGAATGCTTTTAACAAGGGTCGCGGGCAGGGACACGGGGCCGGCTCTATTACCATCCCCATCTTTTTCCACATAGTCAATAAAGGCGAGGGCATTGCCAACGGCGACGTGCCGCTCACCATGATACAGGCGCAGGTGAGAGTCCTGAACCAGTCCTTTAGCGGCATCACGGGCGGCGCGGATACGCCCTTCAGGTTCGTGCTGGCGGGCATTGACCGCACGACCAACGTCGAGTGGTTCAACGCCGGGCCGGGTTCAAAGACCGAGCGTGAGATGAAGTCGGCGCTGCACACGGGCGACGCGAAAGTCCTGAACTTCTACACGAACAACGCTGGCGGCGTGCTGCTGGGCTGGGCCACATTCCCCAGCGACTACACTAAAGACCCGCTTATGGACGGAGTCGTCTGTCTCTATTCATCGCTGCCGGGCGGCTCTGAGGTTCCTTACAACGAAGGCGACACGGGCACGCATGAGATAGGTCACTGGCTCGGTCTTTATCACACCTTTCAGGGCGCTTGCTCGGATAACGCAGGCGACTACGTGGACGACACTCCCGCCGAGCGCTCTCCCGCTTTCCGTTGCCCCGGCGGGCGCGACTCCTGCCCCAAGCCCGGCTTAGACCCGATAGAGAACTTCATGGATTACACGGATGACCCGTGCATGTTTAAGTTCACCGCCGGACAGGCTGCGCGAGCCGAAGCCCTATCAGCACAATATCGCGGGTTTTAATTAACGGCACAGCTTCAAACAGGAATAGAAGGGATATAGAGTAACCGCTAAATCAGCCGAACCGGCACGAAAGCAGACCCGGAAAAGTTTTGCTTTCACTCGTTTCATGCCGGTTCGCTTGATTTAGCGGTTACTCTTTGTTTTTACAAAGCCCGAGCGGTTATCACATTATTGCATTCCTACGCTTTTATCGTTGCAAAGCCTTCACGCTCCGTTAATTCCTTCATTTGTTTGAAACCCTACCGCTATATCGCATCAATACTATTGACAAGGTGCATACTAATGCTGTAATACTGTCGGCGCTCAAAAGAGTAACACTTGCCCTCTCACAAAGTAGACAATAGTCCCAGCGTTATAATTTATTCGGTCGATGTTTTTATATGGCTCGCTTGCTGTCTGGATTTGCAGGCGGGATTCTTTACAGTAGACCGGCATCATTAATCGGTGCGTGCAGACGTGAGAGCACCTCGCCCTCACTAACCCGAAGCGTAAGACCCCTTATCCCCTGGATAGGGTTAGATAACCGGAGGATTAGAATGAAGCTTAAGTTAGTAACTCTGCTGGCCTTAGTTTCCCTCGGCGTTGCTTTGACGCTGGCAAGCCTTCCCACCAACACCACCAATGCTCAAGGTCGTCAATACGGCCCCGGCGACCATCCGGGCCTTCAGGCGGACGGAACTTTCAGAGCGCCTGACGGTACGGTCTTCGAATCTCAGCGTGCTTTTGTGGAGGCGGGACGCCGTTGCGCCTCGAAGAATCAGGATGATCAGGATATAGAACAAATTGAAAGGGACGTTAAAAATGCCCGTAAAGCCGGTGGCGGAACCGGCACTGGCGATGGGACAGAAGGCGCGAGGCTTTATGCCAACGGACAGGTTACAATCAATGTCTATTTTCACGTCGTTTATAGGTCGGACAATACGGGTAATATCCCTGATTCCAGATTGGATGCTCAGATTGCAGCGATGAACGAGCACTACTCAGGACTGGACACCCCCGCTTACAGAACTGCCGCGTCTAACACGTCCTTCCGTTTCGTTAGAGCGGGCGTCACTCGCACGCAGAACGATACCTGGTACGCAGCAGGCCCCGGCTCTGCCGGACAGACCGAGATGAAGAACGCGCTTCATCAGGGCACCGCAGACGACCTTAACTTCTACACCAACAGTGGCGGCGGATACCTCGGCTGGGCCACTTTCCCCAACGAGTACGCTGGCGCTCCTTCACAGGATGGCATAGTTTGCTACTGGGCTTCGCTGCCCGGCTCCAACTACGTCCCCTACAACGAGGGCGACACGGGCACGCACGAGGCCGGACACTGGCTCGGTCTTTATCACACCTTCCAGGGCGGGTGCCTCGGAAGCGGCGACGGCGTTGCCGACACTCCGGCTGAGCGCGCTGCCACCTACGGCTGCCCGACCAAGGCTCAGGACACCTGCAAGCAGAACGCTGGCTTAGACCCGTACGAGAACTTCATGGACTACACGGATGACCCGTGCATGTACAAGTTCTCTCTGGGACAGTCAGACCGTATGGACACCATGTGGTCAACCTATCGCTCGGGCAAATAGCAAAGACAGTACCGGCTATGCCTTGAGTAATCATGAAGGGGGCGCTTCTCCGCTCGGGAGGGAGTTAGCGCCCCTTTCATAATTTGAAGAGAGTCCAAGCTTATGAGAGCCGCAATCCTGCTGGCGCTGACACTTGCTCTTACAGGCGCGAGCGCGCCCTCTTCGTGCCGGCGCGAGAAGTCTCAAAGCAAAGAAGTGTCAGGTGCCGGTTCCGCAGAGCAGTCGTCAAAGGAAGACGGAAACCTTCAGAGCGAAGGAGACCCCTTCGCTGCCATCCCGCGCATCAAGCCGTTTGAAGTCGCAAGGGCGGTCAAAGAAGGCAGGGCCGTGGTGGTTGATATCCGTGACGAGGAGGCTTACGCGGAGGAGCACGTCAGGGGAGCCGTCTCGATTCCCCTTGAAGAGATACGCGAGCGCGGCCCGAAAGAGCTGCCCACAGGCAAGCTCATAGTGACCTACTGTGCTTGACCCGAAGAGCACTCAAGCGCCCGTGCGGCGTCCTTCTTAAGATACAAGGGGTTCAAACAGACGGCAGCGCTACTGGGCGGCCTAGACGCATGGAAAGCCGCAGGGCTCCCTGTAGAACGCTAGAGACTTGTTGCAAGAGCGTGAGGCGAAAGAAGTATGACGCGCTTTCGAGTTACAGCACGTACGAGCTTCCGTTCTCGTTCGGCCGCCAGTCTATCAACTCTGCGTGAAAGTCGTCGTTGTCATCACGACAGGCCCAGATAATCGCGCGCATCCCCGGCTTAAGCACACCGCGCCCGCTTTCAATCTTCTTCCAGTCGGCCGTCCTGAAAGCCTCGCCCTGAAAGAGAAATTTTCTAGACGCATCCTCGCCGCGCCCCAGCCGTATGGTGAACTGCTCGGTCGTCTGCTCGTCGGTTCTGACGCGTATGAAGATGCGCCGCGCAGAGCGTGAGTAGGCTGTGATGCGGCCAGTGAAGGATGTCGTGCTATTGCGGTCGCAGCTTAGGCTGGCGGGCGGCATGAGCCTTCCCTGTCGCGCTCCTTGCCTGCCGTCTTGGCGTGCGGCAGACGAGGCGCGACGGCTCGCGCCGCTTACAGGCATGACGGCGAAGCACAGGCATGCTGTCAGGAGCGACCACAGTGTTCGGCTGGCTTGTAGGTTTCTCATAATTATGCCTGAGCGTTTCCGGCGGCACGCTCTTTCTGACCCACCTTGCGCATGGCGCGCAGCGTTTCGGGGATAAATGCAGTGATGTGATGCTGCGCGGTGTGGCCGTCCGCGAATGCCTGATAGAGATTGAACTCCGGCAGCTCAAGACAGCTTAGCGGCGAATGGTAGTTGTAGCCCGTGTCTATCCCGACCGCGCTGTTGAAGATGTATATGCCGTGACGGCCAAGTCGCCCGCGCAGGGGCAGAAAGGCCGTGGGCGTGTGGCCGAACAGACAGGGCTTGCCGCGATAGTTCTTATAAAAGTCCATGTCGCGCGACCAGAGCAGAGAGTACTCGTCCGTGTCGCAGGGGTGCTTGCCGTGGTCAAGGCCCGCGTGAACGTAGAGCGCGTAGTCGTCCTCGTAAAAGAGGCGGAGTCCGCGCATGAATTCCAGATGCTCTTGAGGGAAAATCTTGAGAAACTGCTCGTGCGATTTCTCTAGCTCCTCGTCCTTCTTCCAAGCGGGAGCCATGCCCGTGTATTGCTGGTAGGTACGCTCGCCCCCTGAAGGCGGCGCGAGCCAGAGAGGCAGACGCTCATCTACGAAATCCAGCAGCATCTGCTCGTGATTGCCGCGCAGCGCGATGATGCGCTCCGGGTCGGCTCTTTGCAGCTCTATTACGTCCGTGACGACGCCCGGCGCGTCCGGGCCTCTGTCTATGAAATCGCCAAGGAAGACCAGCGTGTCGGCAGACTCGTTGCGCGGCAGCATCTTCAGGACAGCGCTGAGCTGCGCGCGGCGACCATGCACGTCACCGATGACAAAGGTTTTCATCCGCTTCGGCCTCCCCTGTTAAGATGTGGCCGAGCCTCAGTCCTTCTTCTTCGCGCCGATCCTTTCCATCAACTCCTTAAAACGCGGATCGTCACGGAGTGAGGCCCAGTTGGAATCCGTTTCAAACCACTTCCTGTTCTCATTACCCAGCTCTATAGCCCTCTCCAACCATTTGAAAGCTTCATCACTCTCACCTTCAAGAGCATAAACGGAAGCCGTCCAGTAAGCAATGTCGTGGTCGGCTGCCGCAGACTCCAGAACCTGCTCGTTCAATTCGGCACGCGCTGCCTCGTGCTGTCCCATGGCGCTCAGGCACATGGCAAGGATGGGACGTATGCCGTACATCTTCGGGCGCTCTTTCAAGACTTCGCGCAGAAGCTCTGCGGCTATCTCATGCTCGCCCCGGTAGTAGAGTATGCGAGCGCGGAAGGTCTTCACGAGCGGGTGGTCAGGCTCTATGGCGCTCGCTCTGTCTAGCTCGTCCATCGCCTGATCTTCCATCCCCTGATACCAGAGTATGCGAGCGCGATTGTAGGAGGCTACGACTCGCGCCGCCGGGTCTAGCTGCGCCAGCTTGTCCCAGCTTCTAAGCGCGCGGTCGTATTCGCCGTCCAGCCGGTGCAGCACGGCCTTCACGAAATAGACGGCGGCGTGATTCGGAGCCTTTTGACGAAGCCGCGCCACGGCCTCACGCGCCTTCTTCTTTTCGCCGCGCGATAGGTAGATGAAGACCATCAGCATGCGCGCCTCCACGACCTCCGGGTCAATCTCCGTGGCCCTGTCGAAAGCCTCTTCGGCGCGCTCGTAATCTTCCGCCGCGCCGAAGCCCTTGAAGACGCGGTTGGCGTAGCAGGCTCCCAGCCCGCTATAGGCCAGAGCAAAGTTCGGGTCAAGCTCTATGGCGCGAGTGAAACGGGCGCAGGCTTCGTCACAATCTTCACGAGATACCGTGCGGAAGACAAAGCGACCGAATGCGTCGCGCCCGCGAAGATACTCTTCGTAGGCTTCCGCGTTCTCCGTGGGCTTGCGCTCCAACGCGCCCTGTTCTGCGGGCGTCAGCTCCACGCGCATCTTCTCCACTATGCGCTGCGCTATGGTGTCCTGAACGTTGATGATGTCGCTGGACGAGACATCGAAGCGGTCGCTCCAAATCATGTTGCCGGAATCAACGTCCAGAAGCTGAGCCGTCACGCGCAAGCGGTCGCCAGCGCGCATGAAGCTCGCCGCCAGCACGGCGCTCACGTCCAGCTCGCGCCCTATCTCTCGCGGGTCTTCCGTGTTCCCCTGATACTTTGAGATGAGGGACGAGGGGCGCACGACGAGCGAGCGCAACTGTGCAAGCTCTGTAATCACCGCGTCGGCCAGCGCGAACTCGTAGAAGCTGTTGGCCGGGTCGTTGCTCAGGTTTCTGAATGGAAGAATGGCAACGGACTTCTTCTCCTGCTCCGGCACGCTCGTTAGCGGCGTCTCGTGAAACTCGTGCGGGCTTGTCGTCTGGTGGCCCATTGTCGAGGGAGCCTGAGTCGGGGGCTCCGTGCCGGTGATGTTTCGCAGCCAGCGAAGCGCGCGCGCCATGGGGCTCGGCGCGGAAAGGTGTCTGGGCGCAACGCCCGTCCCGCCTTCCGTGATGTCTATGGCGGAGGCCGTGCCCATGGTGACTTCGCGCAGGACGCTCTTGATGTCGTCGCGCATCTCGCTAATCTTCTGATAACGGTCGCGCGGGTCTTTGGCCATGGCGCGGTCTAGAATCTGTTGAAGGCGAGGCGGGAGCGGGTCGTTTCGCATCTCGGCTATGGGAACCGGCGTGGCGTGCAGCACGGCGTGGCGCACGTCCACGCTGGTCTTTCCCTGAAAAGG
The DNA here is from genome assembly GCA_036389255.1 of Pyrinomonadaceae bacterium. GTDB lineage: Bacteria > Acidobacteriota > Blastocatellia > Pyrinomonadales > Pyrinomonadaceae > JACVRN01. The sequence goes on from DASVQI010000006.1 coordinate 49,498, forward strand.
CCAGATGCCCGTCAGCAGCTCGTAAAGCAGAACGCCCGTGGAGAAGATGTCTGCGCGATGGTCAACGCGGTCGCCGCGCGCCTGCTCCGGCGCTGCGTAAGTCGCAGTCCCGTACGGCACGCCTATCTCGGTCAGCTCCGTGTGATGAATCCCCGAATCGCGCGCCTGAGTCTCGTCCATCAGCTTGGCCAGTCCGAAGTCCAGAATCTTGACCTGACCCATGCTTGTGACCATCACGTTCCCGGCCTTGATGTCCCGGTGAATGATGCCGCGCTTGTGAGCGGACGAGAGCGCGTCCGCCACCTGTATCGCAATCAGAAGCGCGCTCTTTAATTCGAGCGGGCGGCCCGCGACTAGCTGGCGCACGTTCTTGCCTTCGACGTACTGCATGACTATGAAGTGCAGCCCGTCCGCTTGGTTGAGGTCGAAGATGGTGCAGATGTTCGGGTGGTCAAGAGCCGAGGCGAGACGCGCTTCTCGCTCGAAGCGCTTGAGGTTGGCTTCCTTCGTGGTCAGCTCCGGCGGCAGAACCTTTATCACGACCGTCCGCCCAAGCTTTCTATCGAGCGCTCTGTAAACCGTTCCCTGCCCGCCGGCTCCTATCTTTTCGAGGATGCGGTAATTGAGCAGAGTTGTTCCGGGCGTAATCATAGGGGGCTACATTCTAACAAAGGCAATGCAGAATGCAGAGTGCGGAATGATGAATTAAAGAGATGACTCAGCCCGAGTAACTCTTTACTTCTGCATTCTGCGTTTCGACTTTGCTTGTAGCTGGCTCACGGCCAGCTTTAATCATGGACGGTTCAACCACGCGGGGGTCTGCCCCAGCCCGAGCCCATGTACTCGCCGTCCTTAACTATGCACGGGACGGTCGGGTCGCCGTCCGAATAGGCGAACATCTCCCTGCGCCGCTCGCGGTCATTCTGCGCGTCATACTCTATGAAGGGAATGCCCTCGGAGTTGTAGTAATCCCTGGCCTGCTCGCAATAAGGGCAGCCCGGCTTCGTGTATAGAACTAAAGCCACCTTGCTCTCTCCTCCTTTTCGTATGCCGTATAGTTTAGCACAAAGGAAATGGCTGTCAGGTGTCAGGGGCCGGGTGACGGGAAAGAAAATCCAGTTCTCTTTCTTTTCCCCATCACCCGGCCCCTGACACCCGTCACCCTCTTTTCTGCTATACTGCGCGCTGTTTGTGTACGGGGCTGGCTGAAGGAAAGCATGCGTGATGGTTGATAGCGACCTGTTTGACCCTTACGAGCGGCTGGTTGAGATAGAGATTCTGGGTGTGCAGAGGAGCGTGCCGGAGAACAACCGGCTGCTCAGGTGTTTCCAGTTTCTCTCTATGAAGACCATTTCCTACGGGGACTTCTGCTGGAACGGCGAATGCACCAACTGTCAAATCTGGTTTCGCCGCGAGGGCGAGACTGAAGAGAGAGACAAGCCCGCGCTGGCCTGCCGCACGAACGTAGAGGAAGGCATGGTCATCACAAAGGTAAGCCGCTTCGTAGAGCTTGAGGGAATTAACAAGTGAAGCGAGCCGCCGCCTCGGAACCCTGAGGGCCGCCGCGTCTCCTGCAAGATTTTTCAATCCGCGCGCGTCATCTTCCTCGTACTATTTCTTGTGACTATCGCTGAAGGCACACGGCTGGGGCGTTACCAGATTCGCAAGCCCGTAGGCGCGGGCGGCATGGGCGAAGTCTACATGGCGCAGGACGTGCGGCTTGAGCGCACGGTCGCGCTCAAAATCCTTCCCCAAAATGTCGCACAAGACCAGCAGCGCATGCGGCGCTTCGAGCAGGAGGCGCGAGCCGCCTCGGGCCTGAATCACCCGAACGTCGCGCACATCTACGAGATAGAGGAAGCGGACGGCTATCGCTTCATAGCCATGGAGTATATAGAAGGCGTGACCCTGCGCCAGCAGATGGCCGCCTCTCCCATGATACTGCGCGAAGCCTTGGACGTGGCCCAGCAGATTGCCGCAGCACTAACGACCGCGCACGCGGCCGGAATCATTCACCGCGACATCAAGCCGGAAAACATAATGGTGAGGTCTGACGGCTACGTGAAGGTGCTGGACTTCGGGCTGGCGAAGCTAGCCGAGCAGCACGAGGTGCCGGACACTGAAGCGCCTACGAAGGCTCTGGTCAACACCGGGCCGGGAATGGTCATGGGCACTGTGCGTTACATGTCGCCGGAGCAGGCTCGCGGGCACGAGGTGGACTCGCGCACAGACCTCTGGAGCCTTGGAGTCGTGCTTTACGAATGCGTGGCCGGGCGTCCTCCCTTTGAAGGCTCTACGGCGAGCGACGTCATCACGGCCATACTGAGCAAAGAGCCGCCGCCGCTTGCACGCTACGCGCGCGAAGTGCCGGAGTCCCTGGACTGGATTGTCACCAAGGCGCTCACAAAAGATAGAGAGGAAAGATACCAGACGGCCAAGGAGATGCTGGTTGACCTCAAGCGCGTCAAGCAGCGTCTTGAAGTGGAAGCGGAGCTTGAGCGCTCGGCCGCGCCCGACTCGCTTCATCTCTCCGCGTCCGGCTCAAGGAGCGGCGCAAGCGCCGGAAGCATGCAGCCCACGTTGACTTCCGTCGAGACGGCGCCGGTAGCTACCGCGCAAGTCTCAGCCGCGCGCACGAATGCGTCCGGCGCGCAGTCCCGCGCGGGCGAGACGACGCGGAACAGGACGGGCCTGCTCATAGCCCTCGGCAGTCTGGCCCTGATAGCTGTTGCCGCAGTCGTAGGGCTTGTTGCCTACGGTCTGTACAAGATAGCCAGCCAGCCGATTCCCAACGGGCGCGGGCAATCAGGAAAGGCCGAGGGGACGCGTCCCGACATGAAGATTAGCCGCCTTACCTCTAGCGGAAAGGTCTGGGGCTCCAGCATCTCGCCCGACGGCAAGTACGCCGTTTACGTGCTTGAGAGGGAAGGCAAACAGAGCATCTGGATAAGGCAGATTTCAACTTCGAGCAACGTGCAGATTGTCCCGCCTGTCGAAGATACTTATTACGGAAATACGGTCTTTTCACGCGACGGCGATTATGTCTACTACATCCTCACGGACAAGGGCAGCCCGCAGGGAGTTCTCTACCAGATACCTGTGCTGGGAGGAACTCCCAGAAGGATACTGACGAACATAGGCTCCGCGATTACTTTCGCGCCCGACGCTAAGCGGTTCGCCTTTCTGCGTAACGACAACGCCGGAACGGGCGAAGACCAGTTGATGGTGGTGAACGCGGACGGCACGAACGAGAGAAAGCTTGCTGCGCGCAAGGGCGACATCTTCTTCAGCTACGGCGGGCCGTCATGGTCGCCGGACGGCAAGACCATAGCGAACGCCGTGGGAAGCTATAAGGGCGGATTCAACATCAGCGTGATAGCCGTTGATGCAGAGACGGGAGAGCAGAAGGAGTTCACTTCTCAAAAGTGGAATAGCGTAGGACGGGTGGCATGGCTCGCGGACGGCAAGGGGCTGGTAATGACGGCTCAGGAGCAGGGCGCAATCTATAATCAGATATGGCTGCTCTCTTATCCGGGCGGCGAAGCGCGCAGAATAACTAACGACCTGAACAGCTATCAGTCCGTGAGCCTGACCGCAGACTCCGGCATGATGGTCGTCACGCAGAGCGAGACGATAGCGAACATCTGGGTCGCGCCGGGGATGGACTTGAGCCGCGCCAAACAGATTACTACGGGCAGTCAGGGCTGGTACGGGCTGCGCGGCCTCCTTTGGGCTAACGGCAATATAATCTACAGCTCTGCCGCGAGCGGCAATCTGGACATCTGGAGCATGAGCGCGGACGGCAGCAATCAGAAACAGTTAACGACCGTGCCCGAAGAGGATAATTCTCCGGCCGCCTCTGCGGATGGACGCTATATTTTCTACGGGTCTGACCACTCGGGGATGCCCGGCATCTGGCGCATGGAGCCGGACGGAGGCAATCGGAAACAGTTGACGAGCGGGCATGAGGATTACTTTCCGCAAGCCTCGCCGGACGGGCGCTGGATAGTCTTTTCGTCGTGGCGCTCGGGCAAGTCGGCCATCTGGAAGATGCCGATTGAGGGCGGCGAGGCCGTGCAGCTAACGGACAAGTTCAGTTTCAATCCCGTAATCTCTCCTGACAGCAAGCTCATTGCCTGCGCCTACGTGAACGAGCAACCCGACGCGCTGGTGCGTATCGCGCTGCTTTCGATTGACGGCGGAGAGTTCATCAAAACGCTGGACGTGCCTGTGACAGCCGAGCTGTCCTCCATGCGCTGGTCTGTGGACGGGAAAGCGATTCTTTACAGGGACACGCGAAACAGCGTGACGAACATCTGGAGCCAGCCCGTAGACGGCGGGCCGCCCAGACAACTGACAGACAATAAGACCGACCTGTTCTTCGCCTTCGACCTGTCGCCCGACGGCAAGCAGCTTGCCCTCTCTCGCGGAACTACCAGCTCCGACGTGGTGCTCATCAGCAATTTCAGATAGGTAAAGCGGTTGACGGGTAAAAGAAAGATTGGCTGGATTTTCTTTTACCCGTCACCCGTCGCCTGTCACCCGCTTTTAGTATTTCGGCACGCTGGGGTCTACATCGTTCGACCAAGCGGTGATGCCGCCTTTGAGGTTAAGCAGCTTGCCTTGAAAGCCCGCGCCTTTGAGCGCTTCTATGGCGCGTGCGCTGCGGCCTCCCATCTTGCAGTGAACGACCGTCTCGCGCGCAGGGTCTATCTCGCCCATGCGGCTCACCACATCTTTGAGCGGAATCAATTTTGAATCCGGTATGCGCGCCGCCTCGTACTCTGCGGGCTCGCGCACGTCTATAATTTGAATGTCGTCGCCACGCTCCAAGCGCTCCTTCAGTTCCGTGGCTGTTATCTCCGTCATCCCTTGCGGGTTGGGCTGGCTCATCGTCCCTCCGTCACTTAAAGAAAGTCTCAAATTCCAAGTCTCGTATCCCAAGTCGAGCGCACGAATTTTAGCTTACAGCCCGGACTACAGACAAACACCTGCCTGCTCTTTGGCGTGACACGTCTGGCGTCGCTGCGGCTTTTCTCTTCCGCGCCGAAATAGGCTAAACTTCCTGCAATCGCACAACGACTGAAAAAGCCACTCATTCTTAGAGGAAACAGCTCTATGAGATTTGAATTTTACAGCGACGAGCTGCTGGATGTTCCGAAGCTTTCGGTTGATGGGACAGTCCCGAACAGCATTCACCTCTCGCACTGGGAAGGCAATCGCACGCCCGCAGGTCTGAAGGCCGACACGTCCACGGAGATTGCTCTCAACTTTGTGGCTTCCCCGCAGAGAGATGAGTTGGCTGGCGGGCTCCGGCTTGTCACCAACAATCACTTCGACACCGACGGCGTGCTTTCCGTCTGGACTGTGCTACAGGGCGAGAGGGCTTTACAGCACCGCGAGCGTTTGATTTCGGCGGCAGAGGCCGGGGACTTTTCCGAATGGACATCCGATGATGGCGTGCGCGCCAGTCTCATCATACAGGGCGCAGACCAGCCTGTGCCGGGTGAGAACATTCTGTCGCCTCTGGCGAATCATCTGGCGGGCCGCGAGGTGACGGACGAGGCTGAGGCTTACGAGCTTGTGCTGCCGGAAGTGGAGCGCGTGCTGACGCGCACGGGAGATTACGAGCCTTTGTGGCGCGACGCGTGGGCCCGCATGGAGATGGCCGCGCGCAGCTTCGAGCGCGGCGAATCTAGAGTGGAAGAAAAGAACGGGCTCTCGGTCGTCACTCTAGCGCCCGCAGCCTTCGGCCCTGAAGGCTTCAACCCGTCACGCCATACAGTACCCTTGACGGCCATCTCGCGTTACGCCCGGCAGAGTCTCTTTCTCATAGCCGTGGAGTCGCGCGAAGGCTGGTTCTACCGCATAGATTATCCTTACTACTCATGGGCCGAAACGGTCACGCGCCCGCGCGTGGAGCGGCGCAGTCTGTCGCCGGTCATAGCCGAGCTTAACGAGTCGGAGAGGGGCGGCGGGCGCTGGTCGTTGGATAAGAGGGAGCTTTCCTCGGCCATTAAATTTCTTGATGAAAGCGGCGCTCTGGCCGTCTCGCGGCTTGAGCCCGAAAGGGTGGCGCAAACCCTGCGCGCTACGCTTCTTGAGTCGGGTGAGGGAGTGGCGGCGGAGAGCTTGACGAATGGCTGACTGGAACGAGCGCTACCAGAGGGGCGAGCACGCCACGCTTGAGCCGAACCCTTTGCTGGTGCGCGTGGCCGAAGCTCTCAAGCCCGGTCGCGCTCTGGACGTGGCCTGCGGCGCTGGCCGCCACGCGCTCTTTCTGGCCCGGCTCGGATGGCGCGTGACAGCCGTTGACTCATCGAGCGTAGGCGTAGAGGTTACAAGGGAGAGGGCGCGCGCGCTTGACCTTGATGTGGACGCACGCGTCGCAGACCTTGAGCGCGGCGAGTTTGAAATTGAAAAAGAGGCTTACGATTTAATCGCTGTCTTCTATTATCTACAGCGAAATCTCTGGCCCGAGCTTCGGGCGGGCTTGCGCCCGGGCGGGACGATGGTCGCGGCGATTCACCTCGTCAATGAAAACCCTGCCGCCGAGACGGGCAATCCGGGCTTTCTCTTGCAGCCGGAGGAGCTGCGCTCGGAGTTTCCGGGCTGGGAGCTTGAGCATTATCACGAGACTCGACTGAACGACGAGGACGCAGGCTTGCATCATCGCCGCACGGCCGAGATAGTCGCGCGCAAGCCGTAATCGAACCGATGCTCGACGTGATTATCATAGGCGCTGGCCCGGCCGGATTGTCCGCCGCTATGTGGTGCGACGAGCTTGGGCTGGATACGCTCGTGATTGAGCGGGGCGCGGAGGTGGGCGGCCAGCTTCTGTGGGTCTATAACTCTATAGAGAACTATCCGGGCCTGCGCGCTTCGAATGGCCGGGAACTGCGCGACCGTTTCAGCCAGCAGGTTGAAGAGGCGGACTTCGACCTCTGGACGGAGGCAGAGATAGAGAGCGTTGACCTGCGCGCGCGCCGCGTGCGCTTGAGAAGCGGCGAGGATTTACGGGCCATCAGCATCATCATCGCAACGGGCGTCAGCCGCCGCCGTCTGGGCGTGCCGGGAGAAGATGAGCTGCGTGGGCGCGGCGTGGTCGAGTCAGGTGTGGGCGACCGCGAGTGGCTCGCTGGTAAGGATGTCTGCGTAGTTGGCGGAGGCGATGCTGCTGCGGAAAATGCGCTCATGCTCGCGGAGACTTGTCCGACTGTGACGCTCGTGCATCGCGGCACAGCTTTGCGCGCACGCAGGGAGTTTGCGGAGCGCCTGAAGAGCGAGCACCGCGTCACGGTCTTTACCGAAGCCACGCTTGAGCGCATCATAGGCGACGAGCGGGTCGAAGCCGTTGAGGTACGTCGCAAGGGCGCTTTCAAGCCCTTTCAGGTCGCGGTTCAGGCGGTTCTCATACGCGTAGGCGTGGAGCCGAACACGGAGCTGTTCCGCGAACAGCTCCGTCTGGACGAGCGCGGCTACATCCACGTGACGAGTGAGCATGAGACGAGCATCGAAAATGTTTTCGCCATCGGTGATGTCTCTAATCCGTTGGCCCCGACCATAGCGGGCGCAACCGGCGCGGGCGCAACCGCCGCCAAAGTTATAGCCTCGCGCCTTAACAAGAAGTGATAAGTTATGCCTACGATTTTTAGCCAGACGAGAGAGCCGGGCGGATACGCGACTATCTCGCCGGAAGAATTGAAGGAGCGACTTCGGCGGGGCGACCGGCTCGAAGTCATAGACGTGCGCGAGCAGGAGGAATACGAGATTGCTCGTATAGACGGCGCGCGTCTGCTGCCGCTTAGCCGCTTCCCCGAATGGGCGAGCACGCTCGACACAGAGGCGGAGATAGTCTTCATGTGTCATCACGGAATCCGTAGCGCGCAGGTCTGTTCCTATCTGGCGCGCGAGGGATTCACGAAGCTGCATAATCTCTCTGGCGGCATAGACGCATGGTCTGTGGAAGTAGACCGCACTGTGCCCAGATATTAGAAGCAAAAATTGCAGGGCAAGGCTTGTTTATAGATGAGCGCTGAAGTTGATGAAAAGGAGCGGCCAGCTTATACCGAGGAGCATCTGGCCGCGTATCCCGTCGAATATTTCATGGGCATTGACCTGTACAATGCCGGGGAATTTCACGCGGCGCACGATGCGTGGGAGGAGCGCTGGCTGGGTGAATGCGGGCCGCGCGAAAAGCTCTTTCTTCAGGCGATGATTCAATCGGCCGTAGCCTTTCATCATCTTGAGATAGGAAGGCCGGGAGCGGCCCGCCGCATGTACCAGCTCTGCAAGGAGAAGTTCGCGCGGCTCGGCACAAGGGTTTTTATGTCGCTGGATTTGGAAGACTATCAGGCGCAGCTTGACCGCGCTCTCTCGTGGCTGGAAACTGTACCTGACCCGAGAGAACTGGAGCAGCCAGAGATTGTGCCGCCCGTCATACGGCTCTCGCCGGGCGTCACGGAGTTTGATTGAGGATGAGCGTTGAAGTCGGAGAGCGTACGTTGATTGAAAGAGCGCGGGAGGCTGAGCCTGCCGCGCGACGAAGCTCGCTCGATGGTCTGCTTCAGGATGTGCGTCTGCTCTTGACGGGCCTGTGGCTGGGCGCGAGCCTCTTCTTCAGCTTCGTGGTTGCGCCGAGCGCCTTCCGTGTTCTAAGGGATTCGACGGCTCTTTACGCGAATCATCTGGCCGGGACAATCGTGACGCGCAACCTCTCGGTGATAAACATGACCGGCCTTGTCGTGAGCCTGCTGTTGCTGGCGAGCGCCTTTCTCTTCAAGCAGAGCGCGGGGCGCAGAGCGTTTACGGCTGAAATCATCTCGCTCGTGGTAGTCGCTACTGCGACCAGCCTTGGACAGTGGCTGATAGCGGCGCGCATGCTGGCGCTTCGCGCGCAGATGGGACGGCCCATTGACGAGACGGCGGCGAACGACCCGCTTCGCGTGGCCTATGACAGCCTGCACGTTTATTCTGTCGGCGCGCTTATGGCCGCCATGCTCGCGGCCTTTGTGGCATTCTTACTGATAGCAAGGCGTGCGCGAAGGCGATGACAATTGAGCAACGAAAAATCTTTTGCACGAGGGAAATGGTTGATGGAGACGATTGAGCGAATTGACGAGTGGCGTGACCGCTACGGGCGATGGCAGCAAGGCAGAGGCTCTGCCGCCACGAGCGATGACGTGGGCGACGATTATCCTTTGGTTGAGAACAAACGCGCGCCGTTTACGCCTGCGCGCCGCGCGCTGCCCATGCTGAATCTTGCGCTCATTACTTCTGCGGGAGCCTACATTGACGGCACAGACCCCTTCGACGTGAGCCAGCCGGGCGGCGACGTGAACTTCCGCGAGATACCCGTGGAGATTGACGCGGAAGACCTGCGCTACAGCGCGCGCGGCTACGACGCGAAGGCAGTCAACGAAGACATGAACGCGCTGATACCCATAGAGCGGCTCTTTGAGTTTGAAGCCAACGGCATCATAGGCCAACTGAACCCAGTCTTCTGGAGCTTCGCGGGCTTCATCCCTGACGCCGCGCGCCTGAATGATGAGATGCTGCCTAAATTTATAGAGCGCATCAGGCGCTACGAGGTGCAGGCGGCGCTTCTCGTTCCGGCATCGCGCCTCTGTCATCAATCCGTCTCGCTCGTCGCGCGTGCCATAGAGCAGGCTGGCATCCCCACTATGATGCTGGCCGTTGACAGAGGCGTGGTGGAGCGAGTTCGACCGCCGCGCGCTGGCTACTACAAGGGAAGTTTAGGCAGCGTCGCGGGAAAACCCGGCTCGCCCGAATACCAGCGCAGACTGCTGGACGAAGCCCTTCGACTGATTGAGCCGATTGACCAGCCCAGCATACGCAACCTTGTGGTCGAGCTGGAAACGAGTGTCCAAAAAGAGAGAGGGGAGAGATAGCAGTTATCAGAGAATTCGGATTAACCTGCCAGTCTAATAAGCATAATCTTTTATGGTGAGTGATAAGCGGCTTTTACCTGTCACTCGCCATTATTTTTGAAGCGACCTGTGTGATGGCTTCGTGGACTTCCGTGAAGTCGAAGGGTTTGCCAATGACGCCGTCTATCAGGTTCTTTTCGCCCGAAGGCGGCTCGGTTCCTTTGCCGTAGCCGGTGACGAGCGTGATGGTCACGTCGGGCCAGCGATGACGAATCTCGCGCGCAACCTCCCAGCCGTCCATCTCAGGCATGGAGAGGTCTGTGAAGACCAAGTCGAAATGGTCGCCACCCTCCAGTAGCTTCAGAGCTTCCTGCCCGCTCCCTGCCGAAGTTACCCTGTGCTCCATCACCGCCAGCATCTCCGACAGAGTCTCGCGCACGGCTATCTCATCATCTATGACAAGTATGGAGAGCGCGGGCGCGTCTGACTGCTCCTGAAGGTTTGTGTCTGAGGCTTTGGCTGAGAGTGCTGCGGCCAAGTCTATCAGGAAAGTCGTGCCGCGCCCGACCTCGGATTCGACGCTGATTGAGCCTCCGTGCCGCTCTATGATGCCGTAGCTGACCGATAGCCCCAGGCCCGTGCCGTGCGCGCCCTTAGTCGTATAGAAGGGCTCGAAAATCTTCTCGCGCACGTCTTCCGTCATGCCCGTGCCGGTGTCCGTGAAGCTCAAGCGCCAGTAGGACTCATTGCGCTCGCAGGCTATGGAGAGGCGTCCTCCGAACGGCATAGCGTCAACCGCGTTGACAATCAGGTTGACGAAGACTTCGCGCAACTCCGACGCCGTGCCCTTCACAAAGCTGTCCGGGCGGGCATCCAGCTCAACCTCGTAATGAAGGCCGCGCATGCGCGCCTCGTTCTCCCAGCGCGTGCGGGTGATTTCGACGGCGTCACGCAGCAGACGGCTTACGTCCAGCACCTCGAACTCAGTGCCCTGCGACTGGCGCGCAAACGTCTGTATGCGGCGGACGGTCGCGGCCGCGTCTTCGGCCGCCGTCTGTATAATCTCAAGATTGCGCTCAAGCGCCTCGTCCTTAATCTGGCGGCGCATCAACTGCGCGCGGCCGAGCACGGCTGCCAGCGCGTTGTTGAAGTCGTGCGCCACGCCGGATGCCAGTTGCCCCAGTGCGCGCAGCTTATCGGCCTGAGCCGCTCGCTGTCGCTGCTGCTTCTGCTCCGTGATGTCGCGCATGATTCCGAGGACGCCCGTGATGCGCTCGTCAACGACTAGCGGCGCGTTGTCAAAGAGCGCGTAGCGGACTTCGCCATCTCGCGTGTGATAGCGAACCTCGTAAGACTGCGTGTCGCCCTTTAGTGCGCTCTCGAAGTAGGCGCGCGCAATCTCGCGGTCTGCCGGGTAGATTAGCTCAAGGAAGTGATGGCCGATGAGGTCGTCCGGGCGATAGCCGCCCGCGTTGTGCGTAGCGCTGTTGAGCCACATGAAGTAGCCCGCCGGGTCTATGGCACAGATGGGCTCGCGCACGCTCTCAAGGATATTTGTAAGGAGCGATTGGTGCTCGCGCGCCATGGCTTCAGCTTTCCTCAACTCAGACAAATCGCGGGCTGTGCAGACCGCGCCGACGTTGCCGTGGCCAAGCTCGGTGATGGGCTCTACCGTGACCAGAAGCGGGCGGTTGAATCGCTCAGGCGTGACTTCCGTGGTGACGCTGCGCCCGTCGGCTATGCATCTCTCAACTATGCACTCTTCGTCTCCGAGCGTGCGTAGAATGTCGCAGCACTGGCGGCCCAGCAGCAGGTGCGGCCACGTGTCTTCCATTGACGCGCCCGCGCGGTTGACGCGAATGAGCTGTCCCGCCTGGTCAAAGATGAAGATGCCGTCCGACATGGCATCGAAGGTCGTTTCCCACTCCTTCTTTGCGCGCTTGGTCAGCTCGAAAAGCTCAGCCTGCGCGATGCCCGTAGCGAGCTGCGCGGCCACGGCCTCAACGAGCGCCAGCTCCTCTTCCGTCCAGTGACGCACGCGGTCGGTCTGATGAATGCAGAGCGTGCCGCGAAAACGCTCGTTGACTATCAGAGGATAGGCTATCTGCGAGCGCAGACCTGCGAGCGCTGCCTGCTGCCGTACGTAAGCGCTGAAGGCGTGCGTCCCCGCAGTGTAATTGAGCGCGTCGTCTACAACTAAAGGCTCCTGCGTGCGAAGCAGTCGCTGGCCTAGCGGGTCGTCGTAATAAGCCTGTATGTGCCTGATGCTGGGCGCGGGCGGCGCTACGTATTCGTGCTCAAGGTTAGAGACGGGATTCGCCGGGTCGTAAAGATAAAGGTGGACGCGCGATGCCGAGAGCGCTCGCCCAAGCTCGTGTGTGGCTGTGCTGAGGACTTCGGGCAGGCTGAGCGAGGCGCGTATGGCAAGGCTCAGGCGATTAATCAGAGACTGTCTGGCGCTCGTGGCTTCGGCTTTCTGATAAAGCTCGGCCTGTCGAATGGCTATGCCCGTCTGGTCTGCTACGGCACGCGCCAGAGCTATGTCCGTCTCGCTCCACGCGTGCGCGCTGCGGGTGGTCGAAAGCGCGAAGCAGCCGGTCGTCTCGTCGCCCACGCGTATGGCCACATACATGACGGAGCGCACTCCCACGGGCCGCAGGATGTTGTTGTAAAGGTCGCGCACGCGCTCGTCCGCCGCCACGTCGTCAAAGGCCAGAACTCCGTGCTCGCGTATGCCAGCCGTCAGGTCGCCAAGGAGCGGTAGACTGTAGTCGCGCCACGCCGAGCGTATGCCTTCGGCTTTATACTCCGCGACCGTGCGCCCCAGCCCCGCCTGAGTGTCCAGCATGAAGAGCAAACAACGGTCAACTCCAAGATGAGAGCCAAGCTCCTGAACTGCCGTGTGAAAGATTTCAGTCAGACCGAGGCTGCGGTGAACCGCCTTGGAGATGCGGTTAATCAAAGCCTCTCTGTCGGCCAGCTCCGTCAGAGCCTTTTCATTCTGCCTGCGCTCCGTGATGTCACGGTCGGAGCCGCGATAGCCTACGACAGCGCCCTCCGTGTCAAAGATTGGAACGGCGTTCGATTCCAGATAGCGAAAGGAACCGTCCCTGTGGCGCCAGCGCACGACCAGCCCAGACCACCCGCGCCGCTCTTTGATGAGCGCGGGCAGCATCTCTTTCATCTGCCTGCGGTCTTCTTCGTGCATGAAGTCGTATCCGCTACGGCCAAGTATCTCTTCCGGCTTGTAGCCCAGAATGTTTTCGACGGCGGGGTTGCAGTAGGTGTGCTCCCCCTCAAGGTTGATTGACCAAATCCATTCGTTCGTCGCTTCGATTATCGAGCGAAACCTCTCTTCGGATTCGCGCAGAGCCTCTTCCGATAGCTTTCTCTCGGTGATGTCCTCCGTGTAGACCGTGACCATGTCGGGCGGCACGTAAACGTAAGTCGTATCCAGACGTTTCCTTTCGCCCGTAGAGCGAAACCTGTAATCAACTTCGCGCCTGATGACGGTCTGCTCTTCAAAACAGCGTCTGAAGTCTTCCCGAATTTCGGGGCTGTCGTCGTATATCTCGCTGGCGCGGCGTCCGACGAACTTTTGCATCTTCCCTTTGGTTATCTCAAAGGCCGCGTCGTTGTAATCAACCAGCACGAAGTCGTCATCGGCCCTTCGCCACGAATAGGTCGGGAGCGGCAGTCCCTTGTACTGTGCGCGGAACTTCTCTTCGGACTCGCGCAGGGCGGCTTCCGTGCGGCTGCGCTCCGTGATGTCGTGCAGGATAGAGTAGATGAGGCGGCGGCCCTTGGCCTGAATCGGCCCGGCGTGAATCTCCATCTCGCGCACTTCGCCCGAAGCCAGACGGTGATGAAAGACGAAGTAGCTGCGCTGCTCTGTGACGGCACGCTCAAGCTCCCGCTTGACCTCGTTTTCGGGCAGCAGGTTGATGTCCGTAATCTTCTTTTGCCTGAACTGCTCGCTGGTGTAGCCGTAGAACTCGCATGCAGCCGGATTGGCTTCGACAATCGCGCCCGATTCCGGGTCAATCAGTAGCTTGATGGCCCGGTTCTTCTCGAACATCTCGCGATAGCGCTCTTCGGACTCACGCAGCGCGTCTTCCGCCAGCTTGCGCTCTGTGATGTCTCGCACCACGCTTCTGACTGCGGTCGCCTGCCCGCCCGCGTCGCGCACGAGCGTCGTTACCGCTTCCAGATAATGCGGAATCCCTTCGGCGTCTTTGGTGTGATAGACGACGCGCACGGGCTCGTTCCCTATGTAATTCAGACTGTCCTTGACAGCGCGGTCTGCCTCTTCTCCCAGAAGGTGGCTCAGGTGGACGCCGATTAGCTCGGAAGCCGTGCGGCCGAAAAAGCGCGCGCCCGCTTCGTTGATGCTCGTGATGCGCCCCTCCATGTCGCGCGTGTAAATGATGTCCGCAGCCTGCTCGACTATCTCGCGGTAATGGCGCTCGACTCGATGACGCTCGGCAAGACGCGCCACCTTTACCAGAAGCTCCTGACGGCGGAAGGGAATCTCAAGGTAATCGTCCGCGCCTGCCACCAGCCCGGTCAGGCTGTCCTCTTCGCCCGTGCGGACGGCGCTCACCAGCAGGACAGGCACGTCGCGGGTTTTCGCGTCTTCCTTCACGCGTCGGCAGAATTCGAGCCCGTCCATCTCAGGCATGACTACATCCGAGATGATTATGTCCGGCTCGGACTGTTGAGCCATCTCAAGCGCGCTCCGGCCGTCCGAGGCGGAGATGACCCTGTAGCCCTCGTGCGTCAACAGGAGCGTCAAAAGCTCCAGCACCTCCACGGTGTCGTTGACTACCAGAATGGTTGGACTGTGTGGCGTCATAAAGAGAAGCTCGATTGCCGACGCGCCATGCGACACCCGGACGTGAGGCCGCCGCTTCCGTACGCTATACGGCCCGTCCGTCCTTCAGATTAGTCGCTTAAAACCCGGGCAGGCCCGTTGTTAAACCGCGAGACATGTAGCAGGGTCGGAAACGGTAGAAAGGAAGCGAGAAGTCCCTCGCGCCGCTTCATCACTTGGGGGGAACAACCTGTAGCTTGAAACTCGCTCCAGCGCGCCTGTCGGGTTGGCCAGACACAAAAAAAACTCCGGCAAGTGCGGAGTATAACAAAGCGGAAACTTCATTGTCACTAGAGTAGAGGTTAGAGGCCGGTCGCTCTGCTTACCGGCCTCTAGCCTGCGGCCGCTAATCTTTCGTAGAAGCCGTGATTGTGCGGGCAAAGTAGCCTTGACGGTAGTTGAGTTTCAGGCTCTGCCTGCGCAAGTCCGGATTGACAATCTCTATCTGCACCTTGCGGTAAGAGCCGTCGCGGTTCTTGTTCGTGGGCGAGTAGGCGATTAAAAACTGCGAGCGCAGCTCAAGCTCAATCTGCCGAAAGGCCGCGCGCAGCTCCGTCTCGTCGTCCGGGAAGAAGGCGCGGCCGCCGGTTGTCTCCGCCACCTTCCTCAGAGAGCCTTCGTCTATGCCGCCCACGTCCCAGTCGCCTATGCCTATGGAATAAATCACCACGTCGTTCTTGATGGCTTGCTCAATGGATTCAGCCATCTTCTTCGCGCTGCTGGTATCGCGCCCGTCCGTGAGCAGGATGATGGCGCGGCGCGTCTTGTCCGAAGTCTGAGAAAGCACGTCCTCGGACGTGACCCAGATGGAATCCCAGATGGCCGTCGAGCCCGCGATTGATTGATTCGTCCCGGAAATCGGAGGCGTGCCTCCTGCAATCGTGCCGTTGCCTATGTAGCCTGAGGGCGGTACGAACTCGACCCGCTCAAGCGCGCGGCGAATGCGCGAGACGTTACCGGTCAAACCCTGCTCGAGCGTAGATTCGCCCGTGAAAGAGATGACCGCGACTTCGTCCTTATCCGGGCGAATGACCGAATCCACGAAGGATGCGGCGGCACGCTTCTCAGCCGGGAGCGTGCGCTCTTCGGAGATGCTGGTGTCAATCAGAAGCGCCAGAGAAAGCGGGCGGTTCGTCTGACGCTCGAAGGTGAAAATCTCCTGCGCCGTCCCGTCCTCAAGGATGCGTATGTCCTCCTTACGCATCTCCGTGATGAAGCGCTTGTTCTTGTCTATGGCGGTAAACAGAATGTTCGTCAGGTCTGTCTCAACGCGCACCACGTCGTCGCTGTCAAGGGTGACATCGTCGTCCCTTTGACCGGGCACGGGTGTAGGCGTGGGCCTTGACTGCGGACTCGCATCCGAGCGGCGCTGGCGGCTGCTGTCCTGCGTCGAGCCCTGATTCTGCTGCGCGCGCGTTGCGACCGAGGCGACGCTGGCGAAGACCAGAACCAGCCCCAATGCGTAACGAACTGCGCGCGATTTTTCTATACTGAAAAACATTCGTACCCCAATCCCTGTTATCTTGGCGCTGCCAGAACGCTGTCGGAGACAGCCGGATAACTGCGCCGCGTTACTATCTTGTAGCCGTCGCGCTTGCTGGTCAGCTTGACCTCTATGCGACGCGTGCTGCCATCGAAGCGGTCGTTCAACGGCTTATAAGTAATCAGATACTGCGAGCGTAGCTGCATGGAAATCTTCTTGAAGGAGCGCTCAAGCGCTATGCGGTCGCCGGTGAAAAACGCAGCCCCGCCCGTCTCTTCGCAAAGCTTCACGAGGTCTTTGTCGCCTTTGTCCTTAACCTGTCCCATCTCAACGCCGGGAACGGAGCCGGACATTCCGGCCTTGGTGGAGATGGCGAAGATAATCGTCTCCGTTCGCTGAGCTATGTCTATGGCCTCGCGCAGAGTGGCGCGGCTGTAGGTGTCGTCGCCATCCGTGATGATGACCAGCACGCGACGGCCCGGCACGCCGCGCATCTTCTCGTCGCAGAACTGCCAGATGGCATCGTAGAGCGCGGTCTGCTTGCCGGGCTTCTTGACGCCGTCAACGGCTTTGTCCAGCAGGTCTAGCTTCTCCGTAAAATCCTGTCTCAGATTTATGTCGTCATCGAAGGTGGCAAAGGCCACGCGGTCTTTGCGCGTGCTGACGACCGTGTAGATAAAGTCTTTGGCCGATTCCTGCTCGAACCTGAGCTGGCCTGTCGTGGAAGATGACGTGTCCATGAGCACGCCCACCCAGACGGGCAGGCTCTCTTTCTCGTCGCGGAAAGAGATTATCTGCTGCGGAATCTTGTCTTCGGTAACGATGAAATCGCCGCGCGTCAGGCCCGGCACCGGATTCTCTTTCTTATCCAGCACGGTAATAGGAAGGCGCACCTCGCGTATGTAGACTACGTCGCGGTCTGTCGCGTCGGGCGTGGGCGTTGGCTGCGGCCTCTGCTGCTGCTGCTGTCCTTTTGTAGAAGGCGAAAGCAGCCCGGATAAGATTAGACAGCAAGAGGCAAAGGCTGCGACGAACAGAAAATGGCGGACAAGGGACTTCATAGCTCTATGATGTTTATAGCTTCGGAAAATTTTCCCGTCTTGAGCGCGAGCGGCCTGAAAGTTCAACTCTCAGGCGGTTTTGATGCTTCCGACGCGAAGGGCAGTTGCCCTTCAAATACAGGTATGCGGGCGCTCAGGCGTAGTATATCAACCGCATACGAAAGCTCATAACCGTAAAGATGCCCGGATTCACGACAGATTTTTCTCAAGCTCTGCCAGGAAATCTGCTAGCGGCGGGGGAAGCGGCGCGTCAAAGCGCATCCATTCCTTCGTGCGTGGATGATGAAAGCCAAGCGTCTCTGCGTGAAGGAACTGGCGGCCCAGCGCGTTTATACGTGCGCGAACACGCGTGTCGGGCACGGTCTTGTCACGACCTCCGCCGTAGGTTTCATCGCCCACCACCGGATGCTTAAGCCATGCGAGGTGTACCCTTATCTGGTGCGTGCGGCCCGTCTTAATCTCAACGTCCAGAAGCGTGAAGCGGTCGAAGCGGCGGCGCACGCGATAAATGGAGAGCGCCGCGCGGCCTGCGCGCACGACACCCATGCGCGTGCGGTTCTTGGGGTCGCGCGCGAGGGGCTCGGCAATCTGGCCCTTGTCTTCCTTGAGGCGACCGTGAACCAGCGCGATGTAAGACTTGAAGACCGTGCGGGCGCGAAACTGGTCTTGAAGATTCTCGTGAGCGCTCTCCTGTTTGGCTACGACCATGAGGCCGGAGGTGTCGCGGTCAAGACGATGAACTATGCCGGGCCGCACCGTGCCGGAAAGCCGGGAGAGCTGCTGGAAATGGAAGGCGAGCGCGTTGGCGAGCGTTCCGCCCGGCACGCCCGCAGCCGGATGCACTACCAGACCGGCGGGCTTGTTGACGACGACCAGCTCGTCGTCCTCGTAGACAATCTCTAGGGGAATGTTTTCCGGCGCGAAGGTAGCTGAAGGCGGGGGCGTTAGCTCGACTTCTATCTCGTCTTGTGCGCGAAGCTTATAGGATGACTTGACCGCTTTGCCCATCACCAGAGCGTCGCCGTCTTCAATCAATCGCTGAAGACGGGCGCGGCTCCAGCCTTCTATGCGGGCGGCAAGGTACGCGTCCAGACGCGCGCCAGCATCTTCGTCCGCTACGCGGAACACGAGCGTAGGAGCTTCCTGTTCCGTGATGGCTGCGTCTGTTTCCACTTTGATTGAGACTCTCTGCGCTCAGGCGCGTGCGGCCTTCGCCCCATGCTCTACTTTCGTCGCAGCGCCCGCGCCGCCGTCGCCGCTCGCCTTGCGCCAGCGAAGAATGAGAATGACGAGGCCGGCTATGCCGACTACGAGGCTAATCATCTGCGAGGTCGAAAGACCCGTGAGCGTGGTCAGACCCGCTATGTCGCCGCGAGGGTCGTCGCGCACGAACTCTATTAGAAAGCGGGCCGCGCCATAAAGCAGAGCGTAAAAGAGTATCACCTGTCCGCTAAAGCGCTTCCTGCGATGAAGCCAGAGCAGGAAGAAGAAGAAAAGAAGCGTCGCGCCCGCTTCATAAAGCTGAGTCGGGTGAAGATTTTCGTCAATGGGGACGCCCGTTATCCTGTTGCCAAGCTCCGTGAAGCGAACTCCCCATGGCAAGCTCGTAGGCTTTCCCCAACAACACCCGGCTGAGAAGCACCCTAGCCTCCCGATTGACTGGCCCAGAGCTATGCCGGGAGCAAACGCGTCGGCAGTCTTCCACCACGGCAGCTTGTAATAGCGGGCCAGAAAGTAGCCTGTCAGAATCGCGCCTATCAGCCCGCCGTAGAAGACCCCGCCGGAGCGCAGGAAGTCCAGCGAGAAAAGCTGCGAAGGATTCTCTCTGTACGCAGGCTCCGTCCAGAGCATCAGAACCTTTGACCCCACGAGCGCCGCCAGCAGCATCCACAAGCCAAGGTCGTAAATCCTCTCCCTCGGCAGCCCGTCGCGCACGGCCAGCCGGGCCGCCACTAAAAGCGCCACCAGAAAGGCCAGCGCCAGAAGCACGCCGTAAGTATTAACGGGGAAGCTGCCTATATGAAAAAGCTCTGGAAACATCTATTGAATTCTCAGTTCTTACTCTGCACTTTTGCTCTCGACCTTCAAGGGCTTGGCCGTCGCCGCCTCGCGTTGCACGCGCCGCTCCCGCTTGCCGGTCGCGAACATGTCGTAGACGAGCAGGAACGCGCCCGCAGAGATGCAGGCGTCGGCCACGTTAAAGACCGGCCAGTGAAAAGAGCGATAGTAGACCAGTATAAAATCTATCACGAAGCCCAGACGCACGCGGTCTGTCAGATTGCCGAAAATCCCGGCGAGCAGAAGAGCGCTCGCTCCGAGTATGCGGTCGTCGTTACGCACGGTGCGAAAGAAGTAGTACAGGACGGCCAAGCCAGCGAGCGCGGCCAGCACCACGAAGAACCAGCGCCCGAAGGAGCCGCCTTCCTGCAACTGGCCGAAGGCGACGCCCGGATTCTCAGCGTAGACGAACGAGAGCAGCCCGTCTATCACCTTCACCTCGCGCCCGAATCGAAGCGCCCGCACGGCCCATGCCTTTGACGCCTGATCCAGCATGTACATGCCGAAGGCCGCCAGCAGATAGCCCACGCGCCAGCTCATTCGTCGCCCGCTCACGCCCTTTGCTCTCCTTCTATCTCCGCGAGGGCCGCCACGCAGCGCTCGCACACCGCAGGGTAGCGCTCGGACTCGCCCACTCGCACAGAGTAGTTCCAACAGCGCTCGCACTTCTCGCCGTCGGCGCGCACCACCTCTACGGTCATTGGCTGACCGGCTTCGCCCGCCGCTTCAAGGAGTTCGACCTGCGAGACTATGAAGATGTAGCGCAGCTCCTCCGCGTAGCGCCTGAGCAACTCGGCCGTTTCGCCGCTCGCCCTGATTATTACTCTGGCTTCGAGCGAGCTGCCGATTGTCTTGGCCCCGCGTGAGTCTTCCAGCGCCCGCAGCACAACGTCACGCACCTCGAAGAGACTCGTCCAGCGCGTCAGAAGCTCCGAGTCCACGGTCGCCCGTGCTTCTGTGAACTCCGCCATGTGAACAGAAGCGGCTCTCTCATCTTCGCTCGCTCGCGGCAGGTTCTCCCAGATTTCGTCCGCCGTGAAGACAAGTATAGGCGCGAGCATGCGGGCCAGAGCGTCAACTATTCTATAAAGCGCCGTCTGAGCCGAGCGACGGGCGTGGGAGCGCGGCGCTGCCGTGTAGAGCCTGTCCTTTATGATGTCGAAGTAGCGCGCCGAAAGCGTCACCGTGCAGAAGTTGTAGAGCGCGTGATAGACGCTAAAGAACTCGAAAGCCTCGTAGCCCGCGCGCGCACGCGCCGCGACCACTTCCAACTCTTCGAGCGCCCACCTGTCAATCTCAAGCATCTCTTCGACCGGCACGCTGTCCCGCGCAGGGTCGAACCCGTCCAGATTCCCCAGAGCGTAGCGCGCAGTGTTACGCATCTTTCTATAAGCGTCCGAGATGCGATGAAGGATTTCTTCCGAGACGCGCACGTCCTCCTGATAATTCGAAGAGGCCACCCAGAGGCGAAGAATCTCCGCGCCGGAGTCCTTCACCACTTCGTTCGGTGAGATGCCCGTGCCCTGCGACTTGCTCATCTTCTCGCCCTGCACGTTGATGACCCAGCCGTGCGTGATGACGCGGTCGTACGGAGCGCGGTCGTGCGCTGCGAGCCCGACCATCAGGCTCGAGTTGAACCAGCCGCGATACTGGTCGCCGCCTTCCAAATAAACGTCTGCGGGCCACCTAAGCTCAGGATACTTTTCGAGCACGGCTACGGAGGACGAGCCGCTATCGAACCAGACGTCCAGAATGTCCGTCTCCTTCGTCCAGTCCTCGCCGCCGCACTTGGGGCACTTGAAGCCTTCCGGTAGAAGCTCACGCGTATCACGCGAGTACCATGCGTCGGCTGTCTCCCGCTCGAAGATGTCCGCGACGTGATTTATGATGCCGGGGTCGGCCACAGCTTCATCACAGCCCGTACAGTAGAAGACAGGAATCGGCACGCCCCACACGCGCTGGCGCGAGACGCACCAGTCGGGCCTACCCTTGAGCATATTCTTCATGCGCTCGCGGCCCCACGCGGGAAGCCACTTGGCGCGCTCGACTTCTCTGAGCGCGCCCGAGCGCAGGCTCATCGGCTCGTCACCTTCGTTCTCGGTAAAGTTCGCTACGGGCCGCCCGTCTTCATCCTTCTCCGACGTGGCCTCGCTCGCGCGCGCGTCAAGTGAGATGAACCACTGCGGAGTGGCGCGAAAGATGACAGGGTTCTTGCAGCGCCAGCAATGCGGATAGCGATGGCCGTACTCTTCGCTGAAGAGAAGCGCGCCCTGCTCGCGCATGAACTCAACAATCTTCGCGTTGGCTTCAAAGACGCGCTCGCCCGCGAAGTGCAACACGTCGGAAGCGAAGCGCCCGGCGTTATCAACGGGACAGTAAACCTCGAGCCCGTAGCGCGTGCCTATCACGAAATCGTCGTGGCCGTGACCCGGAGCCGTGTGAACAACGCCCGTCCCTGCTTTCCCGGTGGAGCGCTTGTCGCGCGCCTCCTTAACATCAAGCTCTGTTTCCGCGTCGGCCTCGCCGCCTAAAGTCACATGCTCGCCCAGCATCAGTATCGAAGGACGGTCAAGCCACGCATGACGCGCTTCTAGACGGTCAAGCTGCGCGCCCGGAAAACGAGCCAGCACGCGCGCAGTTGTCCCGAGCCCGCACTTTTCCGCTACGGCATCGGCCAGTTCCGACGCGACTATGTAAACCTCATCGTCATTCTCAATCGCCGCGTACTCGAATATGGGATTGACAGCCAGCCCGAGGTTCGCCGGAAGCGTCCACGGCGTAGTCGTCCACGCCAGAAAGAAGACCTTCTTTCCTTCGAGCGCGGGGTCTATAGCTTTAGGGTCTGTGACGAGCGGGAACTTGACGTAGACAGACGGGCTAGTATGCTCGCGGTACTCTACTTCAGCTTCGGCCAGCGCCGTCTGGTCGTGTATGCACCAGTAAACGGGACGCGCTCCCTTGTAGACGAAGCCGCGCTCTACGAAACGCCCGAAGAGCCTTGCCGTCTCCGCCTCGTAATGGTTCGACATGGTCATGTAGGGGTCGTTCCAGAGGCCGAAGATGCCGAGGCGTTGAAAGTCTCTGGTCTGTCGCTTCAGCGCTTCGGAGGCGTGCTCGCGGCAGGCGCGGCGTATGCTGGCCGCAGGCATGTTGGCCTTCTTAGCGCCCAGCTTCTTGTCCACGAACAGCTCTATAGGCAGGCCGTGACAGTCGTAGCCGGGCACGTACGGCGAGTCGAAGCCAAGCATCGTGCGAGACTTGACGACGAAGTCTTTCAGAATCTTGTTGAGCGCCGTGCCAAGGTGAATGTCAGAGTTGGCGTAGGGCGGGCCGTCGTGCAGTATGAACTTGTCGCGCCCTTCGCGCGAGCGGCGAATCAGGCCGTACAAATCCATCTCGGCCCATTTCTTCAAACGCGCTGGCTCACTCTGACCGAGGTTTGCCTTCTGACTAAAAACTGTCTTGGGCAGGTTGACTGTCTTCTTCAAATCAAGAGGTGTTTCAGTGGACATAAAATTTTCGCCTTCGTAATTGAACCAACAATATTAGCTTAAAGGGGGCTGGGTGTCAGGTGCCGGGAAAGAAAGAGAGTTGATTTTCTTTTACCGCCACCCGGCACCTGACACCCGCTCTTAAAAGTTTTGCCCGAGCCATCTGCTCTCTTCGTGGGAGGCGATGGTTCGGGCAAAAGCTGAAATGCTTTTGATGTGCCGTGGCGTTTAGCCTATGAACATCTCCTCGTCCGTGTAGGTCTGGTTGATGGGCTTCGGCGCGGGCGCGAGCAGGACTTCAAGGCCACGGCGGAAGCCCGCCATAATCGCCGCCAGCTCTCTGGCAGGCTCCATCACCTTCGCGCGTATGAATTCCGAAGTGACGGAGAACTTCGCGCTGGCTTCGTCCACGGTGCGGCTGACGAGCTGAACCTTCTCTCGCGTGGTCACGCTCGTTTCGCCCACCAGTTGTTTAAGCTCGCGCACCTCGTCGCGTATGAGCGAGGCCGATTCGGAAAAGTGCATGGAGGCCGTGGAGAGATAACCGCTCATGACGCTGACCTGCTCGGCTATCTCTTTGCCCTGCGCGGCAATCTGCTTGCCCTGATCGCTCAGCGCGGTGACTCTTTCCAGCAATGGCTCGACGCGCTCTTCGAGACGATTGACCGTCTTGACCGCGCGGCTGACGACCACGGCTATAGCCACCATAGCCACGGCTATGATGATGAACGAGAGGGCGATGATAATGGTCATAATCATCACCCAGAACATTGGATTGCTCGTGTCCATTAGAACGATTTCGTCTCAGCTTTTCTGCTCTTCGTAATAGTTGGGCGGATTGCCGGGAAGACCCGTTACTTCGGTCTTACGTTTCTCTTCACGATAAGCCTGTTTGCCTGCTTCTATGGCTGCGGAGAAGCTGCCGCCGCGCTGTTTCGCGGCGTCACGCGCGGCTCCGGCCACTTCACCGGCCCGCTCGCGTCCTGCCGAGTAAAGCTCGGACGCACGGTCACGCGCGCCTTCATAATAATCTGTCGCGCGCTCGCCCAGTTGAGTCGCGGCATCGCGCGTGCGGTCTATGCTTTTGCGCGTGGCGTCGGCTATGTCGCCGCGCAATTCGTGGCCGGACTTAGGCGCAAACAGAAGCGCCACGACAGCGCCTATGCCCGCTCCGACCAGCAGGTAAGCGATGCGTGCGCCGGTGTCACCCGCGTCGCTCGCCTCTCGCCTGCGCTCTATTTCTCTGCTCATAAAAGAGAACCTTTCTCAGGCCGCATACTTTTGAGCCTGCTCACGCTTCATCTTTTATCGAAGTTCAGCTTGCTGAAGAATATAGCAAAAGGGCGCGTAAATGGTAAATGGCAAATGGCGAATAGAAAGAAGCGTTTCGTCTATTCACCACCGACTCTTTACTCTTTTTCGTCGCTGTATTGCTGTAGCTTGCGATAGAGGGTCTTGCGGCCTATGCCCAGTGAGCGCGCGGCGCGCGTCTTGTCGCCCGCCGTGTAGTCCAGCGTGGCTTCAATGGCTCGCCGCTCTATCTCGTCCATAGGAGACGGCACGTTGATTTCGAGTTTGACGGAGCGCCCTTCGTTGGCGGCGCGCGCTCTCTCGCCGCGCAGGCGCGAGCGCTCTTCCAATGGCCTTCGGCTGATTGCTTCCGGCAGGTCGTCCAGCTCAATCTGACGGCCCGAAGCTATGATGACGGCCCGCTCTATGGCGTTCTCAAGCTCGCGCACGTTGCCCGGCCACTCGTAGCTCATGAGAGCCGCGAGCGCCTCTTTAGAGATGCCGGAGATGAAGCGCCCGGTCTTCTGCTTGTAGTGCTCAAGAAAGTGTATGACGAGCGGGTGAATGTCTTCGGCACGCTCGCGCAGAGGCGGCAGCCGTATGGGGAAGACCGAGAGGCGATAGAAGAGGTCGCGCCTGAAGGTGCCCTGCTCGACTGCGCGCTCAAGGTCAACGTTTGAGGCGGCTATGACTCGCACGTCGGCCTTTATGACTTCCGAGCCGCCTACGCGCGTGAACTCGCCGTCCTGAAGCACTCGAAGCAGGCGAACCTGAGCCGACAGACTCATCTCGCCTATCTCGTCCAGAAAGAGAGTCCCGCCGTCCGCCTCTTCAAAGCGTCCCTGCCTGCGAGCGCGCGCGTCCGTGAAAGCCCCCTTCTCGTGGCCGAAGAGTTCCGTTTCGAGAAGCGTCTCGGGGATAGCGCCGCAGTTGAGCTTGATATAGGGACGGTCTTCGCGGCCAGAGTTGTAGTGAATCAGATTCGCCAGAAGTTCTTTGCCCGTGCCGCTCTCGCCCTGAATGAGAACGCTGGTCTGCGTGTCGGCCACGTTGAGCGCCAGCTCTATGGCGCGGCGAATTGCCGGGGCCTGTCCAATGATGCGGTCTTCCGCGTGCCGCTCGTGCAGCGCGCTCTTCAGGCGCATCACTTCCGCCGAAAGCTGGTCGCGCTCAAGCGCCGTGCCTATCTGGTCGGCTATGCCTTCCACAAGCGCCACTTCGTGGTCGTCAAAGCTGATGCGCTCCTGACTCCAGACGAGGCCGAGCAGCCCGAATATCTGTTCGCCTATGCGAACCGGAGCGACCAGAGCCGCGCGGCCTCCGAGCGTGGCGTTGAAGATGAGCCGGAACGGAAGCGGAAGGTGCGACTCCAGCAGCCGCAGAGTCTTCCCCTGCGCTATCAGCTCTATCATCGCAGGGAACTCCGTGATGTCGAGCGACTGGCCGTGAGCGTCTATCAGGCCGCGCACGGAGTCCGTCGCGGCGTGCGGCGCGGCTTTGAATGCCGCTAGGCTGATGCGGGAGACGTTCGGGTCAAGCACGCCCAGCGCGCCGTAGTCTGCCTTTACTAGCTCAAGCGCGCGCTCTAAAACGAGAGAGGTTACTTCGTTAAAATCCGAGCGCGCATTGAGGGCGTTGGCAATCTCAAGCAGAGCCCGCGTGCGCTCGCTTTCGCGCTGCTGGTCAGTGTAGAGGCGCGTGTAGCGGTAGCCGACCGCAATCTGCCGCGCGATTGACTGGAGAAAAGCGACCTCTTCATCAAGCCACTTGCGAGGCGCGCGCGTCGTATGAATCCCAACCAGACCGAGCACGTCGTCTTCCAGACGAACCGGCACAACCAGCAGCGAGCGCGTCCCCAGACTCGCCGCTAGATAACGAACCTTCTGATCCAGACCGGGCGCGCTCGTGTCGTCAAGACGAACCGGCTTCGTCAAATCAATATGCTCGGCCAGTTGCTTCAAGTCCATGGGGATGGTCGTGCCGAGGCTCGACGGGACATCCCCGGAGGCGCGCCATTCGTGGCTGATGCGAAGCTCGCTTTCACTCTTGAGCTGAATCACGTCGCACCGGTCTGCGTCCATCATGCGCCCAAGCTCAGTGACTACGGCGTGAAGGAACCTGTCCAGATTAATCGTGGCGGGAAGCTCAAGGGCGAGGCGGTCAATGATGGCTTCCCGCGCCTCGTGCATCTTTATCTTGCGTTCGAGTGAGAGCGCTTGCTGAGTGGTGGTGGACATATCGAGAGATGACATTCAGGACTCGGTGCGGGAGAGCTTTCTTTAAGATGCGCGCATCCTCTGATGAAAGCTTTTTGTGTCGAGGACAGATGGCTCGGGCCAGATGGATGCGCTTAACCGTCTCTGACGGAGGCGAAATAATAACGAACCGCGCGCCAAGTTGCAAAGTAAACAACGAAGCGCGCGGTTCAAGCGTTGGAGAAATGAGGATGAGAGAGGAGGAAACTTACTCGGCGGTCTGCAACTGTGCTACTTCGGGAATCAGTCGAAACTCTATGCGCGCCTGCTCGGGCGAAAGAAGCGGGTGAGAGAGCTTCCCGTAACGGCCCGTGATGATGCGCACGTAGTTCTGAGTCTCGCTGTAAGGAGGAATGCCGTTGTATTTGTCCACGGAACCTTCGCCAGCGTTATATCCGGCGAGCGCCAGAGAAACGTTGCCGTTGAATCGCTTGAGTAAAAATCGCAGGTACTTTGTACCGGCATCAATGTTCGAGGCCGTATCGTAAGAGTCTGTGCAACCGAAGCGGCGAGCCGTCGCGGGCATCAACTGCATCAAGCCCTGAGCGCCGGCGCCGGAGCGTGCTTTAACTTTATATTTTGATTCCTGCCAGATAACAGCGTGTATGAATCTGGGGTCAACACCGTACTTCTCGCCAGCGCGTAAAATCACAAGGTCAAGCTCGCGGTCGCCGCTCGACGGGATGTCTGCGGGGATGTAGTCCTCTGCTGCGACGACTTTGGAAACAGGCGTGGCCTGCGCTGAAGGCGCAAGAGCGGGGCTATAAAAAAATCCTGTAACGTTTGTGAATACGAAGAGGGAAAAGAGCGCGACGGGGGCGAACTTTACAGACCAGAAGTGTAGCGTGAATCGGGTCAGACTCATCCAGTTTCATTCTCCATGTGAGCGATGACGCTCTTAACTTGACCGCGTCATCGGGGAACAATTTCCGTCCCTTACGGTGGCGAAAACTTCGGGGGCTGCGCATGGCGAATGAACTTGCAAAGAGCAGTTCATCAAAGCCGAGAGTAAGATGGATGAGAAGTATTGTGGGTTGCTTGCAGAGCATGAAAATTATCCACTTAAGTCTTTATTTTGTATGTATTTAGTTCAGACACCCTTAAGCCTTGCGATTGCAGGGGTTCGACCCGATTCATTCATCATGATGGGGCGTTTTAAGCTCACTTAAACTCTTTGGCGTACCGATAGGCTACAAACTTTTTCGCAATCTAAATAAATCTTTCCACGGGACAACAGAAGAGCGCCGATTGCATCGCACCTTTATATAGCGGCTTTTGCTAGCGGGTTGCGGGCAGGCTGACTGATTCGTATAATTTGACTACAGAAGAATAGAGTGGAAGAGAAGAACCGATATGCCCATCTACGAATATCAATGCAAGAAATGTAACGCGCACATGGAAGTGTTGCAGAAGTTTTCAGACAAGCCTCTGGTGAAGTGCCGCAAGTGCGGAGGCCGTCTGGAAAAACTTCTGTCGGCCCCTGCCATTCAATTCAAAGGCTCCGGCTGGTACGTCACGGACTACGCGGGAAAGAAATCGGGCGCCAGCGAAGAAAAGAAAAGCAGCGAGGCTTCAACCGCCGACGCGAAACCTGCATCAAAGGAGCCAAGCAGCAAGAAACCGGACGCTTCTACGGCAAAGAAGAGCACGCCCAGCACGAGCGGCGATTAGAAGAAGCCTTATATATAATGCGTAGTAAAGAAGAGAGAATCTCAAGGCGGAAGCCCGCGAGCAAAACTCGCGCTGGCTTGGCCCTTCTGCTTTTACTGGCCTCGGTCGTGATGGTAGCGGGTCAGGCGGGTCGTCGTAACCGTAGCACCGGCGACAGCAACGTAAGCTTAAACGTCTACGCCGTGCGCGAAGACAACGCCGAAGCTCCCGTCACTTCCAAGCAGATTGCGCTCTACGACAACGGCATAGAGCAGACCATCAAAAGCTTCTCGCCCGACCCTAGCCCCGCGCGCATAGTGCTGCTCGTAGATAATTCGCTCACGATACGCGCCGACGTGGAGAAACTGGAACAGGCCGCCCGCGAGTTCGCTTACGAGATTTACGAAGGCGACAAGCTTCTGATTGTCGGTTACGACGAGCAGGCCGAGATAGTCATTGACTGGACGGACGACGCCAAGAAGATTGAGGCTTCCTTGAAGAGCTTTCGCAAGAAGGGGTCGCCGCATCTCTTCGACGCGCTCAAGGCAGTATCGGAAGAGGCGCTGAGGCCGCTCGCGGCTACCAACCAGAAGCGCGTGGTTGTCATCATCAGCGACGGAGTTGATAGAGGAAGCAAGACCAAGTTCGATGAAATCCTGAGCGACCTCCAGCTACAGGACATAACCGTCTACGCCGTTCAGGCACCGGACAGAACTGGCGGCGCGCTTCGCCGCGACATGCCCAAGCCAAAAGATGTCGTCAAAAAACTTGCGGAAGAGACGGGCGGGCGAGTCTTTCCCATCAACGAGCCGCAGGTTGCTGCCAAAGCCATCTGCGACGAGTTGCGCAAGAACCGCTACATTCTGGCTTACGCCCCGACCAGCATCCCTTACGGAGATTCGCGCAGGCTGCTGCTGGTAGCGGACACAGGCGTACAGGTCAGAGCCAAAACCGCCCAGCCTCCTTCAATCAAACAGTAAGCTATTATCTACGATTTCTGTCTTGAGTAGACGTAGAACATGAGGCCGATGATGGCCAGGAAGACTATTTCGAGAAGGATGAAGTAGCCCGTGTCGAAGCGTCCCTGCTCGTCATGGGCTTCTCTATAAACGACGAAGGTGGCGACCGAGAAGGCGGTTGCTAGCCAGATGGTCTGTCGTTTCCTGTCCCACATGATGTGCGTCTTCGGACAAATCCGCTACCGACGGCTTCCTTAGATTCTTGAGCGAAGTTTGCTCAATCTCTCCGCCGCTTCATTCAACGTTTCGTCCCGTTTGCAGAAGCAGAAGCGAACCTGCTGCGCGCCTAGCTCGGGTCGGCTGTAGAAGCTTGAGCCGGGGACGCAGGCGACGCCTATCTCGCGTATCAGATGATGCGTGAATTCTATGTCGGAAGAGAAACCGAAGCCGCTTATGTCCGTCATGATATAATAAGCGCCGTCCGGCCGGAAGGTTCGGAAGCCCGCCTCTTCCAGCACGGGAATAAGAAGGTCGCGCCTGTGTGTGTAATCCGCCTGAAGCTTTTCGTAGTAGCTCGCGGGAAGAGAAAGAGCGTATGCGCCTGCGGCTTGAAGCGGGGCCGCCGCGCCGACCGTCAGAAAGTCGTGCACCTTTCTTACTGCGTTCGTGATTTCAGGCGGAGCTATGCAGTAGCCGACGCGCCAGCCTGTCACCGAATAGGTCTTGGACATGGAGTTGACTATCACGGTGCGCTCGCGCATGCCCTCTAGCTGCGCCACGGAGATGTGCTTTATATCAGCGCCTTCGCGCGGATAAAGGATGTGCTCGTAGATTTCGTCCGTGAAGCAGAGCGCGTCGTGCTCTATACAGAGAGAGGCTATGAACTCAAGCTCTTCGCGCGTGAAAACCTTTCCCGTGGGGTTGTTAGGATTGCAGATGATTATGGCCTTGGTCTTCTCGCTGAAGGCCGCGCGCAACTCGTCCCGGTCGAAAGTCCAGTCGGGCGCGCGCAAGGGGATGTAGCGCGGCCGTGCGTCCGACAAAATCGCATCCGGGGCGTAGTTCTCATAGAAAGGCTCAAAAATTATGACCTCATCTCCGGGGTTTACGGTCGCCATCATGGTCGCAATCATGCCTTCCGTGGAGCCGCAGGTGACTGTAATCTCCGTCTCAGGGTTAATCTGCAAGCCCAGATACCACTCGGTCTTGCGCGCGATGGCTTCGCGGAAATCCTTCGCGCCCCAAGTGATGGCGTACTGGTTTATGTCGCCTTCTATGGCCTGCATGGCCACGCGCTTTATCTCGCCGGGCGCGGCAAAGTCAGGAAAGCCCTGCGAGAGGTTCACGGCGTTGTGCTTGAGGGCTTCGCGCGTCATCTCGCGTATGACGGATTCCGTGAAAAGGCTGGCTTTTTCAGAGACGTGGCGGTGTTTGGCGGGTGCTTGCGTAGTCATTTCCTTCAATCTCTAGTGAAAAATTGTAAGTACTGGCTTATAATGGCCGAAGGGCGATGCTCTCACAGCCTGCGGGCTCGTGGCAACCGCTCAGTCGGGCGGGGCATCTCTCTCTCCTGCGGCTTCGGGAATTTTTCCGCCGGGCCGTACATTTTCCGGGCTCCTCTTAATCTGAAGCTACCCTCGCAAGGTAAAGAGATTCAATAGGGAAGAGTTGATGAAGGCAGGCATTCTGAAGAAATCAGGGATTTACGCGCTGGGCCTAGTTCTGATGGCTAGCGTTCTACTGATGCCTGCCCATTCTTCGAGCGCGCCTCAGGAGCAGGGCCGGAACCGCCTGGAGAATCCTGCGGGGCTGGAGAATTTCTTCCGCGCTCTCACGCAGATTAAATCGGGCCGCCGCATAGAGCCCGTGCGCGTCATGCACTACGGCGACTCGCACACGGCCGCAGATATTCTGACCGCAGAGGTTCGGCGCAATTTTCAGAGAGACTTCGGTGACGGAGGCCCCGGCTACATCTCGGCGCGCAATCCGTTCAGCACCAAGCGTCGCGGAGTTGAAACCGGCACTACGAGCGGCTGGACAATTGACGGCGTGGGAAGCTCCGGGACGAACGACGGCCTGTACGGTCTTTCGGGATTCAGCATCTCGACTACGCGCGCCGGAGAAAGCGCATGGCTCGAAACCATCTGCAACCACTTCGAGGTCTATTATCTGAGACAGCCGGGCGGCGGAACTATAGATATTCTGGTTGACGGCGTGAGCGTGCTGGATAGGCCGCTCTCTCTGGACGCAGCCGCGCCTTCGCCCGACTACTTCACCTACGACGCGCCTTCGGACAGAAACCACCGCATAGAGATTCGCACCACCCAGCCCGGCAAGACGCGCATCTTCGGCATCGTCACGGAGCACATAGCGCCCGGCGTCTCCTACGACGTGCTGGGCATCAACGGCGCGCGTGCCAATCGTCTTTTGAGCTGGAACGACACGGCCTTCGTTGACAACCTTGTGCAGCGTAAGCCTGACCTTATCATCATCGCCTACGGGACGAACGAAGTGACGGACGGCGACTGGAGCGTAGAGTCCTACTCGCGCATGTTCGCCAGCATCCTGCGCCGCTTTAGAAGAGCCGCGCCGCAGGCTTCCATTCTGGTCTACGGCCCGCCCGACAGGGGCGACGTTGATTTAGCCGGAACCAAGATGCCTGCCATGATTGAGGCGCAGCGACGCGCGGCCTTCGAGGTCGGCGCTAGCTTCTGGAGCTCCTACGCGGCCATGGGTGGCGCTGGCTCCATGTCCACTTGGGTATCGCAGGGACTTGCTCAGGGCGACCGTGTTCACCTGAGCCGCGACGGCTACATACGCATGGGGACTATGTTCTACACAGACCTGATTTCGTCCTACAACGAATACCGGACGCGCGCGCCGCGCGGCACCGGCCAGCCGCGCCGCCGCTCTTAAAGATATTTGTTAATCGGTCAGGCGATGGAGTTCGCCTTTTAACCGCACACCGGGCCGGGGCGCTCTTCTAAGAGCCGCCCGCGCAAGACGCGAGTGCTGATGACTCCTAATCAAGTGATGCGAAAGCTTTCGCGTGCATCATCTGGTTAGGAGTTTTTCTTTTGAGAACAGGTATAAGGAGAAGGGCGTGGAGACTTTGACGAAGTACTTGGCGGTTGCTGCGGGCGGCGCTCTCGGCGCAATGCTCCGGTATTACCTTGGAGGCACGCTGCTGGCGCGAGCCGGAGCGCCCTTTCCCACGGCCACCTTCGTTATCAATGTCACCGGCTCCTTCTTTGTTGGCTTCTTCCTCACGCTGGCCACGGAGCGCCTGCACATCAGCCCGCACTGGCGGCTGGCCGTGGCCGTAGGCTTCGTCGGCGCGTACAC
Organism: Pyrinomonadaceae bacterium; assembly: GCA_036389255.1. Taxonomy (GTDB): domain Bacteria; phylum Acidobacteriota; class Blastocatellia; order Pyrinomonadales; family Pyrinomonadaceae; genus JACVRN01. Next base: position 81,853 of record DASVQI010000006.1, read on the forward strand.
GACCTTTTCGACATTCGAGTACGAGACGGTGCGGCTGGTGGAGGACGGAGATTTCATGCGCGCCCTGCTGAACGTAGCTCTGAGCGTCGTGCTGGGCTTTGCTGCCGTCTGGGCAGGCATCCTCATGGCCAGAAAGGTCGAGCGCGTGCCGCTCACAAGCCACGCGGCTTACGAGCTTTTTCAGGAGCAGGCAGACCCGGCTGACCCCGCCCAAAGCCACGGCGCGGAAGCGGACATACGAGACGCTTCCATAAAGTGGCGCGAAAGGCAGGGCTGACGGCGGAGTCGGTGACTCCGCAGCCTCTTCACGCAGCGCCCGGTCATCAGCCTTAAATCTTTAAGCTTTAGGAGGTTGACGGCGCACGAGGGGCTTCTGTATAGTTCTCGCTTCGGTGCCGCTCTGGTTGCTGTGGAACAGTTTTACGGTCTGCGTCTGCTCTGGCTTCGGACGGCATTTGAAGGTGTTTGTTGTGCTCAGGCCCGGTGGTCTTCCTTAGACCGTTCGGGTTTGTATGGAAAGAGCGCTTTCCCGGCTTCCGCTCTCTTCGAGTGTGAATGAAGCGCTCCGGCTTGAAAATAGAACTTATGTGCGCGCACATTTTCGGCCCGCTCCGGCGCGGGACTCATCGCGCGCACTTCTAACAGGCGGCCTCGAAAATAAAGTGTTGCCCCAAAAGATCGAACCCTTCGATCTCTCTTCAAGCAGCCACTCGAAGATAGAACAGAGCCGTCATTCAACGTCTATTACCAACTGTCAGCTAAAGCGAAGCGCGCATCCGGACTGAGGGATGCCACATCCGGCAGGCGTGACTCTTACGGTTGAGCATTCGGCAGGATGCGCTTAGAAGACAAGAGGGGCAAAAGGCTTTTCGCCGTAGAGCGCGAGAATCAACTACGCCTGAGACGGCCCGTGATGCCCGGTTGCTGATTTAATGAAGTAGGTTCCGGAATGTATTTTACAAGCGGCAAGTACATGCTCTTTCTGGCTCTGGTCTTCTTCCTTTACTGGATGGTGGCCGGGCATCGTCGCACGCGCACGCTGCTGCTACTGGGCGCAAGCTACTATTTCTACGCGCTCTGGAACTGGAAGTTCCTAGGGCTAATCGTTCTGATTTCGACCGTTGATTTCCTGACGGCGCGTTTCATCAGCAGAACTGAAAGCCACGCCAAGCGAAAGCTGCTGCTCTGGACAAGCATCCTGACGGACATCGGAGCGCTCTTCACCTTCAAGTATTTCAACTTCTTCAGCAACTCCACGTCAGGGATAGTCAACACCGTCCAGCCGTGGCTCACCTCCGCCATCACGTCCCTCAGCAGCGCGCTCAACACGCAGCCGCCTGCCGCTCTGATAGAGTATCTGAGCGCGGAGACGGAGCCTTTTGTGCTTCATGTGGTGATGCCCTTGGGGCTTTCGTTTATCACCTTCCGCTCGCTCTCCTACGTGATAGACGTTTACCGCAAGCAGATGAAGGCGGACGTCTCCTTTCTCGATTACCTGACGTTCGTGGCCTTCTTCCCGACGCTGATAGCCGGGCCGGTCGTGCGCGCCAAAGAGCTTCTGCCACAGTTCCAAACGCAACCGCGCTTGGTGAGCGAAGAAGGCACGCAGGCCATCTTCCTAATCATGCTCGGGCTGGTGAAGAAGATAGCGATTGCCGATTATCTTTCAAACAACCTTGTGGGCCGTGTCTTCGACCAGCCGCAGCTATACTCGTCGCTCGAGACTCTTGTGGCCGTTTACGGTTACGCTTTGCAGATTTACTGCGACTTCTCCGGCTACTCGGACATAGCCATAGGCTCCGCGCTGCTGCTCGGCTATCGGCTGCCGATTAACTTCAACGCGCCGTACCGCGCGCAGAACCTGCCGGACTTCTGGAAGCGCTGGCACATCACGCTCTCGAACTGGCTGACCGATTACGTCTACTTCTCAATCGGGGGCCTGCGTAAACGGCAATTCAACATGTACCGCAACGTCGTGCTGACGATGCTCATAGGCGGCCTGTGGCACGGCGCTGCGTGGACGTTCGTCATCTGGGGCGGGATGCACGGGCTTGGGCTGGCGGTCAATCGTTGGTGGGAGAATCGTCGCCGCATCCTCAAGAGAAAGCCAAGACAGGAGTGGTGGATTAAAGCCCTTTGCGTCTTTGCGACTTTTCACTTCGTCTGCCTGACGTGGGTCTTCTTCCGCGCCTCAAGCGTAGAGCAGGCGTGGGAAGTCCTGAAGCGATTCGGCGCTATGAATTTCGAAGCGGGCAATCTTCAATGGCCCGTGCTGACGGTGCTGGGCATAGGTTACCTGTCGCACTGGTTCCCGAAGGATGTTCTGGAGAAGGTAAGGCTGGGCTGGAGTTGGCTGCCCGCGCCCGCGCAGGCCGTGCTGATTCTATCGGTGGGCGTCGGCCTCTATTACCTGTCCAGCGCAGAGGTGCAATTTATTTACGGCAGCTTCTGAGGACGGAAAAATTCTCAGGCTGTCTATAGCTTTAGTTGAAAGAGTTAAGAGGTTTTTAGATGAACTGCCAGTCTTGCGGGAAAAAGGTCAGAGAGACGGCTCGCTTCTGCGACACGTGCGGCGTGCTTCTTCACACAGCGCACTCCCGCATCGTCATAGACCTGAGCGCAAAAGAAGAGGTAGCCATCCCGGCCCCTTTCACCCCGTCTTTTCTCTTCCCGCAGGAGGCTGAGAAGAAGCGGCGCTTCCCCTTCATCAACCGGGATAAGCCGGTCAAAGAGCTTGCCCCAACCAACGGAAAAAAAGAGAAGGCCGCAGCCGTAAAATCGGCCGCAGCGCCTACGGCGGGTGTCGCCGCCGCACAGCCTGCCGCTAAAGTAAGCGCGAGCGAAGCCGCTCCGGCTAAGAAGCCTCGCCACGTTCTTTTGACGAAGCCCGCGCAGACGATTCTTTGCGTTCTTATACTGGCCTCGCTGCCGCTCTTTGTTCCGGGCCTCTCTCGCTTCCGCGAGATGCTGCCGGATTTTCGGGAGATGTACGCGTTCAATAACGGCTCTACAGGCGCGGGCGATAGCGGCATTCCCGGCGGCGCGCCGACAAGCTCGGATACTACCTATTCTTCTACGGGCGCGGGCGCTCCCGTCGTCGTCGGCTCCGACAATCCGATTGTTGACCCGGCGAATGCTATGGACAGCTTCTACGCTTCACTGGCGCGCACGGACGCAAAGCAGGCCGGAGCCGTCACGCGGGTCACTCACTACGGCGATTCGCCCATCACGAATGACGGCATCACGGCCACTGTTCGAAGGCTGTTGCAGACGCGCTTCGGTGATGCGGGCCACGGCTTCATACTGATGGACAGGCCGTGGGCGTGGTACGGTCATCAGGCCATCACCTACACTTCGGGCGGCGGCTGGGACAACAATCCAATGTTCGGAGGCCGCCCGACCGACGGCCTGTACGGCCTCGGCGGCGTCTCCTTCAGCGCCTCGGGCGCTGGCAAGTACGCGCGCTTCGGCCCGGCCGCAGACGGAGAGACGGGCAAGAGTTTCTCGCGCATGGAGGTCTACTACTTGCAGCAGGCAAGCGGCGGACAGTTCTCCGTCTCCGTCAACGGCGCGAACACGCAGACGGTATCCACCACGGGGACTCCGGGCCGCTCAGGCTTCTTCGAGATAAAGGCACAGCAGGCGGGAGAGAATACCTTCGAGGTGCGAACTGGCGGCGGCGACGTGAGGCTCTTCGGCGCAGTCCTTGAGAACGAAGGGCCGGGCGTAGTCTATGACAGCCTCGGCGTCAACGGCGCTTACGCGGGCCTGCTTGCGACGGTGATGAACGAAGAGCATTGGCGAGAGCAGTTGCAGCACCGCAAGCCCGATTTGGTAGTCATCAACTACGGCACGAACGAGAGCCAGTACGCCTCCGCAGACCAGATGGAGCGTTACGAAAAAGATTTGCGAGAGGTGATTCGCCGCGCGCGCACTGCGCTCCCGCAAGCCTCTATTCTTATCCTCTCGCCCATGGACAGGGGCCAGCGCGCAGCCGGAGGAAAGATAATCACCAAGCCTTCCATCCCCATGATAGTCGAGATGCAGCGACGCGTGGCGCTCGACACGGGCTGCGCCTTCTTTGACACCTTCAAGGCGATGGGCGGCGAAGGCACTATGGCGAAGTGGTACGCGGGCGCGGGCAAGAATCATTACGTCGGCGGCGACCTGACGCATCCGACCGCAGAAGGCGCTGAGGTGGTCGGGCGTCTCATCTACGAAGCGCTCAACGACGGCTACGCTAAATACAGAGCAAGACAGAAGTCCTGAAAGTCCGGAGAGTCTGTAGAGTCTTGAGAGTCTAGAGAGTCAAAAGCTCTCTTCTCTACAGACTCTCCGGACTCTCAAGACTCTCCAGACTATTTCTTTAAGGAGCATTTATGGCATTGTCGCAGGGTGTAATTGATTTTCTTAATGAGAGTGCTCGCAGTAACGGGGCCGAGCAGCCGGGAACGAGCGACGACCTCTTCCAGATGGGCGTGCTCGATAGCTTCGCGCTGGTTGATTTCGTCACGGTGCTTGAGCAGGAGACGGGCATCTCTGTGCCGGACGGCGATGTCAATCCCGCGAACTTTCAATCCATAGAGCAGATTGAGCGCTACGTGGAATCAAAGCGCTAAGGAAGTTTAGGAGTTGAAAGCCTTCATCACAGGCTCGGGCCGGTACTTGCCTGAGCGCGTAGTCTCTAACGAAGAGTTAGCGGAGCGTCTCGGTCTTTCTCCCGAGCAGATTTTCAAGTCGAGCGGGATAAGAAGACGACGCTGGGCCGAGAGCGGCACGACGACAAGCTCTCTGGCGGCCGAGGCTTTGAAGCTTGCTCTAGAAGATGCCCGCCTTCTGGCCGAAGACGTTGACTATCTTCTCTTCGGCACTATGACGCCCGACCGATTCATACCGGGCAGTTCACCTTCGGTTCAAAAAGCCCTCGGGCTCCGCGAGATTCCCTGTCTGGACATTCGCGCCGCGTGCTGCAACGCTCTTTACGGGTTGCAGGTGGCGAAGGCGCTGGTCACGAGCGGCGCGGCACGCCGCGTTGCCGTCTGCTTGGCGGAGATACAGTCCGCATGGCTAGACCTGTCGCCGCAGTCGGGCACTATCTCCATGCTCTTCGGTGACGGCGCTTCCGGCCTTATCGTCTCTGACGAGGCACAGGACGGGGCGCTTGAGATTCTGGACGTGCATCTGGCTACGGACGGCTCTTACGTGGACGACCTCGGAGTGAGATGTCCGGGCACGCAGTTCGGCGCGCAGGGCGCGCGTGAGGAGAGCGCGAACAGCGCCGACTACGTTGCGCGCATGAACGGGCAGTCCGTTATCCTTCAGGCTTCGAGAAAGATTGTCGCCGCGAGTCAGACGGTTCTGGGGCGCAACTCGCTGGCGGCCGTGGACGTGCGCTGGATGGTGCCGCATCAGGCGAACGCGAATCTTCTGGCGCAGGTGGCGCGCGGCCTGCGCTTTCCCACAGACAAAGACGGCGTGGTCAGCGTGCTTGAAGATACCGGCAACACTTCTTCGGCTTCTATGGGAATCGCGCTGGACAGCCTGCGGCGCTCCGGGCGCATAGAGTCGGGCGATTATCTACTGCTTCCTGCCTTCGGCGCTGGCTTCACATGGGGAGCCGGGCTCTGCCGCGCTTCCGTTTGACCGCCGCCTCAAGCTTTACCGAAAATCATTAGAGCGCGCGTGGTTTTGTGTTAATATCCGCGCCTGTCTCCGTGCTCTTTAACCGGCATGAAATATGCCCCTTCCTTTTCGGTGAACGCGCCATGAAAACTCCTCTAAGACTTCTACTTCTCTCTCTCGTTACGCTTTCGACTATCGCGCACGCGCAAGAGCAGCAGCAACAATCCGGCGATGTGCTGCGCGTCAATACCGAGCTTGTCCAGACGGAAGTGCTGGTGCTGGACGGGCAGGAGCGCTTTGTCGAAGGCATAGGCCGCGAGCAGTTCGAGCTTCGCGTTGACGGCAAGCCCGTGCCCGTCTCGTTTCTAGAGCGCGTGTCGGCCGGCAGCGTTAAGGAGGAACAACTGGCGGCTGCGCGCGCGGGCGCTGCCGTTACTGAAAAGGAGTCGCCGGGAAGGGTTTCCAATCGCGGGCGCACCATCATCTTCTTTATAGACGACTTCCACCTTTCGGCAGAGAGCCTACAGCGTGCGCGCAAGTCCATACTCTATTTCATAGACAAGGAGATGAGCGTAAGCGACCAGGTGATGATTGCTTCGGCCACAGGGCAGATAGGTTTTCTACAGCAGTTCTCGGACAACAAGGCGGTCTTGCGCGCCGCGCTTGAGCGGCTGGTTCACAAGCCTTACGTGGTGCGCGACGTAGAGGGAATGGGCATGACCGAGTATCAGGCTCTGAGGATTGAGCAGGGCGATTCGGACGCGCTCTATTACTACGTCAATCGTATGGAGCAGGAGACGCGCTTTCAGGTCGGCGGCGGCGGCAAGGGCGGCCCGTCAAAAGAGCAGATTGCGAAAATCATTAGAGAGCGCGCGAAGTTCATGCTCAAGCAGAGCGCCAACGTGACCACCAGCACGCTCAAGAGTCTGGAGAGCCTGATGCAGGTTTCAGCGCCCATGGCCGGTCGAAAGGTAGTCTTCTTCTTCTCCGACGGCTTTTATCTGAATGACAGAAACTCTGACGCCAGAGACAGGCTCCAGAACATAGCGGACGCGGCGCTCAGGGCGGGCGCGGTCATTTACTCGCTGGACACGCGCGGCCTTGTGCTGCCGGAAGCCGACGCCAGTAGCGGGCGCGTTGACCCTATTGGCCAACTGGCTCGCGCCAACGCGGGCGAGCTTGCGGCTTCGCAAGACCCGCTCACGGCGCTCGCTTCGGACACGGGCGGGCGCGCAAGGCTCAACACCTATACGTTAATCCCTGCGGTCGAAAGAGCGCTCAAGGATAACTCCAACTACTACCTGCTGGCGTGGAGGCCGGACGAAGAGCAGAGGGGCGGGAAGTTCAGAAAGGTGGAGGTCAGCATAAAGGGGCGGCCGGAGCTTACGGTGCGGCTTCCTCGCGGCTATCTCGTGCCGGAGGCTGCGGCGTCAGCGCGCACGGAGAAGACGGCCGCGCCCGCCACAGGCAAGGGCGAAGCGGCAAAGACGGTTGACGCGGATTTTCGTGAAGCTCTGACTTCTTTCACGCCCAAGCGAGCCATACCGACCCTGCTTTCTACGAGCTATCTTGACACGCCCAACAACGGGATGTTGTTGACGGCCTCCGTGCAGGTGTCGCAGTCGGCGCTCGCCTACGGTGCGGACGGCAAGCAGCCCGCCGCCGTAGACATAGCGGGCGTCGTTCTCAACGACCAGGGCAAGCCAGCCGCCAGCTTCAAGACGCGTCTTAACGTCAACCCGCGCGCGACCGAGACGGCGGCGCTTGATGAGGCGAGCGTCATCTACAACTACAAATCGCCATTGAAGCCGGGGCTTTATCAGGTGCGTGTGGCTGCGCGCGACGACCGTAGCGGAAAAGTCGGAAGCAGCATGCAGTGGATAGAGATTCCAGACCTGACAGCAAAGCGCCTGACGCTGAGCAGCCTTTTAATAGGCGGACAACTCGTGGGCTCTGCGGCCCAGAGAGAAGGTGACGCGCAGGTTCAGTTCAGCGTAGACCGTCGCTTCCGGCGCTCGGCGCATCTGGGATTCTGGATTTTTATCTACAATGCAGGGCGCGACGCGCAAGGGCAGCCGGATGTCACGGCGCAGGTGCAGATTTTCCGTGACGCTCAGGCAATCGTCAACACTCAGCCGCGCAAGCTTTCGATGGCAGGCATCACAGACATGGGGCGCATACCCTACGGCGGCGACTTCGCGCTTTCGGGACTCGCGCCGGGACGCTACATCCTACAGATAACGATTACAGACCGGGCGGCCAACGCTTCCGCGTCCGAGCGCACAAGCTTCACGGTCGAGTGAGTTTAATTCGCAGAACATTTACCCGTTTCTCCTCGTACTTCGTGAGCAGACCATAAGCTGGCCCTCGCTTGTTCCGGCTGTTGCCGACCCATTTCGCGCTCTGTATAAGGAGAACTTCTGATGCCGGATTCCGCTCCCATCGCTCCGCTTTTATCTGCCGGAGTCGCAGCCGTAGAAGAACGCCCGGTCATACTTGATACCAGAGCCGATGCGGTGACGCGCGAGCCCGTCGCGGCGGCGCGAACTCGTCTCGATTCCGTAGACCTCCTGCGCGGCATAGTGATGGTGATAATGGCGCTAGACCACGTGCGCGACTTCTTTCATCACGACGCGCTCTTGTTTGACCCTACCGATTTGACCAAGACTAACGCGGCGCTCTTTCTCACGCGCTGGGTGACCCATTTCTGCGCGCCGGTCTTCGTCTTTCTGGCCGGAACGGGCGCGTTCCTTTCAACTATGCGCGGGAAGACGAGAGGCGAGCTTTCGCGCTTTCTGCTGACGCGCGGGCTCTGGCTGGTGCTGGTTGAGTTGACGGTCGTGCGATTGGGCTGGACGTTCAACCTCGACTACACCTTTAACGTCGGGCAGGTCATCTGGGCCATAGGCTGGTCAATGGTGGCTCTGTCGGTGCTCATCTACCTGCCGCTCTGGGTCATCACTATGTTCGGCGTCTTCATGATTGCCGTTCACAATGCGTTCGACCCGTTCCGGGCCGCGAGCGCGGGAGCTTTAAGCGGCGTGTGGGCGACGCTTCACACGGGCGAGCTGACGGAGACTTACGGCGGCGTGCGTTTCTTCCCCATGTACCCGCTCATCCCTTGGATAGGGGTGATGGCAACCGGCTACAGCTTCGGCCAAATCTTCAAGCTTGAGGCCGCGAAGCGGCGACGCGTTCTGCTCTATCTGGGATTGTCTCTGACGCTACTGTTCGCGGTCATTCGCGCGACGAACCTTTACGGCGACCCGCGCCCTTGGAGCGTGCGGGGGAATGCGCTCTGGACTCTCTTCTCCTTCATCAACTGCCAGAAGTACCCGCCCTCATTGCTGTTTCTACTGATGACGCTGGGGCCTGCGATAGCTTCGCTGGCATTCTTCGAGAGAGTGAATCTGAAGCCGGGCGCGTGGGCGCGGGCCTTCATAGTCTTCGGCAGAGTGCCGCTCTTCTACTACGTGCTGCACCTGTTCGTCATTCACGGGCTGGCGGTCGCCGTCGCCTTCATCACGTACGGCTCAAAGCTTCAGGATGCTTTTCAGACCGGCAGGCCGCCCGAGGATTACGGCTACAGTCTGGCGATAGTCTATCTGGTCTGGATAGGAGTAGTCCTAGCGCTTTATCCCATCTGTCGCTGGTTCGCCGGTGTTAAGCGGCGAAGAAAAGAGGCATGGCTGAGTTATATCTGAAAGAAGGGTGCTGCCGGTCTTACGTCAGGGATTAGCAGCGCCTTCCTGTTCTGCGGCCTGCGTGCGTAGCTGGTCTAGTATGGAGCGCACGGCTGGCGCAAGCGTTCCTTCCGGCGCAAGCTCAAGATATTTCTCGTAAGCGCGCACGGCCTCTTTGTAGTTCTGCAACTTCTCGTAGGCCGCGCCCAGTAGCTGATAAAGCACAGGCTCCGTGTCCGAAAGCTGGCTGATTGCCGCGCGAAATTCTTCTACAGCTTCTTCATAACGCCCCTTGTCTTCGAGCAGTATGGCGAGCCCCGTGTGAGCTTCAGGCTGAAAGCCGCGCGCTTCGCGTATGGCGCGGCGAAACGAGTCCATAGCGGCGTTGGTGTCTGCGGCCATTCGCAGTATGCGTCCCTCCACGGCGGAGGCTTCCGGGTAGACGGGCCGCGCCGCGCGCGCACGGTCTATCTCTTCCAGCGCGGTGTTGTAGTCGTTAAGGTCAAGAAGCACGCGAGCCAGCCCCAGATGCGCGGCTGCGAAGCGGGAACGCAGGGCTATAACGCGGCGATAAAGCTCTGCGGCCTGCTTTCTGGCCTCGTCCTCTTTGGCGCTTTCACGCGCCTCTTCGGCCTGCTGAAAGAGAAGCTCGGCTTCGTCCGTCGTACGCAAGAGCTTAACGTCAATCGTCCCGCGACGCGCGGGCGCAACCGGCACAGTCGTCTCTTTGAAGCCGCGCGCGCGCACGCGCAGATTGTGACGCCCCGCAGAGACTTTCGAGAGCGTCAGCTTTCCTTCATCGTTCGTCACGCCGCGACGAATCTCGTCCAGCCAGACTATGGCCTTCGGCTCCGTGCGAACGACAATGACAGACCTCGTGGAGGTTTGTGCAGGCTGAGACTTCTTTCCTCTCTGCCCCAAAGCCTGCGGCGAAACCGAAGCCGTAAACGACGCAAGCAGAAAGAGAATGAGAAGGCGACCCGGATAGCTATTCATTCCTCTATTCTTCCTTTTCATCACCCGTCACGCGACGCTTGCGTACCATAGGATTTGCAGACTGGGCCGGAGTGCCGCCACCGGCCTGCGCGTTGATGGCGGTTGAGCCGACTTCGGGGCGGAACTGGCCGTTGTCGTCATAGAGCCGCTCGTACTGAAGCGTGTTTCGCACTACTCCCTGCACGTAGCCGCGAGTCTCTTTGAAGGGAATCGCTTCAGCGAATTCGTCCATCTCAAGCGGGAGCGTCGAGCGCCACTGCGGCACGCGCCCCGGCCCGGCGTTGTAGGCAACCGCGACGTATTCTATGCGGCCGAACTTGTCGAACTGGTCGCGCATGTACTGTGTGCCGAGTTGAATGTTAAGACGCGGCTGGTAGAGCGACTGCTCCGTAATCGTCTCGGATACTCCGCTCTTGCGCGCCATGGCCGCGCCCGTCGGCACAAGAAGCTGCATTAGCCCGTAAGCCTTCGCGGTCGAGCGAGCGCGCGGGTTGAAGACCGACTCCTGACGAATGAGGCCCGCCACCTGATGCGGGTCTAAACGCTTGGCGCGCGCCTCCGCCGTGATGATGTCCCAGTATGCGAGCGGGTAAAATATCTCCCACTCTTCGCGCGTCAGCTCCTCCGGCTTCATCTGCGAGTAATCGGGATAGCTCTTTCTCAGCTCCACGAAGGCGCGCAGGTTGTCCTCGCGTGCGCGATAAATGCGCGCAACCGCCAGATTCACGCGCGGGCTGGCGGGCGCAGCCTTCTGAGCAATCTCAAGCTCTTCGAGCGCGAGGTCGTCCGTGCCTATGATGGAAAACTCGTCGGCCCTTGCTATGCGCTCCATCTCGGCCTGTCCGGCAGTCTCGTCCGCGACCATGACGATTTGAAGATTGCTGACCGCACGCCCCACGATTGAATCGGGCGCGAAGTTTTCGCGCGGCGCGTTGTTGCGGTTCATCGTCTCAAGGCGCTGCTTGGAGAGATAGCCGTACCAGTTGGCGTCGTAGCGCGACTGCATGGCGTCGTAGATGGCCCGCGCCTCCGCGAGCTTTCCCGCGCGCTCGGCGTCACGAGCGGCCCAGTATCCGGCCCGCCCGCGATTGTCCGTGTTCTTGTCGGCATAAATCGCCAGATGTTCTATCAGCAGTCGTGACGATTCCTGATAGTTCTTGGACTCGTGCGCGTCCCACGCAATCTCGAACTGAGCCTGAGCCACTTCCGCTCTTTCGGGATACGCGGCGACCGCTTGGCGAAAGAGGTTGAGAGCTTCGGTCGTGTTCTTAGCGTCCCGCGCAATGATGCCTGCGTTCGTGATGGCGCGCGGCGTAAAGGGGCTCTGCGGGTATGCGCGTCGAAGCTCGTCGAGCGCGCCGCGCACAGCATCCCACTGACGCGCCGTAGCATAAGCCTGCGAGAGATAGTAGAGCGCTTCGGCCTTTTGCTCGCCCGCGCCTGCGGGCACGCTCGTCAGGGCAGAGACGGCGTCGGTCGTGCGCTTGGCGTTTGTTGCCGCGATGCCACGGCGCAACTGTGCTGCGGGCGTGGCGGCTGCGGGAAAGCGCGAGAAGGCGTCAGCGTAGGCTGAGGCTGCGTCGGCGTTTCTTTTGGCTTCGAAGAGACGGTCTGCGCGCGAGAGCGCTTCCTCTACGGATGCGGGCGAAGGGGTGGAGCCCAGCCTCGTGATTGCGCCGGCGGCCTCTGCGCTCACCTCGGAGGCGGGCGCGAAGAAGTATATGCGGCGATACATGCCTAGCGCCTGCGTCTGGTTATTCGTCTGCTCGTAAGCCTTGGCGGAGAGCATGAGCGCGGCCGGGTCGTTCTTTTCATTCAAATCCTTCAGAAGCACAGGCACGGCTGCGGCCTGCCCGTCTTCTATCAGCATCTGCGCGTTGCGCAGACCGGCTTCGCGCGCGCTCAGAGACGCCGGGTACTCCCGCGCAAGCTGTTCGTAAGCGGCGCGTGCTTCCGTCCTACGGCCCGCCTGCGCAAACGCATAACCGCGCAGCAGAAGAGCGTAGTCCGCTATGCTCGCCCGAGAGGTGATGACTTTTGAGTCGAGCAGCGAAGCCGCGCCCGCGTAATCGCCCGCCTTTATGCGTATGCGTGCGCGAATGATGCGGGCCAGCGCCGCAGTCTTCGTGTCGGGGTGTCCATTCTCTATGCGCGTGACCGCGTCCTCTGCGGGCAGCATTCCGCCTCTGGTCATGTTGCGAAGCGTCTCAAGCGCCTTCGGCTCGCCCTGCGAGCCCTGATGAGTGCTGCAACTGGCGCTCAGAAAAGGCGAGACGGAAAGCCCCGTCACCACTACCAGCCCGACGATGACCAGAATCAAACGATGCTTGCGGAAATTGATATTCAAAACGCTACCTCGCTCTTAAAAATTTAGTCCATAAAGTTGCACAAGCGCGACTTTCATCATACACGCACGAAAACTGAGTATGAAAGGGAGAGGCGGGGAGAACAACGTGGACAGCCACATTGGATGCCGCGCGTAAGAAAGCGCGTTTGCTCCGAAAAGCGTAAAACGCGGGACGGGTAATAAGCCCGTCGCCGCGTCTTCGGCTTTTTATGAGTAGCGCTTTTATCTTCAGGCGGGGACGCTTGAGCCCGGATAGCCTTCGCCCAGCTTGTTCGGGTCGCCTTCGGCCAGCGTGTTGACCAACTCCTGATGAAAGTAGTCGTAACGCGCGGCGACGGGCGGCGCAACTCTCTTGTCGTACATCTGGCGCGAGCGGTCTATGTCTTCGCGCAGCCGCTCGTAGAGATTGCCTTGCGAGCGTCCTTCCTTGACCTTCTGTTCGTTGTAGAGCTTGATTTCCGAAACCAGCAGTCGCGCGAAGCGGCGCGCGTCGTTGTGCAGCCGTCGCTCGTCTTCTGCCACTTCTATAGGCAGGTCTATGTCGGCCGCGCCGTACCTGCGTGCGCCAAGCGGCGCGGCAAACTGGCCCGTGGGCGCTGTCTGAGCCTGCGGCTGGGCCGCCGGTTCTGCGGCGCTCGTGGAAGGCGCTGCTGCGGGAGTCATGGCGGGCTCCGTCGGCGCGGGCGTCTGCTCAAAAGGGGCCTGCGGCTGCGGCGCTTCTTCCGCTTCGGGCGCGCTCTGCGGCTGTGAGCTAAAGTCCCACGCGGACGATGAAGCCTGCGATGCGGGCGCTTCCTCGGCCTCCTCCTGCGACGGCGCTTCGGGCTCTGCGGCAACGGGCGCGTAAGTCTCAGCCGCGCTCTGTTCTTCAGCCTGCGGCTGAGCAGAAGAAGCAGTCTCAGGCTCTGGCTCACGCTCTGGCTCAGGCTTCTCTTCCGCTCTGGACGGGCGGGCTGCGGGCGCGGGGCGGGTGGTCGAGAGCAGCTCAACGGCCATGCCGCTAACCCTCACCAGCGATTCCAGAGCTTCCAGATTTATCGCATCGGAATCGAGCCCTGCCGAATCGGCGTAGAGAACCGCGACGGCCTTGTTGCGAACCGTGAGCGGGATGGCGACCATGCGCTGCGGAGGCTCGCCGCCGAGGCGTTGCAGCAGCAGGTGGTCTTCGGCGTTAGCTCCGGGCGACCCTGACCACGTAGAGCGAGAGCGCACCACGTCGCTGATGGGCGTGTCCGTCGAGAGCGAGAAGGAGATTTGTCTTACGGCTTCGTCACCGATTGTGCCTTCCAGACCGCGTGCGCGCCAGCCCGTGGCCTGATCGTTCTTGACGACGAAGAAGGCCACGCGCGGAGCGAAAGAGGCCGCGCGATTGACGAGCGTGTTCAGGATTTCGGCCTGCGAGCGCTGGTCGTCCAAATCCTCTATGGCGGCCTTGAGAATCGCCATGTCGCTGGAGGATTTGGCGCGCGAAGACTGGCTGGCGGCCTCTGCCACGCCGCGCTCGTGAGCGGCGCGTATGTATTCGGAGATGGAGAAGGCGACGGAGTTGTCCGCCCCCCTAGCGCTGGACGAGCGCTCCTGAAGCCGCGTGAAGGCTTCGTTAATCTGTCCCTGAATCTGCTCCAGCTCGTCCTGCAACCCCCTGAGGCGCGAGTTGATGTAATCGTCCACCTCTGAACGTAGACTCTTCTCAAGTTCTTCGCTAATCACCTTTTTGTCATCCTCCGTATGCCGACTCTCTTTGAGAGAGAATAGCAGGCGCGGGCGCGCATCCTGTGCGGCATCTAGCTTTGATTCCCGGTCGCACCCTGCCTGCTACAGATTGACGGCCTTCACTTTATCTTATGGATATGTCTTTAACTGAGCGGGAAGAGGGAAGCACGGGCAAGTCAATCGCCCTCTTGACCTCGATTTCGATTATGGACGGGCAGAGAAGAGTGTGTCAAGCAACTCATTTAAGGATTTGCGATTTAGGATTTTAGTTTTATGATGAGTTGCTGTAGGAGCATATCTCTAACCAGAAGACCGCTAAATTTTGATGCCCCCAAGTATTCTGATTGCGGACGACTACGAGGATAACCGCGAGCTTCTTCGACTGATACTGGAAGCCGCAGGCTATCATGTGCGCGAAGCTCGCAACGGGCGCGAGTGCGTCTCTATGGCGCAGATAAACGTCCCCGACCTCTTCCTGATAGACCTTTTCATGCCGGTGCTCGACGGCTGGGGCGTGCTCGCTGAGCTGCGCTCGGACGCGCGCACGAAGAACGTCCCCTGCGTAGCCGTGACGGCCTACGATTCTCAATACACGCGGCCCGCCTCCGAAGAAGACTTCGACGCCTACATTGCGAAGCCGTTTAAGAGCAAGGAACTGCTCGACACAGTCGAGCGCCTGCTCGCGGGAAGAGAGGCGCAGCTTTGAGAGGGAATCTGTGATGCCTAAAGAGAGTGAAAGCGAAGAGCTGACGGCTGGCGTCATACTGGTCGCCTTCGAGAAGCTGTTCGGCGGCGGGCGCGGCGTCAGAAAGTTCGCCCGCTCCGGCCTGCGTCACGTCCCGCTTCCCGGTAACGCCGTGCTGGTGGAGCAGAACCCCAAAAAGCAGTCTGAGTGGGCCGAGCTTGCCAGAGCAGGCCGCCGCGTCGCATGGGTCTTACGCGACGGCGAATACCTCGCGCGCGTAGTTGACGGCGAAGTCGTCATGCTCGACTAAAAGAGTTTGATTCATCCGTTCATTGATTCAATGAAGAAACGAACCGTTGAATCAATTCTTCTCCGTCCCTCTTAATTCTTTTCTTCGTAAACAATCTCGCCGCCTACTATGGTCATGACGCAGCGCGTCCGTAGAATCTCGGGCTCGGGGATTTTCATGATGTCTGCTGAGAGGATGGTCAGGTCTGCCAGCTTGCCGGGCTCGATTGAGCCTTTCAGCTTCTCTTCAAAGGCGGCGAAGGCGGGCCAGAGGGTGAACATCTTCAGTGCCTGCTCGCGCGAGACGGCCTGCTCCGGGTGCCAGCCTTCGCCGGATTCTCCCTTGAGGCTCTTGCGCGCGACCGCCGCGTAAAATTCTATCATCGGCTCGCCGCGCTCTACTGGAGCGTCGGAGCCACCGGCGATGATTGCGCCCGATTTGATAAAGCTCTGCCACGCATATGCCCCTTCGAGACGCTTCATTCCGAGTCGGCTTGGCGCGAAGAAGAGGTCGCCTATGGCGTGCGAGGGCTGCATGGACGGGATGATGCCCAAGCGCGCAAAGCGCGGGAGGTCGGAGGGGCTGACTACCTGCGCGTGCTCCACTCGCCAGCGCGGCTCGCGCACGCCTCTGGCTGCTGGCGGGACTTTGGCCAGAGCTTGTTCGTATAGGTCAAGGATGCGACGATTGGTCAGGTCGCCTATGGCGTGCGTCTCCACCTGTATGCCGCGTCTCAGCGCGGCTTCGAGCATCGTCGCCACTTCGTCCTCCTTTTCGGTGAGGAAGCCGGAAGTCTCGGGCGCGTCCGAGTAAGGCGCTAGCAGCGCCGCGCCGCGCGAGCCCAAAGCGCCGTCGAAGTGAATCTTAATAGTGCGAAGCGTGAAGCGATTGTTAAAAGCTCCGACCGTCGCTCCTTCCCTCAATAGCCTCTCCGCCTCCGGCCCCGGCCCTGACACGGCCTTGTAGATGCGAAGCTTAATCTTGCCCTCGGTGTAAAGCTTCTTGAGCCGCGCCACGTCCTGAAAGCTCCCGCCCGCGTCCTGAATCTGCGTCCAGCCGAGCCGGAGGCTTCGCTCTACTCCGAGTATGGTCGCCTGCTCGTTGTCGGCTTCGGTCGGCCCCGGAATGTTTTTCGAGACAAGCTCTTTGGCCGCGTCAATCAACATCCCCGTCGGCTCACCTGTTGATTTGTCTTTCAGAACCTCTCCGCCGAAGGGATTCTGCGTCTGTGCGGTTACGCCCGCGAGCTTGAGCGCGGCGGAGTTTGCGACCGCAGCGTGGCCGTCAGCGCGCGTGAGATAGACGGGATTGTCCGGCGCTATGCCGTCCAGCTCCTGGCGTGTTGGAAATCTCTGCGGCTTCCAGAAAGTCTCTATCCAGCCGCGACCCGTGACCCAAGCGCCGGGCCGGGCCTTCTGCACTCGCTCTTTGACGCGCGCCAGAAAATCCTCAAGGCTCGTCGTGCCTTCCAGATTGAGCGTCACCTCTCGCTGGCCCACGCCCAGCAGGTGATAGTGCGCGTCCGTCATTCCGGGCACGACCATTCTGCCCGCGAGGTCTATGACGCGGGTGTTCTTGCCCTCGTACCTTTTCACCTCGGCGTTTGAGCCAGCGAAGACTATACGGTCGCCGCGTATGGCTACGGCTTCGGCGCGGGGCAGCCGCTCGTTGACCGTGTAGATGTTGCCGTTCTTTAAGACAAGGTCTGCGGCCGGCTGGTTGGAGCTGGGCGCGAAGAGCCCCAGCGACAGCAGGCTTAAAATCAGTGCAAGGATGATTCTCATAGTCTTCTTCTCAGTTCACGTCAGGCTTTTATTGCAGAGCTGCGGCAGGCCAACTCTTATATCATCGAACAGCCCGGTTAAGGTAGTTCATGTTTCGTTCTCTTTATCTGTCGCCGGGTGTTGCCATATAATCCGGCGCGAATATACGCACCGATAATCTAAATTTTTCATCACAGAGAGGCTGCAATGAAAACAGATACGCTCGCATTGAAAACGCAGGCAGGATTGGCCAAGGGCTTTGTTACTCTTCCCACCACGGAGTCAGCCGCCGCGGTGCTTCTGATTCAGGAGTGGTGGGGCGTCAACGAGCACATACACGACATAGCGAGGCGCTACGCCGCCGAAGGCTACATATGTGTCGCGCCCGACCTTTATCGCGGCACGGTGACGAAGGATTCAGGCGAGGCTTCGAAGCTGATGCACGCGCTCGATGTGGAAGACGGCATGGCGCTCATTAGAAGCGCCATAGAAGAGACGAAGAGAAATTATAACGTCAGCCGCATAGGCATCACAGGCTACTGCATGGGCGGAACATTCGCGCTTCGCGCCGCGTGCGAGCTGAGCGAGCTGGACGCGTCCGCTCCCTTCTACGGCGATATCCCTGACGAAGAGACGCTCTCGCGCCTGAAGGTGCCCACGCTCTTCATAGCGGGCGAGCGCGACCAGTGGATTACGCCTGAGAAGGTAGAGGGATTGAAAGAGGCCGCGCGCAAGTACAACCTGCCCGTAGAAGTCGTCTCTTACGACGCAGACCACGCCTTCTTCAACGACACGCGCAAGGAGGTCTACAATCCTGCGGCGGCGCAGGACGCATGGCGGCGCGTCCTCGCGCTCTTCGACAACCGCCTGCGAAGATAAAGGCAGTTATTCCCGTCTTAACTCAACCGCGTGACTCAAAAACTCGTGCAGCTCGCCGCGGGTCGGAAGGCTCGTGCGTGCGCCGAGGCTTCTGCATTTCAGCGAGGCAGTAGCGTTGGCTACCTTCAGCGTCGTCTCCACGTCCAGCCCACGCAACAGGCCGTAGAGAAAACCGCCGTGGAAGGCGTCGCCCGCGCCCGTCGTGTCGCGGCAGGCGTCCGGCACACTGTAAGCCACGGATTCAAAGAACTGTCCCTCGCAGAGAAGAAGCGCGCCGCGCGTTCCCAGAGTCATGCCGACTATAGCGGAGCCGTAGCGCCCCTTTATCTCAAGCAAGGCCGCGCGCTCGTCCCGTATCCCGGTCAGGCGCTCCGGGAACTCCGTAGAGGAGATGAGAATGTCTATGAGCGGCAGTAGCTCCGGCAAGCCTTCGTAGATGTTGTCTATATCCGCCGAGACGATTGTGCCTGCGGCGCGAGCCGCGCGAGCCATCTCTGCGCAGGCTGGCGGGTCGTGCGCGTCCAGATGCAGCACGTGACCGCGCGCGGCAAGCGCCACCGGAGCCTCTTCCCGCCTGTAAGAGAGCGCGTCGTCCCTGTCCCAGATAATCGTGCGCTCGCCGTTTCTGGAATCTATGATGATGAAGGCTATCTGATTGCGCGCTCCTTCCACGACCTCCGCGAACTCCGTATCAACGCCTTCGTCCCTCAAAGAGGCCAAGCCGAAGATGCCTTCCGCGTCCGAGCCGAAGCGCCCGGCGTAAGCCGTCTCCAGCCCCAGGCGCTGCAACGTGACCATGGCCGTGGCCGTCTGCCCGCCAGCCGCCTGTATGTGCTCGCTGAGGTGAATCTTGGAATTAAAGGCCGGATATTCAGGCACGACCACCAGATGGTCAACCGCATTGAGCCCGAAGCCGATGGCGTCGAACTCTCTTTCGTCAGAAAAGTTGAAGGGAAAATGCACCGCCGGTTTTCCTCCGCCCGCGTCAATCGGCTAGAATAGAAACAAATCCCCCGAAACTTGGCAACGTAAAAGTGCGCTGGAACGATTGTGACTCTGGAAGAAAAACTTCAAAACCTGCCGACCGAGCCCGGCGTCTACCTGCACAAGGACGAAGCAGGCAAGATTATCTACGTCGGCAAGGCTAAGAACCTGCGCAATCGCGTGCGCTCATACTTTCAGTCGGGCCGGGGCCACGACCGCAAGACGCGCGAGCTTGTGCGCCGCATACGCGACCTTGAGTTCATCATCACGGACAACGAGGTAGAGGCGCTTGTGCTTGAGTCCAACCTCATCAAGCAGCACAAGCCGCGCTACAACGTGCTTTTGAAGGACGACAAGCAGTACCCGCACCTGAAGCTGACCATAAACGAGCCTTTCCCGCGCGTGATGATAACCCGCAAGATTCAGCGCGACGGCGCTCTGTACTTCGGCCCGTTTCTTCCGGCATCGCTCGCGCGGCGCACGATTGATTTAATCAACCGCACCTTTCAGCTTCGCACCTGCGACATAGAGATTGACGGCAAGCTGCCGCGCCCGTGTCTTGAGTATCACATCAAGCGCTGTCTCGGCCCTTGCGTTAAGGGCCTCTGCACGCCCGACGAGTATTCCGAGGCCGTGCGCGACGTGCGGCTGCTGCTTGAGGGAAAGAACAGGGAACTGGCCGACACGCTGGAAGAGCGCATGGGGCGCGCGTCCGAAGAGATGCGCTACGAGATGGCGGCCAAGTACAGGGACTTGAGGAAGACAGTGCTGGCGCTCGCGGAGCAGCAGAAGATGGCCACGAGTCCGGAGCGTGACGTTGACATCTTCGGCTTTTACAGGGAGGGCGCGCGGCTCGCTCTACAGCTCTTCACTATGAGAGAGGGAAAGGTCGTGGGCCGCCGCGAATTCTTCTGGGAAGATTTGCCGGAAGAGGATTTCGACGCGTCCGGCTTTTTGAGCGAAGTGCTGGGCCAGTATTACTCTACGGATTACGTGCCGAGAGAGATTCACGTGCCGGTTGATTTCACGGATAGAGAGGTGCTGGAAGCGGCCCTGAGCGAGCGGCGCGGGCGGCGCGTGCGAATACTAGACCCGAAGCGGGGCGAGAAGCGCGACCTGATTGACCTTGTGGAAAAGAACGCGAAGCTCGCCTTCGAGCAGCGCTTCCGCGTCCTGAAGCCCGACATGGAGCGCGTGCTGGAAGAGTTACAGGAGGTGCTGGAATTGCCGCGCTTCCCGGCTCGCATAGAATCCTTCGACATCTCTCACATCTCCGGCGTGGAGAACGTGGCCGGGATGGTCGTCTTTGAGAACGGCAAGATGAATCGCGCCGAGTATCGTCGCTTCAGAATCAAGACGGTCGAAGGCGCAAATGACACTGCCTCCATGCACGAGGCGGTGTTTCGTCGCTACCGCCGCCAGCTTGAAGAGCAGAAGCCCCTGCCGGATTTGGTGATGATTGACGGCGGCAAGGGGCAGCTCAACGCTGCTGCCGCGGCCATGCGCGAGCTTGAGCTTGAAGCCATCCCTATGATTGGAGTCGTCAAGCCGCCGCGCAGGCACAACGAAGTCTCTCATATATTGATAAAGGGGCGGGAACACGAGCCGGTCTTTCTGGATTCGCATTCGCCCGTGCTGCGCTACATACAGATGATAAGGGACGAGACGCACCGCACGGCCGTCTCATATCATCGCAAGCGCAGAGAGCTTAGGGATTTCACCTCGGAGTTGACGGCGATTCCGGGCGTGGGCGAGAAGCGCCGCACCAGACTCTTGAGAAACTTCGGCTCGATTCAGAGAGTCGCTCAAGCTACCATAGCGGAGCTTTCGCCCTTCGTCGGCCAGAAAACCGCAGGCGAGATAGCCGAGCATTTCACACGCCAGCGAGCGCTGGCGGAAGGCGGCGCGGCCGACGCCGAGCCGGAGCCTCCGGACATAGAGACGCGGCTTGACGACCCGGAAGGCGATGCCGAAGACCTACAGCCGATTCGCTCCGTAGACCACGAGGGAGAGGTGCGAGCGCGCAAAACCCGGACGCGCAAACGCGGCGAGCGCTCATCGAATCCTCACGGCGTCAAACGCGAGAAGATTGGCGAAGAAGAGACGCCTGCCGCGCCGGAGCAGTCTGAAGCTCCTGTGAGAGATAGTAATTGACAGCCGCAAGGGATTCGGCCATAGTACGCGCATCAAAATCAGTCAAACAGTTTTCAGTTTTTAGTTTTCAGTTTTAAGCGGAAGAACGACTCGCTTTTTCTGAAAACTAAAAACTTCTCAAGAGGGAGGAAAGCTTATCGTGCGTAGAACTATTCTTCTGGCGCTTCTGATGATGTTGAGCGCGTCTCTTGTCAGGGCGCAAGACCAGCAACAACAAACGACGACACCGCCGCCAAATGAGCCTAAAAAGGCGGAGTACTTCATAGGCTTGTCTTATGAGAACGCGGACTCGCGGCTGAGGGGCACGGACGTTGTCTCCATTAACGGCATCCCCGTCACGAGCGGCCTGACTCCCGGAGGAACCCTGGTGACGCCGAACAACAATCGCACAGATTCGCTCGGCTGGAACTCGTCCATGACCTTCTTCTTCACAGACCGCTTCGGGTTGACGGGCGACGTGTCCGGCGTCTGGCGCAGAGAG
Organism: Pyrinomonadaceae bacterium; assembly: GCA_036389255.1. Taxonomy (GTDB): domain Bacteria; phylum Acidobacteriota; class Blastocatellia; order Pyrinomonadales; family Pyrinomonadaceae; genus JACVRN01. Next base: position 103,449 of record DASVQI010000006.1, read on the forward strand.
AACCAGACCTACCTGAACGAGCCGTATCGCGCGCAAATGGAAATCTACAACTTTCTAGCCGGGCCGCAGGTGCGCTTCGTCAACAACACCAGATGGACGCCGTTCGTGCGGGCAATGGCAGGCGTGGCTTACTCGCGCAACCGCTTCGGGGCGCGCTCTGCGGCTGCGCCACTGGGCCAGACTTTCGATGACAGCACGGTTGATTTCGCATTGGGGCTCGGCGGCGGAGTTGATTATCGCATCAGCGACCGCGTCAGCTACAGAATCTTACAGGGCGATTACAATCCCATCTTCCGGCGCGACCGCACGTTTACGACCAGCAACGGAACGACGCTACAGATAGACGGCAGGACGGAACAGAACCTGCGCTTCTCGACCGGAATCGTCCTCCACTAGAAATAGAAGAAGGGCAAGAAAGAGGAAGCAGCACGAATAGCGTTGAGCTTTCGTGCTGCTTATTGTTGTGCGCGTGGTTACTGATTCTCTCTTTAGCTTTTCGGCGGCTCGCCCTTCTGTCCCTGAAACTGGTAGGTGATGTTTAGCTGTAGAGAGCCGTTGTTGATTTGAGCGCGTACGTCTTTGACCTGCGCGTTGAGCGTGCCCTCGCTGGCTTTGACCGGCACGCTCAGGCGCAGTTGATGCGATTGCAGTATCTGAATCGGATTGACTCGCTGGTTGATTGCTCCCTGCACGAGCCCCGTGACGACAGAGCCCACTACGGGCGGCGCGCCGTCAACGTTGACGCCTTCCACCTTAAGCTCTCCGAAGACCGCCTGCTGCGGCTCGTCGAACCTGAGCACGAGATTGGCCTGCGCCCATCCGGTAAACTGCACGCACCCGACAATCGGCGCGTTGTAGCTGCCCTTGAATGCGAGCGGCGCAAGGATTTTCCCGTTCTCGATTCTGACTTCCGTCCTGACGTTGCTTCCTTCCTGTAGGAGCGTGACGGCGCTCGGGCATCCGTTCTGAAAAGCTGCCAACTCCATCGAAGCGCCTTCAGCCTCGCTTCCGGCATTCTTCGTCAGTTGAAACGACGGCGCGTTCATGTCGCGGAAGATTGCGGCCAGCACCGTGTCGAAGAAGGGTTTGTCCAGAACTATCATCGCCGTTCCGGGCGGCGGGCCTCCGGCATCGGGCGGCTTGACGGGCTGGCCCGGCAGGCGATTCGCCGTCGGCGCACCCACCAGAAAAAAGAAGACCAGCACGCCGCCTATGAGCACTCCCGCAAGAAGCGTCAGAATGTATCGCATCTCTTTTGTCTCCTCCGGACGCTCATCGCGCGGGCGTTGTAGCGGGTGAAGCCCCCGTCGCGGGAGGCGCTGTGTTCGTGTTGGCCGAGCCCTGCCTCTGCTGCGCGTTCTGCATCATCTGCTGCGCGAAGAAGAGCACGGCCTGAGCCACGGCGTTCACCTGCTGCTTTATCTGCTCAGGCTCTATGCGGCTGTAGCCCTGCGGCACTTCAAAGAGCTTCGGGTCAACATCCATCTGTATGTTGGTTATCTCCTGAATTATCTTAGCGCCGCTATAGCCCTGCACGTTCCCGCCGGTGGATTGAGTGATAGTCTCGGAACGAATCGGCAGGCCCGTCTCTTTGTCCACGTACAGGAAGGCTTCCGTCCTGACTTCGCCCGCCTGCGTGTTGGTCTGCGCGGTGCTGTTGAAGCGGTACTTGGTGGCGGGCCGCCCGTTCCATGCCTCGTCGCCTACAAGCTGGTAGCTGGTTGAAGACTTCAACTGGTTGACTATCTGCGTGGGCGTCATCACGCTCGGCACTTCAAAGCCAGTGGCCTCGGGCGTCAGCTCAGCATACTGCTTGCGCTTGGGCAGGATTATGATGCGCTTGTTCTGTTGGTCTAAGTAGACCACTTCGTCGCCGCCCGGCAAGGTGAAAGAGAGACGACGATTCGCGCCGTCGCGCGCGAACTCGGAAATCAGAGTCGGAAGGCTGGTGGTCTGATTGCCCGTGGCCTCAATCTTGAGATTGATGGTCGCGCGATACCTCTCAGGCTCGCGCGTGTCTACGCTCGCGCCTGTGCCGGTAGTGGTAGTCGTGGTGCTGGCCGTAGTATTCGTGTTTCCAGCCGTGTTTGTATTCGTGGTCGTAGTCGTCGTGTTGGTGTTGGTCGGCGTCTGGCATGCCTGACTTAAGGCGAGGGAGAAGATGACTAAAAGCAGCAGAACAGAATCTCTTTTTGAGACGAAAGTGTGCATCAGATTAATCTCCTCGTAAAACTTTTCGGCGTCGGGAACCGCACGCGCCCATCAAAGCCTTTTTTTGTCAGGGGGTAGGCTTTAAGAATAGCACGCCTGAACCTGCATGTGAAAAACTCTTTTCATCCTTATGCGCCGCAGGCCATACCGGCCCGTTTATGCTTGCTATTGACTACAGGCAGAGGATTTGACATAAGAGGCTTTACAGCTCTACTAGATTTCTATAGGAAACCGAAAACCGTAACTATGAAACAAATCCCCCTTCTACTCCTTCTTGCGTTCTCGCTCTCGCTCTGTAACCTGACCGAAAGGTTCACGGGCAAGAAGACGGAGAATGGAAATTCCGGCACCACCTCGTCCGGCTCTTCCAAGTCCGGCAGCTCAAGCGGCGAGCCTGCGGAAAAGCCCAACCCGACCGCAGCGCAGAAGGCAGCGCTCGACGGCGGACAGGAAGTTAAATGGGATCAGCAGGGAATCACATGGACGCTTCCGGCCAACTGGCGCAAGTTGAGCGTCGAGAAGCTGAGCTTCAACTACGGCACGCCGCCGACCTTCATCATCGTCAGCATCTCTCCTATGGCGGACAATTTCCCGACCGACGCGAGTATCGAAGCCTTCTATCAGGGCGCGCAGACTCGCATGAAGAACGGAGAGGTTGACGAATTGAAGTGGCTTGAGCTGGACGGCCTCAAGGGGGTTCAGTTCAGAGAGGCTAATCCGGACAAGCCGGACGACCTACGCCGCCTGCAATGGATGGCCTATCGCAAGTACGCGGGCCAGACGCAGCTCATCAACATCATTCTCTCTTCAAACGGCAAGACCTTCCCCAAAGCGCAGGACGCGCTCTACGGCGTTCTCTACTCGACCAAGATAGTCCAGTAAAAATGCAGAAGTCAGAATGGCGCAATGATGAATGAAGAGAAAGAATCTCTTTCATCATTGCGCCATTCTGACTTTTGACTTGCCTTTTTCAGTCTGCGGCTTCTGTGATGTGAGAGGTGGGGGCGTCCGCGTGCGGGATGAAGCAGCGACGGCAGCGAGCTTCGTATGCTTCGGATGCGCCTACGACTACTTGGCCTTCCACTTCGACAATGCGCTGCGAGTAGTTGGCGGGCTGGCCGCAGCGCACGCAGATGGCGTGTGTCTTGGTGATGTACTCTGCGATTGCCAGAAGCTGCGGCATCGGCTCGAAAGGCTTTCCGGTGTAGTCCTGGTCGAGCCCGGCTATGATGACGCGAAGGCCGCGCTGGGCCAGCTCGTTCGCAACGTCAACCAGCTCTCTATCGAAGAACTGGCCTTCGTCAACGCCCACGACCTCCGTGCCGCGCTCCACCTTCGAGAGAAGCTCTGCGGCCGTCTCCACCGTGGAGGATTCGTGCCGCATCTCCGAGTGCGAGACTATGTGGTCGTGCGAGTAGCGGTTGTCAATCTTCGGCTTGAATACCTGCACCTTCTGGCGCGCAATCTTGGCTCGCTTGAGCCTTCGTATCAGCTCTTCGGATTTGCCCGAAAACATAGAGCCCGCAATCACCTCTATCCAGCCGGTCTGCGGCCTTAAATGAAAGATGTGCTCGTCGTTGCCCTGTGCCGTCAATTCGTCCATGCCCCTATCAGCATCCTTTAACTATGAAGTTTAACAAGCTTCGCTCACATCGAAGCTTTCCCTTTATGAATAGAGCTTCTCGTTGTAGAAGGGCGCGAAGGCAGCTATCAGAGCGGCTTCAAAGCTCTCGGCGCGTGTCAGTAAATCACGTGAGAGGATGCCCCATGCTCCCTGGCGGCTGCGCACGTCGCGCTCGCCCGCCACGTCGTCAATCACCTGACTAAGCTCAACGCCGCCTTCCGTCACGCGGCGCGCAATAGAAGCCGGAACGCTGATGGAAGGCGAAACGCCAAGTCCTTCGCGCTCGCCGTCCGTCACGTAAGCCCAGCCCCGCAGTTGCGTGTGCCACCTGCCGTCAAGCTCGAAAGAATGAAACCCGCCTTCGAGCCCAACGAAAAGCTGTGCGCCCAAGCCCTCTTGCCGCAAAGCCTCGCGCACGGCACGCGCTCTTCCACGCGCGCCGCGCACCAACTCCATGTCGGACAATGGCATCGCGGAGACGCCCGTCTCAACGGTTCGGGCGACGATTTGCGCCCCGCGCCAGCGCTCGTCCACACGCGAGATTCGCTCGACGCATCTTCGCACAGCCTCTACCTTGGCCGCGCGGTCGGAGCCCAAAGCCACTATCATGTTCGATTCAAGGCTGATGCGATTCCGGTCTTCCGCAATGGATATTCAAAAGCTACTGAGGAGACTGACGGCGGCCGCAGACGGCGGCTGTCCTGCGCCCGAAGGCTATAACAGAGCGGCCCCACGCGTCAAAGAGAGAATGGGGGATGGGGGATAGGGGTTGGGGGCTGGTAAAAAGAAAGAGACTTGGATTTTCTTTCTCTATCCCCTGACCCCTAACCCCCATCCCCCTCTTTTGCCCTTCCTTGACTTTCCCCTTACCGCTTGTTGTAATCCCTTCTAACATTAAAAGCGTTTTAGAAGAGCTTTAAGTTTTAGATGAGGTGTTCAAAAAGTGTCTGCCGATAAATTGATTTATGACTGGAATCAGATAGAGCCGCGCACCGTGCCGCCCGGACGTCGCATCAGCTTCGACGACGAAACGTTGCGAGACGGGCTGCAATCTCCATCCGTGTGCGAGCCGCCCGTGGAGAAGAAGATTGAGCTGCTGCATCTGATGGACGCGCTGGGTATAGACACAGCCGACATAGGCTTGCCGGGCGCGGGCGGCACACACGCCGCAGGCGTCGAGCTGCTGGCCAAAGAGATTGTAGACAAGAAGCTTCGCATACGACCGAACTGCGCCGCGCGCACGCACGTCAACGACATCCAGCCGATTGTGGACATCTCGCAGCGCGCGGGAATCCCCATAGAAGCCTGCACCTTCATAGGCTCATCACCTATACGCTTCTACGCGGAGGACTGGACGCTCGACAAGCTCCTGAAGCTCACGGAAGACGCGGTCAGCTTCGCGGTCAAAGAGGGACTGCCCGTGATGTATGTGACGGAAGACACCACGCGCGCCGACCCGGAGGTGATTCGCGCGCTTTACACGACGGCGATACGCGCTGGCGCTCGTGCCGTCTGCGTCTGCGACACGGTCGGGCACTCGACGCCCGACGGCGCGCGCTCTGTCGTGCAGTTCGTCAAAAGGATTATAGAAGACGAAGGCGGCGGGGTTCGTCTCGACTGGCACGGCCATCAGGACAGGGGGCTCGGCGTCATCAACTCCATAGCCGCCATAGAAGGCGGGGCAGATCAGGTTCACGGCTCCGCTCTAGGCGTGGGCGAACGCGTGGGCAACACGCCGATGGATCAGCTTCTGGTCAACTTGAAGCTGATGGGGTGGATTGACAACGACCTCTCGCGGCTGGGCGAGTACTGCAACGTCGCCGCGCAGAGCTGCGGCTGGACTATTCCATTCAACTATCCTGTCTTCGGTCGAGACGCTTTTCGCACGGCCACGGGGGTTCACGCGGCTGCCGTCATTAAGAGCTACCGCAAGGGCGATTCGGAACTGGCCGACATGGTCTATTCGGGCGTGCCCGCGCACCTGTTCGGCCTCAAGCAGAAGATAGAGATTGGCCCTATGTCGGGAAAATCAAACGTCATCTACTGGCTCGAAACGCACGGCCTTCAGGCTGACGAAGAGCTTGTCTCGCGCATCTATGAGCACGCCAAACAGTCAACCGGAGTCCTTGAAGAAGACGAGATAATGCAGTTGGTTTAAAGGGAAAAGAGAGTGAAGATAAAAGAGGTTATCAAAGCTTCTCTGCCTATACTTTTATTATGCCTCTCGACGGTGACTGTGGCGCAGAATGGAGGAAAGGCCGAGCCTCTGCGTATGGAGATTAAGCGTGGCGCGACCAGCACGAAGGTCAAAGGTAAGATTCGCGGCGATGAGCAAGCGGAATACGTGTTCGCCGCCCGTAAAGGCCAGCAGGTCACAATCACTTTGACTTCTAGACCCAATCAATCGGCCCTCTTTGACCTGCGCGCCCTTGACGGAGTGGATTATAAGTTCAAATACAATGCGCGCACGTGGTCAGGGCCAGCGCCCGCAACGGGAGACTACTTCGTAAGGGTTATTAGACAAACGGGCAAGGCTGCGTATTCGGCGTATTCGCTTACCCTGACTATAAGATGAGCTGAGATTTTAAGGGTTTCCTTCTGGATTTTATGTCTTCTATTATCACGCTCGCGCCGGAACATGTCATCGGGGAGCTGCTTCGCTCGCAGAGCGTGCGCAGGGCCTTCCAGTTCTTTGACCAGCGAGCGGCAGAGATAACGGACGAGCACGCTCGCATCTGCTCAATCCCCGCGCCGCCTTTCGGAGAGCGTGAGCGCGCATTGTACCTTGCGGAAAAGTTTCGTCAGTACGGATTGAGAGACGCGCAGTTGGACGAGGAAGGCAACTGCGTGGCCCTGCGAGCGGGCGCAAGCCTTGAGCCTCTGCTCGTAGTCAGCGCGCATCTGGACACGGTTTTTCCTCCCGGCACTGACTTCACAGTCAGGCGCGAGCGGGGTCGGCTGCTTGCGCCCGGCATAGCGGACGACGGCTGCGGGCTGGCCGCGCTCGTAGCCATCTTGCGCGCTCTGGAAATCTGTTCGATTGAGACGGAAGGCTCGCTGCTCTTCGTAGGCACGGTCGGAGAAGAAGGTGAAGGGAACCTGCGCGGCGCGCGCTATCTTTTAACTCAAGGCGAGTGGGCCGGACGCGTAGACGCCTTCATAAGCTACGACGGCCCCGGCATTGAGCGCATCACTCACGCCGCGCTTGGCTCTCGCCGCTATCGCGTGCGGCTTCGCGGCACGGGCGGCCATTCGTGGGGAGACTTCGGCGCGGCAAATCCCGTACACGCGCTTGGCCGCGCAGTAGCGCGACTGGCATCCTATCCGGCACCGACCGACCCGCGCACGACCTTCAACGTAGGGCGCATAGAGGGCGGCGCGAGCGTCAACGTCATCCCGCACGAAGCCTCTATGGACGTTGACCTCAGAAGCGCTTCGTCCGAAGAGCTGATGCGGCTGGACGCCTTCTTCCGTCGCGCCACGCGCGAAGCTGTTGACGACGAGAACGCCGCGCGGCGTGCAGGCGACCCGCCGCTTGAGTTGGATATGAAGTTAATCGGAGACCGTCCTTCGGGTGAGACTCCGGCCGATGCCACGCTGGTTCGCATCACCGAAGAAGCCACTCGCGCCTTCGGCTTTCGCCCGCGCCTAGACCGCTCTTCTACAGACTCCAACATAGCAATCTCTCTTGGCGTGCCTGCGGTCACGCTCGGCACGGGCGGCGCAAGCGGCAACTCGCACACCCTTGAGGAATGGTTCGACCCGCGAGGGCGCGAAACCGGCCTCAAGCGCGCCCTGCTCGTCATGCTCGGTCTGGTCGGGCAGAGATAAGACAAAAGTAGAAAGGCAAAGGTAGAAGGGAGAGAATCGAGTGCTTCTCTCCCTTCTACCTTTGCCTTTCTACTTTTCGCTTCTTTAGTTGACGGGGATGGTGACGGTGGCCGTGCCGGATTTGCCCGTGGGGAAACGCTTCTGGCGGGCTATGCGCTGCGACATGCCGTCGCCGCCCGAAGTCTGTGTGACGCGCCCGTTCTCGTCGTAGGTGACTTGAACCGTGACTGTTCTCTTCTGAGCAGGCGCGGGTGTTTCAGGCTTCTTCACTTCGCCCGTGTTGGCTGGCGCGGGCTGGCCCGGCAGAGTCGGGCTCTGCTTGGCGGCCTGCTGTGCGCGCTCGCGCTCCTGCGCCGCAAGATAAGCTGCGCGTGCTTCTCTTTCTCGCTCCTGCTGCTGCTGTCTCGACGCGAGGTTGTTCGCGTCGGTCGAAGCGGTGCCGGATTGAGCCTCTTCCGCCTGCGCCGTGGAAGAGTCCGTCTGGTTGTTCTCGGTTACGGTAGGCGCTGAGCTTTCGGCTTTAGCATCGGGCGCTGTGGCGGCGGGCGCAGCCGCTACCGACTTGCGCTTGCCGTACCAGCCTGCGGGAAAGCCTATGGCCGCGACGCTCAAGACCAGAGCAGCGATGACGGCAGCGTAAACAAGCGTGCGGCTGCGGCCCTGTCCGCGAGAGCTTTCGACAGTAAACTGTAACGGCGCTTGAGACTGCTCCGGCTCCGCGCTCTGAGAAACCTGAGCCGTCTTCGAAGGGGAAGCCTTCTCTGAAACAGCAGCCTTCTCTGTCTTCACATCATCGTCTTCCGGCTCGTCGTCGTGGGCCAGCAGCATGCCTTCAGGAAAAGCCTCTTTCGGCGTGACGCCTTCGTCCAGACGGCGCAAGCCTTCGAGCGCTACGTGCGCCCAAGGCTGGTGAATCGTGCGACGCGTCGCCTCGAAAGCCGTGCTGAACTTGAAGGAAGCGTTCTCCAGCGTCAGCGCGTAATAGACAGCGTCCACGCCTATGAGCGCTCCTATCTTGGCGTCAACCAACTCGCCCCTGTCGAAGTAGAAATAGCCGGGCGCTAGCTGGTATGCAATCTTCAGTCGCCCCGTCTTGCGCTGGTTGCAGAAGAACTCTATCAACTCTGCCAGCGAAAGATCGCTCAGTTGTCCGCTCAATGCCATGTAAATTCAATCCTCCAAAATCCCTTGACGGAAACTTTATCTGATAAACCCTGCTTGCCCATTCGTCACTCCGGCTACGCTATTGTGAGAGCGCGAAGTTGTAGCTGATGGTTCCCATGACCTTGACCGGCTGGTCTGAAACGGTGGTGGGAGAGAACTTGGCTTGATAAGCCGCCTGCACGGCTGCCTGCTGCAATAGTCCGGGGCCGCTCACCGCACGCGCCGAGATGACTTTTCCGTTTACGTCTATGACGACTTCCACGACCACCACTCCGCTCATGCGCGTGTTCTTGGCCGCGAGCGGGTAGGCGGGCTTGGGCAGGCTGACTGCCTTGCCGTTGAGCACGCCGCCCGAAACAGGCTTCAGTAGCGGCTTCATGACGGGGCGGGTCGCCATCTCGTCACCGGATTTCGTCTCCGCCGGCCTTTCGCTTACCGGCGCGCTGGTCTTTACCACCGGAGCCGAAGAGCTGGAGCCGGGCGCTGTAGTAGGCTGCACGGTCGGCTGTCTTGAAGAATCGGTGGAAGCTGCGGGCCTGTTGTTAGCTGTCTGTGGCTGCTGGCTTGTGACAGTCGAAGAAGTGTTAGACGGCGCGCCGGTCTGTGTGACGGGCTTTGAAGGAAGGGAAGCGTTCGGCTGTGTGTCGGAAGCGGGCGCGGAAGAATTCCCGGTCGAAGCATTGCTGTTGGACGCGTTGTTTGCCGCGGGCGTGCCGGTTGTCCCCGTGTTGGCTGCCCCGCCCGTCGTGGGCTGGTTGGCGGCGGGCGCTTGCGCGGGCTGACTCATCCTCGCGAGCGTAGCTTCGTCCAGATAGTAGCTGATGGTGCGGTAAGTTACTTCCGTAGGCTCGAATGATAGCTTTCCGTTCTCTATGACGGCGACCGAAGTCGTCATCTTAATCCAGTTGCCGAACTGGTCGAACTCGTACGTGTAAGTCTCTTTGCTGAGCAGCGTCCCCTTCTCGTCCTGCAAGGTCATCTCGACTATGTTGCCCTTGTCGTCGTACTTGTAGACCTCTCTGCCCGTGACGGCCGCGCCGGAAACAGGAAAATAAGCGTTCTCTATCTTCGCGCCCTTGATGTCGTAGGCAGCGACCTCCAGCGTCACGCGCTGGCCCTCGACCAGCTTGCCGTTCTTCGTTGAAATCTTGGCCGTCTCCGTGCGGACTCTGCGCACAGGGCCGTTCAAGCCGTCCTGATCTCTTTCGGTGCTGCCGCCCGCGAAACGCGAAACGAGAGAGTGTCCCGCTATTGAGCGTGCGCCCGTTCGTCCCGCCTGACCGAAGGCGGAAGGCGCGAAGGAAAGTAAGAGAAGAATGCTTAGGGAAAGCAGGATTCGTTTCGACATCGTCGTCACTCCTGAAAGAAATTCATCTGGCATCGAGTCGGGTGGCCCCAGCCTCATGGCCGGGCGAGGGTCGGCAAAAAAGAGAGAAGCTGCCTACTCGCGCACAGGCTCTGGCTAGAGCTGTAAAACGGGAATTTCAGGCGTCGGCCAGCCTTTATGTGAAGAAATCGGCGGGCTCGGAAAGAGCCCTTCTTGTGTGCCGGTCTGGAAAGCCCTGCAAAACGCTGCCGCCTGAGAGGCAGCAACCTCATATTACAGAAGTTGACACGGTTTGTCTATGGCAAACATGGGCCAACAACGGTTGTTTTGACAGTTCGCCTGAAAATAGAGGCTTTATCAGGGGGCTTCACGGTAATCGGCCAGTAGGCGCGCGATGGCGTCTATGACGGCTATGCTGCTGCCGCGAGCGGTTTCGTCGTTGCAGATAATTGCGAAGGCGTAGGGCTCGTCGTCCCCGGCCGTGACGTAGCCGGACAGGGAGTTGTTATAGGAGAGCGTCCCGGTCTTGGCCTGTATGCGGCCTCCGGTGGAGCCCAGACGGCCCGCCAGCGTGCCGTCTCGTCCTGCTATGGGGAGCGAGTCACGAAAGATTTTGGCCGCAGCCGATTTAGCCATAGCGGCGTGGAGCCGCGCAGTTGTTTCAGGCGTGACTATGTCTAGGCGCGAGAGGCCGGAGCCGTCGTGAAGCGAGAGGCCCGCCGTCCCTATTCCGTTTCGCTCAAGCCATTGGCGAATGAAGCTTGTGCCAGCTTCGTCGTCGCCGCGAATACGCATCCTGACGGGGTCAGGGTCGGGAGCGGCGTCTCTGCGCTCTCGCCCGAGGGTTCTGAGGATAAGCTCCGCGTTGATGTTTATGCTGAACTTGTTCGTGGCACGGGCTATCTCACCGAGCGACTTGCTGTTGACGAAGGCAAGCTCGACGGCGCGCTCGGGCTCGAATCTCTCTTCGGGGGCCACGCGCGCGTCTCTGGCCCTGGCCTCGCCGTCAACAGTGATGCCGCGCGCTCGCAGTTCTTCGCGGAAAAGTCTGGCGGCCCAGAGCGCGGGGTTGTGTACGGAGACGCGCACGCTGTAGCTGCTGCCACCGGCGGGAAAATCTCCCCAGACGCGCAGGTTGTTGTCCGAGAGGCCGCGCGTGACGCCTATGGTGAGCGAGGAGCCGCGAGCGCTCGTGTTGGCGTCATTAATCAAATTGAAATAGCTGTCGCCGTTCTCCACCTTGGCGGCGGCTCTCTCATTAGGTTTGCCGGGCGTGATGGTCAGGGTAGATTCGTTACCGTTGACGGACAGAGCGCTCACCTCCGCGCCGAAGTACCACTGTATGTCGTTCCAGAGCCATCCGTCGCCCAGAGCCTCGCCGCGAAAGTAGCTCTCGTCGCCTACGAGGTTGCCGCGCACGCGCCGCACGCCGCGTTTGTAAATATCGTCAGCGAGCTTTGCCAGATAATCAGGCGCATCCCTTTTCGCTTCGGATGAGAGGTCGGGCGCGCCGCGACCGTAGAGAACAAGGTCGCCGTTGATAGTGCCGCGAGAGTCCGGCTCGCTCTCAGCGTAGACGGAGGTTCGCCAGCGATAATCAGCGCCGAGCGTGTCCAAGGCGACCGCCGTGGTGTAAGCCTTCATGTTCGATGCAGGCGTGAATGGCCTCTGCGCGTCGCGCGCGTAGATTATTCGCCCGTCGCGCAGGCTCAGGACGTAGACGCCCCATCGCGCCGCGCCAAACTCGCTTCCCTCTATGGCCTCGTCAATCTTCCGGCCAAGCTCTGCGGTGGAGCGGGAAGTCGAAACCCGCGTGTCCGATTTTGTTCTAGCTTCAGCCGCACCTGTCTGCGCTGGCGGGGGTTCCTGTTTTGACAGGCGGGCGGGCAGGCGTTCTGCCGCGAAGACGAAGAGGATTAGAAGACTGAGCGCGCCTGAGACAAGGAGCGGGCGCGGGCGTCTGCCTGACATCAGATTTTTCATGCTTGATTTAGGTGGCAAAGAGCGCTTCGGTACGTCCGGCGACTAACAACTCGCGCGCAGCCCCGTAAACCTCCTCGGTTGTTATCTCACCGATTGCGCGCTGTATGACGCAGTGTCGGCCTTCAACGGGGAGAAACGTGTGCGGGGCGCGGCGGTCTAGGAGCAGCACGACGCTGGTGCCGACGGCTGCGGCGACGTGCATTGGGCCGGTGTCATTGCTGACAAGGACGGAGAGGCGCGACATGGCTGCCGCGAGCTGCGGAATCGTCAGGCGGTCGAAGATAATCGTCCGGCGCGGGAAATTTGATTTCACTTCAGAAACCATCTCGCGCTCTTCCGGCCCGGCGAAGACTAGGATTCGCACCTCGTCGTTGCGTGTCAGCATATCCGCGAGGTCACGGAAGCGGTGGAGCGGCCAGCGACGGCTCGGGTGGCCCGCGCCCGGAAAAAGACCTATGAGCGGTGTGCCCGTGTTGGCCTTGGCTTTTTTGAGCATCGCTTCCACCGCCCGGTCGTCTTCGGCGCGTGCGCGCAGTCGCGGCATTCGCGGAGCGTTCCTGATGCCGAGCGGGGCCAGCACATCCAGATAACGGTCAACCGCGTGCTTTGCGCCTTCTTCAACGGGCGGGCGCGTGTGGAATCTGGCGAGAAAGTCCAGAGAGCGGCCGGGGCGACGCGCAAAGAGACGGTGCGAAGCGCCTGAGAAGAATCCGAGCAGGTTCGTCTCCGATAGACTGTGCAGGTCAATGACGAAATCGAACTCTTTGCTTCTGACTTCCTTCACCAGCTTCATGATGCCGAGTATGGCCCACGGCTTGGGGCCGTCACGCAGCGCCACGCGGTCAACGGGGATGGTCGCGTCCGCGTAGCCCGAAAGCTCAACCACGGGCGCGCCCGGCTTGCCGACCGCCACGGTGATGCGCGCCTTCGGAAATTTCTCGCGTATGGCGCGCAGGGCGGGAAGGCTCAAGACCACGTCGCCCAACTGGCCGAAGTCTATGACTAAAATGTTGCGCGGGTCGAAACTCATTCCTTTATCTATACGACTTTGATGAAGCGTGAAGTTCACTCTGCTTTTAAGTTTCGCGCAGGTCGCGGCCGGTCATCTCGTCCGGCTTTGCTACTCCGAGCAGGCCGAGGATTGTGGGCGCTACGTCTTCAAGGGCCGCGCCTTCACGCAGAGCGAGCCCGCGCGAAGCTTCGTCTATCAGATGAAAGGGGACAAGGTTAGAAGTGTGCGCCGTGTGCGGCTGGCCCGTCGTGCGGTCAATCATCTGTTCGGCGTTGCCGTGGTCGGCTGTAATCAGCGTAGTGCCGCGCGCAGTCCTGATGCCTTTGGTAATCCACCCAAGGCAGGTGTCTATGTACTGGCAAGCCTGTATCGTCTCTTTCAGCTTGCCCGTGTGCCCTACCATGTCCGGGTTGGCGAAGTTGATGATGAAGACATCCGTCTCATTCTCTTCAATCGCGCGCAAGACCTTGTCCGTGACCTTGAAGGCTGACATCTCAGGCTCAAGGTCGTAGGTGGCAATCTTAGGCGAAGGCACCAGAAGACGGCGCTCGCAAGCGTACTCCTTCTCGACTCCGCCGTTGAAGAAGTATGTGACGTGCGCGTACTTTTCCGTCTCGGCCAGCCTGTAATTCCTGACCCCGGCCTGAGCGAAGACCTCTGCCAGCACGTTCTTGTGCTCGTGCGAAGGAAAGGCCACGGGCAGGCCGAAAGTCTCGTCGTAACGCGAGAAGCAGGCGAAGTTCACAGAAGGGCGGTGCGGCGTGGGAAAGCCTCCGAAGCCGCCTTCGGTCAGAGCGCGTGTAAGCTGACGCGCGCGGTCGGGCCGGAAGTTGAAGAAGATGACGGAGTCGCCTTCTTGAATCGTAGCCACAGGCTCGCCCGTTTCGCGCTCGACAACTATAGGGTCAATGAACTCGTCCGTGGTGCTTCTCTCGTAAGAGCGTTTGATGGCTTCAACGGGGTCAATCACGCGCTCGCCCACGCCGTTGACCAGCAGATTGTATGCGCGCTCGGTTCTCTCCCAGCGCTTGTCTCTGTCCATAGCATAGTAACGGCCTATGACGGATGCTATGCGCCCGCAGCCAATCTTGGCCGTCTGTACCTGAAGCGCTTCCACGTAGCCGTAGGCGGACATCGGCGGCACGTCGCGCCCGTCAACAAAGCAGTGAACGTAGACGCGCGCGAGGCCGCGCTCTTTGGCCATGCGAAGCAGCGCGTACAGATGCTCCTGCGACGAGTGAACCTGCCCGTCCGAGAGAAGGCCCATCAGGTGAAGCTGCTTGTCCTGCTCTTTAGCCTTGTCCATGACGGCGGCCAGCACTTCGTTTTGAAAGAACTCGCCCGTCTCAATGGCGTAGTCTATGCGCGACACGTCCATGCGTATCACGCGGCCCGAGCCCATGTTCAGGTGGCCCACTTCGGAATTGCCCATGATACCCGCCGGAAGACCCACGCGCGAGCCGGAGGCTTCGAGCAGCGTGTGCGGGTAGTTCTCCATCAACTCGTCGTAGAAAGGCTTGTCGGCAAGAGCGATGGCGTTGCCTTCGCGCTCGGGGCTGTAGCCCCAGCCGTCAATGATAATCAGTGCGAGCGGCCCCCGTTTGTTCACCAAAATCTCCTTAGTCGAATCAGGCGGTGCTGTCCTGTTTATTCCTGCGCTTTAGACCAGTAGTCGGGCTTCTCTTCCGTCTGCGGGTCGTGGCGCTCCATCCAGCGCTCCGGCCTGAGCAAGTCGGCAAAGCCGAACTGGCGATAGAGCCCGTGTGCGTCCTTTGTCGCCAGCACCCAGCGACGAAAGCCCTGCAACTCTGGATGAGCGAGCATGACTTCCATCAGCCACTTGCTCAAGCCCTGCCCGCGAAACTCTTCCAGCACGAAGACGTCCGCAATCCATGCGAAGGTGGCGTAGTCCGTCACCACTCGCGCAAAGCCGACCTGCCTGTCGCCCTTGTAGATGCCGAACGGCAGAGAGTTTTCCACAGAGCGCCTGACGCGCTCCATGCTCCTGCCCTTGCCCCAGTACGACTCGTTAGAGATGTAGTTGTGTATCACATCCCAGTCGAGCCGCTCTCGCTCCGTGCTAATCAGATAATCGCCCCGCCGCCACTCCATTGATTTACTCCGTAAATCAGGTGACGGGGAAAGAAAAGCGAGTTCTCTTGCTTTTCCCGAAACCCGGCCCCTGACACCCGTCACCTATTTCTGTTTCCCTGCGCGTGCGCGCTTGGCTCTAGCCTGCGCGCCCGACTTTGCTTCCGCCTTCGCCAGTTGATGAAAGGCCATCCGGCCGGGGTAGCGAGAGGCCGTCCGCAGGTCTTCTTCTATACGCAGCAGTTGGTTGTATTTGACTATGCGGTCTGTGCGCGAGAGGCTGCCGGTCTTAATCTGCCCGGCGTTGGTGGCCACGGCCAAGTCGGCTATGAAAGAGTCTTCAGTCTCGCCCGAACGGTGCGAGATGACGACCGTGCGCCCGTGCGTGCGCGCAAGCTCTATGCAGTCGAGCGTCTCCGTCAGCGTGCCAATCTGGTTGACCTTGATGAGAATCGAATTGGCCACGCCAAGGTCTATGCCCTTTTGTAGAAAGCTGGTGTTGGTGACAAAGAGGTCGTCGCCCACTAGCTGCACGCGCGCGCCAAGCTCGTCGGTCAAAGCTTTCCAGCCGTCCCAGTCGTTCTCGGCCATGCCGTCTTCTATGGAGATGATTGGATACTCGTCAACCCAAGCTTTCCAGTAAGCCACCATCTCGTCGCTCGTCAACTTTCGCCCGTCCGACTTCTTGAAGACGTAAGCGCGGCCGTCGTAAAACTCGCTCGCCGCAGGGTCTAGCGCGAGATAACAGTCGGTTCCGGCAGCGTATCCGGCCTGCGTGACGGCTTCCAGAATCGTCTCAATCGCCTCTTCGTTCGAGCGCAGGTTGGGAGCAAAGCCGCCTTCGTCGCCCACGCCCGTAGAATAGCCACGCTTCTTCAACACGTTCCTGAGCGAGTGGAAAATCTCCGCTCCCATGCGCAGGGCTTCGCGGAAATCCGGAGCGCCTACGGGCGCAATCATAAACTCCTGAAAGTCCACGTTGTTATCCGCGTGAGCGCCGCCGTTGAGTATGTTCATCAGAGGCACGGGAAGCGTGCGCGCGTTCGGGCCGCCCAGATATTTGTATAGCGGAACCTCAAGATAAGTGGCAGCAGCGCGGGCCGTGGCGAGCGAGACTGCCAGCAGAGCATTCGCGCCCAGCTTGGATTTCGTCTTCGTGCCGTCCAGCTCTATCAGCATCTGGTCTATCTCTGCCTGGTCGAGCGCGTCCATGCCTTCCAGCTCTTCCGCAATCACATTGTTGATGTTATCTACGGCCTTCAAAACTCCCTTGCCGCCGTAACGCTTCTTGTCGCCGTCGCGCAGCTCCACGGCCTCGTGCTCGCCCGTAGAAGCTCCCGAAGGCACGGCCGCGCGGCCAAGCTCGCCGCCGATTAACATCACCTCTGCCTCTACGGTAGGGTTGCCGCGTGAATCCAGAATCTCGCGCGCCACTATCTGCTCAATCAAGCTCATGAAAGAGAAACTCCTGTCCTCGGAAATGAAGATTTGTTCCCGGCAACTGTATCATTACTCAGGCTTGAAGGTGAATCTAGGGAGAAGAGGATTAGGGGGACGAGAGCGAATAGGGAAAAGAATTAATCACGCATTCCGTGCTTAAGCGCCTGCCTGACCGTCGCCGTCCGTCTCTTGAGTCTCTTCCGGCTCTTCTAAGCGTTCCAGACGGATGCTGGCTATGCGGCGTCCTTCCACACGCTCTATGTGAAAGAGAAGGCCGTTGTGCTTGACGACTTCGCCCGGCGCTAGCACGTGCCCGGCTTCGTCCATCAAAAAGCCCGCGATGGTCGTGTAGGCTTCGGACTCGGGCAGTTGCAGGCTCAGGCGGCGATTAAGGTCTCGGACGGCGAGCCCGCCATCGAGCAGGTACGTGCCGTCGCGCTCCTCGCTAATCTGCTCGTTGACCTCTTCGTCGTGCTCGTCCGAGATGTCACCGACAATCTCTTCCAGCAGGTCTTCCAGAGTGATGATGCCTTCAATGCCGCCGTGCTCGTCCACGACGAAGCCGAAGTGCGCCTTGGCCTTCTGCATCTGCTTGAGCACGTCTTCCAGCCGCGCGGTGTCTACCACGTAGAGCGGGTCTTGAAGAACATGCTCAAGTTGGAACGTTTCAGGCTTGAGCAGATAAGGCGTGAGGTCTTTGCTGTGTATAAAGCCTATGACGTTGTCTAAGGATTCACGATAGACGGGCAGGCGCGAATACCCGTTCCCGCGAAAAGTTCTGGCTATCTCTTCCAGCGAGCAGTCGGACGAGATGGCAACCATTTGCGTGCGCGGCACCATAGCCTCGCGCACTAGGGTATCCGAAAACTCGAAGACCTTATGAATCAGGCGCTGTTCTGCCGCGCGCAGGTGCCCGCTCTCAAGCGACACGTCTACCAGATGCCTCAACTCCTGCTCAGTGTAGACGGAGGTGTGCTCAAGCGACGATTTCAGGCCGAGCATGCGGCCCAGAAACGTTCCCGTCTTGTTGAAAATCCAGATGGGAGCGCGAAAGATTCTGGCGAAAAGGGCTAGCGGTCGCGCCGCCAGCAGCGCCAGAGTCTCGGCTCGCTCAAGCGCAATCATCTTCGGCATCAACTCGCCAAGGACTATGTGCGAGTATGTGATGGCCGTGAAGGCTAAGGCAATGGCCGCGCCGTGCGCCACGTATCCGGCTTTGCCTTCATTGGCGATGCGCGAAGCCAGAGGCATTAGAAGCGCTGCCACCGTGGGCTCGCCAATCCAGCCGAGCGCCAGAGAAGCGAGCGTGATGCCGAGTTGAGTCGCGGAGATAAAGATGGTCGGCTCGTCCAAGAGCCGCAGGGCCGCTCGCGCGGCTTTGCTGCCGGCTTCTGCGCGAGCTTCAAGGCGGGCGCGGCGCACGGAAACCAGAGCGAACTCGGAGCCTACGAAGAATCCGTTGGCCAGAACCAGCATCAATACGGCTGTGAGCTTGAGTGCGGCTTCCCCTAAGGTCACAGACTCGTGTATCGCGCCTTCTTCAAACAGGAGAGCCAGAAAAATACTCGCGGGTTCGTCCATTCTCTAGTACGTGCCGTGGATTGTCGCAAAAGCTTACGAGCCGTTCGCAAAGCTGAGCCTCTAACGGCGAAGGATTATATCACGCTGCCAGTTGAAACAGTCAGCAGGCACACAGGGAAACGCATGAGCCACGGCTTGAGCAGAGCTTTGAACCGGGCGCAAGTAGACACACGCACGGCCGGGCATGTGCCTCAAGAGTGTAATGATATGCTGAAAACTTTTAAGACTTAATGGCCCGCGGCTGCGCCTGCTGTACGAATGCGTGCGGGACGGCGTTCGTGCTTTGTGCAGGCGCGCGTCAGCGCCTGTTCGACGCGCGTATCCACGTTGCATTCGGGCTGGCGGCAGACGGCCGCGAGCTCCGAGACGACAAGGTAGCGTGCGCGCTCCAGCATACGCTGCTCGCGGAAAGAGAGCGGCTTGAGATGGCTTAAAAACGTCAGGTTCTTAAGCACCTCTGCGACTTCAAAGATGTCGCCCGTGCGCATCTTCTCAGAGAAGTCCTTGAAACGATCCTTCCAGTCATTGGCGGGGGACGAGAAATCATCTGCTAAATGTTTAAGTAGCAACTCGCATTCGCCTGAAGAGATCGGGGAACGAAGGCCAACTTCCGTGGCGTTGGCGACCGGAACTAATACAACCGAATTGGTAGCAGCAAGACGAAGCGTATAGAAGGGAAGTGAGGCTGCGCCTATTTGCTTCTGCTCAATCTGCTCGATGGTTCCGATCCCGTGGTTTGGGTAAACGACTTTCTGGCCGACCTTAAAGCCCACCGTAACACCTCCATCGATTTTCAAAAAAGAATTTGACTCAAAAACGACACATGCAATTTGAGGGTCTGCCAACCCTTTTCTATTAGGGGTACATGCGACGCGCTGAGTCTAGCGTCGGGTTCGCTCTATCTAACGAAAGTGTAACAAAGAGAAGCGACAGGTGACAAGGGAGAAGCGACGAAGAAGAAGAAGTTTTCAGTTTTCAGAAAAAGCAGACCTGCCTTCTTGCTGAAAACCGGAAACTCGAAACTGAAAACTGTCTTACTCGCGTCGCGGCAGCTCAAGCGTAAAGGTTGTGCCGGTGCCAATCTCGGATTGGACTGTAGCTTCGCCGCCGTGCGCTCGTGCCAGATGTTTGACGATTGCTAGGCCGAGGCCCGTGCCACCCATGGCGCGAGAGCGTGCGCCGTCCACCCTGTAGAAGCGCTCGAAGATGCGCGGCAGATATTCGGACGAGATGCCTTCGCCCGTGTCCTCTACATGTATGCGGTCGCGTGAGTCTACGGCTTCATGATGCACGCGCACGCTGCCGCCCTCTCTGTTGAACTTGATGGCGTTGTCTACGAGGTTGGTGAGCATCTGTTCAAGGCGTCTTGCTTCGGCATACACGACTGCGGCTTCCGCCACCTCGTTGTGAAGGGCCACGTTCGAGCCTTGCGCCTGAGAGGCAAGGCTCGTCATGACATCTTCCACCAGCGAGCGGAGCCGAACCGGCTGAGGCTCTACCGTGACCGTCCCGGCCTCTATGGCCGATAGCTCGAGTATGTCGTCAATCAGGTTGTGCATGCGTGCGGCGTTCTTGCGTATCACCGAGAGGAAGCGACGGTTGTCGGCGGGGTCGTCAATCGCGCCGTCTTCGAGCGTCTCTATGAATGCGATGATGGCAGTCAGCGGCGTTCTCAACTCGTGCGAGACGTTAGAGAGAAATTCCTGTCGCACGCGCTCCAGCCGCTCCAGCCGTGTGATGTCAAAGAAGATTCCCAGCGCAAGGCTCTGCTCGCCTCTGGACGCGAGAGGCGCGACGCGAAGGTCAAAGGTGCGGCGCTCGCCTGCGCCGTTGACTTCGACCTTGACTTCGGCGCGCTCGCCCCGCTTGAGCGCCGCGTTGAAGGCTTGATGCACGGAAGGGTTTCTGGTCACTTCCGTCAAACGGCGCGATTCAAAGGGGCCGCTCACGGCCTGAAATATGTCGCGCGCGGCCCTGTTGGACGAGACGACGGTCATGGAATCGTCAATCATCAGCATCCCTTCACGCATGCTGTTCATGGTCGCATCCAGCAGCGCCACGCGGCTCAGCGCCCGCTCGGCCTTCGTATAAGCGGCGCGTGATTCCGGCTCTTTGATGGGGAGCGCGGCGGCCTGCTCCGTCTGGCTGTAGTCTTTTTGAGGTAAGAGGAGCCATGCGGCGACAGCGCCTGTCAGGGCGGCGCACGCGCCAAAGATAGCCGCAGCCGGTTGCCACAGGGCCAGAAAGATAAAGGCAGCAAGCGTCACCGCCATAAAGAGTGAGCCCAGAAACATGCTGCGACGCGACATGATGATTCTTTTAGCTAAGGAAGGCGGCGGACTTTAGTAGTGTGTCAGTTTGAAATCTAAAGAAGTAATTCACCGCAGAGACGCAGAGACACGCAGAGGAAAGCGCAGAGAGATGAATGCTTTTCTCAGCGCCCCCTCCGCGTTTCTCTGCGTCTCTGCGGTGATTGATTTTGAAATTGACCCACTACTCGGACTTTCGTCTTCTTGCTTCTTCGGCAAACTCCCGTAAGCGCTAGCCTACGCCATCCGGCAGCCTCTATGCAATCGCCCCGCGCCTCGCCTGCATTCTGGCAGCCATTCTTCCAAAGTGACTGACCGATTTCTGTCATTTTGAGAGAATCGCTTGACGGGTCAACCCGGCTGCGGCGGCTAAGTCCTTCATTTTATTAGGCCGCGCTTTCGATTCGGTCATGGCATGGTGCTCGCCTAATGAGCAACGGCCCGGCCTGCCCCTTTCGGCCTCTCTTCTGTTTCGTGCCCGACTTTTCTTCTAGAGCAACCCGATGCCTTCCACCTATCTCAGCGCCGGAGTAGAAGCTAACGCTTCCACGCTGCTGTCTCTACAGCATTCGGAGGCAGAGGCTGCGTGTATAGATGCTCTGACGGACAAAGACCGCACGGAAGTCCTCTCGTTTCTGTCGCTTCGGCCCATCCATACGGTCTTCATGGCCGGGCTGATACTCGATAACGGGCTCGACAGCCCGCTCAATCGCGGAGCCTTCTACGGCCACAGGAATCAGGACGGACAGCTTGTAGGCGTAGCGCTCATAGGCCAGAAGAACGTTATAGAAGCGCACACCGAATCCGCCTTTAAGACCCTGATGAAATTGGCGCTCTCGCACCCGCGACTACAGTTGATACGCGGCGAAGAGAGCCGAATGGAGCTGCTTTTGTCTTATCTGAATGACCTCGGACAGCCGCCGCGCCTCGCCTGCCGCGAGATACTTCTTGAGCAGACGGCCGTTTGCGAGGGGCTTGAGCCGGTCAAAGAGCTTTGCAGCGCGAATCCGAAAGACCTTGAGCAAATCATGGCCATCAACGCCGCGATGGCCTTTGAAGAGAGCGGGACAAATCCCTTGAAGCGCGACTTGAAGGGAATGACCCAGCGCACGCTGAGACGCATAGAGCTTGGACGCGTCTGGGTCTTGGCCAAAGAGGGACAGATTATTTTCAAGGCCGACACCATCTCGGTCGCGCCCAAGGCAATCTTTCTGGAAGGCATTTACGTCCATCCTCGGGAAAGAGGGCGCGGCATAGGCTCGCGCTGCTTGACTCAACTGGGGAGCATACTCCTGAAGAGCGCGCCTTCGCTCACCATCGTTGTCAATCAGGAGAACGTGCGTGCGCTGGCGCTTTACCAGAGATTGAATTACCAGCTACGCAGCCCGTACCTCACGGTCTACTTCTAAAGGAAAAGAGAGCCGTGCACACCTCGTCAGAGCAAAACTTCAGACAAAAGCTTACCTTCCCCTTCCAGTGGTTGGTGATTGTCACAGGTCTGCTCATCTCCGTTTACTACGCCGTTAATCTACCGCTTGAGATAATAGATCTCAGGTTCCTGCTGCTGGCGTCGCTGACGCTCATCATCAGCTCGCGCGTCGCCATCAAAGTTCCACGCTTTGGCAGCAACATCACCATCTCCGACACCTTCATCTTTCTTGCGATACTACTTTACGGCGGCTCGGCAGGCATACTGCTTTCGGCTGCCGAAGGCTTGAGCAGTGGCGCTCGCGTCGGGCGCAAGGCTCGCACCATTCTCTTTAACTCGTCGGTCATGGCTTGCTCGGCCTTCGCCACGGTTCAGTCTGTTAGCCTCTGCTTCGGAAGCACGTCGGGCCTAACAGAACAAAGCTTTCCCATGACCGTGACGGCGCTTTCCGTGATGGCGCTCGTGCAGTACTTCACCAACACGGGGATGGTCGCGCTGGCCATGTCCTTCAAGTACGGCCACACCTTCTGGGACATGTGGAGCAAGAATTATCTCTGGGCATCCATCACCTACTTTGCCGGAGCGGGCGTCGCCGGATTCATAGCCAGCAGCGTCGGCATGATAGGCATCTACGCCATACTCGTCTCCATCCCGATGGTCTCAATCCTCTACTTCACCTACTACAATTATCTGGAGGACATACGCTCGACAGCAGCCAAGGCCGAGCAGGCCACGCGAGAGAGGGCCGAGGCCGAGCGCCAGCGCGCTGAGCAGGCCGAGCGGCACGTTGAAGAACTGAATCGGCACCTCGCGGAGCAGGAGCGCATAGGCCGCGAGCTTGAAGAGAGCCGCGAGCACTTCCGCTACGTGGCTTTCCACGACACGCTGACGAATCTGCCGAATCGCGCGCTTTTGAACAACCATCTACAGCTCTCCATAGACAAGACCAAAGCGCAGGACTCGCACCTCTTCGCGCTTCTCTTCCTAGACTTAGACCGCTTCAAGAATATCAACGATTCTTTGGGCCACATGATTGGCGACGAGCTGCTCATCTCGACTGCGCGCCGTCTTGAAGAATGCCTGCGCCCGTCCGACATGGTTGCGCGTCTGGGCGGCGACGAGTTCGCCATACTGCTCGACGGCGTGGACGAGTACGCGGATATTATTCGCGTAGCCGAGCGGGTTCACAACGAGCTGAAGCTGCCGCTCAACCTGAACGGCCACGAGGTCTACACGACGGCCAGCATGGGCATCACGCTCTCCACGAATGGCTACGACCACCCGGAAAACATACTGCGCGACGCGGACACGGCCATGTATCACGCCAAGGAGAAGGGCAAGGCGCGTTACGAGATTTTCGACTCGGTGATGCACGCCCGCGCCGTCGCCCGGCTGCAACTGGAGAACGACCTCAGACGCGCTTTGGAGCGGCGCGAGCTTGTAGTCTACTTCCAGCCCATCATGTCGCTTGAGAACGACAGGATTTCCGGCTTCGAGGCGCTTGTTCGCTGGCATCACCCGCAGAGGGGATTCATCTCGCCCGCCGATTTCATCCCGGTGGCGGAAG
The DNA here is from genome assembly GCA_036389255.1 of Pyrinomonadaceae bacterium. GTDB lineage: Bacteria > Acidobacteriota > Blastocatellia > Pyrinomonadales > Pyrinomonadaceae > JACVRN01. Next base: position 127,018 of record DASVQI010000006.1, read on the forward strand.
AGACGGGCCTGATTGTAGAGCTTGGGCGATGGGTGCTCGAAGAATCCTGCCGCCGCATGCGCGCCTGGCACCTGCTCTACTCCAACGAGAAGCCCATGACCATCAGCGTCAACCTCTCGGGCCGCCAGTTCACGCAAAGCAACCTGATTGAGCAGATTAAGCATATTCTGCACGAGACAGGACTCGACCCGCGCTATCTGAAGCTTGAGATAACGGAGTCGGTCGTGATGGAGAACGCGGAGATTGCCAGCAGCATGCTGCAACAACTGCGCGCGCTCGGAGTGAAGCTGAGCATAGACGATTTCGGCACGGGCTATTCCAGCTTGAGCTACCTGCACCGCTTCCCCGTCAACACGCTCAAGATTGACCGCTCCTTCATCAACCGGCTGGGCGCAGGGGACGAGAACACGGAGATTGTGCGCACCATCATCACGCTCGCCAAGAACTTAGGCATGGACGTCGTGGCCGAAGGCGTCGAGACTGAAAAGCACTTGGCGATTCTCAAGGAGATGCGGTGCCAGTTCGCGCAGGGATTTCTCTTCTCGAAAGCCGTGGACGGCGAATCTGCCAGCAGGCTCTTGGAAGACGAGCGCGCACAATCCGGCGTCATCACCTACACGAAAGCAGAGCAGGAAGAGCTTGGCCTTCTCGGCAGCAGCCTCGTTATGTAACAGTCAAGCAAAAAACAGGAAACACGAAGCGGCACGAAATAACAGTTCGTGCCGCTTCGTGTGATTTAGCGGCCCGGCTTTTTCAGAAGCGGAAGGTTGTGTCCCATTGCAGGCGGACTGTCGAGCGATTGAGCGAGCCCGCAGGCGTCTGGCCGAAGACTCCCAACAGCCCGTTCGGCCTGCCGGTGATGAAGCCCGTGAAAGAGAGCACGACGCGCGGGTCTGCGGCGTAGTTTATCTGGAAGCGGCTGATACGCACGTCCGATTGCTGATTAATGTCCGACGCATTAAAGGGCGTCAACACGGCATCCTTTTCTATGCGCGTGAAGGTGTAGTTGAATAACCAGTCGCCGCGCTTTACCAGTCTCCCCACCTGAAGCTCCGCCCAGTAGCCGTTGTTCTCGTTGTTCGGAATTATTATGTTCGTCCCACCCGGCCCCGCCGCGACCACGTCGTGAACCTGCGTGTTCGTCACAAAGTTGAAGATGAGCGCGACCGGAAAGCGGCTCTTCTGATAAAGGTCTAGACGGGCGATGATGTCGAACAGGTTAAAGCCTGAGCTGAGCCGCCCGTCACGATTGACCGCGTTGTTGCTCGCGCTCGATACGCCTAAATTAGCGTTGCCCGAGACAAGAAAGTCGCGCGGGATAGAGACTTGCGTGTTCACAGTCTGGGCCGGCGTGTTGCCCGTGGCAGGAATGTTGATTGTGACGGGCAGTTGCAGATTACCGCCAAAGACCTGAACGGGTGAGATGAACTGCGTGCCGGAAAAGTAAAGGTCTGCGACCGACAGCGTCAATCCCGTCTCAGGCGTGAACTCGAACCTGCCTCTTATTTGCCCGCCGTAAAGCGCTAGGTCACGACCGGCGCGACCCGACTCGTCAAGGTTCACCGTCCCGTCTGCGTTGCGTATGAAGGCGGAGTTGCGCTCAAGGAAGGGAAGCTGCCACGCGACGAGGGTTATGTTTTTAAGCTTCGAATTTTTGAAAGCGCGAGAGTAAGCCTCAGTAAACCCTTCCGGCGTGAGGTCGTTGTCAATCGTCATCTCCGTGCGCAGCCACGGCACGTCGAATTTTCCTGCTTGCAGGCGAAGCCCCGGCAGTCGTTGCGGCGCGTAAGAGACAAAGGCATTGTCCAGCCCCACGGGCTTACGATTGAAAAAGTCCGTGAGGGTCTGATTCGCAGAGATAGCGTCAGCGAAGCTGCCCGTGTTGAAGCGTATCCCCCAGTCGAACTCCTTGCCTATCTGCCCGCGAATCTGGAGGCGAGCGCGCAGGCGGAAACGGTTTCGAGCGCTCAATTCATTGCCGACGAAGAGCGGGTTCGCGGCGTTCGGCAGAGTGTTCGACTGGCCGTAGATGGATTCGTAGCGCAGGCGAACGTCGCCGCTAAAGGTGATGGAGCCTAGCTGTCTGGCGATGGCTTCGCTGCTCTTTTTGGCCTCGGCCTCGACTCTGCCGACGCGCGCCTCTATGTCCTGCGTCTGGTTCGCGCCCGTGGAAGACGAAGGCTTCGTGTCGGCCACGCGGTCGCCGGGGATAATCTGGCCGGTGGCAATCAAAGACGGCTGCGAGTTGGCCGCTCCGACCTGTTCCACGCGGCGGCGCAGGGAGTCTATCTCTCGCGCCTGCTCCTGCATCATGGCTCGCATGCGGCCCAGCTCTTCCTGCTGTTTGAGAAGAAGGCGGCGCACCTCTTCAAGCTCTGACGCCGACGCAGGGCTGCCTTCTGCCGTCGCGCTCGCAGGAGCGGGCTGCGATGCGGGCGCAGATGTTTGCGCCGAGGCGATTGCTGACAGGCAGAAGCACAGAAAGCAGACGGCAAAGGCGCGCGATGTCGTTCTACTGGAGATGCTCACGGGTATAGGCTCCTTAAGGCAAAATGGATAGACGTTACTTGTCGAATCGAAATATTGACCGGCCCGCTATTTTTTTTTGTCTGGCTGAAGATGATATGAATCCGAAGTTAAATCAAGGTTACAAAGGCAATGCAGAAGTCTGAATTAAAGAGATTGATTCATCTCTCTCATTGATTCATTGAATCAATGAGAGAGATGAATCAATTCTTTTCCCTTCATCACGCTGCATACCGACTTCGGCGTTGCCTTTCCTTGCTCTTACGGCTGGCGCTTGCTAGCATCGTTGGCTGGCTTGTAGAATCTGTGTGTCTCTAACGCGCCAGTTTATTGCTCTTTATCGCGGGGTAAGAAGCTTAAGGATTTTGTCCCTCTTTTAAGCCCCTGAAACGTTCTATAATTCGCCATGGCTCAACTCAAGATTATTGATGCAAGCGGTCGTGAATGGGATTATCCCCTGACGCCGCAGACGGTTTGCACCATAGGGCGCGCGCCGGATAACTGCGTCGTGCTGGACGACCCGCGCGCCTCTCGCCACCATGCCCACATACGCACGGAGGACGGAAATTTTACTATCGTTGACGGCTACGTCGCGGGCGGCCAGATTCGACGCAGCGCCAACAAGGTTTACATCAACGGCGAGCCGCGCTTCGAGCACCAGTTGATGAACGGCGACCGCGTCACCATAGGCGCGAGCACGCTCAAGTTCGAGCAGCGAGCCGAAGAACGCGCGCCCGACGTGCGCTACGACGACAAGCCGCTCGGCCACACGCAGCTACTCATCTCGGCCAACGACGTGATGTCTACCGTGCTCAGGCCGAAATCGGTTCCGAGCCTTTCCGGCGTAGAGAATAAGGAGATGGAGGCGCTGCGGCGAAAGGCGGAAATCCTTGGCGTGCTCTACGAGATGAGCAAGACGCTGGCCTCGGTCTTCGACCTCAAAGCCATCTTCGCCAAGGCCACGGACATAATCTTCCGCGTCACGCCCGCCGACCGTGTGGTCGCGCTTCTGGCCGAAGGCAAGGTGAACGGCAACGAAGAGGACTTTAACCTCTTCCCCATAGCCACAAGGACGCGCGACGCTAATCTGGAGGCGCACGCGAAAAAGCTGACCATAGGGCGCACCATCACGCGCAAGGTGATGAAAGACCGCGTAGCGCTGCTTTCGCAGGACGCCGCTTCCGAAGCGCAGTTCGCAGGCGTTGAGTCCATCGTCTCGCAGGGCGTGCGCTCCACCATCTGCGCGCCGCTCGTTGCCGAATCCGGCGTTCACGGCGCAATCTACGCAGACCGCCTAGACCCGTTCGCGGCCTTCACGCCCGACGACCTTGAGCTTATCTCTGCTGTGGCGGCGCAGACGGCCGTCGCCGTGGAGAACGTGCGCGCCCACGAGCGACTGGCGCGTGAAGAGGTGGCGCGTGCCAACTACGGGCGCTTCCTGCCGGAGTACGTCGTCAAGCAGATGCTTGAGAATCCCGAATCCTTCAAGCTCGGCGGCGTCAATCAGAAGATAACCGTGCTTTTCGCTGACATACGCGGCTTCACGCGGCTCTCCGAGCACGCGCCGCCCGAACGCGTCGTGCAGCTTCTGAACAAATATTTCTCGGCCATGACGGACATCATCTTCGCTCACGGCGGGACGCTCGATAAGTACATTGGCGACGGGCTGATGGCCCTGTTCGGAGCGCCTACGGTGACGCCCGAAGACGCCACCAATGCCGTCAACGCGGCGGTCGCAATGCAGCGCCGCATACTGAATATCAACGAGGAGCTGCGGCAGGAAGGCTTGCCGGAAATCGGCGTCGGCATAGGGCTTCACACGGGCGAAGCGACCGTCGGCTACATAGGCTCGGAGCGCAGGAGCGAGTACACCGCGATAGGCGATACCGTGAACACCGCCGCCAGGCTTGAGTCCAACTCAAAGGGCGGGCAGATTCTTGTCTCGGAAGGGACGGCGCAGGCGGCGCACAGCCGCTACAAGCTTGAGCCGCGCGAGCCCATCTACGTCAAGAACCGCGTCCAGCCGGTTCCACTCTTCGAAGTTGACTGGCGTCAATCAAGCGGGAGCGGCCCTCTAGCCTGAAGCGCGGGCGAGCCCAAGCAAAGAGCCTGTTTTAATCTCCCCCACATGCGAAATGATTCCTGTAGGGGCAGAGGACTCGTCCCTGCCCCTACAGGATGTACAGGTAGGCCGGAGCAGTGAACCTGAGCAATTTTTTCAGCAGGCAGATAACGGTCGCGCGCGTTTACGGCATCCCCGTGCGCATAGATTATCGCTGGTTCATGGTGTTTGCTTTAAGCGTCTGGGTAATTGCCAATACCATAGTGAGGATGACTGCGGGGCTTGCCAGCGTACACCTCTCTATAGCATGGACGCTCGGCGTTATCACGACTCTCGCGCTCTTTCTATCAGTCTTCGGCCACGAGCTTTCGCACGCTCTGATAGGTCGCGTCGAAGGGATAGAGATAGAAGACATAGTGCTTCATCCGTTCGGCGGGATGGCCCGGCTCAAGCACGAGCCCGACAGCCCGCGCGCGGAGTTTCGCATAGCTGTTGCGGGCCCGGCCGCCAGTTTCCTCTTTGCCCTGCTGGCGTTCGGCGCTATGGCCGTAGCGGCTATGGGCCAGCACTGGGTGACTGCTGCCGTCTTTCGCATCATAGCGTGGTGGAATCTGCTGCTGGCCGTCTTCAATCTGTTTCCGGGTTATCCTCTGGACGGCGGTCGCGTGCTTCGCGCCTTTCTCTGGCACAGGGCCGGAAACATAACCGAGGCCACGCGCATCGCAAGCCTCTGCGGGCAGGTGATTGGCTGGACGCTGATTGTCTTTGGCGCGTACTTCATCATAGCCTGGCAGGACTACTTCATGGGCCTGTGGACGGTGATGGTCGGGCTCTTTCTCAGAGGCGCAGCCGCAGCAGTCGTCAAGGGGCCGCGCGCCGGACAATTCGGTACTGTCTCAGAGGCCATGATTAAGCCTATCATCGTCTCGCCAGACCTGCTGATAAGCCATTTCGTGGATACGGTACTTCCCATCTACCGCCAGACGAGTTTTCCCGTGGCGGAGCAGGGCCGCTTTCACGGCATTCTCGCGCTCGAAGATTTGAAGGCCCTGCCGCGCGAGCGCTGGCACCGCACGAGAGCCCGCGACGTGATGCGCCCCGTGAGCCCGTCGCTCTTCGTTCAATCAAATACGACTATGGCCGAGGCGTCGGAAATCATGCAGCGCAACGGCACCGGCTCGCTCGCCGTCATAGACCCCGCGGGGCAGCTAGTGGGCTTTCTACAGCGCGGCATCAGGAAGAAAAAGAGGTGACGGGTGACGGGTGACGGGTTTCGGGTAAAAGAAAATCCTGTTCTCTTTCTTTCCCCGCCACCTGACACCCGTCACCCGTTTTGCCTTTTGCCCTCTCGTGTTTCATAATCCATGCGGAGCTAACATTTCTTAGCCTAGGGGAGAGACTGTTAATGCTGGCAGTGCTTGGAGCGCTCTTTGCCAACGGTTTAATTACTATTTTGAAGTTCATGGCGGCTGTCGTAACCGGCTCTTCGGGGATGATGGCCGAGGCACTTCACTCGCTTGCGGATACGACCAATCAGGTCTTTCTGCTGCTCGGTCTGCGCTTCTACAAGCGCGAGCCGTCGGAGAAGCACCCGTTCGGTTACGGCAAGGAGAGGTTCTTCTGGTCTTTCATCGCCGCCATCTTTATCTTCGGCGTCGGCGCGACCTACGCGCTCTATGAAGGCTACGAGAAGCTGACGCACCCGCACGCGCCGGAAAATCTCAAGTGGGCTTACTGGGTGCTCGGCATCTCGTTCGTGCTCGAATCCGGTTCAATTGCGCTGGCGATTTATCAGGAGGTGCGGGAGGCGCACCACGAGGGGATGAGCTTTCGTGAGTACCTGCGAGAGTCCAAAGACCCGACGGCCAAGACGGTGCTCTTTGAAGATTCGGCGGCGCTGCTGGGCATAGTCATTGCGGGCGTAGGCATCTACCTGACAGACCATCAGGTAGGCCCGGCCTTCGGTCAGGGCGGCAAGCCCGGAGCCTATTGGGACGGCGTGGCTTCTATGGCGATTGGCGTGGTGCTGGCGATTGTTGCCTTTGTGCTGGCGCGTTCCGCACGCGGGCTCCTGCTGGGCGAAGCGGCCACGCCCAAGTCCGTCGAGCGCATTCGCACCGCCATACTTGAGCACCCGCATGTGTGCGAAGTAGTAGAGCTGCTGACGATGCACCTTGCGCCAAAGCAGATTCTCATCAACGCGCACATCAACCTGCGCGACAGCCTCAAAACGGACGAGATTGAAGCGACCATAGAGGAGATTGAAGAGAGAATCAAAAAGGCCGAGCCGAAAGTGGACATGATATTTTTAGAGACGGCCCGCGAGAGCGAGGCGACCGAGCAAGAACCGATTCCAGAGCACATAGGATAAGTTACTCCTTCGGGCGAGCCGTTTTGAGAGTCAGCGTTTGAAACCAATGATTCTTCTGATTCTGCCATACAGGGAATATTTCGAGCGACTGCGCGAGCCAAGAAATCTCTTGGACATAGTGCTGGTCGCCGTAATAGTGTATGCGATTCTGAAGCTGGCGAGAGGCACGCGTGCAGCCCCCATGGCCGCGGCCATAGCCGCCTTCGCGCTGCTCTACTGGCTGGCCGTCAATCAGGAGCTTGCCACGCTGGAGTTCGTGCTGCGCGGAGCGCTGCTCTACATAGGCGTAGCCATCATAGTCCTCTTTCAATCCGAGATTCGACAGGCTCTCATCTCCATAGGCAACCGCGTTCGCATGCCGTTCACGCGCCGCCATCGCGGGCAGTTCGGTGAAGGCGTCTATGATGAAATCGTGCTCGCGGCTACGACTCTTGCCTCGACCAAGACGGGGGCGCTCGTCGTCATAGAGCGCGGGGTGGGACTCAAGAACGTGGTTGACGGCGGCGTCAAACTGGACGCAGAGCTGAGTTATGACCTGCTGGTGACAATCTTTAACCCGGCCACGCCCCTGCACGACGGCGCGGTCGTCGTCCGCAGGCATCGCATAGCCGCAGCCGCCTGCTTTCTTCCCCTGACGCTGAACCCGCGTCTCTCCAAAGACCTCGGCACGCGGCACCGCGCGGCCATAGGCATCACGGAAGACACGGACGCCGTAGCGGTCGTCGTCTCGGAAGAGACTGGCCTCATCTCGTTCGTTCAGGCCGGACAGATTCGTCGCGGTCTGGACGCTACAAAGCTACGCGCCTCCATCTTTCAGGCTCTCGAAGCGCCCGCGCCCCGCCGCGACCGCGAGAAAAAGAGCGCGGACACGGAAACGGAAACCGAAGGAGTCGTCTCGATACAGTGAAAGAATGGTTTTCAGTCTCAAGTTTTCAGTTTTCAGCACATACAACCTGCTCTTAACTGAAAACTTGAGACTGAAAACTGAAAACTGTCTTTATGGCCTTTAGAGAGGTAGATGAAGGAGGGAGCCGTTGGGCGCGCGTCCCGCGTGAAGCGGGCTCGTGGCTGCACGAGATTTTCCTTGAGGACTGGACGCTCAAGCTGGTCGCGCTCTTAATCTCTCTGGGGCTGTGGTTCGCCATCACGGGGCAGAGGACGCCGACGACGATTCGCTTGAGGAACGTGCAGCTTGATTTTCAGCTTCCGAACGACATGGAGATAAGCAACGACCCGCGCCGCGATATTGACATCACAGTCTCCGGCAGCTCGGACGCTCTGGAGAATCTGAACCGGCGCGAGCTTGTGGCGCGTGTGGACGTGAGCCGCTACAGGCCGGGCGACCGCGTAGTCCAACTGACGAGCAAGATTATAGACCTGCCTCCGGGAATCAAAGTAGTCAAGATTGAGCCGAACACAGTGCCACTGCGGCTTGAGCCCAGCGTTGAGCGCGAGGTGGAAGTCGAAGCGCGTCTTGAAGGCAACCTGCCCGAAGGGTTCGAGCTTTACAACGTCACGGCTGCGCCTGCGCGCGTGCGTGTGCGCGGGCCGCAGAGCCACATCCAAGCTCTTCAAAAGGCCATGACAGAAACCATTCCCGTCGAAAACCGCCGCGAAAGCTTCAGCATTCAGCAGGTAGCCATAGATGTCCCGGATCAGAAGATTACGGTCATAGATTCCGTCGTCAACGTTCGTCTGGACATCGGGGAGCTTCGAATAGAGAAGAGCTTCGCTGGCGTCAACGTGCTGGCCAACAACGGCGCGCAGGCCCGCCCGCCGCAAGCAAGCCTGACTCTCTACGGCCCGAAATCCGTCCTTGAACAGTTGCGCCCCGAAGACATGCAGCTAATCCTGGAGGTGGGCGACGACGGGGGAGTGCGCAACATGCACCTACAATTGCCACAGAGCATAGCAGGCGCGGTTCAGCTACGCTCCACCATGCCCGCAGGCTTTTCGATTATCAAAAGCAATCAGTAATCAGTAAAAGCAAGACCATCTTTCTGTAGATTGACTGATTGCTTTCTTCTAAATCATGGCTAAACTTTTCGGAACGGATGGAGTGCGGGGCGAGGCCGGGCGGTTCCCGCTCGACGAAGCAACCGTGCGTGTCATTGGGCGCTCTCTGGCCGACATACTGCTTGAGCAAAGAGGCAGCGAGCCTCAGATTGTGACGGGGCGAGATACGCGCGAGTCCGGCTCGTGGCTGGAAAGGGCGCTGGCCGAAGGTGCGCGCGAGCGCGGGGCAGTCGTGCGCTCCGCAGGCGTCATCACGACGCCGGGCGTGGCTTATCTGGCGCGAACGCTTTCTGCCGACGCGGGCGTAGTTGTCTCGGCCTCTCACAATCCCTTTCAGGATAACGGCATCAAAATCTTCGCGCCGACGGGCCGCAAGCTGGACGACACGTTGGAGCGGCGCATTGAGGCTGATATTGAAAGAGAAGCTACAGGCGCTGAGCGAGAAGCTGCCAGCTCAGCCGCTCGGGCCGAGAAGCTTGATTCTCATCAATCCGAAGAGTTGAGGGAGCGCTACCTGAGCTACTTGGCGGAAGAGGCGGCTGACGGGCTTTCGCTAGACGGCCTGAAGCTGGTGCTCGATTGCGCCAACGGCGCTGCCTTTGAGCTTGCGCCCGCGCTCTTCAAAAGACTGGGAGCGAGCGTCTCCGTCATCAACGCCAGTCCCGACGGTCGGAACATCAACCTGAACTGCGGCTCGCAGCACATGGACGGCTTGCGCCAAAAGGTCACGGACGAAGGCGCTCAGCTCGGCGTAGCTTATGACGGAGACGCAGACCGCGCTCTCTTCGTCAACGCGCGCGGCGAGGTGGTGGACGGCGACGCCGTGATGTGGGCCATGGCGCAAGTCATGTCCGGGCGCGGAGAGCTGAAAGACGGGCTCGTCGTCGCCACCGTCATGAGCAACATAGGGCTTGAGATTGCTCTGCGCTCGAAAGACCTGACGCTCACGCGCACGGACGTAGGCGATAAGTACGTGCTGGAAGAGCTTCTGCGCTCTGGCGCGTGCCTCGGCGGCGAGCAGTCCGGCCACATAATCTTTCCGCGCCAGAGCCTTGTGGGCGATGGGATGATGACGACCATCAACCTTCTGCGCGCCATGCAGGAAAGCCGTCTGGCGCTGCATGAGTTGACGCGGGGCTTTGAGCGCTACCCGCAGGTGCTAGTCAACGTGCGCGTGCGCGAGAAGCGCCCCTTCGAAGAGGTCGAGCAAATAAGGGAAGTCTCGCGTGAAGTCGAGGCTCAATTGGGAAGTCGAGGGCGTCTTCTGCTGCGCTATTCCGGCACGGAAGCGCTTGCGCGCGTGATGATAGAGGGAGAGCGGCAGGAGGAGATTGAAGCACTGGCTGCGCGGTTGGCCGAAGCCATACGCTCGGAGCTTGGAGCGGCTTGAAAATCCGGCCCGGTGAGAACTTTTTACGCGGCTCTTGATGTAACTCTTACACTATCGTCGCTTGCTTGAGGGCAGGTGCTTCCGGCGAGACAAGGGCATAAAGCTCAAAAACCTTAGGAAAAGATGATTCTAAGGTGGATTTTTAATTAATCCTATTGCATGGCATAAGCATTGCGGTGTATATTGTGGGGCAAGAGAGACGGTTGGTGGATCCTCCGTCTCAGTGGTTGCTGGGGTGAGGACAGTGACCACGAATATGAATGGACGCGACACACTCCCACGTTGTCGCGTCCATTCGCTTTTTATGAAAAAAGGCTCTGCGGAGCGAAATTCTTTTTGAGTTTTTTCTCTAACCCGTATTACAATCCGCCTTCGTCACACCGTTCTCCCCAAATTCTCCCAAAGCTCTTGGATTTTTACGGAACTGTGTTTACGCCTCACCGCTTATGAACATTAGTGATTACCGCCGCGAGTTCGCAGCCTTCAGCCAAGCCATTGAATTAGCTCACTACAGACACCGCGCAGGCTTCGAGCCGCAACTTCAGACCGAGCCGATATACGAGCGCTATCATGACCTTTTTACAATTGACTCCATAGAAGGCTTAAAACGTGCGCTTGCGGAAACGCCCGCCTCGCAGGAGACTGAGCGCGCAGGGCTGAACTCTCTTCTGGGCATGGCCCGGATAGGCTTTCTGGACATACGCGCCAAGGAGCTGACGGACGAATACGCGCACTGCCTCTCAAGCGCGCAGGTTGACTGGATGGGCGAGCGCATCTCGCTGCACAGCGTCCCGAAGATGGTCGCCAACGAGCCGGACGCTTACAAGCGTAGCGAATTGACGGCGCGATGGGTTGACGCCATAGGTGACTCCAACGACCTGCGAGCCGCTCGCCTTGAGTCTCTGCATGAATCTGCGCGTGCGCTGGGAGCCGATTCTTACTCGTCGCTATACAAGGAGATTACCGGGACTGACCTTGAGGAGCTTGCCGCGCACACGGACGGCTTTCTGGCAAGCACGGAGAGGGCTTATCTTTCGGCTTTGAGGCGTGCCGCGGCGCGCGACCTTCCCGGCGCAGGGGCGGGCGAGCTTGGATATGGCGACTTCTCCTATTTCCAACGCATGTCGCGGCTGGACAGCTTTTTCCCTGCTGAAGATGTCCTGCCGACCTATCATGCCGCCATGCGGGGCTTAGGCATCCGCGTAGAGCAGCAGACCAACATACACATAGACTCGGAGGTAAGACCGACCAAGAATCCGCGCGCGGCCTGCTTTCGTATCAACGCGCCGGATGACGTGCGGCTGCTGGTAGCTCCCGTCGGAGGCGTTTACGACTACACGGTGCTCTTTCATGAAGCGGGACACGCGCAGCATTTCGGCTGGTCTTCGCGCGAGTTGGTCAAGCGTTATCCTGAATTTCTATACTCGGCGGATCACGCGACCACCGAAGGCTACGCTTTTCTACTCAACTATCTTTTCTTAGACCCTTTGTGGCTGAAGGAATATCTTCCGAACGTAAGCGCGGAGCGTGTGCGTGACATTCAGGCTAGTCTGGCTTTACTCGCGCTCCACAACATGCGGCGTTACTGCGCGCGGCTGCGTTACGAGCTGACGCTCCATGAAAGCCCTACGGTTCGCAGCGAGCATCTCTCGCATCTTTACGCTCAGCTTCAGACGGAGGCCACAGGCTTTAGCCGCAGCCCGCAGCTATATCTATGGGACGTTGACGACGGTTTCTACGCCGCAGCCTATCTGCGCGCATGGGCATTTGAAGTGGGCTTGCGCGAGCACCTGCGTACCCGGTACGGTCGGCGCTGGTGGGCTTCGCGCAGAGCCGGCGATGAATTGATAGACCTCTGGAACACCTCCTCGCGTTATACTGTAGAAGAGCTAGCCAAGCTCATAGGCTTCGGTGAGCTGAGCTTTGAGCTTCTGGCCGAGAGTCTTACGAGCGCAGTCAGCGAGGAGTAGACTAAAAGAGTGCAGCGCGTGCGCGTGCGCCTGAAGGCGCATCGGCAGGAATATGAAATCATCACAGGGCAGGGAACGCTCGCTGCTCTGGGCGAAGCGGCGTTGAATGCGCTTTCATCTCACGCAGGCCGCGTCGTCATCATCTCCAATCCAAAAGTCTTCAAGCTCTACGGGCGGGCGGCCTATAACAGCCTGCGCCGTGCGGGCCTGCGCGTCTCGCACTGGCTCATGCCCGACGGCGAGCGACATAAATCTTTTCGCACGCTTGAACACGCGCTCTCATTCTTTGCCAAGAGCCGCCTTGAGAGGACGGATGCGGTCGTGGCTCTGGGCGGCGGAGTGGTAGGCGACCTTGCCGGATTCGCTTCGGCTATATACCTGCGCGGCATCCCCTTCATACAAGTCCCGACGACTCTGCTTGCACAGATAGACTCGTCCGTAGGCGGCAAGACCGCAGTCAATTACGCGCATGCCAAGAACATCGTCGGCGCTTTTCATCAACCGAAGCTGGTCGTGATTGATACGGAAACTCTGCGGACTCTGCCGCGACGCGAGGTGACCGCAGGGCTCTGCGAATGCGTCAAGCAGGGAGCGGCGGGCGACCATTTGCTCTTCCGCCGCACCCTCAAATTTCTTGAGGAGGAATGGACTGGCGATAGCTTGGAGCCTTCGGCAAGGCTGGAAAAACTGATTGCCGCGCAGGTGGCGTTCAAGGCTGCAATCGTCGCCGGCGATGAGCGTGAAGACGCCGCCCGCACGGATTACCGCTCGCGCCGCATACTGAATTTCGGTCACACGACAGCGCACGCGCTGGAGGCGGTAACAAACTACAGGCGGTTTCGTCACGGAGAGGCGGTAGGCTACGGGATGCTGGTGGCGGGTGAAATTTCAAAAGGGCTAGGCATGCTAAGCCGTTCCGAGTTAGAATCTTTACAGGCAGCCGTCAAATTGTGCGGAAGGCTGCCGAGCGCCAGCGATATTGACACGGCGCGGCTCACGCACCTCCTCGCGCTAGACAAAAAGTCTGTCGGCGGCCACATTCGGTGGGTTCTTCTAGAGCGCTTGGGCCGCGCACGGCTGGTTGATGAAAGAGAGATAGCCCCGCAGTTAATACGCGCCTCGCTCCTCTCGGTGCTGCAACGAGATTCTTAAAGATGAGGAAGAGATAGAAGATGAGTGTTTCGTGCGGCACGCCGTCTCCAACCCCGCCCAGAAAGGGTGAGCGCGGGGAAGGAAGGCTGAAATTTCTGATTGTGTTGGCGATTCTGGCCGTGGTCGGCTATTGCGCTTACCAGTACGTGCCCGTCGCCATACAGGCTTACCAGCTAAAGGACGTGATGCAGCAGACCGTGAACACGGCGGCCCTGCAATCTCAGACCACGAGCGATTCGCTGAAGAAGACGCTGACAGACCGCGCGCAGGAGTACGGCGCACCGCCCCCGCCGGCAACACAAGTACAGGTTGTGCAACAGGACGGACGCTGGCAGGCGCGCATACAGTACACGCACCAAGTCCCGCTCATCTTCTATATCTACCAGTACAGCTTCGACCACACTGTCAGAAGCTTCGACCCCGCGACACTGAGATAGAAAAAGGGTGACGGGTGTCAGGTATCAAGTGCCGGTAAAAGAAAAAACACTTCTCTTTCCGGCACCTGATACCCGACACCCGTCACCCGCTTTTAACGCTGAGCGCTCTCAAGGAACGCTTTCAGCTTGCGTGAGCGCGACGGGTGACGAAGCTTGCGAAGCGCCTTAGCTTCTATCTGTCGTATGCGCTCGCGCGTGACTGCGAAGTGCTGGCCGACCTCTTCTAGCGTGTGCTCCGAGCCGGAAGTCCCGAGCCCGAAGCGCATCTTGATGACCTTCTCTTCGCGCGGCGTCAGAGTCGCCAGAACCTCGTCCGTTATCTCGCGCAGGTTCGAAGCCACTACGGCGTCCGCAGGGTTCAGTATGGACTTGTCCTCTATGAAGTCGCCCAGATGCGAATCTTCCTCTTCGCCAATGGGCGTCTCAAGCGAGATGGGCTCCTGCGCAATCTTCAGCACCTTACGCACCTTAGAGACAGGGATGTCCATCTTGCGCGCTATCTCTTCGCTCGTCGGCTCGCGTCCAAGCTCCTGCACGAGGGCGCGGCTGGTGCGAATCAGCTTGTTAATAGTCTCAATCATGTGGACGGGGATTCGTATAGTGCGCGCCTGATCTGCAATGGCGCGCGTGATTGCCTGACGAATCCACCACGTAGCATATGTTGAGAACTTGTAGCCGCGACGCCATTCGAACTTGTCCACGGCCTTCATCAAGCCGATGTTGCCCTCCTGAATCAAATCCAGGAACTGCAAGCCACGGTTCGTGTACTTCTTTGCGATTGAGACGACCAGACGCAGGTTGGCTTCTATCAGCTCGCGCTTGGCCTGACCCGTCTCCTGCTCGCCAATGACTATGGATTGCAGCGACCGCTTAATCTCTACGGGAGAGATGTTGTGGTCGGCCTCAATCTGTTGCAGGCGCTTCTTGGCCGAAGAGATGTGGCGCTTGTAGTCGCGCTCGTCCTCCGGCTTGATGCGCTTGCGGTTGAGCTTCTCCGTATAGTTGTCTATCTCGCGCTCGGACTGGCGAACCTCTCTCTGCACGGCGCGAATCGAGTTGATAAGGCGCTGTCGTGCGCGCTCGGTCATGTTGAGGCGTCCGATTTCCTGAGCTATCTCAAGGCGTATGCGCGCGACCTTTCGCTGAAGCCGCAGCAGCTTCTTGGACTTCTTGCCGCGAGAAACCTTCTGCTCGGCCCTGAGCTTGTCCCACTCCTTCAAGCCCTGCTTGAAGAGCTTTCGAATGTTCTCTATGCCTTCAATCGTCCATCGAAGGTACTCGTCCGCCTTGTCCTCGTCGCCGGTCAGCTCCGCCTGCTCCGAGAAGTTCACCACGTCGCGTATGTGAAGCTTTCCGGCCTCAAGCTCATCACCGATTTTCAGCAGCTCCGAGACTGCAATGGGCGAGCGCGAGATGGCTTTCTGAGTCTTGAGCTGCCCGCGCTCAATACGCTTGGCTATGGTCACCTCGCCCTCGCGCGTGAGAAGCGGGACGACGCCCATCTCGCGCAGGTACAGGCGCACGGGGTCGTTTGTCTTCTCAAGCGCTCCGGCAGAAAGGTCTAGCTCAATGTCTTCGTCAATCGAGTCGTCTTCGTCGTCCGTGGCCAGAGCCGCAGCCTGCTCAATCAACCGCTCGTCCGAATCCGCAACAGGTATGTTCGAGCCTTCCAGTTTTTGAAGGACATCCTCAATATCATCGGGCGAGACGACGTTATCCGGCAACTCGCGGTTCAGGTCGTCAAAGGTCAAATATTTCTTGTCGCCACCCAGCTCCAAAAGGCGCTGCATGACATCATCTCTGTCTTTCTCTTCGATGCTCAATTTTTCTTCCACCTTCCGCACGCCGCGCTTTTAAATGGAGAGACGCGCACGGCGCGCGTGTCATTCGAGTCCCCGCTCTACTCTTTCCCGGCCCACCCTGTACTTTTAATGCCCGGCACTTACGGCTTCAGCCCCCTGAAGCTCGCGCTGCTTTTTTGACCATTCCATGTACTCTAAAGTGAGTCGCGTCTGCCGCTCAGTGTCGCCTGCCGCTCCGGCCTCAGCCGCTTCCATGCGCAGTTCGTTGAGTCGGCGGTCAATAGTCATTCCGCGTAAGGTCAAAAAACAGCTTTCCGCCACAGCTAAAGTATCGTCAACCGCTTCGCCCTCGGCCCTTTCCGGCTCGCCCATCAAAAGAAGCGGTACAAGGTCAGATGCAATAGGGTCGTCTTCCGTTTTCGCGCTAAGCGTAGCGAAATCAACTTCCCCGCCCGTTCTTTCAATCTCTACTAGGGCGCGAAAGATTGCGGACGTGGGCAAATCCTCGTAATCCGCAGTCTCCATACGGGGCAAAATCCTTTGCCTGAGTTCCCCGTCGTGGACGAGCAGTTCCAGCAGCTTTTGTTCAGCGACCGTTGGCTGAACGGCGGTATTACGAATAAATTTTTTAGTAACGTTAGCTATTTCTTCGCGAGAACCCGTCTTTACCGTTTGCCATAACTCTTGACGCCACCTAGAGGTGTTAACTCCTTCTTTATCTATCTGTAGCGCATCCATAGCTATGTCAAAATATTCTCGCCTGTAAATCCCCCTCTGAACAGCACGAATGTACGGGAGGATTTCCTCAACCGCCTTAGCTTTTTCTTCAGGACGGAGAAGGTTACGATCCCGTACAGCTTGGTCAATCACAAATTGTATCCAGGGAGGAGCCGCGCCGCGTCGCCTATTGTATTCCTCAACCCCATGGGATTTGATGAATTCGTCTGGATCAGCGTTGTCTGGAAGAACCAATACTTTTATGTCAAAGTCTTCTGCTATAAGAGTTTGCAGCAAAGACTCGATAGCCCGTTTCGCCGCTTTCCGCCCTGCCTTATCGCCATCATAATTGACTACGACTTTACGCGCAAACCGCCCAAGAAGTTTCGCCTGTTCCGGGGTTAAAGCTGTTCCTAGGCTCGCAACTGCATTTCTAACCCCGCTCTGGAAGGGAATTATCAAATCCAGATAGCCTTCGACCAGAATGGCGAACTTTTTGCGGCGAATCTCGTCGCGCGTCAGGTTGAGCCCGTACAGGTGGCGTCCCTTCGTGTAGGCGGCGGTTTCGGGCGAATTCAGGTACTTTGGCTCGCCCTGCCCCATGATTCTGCCGCCGAAGGCTACGGCACGCCCCTGCGCGTCCATCACGGGGAAAATCACGCGCCCGCGAAAGCGGTCATAAAAGCCGCCGGAATCCTTCCTGACCACCAGGCCGCTTCGCTCAAGCTGAGAATCCTTCGCGCCGCGCTTCTTCAGGTACGAGAGCAGTCCGTCCCAACTGTCAGGCGCGTAGCCAAGACGGAAAGTCTTGCGCGTCTCTTCCGTAATCTCGCGCCCCTCCAAGTACTCGCGCGCGCGCCTAGCCTCCACGTTCCCTTCCTCAAGCTGCGCCTCCCACCACTCAAGCGCCCAGCCGTTCATCTCTATGATTTCGTCCGACTCCTGACGCCGCGCCTCGAACCTCTTATCGTCCACCATCTGAGGCAGGGGAACGTTCGCCTTCTCCGCCACTATGCGCACGGCTTCGGGGAAGGAGACGCGCTCCATCTCCATCACGAAGTTGAAGACGGAGCCGCCCTTAGCGCATCCGAAGCAGTAGAAAATCTCCTTCGCCGGATTGACGGAGAACGAAGGCGTCTTCTCCTGATGAAAAGGGCAGCAAGCCATCCAGTTCGCGCCCTTCTTCTTCAGAGAGACGTAATCCTGAATGACGCGCACTATGTCTGCCTGTCGCCTGAGGTCGTCAATGAATGTTTGAGGAAAGCGCATCTCGTTCGTGTCAATAGATAAGAGTTTCAATCGAGCGAATTTTTCATCGCCCCGTGGCTTTACTGCTTCAGCTCAACTACGGTCGCGCCCGCGCCGCCCTGATCAGGCGGAGCCTGACTGAAGCGCTCGACGTGCGGGTGGTTTCGCAGAAAGTCCGCGATTGCCCGGCGCAGAGCGCCCGTCCCATGCCCGTGTATGATGCGAACCCGGCTCATGCTGTGCATGTAGGCTTCGTCCAGAAATTTGTCCGTCTCGTCCACAGCCTCGTCCGTAGTGCGGCCAATCAGATTAATCTCCGTGTCGGGGTCACCGTCGGGAGCGCGCAAATTCAGCTCCGTTCCCTTAGAGACTTTGAGACGCGAGCCCCGCGTCTGAGCTTGAGGCGCTGGCGCGGATTCAACCAATTCAAGATTCTCAAGCTTCTCGCGGAAGCGAAGCGATTTGACTCTCACCTCCGCCTCGTCGCCCGTCAATTTGTCCACGACTCCGATTGAGCCGAAGGACTTCAAGCGCACCTCGTCGCCCTTTC
Organism: Pyrinomonadaceae bacterium; assembly: GCA_036389255.1. Classification (GTDB taxonomy): domain Bacteria; phylum Acidobacteriota; class Blastocatellia; order Pyrinomonadales; family Pyrinomonadaceae; genus JACVRN01. The sequence continues at coordinate 145,259 of DASVQI010000006.1, forward strand.
TGATTGGGCGTGACGGCGCTTTGGAAATCTTCGAGCCCACATCCTCACGCGGTTGCGCCTCAACTACCTGACCGTCGCGCACTACTCGGACGCCTCTCTGCGGCTGCGTGGCGCTCGTAGCGGCCGCGGCGGCACGCGCTGCCTCGCGCCTGAGCTCTGCGGCTCGTCGCTGCGCGTCTCTTTCCACTCGCGTTCGCTCCACGCGCTCTTCTATCTTTGAGGCAAGCTCACGCGAGCGCTTTTCAAACTCCTCCACCGCTTCTATAAGCTCTCGCTCGAAGGTCTGCTGCCTCTCTCTCTCACGACGCGCGGCTTCAACATCCAGCGAGGCGTACTTTTCGGCCACGGCCTCTCGCTCTTCTTCAAGCGCTCGTCTGAGAGCCTCAGCCTCTTCCGATTCGCGCTTGATGCGAGCGAGGTACTCAGCCGCTTCGAGCGCGGATGCCGAGACGCCGCGCCTCGCCTCTCCTATTATCTCTTCCGAAAAACCGAAGCGGCGCGCAATCTCAATCCCGCTAGATGAACCGGCCACGCCTACCAGCAGTCTATAGGTCGGCTGCAAAGTCTTTTCGTCAAACTCCACGCTGGCGTTCTGCACGGCCTCTTCGTTGGCGGCGTACATCTTCAGGCCGCTATAGTGCGTGGTCGCAAGGACGTGCGCGCCGCAAGCGCGGCGGAAATGGTCTACCACGGCAACGCCTAGCGCGGAGCCTTCCTCCGGGTCTGTGCCGGTGCCGACTTCATCTAGCAGCACCAGCGCGGGGCGCTCACAAATCTCCATCATGCGCGCTATGTTGGCCACGTGCGAGGTGAAGGTGGAAAGATTGGCCGCGAGCGATTGATGGTCGCCTATGTCCGCCAGCACGGAGGCGTAAAAGGGAACGCTCGCGCGACGCGCCGGCAGGGGAAGACCTGAGAGGGCTATCAACGCGGAGAGCCCGGCAGTCTTGAGCACGACCGTCTTGCCGCCCGCGTTCGCGCCCGAGATGACCATCACAGGGCGCTCGGAATCGAGCGAGAATGAGACGGGCACAACTTCGCGCCCCTGCGCCCGCAGGTTCTCTTCGAGCAGTGGATGGCGCGCTTCTACAAGCTCAAGCAGGTTGCTCTCATTTATCTCCGGCACAATGCAATCGAAGCGGCGTTGGAAGGCGGCCTTCGCGTTGAGGAAATCAAGCTCGGCCACGGCGAAGGCGGCCTGCTCTATGGCGGGGAGCGCGCTCCGAAGCTCTTCCGAGAGCGTGAAGAGTATGCGTGCTATCTCTCGCTCTTCCGTCTCGCGCAAGCCCTGCAACTCGTTGTTGGACTCAATCGTCTCAAGCGGCTCTATGAAAGCGGTCGCGCCCGATGACGAGAATCCGTGCGCCACGCCTCGCACGCGCCCGCGATGGTCAGACTTGACGGGAATCACGAAGCGGTCGTTTCTCAGTGTCACAAGCTCGTCCTGAATAGCGCTTTCAGAGCGACGCATCAATGACTCAAGCTGGTGTGTAATCTGCGAGCGCAGGCGATTGATGTCGGCGCGTATGCGCCCAAGCTCGGGGCTGGCGCGGTCGTCCAGCTCGCCGCTCGGCAGTATCTTGTTGGAGATGCGCGCGGCCAGACTGTTCAGCTCGCGGGGCAACGCTTCCACCATCTGCCAGAGCAAGGGAGCGTTCTCGCGCTCGGCCATGATGGCGGCGCGGGCATTCTGCGCCTGCTCGCAGAGACGGCCAAGCTCAAGAATAGTCAGAGGCTCAAGCGTCGCGCCCTCTATTCTCAAAAGCGACAGCGCCTCGCGCGGGTCTGCAAGCTCCGCGAAATACCATGAAGCTCCGCGCCGCCTAAGCTCTATGCATTCGGAGAGAGTGCGGAGCGCCCGGCGCAACTCTTCCAAATCATCAAAGGGAACGAGCGCGTCCACGCGCGCACGCCCCATCTCGGTCTGCGCCCCGCGCCTTAAAGACGCGCGCAAGCCGTCGTATTCCAGCGTCGTAAAAGCCTGTTCGTTCATCCCCTTGCCTTACACAAAAACGTTTGATTACCGTCTATCTTAGCATCCGAAACCGGGGCGCGAAAGTAAACCAATAGAAAGCAGCTATAAAAGCCCGGTGAAGAAGAGACGAAAAGGCTTCTTACTTCTGTTCTCTAGTAGCTGCAAAGCAGAGGAAGGGCGGCGGAGATGGCTGCGGGCGTCAGCTCCTCGTCCGCTAGCCCGGCCTCGGAGACGGAGCGCGGCATGCCCCAGATGAGCGCGGACTCGCGCGATTCCACTATGACGTAGCCGCCGCGCTCTTTGACCGCGCGAGCGCCGCGAAGCCCGTCGTCGCCCATGCCCGTCAGCACAACCGCCAGAGCTTTTTCGCCGCAGGATTCCGCGAGGCTGACGAGCAGCCTGTCGGCAGACGGCGTGTAGAAATCGTTCGCGGATGCGGGAGCGATGTTGAAGAAAAGCTCGTCCCCGGCGCGGCCCGCTAGCGTAGTGTGATGGCCGCCCGGAGCTACATAGATTTGCGAGGTGCCGATGCGCTCCCCGTCGCGCGCCTCTCGCGCGGTGAAGGGAGTCGTGCGCGAGAGCCTTTCGGCAAAGGAGCGCGTGAAGCCTTGCGGCATGTGAAGCGCAACCGCGACGGGCACAGAAAAGTCTCTTCTTAATCTGGAAAGGAGAAGGGCGAGCGCGGCGGGGCTTCCGGCCGAGCCGACTATGCCCACCATGCAGGCGCGTGGGCGGCTGGCGCTGGCCTGCGACAATCCGGCTACAGCGACGTGCGATTCCTTCTCTTCGGAAACCGACATGGCGGCTTGCGCGTGAGCCTCAGCCGCAGCCTCCACGCGCTGCCGCAAGTGCTCAGCGAACTCTTCAGAGCGAATCGCGTTACGCAGCTCGGGCTTCGTGATGAAATCAACCGCGCCCGCCTCAAGCGCGCGAAAGACGCTTTCGCGCTCGGCAAGACCGCTACAGACAACGACCGGAAGCAGCGCGTTCTTCATGACCCAGCGCAGCACGCTGAAGCCATCCAGCTCAGGCATCTCCAAATCCAGCACGAGCACGTCAGGCCGCCGCTCCTTAATCAGCCCTATGGCCTCGCGCCCGTTCGACGCCAGCCCCACAATCTGCAACCTGTCCGACGCTGCGAAAATCTGCGACAGCCGCAGGCGATAAAGCGGCGAGTCGTCGGCTATGAGTAAGCGATAAGTCATAGGTGTCGGGTGTCAGGTGCCGGGTGACGGGGAAACCCTTGCGGCCAGAGAGTTCCGCAGGGCATAGAGTTGTTTGCCTATAGATGTGACCTGTTTAAGCGCTTCACTGAGCTGCTCGGATGAGAGATATTTCAAGCGCGCACCGATTTCTAATTGAGTCTCCAGTTCCGCCAGAGATGCTTGAGCCATTGATAGATGATGCAAGTATTCCTTGATATGTTCTCTTGCGTGACCCTCAGCAATATTCGATGGTATAGAGACTGCTGCTCTTTGTATCTGGCTTGTCAAGCCATAAGTCTCATGCCGTGGAAAAGATTGCGTTAGATAGTACACCTGTTCCACTAAATCCATCGAAGCCTGCCAAACTCTTAAATCACGAAAGCTATTAATAGGCATTCCGCCTTCTTTCTTTACCGGCACCCGGCACCTGACACCCGACACCTATTTCTGATACACAAGGTCGTTCTGCATGTGCGCAAGGCGGAAGGGAACGTTGAGCGTCACTAATGACTCGGACGCGCCAAGGATTAGATAACCGCCGTGACGTAGCTGTTGATGAAAGCCGGTGACCGTGCGCCGCCTAGCGGCTGCGTCGAAGTAGAGCATGACGTTGCGACAGAAGATGACATCCAGCTCCGAGTAGATGTTGTAGCGGCGGCTGTCCGCAAGGTTAAAGCAGCCGAAGTTGACCATCACGCGCAGTCGCTCGTCTATCAGCCACGAGCCGTCCGGCTGCTCCGTGAAGTAGCGCGCTCTGCGCTCTTCATCCATTGTGCGAAAGGAGTTCTGCCGGTAACGCCCGGCACGCGCTAGTGTTATCACTCTCTGCGAAAGGTCGGAGGCGGAAAGCTCTATCTTCCAATCATCAAAGAGGCCGGATTCCAGAATGAGTATGGCGAGCGTGTATGCCTCTTCGCCCGTGGAACAGCCCGCGCTCCAGACGCGCAGGGTCTTCTGTTCGCGGTTGCGCTCGAATATCTCCTGCAACATCTCCTGGCTGAAGGCCGCGAGCGCACGCCCCTCACGGAAGAAGTAGGTTTCATGTACGGCTACCGCGTCCAGAGCGCGCTGCAACTCCTCCCGCCGGTCGCGGTCGAATTGAAGATAGAGGTAGTACTGCTCGAAGCTTCCGAGGTGCAGCGCCTGCACGCGCGGGCGCAGCCGTCGCTCAAGCGTGCTTTGCGACCTTGAATCGAAATGCAGTCCCGAAGATTGATAAATCAGGTCGCGCAAACGCAGGAAGGTGGATTCATCCATACGAGGGCGCGCTCCGTCCCGCGACAGAATCAACGGCTCCTCGTTGGATGAATCGAACTTCATATTAAAAGCGAGATTTTCAGTTTTCAGAAAAGAGCAACCGGCTCTTCTGCCGAAAGCTGATTACCGGTTACTGAAAACTGTTCTCGTCACTCATCACTGCTCTTATGATGCCGGCGGCGCGCGGCGCGCAGGTGCGAGCGGTCTCCTCCAGCACTTTTCTATGCGTGCGCCGCAAAGAGTGAAGCGTGGCGTAAGCGTCTTCTGTGAGCGCGGCGTCTCCTGCGGAGAGCAGGTGGCAGGAGAGCGTCATGGCGCGCGGCGCATCGAGCGAGGCAAGGGCGCGAAGAGCCGCGCCTCGGACAGTCTCGTGCTCTCGCTCATTCGACGCCGCTTCCAGAAGCAGCTTGTGCGCGGACGGTTCGGGACAGGTGGCCAGCACCTGCACGCCCGCTCGCCTGACGGGCCAAGCGTCGTCTTTGAGGGCGGCGCGTGAGACGGAGAGAGTCGTGCGCGGCTGCGGGCAGCCCGCGAAAGCAAGCACGGCTGCGCGTCGCGCTTCCGGCTGCGGGTCGCGCCTAGCAACCTGAGCCAGTGCGCGCCAATCCTTCCGGTCGGCCTGACGGCAGAGCGCCTCTGCTGCCGCCACACGCACAAGCGGGTGCGGCTCGTGCAGAGCTTCGCGCAAGCAAGCTCGCGCTTCCGATTCTGTGCCGAAGAGCGCGCCGAGTGTAGTGATGGCCTCTGCCCTCACCCAGATGTCATCGTCGGCAAGCGCGGCCCGTACGGCGCGCAACGCTTCCGGCGTAGGTGCGCCGCGACGCATGGCACGCATGGCCGCCCGTCTAACTCCGGGAGCTTCGTCCGTCAGATGTAGCGCCAGTGACGCATTGTCACGCCGCCTTGAGCGCCAGCTCAAGATTTCTATGGCGGAGAGGCGCACACGCGCGCTCTTGTGTCGCTCGGCACGCGCAGCTTCTTCCACGGCCCGCAAAGGGTCTGCGTTATCCAGAAAAGCCAGATACGCGAGCAGGCTGTCGTCGTCCTCGTCTGCCTGCATGAGAACGTCCGCGACGCGCTCCTTCACGACGGGCGGCAGGGCCGAAGAGAGTAAGCCTAGAGCCTCCGCTATCTCTATCAGCGCGCGCCCTTCGGCCATGCTCAGGAGATTCGAGAGGCTTTCGGCCAGCTTTGAGGCGCGCTCCTTATCGAGCAGCTCCGCGTGCTGTTGTCTCAACTGGTCGCGGCCTGCCGCTAGCACCATCAGCGCCGCTTCCATCGTCTCTAAATCCGCAGCCGACACGCTCAGGCGGGCGGCGGCCTCAATCGCCTGATAGCTTCCGGCCCCGCTCATGGCCGTAGCAACTTCAAGAGGCGGAATAAGCGTCGCGTCGGCTTCGAGTATGCGGTTGAGCGCGTGCGCGTTGCCGGACAGATTGCGCAGCGCGCGCCGCGCCGCTTTCATGAACGCCGGGTCTGCCAGAGCTTCGGCTATGACGGGAACGGCGCGCGCGTCCTCCAGCCAGCCCAGCGCAGCGATGCTCGCGCGTTTAAGCAACGGGTCTGCGGTCATGGTCATGCGGAGCAGGTCTGCGAAGGTGGCGTCGGCGGCGGATTGTTGAAACAGAGTTCGTGCGGACGTTCGCAGTTGCTCCTGAACGACTGACGGCAACGTGCGCTCGTCTTCCGCGAGCGAAACCAGCGCGACCAGCACACGCGGGCGAAATCTTCCGTCCGCATCGCGCAAGCTTCCGGCCAGCGCCGCGACAGACTCAATCGTTGCTATCTCTTCGAGCGCGGCTGCTGCGGCCTCTCCCATCAAAGGCTCTGTGAGAAGCTTTTCGAGCGCGGGGACTGCACGCGAGTCTCCAAGCTCTCCGAGCGCGCCCACGGCAGCAAAGCGCAGCCATTCGTCTTCATGCTCAAGACTATGAAGTAGCAGGGCGGTCGCGTCCGCGTGGCGCGTGTGGCCCAGCGCGGAGATGGCCGCAGTGGCTATATTCGTATTCGCGCTCTCCACGAGCGGCGCGAGAAGCGCGACGGCTTCAGCGCCTCCGACCTGACCTACTAGGCCCGCGAGCGCAATCACGGACGATGCTTCGCCGCCGGTGATTGCTTCGGCCATAGCGGGCAGCGCGGGCGGGCCTATGCCTTCCAGCGCGGCTATGGCTGCCGCGCGACGACCGGCATCCGTCTTGTCCGACACAGCCGCTATCAGCTCACGGAAAAGCTCAACCGTATCCAGCTCTGCTGCGCGCGTCTTGACAAGGGAAGAGATGGCCTCGGCCGCGGCGCGTCTGGTCTGCCAGTCCTCGTTGCCTAGCAGCCTGACCAGCGCGCGAACGTCAGCCGCAGCACCCGACTGGCCGAGGCGCTCCACCCTATCAAGTGCAGCCTCAAGAGAAAGCATAAAATTGATTCATTGGTTCATTGATTCATTGATTCATTGAAAAAAAATGAACCGATGAATCAATGAATCAATGCCTTCTACGTCGTCGCTCCGTGCCCTGCATGGCGGCTGTGAAAAGCTCTCGGACGTTGAGCACGGCTATGAGCTTTCCGTCTGTTTGCAGAAGCCCGCGCACGACCGCCGGGCCATTTGACCCGCCCAAAGGCCGCACGTCGTCCGCGAAGATTTCTATGATTCGTTCGGCTCGCTCGACCCCCAGCGCCAGTTGCTCTTCGCCGCGCAGCGTGATGATGAAATTGAAAGAGGCCGCCGCTTCATCCTCCCTCGTGCCGCCTTCGCCCAGAAGCGCGAGCGGGTCTAGCACGGTAGAGATGCGCCCGCGCACGCTGACCGCGCCCAGTACGCTGGCCGGAGCATTGGGGAGCGGCGAGGGCCGCTTCCAAGCCACGACCGTCTCAGCCTCGTCCGCGAAGACGGCTATCAGCCGCTCGCCGCATCGCGCCACTAACAGCTCGCGTCGCTCGCGCGTATCTTCCGCCTCGGCCAGCCCCAGCGTCCGAGGCAAAATCGAAATGTCTGTGAAATCCGTCTTCTCAGTCATGCCTGTAAGCTGTCAGCAATCGGCCGTCAGCTATCAGCAAGAATAAACCAACTAGCGTGAGCAAAGACAGCCTGTTATTGCATGATTCAAGCAGGCGAGCCGTTTTGGCTGACCTCTGATTGCTGACTGCTGACAGCTTTTCAGTTTGTGGCGGTGATTAATTTGGCGAGAGTTTCCAGCGCGGGCTTGCCGTAACCGCGAAACATCATCAAGCGTTTGATGTCGCCCCATTCGTCGTCGCGGCTGGACTGTCGAAGCTGGCGGTAAGCGGCCACGGCATCGCTCTCTTTTCCGGCGCGATGAAGAATTATAGCCAGCGTAGCCTGAAACGCGGGGTCTTTGCTCTTCTGCGCGTTGCCCTGCGCGAGCTTGAGCGCCTCGTCTGTCTGGCCGCGCGCCAGAAGAATGTGTGCCTTCGTGTCCAGATATTCCGGGTCGGCCTTGATTTGAAGCGCCTGCTCGATTGCCGTGGAAGCCTGCTCCAGCTTTCCGCGTCTCAAAGACACCCACGCCAGAAGCGCCTGAGCGCTGGCATTCTTAGGCTGAAGCTGTACTGCGCGAGCGAAGGTGGATTCGGCGTCCGCGTCGCGTCTTTTGATTTCGTAAATCTGGCCCAGAGAGAGAATCGTCTCGATGTTGTCCGGCTGAAGACGAACCGCCTCTTCGTACGCGTCAAGAGCCTCGGCGTAACGCTGCTGCGCGTTGAGCGCTTCGGCCATGCCGGAATGAAGGCCGGCGTCATTCGGATTATCCGCCAGCAACTCGCGGTACTCTACTTCGGCCCCGTAATAGTTGCCGGAACGCACGTATTTCTCTACAAGGCTGCGCCGCTCCTGCCCGGACTTGCCCTGTGATTTCTGCTCGCGTTGCGGTCGCGCAGAAAGCCTTACGGTTGTGTCTCTGTCTACCTTCGTATCCTTAATCCAAGGGCGAGAGCCGCTCTTCATCACTCGCACGTTGCGAAGTCCGGCCAGCGCCTCTGTCGTCAACTGTCCGTTCGCGCCGGTAGCGCCGACCTTCTCGTCGTCTATGAAGACTTCGCTGCCCTGAGGCGCGCTGACCGTAATCGTCCCCTTCGCCGCAGATGCCAGCACGGAAGAGACATCTTCATCCACGGCTGCCTGCTCGGTCGTCCGGCTGGCAGGGTTAATGAAGCGGCGATAGAGATAGACGCCCAACAAAGAGGTCACGCCGACCACGACTAAAAGCGAGATGACGAGCAGTCCTATAATCCAGACTTGACGCTTCGCTTTGGGAGCGGCGGCCGGATGCGACTTGCCTGCGTCCGGCGTCCATGCTGCGTAGTCGGGCGCGGGCTTGTATAGCGGCGGCTGCGACCCGTATGAAGTTGGCTGTGCGACTGCCGCCTCACCTTCATCCTGCGCGGGCGCGGATGCTTGAGGCGCGGCATTGGACTCATCTATCGCGGCCTTCTGCTCCGGCGTGTAGATGACGCCGGGCACGAGAGTCACTTCCGGGTCGAAATGCTCTTCACTCGGCTTTGAGTCTGCGGCCAAGTTCGGCGCGCCGGAGGTGTAGCCGAAGATGCTTGCCTGATGAGCTTCATTGCCCTGCGGCGGCGTGGGCGGCGCGGGCGGTTCGACCGGCAGCACCTTCTCTTTCGTGTCAGCCTCAAGCGCCGCAGCAGGAAGGGAAGGCGCGGGCGGAAAGTCCTCTATAGTCGAAGGGCTGTCGGCTATCATAGGCAGCGCTTCGTCCTGAGTCGCGGGAGGCACGGCCTCTTCGTCACGCAGCGTCGTTATGCCCGTCGCCTGAGTGGCTTCGCCCGCCCGCCGCTCTGCCAACAGAGCCTTTGCGCGCTCCTCTTCTTCTTCAAGCTCACGACGCTCTCTCTCGATTCTCTCTCTTTCGGCCTTTGCGTCGCGCTCTTGCTCTTCTCTCTCCTTTCGCTCCAGTTCCAGTCGTGCGCGCTCCTCTTCGTCCGCGCGGCGTCTCGCCTCCGCGTTGAGACGGGCCTGTTCTTCGGCAAGCCTTCTGGCCCTCCCTTCTTCGACACGTCTGGCGGCTTCAAGTTCAGCCTTCACGCGGGCTTCCTCAGCACGGCGAGCCTCTTCCGCTTGAAGTCGCGCGGCCTCTTCTTCCGCCTGACGGCGCGCAACAGCTTCCGCCTCAGCCTTTCTGCGAGCGGCCTCCTCCTCTTCAGCCTTTCGTCTGGCCTCAGCTTCGGCTCGAAGTCGTGCCGCTTCCTCTTCGGCAAGACGACGCGCCTCCTCTTCTTCGCGCAGCCGCTTCTCTTCGGCAAGCTTGGCCGCTTCTTCCGCAGCCTTTCGCGCCTCTTCCTCGGCCCTTCGCTTGGCTTCCTCTCTTTGACGCTGCGCCTCTTCCTCCGCGCGGCGTCTCTCTTCTGCCGCCTGGCGGCGCTCTTCTTCCTCGCGCCTGCGTGCCTCTTCCTCGGCCTTTCGTTTCGCTTCGGCCTCCTCGGCCTGCCTGCGCGCCTCCGCTTCGGCCCTCTCTCGTGCCTGCGTCTCCGCTCGCTGGCGCTCTTCTTCCTCCGCACGAAGCCGCGCTTCTTCGGCCAATCGCGTCTCCTCAGCGAGGCGCGCCTCTTCTGCAAGCCTCGCTTCTTCTTCTGCCCGTCGCACTTCCTCTTCGGCCTGTCGCTGCTCCTCGTCTATCTGGCGGCGCGCTTCTTCCACGGCCTTCGCCAGTCGAATCGGCATAGGCTCCTGCTGGTCGTCCTGCGTCCGGGCCATCTCGCTGAAGAGTTGCGGCGGCTGAGCAAACGGCAGCACCTCCATAGTGGATTGCCTGTCGGCTCTGGGCGAAGGCGGGTCAGGAGCGGTCTGCTGCGCCGGGTCTATAGTCTCCGTCATCTGTTTGGAGAGAAGCTGGCTGCGCGTAGTTGAAGCCGTCTTGCCGAAGCTTTCGTCATAAGCGCGCTTAAGCTCGGTCATGAACTCCGCGACCGATTGAAAGCGCTCGTCCCTATCCTTTGCGAGCGTGCGCATGATGACGCGGCTGATGGGCTCAGGCACGTTCTTGGCGACAAGATGAAGCGGCGGGGCCTCGCGCTCAAGATGCTGGCGGCGCAAGTCCGAAGTGGTGTTGCCTATGAACGGCGTGCGTCCCGCGAGCAGCTCGTAGAGCGTGCAGCCCAAGGCGTAAATGTCCGTGCGACCGTCCAGCGCCGTTATCCCGGCGCCTTCTCCGAACCACTGCTCGGGCGACATATAGAAGGGCGTGCCTATAGGCGTGCCGTACTGCGTGAGCTTCATGGAGGCTTCGCCGCCGCGCTGGTTGCCTCTGAGCTTGACTATCCCGAAGTCCGCAATCTTGATGGTGCGAAGGACTTTCCCCGTGATGGTCGTCTCCTGAGCCATCAGTATGTTGTCGGGCTTGATGTCGCGGTGTATGATGCCGCGCTCGTGCGCCGCTTGCAGAGCGCCGCAGACGGCCGCCGCAATCTCCATCACCTCGTCCAGCGTCAATCGGCCCCGCTCGCGCAAATCTTCGCGCAGGTTGCCGCCCGCAATCATCTCCATCACCATGTAGGTCAGGCCCGGAGTCGAGCGGTCAACGTCGTAGATGGTGACGGCGTGCTGGTGTCGAAGCTTACGAAGCGCGCGAGCTTCGCGTATGAATCTTTCCGAAAGCTGCTGGTTGTCGGGCGGGCCGAGCATGACCTTTATGGCCACGTCGTCAAGGTCGCGGTGGCGTGCCTTGTAGACCGCGCCCATAGCGCCTTTGCCGATTAACTCCGTGAGAGAGTATTTTGTGCCCAGGGCTTCCTGAAGGCGCGTGGCAACTTCATCCGAGGCGAGTTCCCGCCCGTCGTTGGGGCAGTAGGTATGCTCGTCCGTCGTGATGAGATTGCAGTTTTCGCAGCGCTTCATAATCGCGGCCCGCAGATAGCCCCGGGGCGTCTCCGGCACTGAAGAATACAAAATGGGGGAGCCAAAACGTGCGCGCGAGGCTGACACTTGCCCTTGCTTTCAGCTTTTAACAGTCCCCGGCGCACCCCGCAATATCTATACGGGCCATTATAGTTTGTGTTCGCTCTATAGTTGAAGACCTGAAGCCGTTCTAACATGCTACATTAATCGTGTCAACGCACACGCTTCCCCCACGACGCTGAAACAAACTGGCCCGAACGTTGACGGGAATCCGTAAGGCCGTTTGCCGCGTATATCGAATGCAAACTCTTTATCACGAAAGCACTATGATGAAACGGCGTCTCGTACAACTTCTGCTGGCCCTCTCGCTGCTCTCATTCTCCGGCGCGCGGGAAATTAAGGCTCAATTCGCTTCGTCCACATTGAAAGGCTCTCTTATGCCCATGCCGCAGGAAGGGCGCGTCAGAGCGCCAGAGCTTAACGGCGCACGCTCTTGGCTTAACACGGACAAGCCCCTGTCGCTGGCCGCTCTGCGCGGCAAGGTTGTGCTGCTGGACTTCTGGACTTACGGCTGCATCAACTGCATCCACATCATCCCAGACCTGAAACGGCTCGAAGCAAAGTACGCCAACCAGCTGGTCGTGATAGGCGTTCATTCGGCCAAGTTCGACAACGAGAAAGAGACGGAGAACATTCGCCGCATAATCCTTCGCTACGAGATAGAGCATCCGGTGGCGAACGACGCGGACTTCCGTATCTGGAACGAGTACGGCGTGCGCGCATGGCCTACGCAGGTGCTGATTGGCCCGGACGGCTACGTGATTGGCGCTGTCTCGGGAGAAGGAAACTACGACGCGCTGGAACGCGTGATAGGACAGACCGTGGAAGAGTTCAGGCGGCGCGGCCTGCTCAATGAACAGCCGCTCAAGCTTGTGCTTGAGCGCGCGAAGGTGGGGGATTTGCCGCTAGCGTTTCCGGGCAAAGTCTTGGCCGATGCAGGCGGCGACCGGCTCTTCATAGCCGACTCGAATCACAATCGCATAGTCGTCACAAAACTTGACGGCACGCTTCAATACGTCATAGGGACGGGTGCGCGCGGCTCGCGTGACGGCCCCGTCGAGGGCGCGGAGTTTTATCGCCCGCAGGGGATGGCGCTAGACGGCGACACGCTCTACGTGGCCGACACTGAGAATCACCTGATACGCCGCGTCAACCTGAAGTCGCGTGTGGTCGAGACTCTGGCGGGCACGGGCAGACAGTCGCACTCCTTTGAGGCGGACGGCGCGGCGCGCGAAGTCAGTCTCAACTCGCCTTGGGACTTGCATCTGTCGGGGCGCACGCTCTACGTGGCTATGGCCGGGCCGCATCAGATTTGGCGGCTGGAGCTTGACGGTATGCGTGTCTCTGTCTTCGCCGGTTCCGGCCGCGAGGCGCGCATGGACGGAACGCTTGAAGAGTCGGCCTTCTCGCAGCCTTCGGGCATCACGGGTGACGGCTCGCGTCTTTACGTAGCGGATAGCGAAGCCAACATCATCAGAGTGATTGACCTGTCGAAAGGCTCTGTCGAGACGCTCGCGGGCGGAGACCTCTTCGACTTCGGAGACGAGGACGGAGCGGGCGATGAGGTTCGCCTCCAGCACCCGCTAGGCGTCGTCGCTTACGAGGGGAAAGTTTTTATAGCCGACACCTACAATCACAAGATTAAGCTGCTTGAGCCGCGCGCGCGTGCGGTCAAAACCTTCGCGGGGACGGGCAGGCCGGGACAGGCGGACGGAGCGCGAGGCGTGAGCTTCTACGAGCCCGGCGGGATTAGCATCGCTCGCGGGAAGCTCTACGTCGCGGACACGAACAACCATGCCGTGCGAGTCGTTGACACAAAGACGCGCGAGACGTCTACGCTCGTGATAAGAGGCTTGCAGCCGCCCGCGTCGCCTGAGAGGGCCGAAGATGCCGGTGCTGCGACGGGGCCGAACGCCGAAGAGCTTAAAGTCGGTTTGCAACGCGTGATGAGCGCGGGCGAAGCTTCCACGCTCGTCATAGACGTTGCTCTACCGCCGGGCCATCACCTGAACGAAGCCGCGCCGCAGCGCTACCGTATCTCTATAGAGAGCGGCCAGAGCGTGCTGGCATTCAGGGAAGGTAACTCGACCAAACTGGCCACGCACGGCGAAGGATTTACAGCTTCCGCTTCGCATTCCTCTTCGGACTTCGGGCACGGGCCGCGCGGAGCTTTCAATCCAACTGACGCTCTTCTACTGCCGCGAAGACAACACCGGCACCTGCAAGATAAAGACCCTTGCGTGGCGCGCGCCCGTAGAAGTTACAACAGACTCCGGCGCGGCCCGCGAGATTAGGGTTCAGGGTAAAGTAGAGTAGAACTGTTAAGTTGAGTTTCACGAAAAAGCGATTCACCGCAGAGACGCGGAGTGTCGCAGAGGGGGCGCAGAGAGTTAAGCATTCAACTCTCTGCGCTATCCTCCGCGTTTCTCTGCGTCTCTGCGGTGAACCGCTTCCTGAGCTTTTATGTTTATCTTTGCGGGTAGAGCGGGCTCTTTGAGGAGAGGCGGCGCACGCCGTAGGGCATTACGTTCTCTCCCTGAACCATTACCTGCTCTTCGCTGGTGCTGGCTGAGCTTGGGTCAATCAGGTTCGATGCCCAGATTGCTTCGTTGGCAAAGCACCAATCGCCCATCACGACTCCGTCGCCCATGACCACACCGTCTGCTACCATCACGCCGTCGCCCATGACTACGCCTTCGGCAAGGATAACGCTGTCGCCCATCACGACTCCGTCACCCATGACCACGCCGTCGGCCACCATCACGCCGTCGCCCATGACGACGCCAGTGCTGATGAGGCGGCTGGCCGCGTTCGAAGAGCCGTCCGAGAAGATGTAAGTTCCGTTCGCGGTCAGATAGCCGTCCGCCAGAACAAAGCCGGTCGTCAGCTTCCTTCCGTCAGGAAGCATAAAGCCGCCCGTCATCTTCAGCTTATCCGTGAACGCGATGCCTTCGACCCAGACGAGGCCGTTGTTGAGCGGCATGCTTTCGCCTGCTATCGCGGAGGTGACGCCGGAATTTTGGTAGGTCACTTTGGTATTGGTAATCAGATTGTCGCCGGGACGAGCCCTGTTCGCATCCTTGCGAATCGCTCTGGCGATGGTGACGGCGGCGCTCGTGTTCAATTCGCCAGCGCCTTCCGTAATCACTCGCTCAAAGTTGCTCATCTGTCCCGTCTGAATCATGGACTCGTAGACGGGCAGTCGCTGCGCCGTTCGCATCAGAAGCGCTTTTACTATTCGGGGCGTGAGAGACGGATTGGCTTCGAGCATCAGGGCGGCTGTGCCGGAGACTGCCGGAGCGGCAAACGATGTCCCGCTCAGGATTTGATAGGTGCCGGTGGCCTTCGGCGTGTTCGTGCTGGTGTCGCCCGAAATCAGACCGCCAATAAGACCGCCGCCGCCCGTTGAAGAATATGAATAGGTCGCATTCGGAGAAGAGACTGCGGTTTCGGCCGCGCCTATGCGATTGCCGGGAGCTACGAGGTCAGGCTTCGCAAGGCCGTCAACGAGCGTAGGCCCGCGCGACGAGTAAGAAGCTACGGCATCGTCCGAGCGAACGTTGGTCTGCTGCGTGTTGACCGCGCCGACCGTGATGACTTTGGGAGAGTTCGCGGGAGAGAGAATGCCGCCGTAGATTGTGCGGCCATTGGAATCCTTTCCCCAGTTTCCTGCGGCGACAACGACGACGATGCCCGCGTCAACGGCTCTGCCGACTGCCTGACACAAGGGGTCTGTCTCAAAGCTCTGCGCGATGGCTGTGCCGAGCGAGAGATTCATGACGCGAATGTTGTAGGTTGATTTGTTCTTGATGACCCAGTCAATTCCCGCTATCACGTTCGAGACTGACCCGAGCCCCTTTGAATTGAGCACGCGCACGTCCACCAGATTCGCGTTCGTGGCTATGCCGCCATAGGTCGGAGAGCCTGCGTTCTTCGCAGCGTAATCTTCGCTCGACTGGCCCGTTCCGGCTGCGACTCCGGCCGTGTGTGTGCCGTGGCCGTAAGCGTCGCGCGTCTCAGTCTCGCCCGTAAAGTTGACGCTCTTCTTGATGCGGTTATAGGTGGCGACATAGGATTGAGAGAAGAGGCCCGTGCCGAGAGTGCCGCCCGATTGCTGCCACTCGTAGCCCGCGAACTCCGCGGCGTCAGGCGGGCTGATGCCGCTATCCAGTATCGCTATGCCGACCTTGTTGCCGCCGCCACTCGTAGCCAGAGCGTTGTTGTCTGCCGGAAGCACGCGGCTCGCGCCCGTTGAGATTTCAAGATGGCTCGTGTTGTTTGTTCCGAGCGAGCGCACAGGCTGATCCTGCGACATCCAAGAGATTTCGTCTCGCCCTTCAAGCTCGGACAATTTCTCTACGGGCACGTCGGCCACCATCATTCCAAGCTCATCCATCTGGCCCTTGATGTTCGCGCCTGCGTTTTCGAGCATCGTTCGCGCACTCATGGCGTCGGCGCTGCTTTGAATGTTGAGGATGACGCGCGCGCGCTCACCCGCGCCGGGCCGCGACTGCTGTGAACGCAGCCTGAGCGCCTCCGTCATCTTACCGGCGAGCCCGCGACGGCCGCGGCCTCCGCCCTGAGCTTTGGCTCCGGGCGACCATGTTCCTGCCATCGGGGACAAGAGAGACAGGATTAAAAGAGTGATTAAGGCAAATCTTCTGGGCATTAAACCGATACTCCTAAAAGAGTGTTTCTGGAAACTAAATTCGCGCCGCAAATATCATCAAACGGGTAGACGGCGCTGATAACTTAACAAGACTCGTGCCAACTGTGGACGAGGGGTTAAATGGTTGAGTTTATTGGAAGTGAAGTGACCGACCTCGGACGCGGCGAGTCTATTTGACAGAAAAGCTGTCAAGCCCTTTCGGTCAGAAAGAAAAGGGCGAAAGCAGAAGTGAAGAAAGAGATGCCAACCTCTCATCCGGCACTTTCATCTTTCGCCTTTTTACTTTTATCTTTCTTCTGCGTAGAATCCAAAAGAGCGAAACTTCCCGGTTTGTTCAATAGATTTTGGGAAACGGAGCGTGCCGCGCCCTTCCGCGCACGGCATCTACTGCGGAGCCGCTCTCTTCTCTTTATGCGAGCGCCACGCCGATGATTTGAAAGAAGATTTTGTCAGACCAGCCCACGAGTTCATACATGGAGCGACCGAGCATGTGTCGCAACTGCGGCGCAATCGTCGGCGCGGGCGAGACTGTTTGCCCGCAGTGCGGCGTTCCCTTGGCCGGGGCGGCAGCTAACGTAGAAATGCGCCGCCCCGTTTACGACCGCGAAGCCATGCGCTTTGCCCGCGCTGTGCTCACACGCCCATACAATTTCACGATTCTCTTTCTCGTAGCCAACCTCTTCGTCTTCCTGCTCATGTGGAGCTCGAGCGGGATGCAGGGGAGCGCCCTGTGGGCTTTCCCCCATTCGGTGCTGGACGGCTACGGAGCCAAGCGCAACTATTTAATCAACGCGAGCGGCGAGTGGTGGCGCTTTGTCACGCCCGTCTTTATCCACGTCAACCTGCCGCACATTCTGGTCAACATGTGGAGCCTCTGGGTCGTAGGCCCTTACGTTGAGAAGCTATACGGCTCTGCGAAGTTCGTCTTCTTCTGGGTGCTGACGGGCGTCTGCGGAGTGGTTGCCAGCTACCTGACCGTGCAGCCACAGATGCACGTCAACTCCGTCGGCAGGTTCCTCTTCAAGACCATGGACGACCCTTCGGCCGGGGCTTCGGGCGCGCTCTTCGGGATGGTTGGAGTGCTTTTTGTCTTTGGCATAAAGTTCCGGCGCGAACTGCCTGAAGGCTTCAAGCGAGCCTTCGGCACAGGGCTGCTGCCTATGATTATGATGAATCTTTTCATAGGCTATCTGGGGCGCGGCTTCATAGACAACGCGGCGCACCTCGGCGGGTTCTTTTCCGGCGCGCTCGTGGCGCTCTTTGTCAGCTACAAACGGCCGGGCGAGCGCGCAAGCGTTGCCGTCATCTGGCACGTGCTGCAACTGGCGGCGCTGGCGCTCGTGGTCGTAAGCTTCCTGATGGTGGCGCTGCATTTTCCCAAAGGCTTTCCTCTCGATAAAGAGAGCAACGCGGCTTCGACAGAGCGGGAAGCCCAGACAAAGCAGGAAGCCGAGACGGACATCAGCGCCTACCTCAACGCCACCAACGAAGGCGAGGCTGTTTTCATAAACGCTTTTAATAGCGGCGACTTGAAGGGCGTAGACAAGGCCGTCGAACAGCTTAAGGATGTATCGTCGCCCGACGAGGCGGCCAATTCGCTTCGCATGGAGCTTGTCTCGCTCCTTGAACGCTTGCGAAAACTGCAAGCGGCTGAAGGCAAGCCGGGCAATGCCGCTTCGACGGCCGAGCGCGAAAAGCTCAAGGACGATTTTAAGGCGTGGGAGAATAATCACATTCGCTGGGCCAAAGAGAACCAAAAGAAGTATGGGCTCAAGATTGACGAGGGTCAGGAGAATAATGAAACTCCCCCTCAACAGAACGGCTCTAATAACAATCGCACAACTAAAGATTAGGAGAAGAGAGTAGAGATGGACATCAAGAAAGTGGGCGTGCTCGGCTGCGGCCTGATGGGTTCCGGCATAGCGCAGACCGCCGCCACGGCAGGTTTCGACGTAGTGGTGCGCGAAGTCTCCGAAGAGCTTTGCGAGAGAGGCTTCGGCGGCATAGATAAATCGCTCGCCAGATTCGCGGAGAAGGGAAGTATAACGGCCGAGCAGCAGAAGGAGATTCGCGGGCGCATGACCGGCACGACCCGTCTGGAAGACCTCTCCGACTGCGACATCATCATCGAAGCGATAATTGAGAACCTTGATATCAAGCGCGACACTTACAGGCAACTGGACGAGCTGTGCAAGCCCGAGACGATTCTTGCCTCCAACACTTCCTCGCTTTCAATCACAGAGATGATGACGGCCACATCGGCCGAAAGACAGCGACGCTTCATAGGCATGCACTTCTTCAATCCCGTCCCGCTCATGAAGCTGGTGGAAGTCGTTCGCACCATCCTGACGGACGAAGCCGTCTACGAGCGCGCGGTCGAGTTTGGACGACAACTGGGCAAGGTGCCCGTGCGAACGAGCGACAAGACGGGCTTCATCGTCAACAGGCTGCTAGTGCCTTACATGCTGGACGCCGTGCGCGCGCTGGAAGAGGGCGTGGGCTCAATCGTAGACATTGATAACGCTATGAAGCTTGGCTGCGGCTATCCGATGGGGCCGTTCACTCTGGGCGACTTCGTGGGGCTGGACACGACCTACTACATAGCAGAGATTATGTTCAACGAGTTCCGCGAAAAGCGATTTGCTCCGCCGCCGCTTCTCAAGCGAATGGTGCTCGCCGGTCTTTACGGTCGTAAGTCAGGCCGTGGCTTCTACGACTACACCAAAGACCCCAAGAACCCCACACCGATGAACCTGCTCTAAAAGTCCAGAGAGTCTGGAGAGTCCCGAGAGTCTATAGAGAAGAACGTTTTTGACTCTCCGGACTCTATAGACTCTCTAGACTCTCTTATGCTTGTCACTTATGAAGCGCTTGATTCCGTGGCCTTAGTCCGGCTCAACAGGCCGGAGAAGCTGAATGCTCTGACGGGCGGGATGCTGGACGAACTGCGGCTGGTGTTTGAGCGCATAAGGGGCGAAAACGAGTTGCGCGCCGTCATCCTCACGGGTGCCGGAGAGCGTGCTTTCAGCGCCGGGACGGACATAGCGGAGTTGCAGCAGCTTGACGAGGCGGGCGCACGGCGGGCCTCTCTGCGCGGTCAAGGTGTGTGCGAGCGTATAGAGAGATGCCCCGTGCCTGTTATCGCTGCCGTCAACGGCCTAGCGGCTGGCGGAGGTTGCGAGCTTGCGCTTGCGTGTCACATAAGGCTCGCTTCCAACACGGCCGAGTTCAGTCTGCCGGAGACGAAGCTGGGGATGATTCCGGCGTATGGGGGGACGCAGCGCACCCCGCGCGCTATTGGAACCGGCCGCGCGCTCGAATTGATGCTCACGGGCAGAAAGCTTTCGGCCAGTGACGCCCTGCGTCTCGGCTTAGTCAATCGCATCGTGGAGCCTTCGGAGCTTCTAACTGAAGCGCAGGCGCTTGCGCGCACAATCGCGGGCCTAGCTCCACTGGCCATACGCGCCTGCTTGGAAGCCGTCACGCGCGGCCTTGAGCTTCCGCTCGAACAGGGTTTGGAGCTTGAAGCCGAACTCTTCAGCCGTCTCTTCGCCACCGAAGACGTGCGCGAAGGCACGAGCGCCTTCCTTGAAAAACGCTCTCCCGTCTTCAAAGGCAAGTAGATTGCCTCCCCCTGCGCTGAGGCGCACAATCATTATTCTTCGTTCTCTTTTCCTCTCAGCTTGTCACTCGCGCTTGGCTTCACTATACTTCCTTCGATTTCACAAATCGCTCTACAGAAAATCTTGGAGAGAAGCTTTCAGTTGCAGCCGGTCACTCATCAGGGACGCTTGAGCGCCGAAGGGTTTCGCTTCGCAGTCGTCGCCAGCCGTTGGAACAACTTTCTGACGGCGCGGCTGGTCGAAGGTGCGCTCGATGCGCTTGAGCGCCTCGGCGCTGATGAAAAAGCCGTAGAAGTCTTCAAGGTTCCGGGCTCGTGGGAGATTCCGCTCATGGCCCACAAGCTAGCGTCGTCAGGGCGCTGGGACGCAATCATCTGTCTGGGCACAATCATACGCGGCGACACTCCGCACTTCGATTACGTCGCGGCGGAAGCAGCCAAGGGGATTGCGCACGCGGGGATGGAGACGGGCGTGCCCGTGCTGTTCGGCATAGTCACTGCGGACACGCTCGAACAGGCCATAGATAGAGCCGGAGTGAAAGCAGGCAACAAGGGGTTCGAAGCCGCCATGTCGGCTGTCGAGTTGGTAAATCTTTACAAAGCAGTGGCGGGCGACAAGTGACGAGTGACAAGCTAAAGCTTGTTCTTATCTCGACACCTGTTGCTCCTCACTTATCACTGGTGTTTTATGGGGTCGAGGCGTAAGGCGCGCGAGAGCGCCTTGCAAATGCTCTTTGCGGCGGACGTTTCAAAGACGCGCGTGGACGAGCTTGTGCGCACCTACTGGTCTGAGCTGGGTGATGCAGACGTGACTCCCGCCGCGCAGGAATTCGCTACCCGTCTGGCGACCGGCACGCTCTCGAGGGTGGAAGCTCTGGACGAGCGCATACGCTCGCGCGCAGAGCACTGGCGCATCTCGCGTATGGCGATTGTAGACCGCAACATTCTTCGCCTTGCCGTCTACGAATTCCTGCACGAGCCCACGCCCAGAACGGTCGCCATCAACGAGGCGCTTGAGATTGCACGCCGCTTCTCCACCTACGAGGCGACGCAGTTCATAAACGGAATCCTTGACGCCATCAAGCGCGACTTGGATGAAGAACAGCCACAGCAAGCGGTAGATTCGCTGGATGCTGAAGAACAGGGCGTAGACGACCAACCGGCTGATGAGCAATCGGCAGACGAGCAATCGGCTTCGGCCTGAGCCCTCCCACACAGACAGATTATTCAACTCTAAGTGAAAAACTCCGTGTGGCGCGCTTTTTGTGAAACGGCCCTTGCGCGCGTGTACGGACTCCCTCGAAGACCTCGCACGAAGAGCCCGCCTTTATAGCGCTCTCTAGCGCAAGAGCGGGCAGACCATCCGTCTGGAAAGGGAAGATGAAGCGAATACTCGTAGCAGACGATTCGGGCGCAACCCGCGCACTGATTGCGGCGGCGCTCGCCGAGCTTAAGAATGTTCAGGTCGAGCGAGTCTCTACAGGCATAGAAGCCCTCAAGATGCTCAGCACTACACACGTTGACCTTGTGCTGACGGACGTTCACATGCCGGAGATAAACGGCCTCGAGCTGGTGCGCTTCATCAAATCTGACGAACGTTTACGTTCTATTCCCGTCATAGTCATCTCGACGGAGGCTGCGGAAGACAACCGCCAGCGCGCCCTCTCGCAAGGCGCGGACGACTACCTGCCGAAACCCTTCACCGCCGCGCAGCTACAGCACACCATCAGCAGGCATCTGGTCAATAGCAAATAGTAGACGGTGAATAGAAAGAAGCCTTCTTCTATTTACCATTTACCATTTACCATTTACCATTTACCATTCGTGTATATGGACGAGCAGTTGCTGCGAGAGTTTCTAGCAGAAGCAGAAGATTTGATTGAGGTGCTGGCGGGCGACACTCAGGCGCTTCGCGCCAGACGCTCGGAGGGGCGGGCGCGGCGCGAGCTTGTAGCTCGCATCTTTCGTCACGTTCACACAATCAAAGGCTCTGCGGCCGCCGTAGGGCTCGGCGTGATGGCAGAGCTTGCGCACGAGTTCGAGAATCTTCTGGAAGGCGTTCGTCTGGGACGCGTAGCCGTTGACGATTCCGTGCTGGACGCCTTTGACGAGGCCGCGAGCACGCTTGAGCAGACCCTGAGCGCGGCCGTGCGCGGCGAAGCCCTCTCCACTCCCAGAACTTTGACCGAGCGGCTAAGGCGGCTCTCTCTTCAATCGGATGCTCAGCGACAGGTGAGCGCGGGGACGGACGTGACGGCGGCCCTGCCGGATGAGATGGCGCGGTCGCTGAGCGAGTACGAGGCGCACCGGCTGCGCGAGGCCGCCAGCGAAGGCGCGCATCTTTTTCTCATCAACGTGCAGTTCGACCTTCTGACCTTTGACGAGCGCTTCCGGGACTTTTCAGACGCGCTCTCGGCGGACGGCGAGATTATCTCGACCATGCCCGGCATGGAAGCCTCAGCGCCCGACCAGATAAGCTTTCGTCTTCTCTACGCCACGGACGCGAGCGTTGACGTGGTGGCCGAACGCGCCGCCGTCTTTGGCGCGAGCGCTCCCCTTGAGCTGACATCGGAGCAAAGCGCCGAGCCTGTGGAGAGCGCGGCTGAAGCTGAGCCGTATGAGGCTCGCGCCGCAGATGATGAGATTCCGCAGGGCCTCGCTTCGCTTTCGACGCTCGTGCGCGTGGAGTTGTCGGAACTGGACGAGATGGTTTCAGCCGCGCATGAGCTTTTGACTGACACGGCGACTACTCTAGACCTTGCTCTGGCGGCGAATCTTCAGCGCCCGGAGCGCACGGAGCTTGAGATTCGCTCGGCGCGGATACGACGCCGCTTCGCTGAGCTTGAAGAGCGACTGATAGAGATGCGGATGGTGGCGATTGCGCCTACGCTGACGCGCGCCGTGCGGGTGGGCTCTGCGAGCGCGCGTGCCGTGGGCAAAGAGGTGGAGTTCGAGATGGAAGGCGGCGAAGTGCGGCTTGATAAATCGCTGGCCGACCGTATGGCCGACCCGCTTCTACATCTTCTGCGCAACGCCATAGACCATGCCATAGAGACAGAAGAAGAGCGTCTTCGTCAGGGCAAGCCGCCCGCAGGCCGCGTGCGGTTGGAAGCCTTTTCGGAAGGAAGCCGCGTGCGCCTGCGCATCTCGGACGACGGGCGCGGCATTGACGTGGAGCGCGTCAGGCGCGCAGGCATCGAGCGCGGCATAATCGAAGCCGGGCAGGAATTGACACGTCAACAGAGCCTGCGTCTGATTTTTCGCCCGGGCTTTTCGACCACCGACGCGGTCTCGAACATGAGCGGTCGCGGCGTCGGCCTTGACGTGGTTGAGAAAGCGGTCGAGCAGGTCGGCGGCGAGCTTCGCGTCGAGAGCGAGCAGGGAAAGGGAACCACCTTCGAGCTGATTCTGCCAACGACGCTTGCGCTCGTGCCCGCGCTCGTAGTTCAATCCGCAGGCTTTCGCTACTGTGTGGATGCCAGCCACATAGCGGAGGCCGGATTCATTGAGACGAAAGAGATAGAGCGCGTGGGAAGCTCGCACCTGATGCGCTGGCGCGGCTCCATCCTGCCGCTCTTTTCCATGCGCCGGTTGCTCTCGCAGCCCGAGACGGAGGAGGCAAACGAGGGCCGCGCTCACGTCCTCATCTCGCGCATCGCAAGCGGAGACGGTGCGACGGATGATAATGAGGATGAAGCAAGACGCGCGGGAGTCATAGTTGACGGCTGGGACGGACACCGGGAGGTTCTGGTGCGGGGGCTGGGCAGCTACGCTTCGCGCTGGCGCGGCATAAGCGGCGCAACGGAGCTACAGGACGGCACGGTCGCGCTCATACTTGACCTGCCGCGACTGCTGGAGTCGGCCGTTTAATGGCCCTCCTTTTCAAAGAGTGAAGCGGAGAGCGTTTGAAGATGAAAGATAAAGAAAGACTCAATGGAAGGGTTAAAGACGAATCAGGGCCGAGGCCCATCTTGCGCCTGTGCCTGATTGCGTGCGTCCTGTTTATGTTCCTCGCGTCAACGCTGGCGCAGAGCGCGCCCGTCGTCAGGCAAGCTTCAAAGACTTCTACTGAAGACGGTGCTTCGAAAGGGGAGCGCAACTATCCGAAAGAGATTCGCGGCTACAAGGTCGCGCGCGCCAAGGTTGAGATTAGAAAAAGCGCCGGCGCAAATAGCGGCGACTCCGCACAGGCCGCAACCGATTCGGACGCGCTCATACAGTTCGGAGAGCCGCGAATAGTAAGCACCACGCCGCTCGGCATTACACTCGAAGTCCCCGTCACGGTCGCTGCCGTCAAGCAGGGCGGGCGCGTTGACTTCCTTGCCTTCGAAGACATGGTGGTCAACGGAATGCCCGTCACCATAGAAGACTACATGCACCCGTTCGAACTGCCCAACAAGGAGCCCGTCTCTCTGCCTCAGCCCGTGCGGCTCTTCATCAGCAGCCCGCGCGCCATCGTCGGAGCCATCAACGATTGGGGCAACCCGCAGGCTACCTGGCCCGTGACGGGACGCGTCTACGTCTTCGGCCACTACAGAAAATTCATCTTCACGGCCAAGCGCGTCGTCCCTGTAGAACTCAGCCTGACGCTCCCGAATCCGCTACGCAACCAGAAACCCGAACAGCCCATTTCAGGCCCGGCCATAAAGCAGTAAGAAGAGCGATGCGGAAGCCAGAATAATGAGCGATAAAGAATTTATTCATTGACTCATTGATTCAAATGAATCAATGAGTCAATCTCTTTACTTCTGCACTCTGCCTTACGCCTTATCTATTGCCGGGCGGCGCTTGTGCCAGTCGGTTGCCTGCTGGTATCTGTCCGCGACTTCCGTCAGGAGCAGCTCGCTCCATGCGGGGCCAACGAGTTGTATGCCTGTGGGAAGACTGTTTTCTCCGAAGCCGTTGGGGATGGAGATGCCGGGGACGCCTACCAGATTGGCGGCCCCTATGGGCGAAGAGGCGTTGATGTTCGGGTAAGCCTGCTCGAAGGTTTTGTCTATGGGATAGGCCACGGTGGCCCGCGAAGGCGCTGTGATGAGAGAGTATTTCGAGAACATCTCCTGCCACGCCCGCCGCATCGGAGCGCGCAGCCGCATGGCGTGCAGGTAATCTACAGCCGTGACGAGCATCCCGCTATAACCACCTATTCTATCCTTCGGCGCTCTGAGCTTCTGCACGCCGTGCGATTCTATCAGTTCACGAAAGGCGCTCGCGCCCTCCGCGTCAACGATGGTTCCGACCGCCGCCCCGTAAGGAAAGTCCGGCAGCTTTACGTCCATCACTATCTCCGCGCCCGCAGCCTCTTTCAGCACTTCGAGCGAGCGCAGGAAGTTCGCGCGCACTTCAGGCTGCGCTTTCTCATAGGAGTCTTTCATCACGCCCACGCGCAGCGCGCCCTGCGACCTCCGGCCCGCCGCGCCTCTACCGGCAGGCGTCCTTCTTCTCTCATCGAACTTAACCTCTCTTGAAGTCGCGTCCAGAGGGTCGCGCCCGGCGATTGCCTTGAGGACTATCTCGCAATCCACAGCGTAGCGGCACATGGGGCCGAGCTTGTCCAGCGTCCAGCAGAGCGCCATCGCGCCGTGACGCGAGACAGCGCCGTAGGTGGGCCGCAAGCCCGTGACGCCGCAGAAGGCCGACGGCGTGATGATTGAGCCGGAAGTCTCGGAGCCTATGCTGAAAGAGACGAGCGCGGCGGCGGTCGCAGCGCCCGGCCCTGAGCTTGACCCGCCGCTCCAGTAATCCGTGTTCCATGGCGTGCTGCACGGGCCCGTCCATGAAGCGTCCGGCTGGTTGTAGCCCATGCCGCCCGCAAGCTCTATCATGGCGAGCTTGGCTATGAGAATCGCGCCCGCTTCTCTCAGGCGTTGTACGACCGTGGCGTCATAATCGAACTGCTGATTGCGATAGGGCTCAGCGCCCCACGTGGTCTTTGCATTGCGCGTGGCGAGCAGGTCTTTGACGCCGTAAGGGATGCCGTGCAGTGGGCCGCGATAACGCCCGCGCGTAATCTCTCGCTCGGCCTCGCGCGCCTCCTTCAGAGCGGAGTCACGCATCACCTCAGCCACAGCCCCGAGGCGTTTGCCCAGCCGCTCAAGCCTGTCCAGATAACTCTTTGTCAGCTCCACGGGCGAGATGCGCCGCGCGCGCAGCAACCGGCCAAGCTCCGTGATGGAAGAATAGAGAATGTCTTCTGAGAGCATAAGAGAGATTGATTCAATGATTCATCGGTTCATTGATTCAATGAGCCGATGAATAAATTCCTTTCAGTCTGTGCTGAAGACGAAGTCGGGTTCGTCTTCGTTCCTGAGCTTGACGGCGCTGAGACGTTCGGCCGACTGTACGTTGGCCTGCAAATCTTTCCTGACCTGCTGAAGCTGCTCCGGCGTAAAGTGGTTTCCGAAGCGGGCGCGTGCCACCTCTGCGTAGGCTTCGGCCACGGGCGAAGGCGGCTGCGCTTGCGCTCCGGTTTGCGGCTGCGGCGGCGCGGGCGTCTCCTTGGTGCCGGTCGGCCTTTGCGCCATGGCGATGCTTGAGGCGAGCGGCGCGGCGGCAAGAGTTGCGGCAACTGCCTTTGCAAACCTGCGCCGGGACGTGCCCGAAGATGATGAAGAATCGTCCGATGGTTTTCTGGTTTTCATAGCCTTGCGTCTCTCAAAAATCGAGCTCCGAAACGAAAATCAGTTCTGCCTGAGAAAATCTAGCACCAGCCGGTTATATTCTACGGGCTTTTCCATCACCAGATGATGGCTCACGTCCGTCATCACAACTTTCCGCGCGCCGGGAATCTTCGACTCGTATAATCCGGCGTTGACCAGAATGCCCTGAGCATCTTTGTCTCCGACGATGATGAGCGTGGGCGCTTTTATCTCCGGCAGCCTATCAATAGTCTGTTGCTTGGGCCAGTTCCAGACCAACTGCGTCGGCGTCGGCCCCCATGTCTTATAATTGTCCCTGAGCATGGCGCGTATGCGCTCTACGTAAGCGGGATTATTGCGCTTGCCCGTGGCGAAGTAATCGTGCTTAATCCACGCGTCTATCGCTTTATCTCTTCCTTCCGTCTCGGCCAGCCTGTAAACCTCTCTGGCCCTCTCGTTTCTGGGCGCGGGCGAGCCTCTCAAGCCGGGCGCGGTAAGCACCAGCCGCTCCACCATCTCAGGATGTTCGAGCGCAAAATCCGACGCAATCATGCTGCCCAGCGAAAGCCCTACGAGCGAGCATCGCTCCACTCTCAAGAATTTGAGCAGAGCATATAGGTCATCCACATGCGAGAAGGGCTCCGTAGGATAGCCTGAGCGCCGGAAGCCTCGCAGGTCATAGCGTATCACCCTGTAATGCTTTGCGAACTCCCGGAACTGGTCGTCCCAGAGGCGCGCATCAACCAGCCCGCCGTGTATCAGAACAATTGTGCGCCCCTTGCCAGCCATCTCATAAAAAAGGCGCGTCCCGTTTACTTCGGCCAAGCCCGAAACAGTTGGCTCTTTCGCAGCCGCGCCCGCGCAAAAAAGGGCCAGCATCACAAGTATCAAGGGCGTGTGTGCGAGCCTCACTGACACGGTCGAGTCCTCCTTCGCGGGTGCGGGCGTTCTGTCTTTAGCTGCCTCGTGCGTGCGGCGCGGGCAACTCTTATTGTAAAATCAAGGCTAGCCTACAGCTACGGAGACTGCGGATGCAATAAAAAGCTGAAGGTGGTAGTCTATTAATTTCCGGTCAGAAAAGAATTTTTATCTCAAGGCGCGGTGGCACTACAAGCCGCCTCTGCCGGGAGATTTAGCCAGAGGTGACAGGGAAAGTGAGCGAACGTCAAAGCATCAACTTATCGGAGATAATCGCGGAGAACTTCGGAGCCAACGCCGAATATGTAGAGGGCCTTCTGAGCCGCTTTCGCAGCAACCCCGAGTTGGTTGACGAAGCATGGCGAGCCTACTTTTCGGATTTGTTGGGCGACGGCTCCGGCGGCGCGTCCACGCAGGAGGAGAACGGCCGCGCTTCCACAAGCGGCGGCGTACAGGCGACGACAGGCGTGAACGGCGATGCTCAAGCGGGCGCGCCGGGCGGGGCCGCTGGCAACGCGTCTTCATGGCCGGTCGAGCAGAACGGCGGCGCTGCTGCCACAGCTTCAGCGCAGTCGCCCGCGAACGCTACTAGTCAGCCCGCTCAGGCTCAGCGCTCCGCGACTCTTCCCGAAGGCGCTGAGGCTCTGCCGATTCGCGGCGGCGCGCTCAAGATAGTCGAGAACATGGAGACGAGCCTCACTGTTCCGACCGCTACTTCGCAGCGCCGCGTGCCAGTCAAGGTGCTGGACGAAAATCGCAGCATCATCAACAAGCATCTGGCCGAGACAGGCGGCGGCAAAGCCTCCTACACCCACATCATTGCGTGGGCTCTCGTGCGTGCGCTGGCAGATTTTCCGCAGCTCAACGACGGCTTTGAAATCATTGACGGCAACCCTACGCGCGTTCGCCGCCCTGACGTGAATCTTGGAATAGCCATTGACCTTGAGAAGAAGGACGGAACCCGTACCCTTCTTGTCCCGAACATCAAGGGCGCGAACCACATGAGCTTCTCTCAGTTTCTGGAAGCTTACGACGACAGGGTCGCGCGCGCCCGCACGGGCAAGCTGGCCGTGGCCGATTTTCAGGGCACGACTGTTTCGCTCACCAATCCCGGCACCATCGGAACCGTGGCCTCTACGCCGCGCCTTATGGCTGGGCAGGGCGTCATCATAGCTACGGGAGCCATAGAGTACCCGGCTGAATATCAGGCCATGTCGCCCGAAGCGCTCTCGCGGCTGGGCATAGGCAAGGCCGTCAACATCAGCTCCACCTACGACCATCGCATCATACAGGGCGCGGAATCGGGCGCGTTCCTTGCGCGCGTGCATGAGTTATTAGTCGGCAAGGAGCGTTTCTATGACGACATCTTCGCTAACTTAGGCATAGCCATTCCGCCTTTGCGCTGGGCCGTTGACCGCAACCCGGCTCTTTTAGGAGGCGACTACGCGCGCGAGCAGACGGTCAAGCAGGCGCGCGTGCTTGAGCTTATTAACGCCTACCGAGTGCGCGGCCATCTCATCGCAGACATAGACCCGCTTCACGCCATGCCGCTTCATTATCACCCGGAGCTTGACATAGAGACTTACGGGCTGACCATCTGGGATTTAGACCGCGAGTTCATAGCGGGCGGCCTCGGCGGCCACGAAAGCGCAACGCTGAGAGAGATTCTGGAAATCCTTCAGCGAGCCTACTGCGGCAAGGTCGGCACCGAATACCGGCACATACAGAGCAAGGAAGAGAAGAACTGGATACGCGACGAGATTCGCAAGCAGTTCGTTTATCCCGAGCCGCTCTCGCCCGAAATCAAGAAGCAGCTTCTATGGAAGCTCATCTCGGCCGAGCAGCTTGAGCGCTTCCTGCACACGAAGTATCTGGGGCAGAAGAGATTCTCTATCGAAGGGATGGAGACAATCATCCCACTGCTTGACCAGCTAATCGAAGCGGCTGCGCGTCAGGGCGTGGAAGACATCACTATGGGCATGGCGCATCGCGGCCGCCTGAACGTGCTGGTCAACGTGATAGACGAGCAGGTCATGGAGCGCATTCTGGCTTCGTTCGAGGGGGCCGTGCATCCGAACTTCCCTGCCGACGAAGGCGACGTGAAATATCATCAGGGCGCTCGCGGAGAGCGACAGACGAGTGACGGCAAGCGCGTGCGTCTGACTCTCTCGCCCAACCCTAGCCACCTTGAGTTCGTAGACCCTGTGGTTGAAGGAATGGTGCGCGCCAAGCAGGACGCCGTGGAGGCCGAGCGCGAAGAGGTGATTGACCGGTTCCTGCCCGTTCTGCTTCACGGGGACGCGGCCTTCGCGGGGCAGGGCATAGTGATGGAGACGCTCAATCTGGCGGGGCTCAAAGGCTATCGCACGGGCGGAACCATTCACATCATCATCAACAACCAGATTGGCTTTACGACTTCGCCTGAGAAGGGGCGCTCCACGATTTATTCTACGGACGTGGCGCGCATGACGCAGCTTCCAATCTTTCACATCAACGGCGACGACCCGGAGGCGGCTTACCGCACGCTTCAGATAGCTCTCAATTACAGGCAGGAGTTCAACAAGGACGTGGTGCTGGACGTAGTCGGCTTCCGCCGTCTGGGCCACAACGAAGGCGACGAGCCGAGCTACACGCAGCCTCTCATGTACGCTCGCGTGAAGGCGCATCCGGGCGTGAGGGAAATCTATGCGCGCAAGCTGGTGCGCGAGGGCGTGCTGGACGAAGCCACGGTCAAGAGCTGGATAGAAGAGCGCGTCAGGCGCTTTGAGGAGACGCTCTCTCGCGCCAAAGAGGCCGTCTCAAGCAAGCCTGAGATGACCCAGTTGCCAGCGCCCACAGAGGAAGAGGACGGCTCAACCGTTTTAGAGACGGGCGTGGAGCGGGAAGCCATTCGCGCCATCGCGCAGAAGATTTCCGTTGTGCCCGAAGGCTTCAACATCAACCCGAAGATGGTCGGCCAGCTTGCGCGTCGCGCCAAGATGGGCGACGGCGAAGTCCCGGCAGACTGGGCTTTCGCGGAGGCAATGGCCTTCGGCTCGCTCGTGCTTGAAGGCACGCGCGTTCGCCTGAGCGGTCAGGATTCCGGTCGCGGCACCTTCAGCCAGCGCCACGCCGTGATGTACGACACGCAAACGGGCCGCGCGTGGACTCCGCTTTCAGAGCTTCGCTCGGAGTCGAATCCCAAGGCCGAGTTCGACGTCTACGACAGCTCGCTTTCGGAGCAGGGCGTGATGGGCTTCGAGTACGGTTATTCCGTAGAAGCTACGGACGCGCTCGTGATGTGGGAGGCGCAGTTCGGAGACTTCGCCAACGGCGCGCAGGTCATTGTTGACCAGTACATCGCCGCCAGCGAGGACAAGTGGAATCAGAAGTCTCGTCTGACGCTTCTGCTTCCGCACGGCTACGAGGGGCAGGGGCCGGAGCATTCGAGCGCGCGTCTTGAGCGCTATCTGCAACTCTGCGCCGAGAACGACCTGCAAGTCTGCTATCCGACGACGCCCGCGCAATACTTTCACCTGCTGCGGCGGCAGGTCAGGCAGGAGATGCGCCGCCCCCTGATAGTCATGACGCCCAAGAGCCTGCTGAGGCTTCCCGCCGCGACCTCTTCGATTGAAGCGCTGACGACGGGCGGCTTTCTCCCCGTGATTGACGACGCGGAGATAACAGACCGCAGCCTTGTCGAGCGAATAGTTCTCTGTAGCGGGAAGCTCTATTACGATTTGAATCTGGGAAGAAAGAAAGCTGAAGACCGCCGCGTCGCCATCATCCGGCTGGAACAGTTTTATCCTTTCCCGGAGCGGCGGCTGCGAGAGATTTTCGCAAGCTTTCCGAACGCGAAGCAGCTAGTCTGGGCACAGGAGGAGCCAAAGAACATGGGCGGCTGGACTTTCGTTGAGCCGCGTCTGATGAACATGCTGAGCGCCTGCGAGCGTCCCTACTTTGTCGGCCGCGCGGCCTCCGCCAGCCCCGCCACCGGCTCCTACACCATCCACGAGCTTGAGCAGCGCCGCATAGTCCAGCAGGCTCTGGTAGAAGACATGCCCGCCATCTCCAAGGCCAGCACCGCCGAGAAGGCAGGAAAGATAAGCTCTTAAATATTGATTCACCGGTTCATTGATTCAATGAGCCGGTGAATCAATCTCTTCCGCCTTGCTTTAATTGGCCGACCTGAGACAATATACGTGGCGGCGGGATTCTCTTCCTCCTCCGGCTCGGTTGCCACGTATCCCGCTCGTCTGGTGCTGCCGTTGAATGTGCCTCGTGCATTCCCCGTCTGCAATTTCCAAACGCAAGGTTAAAACTGAAAGTGCTTTTGAGGTCTACGGTCATGTCCCATCGAAGATGGTTTCTGTTTGTCTCGTGCTGCTCGCTGCTTCTGATTGCGACGGCCTGCAAGAGCGGCAGCGCCGACACGCGCGACTTCCCGGCTGCGCCCGCCCCCGTCGTACAGTCCCAGACGGCAGAGAAGATTTCAATCGCGGCTGTGGGCGACATCATGCTCGGCTCCACGAATCCGCCGGACAGAGGGCTGCCCGCAGAGGACGGCGCGAAGATGCTCTCCGAAGTTGCGCCGCTTCTTTCCGCAGCAGACATAGCCTTCGGCAATCTGGAAGGCCCCATGCTGGACGGCGCAGGCAAGTCCTCCAAGTGCGGCCCGAACTCTCGACTCTGTTATGCGTTTCGCGTGCCGACTCGCTACGGCAAGCACCTGAAGGACGCGGGATTCGACCTGCTGAGCTTGGCTAACAATCACGCCTCGGACTTCGGGCTCGAAGGACGCTTGAGCACAAAGCGCGTGCTGGAACAACTGGGCATAACCCACGCGGGCGGCGACCGCGACGACATCCCTTACCTGAACGTCAAGGGGAAAAGAATCGGCGTCGTGGCCTTCGCAACCAACGAAATTTCCTACAACCTGAATGACATAGCGACTGCGCGCCGCATAGTCGCGCAGGTGGCACAGAAAGCAGACATCGTTATAGTCTCTTTTCACGGCGGCGCGGAGGGCGCTGCCGCGCAGAATGTCCCGCGCGGCCCGGAAACTTTCCTCGGCGCTCCCAGAGGAAACTTGAGAGAGTTTACGCACGCGGTCGTAGACGCGGGGGCCGACCTTGTTCTGGGCCACGGCCCGCACGTCGTGCGCGGCATCGAAATCTACCGCAATCGCCTGATAGCCTACTCGCTCGGCAACTTCGCCTTCTTCAGCTTCCCCTTCAAAGGCCCGACAGCGCTCTCTATGATTTTAGAGGTCAGCCTCGCGCCCGACGGAGCTTTCGCAAGCGGCGCAGTTCGCCCGCTCATACAGGTAGGCCAGAGCGGCCCCAAGCCCGACAAGGACGCGACCGTCCTGCCCGTCCTGCGCCAACTCTCCACCGTGGACTTCGGCGCGACGGCCGTCAAAATCGGTGAAGACGGCACAATCACGGCTCCCTGAGAGAAGTTAAAGCACGACCGGCTTAAAAGACCAGCCACCAAATCAGCACGGGCCGGGACGAAGAAGAAGCTCTTTCTTCATCCCGGCCCGCGCTGATTTGGTGGCTCTATTCTTTTCGGGCTTTGCGAAATAAAGTACTTGACAATTCAGAAAGCGGTTGTATTATTCCGCTCATGGCATCCATCTACCAGCTAAGACCGAGAACGGCAGAGCAGCCTGCGGAGGAGCCGCTTTCGCTCCACTCCAGAGCAATGGACAACCTGCGCTACATACGCGAGACGATGGAGCGCGCGGCATCTTTCACGGCAGTACCCGGCTGGGGCGCGGCGGGCATGGGAGTGACTGCTCTCGTCACCTCCGTCATAGCCGCGCAGCAGACTTATGCCAGACCGTGGCTTGAAACGTGGCTGGTCGGAGGACTCGTCGCCATACTGGTCGGCGGCTGGGCCATGGACAGAAAGGCGCGCAGGCAGGAGACGACGCTCCTTTCGGGCCCCGCCAGAAAATTTATACTCGGCCTGACGCCGCCGCTTCTGGTAGGCGCTCTGCTCACCTTCGTCTTCTACAGGGCGGGGATGATGAGGGACGTGCCGGGCATGTGGCTGCTGCTCTACGGGACGGGAGTCGTGACGGGCGGCGCTTACTCGGTGCGCATTGTTCCGCTCAAGGGATTAAGCTTCATGCTGCTCGGCGCGATAGCCATCTTCAGCCCCGCCTCGTGGGGGAATTATTACATGGCGGGCGGCTTCGGACTACTCAACATAATTTTCGGCATCATCATAGCGCGAAGGCACGGTGGTTAAAGTTGGCTAAAGGGAACGCACTTTTGAAGGAGCGCGGGCGAAAGTCTCGCGCAGAAGGCGAGCGCTTGAAGGGCGTCGGCCCTGCTGCGAAGTCCGCCGAAGAGGGCTTGCCGGATTTGGAACGCCTGATACACGAGCGACTGCGGCTGGGGATTGTCAGCGCGCTGGCCGTCAACGAGTCGCTGACTTTCAGCGAATTGAAGGAGCTGGTGAAGACCACGGACGGCAACCTGAGCGTGCACGCCAGAAAGCTCGAGGACGCAGAGTACATAACCTGCACCAAGTCCTTCGACGGGCGCACTCCCAAGACGGAATACAAGCTGACGGCTTCGGGCCGTCGCGCTCTGGAACGCTACCTAAACCACATGGAGGCGCTCATCAAAGCTACGCGCGAAGGCTAAACCGGGAGCGCGGCGCTTTTTTTTGCGCGCCCGCTTTATAATGCAAAGCCCTTTGCGATTGTGAGCAGGACTGGACGCCGGGAGGAGCAGGGTTAATGAATACGAACGTTAATCTGGACGCGGCTCTGGGCGTGCTGGCGTTCGTAGGAAGCTGCGCTCTGCTGTTTGTCATCTGCCTGCTGGCGGCGCACGCGTTCTTCAAGCGTAGAGCCGGGCGCTTGAAAGCGATGCTTATAGCGGCCTTCGGCCTTGTCTTGATTTATCTGGGCCTGATGCTGGCTTTCTCTTTTATGAGCCGCGAGAGATTGATGGCGAGCGGCGAAGAGAAGTATTTCTGCGAGATTGACTGTCATCTGGCTTACTCGGTGATTGACGTTCTGAGGACGAAGACCGTGGGCGCGCCGGAGCATCAGGCGGCGGCCAAGGGCATCTTCTACTTGGTGACGGTCAGGACGCGTTTCGATGAACAGACCACTGGCGCGGCCAGAGGCGACGCGCCGCTTACGCCAAACAGCCGCGTCTTAACCGTAGAGGACGCGCAGGGCAGAAGCTACGCGCCTTCACCCGAAGGCATGCGTGCGTTGGAGCTTTCCGCTTCAGGCGGCACGGGCATCTCTTCGCCGCTTCGTCCCGGCCAATCCTACACGACCACTTTCGTCTTCGACCTTCCCGAACAGATGAAAAGCCCCGCGCTCCTGATTAACGAGGGCGAGCTAATCACGCATTTCGTCATAGGGCACGAGAACAGCCCGCTTCACAGGAAGGCCCTGTTTAGTCTGGACGAAGGGAAGAAGCAGGAGGCGGCGGCGTCTTCAGGCAGGCTGGGCCACAAGCTCGGCTCACACTTGAAGGGCGTGGTGAACGCAATCTTAAGAAGACTCAGGGACACGTTTCACTGAAGGGAGTTTTGTGATGAAGGACAGAACGAGACGGGGGCTGGACGTACTGCAAGCGGCGCTCATCTTAGGCGCGGCGGGCGATGTGCTGCTGCGCGCGACGCCGTGGGGATTGAATCTGCTGCTGTGGGTTGTGCTGTCGCTGGCGGCGGGCCTAGCGCTTCTGGCTCGCTGGCGACGCGCAGCTTTAACGAGCGAGGGGCGTCTCATTATCCTTCCTCTGGTCTTCTTCGCGGCCTGCTTCGTCTGGAGAGACTCGCCTACGCTCAAACTGCTGGACGCTGTGGCAATCCTGCTGGCGCTGTCGCTTTCGGTCTTACGCACACGCGCCGTAAGTCTACGGCTGGCGAGCATGAAAGAGCACGCGGTTGCGCTCGTGATGACGGTCTTCGACGTAATCTTAGGGCTGCCTACGGTCGTGCTTGGCGATGTCGAGTGGAAAGAGATTCAGCACTCAAGGTGGTCTAGATACGCCGGGGCCATAGCGCGCGGAGTTCTGATAGCCGTCCCGCTCATACTGCTTTTCGGCGGGCTCCTGATGGCGGCCGACGCGGTCTTTGAGGGGCTCGTACAGAACGCCTTCAACGTTGACGGCGAGATTATCTTCAGTCACTTCGGCTTAACGGTTGTTTTCAGTTGGGTCGCGGCGGGCGTGCTGCGCGGCCTGCTGGAAGACCGCGATGCCGTGCTTGCAAACTCCGACAACGCGGCGCTTCTCTCCTTAAATCTCCCTGCGGCTGATGGGAATCAAGCCGAGAAGAATGAATCGGAGCAGAAGGCCGGGCAGGCGGACGCGCCGCTTACACACAGGAAGCCCTCTCTGGGCATAGTCGAGATAGGCGTTGTGCTGGGGCTCATTGACCTGCTCTTTCTGGCGTTCGTCACGGTTCAGATTCGCTACTTCTTCGGGGGCGCGGCGCTGGTGCAGACGACAACGGGACTGACCTATGCGGAGTACGCGCGACGCGGCTTCTTCGAGCTTGTATGGGTGGCTGCGCTGGTGCTGCCCCTGCTGCTCTTGGCGCACTGGCTGCTTCGCAAGGAGAACCCGGTGCATGAGCGCATCTTTCGCGTGCTGGCGGGAGCGCAGGTGGCGCTGCTCTTTGTCATCATGGCTTCGGCCATGGAGCGCGTGCGGCTTTACCAGAGCGAGTACGGCCTGACGGAGCAGAGGCTCTACACCATGGCTTTCATGGTGTGGCTGGCGCTCGTCTTCCTGTGGCTTACGTGGACTGTTTTGAGGGGCGCGCGCGAGCGCTTCACTTGGGGCGCGCTCGCGGCGGCCTTCATCATCACCGGGCTGCTTCACGTAGCTAATCCGGACGATTTAATCGTGCGTGCGAACATCTCGCACGCAGAGAGGCAGGGGCGCGGCTTTGATGCCGTATACGCTGCGGGCCTGAGTGCCGACGCTGTGCCCGCGCTCGTCGCGTGCCTGCCCGCCATGACAAACCAAGAGCGCTGCACTGTGGCCCAGACTCTTTTGAATCGCTGGCCCGAAGGCGCCGGTTCCGACTGGCGGACGTGGAACATAGCCCGCAGCCGGGCGCAAGAGATTGTCGGTGAGAACGTCCAAGCTCTGCGCGCCGTGACTTGCGTGCAGGCGGAGGGCGGAGTGCCGTCGGACAATGTGATAGCCAGAATTAAGGAGTGAGCTTGAAGAAATTCGATGTCTGTATTGTAGGCGCTGGATTAGGCGGGCTTCAGTGCGCGAGGCTTCTGGGACGAAAGGGAGTGCGCGTGCTGCTGGTTGACCGCAAGCGCTCGCTCTCTGAATCCGTACACACGACGGGCATCTTCGTTCGCCGCACGCTTGAGGATTTCGACCTGCCGGAGGATTGTCTGGGGCCGCCCGTGCGCCGCGTAGTGCTTTACAGCCCGCAGCGCCGCGCCCTGAAGCTGGAAAGCCCTCTGGACGAGTTCAGGGTCGGCCGCATGGCCGAGCTTTACCAGCGCTTTCTCGACGAAGCGATTGAGGCGGGCGTGGAGTGGTGGCCAGCCACGCGCTACATGGGGCTTGAGACGGAGAGCGATTCAAGCTCTATTATTCATCTTGAAACGAATGGCCTGACCAGAAGCGTTGAGGCTCGCTTCGTTGTAGGAGCGGACGGCGCACAGTCACGAGTCGCGCGTGATTTGGGGCTGGACAGCAACCGCGAGTGGATAGTAGGCGTTGAGGATGTCTTTCATCACCCGCCGGAGGAAGCCGTTGAGCCCGTCTTTCATTGCTTTCTGGATTCAAAGCTTGCGCCCGGCTACATAGCTTGGGTGGTGCAGGACGGCACGGAGACACACGTTGGCGTTGGAGGCTACGCCAAGGATTTTGATGCGGCGGCGGCGCTTGAAAAATTTCGCCGGAGCCTCAATGGCATGATTGACCTCGAAGCCTTAAAGCGCACGGAGAGGCGCGGAGGCCGAATCCCCGTCGGGGGAGTCCTTCGCCGCATAGCGACAAAGCGCGGGCTTCTGGTGGGCGACGCAGCCGGAGCCGTCTCGCCTTTGACGGCTGGCGGGCTAGACCCGTGCATGCGCCTCTCAAGCCTCGCCGCAGATGTCATCACAGAGCTTCTTTCTACGGGTGATGAAGCCACGCTCGCCAGATATTCGGGCGAGGGATTTCGCTCTCGCTTCGTCTCTCGCCTCTGGATGCGACGCGCGATAAGCGTGGTTCGTCAGCCGCTCATACTGGAAGCCTTCTGCGCCGTGATGCGCCTTCCGCTCTTCAAGCACCTGGCGTGGCACGTCTTCTTCGGGCGAGGCTCTTTCCCGGACGTGGAGGAATCGGGCACGGCAGAGCTTTCGCCACGCAAGGCCCTGACATGATTGAGAGAAGGGAGCGGACGATGGACAAAGCGGGAGTGCTTAACATAGAGAGCGCGGGAAGCAGGGATGAGGGCAGCCGTATTGGTTTCTGGCGAAGACAGTTTCAGCTTGAGACTACGCGCCGGAAGACCATCTTCGACGTGCTCTTCGGCATAGTGCTTCCGATACTCTGTTTCATCTTCGACCCTATAGTCTTTCGCGGAAATTTCTTTGGCGGCACGGCGCTCTTCGGCAGGATACAGCTTCCGGTCTATCTCATGGCGTTCGTGGAAATCTCGGCGCTCACTATCTGGCTCTGTGCCGGAAAGCGGCTGGGCCGTCGCCCGGTTGCGCTCGGAGGATTTCTGTACGCGGGCGCGCTCATCTCGCTTCTGATAGGCATAGTTCTCCTTCCACTGAGCCTGATTGGCATCGCTCTGCTGGGGCTGGGCCTGCTCGGCTTCACGCCCTTCTTAACTGCGCTGGTCTTCTGGCGCAACGGCCGCAGGGCATTCCATCAAAGCCCCGATGAGGTCACGGGTGGGATAAAGCTCGCATCGCTTGCGCTCGCGCTCGTCTTCATAATTGGCCTCCCGGTCATGGCACATCTGAAGATTTCCAGCATCACGGAAGAATCTATACAGAAGATTCTCAAAGGCGATGAGATTGAAGCCGAAGCGGCGGCAGAGAAGCTACGCTTCATTGGCCGCTTAAACCAGCCGGAGACAGACAAAATCGTCTGGACTTACAATAACGAGCGAGATGAGGCGCGTCGTGCCAGACTCGCGCGCCTGTACTTCAGGGTTACCGGAATGGACATAGAGAGACGGCTCACCTTACTTCTTGATTAATCCCCGCGCACGATTTCAGAATCGTTCCCTCTACAATATTCCTCTTGTCTTGTCCCTGCTATTAAGCTACAAATTCAGTTCGGCCCGGCATGCCGAATGCCGTTTGTATCTTAAGACCACATCATACAGACTCTCTTCGTGCGCTTATGACAATGGAAAGAGCTTCGCGGCGCAACCTCGTGCGCGAGTACCTGACTTACCTGCAAGTCGAAAAGGGGCTGGCGGGTAATTCTCTACAAAGCTACAGGAGAGACCTTGCGCGGCTGGCGGATTGGGCCTCGCGCGCAGGGAAGCCCGTAGAAGAACTCGAACGCACGGACTTGCGCGGTTGGATTGCCAGCCTTTCACGCGAAGGGCTCGCGCCCCGTTCCGTCTCTCGCGCAACAAGCGCGGCTCGCGGCTTCTATCGCTTCCTGATGCTGGACGGCCACATCAAGCGACACCCGGCGGAAGATTTGGACACCCCGCAGGCGGGCACGCATCTCCCGCGCTTTCTGAGCGAAGATGAGATGGAAAGGCTTCTCAACGTGCCGGACACCGCCACGGAAGAGGGCCTGCGTGACCGCGCGATTATGGAGTTGATGTACGCTTCGGGGCTGCGCATCTCCGAGCTTATCTCGCTCAAGCCATCGGACGTTGACATGGACGCGGGGCTTCTGTCGTGCCACGGCAAGGGCAGCAAGGAGCGCAGGATTCCGATAGGCAAGAGCGCCGCTCGCTGGCTGGAGCTTTATCGCGCCGCACGCCTTCGCCGCACGCGCACGCACGACCCACGTCTCTTCGTCAACTCTCTGGGAGGGCCGCTCACAAGGCACACGGTCTGGGCCGCGATTAAGCATTACAGCGAGCGGGCAGGATTGGAAAACGTCTCGCCGCACACGCTGCGCCACTCGTTCGCCACGCACCTCATACAACACGGCGCGGACTCTCGCTCCGTACAGTCGCTGCTTGGACACAGCGACATCTCGACCACGCAAATCTACACACACATCACGGACAGGCACCTGCGCGCCACCTACAACCGCCACCACCCTAGAGCCGCCGCAGGCGCGAGCCCGAAGACGGAAGAAGAAGACGGCTAAGGCCCGCGCCTCGTCAAAACGGGTCGTTATATCTTATATTTTATGCGGGCGGGCGGCGTCGAACCTTTAGAGGTCTTGAGCCATCTTAGAATACAGTTCTACAAATCAGGAGAGTTATAGCTTGAACAGGAAGAAGATAATCATGGCTGTGCTGGTCGCGGTCTTTGCGACCATCGGCGTCGTATTCATCATCGGCTCGGATAACGGCAAGGATAAACAGTCTTTATTGAACAAGCCGTTAACGAGACAGCAGAGGTCTGAGCCCGCGCGTGTGCCCGCCTACATCACCGATGGAAAAGCTCTGGCGAATCTTGGCCCCACGCTTCCGCCCGAACGGTTCTTCGGCAAAGCGCGCGAGGCTTATCAGGTAGTGCGAGAGATTCCGCAGACTATCGCGCAGCTTCCCTGCTACTGCTATTGCGACGAAGGCTTCGGTCACAAGAGCCTCTACACCTGCTACGAATCGGATCACTCGGCGCAGTGCGCCACCTGCATACAGGAAGCTCTCGTGGCCTACCGCTTACAGAAAGAGCAGGGACTCACGCCCGAACAGATACGCCAGCGCATCATACAGGAGTTCGGGCCGAAATAGTTTGAAGTATTCATGTGGAGCGAGCCGACTGCCTTCGCATTATGCGCTGAAAGGTTCGCTCCCGGTGGCAGTTCGAGCATACTATGTCGCACTTCTCTATCTCTCGTGTGATAGCTCGCATCGTTACGTAATTGACGTGGTTCATCTCAAAACTCTTTGCCTCTCCCTCACGATGGTCGAAGTCCATTACGTAATAGGGATACTGAATACCGCAATCAGTGCAGGGGCGTGACTTCATCAGCCGCAGGTATTCACGCCGCTTCTCCTTTGCAAGCACACTTCGTTGAATATATTGATGCTTATTTCGCTTGTAATGTGCCTGAGTAAATTTCTTCCCGCATTCACGACAGTAGCGATGTCTTACTCCAACTGAGCGGTTGCGAAAATTGAACTCTTCAACCGACTTGCTGACCTTACATTTGCAGCAAACCTTTTGACTTAAATCATCCGAGGAGTTGACCGTTGCGCTCATGATAGGAACTCCAGAGTTGAGATTGAGGAAAAGAAAAAGAGAGGCTGCTGTGGCGCAGCCTCTCTTATCAAATTCATTATGCGCCCGGCAAGATTCGAACTTGCGACCTTTGGTTTCGTAGACCAACGCTCTATCCAACTGAGCTACGGGCGCGCAGCTTTTTCAAAGCGGAAAAGAGAATATAGGGGCTTGAAGCATGGAGTGTCAAGCGGCCAGCCTGTGAGTGGAAATCACGTTACCGGCGGCTCGATTTTAACGGGAGTAATAGCCGCTTTTGCTGCGGGCTATCATTTCGGGGCGCGTGACTTCTATGCGTATTGCGCGCCAGCTTCCGTCGCGTTTGCGCTCGCCCGAGGGCTGATAAGTCAGACTGTAGAGCGTGCGCAACTCCGCAGCGACTAATGCGTAGAGCTTTCCCATATCTTCCAGCCGTCTAATCTCGTTTAAGCGCCCGCCCGTGCGGTCTGCCAGCGCTTGAAGACGCGCACGCGCAGCCGTGTACATGGCTATCTGCTGCGGGTCTGGGAAGGGCAGAAGCTTGGCGTCGCCCGAAGGCAGCGCGAGCGGATAGATAGTCACGCCCATTCTGTCCGCAACGCTCAGGACAGAGTTCAAAGGAGCGCTCTGGCCGGGCTTGATAGAGGCTATCGCCGCTTCATTCGTAGTCGCGCTCGATGCGGCTTCACGGTCGGCTTGCCGCATCCCCGTGTCCAGCCCGTCCGTCAAAACGATGATGGCTTTACGCCGCTTGCCTTCAGTTGCGAGTTGCCGCATGGCGAATTGCAGGGCGTTGTAAAAGTGTGTCTTCCCCTGCCCCTGCGCCAAGTCAATGCGCTCAGCAATCTTTCTGCGGTCGGAGGTGAAGTTCTGAAGAAGCTCTGCCTTCTCGTTAAAGGTAATGATGGCGACGCGGTCTTCCGGCGCGAGCGCATCAATAAAACGCATGGCCGATATTTTGAGCGTCTGACGAAAGCCCAGCGTAGAGCCGGACATGTCCAGCATCAGCACCAGACTGAAAGGAGTCGTAGTCGGCTCGAAGCTCTGAATGGTCTGCCGCACGTCGTTCTCGTAGACGACAAAGTCGTTGCGCGAGAGGTTCAGTATGGGGCGTCCCTGACGGTCTACTACGCCTACGTTGAGCTGCACGAGGTTCGTCTCGACCCTTAGCACCTCGTCCGGGTCTTGCTCCTGAGCGAAGCCTGCGGCAGGCAGTAGAAGAGCACAGAAGAGTGCCACGGAGGCTAGAGAAAAGTGGCGTCTTTGTCTGGGAGAAAAGGAAAACAGCGCTCGAATCATTGCTCAAGAATTTTCAGGCGAATAAATTAGGGCGTCTCTGCGGCGAGTATGCCTGCCCGCGAGCGTCTTTTGCAAGTACACCCTGACCCGCACACAAAAAGGCCGCCAACCCGCAGTTGGTCGGACGCTTCCCGTCTGCCCAGAGTTGCTTGAAAGATGGGGGATAGGGGTTGGGGGTTAGGAGATAGAGAAAGAAAATCCACGTCTCTTTCTTTTACCATCCCCTAACCCCTATCCCCCGACCCCCATTTCTTACCTGTCTCCGGCGACCTTTGCGACGCGTGAGCGCGAGCGGCGCGTCTGGGGCGCTGCCTGCGCTTCTATGGCCGGAACGGGCTTGAGGGGCGCGGGCGCTTCGACGGGGACTGGGCGCGGTCGCTGCGCGCGGCGGCGAGCGGCTGCGCGCTCCTGCTCTGCTTCCACGGCTCGCTTTGCCTTCTCGATTCGCTTGAGAGGCACTAGCTGAAACTTCAGCTCCATCTCCTGCGCGACTTTGTAAATGTGTTTGGCCTTCCATCCACGCTCGGCGCGTTTGATGACCTCTTCGTGATCAAGCAGCTCGGCCTGATCCTCTTTTCCAATCCAGATGTACTTGGCTTCCGCCATCTCTCTTTTTACCTCCAAGCGTATCAGCGTGCGCATAGAAACGGGCACAGCCGTAGGAATAAACGAGCGCTCTCGCGGCTTCGCTTGCTTGTCGTCGGCCGCAGTGCGCTGAGCGAAATATTCTTCAACCAGTACGTCCACGCCCGCGCGATTATCGTCATAGTAGAGCGCGAAATCACGGCAGCGCGTGCGATAGGGACAGTTCACAGCGCACACGAGCGGGTGCTTAAAATGGCCGTAACGGTTGCAATAGAGTCTCAAACCCATCTTAAAGTAATCCTCGCGCTGACGGAGAGCGTCTTCTCTCTCGCTTCAAGCTCTTATTGATTCATCAAGGAAAGCCTTACGGCGCGCGGGCCTCTTTCTCTGAAAGGTTCGGGAGTAAAAGCAGTCTAGCACGTTTGTCTTACGCGTGCAACACGTGCCATGCGCGCAACAAGAGTTGTTCTGCATCGAGCCTTGCGTATATAATGCGGCCTCGCTTTAAACCGGCTCTTCTCGGAGCGGCCACCTCATCCGCGAGAGGCCACTCAGGTATGTTTTCCGAAAAGCCTGACGGGCCTCAAGCGCGATCCGAATAGAGCATCCTTTTCTCGCAAAGGAGGCTCTCCAAGAATGTACAAACCGAACTTCTGCGCTGAGTGCGGAGAGAAGATTACGCGTACGCGCTGGCGCGCGTGGACAAGCCGCAGCTTCTGTCAAACTTGCGAAGGTCGCTATCGCAGGAGGCGCTTTCTAGTCCCGTTGATTACGGCAGTCGCGCTTCTTTCCACGGGGCTCTTGATGGGGCGCGCGATGCGACCGCAGCCACCGCCTCTGACTGTGCAGCGTGGAGAATTGCCTGCTGTCTCCACGGTCACAGCGACGAGCGGGAGCGCCAAGTCGGACAGAGATACGGAGGCTGCTGCTAACGCCTCTTCATCTTCCAACGCGCCGAAGACAGAGCCGGGTTACGGCCCCGACGGCACCTCGACGGAGCGTCCCACAGACCCCGAAGAGATTGTCTCGCTATGCGGCGCGCGAACGCAGAAGGGTACTCCCTGCCAGCGCCGTGTGCGCGGCACCGGTCGCTGCTGGCAGCACAAGGTAATAAGGTAGACTTTCCTCTTTATTTAGAGCATTTAGAAGAAACTGTCTGACGATATGTGTGCCAATAGTGTGCCAATTTCAGTGTTACAGATTAGAAGCACACAATGTCACAAAGTTCGGTAAAGCGTGAATACCAGAAAAGAATCTTTTTGTGGTATTGGCTATGCCCGAAAAGGAGTTTCTACACGAAAAGTCTAAAGGCCCTTACTTGGACTTCGGGCGGCGTATCGGAGGTTTCCTCAAGGGGAGCAAGTCTTTGTGCTTATGCTCAACAAGGTAAGCTAGATGTTGATGTGAGGTTCTAAGAAGTCGTGCGGCCTGTGTCACGCTGCCCTGCGCTCTGATAAGAGCCTGCTTTACAAGGTCATGCTCATATCGCCTTAACTCTTTTACTAGAGGAAGCTTTTCAGAGAGGATTTGCACTTCCTCTAAACGCCCGCCTAATTCTCTGACAATGCAGAGAGCCGCTTCCCCTGCGCGAGCGAGCGCCCCTGACTGCTCCGATATTTCCAAAGCACGGTAAAGGGTAAGGCGTGCGTGTTCCTTGCGTCCTAGCCGTGCCTGCGCTCTGCCGTGTGTAATCAATGCTTCTGCAAGAGCGTAATGCTCATTCTTTTCCAGCACACGGACAGCATAGCGAGCGGCTTTCTCTGCTTCTGCGTTACGCCCCTCAGTGAGAAAGACACGCGCTTTTGTCTCATCTACTTGCGCTGCACCTTCTCTGTTCTTCAGGC
The DNA here is from genome assembly GCA_036389255.1 of Pyrinomonadaceae bacterium. Lineage (GTDB taxonomy): Bacteria > Acidobacteriota > Blastocatellia > Pyrinomonadales > Pyrinomonadaceae > JACVRN01. Next base: position 189,526 of record DASVQI010000006.1, read on the forward strand.
TTACCATTAAGAGACGTGCATAATCTAAATGTCTATGAGCTTCTTTGTATCTGTGAGCGGTAAAGTATAGTAACCCTAGATTGTTTTCTACGTTGGCGAGATAGTGTTTATGTCCGGCTTCCTCAAAGTGGAAGCTCGCGGCTGTGTATTCGATAAAGGCGCGGTCTAAATACTCTCGCTGGCCTGCTTCTGCTAGAGTCTGGAAAATCATGGCGAGGTGATTGTGGTAACTGCCTTTTATGACTTGCTTGTTGACCTTCTCAAAGAGCGGCGCGGCTTCTGTCAGGATGCGGAGCGCTTCATTGTGACGGGCCGCTCCCCATTCGACTACGGCCATGCGAAGTATCACTAATGCCTTTAGCTCACTATCCGTCTGAAGCCGCGACAACGCATCCCCTAAGATAACGCGAGCCTCATCATAGCGGCCTTCCTTAAAGTAGCATCTGGCAAGCTCTGCCTCTGCTTCGGCTATCTTCTTTCCGTGTTTGAATGATTGAAAGATAGTGAGGCTTTCTGTAATCAGATTCCTTGCCGTTTCCTGCGCCCCTTCTATTTGATAACAAGTGCCGAGCCATCCCGTTAAAACTCCGGCCCGTAACAAGACCTCTGCGGCTGTGCGCCGTTCTAACCCTTCGACATTAGGGCGTTCGCCCACACGTTGCCATAGTTCGCCCATAGCCTCACGCGCGGCTTCGTGCTGGCCTGTATCCTCATAGTGCTTAACAAGCTGACAGCGAAGTTCTGCTTGCTCATCAAGACTTAGGTTTTTATTCCTCAGTTGGCGCAAGAGTCCGGCTTGTGAGTCCATGTGAGACTTGCCTTTACGAGTGATTGCAACTTTTGTTGCTAGAACGCCCGCCATCTTATTAGCCCGCTTTTCCACTTGCAAGTCTTTTAGAAGGCGTGCTGTAGTTTCTTCTGCTTGCAAAGGTCTTTGCAAGGGATTCCAAAGGAGATAGAAAAATGAAGCATTTACGCCGATTTTGCGCGCTCGCTACGTTAATCTGTGCGTTCGCCTTCTCAACTTATGCGGGCAACATCCCATGCGATGGGATTATCTCGCCGCCGCCCCCATCGGCCACAGCTACGGGTAATATAGAATGCCCCGCGATAGCGGCTATCGTGATTCTGATAGAGACTGTGCTGTCGCTGCCTTAGTAGTATCGCTTAGTTAGGGATGGCCTAAGCTGCCGTGATTGCCTCACGCGCGGCTAAGGGGAAGTGTGCGCCGTTAGAAGTATCCGATGAAGGCGCAAAGCAGATTGCTCTACGTAGCAAAACCTGCTGACTTTCCAACGGCGCATGAGAAGTTATAAATGAAAGGCTACATAAGGACAAGGAAAGGGCAGTTTATTCTGCCCCTTCATCTTCTGGAATGCCGCTACTACTTTCCTTCTGAAGTATGGTAAAGGCTCAGATCGGGATTCTACCTATTACGCGCCTGTATTAAACAGAAGGCTTTCAAGCTTGTCACTAGCGCCTTCTCTCTCCTCCGGTATGACGTGAGCATAATTATCAAGTGTAAAGGCCACGCTGGAATGTCCGGCCTGCTGACTTACTACTTTCGGTTTGACTCCGCTTATTAAACTTAGTGTGACATAGGAATGGCGGAGGTCATAAAGCCGGATAGTATGAGGCAGTTCTGCACGCTTCAATGTGGGCTTGAAATGGTAAGTTGTGACAAACTTACGATGAATGGGCGTGCCAAACTTGGTTGCGAAGACAAGATTATGATCCTCATATTCCTTCCCCATACGTAGACGAAGCTCCTGTTGCTGGATACGATGCTTTTTCAGTTCATGCACTAAAGTTAGCGGGAAATAAACATCACGTCGACTGCTTGGAGATTTTACGTCTCCCCACATCCATCCACCGCCTCTGGATAGTTGATGGACTACGCGTCGAATATGTACCACCCCCCTATCTGTACGGTCTAGTTCAAGCTCTTTCCATTGCAAGCCGAGGTACTCTTCTGGGCGCAAGCCGGTAGCCAAAGCGAATCGCAGCATTGTCCCATATTGGCCCTGTTCCGTTTTTACGAGAAAGCGTGCCGCCTCTTCAGGTGTGAGAAAGTGCATCTCCCGCTTAACGATTTTCGGAGGCTTAATTAAAGAGGCATGATTTTGCTGGATCATACGCCACCTGACAGCTTGATTGAGTGCAGTCACTATCCGAGCATGAACATGACGCACTGTACGCCCTGAAAGTCCGCGTTCGAGGAGATAGTCATAGAGGCTCTGAAAATCGAGAGGTTGAAGCTCCGCGAGGCGGCGAGTGCCGAGTGTTGGTCGAACATAGCTTTCCAGCAGTTGCTTATACCAAAAATGCGAATACTCGCGCACATGCTGCTCACTAAATTTTAGCCACCGATCAAGATACTCATTGAAGGTGATATTAAGGGACTCTAGCGGCAAGCCAAAATCGCGCGCCCTTTCTTTCTCGCGTATGAAAGTTTGTGCGTCCTTCTTTGTACCGTGAATAGTTTTGTTTAGATAAGTACGCTTACCTTTAGTGTCTCTCCCTAAGAAGATTCGCACTAGCCATGTATTATCACCACGCTTAATGATCTGCCCGGGCATATTAGTTGAACCTCCCATCTAGCTCTGCTTTCTGTGGTATGCTTTTCATTACTCTTACCTTTTCTAGCTTGAAGGGACGGAGTGAAGGGATAGGAAGCGTTGGCGCGCTTACCTATCCCATCTCACTTTAGTGCAAGGTTTCGTTATACCGCTCAACAAGCCTTGCTGCTGCGCGATGCCAGCAGGGTTGACCGCTTCTGTATGCTTTACATTGACAAGTGCCATTAGCGCTGTAGATTTCGCCTGAAGGCGAGAGAATTAGGAGCGCGCGCCCGTCGAAGTGCATGTACGGATTCTCTTCGAGTTGCTGCTTGGCTTTGACAAGGGCGGTCTGCCACCGTTGCGAGTTTGGAACTTTATCGAATGCCTCTTGAATCACTTGCCACATCCTGTTTTGATCTATGTTCATCGCTGCCATTCCCTTCCATAATTATTTGTAGGGCAGCGTCATATTACCTCTAGACGTAATATTATGTCAAGAGGTATTTCTCTTGAGCATAATAAGTTCGAGCGTATTTTTTCTATACGTATCACGGATAAAGATGCTAATATTGGCCTATGGTCACTGTAGCAATAAGAGAGCAAGCGGAAAAGCGCGGCATCACAACCGCGTACCAATTACAAAAAGCTACAGGCGTGCAGCCTTCAATGGCCGCCAAGTGGTGGAAGAATGACTTGGAGAAAATTGGCATTAAAACTCTTGACCTACTCTGTACGGTTCTAAGGTGCAAGCCAAATGATCTTCTGAAATATGAACCTGACACCTCTGAGTAGCTGCTTCTCTTCTAACCATCTGTTTTGACATTTACCTGCTGCCCACCCTCAGAAGCAACATTCACCTGTTCACCGATATTGACTTGCTGCGGATTGTTGATCGTCACTTGTGGCGTATATCTGCGCCAATCTCTTAACTGTCTGATTGCCCGGAAATACATTCTCTGCCAGCGGTCAGCCATCGCAGCCGCGTGTTCAACCGCAGCTTGCTCACGGACATACGGGATGTCCCAATGTCCATGTTTCCAACTCTCAGTTTTCGCTTCGCGCTGATAGTGTTTCCACTTCTGATATTCATAGGCTTCTTCGCGCGGTTCGGTGCGGGCTCGCTTGACTGATTGTTCCGTCCAATACTGGAGTTGAAAGAACGCTTGCGCCATCGCGTCAATCATGCTCAATTCGATGCCGCCGCGCGGCTGCCATTCTTCGGCGAAAGACTCACGCAAGCCCAAATATCGCGCTCTCGTCCAAGCGTCTTTCATATAATCTACAGGCTCGAAGGCGCAGGCGGCTAGATGCCCACTCTCAAACTCATCTTGCGCGGCACGCTTGATGACTTCCCATGTGTTCTGTGCCATTGATGGCGAGAAGTCATTGAGTTGTGAGAGATCAGCGAAGCCAATGTAATCAACTGGCAGGCTCATCAATTGGTCGAATAACTCATTGGCCTGCTCTGCATCTTCGCACTTACGATAAGCTGCGGCTCTGGCTTCATCCAGCGATAACGAGCCGCCTTCTTTCGAGCGGTAGTAAGCGACTTTCCTGATAAAGTGATGTCCGAGCAAACGCAACAAAGAGTTATATCCAACCCGGCTCTCAATAGAATCGGCATAGACCATCTGTTCGCGCCGCTCAGCCAGTTGAACTTCAAGCTGGTTCTGTGTTTCAACGAACTGCTCCGGCGGTAATTGAAATCGCTCATGAGTTTCTTGGGGCAACGGTTTATCAAATGCACTTTCAGGCTGCGACGGCTGTATTTCAGTTGCCGCAACTTCCTGCAACTGCTTGCTGGCTTGTTCGCCAACTTGCTCTGCGGTTGGCGCTGCGGCTTGCTGGCGCGAGCCTCTCTTAGCCTTCTTAGATTGTGGCATAGCTTAACCTCTATTGATTGCTTTGAGCTGCTGTAGAAGCAGATGAAAACGGGAGTTCATCTCTCGAATCATTTGGCGATTCTGTTGTGAATGCTCACGGCGCGTCTTGTCCTCTTTCTGCCGAAACGCGCAAGCAGCCCGCATCGGTTCGACTTGATCGGCTTTGAGGTAGCGTTTCTTGAGTCTGCCGTTAATGCGGACAAAGTAGTAGTAGTACGCTCCGTGTAGTTTGCCCCGCGCGCACTTGCAGGAGGCTTTGCCACAGCGAACGAACTGACGATGAACCGTGCCACCGTGAGCGGCCATCTTAGGTAACAGATTTCCGGTTTTGTTTTTCATCTCTCTCCCCTCCCCGGCTCTCAGGGCTTAACATCTTTTTTATTTCGATCTTCGCTAACAGAACAGATCAGCAATTTATCGTCACGACCGTCACCCGCGTCATCTGACCGTGTGTTGTTGGTTTTAGTGATGACGATCAAAACTCAAGATCGTCATCGTCCTCTCTAGGATCGTCACTCGTTGATTCAGTAAGAAAGGCATCTTCCGTTGAAGGTGACGATAATGACGCTGGTGACGATGTTTTGCCCTTATATTCTAGTGTGATGGAACTGCCCGCTTTTGTTCTCCCTACTTGGCAATCAATGCCTATAGCTCGTAGGTTAGGTGCGACCCTCTTCACCGCTCCGCTCAGGAGGTTAGGACGCTTTGGCCACCCTTGCTGCTTTTTAACTTCTTCGCTCGCTCGCTGATTCAAAGCTTCTAAGAGTTCTGAAGATTTACCCTTCCAATTCCCCTGCTCCTGTACAAATTCGATCAAGGTCGAAGCAATTGGCGAAGCCTCAAGAGCCAAGTCATTTGCACTCTCACGATTTCCCATTAAAGCCCTAATACAAGCTCCACTGTTCAGACCCATGCTCGCCTCTGCTGCCGTCGCCCAGAGCGCAAAATCAGCCATACGCGGCATCTGCTCTAGCCGCACGCTCTCTATGGTGCTCAGGGCATGGCTCACAGAATCAAGCAGTCCTCCCAGAATAAACGGGCGAATGTATTCAAACTCTTTCCATACTTCCGCCTCTGGCTTTCTCTTTTCTGGCGGAATAGTAGGAAGATGAATAATCACTGAGCGGTCAAGTAGGTCGCTTCGAGTCGTAAGCTCTTCAATGCCGTTTAGGATGATAGGACGCATCGCCATGAATAACGTCTCTTCATCGTTTTCATAGAGTGTTCGTGTAGCAAATCCGCCCCCTGTAGAGAGCCTGCACAGAGCATCAGAAAGCCAGACAGGAAGCTTTGAAAGATTATCGAGAGCGACTACCCAGCCATTTGTAGCTGCGAGCATCAAATCGCGCTCATCTCTTTGCTCGCTCCTAAGCGGCGCTACATTCGGATCAATCAAATCGCGCAGCATCTTTGAAACAGTAGATTTTGCGCTTCCCTGCTCGCCATGAATTACCAAGACAGGAAACGGGAAGCCGGGTCTGAAAGCCGCTACAAGCCAAGATATAAGCAAAGGCCAATCTGCATCGCTTATATTCACAAGTTGGCGTAGGGATGAAACAGAATCTCCTGTAACTGGAAGAGGCAAAGCCCTCATGCCTTTAGTGCGACGAAACTTTACTGGAGCTTCACTGACAATCTTCCAACCCTCAGTTGAAATCTTTACAACTCGCCACTCTTCATCACATAAATCAAGCCAGATGCATCCGTCTTTTGAAGCCAAACGTATGTGAGTATCAATTTCAGCCCCGTCATGGCGTGTGATGCCATGAAGAGTGTTCAGAGCATCCTGTAAAGCCTGCGCGTTCGGAATTGCGCTTTCTGATTCGTAGTAGCGTTTTGATAGCCAGTCTCGAAAGCCCCTGGACTTCAAAGCCCATGTCTCAAAATGACCTTTAACCGGAATTGTAGCGTATGTATCGCCCTCGCTGGTGTGAAACAGCTCTGCGTCTTCGATTAGGTCAACCAGAACAGTTGATTGAGACCTCCTCTTTGTCTTTTCATCTTCTGGCGAGTGAGCCGCGTCGAACAAGGCACAGACATAACCTGCGCCCTTTAGTGCGAGCAGATCGTCTACGCCATTGATACTATCCAGTTCAGGCAATTCGACAAATAGCACGACAGCACCGCGTCTAGTTAGTTCTTTACTCAGTTCGCGCCTTGCTGCTTGTACACTATCATCTGTTTTTACGTTAACATCGAAAAGGATATAAACGATGCGCCCTTTCCATTTAATCAGGTCTAAATCAGGGATGACACCCTTAACATCTTGTCTTTGACCCTTTTCGTTATCTGCTTTTCCGACAGTGCCTCGCCAATTCCAAACACCTGATAGTCCAATTGGAAGAAAAGAAGGCGTTGGGGCAGCATCAGGAAGCCCATGCCAAGAGAGTTCCCATAGAGCCAGAGTCTTTTTTTCGCCTTCTGTAATGCAAATCGGCAGGGTCGAATCTGTAAGCCACTCACTAGAGGTCATTGGCACGAAGTAAAGAAGGTTTCCTTTGCCTGGTGGTGAAAGATATTTCGCTTTAGCTTTAATCGTGCCATCTGACTTTTGCTCCAAGTCCGGGTTATCGCGACGCAGGCGGTACTCGCGCGGGCAAGGTTCATCCGGTAAGAAGTAGGGAAAGACAAGGCCAGAGTAATCGGCGTTGCCATTTCTTCCGACAATCAGGCCCCCGTTATAGGTATCAACGCGGAAGATACCCGCAGATAGGGCTAATGCAGGACTGATAAACGAAGTCGCCAGTAGTCTTACATCAGCATCGGTTAAGGACTGCTTGTTCATTTTTCAATCCTTTAAGCACCATCAGGTTTGTGTTCAATTTGCCCGCCGCGCTCTATCCATTGCCTGATAGCTTCTGCGTCAAAGCGATATTGCCGCTCGCCAAGACGAATCACAGGAATCGCATTACGACGAGCTAATTCATAAACGCGTTGGCGATCAACTCGAAGCAGCGCTGCCACTTCGTCAGCAATTAGTATTTGTCGTTCCATCTCGATTCCCCTTCTACCGTGCCTTACGCTCGTTGCGCTTGATGTATTCGTCCAAGTGAGCTTGTGTGAATAGGACTCTACGCCCGCTTCTAACATGAGTGATATTTTTCCGCGCCAGTTCTCGATCAATAGTTGCGACTGATAGGCCGAGCCGCCGCGCTGCTTCTCTTCGGTCAAAGGTCTGAGTTTGGTTTGTCTCCATCTTCTGTCCTCCATAAAAATCAGTAGGCCGCCGCTCTTATCAGCGACGGCCTATAATTATCAGAAGCCTTCTATTTCTGTCTCGACCCCAACTAGGTATAGAACTTTGATTTTTTTATACCTAGTTGCCCTCTTCATCCTCCGCAGGTTTAAATGTTGTCTTTTCAATAGCATCTGCGACACCACGAAACCCCATATCATCTTCGCGTATCCAGATTGGCTCCTGTGCAGTAGCTAGAGGAGTACCTAAAAGATAATGCCAAATACCCGATACCGTACTTTGAGGGGCTAATAAAGAAGGTATATATACTTCGTCATTAACTACACTCTCTTTAGTGGACTTTTCAAGATAATCTTGAACCGATGACTGATCTAACCCAAAGAACCAAGCTGCAAATGCGTTGCGGAAGACTTTCCAGCTTTGTCTTAGTGATTTGCCGTCCTCATTAAAGCCAACAAATTTTCTTCCACCCTTCTCACCATCATCTCTCAAAAACTCCATTACTCTTTCGCCAGAAATTCTTGTATGTCGAAAATCCGTATAGGGGCGTCTGCTGAAAGACCGGAGTTCGACTTCAACTTTTGCCAGAATCTCTTCGACTTCTCCAATCATGCCAAAAGCATCAGCCTCCAAGTTCTCCCAAGCAAAATGTAGAGCGGTATTTTCATCTTCCAATTGCAAGCCATACCAACTCATTTTGAGCGCGAGAGCAGCTTCCTTTGAAATCGCTCTATCTCTAGCGGCTTCATACAAAGTTTTACTGATAGCTTTTAAATTTCTTTCAGCAGTTCTAAGATCATCCACGCCCTCAAATTCATCCTTAAAGGCTCGTTCCCATCCTTCTCTGGGAATGATGTCATCCCGTTTGATTACACGTCTGGTGTAGATCACTCGCTGCCAGTGATAGATAGCAAATATAATAACGGGATGGCCGATAGACGCAGGATTGGCCTTAATGGATTCAAAAATATCTATTGTTTCCACACGCCTCTGGTAACTGTTGGAGAAGCTGATATACGCATAAGGGCGACTTTCCCTTTCTGGTGATGATCTATCATCTATCTCAATTATGGCATCGGAAACTTCTCCAAAGTCGAGCCACACGTTTGCAAAGCCCTCCATACGTATGGAACTGTCAGAAATGCGCGCCCTCTCATGAAAAGAGAGGTTCTTCTTTCCAGTTTCTAGCTTTTCCCTATCTTGCTCTGAAAGATAGAAAACAGATGCACTTGTCCTACTCGCAGTTCTGTTTAATAAGTCCAGCTTTTCTTGCTCGGAGAGTTTGTTGAATTTAGCAAGAAGGTCGTCTTTTTCCTCTTGGGTATAGGTTGCTAAATAGCGGGTGTAAACGAGAAAATCTTCAAGACGTGCGAAGCGGTAATCAAAATATGGCGTAAGACTCGCCTTAGCTCTTATTTTAATCAACTCTTCAAGCAGTTCTTCACTCATAGAGAAAACCTCCATTTTTAGCGTTGTGAATGAGAATACAATTTTAAATGGGTATTAAATTGAGCCTAAAATAATTTTCATGTAAATTAACGCGGTACTAAGTCTCACGTTAGGGCTTCATACCAGGCAAATTTCAGTCATATAAGGGCTTCAATTAGAAGGTTATGGCAATCAAGAAAAGCGAGTTATACAGCTCCCTCTGGAAAAGCTGCGATGAGTTACGTGGAGGTATGGATGCCTCGCAGTACAAGGATTACGTGCTTGTATTGTTGTTCATCAAGTACGTGTCGGACAAGTACGCGGGCAACCCAGATGCTCTAATTGAAGTGCCCGAAGGCGGCGGCTTTAAGGATATGGTCGCGCTCAAGGGGCAGAAGAATATCGGGGAGCGGATGAACATAATCATCAGCACGTTGGCAGAAGCTAATAACCTGAAGGGCGTGATTGACGTTGCTGATTTTAACGATGATGACAAGCTTGGCAAAGGTAAAGAGATGGTGGACAGGCTCTCGAACCTGATCCGCATTTTTGAAGACCCTAGACTGGATTTCAGCCGCAATCGCGCCGAAGGCGACGACATTCTGGGAGATGCCTATGAGTATCTAATGCGTCACTTCGCCACCGAATCGGGAAAGAGCAAAGGGCAGTTCTACACTCCCGCCGAAGTATCCCGCATTATGGCGAAAGTAATAGGCATAAATGAGTCTGTCAGCCAAACGCAAACTATATACGACCCAACATGCGGTAGCGGCTCACTCTTGCTCAAAGCTGCCGACGAGGCCGAGAGAGGTCTTACCATCTATGGGCAGGAGATGGACAATGCAACCGCCGCGCTCGCCAAGATGAATATGATCCTGCACGATCAGCCTACGGCGGAGATTTGGCAGGACAATAGTCTTTCCTCGCCGCATTTCCTTGACCGAAACGGTCATCTGAAAACATTCGATTTTGTAGTCGCCAATCCTCCGTTTTCATTCAAAGCCTGGGGGAGCGGCTTTGATCCTCATAGCGATATTTACGGGCGATTCAAAGATTACGGCGTGCCGCCTGCAAAGAACGGCGATTATGCTTTTCTCTTGCACGTCATTAAATCGCTGAAAAGCAAAGGCAAGGGCGCAATCATTTTGCCGCATGGTGTTCTGTTTCGCGGCAATGTCGAGGGGGATATACGTAAGAATCTTATCCAAAAGGGCTACATCAAAGGCATCATTGGCTTGCCGCCAAATCTCTTTTATGGGACGGGCATCCCAGCGTGCATCATCGTCATTGATAAGGAGAATGCCGACTCACGGCGCGGCATTTTTATGATTGATGCTAGTCGCGGCTTTGTCAAAGATGGGAATAAGAACCGTCTGCGCCATCAGGATATTCACAAGATCGTGGATGTCTTCAATAATCAGATTAAAATCGAAAAATACTCCCGGATGGTTCACCATTCGGAAATTGCTGATGAGAAGAACTGTTACAATCTGAACATCGCGCGCTACATTGATAGCCAAGAACCCGAAGATATTCAGGACATAGAGGCGCATCTGCTAGGCGGCATTCCGAATCGCGACATTAAGGCGTTGGAGAGCTACTGGCAAGTCTGCCCCACGCTCGAAGGTGAGTTGTTCGGTGAGAGCGAGCGGGCGGGCTACTCAAGATTGAAGGTCGAACAGAGCGACATCAAGAGAGCCATTTACGAGCATCCCGAATTTGTCGCTTATGCCAATGAAGTTGATGAGCTTTTCCGCAGGTGGCGCGAGAAGAATACGCTGCTACTAAAGGACATAGAGGTCGGTGCGAAGCCGAAGATGTTGATTCGTGATCTGTCGGAGGGCATTCTGCAAACCTTCGAGGATATTCACCTGATTGACAGGTATGACGTCTACCAGCATTTGATGAGCTACTGGGCGGACGTAATGCAAGACGACGTTTATATGATAGCGGTTGATGGCTGGCAGGCAAACATGGATTTGATACCGCCTAAGCTCATCATTGAACGTTATTTTCCCGAAGAACAGCGAGCCATCGAACAACTTGAAGCGGATAAGGAGACTATTACGCGCCAGCGTGAAGAAATTGAAGAGGAGCACAGTGGTGAGGAGGGTATTTTGGAGGCTCTAAAAAATGGAAAGGGCAAAATCACAAAGGGTGCTGTCCAAAAGAGAGTAATGGAGTCAAAGGATAGAATCCTAGAAAGCGCTGAAACTTCATTCGAGCAAAAGAGATTAGTTAAGGCAATCAAGAAGGATTTCGCCAAGATAAAGTGGGATAGAGGGATTAAGGACGAAGCTGAGCTATTCGCAGAGTTAGATGCGCTTTACGATTACTTACTGTTGATTGAGAGCGAAGCCGCCGCCGCGAAAAAAGTAAAAGACGCCAAAACTGCTCTTGACCAGAATGTTATAGCTAAGTACGGCGAGTTGGAAACGGACGAAGTAAAGACTTTGGTAGTTGACGACAAGTGGATCGCGGCCCTTGACCAATCTGTCAAATCGGAAATGGAACGCATCTCGCGGAAGTTGACGCAGAGGATCAAGACTTTGGCGGAACGATATACTTCTCCGTTACCCCAGCTAACCACCGAAGTCGAAGATTTGTCCATGAGGGTTAGTGCGCATCTTAACAGAATGGGGCTTGAATGGAATTACCAAAAGGCTACAAATTAACTGATGTCGGTTTAGTTCCTAAAGATTGGGAAGTAAAGAAACTCAGTGATTTCGTTTCTCTTCGAAGAGGACATGATCTGACTGAGTCTGAGCGAACGCTTGGCAACATCCCCGTCATGAGTGCTGCTGGTCAATATGGCTTCCACAACATTGCTATCGCAAAAGGGCCGGGGGTAGTAGTAGGACGAAGTGGTGCATCGTTTGGGCAAGTTCATTTTTGCGAGAGTGATTATTGGCCTCATAATACTGCCCTATATGTCACAGACTTTCACAATAACTGTCCGCGTTTCGTTTACTATCGACTGAAAAACATCAATTTCAGTCGATATAATACAGGAGGTGCACAGCCGTCTCTAAATCGTAATTTTATCTCCTCAATTCTGATTCAATTGCCAGAATTTGATGAACAGCAAGCTATTGCAGGGGCATTGAGCGACATTGATACTCTTACTACTACCCTTGACCAACTTATCACCAAAAAGCGAAACATTAAACAAGGTGCGATACAGCAGTTACTGACAGCCCAAACGCGCTTGGCAGGCTTTACTGATAAATGGGACAAAAGAAGATTGGGCGAAATCGGTAATACTTATATCGGTCTTTCTGGTAAATCAAAACGGGATTTTGAGGATGGTAACTTGCCATATATCACATTTCTCAATGTGATGAATAACAAAGCAATTAACATCAATATGTTTGGACTTGTACGTATTAAGCCAAATGAACGACAAAACAGAGTATTAAAGAACGATATACTTTTTAATACTTCATCTGAAACACCAGAAGAAATAGGAATGTGTTCTGTATTACTAAGCGATATTGAAGAGCTTTACTTAAATAGTTTTTGCTTTGGCTTTAGGCTCACTAAAAACTCGAATGCCCATCCTTTGTTTTTAGTTTATTACCTGAGAAGCAGCTTCGGTCGGCAATTGTTCTATTCATTAGGTCAAGGTGCAACTAGATATAATCTGTCAAAAAGAAACTTTAATAATATTGAAATTCCATTCCCGGCTTTTGCGGAACAAGAGGCTATCGCTCGAACTCTCAATGATATGGAAGCAGAGATCGAAAAGATTGAGCAGCAGCGCGACAAATACAAGGCCATCAAGCAAGGCATGATGCAGGAACTACTCACTGGAAAGACAAGGTTAATATGAAAATATACTTTGGGGCCAAGTTAGCTCTCACTATCTTTCTCTCAAGCTTTTTTTGTCTTTCGGTAAATGCTCAGGTGATACCGAAAAAAGGTGCGCCGCCGCAACGCATTTATGGACTGACGATTGAAAACTTAAACGAATTGGATGTAGATAAGTTTCGAGAGAAATTCAAAGACGTTACTGTGCCGATTACGCTCAGAGTTGTTTTTCAAGCCAATACTTCACCGTCTGATTATGAGGCAAAGTTAAGCGAACTTCACAACCCGCCACAGGGAAAGAAAAAATTCTATATTCTGGCTCTGCCATTCGATTCCTATGCTCTGAGACATTACCAGTTGAACTCAAACCCAAACGAGAATTTTGACTGCAAGAATTTTGCCCCTACTGATCCAGTCTACGACCACCGTGCAAAATGTTTCGTTGAATATTTCAAAGGCGAAAAAGATTACATTGATGCGTGGGAAGTTGGAAATGAAGTCAACGGTGAATGGGCTGATGAGGCTTATCAGGATGGAGTTAAGTTACCTCCTGAGACAAAAGGCAAGCCTGAAATAACCGTTGAAAAAATAAACAGGCTCATCAGTTTTATTCCCGCTCATAAGCCAATTATGCTGACTGTCTCCTATATGCCTAACTGCCTTGAGTGGACAGCTAATGCTATGGATCAATGGATTAACAACTTCCCTCAAACAATGATTGATAAACTGGACTATGTTCTGGTTAGTTACTACGAAAATAACTGCGATTTCAGAGTTCTCAGCGAAGAGGAGATAAACCGAGACGTTTTTGGAACATTGAGACGGGTCTTTAAGAATCAATTTCTCGGCATGGGAGAAATAGGTTATTCGGATGGCGACGATGAAGATTTCGAGACTTGTAAAGGTAATGAGAACTGCTATTGCAGTAAAGACATGGAAAATTGCAATAGAGCGAATTGTATTCCCCGGAATGACAAAATGGCTTGCTGTCGGAAGTCGAAAATCGCGCAAATGCAAAGATATTACGGCATGAAGCCCAGTGACAGCTTATACATTGGCGGCGGTTTCTGGTGGAATGCTGGTACTGACTACAAGATTGGTGACTTTCGGAAGGCCCTGAAACGTCAATTTACCTGTTTAGCAACAAATCAGCAATGTGAAAAGCCTTTGCCAGTAGATTGTCGTTAAACGCAAGAACAGATGTATGAGCAAAGTCGGCCAAAAAGAAAGACTAACCCAAAACCGAATCGTCAAACTGTTTAGGGATAAACAAGATGGATTGGGTTATGAATATCTCGGCAACTGGGAAGAGCGCCCGAACAACAGCCACATCGAAGAAGAGATTTTGCGCGCCTACCTTCATGAACAAGGCTATAGCGAAACGCTTATCAATCGAGCCATTCATGAACTAAGACAGACCGCAGACAATCAAATCAGAAGCCTCTACGACATTAACAAGGATGTCTATACGCTGCTACGGTACGGCATACAGGTCAGCGAAGAGGCTGGCGTGAACAAAAAGACCGTCCGGCTTATTGACTGGGAGCATCCGCTCGAAAATCATTTCGCTATCGCTGAAGAAGTCACCATTAAAGGTGAAAACACCAAACGCCCCGACATAGTACTCTACATAAACGGCCTCGCGCTCGGCGTAATAGAACTCAAGCGCAGCACCGTCTCAGTCTCCGAAGGCATCCGCCAGAACCTAGACAATCAGCAGTCAAGATTTATTCGCTCGTTCTTCTCGACAATGCAGTTAATAATGGCGGGCAACGACACCGAAGGCTTGCGCTACGGCACAATCGAAACGCCCGAAAAGTATTACCTTACCTGGAAGGAAGAAGGCGACGTGGCGGAACGTTCGCTAGATAATCATCTTAAACAGCTATGTCGCAAAGAACGTTTCCTCGAAATCCTGCACGATTTCATCGCTTATGATCGGGGCATCAAAAAGCTCTGCCGCCCCAATCAATATACCGGCGTGAAATCCGCCCAGGCACGGCTGAAAAAGCGCGAAGGCGGCGTCCTCTGGCATACGCAAGGCAGTGGTAAGAGCCTCACAATGGTATGGCTGACGAAATGGATACGAGAGCACATTCCAGATGCCCGCGTGCTGATTATCACCGACCGAGACGAACTCGATAAGCAGATCGAAAAAGTCTTTAAAGGTGTGAACGAGCAAATCTACCGCACAAAAAGCGGCAGGGATTTGCTAGAAAAGCTCAACGCGACCACCCCCGCGCTGCTCTGTTCACTGATCCATAAATTCGGCAACCGCAGCGAAGCCAATTATGACGCTTACATCGAAGAGATTGAGAAGAGTTTACCCGCCGATTTCAAGCCCAAAGGCGACCTTTACGTTTTCGTTGATGAATGTCACCGCACCCAGTCCGGTGACCTCCACGAAGCCATGCGCCGGCTTCTACCGAACGCGATTTTCGTCGGCTTTACGGGCACGCCCCTGCTCAAGAAAGACAAGCAGAAGAGCATCGAAGTCTTTGGCTCCTACATTCACACCTACAAGTTTGATGAAGCGGTCAAAGATAAAGTCGTGCTCGATTTGCGTTACGAAGCCCGCAACATTGACCAGAATCTAACCTCACCTAACAAAGTAGATCGTTGGTTTGAAGCCAAGACTAGGGGCTTGACCGAACACGCCAAGAACGAGCTTAAAAAGCGCTGGGGAACAATGCAGAAGGTTTTAAGTTCTCAATCAAGATTGGAGAAGATTGTCGCAGACATCCTCTTCGACATGGAGACTAAAGACCGCCTGCAAAACGGTAGAGGCAACGCAATGCTGATCGCAAGTGGTATCTATCAGGCTTGCAAGTATTACGAACTCTTTCAAAAAGCTGGCTTCACCAAATGCGCTATCGTTACCTCTTACGTTCCTTCAATCAGCGACATCAAAGGAGAGACCACAGGCGAAGATGCCTTGACCGAAAAATTGCGGCAGTTCGACATTTATCAAAAGATGCTCGGCGGCAGGGCTGTAGAAGAATTTGAAGAGGAAGTTAAAAAGAAGTTTATCGAAGAACCTGCGCAAATGAAGCTTCTTATCGTGGTAGATAAGCTCTTGACAGGCTTTGATGCGCCACCGGCCACATATCTCTATATTGATAAGACGATGCGCGATCATGGCCTATTTCAAGCAATCTGCCGCGTCAACCGTCTGGATAGTGACGATAAAGAATATGGCTACATTATTGACTACAAAGACCTCTTCAAAAGCCTAGAAAAAGCTGTCGACAATTACACTTCTGAAGCTTTTGAGGATTTCGACAAAGCTGATGTCGAAGGCTTGTTAAGTGACCGCCTGAAGAAAGGCAAAGAACGGTTGGACGAGACTTTGGAGGGCATCAGGGCGCTCTGCGAGTCTGTCTCCAGCCCGCGAGATACCCCTGCGTACATACATTATTTCTGCGGGAGAGATACGGCTAACCCACAAGAGATCAAAGATAACGAGCAAAAGCGCATTGCGCTCTACAAACAGACATCTTCACTCATTCGCGCCTACGCCAACCTGGCCAACGAAATGGAGGCTGCGGGCTACACTACCGTCGAAGCCCAGCAGATCAAAGAGGAAGTAAAGCATTTTGAATCGGCGCGCATGGAGGTGAAGCTTGCAAGCGGCGATTACATTGATTTGAAAGCCTACGAGCCGGCGATGCAACACCTGATTGACACATACATCAGCGCTGAAGAGAGCGAAAAGATTTCTGCCTTCGATGATTTCACGCTTATCCAGTTGATTGTCGAGCGCGGTGCGGATGCAATCAAAGAATTGCCGAAAGGCATACGCGAGCGCAAAGAAGCTGTCGCCGAAACTATCGAAAACAATCTCCGCAAAGTGATAATTGACGAGCTGCCAACTAACCCAAAGTATTTCGAGAATATGTCGGCCTTGCTGGATGGGCTAATCAAAGCGCGAAAAGAGGATGCAGCAGCCTATGAAGAATATTTGGCGCGGATAGTTGATCTGACAAAGCAGGTGACAAATCCAACGGCAACTACCGCTTATCCCCGAACGCTCAACACGGCAGCCAAACGCGCCTTATATGACAACCTCAATCAAGACAGGCCCTGGCTTTGGCTTTGGACAGTGCAATCCTCAGCAGTATTGAGGACGGTTGGCTCAATAACATTGTCAAGCTACGCAAGGTTAGAAACGCGATCAGAGGCGTTCTCAAGGTTGAGACCGAAACAGACCGAATCCTTGAGCTGGTCAAGAATCAGGGCGAATACTTGAAGTATGCATCAAATTAAGATCAGCGACATCACTATTGATGTTGTCAGGAAAGACATTAAAAACCTGCATCTAGCCGTTTATCCACCATCGGGCCGGGTGCGAATAGCTACACCTTTGAAAATTGATGACGAGGGCGTGCGGCTCTTTGCTATCTCAAGATTGACTTGGATAAAGCGGCAAATATCAAAATTTGAAGCGCAGGCGCGTCAGACCAAACGCGAATATCTCGCTGGTGAAAGCCACTATTTTGAAGGTAATCGCTACCTGCTAAATGTCATTTATCAAAATACTGTCCAAAGGGTCGAAATTAGAAACAAAAAGTATATAGATCTTTACGTGCGCCTGAACAGCACAGTAGAGCAGCGAGCGCGTGTGTTGAATAAATGGTATCGCCAAAGATTAAAAGAAAGAATCCCTACGCTCATTGAAAAATGGCAGGCAATCATCGAAGTTCAAGTAGATGGATGGGAAGTAAAGCAAATGAAAACAAAGTGGGGGACTTGTAGGAGAGAAGCCCGCCGAATCTGGCTCAATCTTGAATTAGCCAAAAAGCCCGTCCATTGTTTGGAATACATTATTGTTCATGAATTAGTGCATCTGCTTGAGCGCAACCATAATGACCGATTTATAGCCTTGATGGATACATTTATGCCGCAATGGCGCTTTTATCAGAAGGAATTAAATCAACATATCTTGAGTTTTGATGAGTGGCACTACTAATCTGTAACCTTATTTTGTAGGGCACAACGATTAGCAAATCTCCCTAGTGGCGACAAAACCCGCCAACTCGCGCGCGAGGCGCTCAGGTAAAATCAGGTTATATTGTAACAGTTCGCTCCAAAGTCTTTATGCGAACCCGGCGGGTTTAATTCAGGCGTTAAATTGCTTTCCTTGAATTAGTAAGTTTAGTACCTTAAAAATGCTTCAGACAAGTGCCTCACGAGGTGAAGTTTAAATGCAAGAGAGAAAGAGAATCCGTAGAAGAAGCCGGCGAGTAATCGAACCCTTGCCAACTCTAGTTTTCTGGAAAGGAAACTCTGGAAGATACGAAGCAGATATATGCGATATAGGCATAGGAGGATGCTTTCTAAATACAAGTGGAAATGCTGATGACGGCGAGGCCATTACTTTAGAAATTCCAACTTCAACCGTACAAGAGCACATAATTGAATTTCCAGGTACTGTTATTTCGCAGGGACGAAAGTTCAAAGGATTCGGCGTGCGGTTCGGAGCACTAGATGAAGAACAGCAATCGTTGATAGCTCGATTGATGATTCAATCTCACGAACAGGCAGAGCGTCGAAATAATCGTTAAGTTGACCTTTTCATGTGGCCATCTAACAACTCATTCAATGTGAGCGGTGATTGGGTGGCTTTCATCAACATTCCTCGCGGTGTAAATTGGATGCTTACCGCGCCGCCGCGTTAATTCGGGCCTTAGAGCGCAAATTTGGGCGTAGAAGCGGCTGTCACTGGAAAGGAATCTTGCTCATGTATAAAATCCTCAAACACCAGCCTAGGGCACATATATTTGTAGTGCTCGCCCTTTTCTTATTCGCTGGTTGCTCCCATCAATCATCAGGTGGTTCTGGCAGTAGTCCAACCATATTCCCCACTGACCAAGTTGTCATAGAATATTCAGACTGGTTGGCGGATGGAGGTTCCGTTTCATGGAAACTTGAACCAGGAGCTTATCGGCTAGACTTGACCGCTAACAATGATGGGGCTACGGCAGAATGGGTTGGCGCTGGCTGCCCGAAGACGCAACCGATGCGCGAACTCACTATGACATGCGAGATGCCCCGCACCGGGCAGTTAGTTGTTACTAATCCGACAAGGTTGGGGCTAGGTGCTAAGGTGAGTATCACAGTGAAAGTCACGAAGCTTGCTCGGTGATATTGCGGTCTAACAACTCATGCAACGCGAGCGCAACTTAGCTTGCCTGTCATTTGACCGCTTGAATGCTTGATACAATATGTCCCGTCCGGTTAATTCGAGCGTTAGAGAGCCGAAGTTCTTGGAGTAGAATAATAAAGACATTCCAACACAATCTTATCTGGAGAATGATATGGCAACCGAAATAAGAGTTTGGCAGATTAACGACGGAAATCTTGAATCAATTGATATATCTATGGCTCAGGCCGGAAGACGAGAGGTTGATGACCTTGAAAAGTGGATTAAAAGTAATACTGTGATCTTGGGCGAGGATGTTTTAATAATAGGTGAACAAGTGCCTACTAGGGGTGGATTCATGGATTTTCTAGGACTAGACCAATCGGGTAATCTCATTGTAATTGAACTCAAAAGAGATAAATTACCAAGAGAGGCTCTTGCTCAGGCTATGGATTATGCCTCTGATATTGCATCTTGGGGTGAGGATAAGATTAGTGAAGTATGCCTGAAATTCTCAGGGCAGGATTTAGAGGATTACCTTAACGAGAAGTTTGGAGACGTTGACTGGACAGACTTAGTGCTTAATAAGACGCAACGGATTCTGCTTGTGGGTTTCTCTGTTGAAGAATCTTTACAGAGGATGATCGAATGGTTGTCGAACAATTACGGCGTTAGCATTAACGCGATAATTTTGAGGTACATCAAGACAACACACGGCGATGAACTGATTGCGCGTACAATGATTATCCCAGAGGAAATAGCCAAAGAGATTGTAGGGAAGAAACAGATCAAAATACCGATGTCAGATATTCCCGGTAACTATAGTGATGAAGAGTTAGAGCCCTTGTTGAAAAGTTACCTGTCGGAGACCAGACTCACTCCTCGTCGAATTAGGGAAATCTTGCTACCTCTATGCCTGAATCATAATGTTGCCACACGCGAAATGATTAAAAGAGAGTTGATAGAACGAGGGGAAGCTACTAATGAAGGGGCAGCAGGGATCATACTCAGTACTATTTCGGGGGAGATAGGTAGAATGCAAAGAGATTATTTGCGACAAGTAATACAGTATGACAAGCCGAATCCTTGGGAAAAAGAGAATTATAGGCTACAGCCAACATATAGGGATATGGTAAAACGTATCCTTGAAAATGAACTGTCGTTGAGTGCCAGATCCTAACAAGGCTGTTAACAACTCATTCAACCCGACACCTGGATTTGCGGCGCTGAGAGGACGCACCTCATGAGTAATCAACAGTATTCACCGCCACAAACACCACACGTGCAGACCTACACTGTGCCACAGGTCGACTATAGATGTCCTTACTGTCAATCAACTGCGCCTCCCGGTCGTTATAGCAACATCTCAACGGGTGGCTGGATAGTCTTTTTCGGGCTACTCATCTTCTGCTTTCCTCTCTGCTGGATAGGGTTGTTTATGAAAGATTATCATGCAGTTTGTAGTAGTTGCCACATGAAGCTTTCGTGAAAGGAATACTCCCATGAAATACCTCATTCTGATTCTATTCGCGTCATCGCTGATTTCCGCTTCTGCATTCGGTTTCACCTCTAATCCTAAAGCCTCTCTTGTTAGTGGCCAGGAACTACAGTCGCAGGTAATGATTGTAGATGAAGCCGAGGCAGCTACCTGTGTCGGCGCTACTCCATGCCGGGCGTGTAAGAACTGCAACTATTGTAAGTATTGCTCAAAAGACGGTGGCAAGTGCGGGGTGTGCAGAAACAATAGAAAGAAAGCGCATCACTAATAACTCGTGTCTACGCTAGGTTAATTGGGGCATTAGCCTGTTGATTCGTCAACGTCTTCTCAACAGACTAAAAGCACAGGCTTAGGAGGAACTATGACATATTTCAAAAAATGCCCGAATTGCAGTGAGACTGCGACTTTCTGGACTCACCGTAACATTTACGAATGCCGAAAATGTGAGCACGTTTTTTGCGACAAGTGTTCTGCTGCCGGGAGATGTCCTGAATGTGCCTCAAAGGATGTAGTAAAAATCGGCGAAGTGCAATAGAACAGATTACGTATGGATAAATACTACAAAATACTTGAGGTGCAGCGTGGGGCTTCGATTGATGAAATCAAGGCCGCGAAAATCCGCTTGCTTCAGATGTGGCATCCAGACTCTTATCAGCGTAACCCAGAACTTGCACGAATAGCTGAAGAAAGGACAAAGCTAATAAACGATGCTTATGACAAATTACTTGAATACTTAAAAACTGGTCGACAATCGCCTACTTACTCAAAGCCTCATTCTGGCAACAGCGAATCAAACATTCAGACAGAATACAAGCGCCGCCAAGCTAACCGTAACCCTCAGCAGAAAGAGAAAGCAGATCAAGAACATATTGCTAGAGATAATCTTAAACAGGAAAATAGGGCAGCACGTATTCGCGATAGAAGCGAAGAGATGTCAAATAGGCTAAACAATCATTTGGCATTATGTGGGGCCGCCGCCGGCTTTATCATCACCTTTATTATTGGTTTAATTATACATAATAACACTCCTGTACCAATAGAAATAGCCCTAGCAGGCTCGTTAGGAATGGCCCTAGCAGGCGCGATTGTTGGTCTTATCGTAGGGTGGATTGTGGCATGGATTCTTATAGATGCGAAGTTGATTTAAAAGGCGCAGTTTACCAATTGCGTTTGTCTCCATGTCAACCGCAGCCTAACAATTCATTTAACCAGAGAGCAAATTAGCTTGAAATTCATCGTTAGCTTAGCCGTAATTTAGTTGAACGTGCGCCCGGTTAATTCGGGCGTTAGATGGCTATCGTATTAACCGAGGAAGATAGATGAGCAAGACTAAAGCTGAAAAGGACATCGAGGACGTAGATTTCATCATCAATGAGATTGTTCGCTATTCCTCAATGGAAGTTCGTGACCTCATGGCATATCTACGTGAGCATAAAAATGATTATTGGTATAGTGTCCCTCATCCAAGCGGAGGCGGAGGCCATCTAACCATGGGGGAGGCTGCTGGTCGCCGTTTTTACGAATTGGCAGCCCGCCATCTATCCACGCGCCCTGACTTAAACAACAACTTCGACATTGATCTTTTTATTAACGCAGTCAAAAAAGAGTTTGTCTGGATGTTTCTTAAAAAGGGAGAGAAAGAACTAAGTCAAAGAACTCTCGACAAGATGTTAGCAGCAGCGGTGAAAAGAGCCAAGAAGGAGCATAAAGCCCTAACCCATTATATCCCTTGCATTGTTGTTTCAAGTAGCGAGCCGGAAGCATTCAAAATCGGGCCGGTTATCTTCGTCCGTATGGAAAAGTTTCTTCAGGAGCACAAAGCCGCTTTTGAAGCCGAAAGGGAGAGGATACGCGAAGATCACATCAGAAGATGTCAGGAAGCAATCGCCAGTGGGAGGCCAGCAGAGGAGATAGCAACTCCTGATATATCTGAAGGGATTGCTAATCGCCTAGTTGGGGACACAATAGCATATTGTGAAAAGTTCAAATGGATGGCGATGGTCAGCATACCTGACTGTGATGTTACACTTTCACGAGAGCGCGCTGAAAGAGCGATAGAAGCCGCTCTCGATATTCTGAAGCTCTTTTTCGGGCGTTCACATGGGGAAAATCTAAGGCAGGGGCACTCAATAGGCGCACCTCCCAATACAGCTAATCTCACGCGAGAATCCGATGGAAAGTTTGATTTTTCCTTATCATGGTCATCACAGGATACACCTACAGGTAAGGAGTGGATCAATGTGTTGATTAAGCCAGACGATTCTTATTTACGAGCAGCAGCATCAGCTCTTGATTCATGTGTTGATCCACAATATAGCTCGCATCTCAAAGAACGCTTTCTTGACGCAATGGCATGGTACGGGCAAGCAATATCAGAACAGCAAACCTCAGTGCAAATTGTAAAATATGTCGCGGCACTCGAACGCTTAACTGTAACTAAAAAGCTCGAAGAAGGATTAACGGACACAGTAACGCGGCGGACAGCGCTTCTGAGCTATGATGGAACAAAAGAAGGCTATGAACGGGCGTTGAAAGATGCAGAAAAAGCGTATGATTACCGCTCTGGCCTAATGCACGGCTCAAGATCGCCTTTCGATAAGGATTTGAAATTTGTTGCTCCTCTAGCGATGGAGATTACGCAAAGAGCTCTTTTTAATAGTCTGAGAATTTTTACTGAACTCGATCATGAAGTTGGGAAGGCAAAAGCTAAGGACTTGGAGGCTAAGTACCTAAAATTAGAAAGCCAATTACCGCAAGGTTCAACAGAGAAACCAGCAAGTGCAGATTAAAGTATTTTTCAAAAGGCTTATCGCTTCTCGGAGGGCGCAATCTAACAACTCATTCGACTGGAGCGGAATTAACTCAGCTGTAATGATTAACTTAGATGCTATTCGTAGATTCTTCCCCTAGTTGATTTAGGGTTGCGCGTAACCCAGATTCAGAGGTAGCCACAATGAAAGAAAAGGAATATGACACACTCCGACAGGAAATTATGCATTGGCAATCTCGGCGCTTCTCTGTAGTAACTGGCAGTTTGATAATTGTAATAGCCATTCTTGGATGGGCCGTAAATGCTCCTGATAAATGGTCATGGGCAGTGGTCTCATCCATCCTTTTCGCTATGCTTTCGATTGCTGGCTATATGACTTGGCTTATAGGCTTGTTAATCTCACGAATAAGTACATATCTTGAAGTGTTTCACGAGGATCATTCTGAGAACATCGGATGGGAACGAAGACATAGAATACCGAAAAGGAATTTTATAAGCAGCAAAGGTGCTTACGCTACAATGTTCTTTGGCGTCGGAATTATATCACTTGCAGTTTCTCTTACAGTTTGTACGGCTCCGGCAACATCACGAAGTATTACTCTTTTTTCCCTTTTCGTAGCTTCATTTCTGTCAATGATAATAGGCTTAGCATTTGGTAAACGCCCTTGGGATAAGTACATAAAGCAGTGGAAAGAAATTAAGGATCAAGAGACCCAGTTTATTGATGCTAAGTTCTAAGTTGGTTGCGCCCAGCAAGTCATTCAATCGGAGCGTCAACAAGGAATATTTCTCATATAATTGATCTATTGAAAGAAATAATTACTGATTATCTTGTGTGCCGGATGTGTGCCAACTCAGCCAAACTAGGCTTACTAAGCCATACCCATCTCTCACCGCAAAGTGCGGGAAAGCAATAAAACATTACTCTTCCGTACTCAGACAGACTCAATTAAAGATGTAAATTTTGCTGGCAGCACAGAGGGATGCCCGCGATACTTCCGCCGGGCAAGCTGGTTATTCAAGGACAATGAAGGGCCAGCGCAGAAGGCCGTAGAAGTGTGGCCGCAGGTGGAGTAGCTGCGACATGCGGCATAAAAAGAAGCGGCGAGGCTTGATGACCTCGCCGCTTACACTTCTTCTCTAAACTTTATACGCTATTCTTCGTTCTCCGTCTTGCGGCGCTTGAGTTTCCTAGCGGCCAGTCCGGCCAGCCCCGTGCCGAGCAGAATCATCGTCGCCGGCTCGGGAACAGGCGCTGCTCCTCGCCCCATATTCAGGTAGAAGCTTTCCGGCCCGCCCTGCGCGTTGAGTATCGTAGCTTCCAGACCCAATCTCAGATTCGGATTCGCCGCCAGTGCTGCCGCCAGTCTCTGCTGTGCCTCGGCATCCAGCCCGAACATGTAATCGGCAGTCCCCTGACCGTTGCCTAAGAGCGACAGCGTCTGTGATTGTAGTAGCTGTGCCGTAAATACCGCGTTGCCCTGCGCGTCATAAGCAGTCAAGACCATGCCTGTGACCGTCACCGGGTCAGAGCCGAGGCCGCCGCTCGGTTCGTTGACGTTAAAGCCAATCAGAACATTTGAGTTTGTGGCGGACAATCCCAGCTCGCTTGCCAGCACAGTGTTATTGGTGCCGCCGCGAAGGGCGTCGCCAAAAATCTGGTCGCCGCTACCAGTCCAGCGAACTCCGCCCGATTCAGTTGACGACCTGCCGGGCGACTGTATGGAGAGAATAGTGCGGAGGCCGACACCGTCGGGACGCAGCTCGTTTGAGCCAACGAATACAATTCCGTCCGCGTAAGCATTAGCAGATGACAAGCTTAGAAAGACGAACGCCCCTGCTACCAGCGCGAATGTAGATAAGATTCTTTTCACGATTTCAACTTCCCCCTTGCGGGCCAAATTAGCGATTTCATCTACGAACTTTGCAAAACCGGCTTCCAGTCGCGCTGTTTTCTGAGCCTGAGGGCCGCCTCGCGCCTCTGTAAACCTGACTTACTAATAGGCATAAGCGGCTCTGGTTTCCAAGAAAAATTAGATTAGTCTCCTTCCGCCCTTTTATTTCCGGTCTTTGAACTGTTGATAAAGCTCCGTCTGCCGATTGGTCAGGGGGACGCTGCGTCCGGCTATAAAGAGGTGGCGTATGTGTGTGCGCGCCTCCAGAATGTCTCCGTCAGCGATGACAAGGTTGGCAAGCTTGCCCGGCTCTATTGAGCCGATGCGGTCTGACGCGCCCATTATCTGCGCCGGATAGAGCGTCACGGCTTTGAGCGCTTCTTCACGCGGGAGGCCGAAGGCTGCGGCCATTCCAGCGTGATAGGGAAGGTCGCGCACCTGAGCGCCGGTGTCGCCCGTCGAGATGGCGAATCGCACGCCTGCTTCAGAAAGCCGGGCCGCGTTGGCGTAGAGCTGGTCGTAGTAATCGTCTTCGCGGTTAGGCAAATCCAGCACGCCCGTCAGAATCACAGAGACGTTTCGCTCGCGCAGGAAAGTGGCAATCTTCCAAGCATCGTTGCCGCCCAGAATGATTGGGCGCTGTAGGCGCATCTCTTCCGCAAAGCTTATGGCGGCGCGCATCTCCACTTCCCGGTCTGCGCGGACAATAATGGGCCGCTCGCCTCTTGCGTAAGGCGCAAGCGCAGCCAGCACCACGTTCTGCTCAGGGCGCGGCAGGGACTTGTCGCGCGCATAAGCATCCTGTGCTTTGCCGTAGGCTTCCGCGTCTCGTATGAGCTTTCGCAACTGCTCTACCTGCCGGTCGCGCGTCGTGATGGCTTCGTTGAGATTGCTGGCGGCTTCGGGCGTGGAGGCGAAGTCGCGGCGGCCCCCGGCGCTTGCGCGCGGGAAGGTTATAACGAGCGCTGCTTGCGCCGTGACAGCCATCTCGCGCGGAGTCGTGCCGTCCAGATTTATCAAGGCGGCCTGTCCAGAGATGATGCCGCCGCGCGGGCTGCTCAGCACTGTAGTCACGCCGTTGGCGCGTGTGATAGTGACGTGGGCTGTGTGCGGGTTGATGCCGAAGATTGCCTGCGCGTTCGGGTTCATGTCGCCGACTTCCGTCAGGTCAACTGTGCCGGGAGCGCCCGCCTCTATCTCTACGAGGCCGAGCGAAGTCCCGAGGTCAATCATGCCCGGATAGACGGAGAGCCCGCGCGCGTCCAACTCCTGAGCGCCCGCCGGAACAGTTACGTTTGCTCCGACCGATTCTATCTTCCCTTCGCGCACGACGATTGTGCCCGATTCAATCACTGGGCCACTGACGGTCACAATCCTAGCGTTTCTAATCGCGTAAAGCCCCTGCGGTAGATTGCGGCCCTGCTGGGCGGTGATGGCTGCGGGCTGCTGTGCGCTCGCGCGTGCGCCCGCAAAGAGCGAAGCGGCGGCCACGGTCACGAGCGCGATGATGACAATCAAGCTCTTAGGGTACGACGGCCCGCCTGTGAGCCCGAATCTCATCAGCTTTGCTTTCATCATTGGTCGTTACCTCCATCCAACTCGTCATCGTCGTGGCCGTAGGCCGGGCGTCTTCCTCTGGGAAGCGACGGGGACGAGCCGCCTGAAGCGGGCGGGCGGTTGGGCTCCGCCTGTTCGAGCGTGGCCCGCTCGCGCTCCAAATCCGCGCGCCGCGCCAAGTCCTGCTGCCGGTCGAAGAAGACTTCACCGTCTATAAAAGTCAGCTCGACGCGCGAGTAGACGCTGAAGGGATGGCCGTTCCAGATGGCAAGGTCTGCGTCTTTGCCCACGTCAATGGAGCCTACGCGGGCGTCTATGCCAAGCTGCCACGCGGGATTCATGGTGATGGTCTTCAGCGCCTCGTCTTCGGACAGGTCGCCGTACTTCATAGCCTTGGCGGCCTCTATGTTCAGGCGGCGCGCGCGCTCGTTCGAGTCGGAGTTGATGGAGGTGTTGACGCCTGCCCGCACAAGTATCGCCGCGTTGTAGGGGATAGCGTCGTAGGCTTC
Organism: Pyrinomonadaceae bacterium; assembly: GCA_036389255.1. Lineage (GTDB taxonomy): Bacteria > Acidobacteriota > Blastocatellia > Pyrinomonadales > Pyrinomonadaceae > JACVRN01. Next base: position 216,775 of record DASVQI010000006.1, read on the forward strand.
TATCTTGTAGCCCCACTGGTCTACGAAGATAGAAGCGCCCGCGCCGTGACGCGCAATCTCGCTCGCCACCTTGTAGGCTTCGAGCGCGTGCTGGAAGGTGCGAATCTTGAACCCGAACTCGTCGGCCAGTTGTATGAGCATCAGAATCTCGTCCGCTCGATAGCTGTGCGCGTGTACGAGCCTGCGGCCTTCTAGGATTTCGACTAGCGGCTCAAGCTGAAGGTCGCGGCGCGGCGGTATCAGATTCTTCTCATTTCGCTGTAGCCTAGCGCGATACTCGTCCCACGTGCGCTTGTAATCTCTGGCGCGCGTGAAAGCGTCGCGTATCACTTCTTCCACGCCCATGCGCGTCGCCGGATAGCGGCGCGGCTGTCCCGCCGGTGAAGGAAAGTTCGTGCGCTTGGGGTTCTCTCCGAGCGCGAACTTTATTCCCGGCGGCGCTCCCGGAAATATGAACTCTTCAACGGGCCGCCCGTACTTTATCTTGACGACCACGTTCTGGCCGCCTATGGCGTTGGCCGAGCCGTGCAGGACGTTCAAGGTCGTGACGCCGCCCGCAAGCTCTCTGTAAAGGTCAACATCCGTGGGATTCAGCACGTCGCGTATGCGAACCATAGAGGTCACGGAATAGGTCGTCTCGTTGATGGCATCCACCATTGAGTGCGAGTGACAGTCTATGATGCCGGGCATGACGTACTTGCCAGTCGCGTCAATGACGCGCGCTCGCTCGGAGGCGCGTAGGTTCTGGCCGATGCCCACTATCTTGCCGCCCCTTATGAGGATGTCGGAGTTCTGCAAAGTGCCGTGGGAGACGGTCAGGATTGTGGCGTTGCGTATCAGCGTCTCTGCCTGAGCAGTCGCGGGCGCTTGATTGCCGCGCTGTGTGCGCTGCGCCCGCGTGCTTAACACGGGCAGCGCGCTAAAGATTGAGAGCGCCAGAACTATTGCAATCGTTCTTCTCATCTCGATTCTCATTTTGAAACCTCCGAGGGAGGCGAAGTCGAAGGCGTTTGTTGAGGCGGCGCGTTCGGGCGCGTGCCCGTGAAGGAGCCCGGCGAGCGCCCAACGACCTGCACAGTGCCGCGCATCTCGTTGCCTGAGATTGTGCCTGTGAAGGTAGCTTCAGTGGTCTGTCCGCCGATGGTCAGAGGCGCTGTAAAGCGTATCTCGCCGCCTGCCCCTGCTGACGCGTTAGCTATCTCGGCTGAGCCGAGCGCGCCCTGTATGGAGCCGCTCAGCCGCCCGCCCTGCTGCTCTAAGGTCAGCGTGGATGCTACGTCGCCTTCGCCCAGATTTATGTTGAGCGTCCATGTGCCGCTCGCGTTGACGCCGGAAGCCGTAGCAGTAGCGGCGGGCGCAGAGGGTCTTAAATCCACCGGACGACCGTCAATAAAGACGTGCGCGATGCGCGCGCCCCTGTCGAAGATGTCGCCGCGCGTGACGGTCAGGTTGGCAATCTTACCGGCTTCGATTGTGCCCAGCCGGTCTGCCACGCCGAATATCTCTGCGGGCCGAATCGTGAAGGCGCGCAGGGCCTCGTCTCGCGGCAAGCCCTGCTCTACAGCCTTCGCTGCGTTCTGTATAAAGTCGGCCATGTTCGTCATTGCGCCGGATTGGAAGGCGAAGCGCACGCCTGCCTGAGCCAGCCTGGAAGCCGTTCGCGGCGCATCCACGCGAGCGCGAAGGATGCGAAGCGGCTCAGGGTCTGCTTCAGCCGACTGCGCGGTGGCGCGTCGCGGGAAGTTGAGAGACAGAAGCACAGGCACATTACGCTCGCGCAGGCGGTCTGCGGCTCTCCAGCTTTCCGCGCCGCCCGCTATGAGGAGCCGCAGGTTGAACTCTTCGGCCAAATCAACTGCGCGTCGAATCTCCCGCTCGGTGTTGGCGAACATCACGACAGGCATCTCGCGCGTCAAAACGGGAAAGAGCGCCACCAGCGACCTGTCCTGTTCGGGACGCTTCAACCCTCTGGGGTTCTTCTCATAAATGAGGTTTGCCGTGCGAAGCCGCTCCGCGTCCAGAAGCATCTGCCTGAGTGCAGAGAAGACGCCCAGCAGCGACGCCGGGTAAACTCCGGCGCGAAGCGGCGTAAAGCCCACGTGCATGGCTACAGGAGAGCGCAGCGTCATCTCCGTGGTAGTCGTCCCCGCCAGATTCACGAGCGCTGACTGGCCCATGAAGATGCCGTCGCGCGGCGAGGTGAGCGCCGCAGTGATGCCAGCGCTTCGCGCCGCTTCTATCTCCGCGCCGCCGGGGCGCACGTAGTCAACGGCCTGAACCTCGGGCTGTAGCCCCACGGGCTGCGTAGGATTCAGAGAAGAGAACTGCGAAGCCTGCTGAGGCGTGGACGGAGCAGCCTGAGCGCCGCCGCCTCCACCTGCGGGTCTTGCGCCCTGCTGCGCGGGCTGCTGTATGCCCAGACTCGTGTAGGCGTCAATCAAGCCCGGATAGACCGTCAATCCCGTGCCGTCTATCACTCGCGCGTCGGCAGGTGCGGCTACACCCGCGCCCACCGATTGAATCAACCCGTTGCGAATGACCACCGTGCCTCGTTCAATCACGGGGCCGGAGACGGTCACGATTCGCGCGCCCGTGATGGCGTAAACGTCAATGGCGCTCTGTTGTGACGGAAAGGCTGAAGCGAAAGATGACAGCAGGGACGCAATCAGGACTGCTGCGAAGTGAGTGTGAAAGCGATGCATTAGCATAGACTCTGTTCTGGTTCAGGTTTAGTGAGCGAGCCGTTCGGATTGGCAAGAAGGCAGATGAAAAGCCGCAAGCGCCGCCGGAAAGAAGCGCTCTCGAACCGCCACGCTCGGATGCTAAATTTTTACAGCAAAGAAGGGGATGAAAATCACACGCATATTAAAACAGGTGATTTCCGGTAGGCAAGAAAAATGGGCATGCGCCCCGCACAATATTGTGCGGGGCGCATGCCCATCTAATCATTCAAGCCGTCTTCGGCCCGGTTAAAGCTCGCGCAGAGCTTTAGGACTTCTTCGGCGGTTGCACGTTACCCTGACCGCATCCGGCCGTATTCTGATTGCCGGTCGAAGCTGTCTTGCCGGACGTGGAGCAGCAGGCCGCGCCTTCCTTGCCTTCTCTGGCACAGCACTCGGACTTGCCGTCCTTCATAGAAGAGCATGCCTCGCCCGCGCCGCAGCAGCCCTTGCCGTCCTTGCTGTTGCAGACCATTCCGGCAGCCGAGCACTTGCAGCCCTCATTCGTCCCGCCTGTCGTGCTGGTAGGCTCGGCGTTAGCCCTGACCATGTTCGCGTTGTTGGCATTCGGGGTGGTCGCAGCCCTGTTGGCGTTCGCGGCATTCGAGGTATTGCCTGTGTTGCCCGTGTTGCCGGTATTGGTATTGGCGGCCGTGCAGCCTGCCATGACGAGCAGTACGAAAGCCAGTAACGCTGCTAATTTAATCTTCATGCGAATTCTCTCCTGTTAATCACCATCGTCGGGTGAAAAGCTCTTGGGTCTCTCAGATTCAGGCTAAAACTTAAAGAAGATGCCTTGAAAAACCGACTTGACGGAAATGCTATGGATGACAACCCGAGTCCGGCGCGCTCTCTTTTCAGCAAGGGAAGAAAAGCGTCGAATACGCACCGGCATTCCCTCAGGATGGCGGAAATGGTAATTGATTTATCACATCCGCGCAAGTCTTAATTTCAACTGAGCCCAGCCGCCTGCGGCCTTTACCACTTGACGGAGCCCTCTTTGGAGGCGTCAATCTGGGCAAGGTCTTGCCCTTCGTTGAAGAAGAAGATTTTCATGTTCTCGAACAGAAAATCGTGCGCCTCCGGGTTGGAGAGGTCAAGGCCGAAGTGGTTTATGAGCTGGTTCTGCTTTTGCAGCCAATCGGCCCAGCACGGCTGGCAGACCTCCGCCCCGACCCTGCGCCCCAAATCCGTAGGAATTGGCGCGTACCCGAGCGACGGCCTCTGATTCCCACACCGCTTACATTTAATTGTTTCAGCAGACATCCTTTGACTCCTCAACTCAGTTTTCAGAAAAAGCAAACTTGTCTTCTTGCTGAGAACTGAAAACTGTTCCTCTTACTTATTACTTGCCACAGCCTCTTTTATAGCAGCTATGATACGGTCATCGCGAGGCGGAAAGAGGCTCAAGGGCTGTACCTTCTTGTAGCTGATTATGCCGCTTGAGTTGATGACCACGACGGCGCGAGCCGAGCGATGCGGCAGCCACGAGCGCACGCCGTAGGCTTTTATGACCTCTTCCTGCGGATCTGCAAGGAGCGGAAACGGCAGGTTGTGTTTGGCTGCGAATCCCTTGTGTGATTCCACCGTGTCGGTCGAGATGCCTACGATGCGCGCGCCCGTGGCAACGTAATCGCTCCACTTGTCGCGCACGGAGCACATCTGTTTCGTACAGACGGGCGTGTTGTCGCCCGGATAAAAGAGCAGGACGACCGTTTCGCCCTTATGCTCGGACAAGCGCCAGTTGCGTCCCTCTGCGTCGGGCAGGGAGAAGTCCGGCGCTCGTTCCCCGACATTAACTCCGGCCTTAGAAGCCTCGCTCAAATTCTCTCCACCTTTCGTCGCTGCAAGAGAGCATACAGCACCCGCGCCTCAAAGCATTGCGCCTCAAAAGGGCGCGAGCGCTCTTCTCTACACGTTGCAGTCGCTATCTTCTATCGCGTAAGCTTTATTTATATAACAGCCGGTCGGCTCTTTTTCAAATTCAAGGAGACGTGATAAAGATTTATCCGCCCCGCGCGGGAGGAATCGGGACTTCTAAATTTCTTGCCACTGGCTCGCGCGCCCTGAAGAGATATGTCACATAGAAGGTTACTGCTGCTGAGCAATTCATCGAACTACGGTGAAGAGTACCTGCGCTATCCCTTGAGCTATATCAGGAGCTTTCTGGGCGCGGAGTGCAAGCGCGTGCTTTTTGTGCCTTACGCGGGCGTGCGCCTGACTTACGACGATTACGCCGGGCGGGTGCGCGAGCGGTTCAAGGAGATTGGCTACCATCTGGATTCCGTGCACGAGTCGGGCGACCCCCTGCGCGCAGTCGAAGAAGCGGAAGCCATAGCCGTAGGCGGCGGCAACACCTTTCACCTGCTGCGAGGTCTTTACGAAGCGAACCTCTTGGAAGCCATACGCGAGCGCGTCTCAGACGGCATGCCCTATATCGGCTGGAGCGCAGGCTCTAACGTGGCCTGCCCGACGATTAAGACCACCAACGACATGCCTATAGTAGAGCCGCCTAGCTTCAAAGCTCTGGCGCTCGTCCCGTTTCAAATCAACCCGCACTACACGGACGGGCGCGTGCCGAATCACAACGGCGAGACACGCATGGAGCGCCTCCTTGAGTTCGTAGAAGCCAACCCCGGCGTCACTGTCGTAGGTCTCAAAGAAGGTTCCGCGTTGAGAATAGAGGGCTCAGAGGTGAAGCTGCTCGGTGAGAAAAGCGCGCTCGTCTTTCTCAAGGGGCAGGAGGTTGCAGAGTACGGCCCGCAGGACTCGCTTCAGTTTCTTTTGCAATGAGAGTCGCAGAACTCTTTGGGACTTATGAAACAGTATCAAGACCTTCTCAAATCAATCCTGACGCACGGCACCGAACACGAAGACCGCACCGGCGTAGGAACCATCTCGCACTTCGGCTATCAAACCAGATTCGACCTGCGCGAAGGCTTTCCACTTGTGACGACCAAGCGCGTGCCCTTCCGTTGGGTGGCTGAAGAACTGTTCTGGTTCTTGTCTGGCGACACGAACGAAGCCAACTTGCGCGCCAAGGGCGTGGACATCTGGAAGGAGTGGGCGGACGAGGAACACACCAGCCGCTTCGGCAGAGAGGCGGGCGACCTCGGCCCCATCTATGGTTATCTCTGGCGCTCGTTCGGCGGCAACTACCCTGCGCGAGACGGCGTGGATCAGATAGCCCGGCTCATCAGCGAGATTGAAAGAAATCCTAACTCGCGGCGGTTGATTGTCACGGGCTGGGATCCGAGAGAGTGCGACCGCGTTGACCTTCCGCCGTGCCACACGCTCTTTCAGTTCAAGATAGAGAGCGCCCGCGTGCTTCATTGCCAGCTCTATCAACGCTCGGCAGATGCTTTCCTTGGCGTGCCCTTCAACATAAGCTCATACGCTCTGCTGACGCACATGGTCGCGCACGTGTGCGGGCTTGAGGTGGGCAACTTCATATACACGCTGGGCGATTATCACATCTACAGGAATCACCTTGAGCAGGTGGAAGAGTTGCTGCGCCGGGAGCCTCTGCCTTTGCCGAGACTTGAGATTAAGGACGAAGGAGATGAGCTTCGCGGCCTCGAAGGGCTGCTCAAGGTGCGCTATGAAAACCTGAACCTCATCGGCTATCGCTCGCACAGCAAATTGGCCGCGCCCGTGGCCGTGTAGCATTCGATTTCGGACAATGAAAGAGATTCAAGAGAGGCTATGGCAATCATAGGAATAGTCGCGGTAGATAGGCAGGGCGCTATAGGAAAGCATGGCACTCTCCCGTGGCACTATTCCGCAGACCTGAAGTTCTTCAAATCGCAGACGACCGGCGCGGCCTGCGTCATGGGCTACAGGACTTGGGAGTCGCTCAAGCGCCCGCTCCCCAACCGCCTCAACATAGTCCTGAGCCGTTCCAGAGACGTAGAGCCGCAGGATGGCGTCGTACTCCTCAGAGACAGCCGTATGGTTCTCTCTCTCGCTTCATATCTCAACTGCGACCTTTTCATAATCGGAGGCGCAGAGGTCTTCAAAGCCTTCTCTCTGGAGATAGAGCGGTGGGTCGTGACGGAGGTTCCGCTCACGGTAGAAGAGGCGGACACCTTCATGCCGAAAGATTTTCTGCGCGGCTTCGCGGCTGTGGACTCCCTGAAGCTTGAAGAAGAGTTGCGGGTCACTTTTTATCAGCGCGGCGGATAATTCCGAGCGGGCTTAGTAGTCTCAGGTTTGAAAGCTCGGAAGCTCTTCTTACTCGAAATCCCTGATATCTCTGAACGGCCTCTGGCTGTCCGTGAAGTCCGGGCGGTAGTAGTGCGCTGCACCATCGTACTCCTGCATCCATCCCTCTTCCATCCCCAATTCATCGAGTATGGAAAGCGCGCGGAGCCATTCCGACTCCGTGATGCGACGCGAGAGCAGCACGTAACGCTCGTCCGTAGCCGCTCTGTTCGTGGCGTAATACTGCGCCATGAGCGAGATTGCTACGCGCGGGCTTAAAGAGTTTCTAATCCATGTGAGCGATTCCTTCACCCCGGCCACGTCGTTCGGAAGAACCAGCAGGCGTATGACCATGCCGCGCCTGATGAGACCGTTTGCGTCGAAGATGAGCTCGTCTCCCATCTGCCTGTACATCTCCGTGACGGCGCGGCGCGCGTGCAGGGTGTAGTCGGGCACCTTTGAATAGGTGTAGCCGTCTTCGCTATCAGCGTACTTCAAGTCTGGAAGATAAACGTCAACTATGCCGTCCAGCAGTCGCAGGACTTCCACGGAATCATAGGCGTTCGTGTTGTAGACGATTGGAAGATGAAGGCCGCGCTCGGCCGCCATCAGGATGGAGCGGGCCATCTGAGGGACGAAATGAGTGGGCGAGACGAAGTTTATGTTGTGGCAGCCCTTCTCCTGAAGCTCAAGCATCATCTCGCAGAGACGTTCTTGCGAGACTTCGTTTCTCTTCTGCTCCTTGTGCGTCTGAGAAATCTGGTAGTTCTGGCAATAGACGCACCTGAGATTGCAGTTGCCGAAGAAGATGTTGCCAGCGCCGTTCGTGCCTACGAGCGCTGGCTCTTCGCCAAAGTGCTGCGTGTAGGACGAGACTACCGGAAGCCTGCCGGAATAGCATCTGGCCAACTCGTCCTTCATCCTGTCATTACCGCAATCGAGCGGGCAGACGGTACAGCTAAACAGCAAATTTTCGAGAGCTTGCACCCTTTCCTCAAGCTCTCCCGATTCGTACAAAATCAAGTAAGATGGCTTATAACCTGCTTCCATAATTACCCTCTGCTCTCGTCTAAAACAACCTTTGCGGACTCCGATTATCTCACCCTTCAGGCTGAATTATATTCCGAATTTAAGCTGTCTGTAATGCACAAAAATCTCGAATCGTCATTCCAGTTTGTTAAGGATTCGTATAAGCTAGCCATCACTTTCCGTAGCGGCGCGCTGAAGCCAAAGTGCAACGTACAGAACAATGGCCACCTTTGTCTAGCGATTATCGGTACTCACGTGAATCAGCATCGAGACATAGACGAGACGCCCTGGTGGGAACAAGAATTACCGACTATTCAACGTGAGCACGGCGCGTATCTATCGCGGCATTTGCCCGCCTTGAGCGCGGATCACGACGACCTTATGAATGATACGTTGTTTGCGCTTATCAAGCATATAGGCAGCCACTCTTCAGCATTGCCAGCGTCGTGGTTTCGGCCTGACCCTCCGGAAATCGAAGAAGAGCGGCTGCGCCTTCGCAAGCTGGCGATGCTCATTCTCAGGCGAAGAATCGCAGATCTTTTCCGAAGACGCGCGCCTCTGGTAAACTTATCCGCAATCGAGGACAGCGTACAGGATATAGCAGATCCACACGCGCCTTCACCTGAGCGGCAGATACTGCTTGTGCGTATCCTCGAAGTTACACGGTCAATCCTTGACGAAATTAAACCCGAGGATAGAGACTTGATTGCGCTCATAGCCAAAGATAACAACCTGCGCGAGAAGCTCAAGCCGCGCGAACGCCAGCGCCTTCACCGAGCCCGTGTAAAACTCAGAGATGAAATCGCTCGCAGGCTGGGGGTTGATGTCTCAGAACTGCTGCGGAACAACCCCTAGTCGCTTTCGAAAAGGAGAGCCTCGTGGACGACTTCACACCTTTCTTACAGATAATTCACATCTCGGATCTTCATGTCTGTGACCCCAAGAGCCGAAATGCGGTCGCGATGCGTGGCTGGGTTCGAAAACTGCGAAAACGAATGCCGTTTATGGCCACACTTATCGAAGACGGAATGGCCCCGCACGACCCTCTGGCCGTCAACCTGTTCATTAAATTTCTGGATGAGATTACTGTCCAAGATTCAGCGTGGTCTAAGTGCAGCGCATGGGTCGTTGACACCGGCGACCTTACAAGTCTTGGTGACCCGGACTCATTAGACCTAGGCCGAACATATCTGAACGAGGTGGCGAAAGTTTGTCCGCAGGTGGCCTCGATTTATGGAAATCATGACGCCTGGCCGGGGACGCTTCCGCTATTTGCGCCGAACTCCGCGTTTGAAAGTCAACCCGGAGTGTTGACTGCGCGACACTTCACCGTAGCGGCTCCGGGCCTTGCGCTGCGCGCCCCAATCCCCCACGGCGGAGGCGAGGTGCTGCTCTATTTCGTTGACAGCATAAGACACGGTCGCTGGGATAACCTACTTGCTCTGGGGAAGGTGCCTGACCCTCAACTCGACGCGCTCAAGACATTGATAGACCAAAACCACGCGCCTGACCGGCGAGACTTTCGAATACTGGCGGTACATCATCCGGTTCACTACCCGCCGCCGCGAAAGAGCACGCATATGTCTATGAGTAACGATAGCGATGTTGCGAAAGTACTGGACACGCCGAGTCCCAAAGGTGCTTATCCGTTGGCCCACATGGTTCTCAGTGGCCATACCCATAATCTCTTTCCGAAACACGGGGAACTGCCACTTCAGCCATCTCTGTGCCTTCACCCAGACCTCGGAGACGAGGAGTGTCAACTTGTAGTTGGGACATTGATGCAGCTAGACAAGTACAATAAGCGCAAAGGCTGGCCGCATCAGTGTGAGGTTCTGCGGTTATATTATTCGAAGAGCGATTCCTCGGTTTTGTTGATTGAGCGGCTCCTGGCTGCGCGAAAGTCAGGAGCCGCCTATAGGGGAACCGGAATCGGCCCATACGAATTTGTGACGCTCAAGCCGGACAACAGGGCGGCAGAAGAGATTACCTTTAAGGTACACTGAGCGCCCGTCGAACTTCAGTCGCTAAGTTGTCCGTTTCGGAACTCGGTGCCGCGACCTTTTCCAAATACCAATACCGTCCGGCGGGTAAGGGTTTGCTGAGAACTGCGGCGGCCCTCTGGGCCGGGGCGGTGTTAAATCTCGCCACTACACCAGCCCCGGCTTTCGCGGTGGCAAAGTCGCGTGCGCGCTGCTCTACGGCGCTTCGTTCCGGCGCTTCCATCTCCTCAAGATGCAATCTTATTCTCTCGCTCAGCCGCTCATACAACGCACGGCTCGTCACCATCACGTGTCTGCCGGGCGCGCCTATCAGCGCGAGGTCGAAGGGGAGGTCTACCAGACGCGCCTCCGGGAAGAGCTTGCTGCGTAACGTGGTCATAACAGAAGCCACGTCCGCTTCGTTGACTGCAAACGGCGCGATAGCATCAATCAGCATCTGTGGTAAGTTCAGAGCAGCGAAACCGAACTTCTCCATAAACCCTGTTATCCCGGGCGAGGGCACATGCGGAAGCAGATAGTCGGATAGGACAACTATCTTTTTTTCCAATTCAGCGCCACGCAGATTCTCCAGCCAAGTACCCATCAGTACCTGTGATAAATCTCGCGCGTGCTCGTGACATTCCGCTTCGTCAGGCGGCGGAAGCGCCTCGCTCAAGCTTATCTGTAACTCATTGAGCAACCGCTTTTCATCGAGATTCTCTAAAAAAGCAGCATCCTCTGCGAACGCCTCGAGCGTACGTTTCGCCTCCTCAGTGAGAACCTCTGCGCCCGTGGCGGCAGTCTCTCGAATTAAAGCTACCTGAACTATAGGGAACGCGACCTCCTCCGCCAATTGACAAAGGTGGTCGAACCGCTCCGCGTCACGTTCAACCTCTTCCGGGCGATGTAACAAATGAGGGGGTATCGGAGTTCTCGACACATGATGCTCCTTTCGAAGGAATAGTCTTAGAGCCTAGAATCGGAGTAACATTCTACTGAGTTACTACTCCCTCCAATTCTAATATCGTTGAGCCGGAGAAGTTGTGACATCAGAAAATTCAGGAAATTATCCTTCCAGAACGGCGCTCGGATACAGGCCGCGAGGACTGGCGGCCCTCATATTTTAAGCGTGCTCAGTCATGGCGTCTGAAATGGACGAAGTGCGGCTTGTGTTTCTCGGCCAGCTCCTGCGGGACGAGGTGTTTGCTGAACTTCCAAATAAAATCCATCTCCATGTGAATAGTCGTCAGGGCAAGCCTCGCCTCGAATATGAGCAGCACGCTGCCGTAGAAGAGAAAGCACGCGCCAATCAGGCCCGTGACAATCGGAATCCAGTGATAACGCGCCCCTGAAACCGCCACTACTCCAATGGCCACGCTGGTCGCCACGAAGATGCCCACGGCCACGTAGAAGATGACCATGCAGCGTTGCAGTAGCCGCGCGCGGCTCGTCAGCTTATCCAGTTGGCCGAAGATGACCATGCGGCGCTCCTCGTAAAGCGCTATCTCCTGCCCGGCGGCGGCCAGCTCTTCCAGCCTGTCGGAAAGGGAGCGCACGCGGTCTACCACCCGGCCTAGTCGCGTGGAGGTGGAGAGAAGCATGGTGCCGCAGGCAGAGATGAGCACGGCAGGCGTAATCATGGCCGTCAGGACTGCTAAGGCTGATGAAAGTGCTTCCATATCTCGTACTGATGCTTTCAGCTATTTATACGGGAGCAGATGGGCCGAGGGCAACCCGTCCCTGAAGCAGTCCGGGAAAAAATTCTTTCGTCATAAGAAAGAATGAGAGCCAAAGGCCGCGCAAAGTATGTTATTCTCCGCGCCAAATAACGCGATTCTTTTGTACGTCAGTCCAACCTCAAAACAACAGGGGAACTTTCCCTCTTTGAAAAGGAGCAGATCAGATGTCTGAACAAGGTGATGGTACAAATAGAGATGAGCGAGACACCGGCGGCGGCTCTGACGACCGAGACAGGGGTTCGGGAGGCGGCGGTGGCTACGATGAGAGCGCGGCGGAAAGTTCTGGAATAGGTGAGCGCTCTACGGGCGGCGGTGGCGAAGAAGGTCGCGGCGGCCAAGCTATAGGACGCGCAACCGGAATCGGCGCGGGTATGGGCGACGAAGGCGGAGCCGATGCTGGCGGCGGCGGTGGCGGCGCTGATGGCGGAACCGGCGGTGGGGGCGGCGGCGGTGGTCGTGGCGGGCGCAACGCCAAGGGCTTCCCCGGCACAGGCTCAGGCACAACCGAAGGCTCAGGCATAGGCGAGAACAAGTCCGTAGGCGGCGGCGGTGGCTCAGGGGCCGGTGGCGGCTCGAAGAAGGGCGGCGGAGCCTCTAAAGGCGGCGGAGCCTCCAAGGGCGGCGGCAGGTCTGGAGCCAGCAAGGGCGGCGGCACAGCCGGTGGAGGTGGTGGAACCGGTGGCGGCGGCGGTCGCGGTGGCGGCTCAAAGAGCGGCGGAGGCTCTTCTTCGGGTGGACGCTCTTCGGGCGGCGGCGCTTCCAAGGGAGCTGCTAAGACGGGCGGCAATGCCGGCGGCGGACGCGGAAGCGCAGGCGGTGGAACCAATAAGGGCGGAGGCAAGAAAGCCAAGGCTTCCAAGGCTGGCTCCAAGGGCTCTACCAAGGGCGGAGCAGGTAAGGGCGGCTCACGCGGGACGGGCGGCGGTGGCCGTGCTACTTCCGGCGGGCGCGGCGGCACTAGCGGCACTGGCCGTAGCGGCGGCGGCGCAAGCGGTGGCCGTGGCGGAGCAACAGGCGGGCGCGGGGGCGGCGGCGGCGCGGCCAAAGGCGGAGCCGGTAGAGGCGGCGCAGGTGGCGGCTCGGGCTCGAAGAAGGGCGGCGGCGCTGGCAAAGGTGGCGGCTCACGCTCCGGCGGTAAGGGCGGCGGCTCTAAGGGCGCAAGAGGCGGTGCGGGTAAGGGCGGCGGTGGCTCTTCACGCGGCGGCGGCAGTGGTAGCGGCGGCGGTCGCGGTGGCGGACGCTCGGGCGGAGGCCGTGGCGGCTCAGGCGGCGGAGGACGCGGCGGCTCGAAGGGTGGTTCTAAAAGTAGGGGCCGCTAAAGCGAGTAACGCCGGTAAGGGATTGGCCGTCAGCGTGGCTGAAGCTGTAGGACGCGGAGCAGCCAAAATCACGAACGTCCTTGAATCGCTTACGGGCACGGGCGGCAAGCGCCGCTCAGGCTAATCATCAAGCACGAATCAAACCCTGTGAGGGGCCGCTTCCTCTTATTGATTACGGGAGGCGGCCTCTCATCCTTTAAGCGACAGTTAAGAACACCCGAACACCTATGAACCCGAAGGGACGAATAGCGGTCGAGAGCTTTGAGAGCGCGGTGCTTGGCAACAATCCTCTGGGCGACCCCGCAACGCGCGAGCTTTATCTCTATCTCCCGACCGGTTACGACGGCGAGCCTGAGAGGCGCTATCCGGTCGTCTATTGCCTGACCGGCTTTACAGGGCGCGGGCAGATGCTTCTCAACACGCAGCCTTTCACACCCGGCCTCGCGGAGCGCATGGATTCCCTGATTCAGCGCGGAGCAGTCACGGAAATGATAGTAGTGATGCCGGACTGCTTCACGCGGCTGGGCGGCTCGCAGTACATCAACTCCGCCGCCACCGGGCGCTACGAAGATTATCTAATCCGGGAGATAGTGCCTTTCGTGGACGCGCGCTTTCGGACTATACCGGAAGCGGGCTCGCGGGCGGTGATGGGTAAATCTTCGGGCGGCTACGGGGCGCTCGTTCACGCTATGCGCCACGCTGACGTCTTCGGCCTCGCGGCCTCGCATAGCGGCGACGCCTATTTCGAGTACTGCTACCCGCCCGACTTTATCAAGTACGTGCGAAAAATCGGCGCGGACGACCCGGCCGCTTTTCTGGAAAGATTCTGGCGCGAAGAGCGCAAGGATAAGGACGATATAACGCTGCTCAACGTGCTGGCCATGAGCGCCTGCTACTCGCCGGACGCGTCCCGGCCGCTAGGGCTTCGGCTGCCCTTCGACACGACGACGGGCGAGCTTATACAGGAAGTCTGGGCGAAATGGCTCGGGCACGACCCCGTGCGAATGGTAGAGCATTACAGAGAGGAGCTTCGCTCGCTGCGGCTGCTCTACGTTGACGCGGGGAGGCGGGACGAGTTCGCGCTCGACTTGGGCGCACGCATCTTGGCCGCGCGCCTCAAAGAGCATGACATAGCTTTCGTTCACGAGGAGTTTGACGACGGCCACTTCAACATCAGCTACCGCTACGACCGCTCGCTTGAGCTAATATCGAAGAGGTTTGAAGCCGTGGGTTGAGGCGGGAAGATGAAAGCCTCTCTTATTGAGTCTACGGCTCGCGTACGCTTTCGGGCTAGCCTGCGGCCTCCTGCTCGAAATAGCTGAGCATCCTTCTGACTACCTTCAGGCGGTCTTCCTCTGAGCAGGCGAAAAGCGCCTTGCGCTGCGGCGGGGCGTCCAAGTCTTTCAGCTTCTCCTCTATCCGCTCAAGCAGTTTCCGGGCGCGCTCTTCGTCACCCAGTTCGCCCCATTCGGGCAGGATGGCTAGCTGGCGATAATCCAGCTTCCAGTAATCGTATTCGCGCGGGTTTGATTGGCTGCTCTCGTTTTCCATCATTTCGGCTCAGGGGTGCGTGACGGGACAGGACTGTACGGCGACAAGCTGCCAGCCCTCGTCACGCTTTGCGTAGACGTGAAGCGTGCGATAGATGCCTGAAATCTCCCGACCGCCGTAGAGCCACTTGCAATCGTCGCGGCAGCTTAAGACGGCCGTGTCGCCGTAGATGCGAACGTCAACGCGGTCGCGGTTCATGTACTCGACGCGCAGCTCGCCCGATTCCACGTCGCTGACGAACTGCGCCTTGTCGTCGCCTTCGAGAGGGTGCGTGAAGACGCAGTCGTCCGCCATGATGCGGTTGAGAGTCGCGCCGTCACGACCCACTAGCGCGCGCACCCACTCTTCGTTCTTCTGCCTCAGCTCCTGCTCTACGCTGATGTGCGAAGCCGGTCTTTCGTCTTCAGCCTCGGCCATAATCCTGAATAGCTCCTTCGTGCAGAATAGCTACTTTATAACAAACAGCTTCACTGCGGAACTCCGCGCGGGCGAATGATAGACGCGCTGGGTGGCGCGCTGAAAATCGCTCTCGGACGCTTCGTAGATGTTTACGAACTTCTGCGGGTTCCTGTCCACGAGCGGAAACCAAGTACTCTGGATTTGAATCATGATGCGGTGGCCTTTGAGGAAGGTGTGATTGATGTCGGGCATGTTGAAATCTATGCGCGTAGCCTGATTGGGCCGCATGGCTTCCGGCCTTGAAAAGCTGTTGCGGAAGCGAGCGCGGAACGGCTCGCCGCGCACCAACATCTGGTAGCCGCCCATTCGCACACCGGCGGGGTTCGGCTCATTGTCGGGCGCATTGTCCGGGTAAACGTCTATCACCTTGATTATGTAGTCGGAGTCCGTCCCGCTCGTGGAGACGAAGATGCTGACGGGAATAGGGCCTGCGACCGTGATGTCCGAGGTCAGAACATCCGTCTGGTAAGTCAGCACGTCGGCGCGGCGCGAGGCGAAGCGCTGGTCTTCAACCATGTATTCACGCGTCATCCCTATGGCAGTGCCGTTGATGTATGGCACGGGCTGAGCCGGGTCGCTGGTGTATTCGTCAAACTCTCCGGACGAACTAGTTGACGGCGGCTGGAACGAGAGCTTTCCGTCCGGCTGTAGATAGAGCGAAGTCTCGCGCGCGTTGCGCGGCGGCCACGCAGGGTACTTTCTCCAACGGTTCGAGCCCGTCTCGAAGACGAAAGCTTCCGGCTGGTCGCGGTCGCACTTCTGTTTCAGCGCGCAGTTGAAGAAGGGAAGCTCAATCTCGGAGCGGTAGAACTCAGCCGTGTTCGAGCCAAAGCGTATGTCGCCAAGCAGATTGCCCAGCGCTCGCGCCCAGCCGCCGTGATACCACGGCCCCATGACGAGCACGTTGCGAGCGCGCGGGTTTGTCTTCTCAATCGCCTTGTAAGTTTCGAGCGCGCCGAACAGGTCTTCGGCGTCGAACCAGCCGCCCACGGTCATGATGGACGGATTCGCACCGATGTTCCGCAGGTACTGCAAAGTATTTCGTGCCTGCCACCACTCGTCGTAATTCGGGTGCTGCATCACCTCGTTCCAGAACGCAACGTCTCCCTTGAAGTACCTGCGGTCGGCGTTTGCGAGCGGCCCCAGCTCAAGAAAGAACTTGTAGCCGTCGGGCGTGCCGTGCTCGAAGGGCTGTCCCCATTCGGTTGTGGGCTGCGGGCGAGGTCGCCCGAAGTTGGCGTAGAAGTTGAAGGCGTGCGGCAGAAAGAAAGCCCCGTTGTGATGAAAATCGTCGCCTATGAACCAGTCTGCAATCGGAGCCTGCGGGCTCGCGGCGACCAGCGCCGGATGCGAGCCGACCAACCCTTCCGAAACGTAGAAGCCCGGATACGAGATGCCCCACATGCCGACTCGGCCGTTATTGTTTGGAACGTTCTTAACCAGCCAGTCAATCGTGTCGTAAGTATCCGTGCTCTCGTCCGTGTCGGTGTTGCCGTTCTTCCTCACCTTAATCGGTCGCACGTCAACGAACTGTCCTTCGGACATGAATCGCCCGCGCACGTCCTGATAGACGAAGATGAAGCCGTCTTCGGCAAAGAGCTGCGACGGCCCGACCACAGCCTTGTACTTGTCTTCGCCGTAAGGCCCGACGCTGTAGGGCGTGCGGTTCAGCATGATTGGATACTTCCTAGACGTATCGCGCGGCGCGTAGACCACAGTGAAGAGCTGCGTGCCGTCGCGCATCACAATCCTATGCTCTGTCTTCGTGTAATTGGCCTTAACGTCAAAGGTCTGTTGCTGAGCGCGAATTTCCGGGCAGAGGGCGCAAAGAAGCAGCCCCAGCCAGACTACGCTCACAAGCCTCGCTGCGATAGCCTTAAGTTGATTCACGGTTGAGCCTCCGTAGTGTTGTGCCCGGCGGCGGCCTTTGCCTCGATGCCGAGCCTGTCAATCTCTTGATACATGCGGCCCGTGAGCATCAGCCCAATCATCTTGTAATCGCCCATGAAAGACCATAGCGGGTGCTCGAACGTCGCGGGCTTGTTCCGCTCTATCAGAAAATGGCTGAGCCACGCCGCGCCGTAGCCGGGGACGAAGGCAACCGGCAGCCACTTCCACTTTCCTCTCGCCGCGAGAGCGACGGCGCAGGCCAGTCCGACGCCGGTTCCTATGGCGTGAAGCGTCCGCGTTGCGGGCTGGCTATGCTCCGCCACGTAATGCGGCCAGAACTCCTCAAAAGATTTCATCTCAACCTCCGAAAAGCAGTGACGAGTGACAAGTTAAATCAGCTTCTTCCCGCCCGTCACTCGTCACTGTTCTTAAACAGTCGCTGATAGTCTTCGGGCAGAGCGGGCGCTATGCGCGCCAGTTGAAGATTCTCTTCGACGTGTGCGACCCGGCTCATCCCTACGAGCGCGGTCGTGATGCCGGGCGTGGAGCGCACGAACTGTATGGCGGTCTGAGCGTCCGTGGCGAGCGCTCCCAGTGGCTCGCGCACGTCTTCCGGAAGGTTGCGCGCGACCTTGCCCTGTAAGATGGAGGCGCTAGCGACGACCGTGATGCCGAGCGCGGTTGCCGCTTCTAACATAGAGACGCGCTCGCCGTTCAGTGATTGATTCTGAGAGACGAGCGCTTCCGGCATGGCCAGATTGAAGGGAAGCTGCACGAAGCGGAAGCCGTGCGCTTCGCCGCCTACAGAGCGGGCAATCCCGGCCATGCGTTCGAGCGAGAGATGCCCGGGCCCGTCTTGCGCGGCGCGAAAGCCGTTCCACGTAGCAGCGCCGTACATGCGTATCCTGCCCGCCTGCCGCATCTGCTCGAACATCTCGAAAGCGCGCGTGATGCGCTCGTCGAACTCCTCGCGCGAAACCTCCTGTAGCTGCGATTCGGGATTATGCACGTAGTAGACATCTATGGTTTCCAGCCCGAGGTTCCTGAGCGACTGGTTTATCTGGTGCTCAAGGTAACGCGGCGTCATGCAGTGGCTGCCCGCCACAAGGTCTGCGAAACTCGCCACGCCCGTCTCAACGAACGTCTCTTCAAAGTACCGGCGCGCGTCACGCGGCGGCTGGCCGTCGAAGGGTAAGTAGCCGCCCTTGGTGCAGATGAGAAGCTCGTCGCGCGATGCGCGCCCCTGCTCTATCAACTGCGCGAGCGCAGCGCCGATTGAGCGCTCGCTTCTTTGAAAGCGATAGTTGGCGGCGGTGTCTATGACGTTGACGCCAAGCTCTACGGCTCGCACGACCGCTTCCGTGTAAGCCCTGTCGGTCTGCTCGTCCCATTTGCCCAGATAAGTTCCCAAGCCAATGGAAGAGAGCCACAGGTTCTGTTCATGACGAAAGTGATTCTCGTTCGCCCGCTCTTTGAGACGGTCACGATAGCGCTCCGTCCCTTCTCTTGTCGCCCGGCCTTGCAGAGACATTTAAGGCTTCTCCCCCTATTTGCTCTCGACTCTCTCCCGCCTGTTACCCTCGCCCGTCTACGGCATCACTCCTGAGAGATTCGGTTTTGAATTCGGAATTGTTTTGACGCAACTATACAGCGAGAAGAGAAAAGTAAAAAGGCAGGGCGGGTGACTGGTGTCGGGGGCAGGGTTTCGGATAAAGGAAACACAACTTGCTTTTCTTTTACACGGCACCCGCTTAGCTTTTTCCTTCTTCGACGTTGTGTTAAAAAAGCAGAAGATAAATGAGCGAAGAGACAATTAGTCGGGAGGAAGAGTCGGCAGCGCCGCTTTCGTCGCTGGATGTTGACGAAGGCGCTATGCGCGCTTTGTCCGAGAGCGCGGTGGCGATTGTCTCGGAATACTTCTCTGACATCTCCGCGCGGCGGGTCTTTCCGGGGCAGCCTTCGATTGAAGGGCTGGCGAAAATCAGAGACGCCCGCCTAGGAGATGAAGGCGAAGCTGTTGAGCGCATCATGGAGGATTTTCGGCTGCTGCTGGATGCCAGTCGTCACAACGGCCACCCGCGATTCTTCGGCTACATAGCTTCGCCCGCCACGCCCGCAGGCGCGTACGCAGACCTGCTGGCCTCTGCGCTTAACCAGAACGTGACTTCGTGGCGCTCGGCTCCTGCCGCGACCGAAGTTGAGAGAGCCGTAGTAGGCTGGCTTGCGGAGATGGTGGGTTACGGGAGCGACTCGGCAGGGCTTTTGACTAGCGGCGGCTCGCTTGCGAACTTGACGGCGCTGCTCATAGCGCATCGCTCCCGCTCGCCGCAGGACGTAGCAAGCAAAGGCTTGAGAGCCGTTGATGCGCCCATGACCGTTTACGCTTCCGAGCAGGTGCATCTTTCGATTCCGAAGGCCGCCGACGTGCTGGGGCTCGGACGCGAGCAGGTGCGCTTGATTGAGACGGACGACGCGTTCCGGCTGGACGTAAAGCGCCTGCGAGAGCGTATTGACGCTGACTTGCGCGAAGGGTTGAAGCCCTTCTGTTTGGTGGCGAACGCGGGCACGGTCAACACGGGCGCTGTTGACCCCATAGAAGAGATTGCGGATGTGGCTAAAGAGTACGGCCTCTGGCTTCACGTAGATGGAGCGTACGGCGCGCCTGCCAGCTTAGATGACGGGAAGCGCGCTCTCTTTCGAGGGATTGAGCGCGCGGACTCGCTCTCTATGGACGCGCACAAGTGGCTCTATGCGCCGGTTGATTGCGGCTGCCTGCTCTTTCGTGATGCTGCTGCGGCCCGCCAAGCCTTTTCGCCCGGCGAAGCCGATTACATAAAGGTACACGAGCGGCTTGAGCGCGAAGCCTTCGCTTTCTGGGATTACGGCATAGAATTGTCGCGCCGCTTTCGTGCCTTGAAACTCTGGATGATGCTGCGCTACTACGGCAGGCGACGGCTGGCCGAGGCTATAGCGCACGACAACAGTCTGGCGGAGTATCTGGCCGAACGCGTGCGCGTCTCGGAAGACTTTCAATTGCTCGCGCCCGTCTCTTTGAGCATCTGCTGTTTTCGCTACGTGCCAGCGCGGCTGCGCTCGCAACTGGAAGAGGCAGGGAGCGAAGATGAGAGAAAGGCTCTGGAACGCGAGCTTGACGAGCTTAACGCGCGCGTCATGCACTCGGTTCAGCGAGGCGGGCTGGCCTACGTGTCGAACGCGACCCTGCGCGGGCGCTTCGCTTTGCGCGCCTGCATCACAAACTTTCGCACGACGCGCGCGGACATGGATGGCACGCTTGCCATCATAAGAGAAGCCGCGCGCGATTTAGAAATTGAATGATTCGACCGCCGTGTAGCAACCGGCTTATTAATCGTGGAAACAAGAACTGATTTGTACAAGCGGGAAATGGAAGTGGCTCTGAAGCTGGCGCGAGAGGCCGGGGCCGCCATACTGGATTACTATGACGGCCCCGTGCGCGTGGAGCGCAAGGTGGATGCCGATAGCGCTTACACGGAGCCCGTGACCGTGGCTGACCGGGCCGCCAACGAGCTTATAGTCGCGGGCTTGCGCAGGGAGTTTCCGGACGACGGCATTCTGGCCGAAGAATCGCTCGACACCGAGCGCCGTCTCTCCAAGGGGCGCGTCTGGATGATTGACCCACTGGACGGAACGAACGGCTTTATAGCGCGAGACGGGGACTTCGCCGTTCAGATTGGCCTTACCGTAGAGGGGCGCTGCGTGCTCGGCGTCGTCTACCAGCCTTTGCCAGACCTGCTCTATCGCGCTGTGGAAGGCGGCGGCACTTGGATTGAGCGCGCAGGCTTCGAGCCAGAGCGGGCGCGCGTCTCGGATAGAAGCGATGTCAGTAGTATGCGGCTGGCCGCGAGCCGCTCGCACAGAAGCCCGCGCATGGATAAAGTCGTCTCCCGGCTTCAACTCAAGGACGAGGTGAGGCGCGGCTCCGTAGGCGTCAAAGTCGGATTGATAATCGAGCGCCAGTGCGACCTGTACATACACCTGAGCCCGCGCACTAAACAGTGGGATACGTGCGCGCCCGAGATTGTGCTGCGCGAAGCGGGCGGTCGCTTCACAGACCTCTTCGGTGAGCTTATACGCTACAACGTGCCGGACGTGCAGAATCACAACGGCATCGTCGCCACCAACGGCGCGGCGCACGACTTCATCATAGAGCAACTGCGCCCACTGCTGGCAGAGTTCGGGAGAAAGAAGAAAGCCAGTGAGTCCAGTGGCTAAATGGTGAATAGATAGAAGCAGCCCTTCTATTCACCATTTACTATTTACCTCTTCTTTCTCCTTTGTTAGCATCCTTCGCGTAGTCACAAATGCTCTACTAACCTGAAAACCCTCTCTTGTCCAAGTGAGCATACGGCGCAAACTCTTACTGCTCTTCTTACTCTTTGGCTTCCTGCCGATGCTCGTCCTCAACATCATCAACTATCTTTACGGCGTGAGCACCGCCGAGGAGGTGGTTAAAAGCAACGCCGCGCGTGACACGGCCAGCATAGCGCGCAACGTTGAGGCGGCTCTGCATGAGCGGGAAGCGGAGCTGAAAGCGTTGGCTCGCTCGCCAGCCCTGCGCGATTACCTGCGACAACGCGCCGCGAGGGGTAACGCTCAAGCGAGCGTAGGCGAAGTGCCTATGGGAGCGCCTGCGAACATTTCCGGCTACGGAGCTTCCGGCGATTCTGTGCCGGAAGAAGTCGCGGCCGAGGTTAAATCTTTCTTCTTCTGGAATCAGAAGTATTACGCCGCCGTCACTTGCCTGAATCAGAAGGGCGAGGTGCTCTTTCGTCTTGAGCCGCAGGCGCGCGGGGCCGACGCGCAGGACACCGCAAGCCTTCAGCTACAGACCAGAGATTTCCTCTCGGGCGCGGCTAAGCCCGACGAGCGTGTCTGGAAGACTACGGACGTTGCGCCCATGCTTTCGGGCGTGGAGAGCGAGCCATACGGCGCAGGCGCTCGCTACACGGTGCCACTGTTTCTGGATGCCAATGGCGCGAGTGCCGAGCGAGGGGCGCTGGTTGTTGACCTGAAGCTTGGCCCAATTCTCAAAGAGTCAGTGAGGGACGTAGCCGACGCGGAGGTGACGGCTCAGCCCGCAGCCGCCTCCCGCGACTCTTCGCGCGTCGTACTCATTGACCGCACGGGCCGCATCGTTTATCACACGAACAACGCCCTGAAGTTCCAGCCCGTCTCAAGCGCCTTGCCCGCCTTCAAGGCGGTCGCGGACGCGATGACAACGCAACCGGCCGGCTCTATGTATTACCGCGATTCTGACGGCGACCAGTTGCTGGCGGCCTTCCAGCGCATCCCTTCGCTGGACTTGTCGCTGGCCACTTCGCGCAGCTACTCGCTGGCGGTCGGCGGCCTAAGGCGTGCCGGTTGGATAAGCCTTGCGCTGACTCTGCTGGTCGGGCTGGTGACCGCTTACCTGCTGAACAGGTTGTTGAGCCATACGGCGCACAGCATAGAGCAGGTCACGCAAGGGGCCGCAGCCGTCGCCGCAGGCGACCTCAATCGCCGTATAGAGCTGACTGCGAGCGACGATACGTACGTGCTGGCAGAGAGCTTCAATGTCATGACGGACAAGCTTAGGGAGCACATCGCGCGCGAATCAGAGAGTCGTCAATTCGCCTCCTTTCTGCGCCTCTCCGCCATGCTCACGCACGATTTGAAGAACGCCATCTCTTCGCTCTCACTTCTGGTCAGAAACATGGAGCACCAGTTTCATCAGGAGGAGTTTCGCGCCGACGCCATGCGGTCGTTGACGGAAGCGACGGACAAGCTGCGCAATCTGGTGTCCAAGCTGAGCGAGCCTGTCAGGAGCATGAGCGGCGAGTTCGGTCGCCCGCGTCCCACAGACCTCGTGCCTATCATACGGCGCGTGCTGGACACTACGGCCGGGCCTTACAGCACACAGCACAGCGTCGAGACGCATCTGCCCGACACGCTCGTCGCCAGCGTGGATGCCGAGCGTCTGGAAAAGGTCGTGGAGAATCTTGTCCTGAACTCGTTCGAAGCTATGGGAGCGGAGGCCGGGACTCTAACAATTGACGGCGGGCTGCTGCCCGGAGAAAAAGTCTTCTTCGGCGTGCGCGACACGGGGCCGGGAATGAGCGAAGACTTTCAGCGCAAGCAGTTGTTTCGCCCCTTTGCCACGACGAAGAAGAAGGGCGTGGGGCTAGGGCTCTACACCTGCCGCGAAGTCGTGCGCGCTCACGGCGGAGAAATTCAGGTCGAATCAAAAAAGGGCGCTGGAACTTACTTTCGCGTCGTGTTACCATCAAAACAGGTCACAGACCGCGAGGGGGATTTGAGCCGCACATCACAACAAGGGCGTCTCTGACAAGGGTCTGAGGTCTTCATTTCAGTTTTTCCATAGAACATCAAGGGTAAACGGACTGGAGAGAGATTTTGAGATTGCTCTCCAATCTTAATTCGTATGAGTGGGTCGTCTGTCTGTGAGCCACAGGTTCCGGGTATAAAGTCTCGGATATAGACGGGACGGTTTGACTTCGGGACTCGCGGCCTTCAGCTCTTGAGACTGTATGAGCGAGCGACTACAGGATAAGGCTACGCTGCTCGTCGTAGACGATGATACAGGCGTGCGCCGCCAGCTCTACTGGGCTTTGAGTCAGGAGTACAAGGTGCTGGAAGCGGGCGCGCGCCACGAAGCCGTCGAGGTGCTTCAGCGTGAAAATATAGATGTCGTCTTAAGCGACCTTCACCTGCCGCCGCATCTGGATGACATGTCCGAGGGGCTTGCGATTGTCGAAGAGGCGCGCAAGCTGCGCCCGCCCGTGCCCGTCATAGTCATCACAGGCTCCGATTCGAAACAGGCTGCGCTCGAAACCATAAAGCGCGGAGCCTATGGCTTCTTTGAAAAGCCGTTCGACCCGGACGAGGTTCTGCACATAGTCCATCAGGCTGCGCGCGTGCGCCGTCTTGAGCGGGAGATTATAAGACTGCGCTCGGAGCTGGAGGGCTGCCGTGGGTTCGCTCATATGGTCGGAGCAAGCTCCGCGCTGGCAAAGACCATCAAGCAGGCGCGCGCGGCGGCAGCTACGACCGCGACCGTTCTCATACTGGGCGAGAACGGAACGGGCAAGGAGCTTATAGCTCGCGCCATACACGAAGAGAGCCCGTGCGCGAGCGGCCCCTTCGTCGCCGTCAGTTGCGCGGCGCTTCCTGAAACGCTCATCGAATCGGAGTTGTTCGGCCACGAGAAGGGAGCTTTCACCGGCGCGACCTCGGCGCGCAAGGGCCGCTTCGAGCTTGCGAATAACGGCACGCTCTTTCTGGATGAAATCAGCGAGCTTGCGCCGTCTGTTCAGGTAAAGCTGCTGAGGGTTCTACAGGAGCGAGAGTTCGAGCGCGTGGGCGGGACGAAGACCGTCAACGTGGACATTCGACTGATTGCCGCCAGCAATCGTGACCTTGAGCAGGAGGTCGAGGCCGGTCGCTTTCGCCGCGACCTCTTCTATCGCCTCAACGTAGTTCCGCTCACGCTCCCGCCCCTGCGCCAGCGCTGTGAAGACGTGCCGCTTCTGGCCGCGCACTTTGCCGCCAAGGCCACAGACAAACATGGACGCCCGCCCGTTGAGTTAGACCCGGCGCTGATAGAAGCCTTGCAGGAGTATGAATGGCCCGGCAACGTGCGAGAGCTTGAGAACCTGATTGAACGGCTAGTCGTCCTCACGCCCGGCTCCAAGATTGGCCTTGAATTTCTGCCGGACAAGATGCTGCGCACCCTGCCGGACGCCAGCGCCGAAGACGAGACTACGCTCGAAGGCGCAGTCAACGCCCTCAAGCGCCGCATGATTATCCACGCGCTCAACCTTGAAGGCGGCAATCGCGTCGCCGCCGCACGCCGCATAGGTATCAGCCGCTCCTACCTGCACCGTCTCATCAGCGAGTTCCAGATAACAGAAGCGTAAGGCAAAGAACATCCTGCAAAATCCATCTTGCCCGTCTGTCTACATTTGTAGACAGAAAAAATCCTCCTGTGTTGCTTGTTGTGCACATGCAAGTTTATTGCAACTGATTCGTTCGTAAATAGTTGAGAAAAGTGAGCGCTTCCTGCGACCGGCACAAGCGGTACAAACGTTGCAAGAGGAACCGGCAGCAGGGGAAGCAAGGTAATGTGTTATGAAGCCCAGACTTTTAATCGTAGATGATGACGCAGCCATAACTCAGCAGCTCTTCTGGACGCTGTGTGATGATTATGAGGTCATGATTGCCAACGACTTGCAGACGGCGGTCAGGCGCGCGACCATCTACGAGCCTGCGGTCTCAATCCTTGACCTTCATCTGCCACCCGTGCTGGACACGCCGGAAGTCGGCCTGCGGATTCTGGAGTACATAAAGGGGCGCTGCCCCAACTCCACGGTGCTAATCGTCAGCAGCGCAGCCGACGAAGTGGAAAAGACCTGTCTGGATAACGGCGCGGACGCTGTCCTGTCGAAGCCTTTCGACGTGGAGCATCTTCTGGCGACGTTGAGACGTTATGCGCCCGAGCGTAGGCTCGATGCTTTTTGAAGATTTTAGAGGTGGAATGCTGTAGGCAAAAGCCGCCGTGGGTGAGCGTCCAACACGCGTTATGAGTAAAGCTCAATACCTGTTGCTGGCTTGCTTTATAGGCTTCTACGGACTGCTCTTTACATATCTGTTGGTGAGGGCGCTTGCCGGAATCATTCATGCGCGCTTTGCGCGTGTGCGGCCTGCTGCCGAAATCAAGCGTAGCAGCGCGAGTGCTCACACGCGCCGCGCGTGGACAGCCGCCCTCTGGCGCAACGCCTGACAGGTTCTTTCAAAAGTTCTTTCAAAGATTGAGTTCGGCCGCTCGCCCCCTTTGAGAGGCCGTGCAGCGCACCGCACATGCGGAATCCCCTCCCGCAGCGCGGAGCCGAGAAGCCCCCGCTACCCAATTGACTCCTGCCCAGAGTCGCGGGGGCTTCATTTTGCCTCGAATTTCCGTGCCTTTCCCGTTTCCTCGTGACAATTTTGCCCAAGCCCCGGTGACAGACTAGAGGAGTTGGAGTTTGACCTGACCCGCATTCATTAAGTGATGCAACGTGGTTTCTAGGTCGCAGAATAGTTTCCGTAGACATCTGTGTTCAGGTATTTAAGGCCGGAGTCTACCATCAGCGTAACTACGTTCGCATCTGGCCCTAACTGCTCTGCCACACGAATAGCCGCCAGCACGTTCGCGCCGGAAGAGGTGCCACCAAAAAGAGCTTCATCTTGAGCAAGACGCCTTGCCATCTCCTTCGCGTCTTCTGTTTTGACGCGCAGGATATCGTCTACCAGAGACGCGTCCCAGAGTGGCGGGGTGTAGCCAATCCCGACGCCCTCAATCTTGTGTGGCCCCGCCTGCCCGCCCAGTAAGACGGATGACTCGGCGGGCTCTACGGCGACAATCTTGATATCCGGTTTGTATCGCTTCAGCACGGTGGCAACTCCGCGCGAAGAAGCTGCCGTGCCAACACAGTGAACGAAGGCATCCACCTGTCCGTTAGTTTGAGTCCATATCTCCTCGCCCAGTGAGTAGTAGCCCTCTATGCTGTCATAGTTGTTGAGCTGGTCTGTCCAATAGGTATTAGTCTCCCGGCTGATAGTGCGCGCGGTTTCTATCATGTCCAGAATCAGCTTCTTGGTAGTCAGACCTCCCTCGCTTGGCACCAGCGTAAGCTCAGCGCCCAGCGCAGCCATCTGGTTGAGCTTCTCACGGGCGAACGCATCGGAGCTGACGATTTTGATGGGATAGCCTTTAGCGGCACAGACAAGCGCGAGCGACGCTCCCGTGCTGCCGCCTGTATACTCGACTACCGTGTCGCCGGGCTTCAACCTGCCATCCTCCTCGGCGCGTGAAATCACCGCTTTCGCCATCCTGTCCTTCATGCTTCCGGTCGGGTTCTCCCATTCCAGTTTTACAAAGATGTTCGCCCCTTTGGGCGGTGCAGCCCTGCGGAGTCGAACCATTGAAGTGTTTCCGATAGCTTGAAGAATATCCATAGGGTTGTCCTCTACGCCGTGCAAGACAGAACAAAACGGCGCTCCCGGTAATCCTTTAAGAGCGTTATTACGTAAGCTTCAATGGACGAAATCCATCAGAGCCTTATGCGGCTTACTGTAGTGGAGCATTGGTATTCATGCGACACGGGTCAACCGCACCGCCCTTAGCCCTTTGACGCGCCTCTCGTGCGGCTGGAGTCAGCGTCCTCTCGTCTATCTTCGCCAGCCCGCATTCCGCCTCCGCGAGCCGCCTTTGCAGCGCCTGCACCTCTGACCGCAGCAGCGCAAACTCCGCATCACGCTCGTTTCTAGCCGCGTTGATGCTCGAAAGTCTGGACTGTTGCTCGAGGCTGCGAATACTCATTTCGATGGAATAGAAGCGCTGCTCAAGCTGGCTGAGACGGCTCTCTATGCGAGTTATATCCTGTGAGCCGGCGTTGGCCTCGCCGGTTCCCATCACCCTTTCCCTTGCACAAGTGGCCGCGACCGCAAGCACCGAGACGAACATCAAGCCCGTCAGCAGCACGGACGAGCGTGCGCGTAGAGTTCTGGAATACATAAACGTCACCTCATTTTATGGATTGTGGTTGGATTAAGATTAGCACAATGAGGATTTATTAAAGCAGCCGCTTTGATGTAATTTAAGGAGCCTGCTGCTTCTGATGCCTAGTAGGGTTTGACCCCGGCAAGGTATCAGTAGCGGCGGGCTTCTCTATAAGGGAACATGAGAACGGCCATTTTCACGGGGCTGGCGCTCGTAGCCTTCGCTATGAACTCTATACTTTGCCGTCTGGCTCTGGGCGGCGGGGCGATTGACGCTGCCAGTTTTTCAGGTATCCGTTTAGGCTCAGGCGCGGCTCTGTTGTTCTTAATCTCAATGGCCCTCAAAAGCCGTGTCCCCCTCGCGCGCGGCGGTCACTGGGTTTCGGCCTCTCTGCTCTTCCTTTATGCCGTAGCCTTCTCGCTCGCCTACGTTAGTTTGAGCGCGGGGACAGGGGCGCTGCTGCTCTTCGGCACGGTGCAGGCGACGATGCTTGGGGCTGCGTTGCGGTCTGGAGAGCGGCCCCACGCTCTTGTATGGTGCGGTCTATGCCTTGCGCTGGCAGGCATCTTCTATCTGGTTCTACCGGGACTCACGGCCCCGCCGCTTCTGCGCTCGGCCCTGATGGTCTTGGCGGGCGTCTCATGGGGCCTGTACTCGCTGCGCGGGCGCAAAGCCGCCGACCCGCTACTTGAGACGACCTATAACTTCGTTTATTCCCTGCCTCTAGCCGCCGTAGCAGTTGTGCTGCTGTCCGGCGGCCTGCATGCTTCGGCGTGGGGCATCCTTCTGGCCGTTCTGTCGGGGGCTCTGGCGTCCGGCCTCGGCTACGTCATATGGTACGAAGCTTTGAAGGGGCTGACGGCGACACGGGCCGCGACAGCACAGCTTGCTGTCCCGCTTCTAGCCGCAGCAGGCGGGGCGCTGCTCCTCTCAGAAGGATTAACAACGCGCCTGCTCGTCTCGGCTCTATTAATCTTAGGCGGCGTGGGAGCGGCGCTGGCGGGTCGCGCCCGCAAGGTTTAGCGGTTTAACTATGCGTGGGCTGAAGGGGTTTTGGTTCGTCGTACTAGCTCGTCAAAGCGAGGGTTCGAGCGAAGGCAGTCCAGTTGCGGGTCTACGGCGACCCAAGTGACCCACGCGTCCCCTATGTTGACTGCCTCTTCCAGAAGCGCGAAGGCCCGCTCCTTCTCGTTCAGGTAGCAGTAAACAAGCGCCAGACAGTAAGGCGAGATGTAACGCGTGCGGGACATCTCATCGAGCGTAGCCAGTACGGCTCGCGCTTCTTCCACCCGCCCGGCGCTGGCGTAGGCTGCCGCGAGCCCTGACAGATAAAGCTGGCCGTCTCCGGCAAGCTCGACTGCCTTCTTCGCCTGCGCTATGGCTTCGTCGTGATGGCCCGCGCACCTGAGCGCCCAGCTATAGACAATGCGGCCGTAGCCGAAGTGAGGCTCGGATTCTATGACTCTGCGATAGACGTTGAGCGCATCGTCCAGACGGTGCCAGTGATAGTAGCACCACGCGAGCGACATGGAGGTGAGCGGCGACACCGGGTCTAGCTCAAGCGAGCGCCTGACTTCCGCCAGCGCCTCCTCGAACCGTGCCTCCTGCATCAGCGTAAAGGCGTACCAGTTGTGCGCGGTCGAGCTGTTCGGGTTAAGCGCAATCGCTCGCTTGTGAAATTCTTCCGCCATGCGCCAGTCGAAGTCGTGGCAAACGGTTGCGAAGGCCAGCGCGGCGTAAGCTTCGGAGAGCGTGTCGTCCAGCTCCACGGCTCTCTGCGCCGCCTGTTTGGCCGCCGCAGAGCTTTCCGCGAACGGCACTATGCCGTAGATGCCTAGAAAGATGAAGTAGTCGGCTATGCCCGCGTAGGCCAGCGCATATTCCGGGTCAAAGGCTATGGCGCGGTAGTAATCCTGAAGCGATTTAGCGAATCCCTCTTCGGTCAGGCTGTGAAAGTGATAGCGCCCGCGAAGGTATGCTTCGAACGCCTGCTCGTTGTTCGTGCCGCGCTTGGCAAGTTGCTGCTGCTCTTCGCCCGTCAACTTCGGAATCAGCGCCACGGCGACCTGCTCGGAGATTAAATCTTCCAGCAGCAGCACGTCCGTCACCTTCTCATCGAACTTTCCGGCCCAGCGCGTCGCTTCACCCTGAACGCTGAGAAGCTGCACGGTGATGCGAAGGGTTTCGCCCGCGCGCCGTATGCTGCCGTCAACTACGTAATCTACGGCAAGGCGGCGACCGGCCTGCAAGGGGTCGCCGTCCTTGGAGTATTGCAGGACGCTGCTCGTGGGGCGCACTACAAGGCGACGCACGTTTGAGAGGCGTGTTATCAGCGCGTCGGCCAGCCCTATGCCCAAATACTGGTCGCCCGTGTCGCCCGTGTGCGCGCTCATCAGCTTGAATGGAAGAACGGCGATTGACATCTCGTCCGTCTTAGAGCGCGGCGCACTCTCGGCGCGACCGGGCTGCGCCGGAAGGTAGAAGGGCGCGGAGACGGGCCGCCCCTCCTGATAGCGCAGTATGTCGTCACGAAGCTCAGCCGCAGAAGCGTAGCGCTGAGACGGCTCTTTCCTGAGCGCCTTCAGGGTAATCAGGTCTAGGCTGCCGGACAATTTATGGCTGAGGCTCTCAGGCGTCTCCCCGC
Source organism: Pyrinomonadaceae bacterium (assembly GCA_036389255.1). GTDB lineage: Bacteria > Acidobacteriota > Blastocatellia > Pyrinomonadales > Pyrinomonadaceae > JACVRN01. Next base: position 246,887 of record DASVQI010000006.1, read on the forward strand.
GCAGCTCGCACAGGTGCCCGACGGTCGCGGCTTCGTGGCTCACGTAGGCCACCGTCATCAGATTGTTGTTGCGCGTGACGCTTATGCTTGGCGGCTCAGGCTCTTCTTCCGTGATGACGCGAGCCATGTCGTGCAGAAGACGGCTGCGAAAGTTATAAGGGCGGTGGCCCGTCAGCAGCTCGTAGAGCAGCAGGCCCAGAGAGTAAACGTCGCTCAGGAAAGTGACGGGCAGCCCCTGCACCTGTTCGGGCGAGGCGTACTCGACCGTCATCATCCGCATGGCGGTCGCCGTTTCCGGCGCAGTGTCTGAGCCAAGCTCGGAATCGAGCAGCTTGGCTATGCCGAAGTCGAAGAGCTTGGGGACGCCGCCGTCCGTGACAAGGATGTTCGACGGCTTGATGTCGCGGTGAATGACCTGCTTGCGGTGCGCGTAATCAACGGCCTCGCAGATTTGGCTGAAGAGGTGCAGGCGCTCTCGCACAGGGAGGCGATGTATGTCGCAATAGGCGTAAAGCGGCTGGCCCTCTATGTACTCCATGACGAAGTAGGGCTGGCCAGTGGGCGTGGCCCCGCCGTCCAGAAGACGCGCGATGTACGGATGGTCTAGCGCGGCCAGTATTCTTCGCTCGTGACGAAAGCGGCGCAGCACGAAGTCCGTATCCATGCCGCGCTTGATAATCTTAATGGCGACGCGTCTTTGGAAAGTGTTGTCGTCGCGCTCGGCCAGATAGACGGCCCCCATGCCGCCGCGCCCTATCTGGCGCTCTATCCTGTAAGCGCCGAGTCGCTGGCCTATAAGGGTGTCGCGCTCTGTCTCCAGAAGATTAGCCAGCTCGTGAATGCCGCTTCGCTCGTAGAGCGGCTCGTCCAGAAAATCTCCGGCGCTTTCATGCTGGGTGAGAAGCTGTTCGACTTCGCGGCGCAACTGGTCGTCGCTGGCGCAGGCCCGCGTCACATAGCGAGCACGCTCTTCCGGCGCCAGGTCTAGCGCCGTCTGGAAAATCTCCTCAATGTCTCGCCAACGTTCGGATGCCATAAAAAGGGAATGAGGCGATGCGATTTGAGCCGAAAGATACTGGGCCGATAGATTCAATCGAGCGACAAGCCCGAAAGAGATTCATGGCTCGCGGTCAGTCCGTCTTCATCCTTCCGAAGAGCCATGCGCGAGCCATGCGCCAGTGACGCTTGACCGTGACGGCGGATACGCCCAGCACCTCGGCCGTTTCTTCAAAGGAAAGACCGCCGAAGTATCTAAGCTCTATTATGCGCGCCTTCTGACTGTCAATTTCGGCCAGCTCATGAAGCGCCTCGTCCAGAGCTATCAGCTCGTCGCTGCGCTCGACCGCCTTGTCAATGTTGTCGTCCAGCGAGAGCTTCTGGAAATCCGCGCCGCGCTTGCCGGCGTTGTGAGCGCGAGCATGGTCAACCAGAATGCGCCGCATCATCTGAGCGGCGACGCCGAAAAAGTGCGCCCGGTTCTGCCAGTTGACCTGCGTCTGGTCAACCATACGCAGGTAAGCCTCATGCACGAGCGCAGTCGGCTGAAGCGTGTGGTCGGGACGCTCGCGTCGCAGGTAGTTGGCCGCAAGGCTTCGCAGCTCATCGTAGATGAGAGGCAGCAGAGCGTCAATAGCCTCAGCGTTCCCGCCCGTCAGCTCAAGCAGCAGCCGTGTGATGTTTTTGGAACCTGTCTCGCTCAACTTCTTAAAGCTTCGTGGCCTCTGCCGGGAATTGTAAATCAAGGACAGTATAAACAAAATCTAACCGCCGGGAAATGTATGTCCGGGCAATAGTGAGACAATCAGCATCATCCTCAACTTGCTGTTTCCTTCTTCGCCTTCATCTCGTTCAATAGCGTATAATACGGGTTATGAAGTTTCTTCACATAGCGGACATACATCTGGGCTGCCGCCGTTACAACGTGGAAGAGCGCACGAAAGATTTCTTCCGCGCATGGCGAGACGTGATTGAGAAGCACGCCATCCCCAACCGCGTTGACTTCGCGCTCATCTGCGGCGACTTTTTCGACCGCCGGAACGTTGACCCGCAGGCCATGAATCACGCCATGGCAGGGCTCAAGGAGCTGAAAGACGCCGGGATTCCAGTAGTGGCCATAGAAGGCAATCACGACCAGCGAGACACGCTGACGGAGTTTAGCTGGATGCGCTCTCTCTCGCAGTGGGAATATCTGATTCTGCTTGAGCCGGTCGTGCATGAAGGCCGCTTTCAACTGAGTGCGTGGGACGAGGACGACCGCACGGGCTCGTACGTGGACATAGCCGGTGCGCGAATCTTCGGCTCGCACTGGTACGGCGCGAGCGCCAACGCGGCCATACCGCTTCTAGCGGACGCCCTGCGCGACGCCCGCGACGAAGGGCTCTTCAACATCCTGATGCTGCACACGGATGTCGAGGGGCAGATTAAGCGCCCCATCCCGGCGCTCACCATAGCGAAACTGACTGAGCTGAAATCCCTGACCAATTACGTGGCGCTCGGCCACACGCACAAGCGCTTCGACATAGACAACTGGGCTTTCAATCCGGGCTCGCTTGAGCCTACGGCGATTGACGAGTACAGGGAAGAGCGCGGGCTCTATCTGGTAGAAGTTGACGACCGTCACAACATACGCGCCGAGCACATAAGCGATTACATTCAACGCCCCTTCCAGCGTCTCTCCTTCGATGTCTCCGGCCTGACCGACCCCGATACCGTTTACCACAGCCTGATGGAGACGGTCGAGCGCGAGGCCCGCAGGCACGAAGAGTCTTCCGGCAAGCCCGCTCCGATTATAGAGGTCACGCTGCGCGGCCAGCTCGGCTTCAAAAACTCTCTGCTTGAGATTCGCCGCATGCGCGAGGAGATAGAGCAGAAAACGGGAGCCCTGCACGTCATGATGCGTAACCAGAGCGTGCCGGTCGAGTATGCCGTCGCGGCGGGCATGGACGCGCAGGCCCCCAGACACGAGCGCGAGCGCCGCATCATAGAAGACCTGATAGTGCGTGACGCGCGCTTTCGTGACCGCGCGCGCGACATGGCGGAGCTTGTCATAGAATCGAAGCGGCTTGTGCTCAGTCAGGAATCGCCCGACAAGATTCTTGAGCTAATCGAACAGAAGCTCAGCGGCCCCACCGGTGAGGCGCAGCTTGCTGGGCCTGAAAACGTCCCGACCGCCGCCGGGCTGAGCGCCATAGAGCGCAACGCAACAACCGCAGTTACGAGTGACAGGTGACGGGTAAAGGGCATGAACGGCTTGCTCTTAACTCATCACTTGCCATTCGTCATTCATCACTGTTCTTAAATGAGTGATTCTCTTGACAGAGTGCGCGGCGTGCGAGAGTTGCCGCTATTCCCACTGCCGGTCGTGCTGTTTCCGGGCGTGCCGATGCCCCTGCACATCTTCGAGCCGCGCTATCGCCGCATGCTGGAAGACATACAACTGCGCGACAACCTTTTCGGCCTCTCTTACTTCGATGTCAGCGCCTCGGAAAGCTCCGTCCCGCCAGCCGGACACGTAGGCTGCGTGGCGGAAGTCACAGAGGTTGAGCCCATGCCCGACGGCCGCTCGAATATTCTCACCGTCGGACTGATTCGCTACCGTGTGGAGTCTTATCTTGAACACGGCGACCCGTATCTGGTCGGCGCTATAAGCTTCTTCGAGGACGAGGCTGAAGATGAAGAGGCTCTGGCGCGCGGCGCACAGGAAGTCTCCGCGCTCTTTCAGCGTATAGCGCTCGCCGTGCGCATCATCAACGACGAGCGCGCAAGCCTGCCTGAGATTCCTGACGTTGACCCCGAACAACTCTCCTTTCTGGTCGCGGCCGCAATGGAGATTGATACGAACGTGAAGCTTGAGATGCTGGAGATGCGCTCTACTTCGGAGAGACTGAAGCGGCTGCGCGACCTGCTGGCGCGTGCGCTGCCCGGCTACGAAGAGCGAGCGCGTATGGACGGCATAGCCAAATCGAACGGCCACGCCGGGAAGAAAGTTGACCTCGAATAGCTTAGACGGATGATGACCGAAGGGCACGCAAAGACTAAAAGCGACACGGGTGAAGCGAAAGAGATACGCGTTCGCGTTCTCTTCTTCGGCGCGGCGCGGGACGCCGCCGGTTGCGACCATGCGCAGCTAGCCTTGCGCTCGCCCATAAAGGCCGCAGATGCTTTTGAAGAGATTTTGACCAGCTACCCGGAGCTTCGACGCTTCGGTCGCTCGCTCCTCTTCGCGGTCAATCAGGAGTACTCCCCGCACAACGCCTCGCGCGAAATTGAGGACGGCGACGAGCTGGCCGTCTTCCCTCCGGTGAGCGGCGGAGCGCAGCAGGAAAAGAATGAAGAGGCGGTTGGCCTGGACTTCTGCGAATTGACGACCGAGCCGATTGACGTGGGGAGCGTGGCCCGCCGCGTCGTCCCGCCCGAATGCGGCGCGACCGTCACGCTCGACGGTTACGTGCGCGAGTGGACGCGTGGCCGCCGCTCGCTCTATCTGGTCTACGAGGCATACGCGCCCATGGCCCTGAGCGAGATGCGCCGTCTGTGCCGCACCGCCCACGAACTCTTCGACATAGCGCACGTAGGCATAGTGCATCGCACGGGCCGTCTGGAAATAGGCGAAACCAGCGTTGTCATCTCCGTCAGCGCCCCGCACCGCCGCGCCGCCTTTGAAGCCTGCGAATGGGCCATCAAAGAACTCAAGCGAACCGTCCCCATCTGGAAGAAGGAGTTCTACGAGGACGGCTCAACTTGGGTCGAAGGTGAAGGTATAGCGCAGCGTTGATATCACCGTGCAATGTTTAGTGTGATAAGATTCTGATTACCGTCGCAGAAGAAGAAGGAACGGCCAGCACGGGTCGGCCCTCTGACACAAAAAAGCGCGCAGGCAGATTTTGCGCAAGCTTTTAGCTGCTCAAACCAAAGCCTCGCTGCCTCTCATAGACGGCGAAGAGATTAAAGCGATTAAGCACCTGTGGAAGCTCGATGAACGGTCTTCAACTTATACGGAGACTTAGATAAAGAGCGAAGTGAAAAGCAGAAGCCCGCTCGTCTATGGCACGAGCGGGCTTCTGCTTTTTATATGCGGCGGAGCTTATACGGCCTCTACCGTTTCGTCCTCAGCCGAAGGCTCCACGAGAGACGCGGAAGTTACGCGGTCGCCGCCGTCTGTCTTAATCAGGCGGACGCCGGAAGCGGAGCGTCCGGTCTTGCGTATGCTGTCGGCTTCGATGCGAATCAGCTTGCCCTGCTGGGTGATAATCATGATTTCAGATTCGTCATCAACCGGGAAGACCGCCACAACCTTGCCTGTCTTGTCGTTCGTTTTCATGTTGATGACTCCCTTGCCGCCGCGAGACTGAAAGCGATAGTCGGTAATCTTCGTCTGCTTGCCGAAGCCCTGTTCCGAGACGGAGAGCATTCGCTCCGTATCGTCAGGCGAGACGGCGCACAGGCTGACTACGATGTCGTCTTTCCTCAGATCTATGCCGCGCACGCCGCGAGTGGCTCTGCCCATGGGCCGCACATCCTCTTCGTCAAAGCGAATCGCAAGGCCGTTGTGTGTGGCTATGAAGATGCGCTTCTTGCCGTCCGTCAGCACTACGTCCAGCAACTCGTCGCCTTCGTCAACGTTGATGGCGTTGATGCCGTTCGAGCGTATGTTCTGGAAGTCGGACAGCGCGGTCTTCTTGATGATGCCCTTGCGCGTCACCATGACTACATAGCGGCCTTCGGAGAACTCGCGCACGGGCACAACACCCGCCAGCTTTCTGTCTGACGGCAGGTTGATGAGATTCACAATCGCCTTGCCGCGAGCGGAGGCCCCGGCGTCCGGCACTTCGTGAACCTTGAGCTTAAAGACCTGACCGTCATCCGTGAAAATCATGATGTAGGCATGCGTAGAGGCTATGAAAAGGTGTTCTACGAAGTCGCCGTTCTTGCCGGTCGAAGCGCCGAAGCGACCCTTTCCTCCTCGTCCCTGTCGCTGGTAAGTCGTGACGGGCGTGCGCTTGATGTAGCCGCTATTGGTGACGGTGATGGCTACGTCTTCGTCCGCAATGAGGTCTTCTATGGAAAGCTCCACACCTTCCTCGACTATCTCCGTGCGTCGCTTGTCACCGAACTCCTTCCGGACTTCCTCCAACTCCTTGACGATGACGCGGCGCAAGCTGCTCTCGTTGGCCAGAATCTCTTCCAGCTCGGCTATGAGCTGAATGATGCCCTTGTACTCGTCAAGAATCTTCTGGCGCTCAAGGGCCGAGAGGCGGCGCAGTTGCAGGTCTAGAATGGCCTGAGCCTGCGCCTCTGAGAAGTCGAGTTTTGCAATCGCCTTCTGAAGCTTTGTGATGAAGCCCGCCAGCGTTGAGTCGCCTGTCGCTCCTTTCCATGATTTTATCTCGTTCATGGTCTTCATCTGGCCCGTGAGCCACTGCTTGGCCTCTTCCACGGAGCGCGCGTTTCGTATAAGCGCGATGATGAAGTCCAGAGCATCCAGAGCTTTGTTCAAGCCTTCTAGGATGTGCGCGCGCGCGCGTGCCTTCCTGAGTTCGTACTCCGTCCGGCGACGCACCACCTCGCGGCGGAAGTCAACGAAGGCTTCGAGCATCTCTTTCAAATTCAGGACGCGCGGCTGCCCGTTGAGAATCGCCAGATTGATGACGCCGAAAGAAGACTGCATAGGCGTCAGCTTGTAGAGCTTGTTGAGCACCACCTGCGGCACGGCGTCGCGCTTGAGCTCAATCACTATGCGCATGCCCTCGCGGTCGGATTCGTCGCGCAGGTCTGATATGCCGTCCAGCTTCTTCTCGTTAATCAGCTCGGCTATGCGCTCAATCAAGCGAGCCTTGTTGACCTGGAAGGGAATCTCTGTGATGACGATGGCGTCGCGCTCCTGCGTCCCGCGCCCTATGCGGTCTATGCCTGCGCGAGCGCGCATCTGTATGACGCCGCGACCTGTGGCGTATGAGCGCTTGAGTTCCTCGCCTCCGTAGATGAAGCCGCCGGTCGGAAAGTCCGGGCCGGTGACTATCTTCATCAGCTCCTGAATCTTGATGTCGGGCTTGCGAAGAAGCGCAATCGTCGCATCTACGACTTCGGTCAGGTTGTGCGGAGGAATCTTGGTGGCCATGCCGACGGCTATGCCGTCAGAGCCGTTGATTAGCAGGTTAGGAATACGCGTAGGCAGAACCGTCGGCTCCGACAGTGACTCGTCGTAGTTGGGGCTGAAATCTACAGTCTCCTTCTCGATGTCCGCAAGGACTTCCGAGGCGATTTTAGCCATCCGGACTTCCGTGTAGCGCATGGCGGCTGCCGCGTCGCCGTCTATGGAGCCGAAGTTGCCCTGACCGTCAACGAGCGGATAGCGCATGTTGAAATCCTGCGCCATGCGTACGATGGTGTCGTAAACCGCCGTGTCGCCGTGCGGGTGATATTTACCTATCACGTCGCCAACTACACGAGCGCTCTTCTTGTAAGATTTGTTATATTGGTTTCCGAGTTCGTTCATGGCCCAGAGCACGCGACGGTGCACTGGCTTGAGACCGTCGCGCACATCCGGCAACGCACGTCCGATGATGACGGACATGGCATAGTCCAGATAAGAGCGACGCATCTCGTCTTCTATATTGATGTAATTACGTTCCAATGTTTCCATCAAATAAACCTTTCCGGTACAATCCGCGCTACAAACCCGTGAATTTCGGGGTTGCGCCTCTCTCGCCAAAAAGAGTTGCCTTCGGGGCGGAGAGCACACAATCCGGCGGCGCTTTACAGTAAAACCCGAGCGCGCGCGCAGTGTGTGACGTAGAGTCTTGAATGTCTGTACTTGACCCGTATTACGGCGAATTTTCGCCGGATGAGAAGTACGAGATATTGTACCAGCAGAGGGGCTTTTTGGCAACTTCCTGAACAGCTAAAAGTCCCTTAAAATCAAGGGCTTCAGCCCTATTTTAGGGCTTCCCGGCGGCCCCTTTTCAAAACCCAATATATTGCATACGGGCGGTGTCGCTGAAACGCACGGAAAACGCTTATGACCTTTGATGGAAAGACGCGTCGTAAACGCGAGCGGCTGGAGCTGAACCTTCCCGTGCGCGTACATTGCCGCGAGACTCTGGATCACGAGTGGGTGGAGTTGACCCGGCTGGTTGACGTGACGCCCTTCGGGGCCCGTTTTTCCATAGCCAGACCGACGGAGACGGGCCGACTGCTGCACCTGACCCTGCCCATGCCAAGACAACTGCGCTGCTTCGACCACGTTGAGCCGCAGTATCGTGTCTGGGCGCTGGTGCGTAATGTGAAGACCATTACGAAGCCCGGGGCCGTCATGCCCAGATTCGAGGTCGGCGTGGCCTTCGTGGGAAAACGGGCTCCTGCGAGCTTTGAGCTTGACCCCACAAGGCGTTACGATGTCGCACCTTCGCCCGCAGAGACGGGGCTCTGGGAGGTACACGAGCTGGGTGAGCGCACGCACGTCAGGACTGACGACCCGCGCCCGGAGACGCGCCACAGCGTTCCCATAGATGTTATGGTAGAGGTCTTTGACGAAAAGGGGGCAGTCGTTGAGAGCGAGCGCACTGTGACGGAGAACATCAGCCGTCGCGGCGCAGCCGTCTTCACCAGTTTGAATGTGGCGCGCGGGCGATTTATACGCCTGACCAGCACGCAGTACAGAATCTCTGTGCTGGCGGCTGTGCGCGGGCGGCGAGCAGGAGCGGACGGCATCACCCGGCTCCACCTTGAATTTGTTGACAAACAATGGCCGCTCGAAGGAATCGAATAACATGAGGGCAGCGCCTCGTCGCAGACTCGTCATCCCGCGCAGCGTTCTTCTGGTTGAGATAGAGCGTCGCTGCCAGTTGCCGGATTGCAACGCGAAGACGCGCATAGGCTTGACGAAGCATGAGGCGCGCGACTACACAGGCTTTGAGTGCGAAGCATGCAAGGGCTGGAATCAGGACTCGCTTTCGGAGCGCGACGTGCCGGACTGGTGGGAAGAGTTGGCCGTCACTGACCTTTATGCCTTACATGAACACGCGCCGGACGAACCCTACGAGTCGAGCGAGGCTATAAAGCGAATAAACGAAGAGCGGAAAAGAAAGGCAAAAGGCAGAGTGCCGCGATGATGAAGGGAAAAGAATTTATTCATTGATTCACCGGCTCAATGAAACGATTAGCCGGTGAGTCAATCTCTTTAATTCATCATCGCGGCACTGCCGCCTTCTGCATTGCCTTTTTGAGGATTTCTTTTGAGCGAAACCAGTAGAGTGCTGCCAAGAGAGAAGCGACGAAAGGGAGGTTCGCAGGCGGAGACAGGGGCGATGCCTCAGTGGCTCATTGAGCTAATCCGTCCTCTGGGCCTCGGCCTGTCAAAGATTCTGTGGCGCACGAGCTACAGGGGCATGGAGAATGTCCCGCTCAAGGGCGGCCTCATCATCGCAGCCAATCACCAGACCTACATAGACCCTTTCTGGGTAGGGCTTCCCATACGGCGGCCCATGAGATTCCTCGCGTGGGATGAAGCCTTCGATTGGCCGGTGGTGGGAAGGCTGATGCAGTTGTTCGGCGCGTGGCCGATACAGATAGAAGGGAGCGACCCGGCCGCGATTCGCCGCTCGCTGCAATGGTTAAAGGGCGGCGGCGCTGTGGTGATTTTTCCGGAAGGCGCAAGGTGCGAGCCTTCGGGCGAACTGGTGAGATTCAAGAACGGCGCGGTACGCCTTGCGATGGAAGCTAACGTGCCTATTCTTCCAGTGACGATTCGCGGAGGCCATCGCGTCTGGCCCAAGGGCTGGCGGCTGCCGCGCTTCGCCAGCGTCGAAATCATATATCATCCCATACGGCACATCACGCCGCAGCCGGGCGAAGAGCCCCGAGCCTGCGCCCGCCGCGAAACAAATCAGCTAGCCGAAATCATAGCCTCCGAGATGTGAAGGAACTGATTCGATGATTTATCGGCTCATTGATTCGATGAAGAAATGAGCCGGTGAATCAATCTCTAGAGCGCAAGCACCTGCATCATGGGCTCGTGCATGAGGCCGTTGCTGGCCAGTATGGGCGGGGTGTAGATGTTGAAGGGCTGACCGTTGTAGTGCGAGACGCGTCCTCCGGCCTCTTCTACCAGCAGCACGCCTGCGGCCACGTCCCACGGGCGCAGTCCCTCCTCGAAGAATCCGTCGAAGCGTCCGCAGGCCACGTAAGCAAGGTCGAGCGCGGCGGAGCCGTCGCGGCGTATGGCCTGAGCGTGCATGATGAAGTGCGCGAAGTGTCGCGCGAAGTCTCCACGGTCGCGCACGTCGTAGGGAAAGCCCGTGCAGACCATCGCGCGGTTCAAGTCCTCGACTTCCGAGACGCGTATGCGCCGCCCGTTGAGCGTGGCCCCAAGCCCTCGCTCAGCCGCGAACAGCTCGTCCCGCACAGGGTCGTAAATGACGCCTAAGATTATCTCGCCCGCGCGCTCAAGCGCTATGGAGACGCAGAAGACCGGATAGCCGTGCGCGTAGTTCGTAGTCCCGTCTAGCGGGTCTACAATCCACTTGAATTCGCTCGCGCTCTCTACGGAAACAGTCGCGCCGGATTCCTCCGCGAGGATTGCGTGTCTGGGGTAATGCGTCTGTATGCGCTCTATGATGAAGCGCTCGGCGGCCAAATCGGCTTCCGTCACAAGGTCAATCACGCCCTTGTTGGCGACCTGAAGAGATTTGCGGCCCATCCGCTCCGTCAGAATGAGCCCCGCGTCGCGCGCGATTTGAACGGCAAAGTTAAGCAACTCTTTTCCCCTTGTATGAGAGCCCGGCTAAAAGTTGTCCCTGTAGAATGTCTCTATAGACTCGATTGCTTCGAAAAGCTCCGTTCCCCACTCGCCCCACTCCAGAAGCTCTCGATTGAGGCCGACGGAATTGCGTCCTTCAAACGGCTTGAGCGTCCCCTTCAGAGCCAGCCCGCGCCTCTCCCTGAGAGCCGAGACAATTGCCTCAAGCCCGCTCAAAGGCGCGGGGTCATACGTTTGACTCTGAACACGCAGCAGTCGGTCTTCGGCTATCTTGAGCGCGTCGTCTATCAGATTAACCAGCGTCTTTATCTTTGAGTCCATAATCTTTCTTAGTACGAGCGCGCGAATATGACTTGCCGACGGGTCTTGCGGCCGGTCAGGAAGCAGGTTCCCTCTTCCTCTGGCTGCTCGAAGGGGATGACACGAACGGTCGCTTTCGTCTCGGCCTTGACGCGGTCTTCGTCCTCGCCCGTGCCGTCAAAGTAGGCGCGCACGAATCCTTCTTCGACGCGCTCTCTGAACTCATCGTAAGAGCTGACGGTGAAGGTGCGCTCTTCGCGGAACCGTAACGCGCGGTCGTATAGGGCTTGTTGTATCTCTTCGAGCAGTCCGGTGATGCGCTCACTCAACCCTTGCTGCTCCACGAAAGACTTGCCCTCTTTGCCGGGCCGGTCGCGGCGCGAGAGCGCGACGGTTCCTTTGTCTATGTCCTTCGGGCCGACCTCTACGCGCACGGGCACGCCTTTGACTTCCCACTCGTTGAACTTGAAGCCGGGGCTCAGGTGCGTGCGGTCGTCCAGCTTCCAGCGAAAGCGCTCTTTCCATCCGTCCGTGATGCGCTCGACTGCCTCCATCACGCGCGCACGCTCGACTTCGCTCTTGTAGATAGGGACGACCACGACCTGAACCGGCGCAATCAAGGGAGGCAGCACGAGCCCGTCGTCGTCCGAATGGGCCATGATGAGCGCGCCGACGAGCCGCGTGGAGGTTCCCCACGAAGTCGTCCAGCAATACTCTTCACGGTTGTCCTGAGTGGTGTACGTAATCTCGAAGGAGCGCGCGAAGTTCTGCCCCAAATTGTGGCTCGTGCCTGCCTGAAGCGCGCGGCCGTCCTGCATCATGGCTTCAATCGCGTAGGTGCGAAGAGCGCCCGCGAACTTCTCCCGCTCGGTCTTCAGCCCACGCAAGACAGGAATCGCCATCACCCGCTCCACTACGTCCGTGTAGACCTCGTGCAGAATCATCAGCGTCTCGCGCTCGGCGTCCTCTTCGGTGGCGTGCGCCGTGTGCCCCTCCTGCCACAGGAATTCAGAGGTGCGTAGAAAGGGGCGCGTACGCAGTTCCCAGCGCATGACGTTGGCCCACTGATTTATCAGAAGCGGGAGGTCGCGCCACGAGTTAATCCAGCGCGAGAAGGTGTCACCGATAATCGTCTCGGAAGTCGGGCGTATGACGTAAGGCTCCGCGAGGTCTTCGCCCCCGGCGCGAGTGACTTCCGCGACCTCCGGCGCAAAGCCCTCCACGTGCTCCGCCTCTTTCATCAAAAAGCTCTTCGGGATGAGCAAGGGAAAGTACGCGTTGACGTGGCCCGTCTCTTTGATGCGCTTGTCCATAGCCGATTGAATAAGTTCCCAGATGGCGTAGCCGTTCGGCTTAATCACCATGCAGCCGCGCACGCCCGAGTTCTCGGCCATCTCTGCCTCGCGCACTATGTCCAGATACCACTGCGAGTAATCCTTCGCGCGCGGCGTAATTCCAGTCTTTGCCATTTTGATTCTCTACAATAAAAAGATTCTACTCTTTAAGCATCGGGATGTTGATGCCTTTGGTGCGGGCTGTCTCTTCCGCCTCGTCGTAGCCAGCGTCAACGTGACGCGCGACGCCAAGGCCGGGGTCGTTCGTCAGCACCCGGTTGAGACGACGCGCGCCCTCGTCCGTGCCGTCCGCGACGGAGACTTGCCCGGCGTGAAGCGAATAGCCTATGCCCACGCCTCCGCCGTGGTGAAAGGAGACCCAGCTTGCGCCGCTCGCAGTATTCAACAGCGCGTTTAAGATGGGCCAGTCGGCCACGGCGTCCGTTCCGTCTTTCATCCCTTCCGTCTCGCGGAAAGGCGAAGCGACGCTTCCCGTGTCCAAGTGGTCGCGCCCGATGGCTATGGGAGCCTTCAGCTCGCCGCGCTTCACAAGGTCGTTGATGGCCTCTCCCATCTCCGCGCGCTCGCCGTAGCCTAGCCAGCAGATGCGCGCCGGAAGACCCTGAAAGTGTACGCGCTCGCGCGCAAGCCGGAGCCAGCGAGAGAGCGTGCGGTCTTCCGGGAAAAGCTCAAGCGCAAGGTCGTCAGTCTTTCGTATGTCTTCGGCGTCGCCCGAAAGCGCAACCCAACGGAAAGGGCCTTTGCCTTCGCAGAAGAGGGGCCGTATGTATTCGGGCACGAAGCCGGGAATCTCGAAGGCGTCAGCGCAGCCCGCGTCCAACGCCTGCTTGCGTATGTTGTTGCCGTAATCGAAGGCGACCGCGCCCGCGCGTTTGAGCGCCAGCATAGCCTCCACGTGCCGCGCCATAGACTCCATGGAGCGCGCAACGTAGCCTTGCGGGTCACGCTCGCGCATCTCTGCGGCCTCTTCCAGACTCATCCCGGCCGGGACGTAGCCGTTCAAGGCGTCGTGAGCGCTCGTCTGGTCTGTGACTGCGTCCACATGTACGCCGCGCCGCACAATCTCAGGCAGAATCTCCGCGCAGTTACCGACGAGGCCCACCGAGACGGCCCGGTTCTGTTCGCGCGCGTCCTCGCAGATGGCCAGTGCCTCGTCCAGCGTCTGCGCCATGCGGTCGCAATAGCCGGTTCTGACGCGCCGCTCTATGCGCGCGGGGTCAACTTCGATTCCCAGAAAGACCGCGCCGTTTAAGGCTGCGGCGAGAGGCTGAGCGCCGCCCATGCCGCCCATGCCCCCCGACACTACGAGCTTGCCCGCGAGGCTTCCGCCGAAATGCTTGTCGGCCATCGCCGCGAAAGTCTCAAAGGTTCCCTGCACGATGCCCTGCGTGCCTATGTAAATCCAGCTTCCGGCAGTCATCTGCCCGTACATCATCAGGCCGCGCCGCTCAAGCTCGTGAAAGTGCTCCCAGTTGGCCCACGCGCCTACAAGGTTAGAGTTGGCAATCAAGACGCGAGGCGCGTATTCGTGCGTGCGAAAGACAGCGACGGGCTTGCCGGATTGAACCAGCAGGGTTTCGTCCATCTCAAGCGAGACAAGCTCGCGCACGATTGCCTCGAACGAAGTCCAGTTGCGCGCGGCTTTGCCAGCCCCGCCGTAGACGACCAAGTCCTGCGGGCGCTCGGCCACGTCCGGGTCAAGGTTGTTCATAAGGCAGCGCAGCGCCGCCTCCTGATGCCAGCCCTTGCAGTTCAATTTCGCGCCTCGCGGCGCTCTTATCACTCTAGCTTCTGCCATAAAGTTAATTGCAGTATAAGCCCGGTCGCACCCGCCGTAGCGGGCGCGGCTCACCCGATGCTCTACTCGTTACTTTGTCTCCAACGGCTGAACCAGCCGCCCGACTCCTTCTGTCGTAGCTGTTCCAGCTCGCCCTTGTCCAGCCACACGCCGCCGCAGACATCGCAACGGTCAATCTCTACGCCTTCAAAAGCGAGCGTCGTCATCTTGCCGTCGCCGCGCGGGCACTCTAAGCGTTTGGACTCTTGCTCTGCGGCTTGCTGTTCTTCTGCCATCTTCTGGCGCAGCTTCTCGATTGATTCCTGCTCCTTGCGCCGGAAGTAGTCTTCCTCCAGCGCCTTCTTTCTATCATCAAAAATATCGGACATGGCTCTACCTTTCGTGATGCACCACGGCCGCAATGCGCAAACGGCGCGACGCGGCCTACAGCGTGTGCGGTTTCGGTAATCACTAATTTAATATCAGAAAAGAGTGGAAAGCGCTAAGCGACGTGAAAGATTATGGCTCTTTGCCACCGACCGCCTCATCAGAAATCGAAGTCGCCGTCTCTTATGGCTTGGGCTATCCGCTCGAAGTCTGCGGCGAGAGCGCGGTCGTGCGTGACGGGCGGCGCAATCGCCCGCACGGCTTCATAGGCGCGCAGGGCTCCGCGACCGGGCTTTAAAGGCAGCCGGTGCTCAAGACCCTCTGCCGCCGCCAAAAGCTCTATTGCGAGCATATACTCGGCGTTCTCAAGCACGCCGCGCAGCTTCACAGCCGCAGTCATGCCCATTGAGACGTGGTCTTCTTTATTCCCATCCGTAGGCACGTTGTCTATGCTGGCCGGATGAGCCAGCACGCGCGAATCCGCCAGCAGCGCGGCGGCCGTCACCTGCGCCATCATGAAGCCGCTTGATGTCCCGGCGTGCGTGGTCAGAAAAGGCGGCAGGCCCTCGTTTGAATCCGGGTTGACCAGACGGTCTATGCGCCGCTCCGTGATGCTCATCAAATCCGTGAGCGCAATCGAGGCATAATCGAAACAGAGCGCAAGCGGCGCGCCGTGGAAATTTCCGCCGGACAAAAATTCGCCCGTCTCGGTAAAGATTAAGGGATTATCGGTGGCGGAGCCCGTCTCAATCTCTACGACTTCGCGCGCGTGATTAAGCGCGCCGCGCACAGCGCCGTGAACCTGCGGCATGCAGCGCAGGCTGTAAGCGTCCTGCACGCGCGGGTCGTTCTCTATGTGCGAGACGCGTATCTCGCTGTCGGATAGAAGCTCGCGCAGGTGAGCGGCCACGCGTGTCTGCCCTTCGTGCGGGCGCGCGGAGTGTATGCGCTCGTCGAAGGCTACGGGAGTGCCGCGCAGCGCTTCCAGCGTCATAGCGCCGGCCACGTCAGCCACCCGCGCCAGCCTTTCCGCTCGATGAAGAGCAAGACCGCCTACGGCACCCATTGCCTGCGTGCCGTTCAAGAGCGCCAGCCCCTCTTTGGCTTCGAGCCGAACCGGCTCAAGCTCGGCGTGCTTCAGGGCTTCGGCTCCCGTCATTCTCTCCGAATGATAAATGGCCTCGCCCTCGCCTATCAGCACCAGCGCCAGATGAGCTAGCGGCGCAAGGTCGCCGCTCGCGCCGACAGAGCCTTTCTCCGGGATGATTGGATGAACGCCCCTGTCTAGCATGTCGAGCAGAAGCTGTAGCACTTCCACGCGAGCGCCGCTATGCCCGAGCGCTATGACGTTGGCCCTGAGAAGCATCATCGCGCGCGTCTCCATCTCGGAGAGCGGGCGGCCCACACCGCAGGCGTGGCTTCGCACCAGATTCAGTTGCAGCTCTCTCAGTTCCGACTGCGGAATGGTAACGTCCGACAGCTTGCCGAAGCCTGTGTTGACGCCGTAGACAACGCGGCCCTCCGCTATGATTGCTTCGACCGCACGCCTGGCCTCGTCCACGCGCTCTCTGGCGCTGCTCGTCAGCCGCACGCTCTCCAAACCGCGCGCTACAGCCGTTACCTCTTCCAGCGAAAGCCTCTGACCGTCCAGTTCAAGCATAACAAGCTAGAGGATGGGCGAAAGGGCTGGGGATGGTAAAAGAAAGCATCTCTTTTACTAACCCCTGACCTCTAACCTCCATCCCCTCATTTCAGGATTTCCTCTTTGATTGGTTTTCTGTCGGGCGTTTCGGTCGTGTCCAGCCGTTTGAATTCCCCGGTCGCGGTCAGAGTGCTGGTGGTGCGAACTCTGTGGCGTGCGCGCTGTGCGCGGCGGCGTGTGCGGCGCTCCTGCGTGGCGGCGCGCGTCCATTCCGTCACGCGCTGCAACGGCTTGAAAGAGAAATCGTGGCGCGGCAAGACCTCGCCCGTAGCTTCTCTGAGCCGCACCGTAGCTATAGCGAAAATGAAGAGCCCGACGTTGAAGACGATTCCGGCGGCGAGCACGAACGGGCCGGGCACGATGCCTATGGTCGCGCGGTCTATGAAGATGGAGAAATCCGTGGCCCTTACCGGATGAAGATAGACCTTCAGGTTCCAGCTTGCCGCAAGCAGGATGAAAATCCACAGGTAGTTACGACGCAATCGCCGCCCCACGGCCTCCCACTCGCTGATGGTAAAGTGCGGCGTCAGCAGGTCGTTGGCCAGATGCTCTGCCCACTGCCTTTCTGTAGACGCCTCCGTCGAAAGTATCTGCGCGAAGTAGCCAGTCTCCACTACGCGCACGCGGCTAGACCAAATCTCATAATAGCGATAACGGCGCGCCTCCATCAGTAGGAAGAAGGCCACCAGAAGTGAGTTTATGAGAATCACGAAGTGCGGGCTGAAGGGGTCACCGAAGGCGAAGGAAAGCGTAGCGCCCGCAGTGATGACTGCCCAGTTAGTAGTCGTGTCCAGTCGGTTGCGCCAAGTGTTTGAGCGCGTTATCTCGCCGCGATAAAAATGAACCATCGCGGCGTTGAAATCGGACGCGGAGAGTTTGGAGAGGGGGGGCTGGCCCGTCGTGCCGATGCCTGCGGACTGTGTAGTTGAAGCTGTAGCCGGAGGAGCTGTCGGTCTGATGCGGCCTGTCATGCTGCTCTGTTCGCCGGAGAGTTGACCGCTTGTTCTCTGGCGCATCTCTTTGCTCATCGCTCTGGCTTGCCTGCTCCTTGACGGTTGCCGTGGTTGCCGAAGCATCGGCGCCTTCAGTAAGGACGCCGCTTGACGACCGAACTTCGATAATATCACGTGCGCGCGAATGCGCGACAATTTCGGGCAAAAAATTGTGGGCTTCAGGAAGCGCCCGATTGCTTGACAGCCATTTTGTAGGCCACCTATCCTTCCCGGCGAGCCCTCAGGCGTGAGGACTCGCACTCCTTCTTTATTCGACATGAAGTCTTGAGCCAAAACACTGACGAGCGCTGGATGCTGGATGCCCTGCGAGCGGCGCGCGAGGCCGAAGCCCGCGACGAAGTCCCTATAGGCGCAATCGTCGTTGCCGGCGGGCGCTCCGTAGCCGTGGCAGGCAATCGCACGCGCACGGACTGCGACCCAACGGCCCACGCGGAAATCTTGGCCCTCAGAGAGGCCGCGCGCGTGGTCGGAAATTACAGGCTCACGGGCGCGACCATCTACTCTACGATAGAGCCATGCGCTATGTGCGCGGGTGCCCTTGTGCAGGCCAGAGTCGAGCGCCTCGTCTACGGCGCGCGAGACGAGCGCTTTGGCGCGGTTGAGTCGCGATTCCGCCTCTGCGACTCTGAATCTTTGAACCACCGTATGAAGATAACTTCCGGCGTTCTCGAAGGGGAGTGCAGAGAGCTGATGCAGGCATTCTTTCGCCGCCGCCGGGAGAGTAAAGCGAAGGGCTATGAGGTGAAAGCCCCTTTCTCCGAACCGTCACCCGACGAGTAGGAGAGTGTGGCTAGCCTGACGGCCCCGGCCTCCTTCTCACCTTCTGTTCTCACAAGCTGCCGCACACTTCGGAGGTAATGGTCAAAGACATCACTAAGCCTGAAAATCTTGAGTTTGATGTGAAGCAAATACGTTACGTCTGGAGGACAGAAAAGGCTGCGCGTCGTAGATTTAAGTAAGATAGTTTGGGCATAGCATCCGAACGGCAGGTCTAGGCGCGCCAGTTAAATCACTTCCTACGAATGCTGGCTGGATTTCCAATCCACCCACGCTGCGCCGCATCTGAAATTCGCTATAGCGATGGCAAGACCGATTGGTGGCCGCAGCCTGCATGTAGCGACTTCACTGGGATTTGGTAGTAAAGCTTAGTATTTGGTAACATGCATCACTCGTGGAGAGGTCGCATAGTGGATTAGTGCACCGGTCTCGAAAACCGGTGACCGCGTTCTTAGTGACGACCGGAAATTATCAAAATCCCCAGCATTTCAAGCATCGCGGCAGGTCATACGGCTTGCCGTTTTTGCTTTTGTGACCAGATTGTGACCACTTTTCTGGCGGGCTTTTTGAGCGCAGCCACGGCCTTGCGCTTGCGCTCGTCCGTCACGTGCGTATAACGCTTCGTCATCTCCAGAGTCGAGTGACCCATCAACTCCGCTATGGTGAAAGCGTCAACGCCCGCGTCCGCCAGACGGCTGGCGAAAGTGTGCCGCAGGTCGTGAAAGTGGAAGTTTAAGACCTTCGCGTCTTCACAAGCCTTTCCGAAACTGTTCCTCAGATTGCGTAGTCGCGCGCCCGTGCGCGGACTCACAAAGACGAACTCGCTCTCTGACTTCTTTTGTTGCCGTAGCAGTACGTCACGAGTTGCGTCGTTTAGAGGAATGATACGGCTCTTACCGGTCTTCGTGTTGATGACGTGGATGAAGTTTCTAGACCAGTCAACTTCAGACCAACGCAAGGAGAAGATTTCTCCACGCCTGAGTCCAGTGTTGAGCGCGAAGATAACCACAGACCGCAAAAGCTCTCGCCCTCCGATCTGCTTCATCAGCCGCGCCTCTTCGTCCTCGGTCAGGAACCTGATGCGTTCGTTGTCTTCCTTGAACCGTCTGACTCGGCGGCAAGGATTCTCGCTGATGTGCCCTGCATCAACCGCCAGAGCCATCACGCGCGACAAGATAGTTAGCTCACGATTGACCGTCGAGGGACTTCGCGCCTCTTCATGCCGTGTCGGGGTCTCGTGTCTCACTTTCTTGAAGCGCTCAACGTCCATCGGGCTGATATCCGCGATACGCTTGGCCTTGAAATGAGCTTTGATAGTACCGCAAATTAACTCATCATCCCGCCAAGACTTCTTATTAGTCTTCGCCCACGTCATGTACGTTTTGTCAATGAACTCGCTCAAGCGCGGCGTCTGCTTTTGGGTTTGACCATAAGCAGCACCGAAACACTCAAGCCGCTTGTTGGCTTCGGCCTGTTCAGCCTGCGCCTTCGTGCGCGCCTCTCTCAGAGAAGCGCGATGCCTAGTCTTGTGTATGTGGCACCGGAAGTCATACCACCAATAACTACCCCGCTTTCTCACTGCCATGCTGGTTGCTCCTTCCGGTTGCAGCCGCTCGGAGCGGCGAAATAGTAGCATTTACTATCGGATTGTTGAAGGTGTAAGCTGCGCCGCATTTGGCCACGCCCTATCATGCTATTCAAAAAGTGTATGGTTAAACCCGCACAGGGTTCGACAATCCGGTTGTTGAGCAACAACGTAGATGGAGCATCACTATGCGCTTTCGCTTTTTTGACCCTCGGTCCACTGTAAAATTTTGTCTAGCCGGAATCGGAGGCTCCCGCCAACACGTTCTACAGGGATCCCGGTTTTTCCCTCGTTAGCTACCCAATCGTAAATGGTTCGCGGTTTGACGCGGAGTAGTTCCGCCAATTCTTTCAGAGTAAGAAACACGGGTGGGTTATGCCGCGTGCCTGTTAAACTCATATTTCATCTCCTGCAAGTTGGTCCCTATGGATTCGCTTTAATCGTCACGCCCTTCGGACGATAAGCTTTAGAAAAGCATCCGGTACTTCCAATCTTTCTAACCAGCAGCCCGAACATTAATGCCCTTGCGCAAGGAATGTGCCATTGAGAGGAAAAATGTCATGGTGATCAATCACAACAAAGCTGCGAACCGCATTTTTATGGACTTTTTTAGAGAGAAAAAAGTTTGGATATACCACGCTAAAATGCTATTGTTAATCTTCAGTCCCACTGAGTAGGACTAAAGATTAGACCTCATTATGATTAGTGGGCCAGATGTGCCAGGCTATAGATAATGGGTATCACATCACTTTCAACCATAGAATTTAGAAGTGTCCATGGGCACTGCCGGAGAAGGAAGTTTGACGAAATCAAAAGAACGAGACTTAATTGAAGAAGAAGAACAACTCCGGCTCGACTTAAAACGGGCAGTCGTCAAGGCTACATTAAGGCTATCTAAGTACCATGACGAAAGGCGTAAGGTGATACAGAGTGACGGACCGATATCAGGGAAGGACGTTTTGCGCATACGTAAGGAACTCAGGGTTTCACAGAAAGTTTTCGCGCGCCTTCTCAATGTGAGTATTAAGACGGTTCAGTCCTGGGAGCAAGGCACTCGTGAACCAGGTGACGCTGCCCTCAAGCTGCTATCAATTGCGGATCATTATCCGAATATTCTATTCGACCTAGCAATTGAGTCAAAATAATCTTTATTGACCGGCTCGTGAAAGCTTCATTAGTTTTCGCCTCTTTTCACTCTATACATGTCCCTCTTCTAACCTGGAAAACTCCAGTTGAACCGGAACCACTGTTCTGAAAACGCTAAAGGATGTGAACTTTTCACGTTCAATTCCGAGTTCCTCAAGATGAAGCTCATCAAAGGCCCTGTTCAAGGCGGCTGTTAAAGACTGAGTCAAATGGCGAAAGACGGAGGCTTCTATTCTTTTCATCGTTTCCATAATATTGGCAGCGGGCTGATTGTAGCGATTCACCGGATTATGCCTTCCGGTCATGGAGCCGAAGTTAGAGTGATAACAGCTTTGTTCCTTCTCTTCCTGCTCGCGAGACGGGGCGCCTGAATCCTTCCGTGCTGACCGCGGCGGACAGCCGGGTGAGGCTCTCAGCTCACACTGCTACGTGAAAAATATGAAGCGGTATGCGCAAGCGGCTGGCATTGATGACTTTCATCTACATCAGACACGCCACACCTTCGCACGCATATTGGCAGAGGACTCTGGTTCAATTACGGAAACGCAGGATGCAGCACTCGGGCACCGCAGCGCCGCTACGACCAGGGTTTATGTACAGCGAATCTCCGTCAAGCGGGACAAGCACAGTCATAGAATCTTGGGACGTTTCGCTAAAAATAAGAGAAAAGAAGACCAAAGCAGCGAGTAATAGAAAGAATCCTCATCTGAAATTAGAAATTGACCGTACTCCGTACTTTCATTCTACGTTGTGATATATTGCGTTAATGTTGACCAGTGTGCCGCCGCAATCAGGACCCCGTCGAATCGAACCTCAAAAGAAATTGAAGAATTATCTGAGCTTTGACCTACTTGAGGATGTGATGTTACTGCCGCCCTCCAAGTATGAAGAGATAGTTGAGCGGACGGTAGTCGCCAGGATCGGCCCCCTTGTGGAGTATGCTTACCATCATTACGGTGATGGCGCGAAACAGTTAAGGCGCCTATCAGACCAGCAGGTAGTCAGCTCATTTACGAGAGCTCTGCAGGTACCTGACCTTTCCATGATGCTGCATGACACATCGCTGCAGGCCAGACCAATAGAGTTCTGCAAAGTTCCTACAGCAAATGACGGTGTGGAAGAGCCGAACTGGATAGCCTTTTGTATGCGACTAGCTGATGCCGGAGTGAAAGCCGGACTCACCAAGCAGTTTTCGCAAGCGCTGGCAGGCACCTTCGAGGAGATGACGGGAAATCTGATTGAGCATAGCGAACGTCCCGGCACAGGCATAGTCGGATACAGGTGGCGGACGGGAGAATTTGAATATGTGGTGGCAGACGCCGGAATCGGAGTCTTGGATAGCCTGCGTCAGCATAAGGACTATTCCTGGCTCTCAGATGCCGGGGAGGCGCTGGCGACGGCCGTCTCAGACGGAGAGTCGCGCCATGGCAGAAGACAGCTCCGCGGTTTCGGCTTCCATAGGCTGATCTTTAATATCGCCGAGAGAAACAGTTATTTGAGGTTCCGTAGCGGTGATCATAGCTACGCGATTGATGGGACGAAACCCGCGCTATTGAAGAAAACGCAGCACTGCGCGCACTTCCAAGGCTTCCTAATCTCTGTCGTCAGCAGGCCCCTCAACAAGGAGCTCCTAAATAGCGCTTGACAGTAATTCTCAGCAATGCCATTATGCTCACTGACGGAGGTGAGCATAATGAAACAGCAGATCTTAATTTACGATCTCGGCGGCAAGCTGGAAGTTTTAAGTGGTTTGCCCCGGGGTCAAGCGCTTTTAGGGAAATTAATCGCGGCTGCCAGGCCGCAGGAAGAACCCACCCCGCTCTTCCTAGACTTCAAAGGGGTGAACGTCGCGACGAGCAGCTTCCTCCGCTCGGGCATCCTGGGCTTTCGCGACCATTGCATAAGGATGGGTCTCAATCTCTACCCCGTCCTGGCCAATCTCAACGATGAAATTATTGACGATCTGAAGCTCGTGCTTGAACAGCGCGGTGACGCTTTCGTAGTGTGCAGCCTCAGTGATGACGGGCGGGTCTCGTCCGTCAGGGTCGTCGGCTCGCTGGATGAAAAGCAGCGACTGACGCTAGAGGCTGTCATTAAAGAAGGGGAGACTGACGCGGCCTCCCTGAAGGAGCAGCACGAGGAGACCGAAAGTATCGGCACTACGGGCTGGAACAATAGACTTACGTCGCTGGCCGAAAAGGGGCTGGTGGTTGAAGTGAAACGAGGCCGGGGCAAGCTGTACCGCCCAGTCTTGGAGTTTACCTGATGGGCGCAGACTTTATTTCGAAGACGAAGAAAGGCATTCGTAAGGGCTGGGATCGCGAGCGCAGAAGGCTGAGCATCGCTGAGCTGTTTAACCGAATGCCGGAGAGCATCCGGGCGATCAACGTCACGCCGTTCGAACTCACCAAATTCTGCGAGGGCGACCGCTACGAGTTGAATGTCGAGGAAGGCCGAATCTTCGTCTACTCGAACCGGGTGACTATCGGCGTGTGTAAAGAGCCTCCGCGGTCAGTGTTGAAGGCAGTCGCCGCCCTCGGCGGAAAGACCCTGGGACTATTCATAAAAGTGCGTGAGCACAGTGCCACTGTCGAAGTCGCGGTCTGCTTGGACACTCAATCAAACACACAGGCGGCATAAAATATGAGTACACGCAAAGACATTGCACCACTGCTCTTCCACGACGCCGACAAGCCACTGAGCCTCGGGTGTATCAACTGCCCGGAGCAAGGGATTTGCGGCGGCCTGCGCACTTCAGGGAGCCACTTCGATTGTCTCGCCTTTTGCGAGTGTGATGACCCCTCTGACTGCCAGTACGTGTGCCCGAATAACCTGGAGAATTACATCGCCAGGTTCCACGAGGTTCAAGGGTTTGAATTCAACAACGTCCCGAGAGCTCCGGTATTGCCTTATCAGCCGTTTCCTTTTTCGGTGCCGCTCCTTTACCACTCTTCCGGGCGCTTGGGGCGCTTCGTAACTGACACGGTGGCCATTCCGCTCACTTATCTGCTTGATCGTAAGACCGGGATGCTCAGATACAGCACGCGCGAAGAGCTGACCGAGAGCTTCGGCTTCGACGATAGAGCGCGCCTGATCATCATGGGCGTTGACCAAGATCAGCCGATTGAAGACTACTGGTCATTCCGGCGCGCAACCCACATCCCGGAGCAGCTCGCTAGGTTAAAGCCTGATCTGGTGACTGCTCCTAACTACAGCGTGTTTCTGGACTCGCCCAGGTGGGACAATCTTCATAACATGAAGAGAATCGCCATCTGCTGGAGCGAGCTGGTAGCGGCGGGAATACCGACCTCTCTTCATCTTAATGCCCGAACCGACCGCGATTGGGAACGCTGGACGGAATTCGTCGTCGAGCGCGACGAGATTCGATCTGTCGCCTTCGAGTATGCAACCGGGGCGGCCCGCCAAGACCGGGGCGAGTGGCATACGGAGAAGCTGGCGGCTCTTGCCCTGGCCGTGCCGCGAGACCTCCAGATAGTGGTGCGCGGCGGCTACGCTCACTTAGAAAAGCTTTACAGCGCTTTCCACGAAGTGGTCTTTATAGATACGACCTCTTTTATGAAGACCATTAACCGTCAAAAACTCACACGGCTGCCCAGCGGGAAGTTGGAATGGCGGCGTGAGGTCATGCCCAATGCACACCCGCTCGACGACCTTCTCGAGCATAACGTGCGGGGCTTTTCACGAATGATTTCAGACAAGGTATCTGAGTATCTGAAATTTTGAAATTTCAACATCTTGGCTTGCCGATTAGCGCAGGCATAGGTAAGGGATGATTAGGAGTAAAAGACAAAAGGGGACCAAGATAATGAGCATCATCTTGATGTGCTTTAGTCTCTCTCCGATTATTTGGAATCTGTATCATTAGAAATAGCTATGTGGCCTGATAACGAAACTACGCGCGATTTTTTGAACTTCTCGGGCGTCGCCGATACGGTGGCGGAGATCATTGTGCAGGCACATGGTAGACCAATTTCGATTGGGGTATCAGGAGCTTGGGGGATTGGCAAGTCCTCACTGATCAAGCTGACGCGCGAATCCTTAACACATAGGCCGAAGAAGGAAGGCGAAAGGGAATTCATTTTCGTAGAGTTTAACGCTTGGCTCTATCAAGGCTATGACGACGCACGGGCGGCCCTCATGGAGGTAATTGCTACCAAGCTTGAGGAAGAAGCGGAGAAGCGCGAGAAGGCCCTGGATAAAGCAAAATCGCTGTTAAAGCGGGTCAACTGGCTCCGCGTCGCTAAACTTACTGCAAGCTCTGCCTTCGCTATCTCGATGGGCTTGCCCCCTGTCGGCCTTCTGGGAGAACTATGGGGGCTCGGCAAGAAAGCGGTGGGCGGCGGTGCAGACGAAAAGCTTATCGGGGATGCTCAGGCAAAAGTCAGCGAGGCAGGAACGGCAGCAGCGGGCTTGCTTAATCCGAAGGAGGAGACCTCGCCACCGAAAGAGATACATGCCCTGAGGGAGACGTTTGAAGAGACGCTGGATGAACTCGGCGTAACCTTAGTTGTATTAATTGACGATCTTGACCGCTGTCTTCCGCCTACTACAATCTCCACGCTAGAAGCGATTCGACTGTTCCTCTTCTTGCGCAATACGGCGTTCGTGATTGCAGCTGACAACGAAATGATAAAGCACGCGGTACGCGAACATTTCGTAGGTATTGATGATGACCTTCTAGTTACAAATTACTTTGACAAGCTTATACAGGTTCCAATAAGAGTACCGCCGCTCGGCACGCAAGAAGTGCGCGCGTACATGATGCTTCTATTCGTCGAGAATAGCGAGTTGAGTGATGAAGTAAAAGAGAAGATTCGGGCCGGCGTAGGTGAACAGTTAAAGCACACCTGGCAGGGCAAGAGGGTAGATCGCGCATTTGTACAGACACTTCATGAGTCATTACCCGATGAATTGATCGGCAAGTTCGACACCGCCGACCGCCTCGCGCCGCTGATGACGTCTGCCTCCGGCATCGTCGGAAATCCGCGACTGATTAAGCGCTTCTTGAATGCACTAGCGATACGGATGACTATATCTAACGCGCAAGGGGTTGGAGTGGACGAGGCCGTGCTCGCAAAGATGTTACTTTTCGAGCGACTCGGAGATCAGAGGGCCTACGCCGAATTGATCAAAGCGGTAAGCAGCAACGAAGAAGGCAAGCCCGTTTTTCTTGAGGAATGGGAAGAAAAGGCTAACGCGGGTGAACCACTTAAGTTGGATTCGCCTTGGGAATGATACTTTCGTGCAGGAATGGCTCACCCTGCCGCCGCGACTAGCTGATTTGGATTTACGAGGTGCGTTATACGTTAGCCGTGAGCACGCGCCATTAATTACGCCAGAGGACCGCCTCTCGTCCGAGGCTGCCGAACTGCTTACGGCCCTGCTTCAGGAACCTGACATGGCTGAGAGCCTCAATGACCGGCTCGTTAAAGTTTCACGGGCGGAAATCACTTTGATCATGGACCGGTTGCTTGACCGAGCTCGCCAGGAGCAGGAGTGGGGAGTGCCACCAATACTGGAGGCATGCCTCGCTGTATCAGAGGCCGACCCTTCACAAGGCTCTCGCCTGGCAGCATTCCTTAGTGAAAGACCGCCGACGCAAATTAGGCCTAGCATTGTCCCCATGATCGGTGACCAGCCATGGGCAGCCGGGGTCTTCAGGACTTGGGAACGGGCGGAAGTATCGCGTCCCGTAAAAAATGCCATAAAGCGCAGGAGGGAAGATGGGAACATCTCAGTCCAGTAATGGCCCGCCGTCGGGTGTCCCTATGGTACCGTCATGGGTTCCTGATCCCCCAGATGGCGACCTCCCCTTTGATAACATGCTGCCTCCACCGGATGTCGAAAATCCAGTTGTTCAGCCAAATGACACTACAACGCCGCGTCCAATACCACCTGTACCGATAGCGCCAGCGGGACGATTCGGGCCGGCGCGCATAAATCTTGGAAAATTCGCGAGGACTGGAGATAGTGGCAACATGCGGCGAGCCATCGGACACTACGTCCGCAAGGGATATGGCGGGTCAGGTACGGCCGTACGTCGCTCCGGCAGCACGGCATCCACTGCCGGGACGCTCTACGGCGCTCTGTCTGCTGTAGCTGAAGGTCGCCCGGCAGCGCCAGGCAGCCCACTCGATCCCGCGCTCCTTGCTGGTCGATCAGCACAAGAGATCATGAATGCGGTGGTCGAGGCTGTACGGCCCGTCGACGGCACTCAGGATGCCGAAGTGGGACGGGCAGCTATTTGTAACGCCCTGTCAGAATTGTTAGACCGCTACCCGAACGCAGACTTACTCAATCTAAGTGACGAGCAACGTAACTTTGCTGTCGAACGGTATGTTGCGCTAGACGTGTTTCGGAAGTTCGACCTGGACTTGGGCAAGACCATCCAAGAAAAGGCCCCGAGCGCTGCTTCTGCCCTTTCTCGACTCAAGCAAGTGCGTGATTATGTTAAAGAGACTGTTTCAGCTGCCTTCAGGAAGTTACGAGATGCCGGGCGCGCCATTACTTCGCGAAGTATTAGTAGGGTAGTTAGAGATGCCTTGCGCGACACATTTGAGGTCTTCGAGGGTTACGCGGAATGAAACTATTGTGCGCTCCTAAAACCTATACCTCTTCTGCTGACTCCGACACCCTTCGAGTCATCCTGTATGGCCACAATGACAGACCGAAAGATAGTAGTGCCGGGGAGGCATTGAGGAAGGAGATTCTGCGAAAAAAGCTCGTCGCAGAGCCATACGCGTGGGATTTTCTCTCTCTTGCACTCTCAGTTATAGCGGCTGACCTTGTAGGTCATCGTGATAAGAGCCCGGACGGATGGACGCGCGAGTTCGAACTCGAGGTTGCAGTGACCGACCCATCTTTCTGGAATACACAGGCAGAAACTATCAGGGCGGCTCTCGCGTTCCTGACAACAGACCGTTGGCAAGTGCGCTTTATTGAAGGTGGAATGCTACCTGATCCACCCCGCGAGCCAGTTCTGCCCGACGAGGATTGCGTTGTTTTGTTGTCCGGTGGGCTAGATAGTCTCGTTGGGACAATAGATCTAGTTGCATCTGGTAGGAGGCCCTTCGCTGTCAGCCAGACCGTTAGGGGCGACGCCGAAAAGCAAGAACAGTTCGCTCAAAAGATCGGCGGCGGTTTGCGTCATCTACAACTCAACCACAATGCCAAGGTGCCGAATCCGGAGAACCCACCGTCTCAACGGGCACGCTCACTTACCTTTCTCGCCTACGGAATCTTCGCGGCAACAACTCTAGCCCGGTATCTAAAAGGCGATACCGTAGTTCTCTATGTCTGCGAGAATGGTTTCATCTCTATTAATCCTCCTTTGACGGGTGCCCGGATGGGCAGCCTGAGCACCCGCACCGCGCATCCGGTCTTTCTGCACCAGATCCAACAGCTCGTTGATGCGGCAGGGCTGCGTGTTAGAATCGAACATCCATACCAGAAAAAAACAAAAGGTGAGATGTTGGCAGGTTGCTCGGACCAGTCTTTTCTTAAGGCGGAGGCCGCTTTATCGACGAGCTGCGGTCGCTATAAGACGTACGGCTATAGGCATTGTGGCCGATGCATGCCTTGTCAAATTCGGCGCGCTTCATTTCTCGCATGGGGCGTCAAGGACAAAACGGATTATGTCTTTGATGACCTTGGGAGAGATGATGAAGATCACGCCCGATTTGATGATGTGCGCTCGGCTGCTATGGCGATTGAGCAAGTTCGTGTAGAGGGTCTCGATTACTGGCTTGGTGCGACACTTAGCTCAACGCTGCTTGGTGACGTGGCCCCACTCAAAGACGTGGTTAAGCGCGGTCTCTCAGAGATCGCAGCTCTACACCGCAAATATGGTGTCAAGTGATTGACCTGCACTGTCATCTAGACCTCTATCCGGATCCTTATCAAGTGGCCAAGGAGTGTCAGGAACGTAGTCTCTACGTGCTGTCGGTGACAACTACTCCATCTGCATGGGGTGGAACTACCGCACTCGCCGCCGGCGCGCAGCGGATCCGAACGGCACTCGGGCTTCACCCGCAATTAGCCCATCAGCGTAAAAGTGAGTTGGCTCTTTTCGAGCGGCTATTACCCGAAACGCGTTATGTAGGCGAGGTAGGGTTAGACGGCGGGCCAGAGTACAAACGCTATTGGAGTGATCAGGTAACAGTTTTCGAGCGAATACTTGCCGCCTGTCGCTCAGCTGGCGGACGTGTGCTGTCAGTCCATAGCCGAAGGGCAAGCGCCGCAGTACTAGACCATCTACAAAAGGCTCCCGGTGCCGGCACCGCAGTACTTCACTGGTTCTCAGGCTCAGTACGCGACCTGGAGCGCGCAGTAGATATGGGGTGTTGGTTCAGCGTAGGACCCGCCATGCTGACTGGAGAGAAAGGACGAGCGCTGATTGCGCGTATGCCTCCGGATAGAGTGTTGACCGAGACAGATGGGCCGTTTGTAAAAGTGGAGGGCAGGGCCGCGTATCCTTGGGACGCCTCTCTGGTTATTAAAGGATTAGCGGCACTTTGGAATATACCCCAGCATGAAGCTGAACATTCACTTCGAGCCAATCTACGCCGTCTCACTTCCACTCAGGAGCGTTAACATCAGTGAATATACCACCTCGATTGAGCGCCCTTTTACATAAAGATGACAACTTAACAGGCGCTGTGCTTCACGCTATCAGCGTTGTCAGACCGTGGTTTGAAGACAACAAATTGGTCTTTTTCCACGGGTACACCGACCACGGCCCGAAGCACATTCAAGAAGTCTTTGATACGGCCGAATTCCTAATTACGGAAAGCGCCTGGAAGATATTGAATCCCAAGGACGTGGCGGTTCTAATTCTGGGGATAATTCTCCATGACTGCGCCATGCACCTCAGTGAGGACGGATTCATAACGCTTATCAATGACGACTCACGCCCCCTCAACGAAGGTTTCGGGGATCAGCCGTGGCCGCGGCTGTGGAATGACTTCATGGCGGAGGCCAGACGCTTCGACGATAGAAAGCTGAAGGCCCTCTTCGACGACGTGAAGCCAGTGCGGGTGCCTCCGCTAGATCCGCTTATGATGACCCAGCGGGACCGGTTTTTAATCGGCGAATTCCTCCGCCAGCACCACCCGCGCCTCGCGCATGAGATCGCCGTGATGGGAGTGCCGGGGCCGCCCGACAAAGGACTTTCACTGGGTGACATCCCTTCCGATGTCAGAGATCTGGCCGGGCTCGTGGCTCGAAGTCACGGGCTTGACCTGCGAGTGTCCGTCGATTATTTGAATGATAAAGGCAAGTGGGGGGCACGCAGGACGGCCGGGGTGCACGTCACTTACCTCATGGTCTTAGTGCGGATTGCGGACTACCTCCAGATTCATAGCACCCGCGCCCCGCGGGAAGTGTTACAGGTGCGTTCTCTCCGAAGTCCCGTATCCCGAGGTGAGTGGGATGCCCACGGAGACATAATCGACATCCATCCTGAGACAGACGACCCGGAGGCCATTTGGGTCGAGGCCAAGCCGAAGGATGTAAAGACCTACCTTAAACTGAAATATTTGTTAACTGATATCCAGAGGGAGATGGACGAGTCGTGGGCCGTGCTCGGCGAGGTCTACGGCCCTAAAGAAGACCTCAGAGGATTCGGGATCAGTCTCCGGCGCATCAGATCTAACATTCAGGATGTCGACTCCTTCGCCAGAAGCGTAGATTATGTCCCTAAGCATGCGGCGCTTCAAACCGCCGGGGTAGACCTTCTTAAGCTGCTCATCACGCCACTGTACGGTGACAGGCCGGAAATGGGGGTTAGGGAGTTGCTCCAGAATGCCGTCGATGCCTGCCTCGAGCTGGAGGATTATCTGGGCAAAAATCCGCCGTTGCCTCGACCCGATCTCCAGGAGCAGAGCGCCGACGTGGCCATCTCAATTACGGAGAAAGAAGACGGAACGAAATGGCTGAGCGTGAGCGACCGCGGGATAGGTATGACTGTCGACACAATACTAAACTATTTTTTGAAGGCAGGCGCCTCCTTTCGCTTTAGCCATGCCTGGCGCCGGCAGCACGAAGACGAGCAGGGACAGACGCAGGTATTACGCTCCGGCCGCTTCGGAATAGGCATTCTGGCAGGGTTCTTATTGGGTAATGAGATCCACGTCTCCACTCGCCACGTGACTGCGCGGCACGATGAAGGGATAAGCTTCGTCTGCCGCCTCGAGGACGAAACGCTACAACTCGATCGCACCTCCAGACCCGTCGGTACAACGGTGTCAATACAGCTCCCTGAAGCCGTATTCCGTAAGCTAGCGAAAGACTGCTTCAACTGGCATGGGTACATTTTTGAAGAGCCGGCGTTCAGTTGGTATTGGTATTGTCTTGAAAAGCCGTCGGCCCATTTCTTAATACAAGACCGCATAGTAAAGCAGACTTATGTGTTGCCGTCGGCTGATTCAGACCTCCCGCCGGAATGGAGGAGGGTACGACACCCGGACTTTCGAGACATCCACTGGACGTACTTGGGAAGTGCGCTGCCGTTAACGTGTAACGGGATCGCCGTAATAGATTTAAGTAAAGAAGATGATGAAGAGGATGATGAAGAGAATGACTTTGGCGGGGAAGAATTTACCCGTCCTAGATTATCAATATTTGATCCGAACGGGGCTCTACCGCTGAACCTTCAAAGGACATGCCTTTCCGTGAAAAAGCTGCCGTTCGAGGCCGAGTTGGTTAAAGACATATGCTACGACATACTGGCCTTTATGCTCGTGCGCACGCCCAGTAGAAGGCCGTCCATGAGCGGGCAAAATGCCAAGCGTAACGTGCTTAAGGCCGAACACCTAAGCCATCCCGGGGCCGACACTGATGGCTGGATATTATTCACCCGCGAAGGTCTTGCGTTGCTGGAATTGTGGGACATTCAGAATCCGGGAGTGCCGGAAATATACGCGCTCACCAGCAGGCGGTTACTCGCCGTGCTCGGAAATAAATCGTTCAGACCACATATACCTTTCTTCGGCGAGAAGGAGTTGGAAAACATACTGAGCGGGAGGCCTGGTATTGGCGGGGCTGGGATCAAAGGCAGTAGGGTGATCCTACACAAGCGTAAGGTTCCCTCGCTGACTCAACGTAGTCCTCGTCACCGGAAGAATGAGTTTCTCGAAAGTAAGTTAAGAGAGTTGTGGCACAAGGAGTGGGAGAATGACACGTGGCTCTTAATGAAGCGTGGCGACTGTCCGCCGCAGGAACTGAAGCCGGATAAGCTTCCTCTCGAAGAGGGCTCTGACCCCGCAGAGTTTTTGACAATTATCTACCCTGGGGAACTGCCAGGAGGAAATAGCTTGTTGGCAGAAACCTGGCGTGAGACCATGGACTTGCCTTATATCCCCTACGACTTAGAAAAAAGGCGCGAACTCTTATCCAGTGCCTACCGTAGGTTGGCTTCATACGTGCAAGCATGGGAACAACTCGGATTAAGTCGGAAGTGAGATAATGTCGGAAGATCTACTTGGTTTGTGTAGCCGTCGACAACACTCTGCTTGGTTCCATTGTCGAATGCGAAAAAGAGGAACCGAGTACTGTACGATAAGCTAAATCTGCCAAGCACCTGAGGAGGAGGTCATGCTGGCTGTAGTTAAATGTGTCGTATGCAGACAAGAGGCGTTTGTCAGAGACTCATATCAGTCCGGTCAGTATACCTGCCTTACTTTGAGCTGCGGCTGTGAAAATGTTCTTTGTCCGACCTATAACAAGCCCTCCTCCAATGTCACGTACGCAGAAGGAGAATATTTTCTTCTTTGCGATGAGTGTGACAAAGATGCTGCCGGTTTTGATTTCCCCGAAGAGCCAGAGACAGAAGAAACGTTTCAGTTCCAGCAAAGGTCAAGATATGTCAGCCCCACCTGGCGAAAGATGAACCGCGCTTATTCGTTGGATGACCTGCGGAAAGAGCACCCCCGCGCATACTTAAAATGGACTGAGGATGAGAAAATTGCTCTTTTTACTCTACGCAACCAAGGCAAAACGAATGCTGAATTAGATGCGATTTTTCTACGACAGCCCGGTGTAACTAGACTCCCGGAGTCAGAGCGATTTGTTCCCGATTCCGCCGCCATATATTTGCTGGGCGAGAAAATTACCTGTGGTACCTGTCAACATGAAGCTATTCTTACATACCTCCACCTGGAAAAAGTTGCTCAGCATCTAAAGCTGAAAGTACTGGATATGAGCAAAGAGATGATTCTGGAAGTTATGAGAGCCTCTTTCAAATGTACTCAATGCAAATCAAAAAGCGTAACTATTGAAAATGATCTCGCGTAAAAGTGCCAGATTATTAGCGGAAGCCTATGATAGTGCGTTTTCAGACGTAACCACTGAAACTCAGCGCACTTCATCAAAATATGGTGTCCTTGCTGGTATCTCTGAAATACCTGAATCAGAATATGACGGAACAAAACAGATAGAACATTACCAATTACGCGTCGAAGATTTATATGAATTTCTTTACGATGAAGACTACGAGCCCTGGTTTTTAGGGATTTTCAGAGACATAACTAACACCATTAATAAGACAATATTGAAGCAGCGGCTAATGTTCCTTCATACAGGAGAATTATTCTGCCTGTTCTCCGGGCCGCATAAAACAGAAAGCGAGGAGGAGAGACAGAAGGCGGGGCAGAAGTATATGAAAGAGTTGGCCCAATCTCTTTTTAAGCTATACGAGTCTGACCCTTCAATAATACCGGCTAGAGCAAATGAGAAAATTGATAAGTTAAAATCCCAGCTAGAGCTTGATGGCTATATCTATAGGAATGGTACTCTTTACCCTACAGAAAGTTCTGTGATCGATGAAACCGAGGAACAGAGTTATTTAGAGCTTCTGGTTGTTCAGTCTAATTTACAAGACCATGCTGTTATTAAACACCATATTCGATTAGCAGAAGAGGCTTATGCTAATAAAAGGTGGAGTGATAGCATTTCGAACGCCAGAAATTTCCTGGAGGCAATCCTTGAACAAGTTTCTCATGCCCTACACACTAAAAATGCTCTAACGAACCAACCTCCGAACCGCCCTCTAGCGGTCCGTGACTTTTTAGAGCAGCAAGGTTTTATAGATCAGACAGAAAAAGAAGCGATATCCAAAGTATATGGGTTGATTAGTAATACCGGGTCTCATCCTAATATTGCCGAGAAAGATCAGGCCCGATTAATGAGACACTTGGCCCTAACCTTCAGCCAATTTATGCTTTTACGTTGGGAAGGGTATTTGAAGAATAATCCATAAAAGGAAAGGGTATGATAAGCAAATAAGGCGCGCACTCTCTTTATTTCTTCAATAAATATCTGTATGCGTTTAGATTCTCATCATGAAGTGAGAATCGTGATTCACTAGAGGCTAACCACTCGTTAATGTAAAATATAATTGGCATGAGTGATCATGATTACACGCCAGAGCAAGCGCTTGAAACTCTTCTCAGAAAGGTTGGAGAAAGAGACCCGATCCTTGCAGAACGTATCAGAATCGCTATAGACGCTGGGAAGGATATCAGCGAAACGGAAGTGCCTAGAACTCGCAAGCAAAAGCCACGTACTTATCGGCGAAAAGTTGCTTATTCTCACAAAGAGGCTTTGGCTGTAGCTCTCGGCGTTCTTCGCTCTCATTTCATTGAGTTGCCGCTATTCATCAATTCGGCCGCGGCGAACTTTGCTGAAGCGGCTATAGGAATCCCAGAGCCGACACGCCGTCAGCAGGCAATTATGAGCCATGGGAGTGACGCCTTAATCTTGAAGGGTGCTGGAGAACCGAAGCAACTTCAAATTGAACTCCAGACGGAAACTCAACTTTCTAATGTGAATGAAGACACACTAAATATGGAGCCTGTAGCGGAGGGACTGATTGAAGAAGAACAGGCAAACCTTCGTAGGCTTGAAGAATTGACTTCCTTCTAGGGAATCATGCAGTTATGGCGACCCTCACAGATCTTGAGAACGCAATCGATACTCTGCTTAACCACCCAGCTGGCTTAGGCCAATATCAGCTTGTGCGCAGGGTCGAAGACAAAGCCTACGAGGCATATGTCTTTGGGCTTTGTCTTCGAGCAGTGCGCCAACTCGGGGTGACGCCTGTACTTAGAGGCATTAGCGGACCTCCCACTCCATTCGTCTTCCGCGGAGGGCCGGGACAGATTCATTCCACTGCGCGCAATTATGGTTACGCTACGTTCAGTCTTAACGGCCATAACTTCGAGATACACGCAGGAGTGGAGTTCTGCGGCACGAGCGATATGACACATGAGGTTGACGTGTGCATTATTCGCGCTGCGGAAGCAGAGGCTTGTCGCATTGAGCCGGATGACCCCCGGGCAGCAGGACTTTTCGCCGGTTGGGAGTGCAAGTTTTATTCGGGAAACCTAGATAAGGTACTGGGACGCGCGTTCGTCGGATTAATGGATGACATGGGTACCAATGCTCGCCTTAGTGGTATGTGCTCGAACTCTGTTCACCCGCAGCTCCTTGATTACTTCAAGCCTCAGCGGCGGCCTTACCCGCACTTCAAGCTGACGCCCCTTGAGCCTTCAAATGAAGACATCTTCGTCAATTTGGTCAAGGCCGAGCTAAAGAAGATGACGGCTGCTTAAGTCTGGCAACGCTCCGTCGCCGACTTCGCTTCTTATTATATAGCTGGTTAGAAAAGTAAGATTGGTAGTTCTCTGTGAAGGCGGAAATGAAAAGAAAGCCGGTAGTATTTCTGAGTTCGGTTTTCCGGGACTTAAAGCAACACCGTGACCGGATTTACCGCATTATTACCGAGGAGTTTGGCTGGGAATGTAATGCGTACGAATCCCATAGCGAAGAATATGTCGGTTCGACCGAAAAAGCTTGCCTCAACAAAGTAGAAGCCTGCGACTTATTTATTGGTGTTTTCTGGAAGCACTCGGGTTCCGTGATCCCTCACGACAACGTGTACATCACCGAAATGGAATATTACCGCGCACGGAATTTGCGAAAGCCTATGAGGATGTATGTGGTAAACGCAGGGCCTGAGGATGCAGATGCAGATCTGGAATATTTTATAAAGTCAATGATGGAGCCCGATAACGGGCTATGCATCGAATTCTGTAAAGACTTTCATGAACTGATCACCAAGCTAAAGAAAGGTTTAGATTATTTTGGCGATTGTTGGGAAAAGGGAGACGTAGCTCATTGGGTACCTAGTTTCCTCATCGACAAAATCCTGAAGGACCGTGGATTTCTCATAGAAAACTCAGAGTTATACCGTCTGCCAAGGCGGGCGCAGGTTATGGCTGGGCCGGTTGACATGAGGCACTTCCGCCGGAAAGTCGAACTCATGCGTAGCGATTATGAGCGCTCTGAGTTTCAAAGGGCGGGGGAAATAGGTTCTGAATTATTACTGGATTTCCTAAACGCCGGCATATCGTTTGAGAAGAAAGAACTCCTCCCCCTGTGGACTGATTTTCTCCGAATGTGGGCAGGTACTTGCACTTGGTTGAATATCTTGAACGTGCCCTACGGTGGAGTTTGGGCGGCCAGAATATTAAGAGAGACTTACCAGGCACAGGAGCATTGGGCCTCTTTTCATGATTCAGCCTCTCTTCTTTCTCACGTCCATTATGTTCAGGCATGCTCTACAAAAGATGAGAGCCTGTTTATGGGCGTGCGTCCGACACGTAGAAAAAGATTTCAGGATGAGAGGCGCGCGATAATTAGCATTCAGGCAGGGCTGGAAGAGAAACGGCAGCAATTATTACGAAAGGCATTGGATTATGACAAAATGTTTGTGACGCGGTCCAAGCCGAAGTACCTGTATCTTTATCGAGCGTACATCTACCAAGTTATGGGCGACTATGAACAAGCGATTTCAGACTTCGAGCGGATGATATATTACTATCAAGAATCTTCAGATGATTTCAGTTACATAAATACCTTGGCCGATTTCGGCGGCACTAAAGTTCTGAGAGCGATAAACGACAAAGTATCTAAATCGACGAAGTCTAAGTTAATAAAAGATGGATTGCGTTCCTTACAGAAAGCGCATGAGAGAGTGCAAATGTATTCCGCTCCTCAATGGCTTCCTTATCGCCTCATTATCGAGAAGGAATACGCGAAGGGCTTGCTCTTGTCAGGAGATAAAGAAACCGCAGGGAGTTTGCTGGCTGGCTTGTATCAGACCGCTGTGATTGAAGGTCTCTCTCAACAAGCCGGAAGCATAGGTATTCTGCTGGATAAAAGCAGAGATCTTCTTCCCTGAAGAAGGCTCAATTTAGAACAGACCAGCGTCATGAGTTATTTATCATGGGGCATTACTGTGTAAGACTATAGCGTAAAGAGGTTGCATGACCACGGTCACATTAGCAAGACTAAGAAACTATCTACGTAAAATGTACAAAACTGCTATCATAGAAGGCGAAGACTTCAGGTTCATACTCGTTTTATAGAGAATATTAAGGACAACTTTAGATCTTAGGCTTAGACAATATCCTAAGTAATAGCTGACATAACTTTAGGAGCTATCGTGACTAGCTGTTACAGCATTTTCGCGGAATGTGTGAAGGCTATACATGATGGAGAACTCATCCAGTCCGTCAGTGCAAAGGACAAAGAGTTTCACTTCCAGAATTGGTTTCAAGATCGGCTCGTAAAGCTCAAAATTGATTTCGATGCACCAGGGCGCAATACCTATCCTGACTTTCGGCTAGTTCATCAGCCAGAAGGCTATGAGATAAAGGGGCTGGCCTGGCCGGGAAGGGAGAAGGATTATGATGCAAATAGCCAGGTGCCTTCCGGCCTCCACAACGGGCGAACTATCTTTTACGTTTTTGGACGCTACCCGGCCGCCCAAGCCGGTGAAAAGGAGTATCCGGTTGTTGACCTAGTTATTTGTCATGGTGATTTTCTGAATGCCACGCGTGATTACGTTCATAAAAACAAGAGCATTAAAGGGTTCGGTAGCTACGGCGATATAATGATTCGAGACAGGAAGATGTATGTGGCTCCAACCCCCTTTGCTTTAACTAAAGGTACGACGGGAACCCAGACGCTTATACTGCCGAGCGACTTTCAACCGGATAAAAGGTTTGAAGAAGTCGGCAGACTTACAAGAACTGAATGTGCGGAGCTTGTTGTCGGTTATACCTTTGATTTGCGAAAAAACACTCTAGTCGCAGAAACAGTGCCTAATCCCACTGCAAATAAAGAGCATCACTTCATCGCATATCGGCTTAAAGGACAGGGAGGCAAGCCTGTCTCAATGAGCAATGACACTACTGAGATTGTCTCGGAAGCTAACGAAGAATGAGCGCAATCGTCATCAACCATAAAGACCAGCCTGGTCACCAGAGCCCACCTCAGCGACAAGAGCGGGCCATCGAATGTGATTTTCCTATCAGCCAGATCAGCCAGCTCGCGGAACAGGAGAGCTGGCGTAAGGAAGTACACAGGCCGATTTACCACATTCACAAGTGGTGGGCGCAGCGGCTCGGGTCAGTTTTCAGGGCGATGATATTGGGAGGGCTCGCCGATTCGAACACCGATATCTGGATGGAGTTTTATAAGCGGCACGACTTCGCCGGCAAGGTTGTGCTGGACCCTTTTATGGGTAGTGGGACGACGCTCGGAGAATGCGCCAAGCTTGGCGCCAAGCCTATCGGTATTGACATAAATCCCGTGAGTACCTTTATCGTTGCGCAATCGCTCACCCGCGTTGATATAAACAAACTAGAGAAGGTATTTACTGAAATTGAAGCCGACATTAAGCATAATATTAGCCACTACTACAAAACGCTTGACCCAGGGACAGGCGGAGAAATCCCTGTTCTTTATTACTTCTGGGTGATGCAGGTTACTACGCCTAGTGGGGAGACGATACCGCTCTTCAGCTCCTACGTCTTCAGCAAGGATGCTTACCCTAAGAAAAAGCCTACTGCGAGGATAATTTGCCCTTCGTGCTGGAGTATTAACACTGGTCGTTACGATGCGACTGACCTGGTATGTACAAGCTGCTCTTACCGCTTCAACCCACAAGCAGGCCCTGTACAAGGGCAGTATGTCACTGCTTCATCTGGAGAAACTTATAAAATTAAAGATCTGGTATTGCAGACTGAGGAAGCCCCGGGGCACCGTCTATATGCTCTGATGGCTCTAAAAAGTGATGGCACGAAGGTATATCTCGCACCCGGCAGCTATGATTTCGATTTGCTTGAGGAGGCGCGTGCAAAACTCCAGGATGAAAGTCTGCCGCTACCTGATATGACAGTGCGGCCGGGCCACAATACTAACCAAGCACGTGGCTACAATTATCATAACTGGAGCGACTTCTTTAATGAGCGACAACTCCTTTGCCTTGGTATTCTGTTAAGGCGAATCCTACTGGTCAAAGATAAGGCCATACGTAATCAATTCTTGTGTCTGTTTTCGAGTACACTGGAATACAACAACCTGTTTTGCAGTTTCAAAGGGGAGGGGACTGGAGCTGTGCGTCCTCTCTTCTCTCATCATATTCTCAAGCCCGAACGAGCTGTATTGGAAAATAACGTATGGGGAACTGAGAAAAGTAGCGGTACGTTCTCCACCCTTTTCCGTTCTCGGCTGCTCAAAGCTAAACAGTACCTGGATACTCCTTTTGAAGTTGGAGGGGTACAATCACTGTTCGATAATGGGAATGGGGCAGGTAATGGCAAGGTTGTGAGCAGTAGTAAAATAGATCTCACTGTTACGGATGCGTGGGATGAATTTTCAGGCAAATCTAAAGCAGCCCTAGTTCTTAATGGTGACGGAGCAGAACTGCCAATCCCTGATAAAAGTGTAGATGCCGTAATAACTGATCCGCCTTATTTCGATTTTGTTCATTACAGCGAACTGAGCGATTTCTTTTATGCCTGGCTCGCTCCAGTACTAAAACAAGATTATGGCTACTTTTGCGCTCCTGATTCATCACACAACCATGAGGTCCAGGGCCGTGATCCGGAGCGTTTCTCGGAAAAGCTAGCTCGCGTATTTCGTGAGTGTCACCGAGTGCTTAAGGATGATGGAGTATTGTCTTTTAGCTTTCATCATTCGCGAGCTGAAGGGTGGTTATCTATCTATCAGGCTATCACGAATGCTGGATTTCAGATTGTCGCGGCTCATCCAATTTACGGGGAGATGAAAGGAGCTAGTCCGAAGTCATCAACCAAGGAGCCAATTACACTGGATGCTATACTGGTCTGTAAGAAATCAACTGGTATATATAAGCATGTCGAAAATGTTGTTGAAACAGTTAGGAAAAAGACTGAAATAATAAGTAGAGAACTGGGATCATCAGGCTTTACACTGTCACAAGCAGACACTTATGTTGTGGCTATGTCTCAGGCGCTAGCTTCGGGCTCATGTACTGGCTATTCATCATCCGAGATGTCGGCTCTTTTAAGTCAGTTCACATTACAAAGGTGATTTAGTAGACCTTAAGTTAACCTACGCGAAACACCAAAACTTGCTGTAAGCAAAGTGGATGTTGCCAAGCATGGCAACGCTCCGAATATTCCTATAGGTTCTTCAAGGACAGAGGAGCTTTTAAACTTGGTCTCAAGAGGGTGATATATACCTGCTCGTGTGAAAAATAGGTATTTGATATCACGATTACTCTCTTCTTTGGAACCTATTCTCTAGAGTCGGTCACGCGTATAAATGTCAGCTAGCGCATTCTCACAGCCGGCATTCTACAAAGCAGCTACCGAAGAGTCTCAGAATCGGCAGCTGCGTAGTAAACTCCCGTATGTTCATAAATGGTGGGCTAGGCGTCTACAGATAACCTCATCTGTTCTAGTAAACACGGCCCTTAAAGATGCCAGGCCACCGAAGGGAATCAGACCGATTATCTATGATCCCTTTATGGGAATGGGGAGTCTTGTCAGCGCAAGCCTTGCTGCCAGTTGTAATGTTGTAGCGGGTGACGTGAGCCCCGTCCCCTACTTTGCTGTCAGGACTGCGCTTTCCGCAGTTGATTCACGGCTCCTAGAACAGTCGTTCAATCGTATGTTGGAGTATGCATGCGCCGGCGTCAGTTCACAATGGGTGATTGAGAACTCAAACAGGTCAATTCCTATCCAATTCGCACTCTGGGTTAAGGTCGTTAAATGCCCCTCGTGCTACGTCGGCGTTGAACTATTTCGGGAAAGAATTATAGGCACTCTTAGTGATAAGGCCAATAGTATAAAATGCTACGCCGTCTGTCCTGAGTGTAATCATGTTGACAATGTACGGGGTGAACGACATCGTTGTTCGCGATGTAGGCAAAAATACTATCCAGGTAAGGGCGTCATAGCTGAACGCGGGATAGCCGTTTGCCATTCCTGCTCCTTCCGCTTTCTTCCGGGAACGGCCGCTCATTTAGGAGGTGGACCCCGCGAAAAAATTGTGGCGGTCGCTATTAGGGAGAAAAGTGGAGGCCGACGGTTTATTACGCCTACGATTACGCACTTGAATTCTGCCTCAAGATCGATCTTAGAAGACCGTCCTTTGAATTACCCCATTCTTCGCGGACGAACAACAGAACAAATACTGGCGTGGGGCTATAAGACTTGGGCGGACATTTTCACTCCGCGGCATCTCAACCTCCTGTCTTGCCTAGTCAGCTATATCCAAAGTGAGCCAGACCCAGTCATGAAGTCGTGGCTCGCTTTGACAGTTAGTACCTCAATCGATTTCATGACAACCCTCTGCTCTTTCAGGGGAGCGGGAATAGGAGGAGCGGTCCGTCATGCTGCTGCTCATCACATATTGCGGCCTGCGCTTCTTTCTTTAGAGAATAATCCACTGGGCCCAAGGGATGCTTCAGGTACACTTCAGCGAATTTTTAGAACACGCATTTTGCCAGCTGTAATGAAAGAATCGCCCTTAGCTACAAATCCGAAACAATTAGTGCGTGAAGGTAAGCGTTGCTATCTATATCATGGTTCGTCTGCTAAAGTTCGACTGCCAAAACATTTCGTTGATGCTGTGGTTACTGACCCACCATATTTCTCAAAGATTTTCTATCAAGATTTAGCTCAAATCTATGTCGCCTTCTTGGGCGCCTGCGGGATGATCAGGGACGCGACAGCCGCTATGCACAAGGCCGCTAAGGAGGCTGTCGAAAGCGAAGAGGGTGAAGTGTTTCGCCGAACCCTTGCGGCAATCTGGCGACGTTGTGTTATGGTGTTACGCCCTGGTGGCGTGCTCGCTTTTAGCTTTCGTAGCACGGACCCAACAGCATGGGTAGCAATTGCGCAATCACTAGAAGACGCAGGATTATCTTGCTACCGCGTTGAGATGGCCCAGGCAGAAGCCTCAAAGACTCTTACTAAAGCATGGACTAAGCACCCTTCAACGTTGGACGTTATGCTCTTCTGTAGGGCGGGCGTCCCACGACGTCCTGACAGCAGTTTTCAGGGAGCCCGCATGCGGGTAAACAGACGATGTAAAACAGCTGAGCGCCGCCTCTTGGCGCTTGGCCATTCTATTAACGGCGGCGATCTCCTACTCGTTCGCTTTGGTCAGTGGGTAGTGGAAGCTACACAACGTCGTTTGGTTGGCCCCAATTCCTGGGGGAGACTTAATGACGAACTTTCCTCCGCGTTGCGAATGAAAAACCGCCGGTAAATGTATCTATAGCCTCGAAATTTGACTAAAAATGTGGTGTAGCTGGATCGAGCGTGCGACGGAGAATTACGCACCTCTGGCTTGGGCATTACAAGCAAAGCGGATTCGTTTTGCTGATAATGTACCTCTCCAAGCAGATGAGCGTATAACGCTAGCCCTTGCCCTGCTGGCTCTTCGTAGTCGAGTTAACATCGTTTTCGAGCATCCATATCCAGCGGCGCGTCTGGCTCTAGCGGCTGCAACAGGGGCTCTCTTAGCTGATCATATCTCGCAATCTCCGGGAGATAGTATCCGAGGAGAGTTAGTCGTAGTAACCCGACAGACCGGCCTTGCTCTACAAGACCTACGTGATATTCGAGTCGAGGGCGTAGATATCCATGATGTTTGGAAAGTAGATCGTTCGAGCAACGCTGAGCCTTCGCTGGGTCGCGGAAGACCGAAAGTCTATGTCGCGTCACCGCGTCCGGGGAATATGTTTCCCTGCACGATCCGCACCGGCGCGGCCGTAATTGACGCCTCTCACCCGCTCACACTGGAGCGATTAGGCGACCTGCTCACAGACCCGGTCATTGCCCAAGCACCAATTCAGATTGTTATCATGCCGCTGGCCTATGAATCCGGCCTCAGCTCTCTTTCCGGAAGGCTGCGTTGGGCATGGGACTTCCAATCGATCTCTTCTGCTAAATCAACATGGGACGGAGATAATGCGCAGCTTAGCCCAGATGTGTGGCATCGTAAGCTTCTTGTGTGTCACAGTGAAGAAACCGACGATGCCCTAGAAAATGTTCGATTCAAATTGAACGCGCTTTCCAGGATGGTCTCAGGCATGCCGCCGCTACCTCTTCTTCAAGCATGGGGCATCTACCACCGATTGGCCCACTTGACGGTTCCTCTTGGAATATATGAGCAGCACGCTTCCAAACATTACTATACGAAGACGCTAAAAGAGCGTCTAGATGCTCTGTCATCCGCGCGACCTGGGGACGAGAGAAGGGGAGCCGCAGGGGCGATGTTTTCATCCGAGTGGATGCCTTTGGTCGATGAATTAGTTGCCACGTATGAGAGCCTGAAAGGCGTTGAGCTAGGTAAGTTCTGGGGAGCGGCAACAGTTGTTGAGGAGTACAGTCAGAGCGGTTTTCAACGCCCATTGGTAATCAACTGTCCGACCGAGTTGGAAGGTAACATTCTCATCAGGGAGTTGACTCATGTTTGTACAGATCTCCACCGCCATCTCCATCCGGAGGGGCTGACAGTCGCGACGAATCGCTTGTTAGCTTATCAAAATTGGTTGCGCACACATGACATCTTGACGACAGGTCCCCAACCGGCACGCTGGCGATTTCTCGACGCGGCCATGCAGAGCGGAAGCGTTTTGGTGTACCCGCACGAGGCGGCGATCGAAAGGGCTGCGGTTCAAGCTACAATTGATCGGGTAATGCTTAATTCTGCCGACGGCGCGCGCCGAGATGTACTGGATGCACTCGGTCTCCACACTAATGAGGTTAATAAGAGTGGGGCTTCACCAGGAGCGACCGTCGAAATTGATTCGACGGATATAACTGGCCATCCGGCTAGGCGTTCTACAACTAAGGTGCCGGCAGAGACAATGTTCAACCCAGGGTGGATATGGGATGCTGATGATCCGACTTTCGTCCCGCCGCTCTCGA
The DNA here is from genome assembly GCA_036389255.1 of Pyrinomonadaceae bacterium. Lineage (GTDB taxonomy): Bacteria > Acidobacteriota > Blastocatellia > Pyrinomonadales > Pyrinomonadaceae > JACVRN01. The sequence continues at coordinate 290,979 of DASVQI010000006.1, forward strand.
TGTCTTCGGAGGGACGGCCAGGTTCTCGAACGACTAGTGTTGTTGATCCAGGAGTGCCTAGTGTTTGTGTAGTGCTAAAGGGTGATGAATCTTTAACAGTACCACGAGGCTACATCTTTGATGTCTACCGGCGTGTTACTGACGAAATTGAAGAGCGCGAGGCTGAGCGACTTGAGGAAGGCGACGTTCTAATTTTAGTTGACGACAGTCAACAGGCGCGTCTCTTTGATCGAATTGTCGAGGCCCTAGAAATGTCTCACCCGGACTATGCCTCTCTCGGCGTTTGGTTGAGCATTTGGGAGTTGGCGAAAGCGTCTGCCCTTAGCGCATGTAATGATAGCTATTCCTGCTTGTATCAGCGGCTCGCCGCTCTAGGTGCTTCAATTAGTGAGAGTACCGTCCGATCGTGGTTCATCGGTACCATGGGGCCCCAGGATGAGGATAACGTTTATAGGTTGATCGAAATCTCCGGCGATAAGGCTGCAATTACGCATAAAGTCCAGGTGCGTACGGCGCTTGGACATATACGCGGCATGCGTCGGAAGTATGGCCGGTTGATTCGTGGGCTGGTGCGTCAAGCAGCGGTAACTCGTGAGCCTGAGCAATTAATCGCCGAAAGTTTTAATGTCGCTATAGAGGACATTCTAGCTGCAGCAAGATTGGCTGCCGTAAAAAGAGTTGAGAGCAATAACGATTGCTAGAGTGCGAAACGCGTAGACAAGTTCGACGGCATATGTGACGGAGGCAATGGAATAATGAGTCCATCGTATCGCGATCAAATGGTTATTACGACATACTTTTTAGAACGGCTGGAAATCTATCTGGCAGGCCGGGGTGAACCCGAATGTCTGGATCACCTTCCGGGTGACAAATACCACTTAGGTGTTCTGGCACCGTGGCGTAACACCGGAGACTCGATGTCGCAGCCTGACGAAACTGTTGAAGAAGATGAGAAGGCTCCTGACCCTGACGGTAATACTGATAAAGGGAAAGTGATTGCAGCTGCTCCATCGTCGCCAGGATCCAGTACATCTGGAGAAGATGAAAGCGCCAGCGGTGATGAGCAGCCCGATATAGAGAATGAAGACGCTGAACGGTTGAATCGTGAAGACATACTCAATAGACGCGGGGCGCCATCTGCCCTCGGCGCGGAGTTTATGGTTTTACTACCAGAAAACAACACGGTTCGGCTCAATTTTGATGTGCGATTCTCAATTTATACGAGACGTTTTCCGACTTGGAGCCAACAAATGCGTCATGACCAGGGCGGCGGCGTCACACCCCCTGGTGCCGGTAAAGGGACTATATCAATCAGAGATCGGTACGTTAGACATGACATCATCCTCGAGCCTATTCCGATTGAACTGAGGCCCGACAGAAAACCGGATCGCGTAACTGAGCCTTTCAAGGAGAAAATAGACGAAGTATTAAATGTGGAAAAGGGATTGCCGGATGTTTGGCGTAAATTGACTCGCTCTACCATAGCGGTTTCTGCCCTTAATGATAAGGATTCCTATGATCAAGCGATAGCTAGATTAAGAGCCTTCGAAATCGACTTGCCACTGCTCAAGGCTTATCTAGATATACGAACTGCGTCTATGCAAGACGGAAAGCTCCGGGTAGGGGCTTATGTTGTTAACGGAACGCCTGCCGAGAGAACAGCATCGGCCAATGCTGCTCGTTTTTTAATCGACGTGCAGATAGTGTGTCGTTTGGAAAGTGGCGAGTTAATTCCGGTCGAGATCGTTTCAGCCCCTGAAGACTATCAATATGATCCGCGTATTTGGGCCATCGGGCAGGGGTGCGCTGTAGATGTTGATCTAGGTCAGTCTATTATTCGAACACAGGGGCTAGCTAAATACGACCAGCCGCGTCTGACCACGAAAGATGATCCGCCGGCACTGTTCGCAGCGCTGAAGACTGACCCAATACCTCTCCTGCGTCAAATCCATACTCGGATGAAGGATTATGCTTCAGATTGGGAGCAAAAGCTTCGTACCGGCGAACTTGGGCTAGAGGGGGCAGAGCTTGATGCCTGCCAAGACGATCTCGCTGCGTTCAGGGCTGAGATTAATAGATTCTTAGCTGGGGTCGACGCCCTCGATAAAGAGCCGCGGCTTCTAGAAGCATTCAGGGGGATGCATCGGGTGTTTGAACGCGCCGGCGTGCTCCGAGGTATTGACCGGTGGCGCCTCTTCCAACTCGGGTTTATCGTTACCCAACTCCCGTCCCTCGCTGTCCGAGAAGGGGCCGTAACCTCTGACACACTTGAGTACGCCGATGTCCTGTGGTTTCCGACCGGTGGTGGTAAGACCGAAGCTTATCTGGGACTAATCTCCTGTGCGCTGTTGTATGACCGCTTACGAGGCAAGACCGCTGGCGTCACGGCTTGGCTGCGCTTTCCGCTGCGCATGTTGAGCGTTCAACAGTTACAGCGTGCCGTGCGCGTCCTATACGAGACGGAGCAAGAACGCCAGACTTTGCTGGGCGACCAATCCGCAAACTCTGACCCAATTAGTTTGGGATACTTCGTTGGCAAAGGTAGTACTCCCAACCAACTAGCCAATACTTCGTGGGCAGGCCAGTGGAAACTAAGCGAATTGACGGCGAGGAAAGAGATTCGAGAGAAGTTACGCCTGACGCGAGTGTGTCCCCGCTGTAACGAGTCAAAGGTAGAAGTCGAAGTTGACGCCGCTGAGTTGCGAATCCGCCATGTATGCAGTGGCTGTCGGCTTGACCTTAACATCTATGTTTCGGACGACGAAATTTACCGCTACTTGCCGTCAGTACTAATCGGGACCGTTGATAAGCTTGCGTCCGTTGCGTGGAGGCAACAATTCTCCCACCTCTGGGGAGGGGCCAGCTGGCAATGTCCAAAACACGGATATGCCAGCGGACGTTACTGCATAGTTTTCGGTTGTGATGTTAAAGAAGCAGCCCGCCTGCCGCTGCAGCTTCGTGACCCCGTTCCCGCTTTGCAAATTCAGGACGAACTGCACCTGTTACGCGAAGAGTTAGGAACATTCGCCAGCCACTACGAAACTCTTTCCGCTGCGTGCGAAAAACGTTCCTGGCAGCCCTCAAAAATTTTGGCGGCAACTGCCACGGTCGAGGGCGTTGATCGGCAGACCAGACACCTTTATGGCTTGCGCGCGCGCCGATTCCCCAGTCGCGGGTATATGCTGGGTGAATCGTTTTACGCGCAGTACGCTAAAGAAGATGGGGGGGGCAAGATTGCGCGCCGGTACGTGGCATTTCGGTCTCAGTTCTTACGCTCCCCCGAGGCATCCACGCGCGTCCTTTCATTCCTGCACGATGAGATCCGCAACTTATATCAACAGCTACAAGACCAGGGGGCAGCTGCGGTGGCTGATAAAGTCGGACTTCTCGACGCGCGAGACGAAACAGAAGTCCTGGCTCTTATGAATAACTACGATACGACCCTGACCTATGTTAACTCCAAACCTGACGGGGGGCGTATTAAGCGTACCTTAGACGATCTCATCAGCCGACACGTGCCGCGTGCTGGCGACCGCCAGATCGAATCAGTCTATCTGAGCGGCGGCTCAACTATGGATGAAATAGCTGAGACCGTAGATAAGTTGGAGCGCCCACCCGCAGACTGGAAAGACCCGTATCGGCTTGATGCGGTGGTTGGTACGAGTCTGATTTCGCACGGCGTCGACGTGACTCGGTTTAACCTTATGGTAATGAGTGGTATGCCGGGTCGAACGGCCGAGTACATTCAATCGTCCAGCCGGAGCGGGCGGCAGAACGTGGGGATTATAATTGTGGCGCTTTCCCCTTGGCTACTGCGTGACCAAAGCCTCTACCACCGATTTATTCCTTATCATCAGAATATGGACCGCCTCGTCGAACCGGTTCCGATAAATCGCTTCAGTCGCTTTGCCGTTGAGAGAACAATGCCTGGAATGTTAGCAGGTATGCTTAACGCTTACTGGGCGCCACAGATCAACAGGGACTTGGCAAGAGTGAATGCCGTCACCCGCGCATTGGATGAGGGCTTGCTGACAGAAGATGACTTGCGCAATCAGATACTCGAAGCATTTGCGGTTGGCAACATAGTTTATTCTCAAGGGCTAAGAGCCGCGCTTGAGGAGCGGGTAAAGGAAAGATTTAGAGCAGAAATCAGAAGTATACGTGCCCCTGGTTCAGCCGATAAGGTTACTGACGCTTTGACACGTAAACCGATGTCTTCTTTACGGGATGTAGATGACCCAGTTCCGTTTGACGCTCGCGAGAACACCTATTTTATGTTGCGATGGATAGACCGACAGTAAAAGTTTCACTTAACAGCGAAGGGGGAAAGTAATGAGCTTTACCCGCAGCCGTACTCAGATTCTCTACCGCTATGTTCCCGGTTCGGTATTCGAGCATGACCGGTTCGGCATCTGCCGGGTGGCCGACGTCGCAGTTTCGGCCCCCAATAGGTTGAACGTCGAAGCCCTCAGGAACGCCCTGCAATTACTACTCAAACAATGGGAGCAAAGCGGCGCAGCAGATTTCCCCGACCCTCTCAAGGAATGGGATGAATATCAAGTGGGAGTGCCGGACCGTGTCGATTTCGAGCCATTCCCGCTTGTCGTCCAGTGCAATAATTGCGGCCACATTAATTTTCTAAATGTCTTATCAGAAATTAAAGGCGAGCCCCTATGTACCAATTGCCGGGATGGGATGTACCGTCAGTTGCCTTATGTGATGATTCACGGGTGCGGCAAGCTCGGTTCAATATACGTCCCTAACTGCCAGATTCATCGGCAAAGAAACGTCCGGTTTAATGATACCGGAAGGTTCGTCACGTCTTGGTGGACTTGCGCCTCCTGCAACGGAGCAATGATAAGTCGAATGAGACAGGTACCATGCGGATGCTCATACGGCCGGCAGGCCGATGACCCGAACATGCGGTACGTCCGCACAAATGACACGTCGGTTCTATACAGTCACTCCGTGACATTCGTAAATTTGCAGGAAAGTCTAATAGCCAAGTTACGTAACGATCCCCGTTCGACTGGACTTCTTTTGGCTCGACTGTGGGATCTGTTGGGCGGAAAAGCAACGGAATTAGCGGCACGGCGGGAGGCATCAAGCGGAAGTTCGACTGCCGATGAGCAGACCCGGGTGTTGTTACAGCAACTTCTTAACCAGAATCCCGATTCGGATATAGTCAAACAACTAGCTAACAGGCTAACTCAAGAACCTAAGCTGCCTGGTGATGAGGTTATTGATCAAGTTGATCAACTTATCGGCGGCGGGACGGATGCCCCTCCTAGCCGCTCGTTGCTAGAGAGCGTAGCAATCCGCGATACACTTGATGTTATAAGGACGGAGCAAGCAGCGGAAAACGCACGGCAGCGCGGGGACAGCGCCGGAGCATACGATATTGAAGCGGCAGTGGATTACGCCCGCAATGTGCTTGGGATAAATTCAATAGAATGCATTACAAATTTCCCGCTAGCCCTCGCCGCGGCTGGGTATAGCCGGGTAGATAATAGACCACAGGGGACGAGTAGTAGGCCAGGCCAAGCATACCTTCGCCCATTCCGCCGGGCACGTGGTGAGGGAGGGAAGACGCCACTCTATGTTGTGACTTCCGAAACCGAAGCCATTATGGTGCAGCTCGACCCTTTCCGTATCGCCCAGTGGCTGATAAAGAATAAACTGGCGCTCGGCCCGGAGCCGGAGCCAGGCTTTGAAAGCTGGGCCTGGTGCCGACAACACCTGAAAGGGCTTAGTTCTGTTCAAGGACTGTTCACCTTGTCCGCTAGCTTAACTCCCGCCGAAACAGCAGTCCTCACTCTCTTGCACACCATCAGTCACTTACTTCTCGGTCGGATTGAATGGAGCGGGTTTGATCCGGAGAGCGTCGGTGAGTATATCCTTCCGGAGTCACTCACTGCCGTTATACATTCAAATAATTACAACTCTTTCACGATAGGTGGCATGGTGACCATGTTTGAGCAGCGGCTTTACGGCTGGCTCCAAGATACCCGCAACGCTGCGTTCACGTGTACATACAACCCTATTTGTGAGGATGAAGGGGCCTCTTGCTCCGGATGTCTTCACCGCCAGCACAATTGCCTTTCCTTCAACGACCTCCTCTCACGTGCGACTTTAACTGGTGGAAGGGGCGCTGGCATATCTGAAATTGCCGTCGGCTATTGGACTATGGCTACTTAGGAGATAAATCAGAATGGGTAAGGGAAGGCCGATCGCAATCCTTGCATCAATCCTCGGAAATAGCCCCGGGCAGCTTGAGGCGTTCACGTCTGCCCTGAAAAGGTTAAGCGGAACAGAGATTACAGCGGCGCATCTTAGAGGCATAGTAGCGGATGGACGAGAGCACTTGGCTTTTAGTGAATTAATAGCGGCCGGAACAATAATCCGAACAGGCGGATTAAGTAACGAAGAAAAAGGTCGGGTCGATCTGAATGGCATGGCATGGTTATCTGACCATCTCGAAATTTATATTGAAGCCATAGAAGTATCTTCCCGTGTTGTTGTGCCCCCAGAGCCAGAATTGGCTTGGACCTTACCGACCGGGTTGTACATTCAGGATGGGCCTCCCCCTCGCTCGTTGGCTGCCCTGATGATGTCAGTAATTTCTGACGCACGCGAGAGACTTTATCTCTTTAGCCCATTTTTAGACGATGAAGGAGCCGAGTTCTTGATTGGCCCAGTCGCCGGCGCCGCCCGCCGCGGGGTGACAGTTTATCTAATCTCACATGATCTAGACGGAGCGGGCTCTACCACTTCTTCGGCCTTACAGGTATTTCGCCGTGAAGTACCTAATATTCGAGCGTTCACAGCCCCCCGCATTGAGAGAGGGCCAGGATATTTAATTTTCCACGCGAAACTTATTGTGGCTGATGATAAGCGCGCTGTTTTGGCAAGCGCGAACTTAACTAGCTATGGGATGGCTACCCACTTAGAGGTGGGAGTAGGGATGTCAGGCACAGTTGCATCAGCTTTAGAAGAGTTAATAGTTCAGATCATTGAATCAGGAATGGTCAAAGCAATGCCGCTTTAAAACTTATTCCAAGCGCAAGTTAGCACATTAAGAAGTAAGTTCGCTCACTATTACAGCATGAATTATACAGACTAAGAATCTTATGCCCATCTTCGATGAGACAGGCCAATCAAGCAGCATAACTGAGGGAGGTCGTGCGCTTAAGTTCTTCACAGATCGCTATAACTCCATACGGCTATTCTCTAAATTCATCAATGATAACCCCGCCCGCAATCAAATTCTTTTCTTTTATGGAGAAGGTGGAAATGGCAAGTCATTACTACTCAAATATCTAAGGAAAAATTTCTGTAAGCGTGTACGGCCAGATAACTGGAGATACATACAAAAACAGGCGAGAACGGATGAAAAACTTATCAAGATAATTGAGGAGACGGAAGATACTATACCCGTACCTTCAGCTCTCCTAGATTTTGGTATGGATGTAGTTGGAGAAGACCGCCCTCAAGATACATTTTGGGGATTGCGGATGATTAAACGTCAACTGCTAGCCTACGGATTACACTTCCCACTATTTGACTATGCATGTGTCTCATATTTACATCTGACCAGACAGTTAACATCAGAGCGGCTCAAAAATCTCTTTCCTCCTGAAGAGATTGAATTCATCATGGAGGTTGCTGATGCTATAAGCAATAGCAAGTCTTTTTCTATCGGCAAGGCAATACTAGGAATCATTAATAAGCATACTAAAAATTGGCGCGGCCAATTTACGCTTTACATGCTGCGACATAAGCTCAGTGAGGAGCAAGTAGAGCTGATTAGGGATATTGATCTTGAATCAGAACTGGTAGATCATTTGCCGCGGCTATTCGCCGAAGATTTGAACACAGCTTGCTCGATCCAAAATATCCAAAGATTAGTGCTGTTCTTCGATACTCACGAGGCATTCTGGGGCGAGCAGAAACTATCAGAATTCTCGGAAGAAGCTTTATACCGGCGTGACGAGTGGTTTCGTCGATTACTTACGCATCTTGATTTGAGCGCAGGTATTATTCCAGTGGTTGCCGGCCGACAGATGCCAGATTGGTATAAAGCCCCTAACGTTACAATCCCGAAAAAGTATGTCTACCTTAATGCAGTCGGGTATTTTTCAAAGGAAGATGCAAAGACTTACCTTAAGCGTGCTGGCGTAGAGGACGCTACTATAAGGGACTGCTTAGCCAAATACGCACAAGTTGAAAAAGGAAAAGTACACCCACTCTATCTTGGATTATGCGCAGATCTGGTCATTGCTGCTGCTGACCAAGGAAGATCTTTGAACTTGGAGGAGTTCAATGCCTCCGAAGGTATAGATATTAAGGGCAAGAAGCTCATAAATAGGCTGTTGCGCTATGTTAGTGGGGAATTAGATTATGCCGTTCGCGCATTAGCTGCCTGCCGCGCATTCGACCGTGAGACCTACTTTCTGTTGGGCAAGGAAGTACCATTTAATGCTACCGAGCCGACTTTCAAATCACTCATAGAGTTTTCCTTTGTATGGCGGTCTGAGCAGAATGGGGTCGAGATATATCGAATTCATGAGCTTCTTAGGCGTCTGCTGTTTGAGCAAAAAGACGAAGCTACACGGAAGGCGGACGAAGCTCTGTTTAAGTATTACCAAGAACAAGGGGAGCCAGCAGCTTTGGCTGAATCTGTGTACCACCGATATAGGTTGGATTGGAGAGAAGGAGTAGATAAGTGGCACTTCCTTTTTGACGTTGGATGGGAAGTTGGGCCTCGCGAATTGTGCCGCCTGCTGTTAGCAATAAGAAGGGAGATGGTTGTCGAAGACGACTATGCAAGCGGCAAACTAAAACTTCAAGAAGCAAAATTTTTAATGGTAACTGGACGATATGATGAAGCTGAGCAGAAATATCTAGAGGGCATAGACTCATTGGAGAAGTCAATGAAACATGCTCCCTATTATCATGTAGGCAATGAAATAGGGGAAGCTTATGTTTTGCTGGGACAGCTACGGAATTGGAAGACAGATTATGATGAGTCTATAAAAACCTATAATGTAGCGTTAAGAATTTTCAATCACTTAATAACCTCTTTGCCTGAATACCCAGAGGCGTACGCAGGAAAAGCTCGAACATTTTGTGCGATAGGCAACCTGCAAGACCGATTATCGAATTATGATGAGGCAATCAGGAGCTATTCATCTGCCATAGAAACCTTCGAGCAGGTATTACAACAAAAACCACATAACATTTACGCGCGACGCGATCTGGCAACTGCGCATAAATCACTCGGTGAGACATTGTTTCTCCTCTCTCGATATCAGGAGGCTCTAGAGACTTATAAGAAAGCTATAAAGGTACTTAATAAAGCTATTCCTCGAGCGCGCCTTCTTGTAGAATTTAGTGAATTAAAGGGTGATATTTACTTGGAGATTGGTAAAGCTCACCAGAGACTCTCCGAGTTTAATAAAGCTGAAAAATACTTCAAAAAGTCATTTGCGGTGTGCAAGGAAAGTTTGAGATTCTCCTCAGATAATAGTGGTCCGCTAGTCGCTACGGCACTCTCACTACGTTACTTAGGCGATTTGCAGTATGACCTCGGAAAACAAAGTGAGGCCAAAGAGCATTTCATCGAGGCTATCAGTTACCTTAATAAAGCTTTGGAAGTTAATCCAGACTCCGAGCAAGTGCGTTATAACAAAGCCTATGCGTTAGTAAGTCTAGGCGAGGCGCTTGAGTTTGAACCTAGTGAACAAGCGTTGGAATTGCTTATAGAAGCTGCTGAATTATTTGAACAGATTACGATTAATGCTCCACGCAACATCGAAGCTCTGGACGCGTATGCCAATACTTTGATGAGGTTGAGCAAAGTTCAATTTATCAAAGGAAAGTGGAGGGAAGCCATAAGAACTTTAAAACGAGGGGTCTTAGCTTACGATACTGCCCTAGCAATTGCGCCTGATACTATAGGGACCTTGAATAATAAAGGCAGGACATTAGTAAGGCTCGGCCAAATCTCTGCATCGATGGGAAAATTCAGCGACTCCGTTCAATTCTTCAAAGAATCCCTGGAAGTATTTGAGACTTCTCTCGCTATAGCTCCCGATGATACGCGCATACTAAGAGAAAAGAAGCTTGCTGCCTTTCACCTACATTCGTTAGAGGGTCCTATGAAAGATGGAACTCTTAGAGATGGCATGATCAAATATTACGAGCCTTTTGAAAGCCTAGATGAGGGCGAGTCAGATGACGAAGCGGGTTAATAGAATCCAATGACAAGTTAGAGTCGAATCAGAAATTAATTGGCGCTGAGCGACTCCACCGTTGGCCACTTAACGTTTCCAATCGTCTCAAATCATTTTGTAACGGAACTATGTCGCCCGCTATAGCCTTCCAGATTCCGGATAGAGAAAGGTGATGACTCCAAACCTCCCAAGTGGCTTTGCCTGTTCGACAAGGGTCAAGTCACCACCTTCATTAGCACCGACTCGCGGAAACCACGACGCCGCCCTTGCGCCTGCCGAAAAGAAATCCCCAACGGGCACCTCTCCCGCAAGCGCCCTTGCAGTCGGTGACATTGGTGGAAGTTTTTTCGGCGACACAACCGGTCTGCGAAAGCGGGCCTTGTGCATTTCAACAGACGACAATATCCACGCGAAACGTCCATCCTGCCATTTGATGACCACGCAGGGCTCAACTTCAACCTTCATGTACCTAATGGCAGTGCTCGTCACCGAGGTGCCGAAGGCATACGCCAAGGAGAGGATTCCCGCCAATCCCCTTGGGGAGAGATTAGCCTCCTTTATAAAAAGTGTCCGGGGCATTAATAGGTTAGAGGCAAAGTGGTCGGCTTCGCGTTCAACAAGGAGTTCGGAAGTGTATTCGCAGAATGAAGGGTGGGAAGGGGCAAGCCCTTTCTTTAGGGCGTTACGATGTTCGTTAATGTAGTAGTGTCCCAACTCATGCCCGAGCGTGAATCTGGCACGAGGGGCGTTCGGATCCTCGACCCGATCGAGGTTCGAGTAGATGTGGAATTGCCCATCCTCGTACTCAAGCAGGCCGTCGAACGCATCGGAGTACCGGCCGAAGCTGAGGGTAATGTCGTTGGCTTTGATGATTTTAACAGGGTCAACCCTCCGCGAGCCGCCACAATGTGAGTCGGCGACCTCTTCTGCCAACTCAGTTATGTCTAACTCACGTTCAGGGCTAATCTGCCCGCGAGTGCTCATCTCAGTCCCGACGTTGCCGCTTGGCCGCCTCCTTGTCCTTCTTCATTTGCTCCTCGACATCTGCCGGAATCTCCCTGCCGGCGCGCGCGGCGCGCGCCATCGCAGCGACCTTCTGCTCGACATCGTTGGCGTCGCCGCAGAGCGGCCGGAGTTTGTATGACCCTTTCGGCCCGAGGCGGAGAAGATCGTAAGGATCGCGCGCGCGCCGCCTTCGCGGCTCTTCGCTCCGATCCAAACCCTCCGCCTCGGCCCTCAAGACGTCCTCTACCGTCTCAGGCCGAAAGCTGCCGCACGAACGTACGACATTGTGGACGAGGCTCTCAAAATCCTCGTCATTACCAAGCATTGGCTTTTTGGGTTTGATCGCCATAGTGTTAGTCCTGTTGCAGCCAGGCCTCCACGTACTCTCTCATCTTCTTGTAGGCACGTTTCCGGGTCTGTCGCACGTCCTCGGGTGTCGTGTCCAGTTTCTCCGCCAATGCCTTAGAGTCCTCGTTGGAGAGCCTTTGTTGCTTGCGGCCGGGTTCGACCTTGAAACTATCCAGCGTCGCCTCCACGACCAGCTTCTGTTTGTCATTGAGCTGCTCGAAAGCTTCCCGAACGAGTCGATGTTCCAAGGGCTCGGATTCTGCGCTTACGCCACCGCATATGTCTTCGTCGAGCTGCGCCCACTCCTCGTCGGTTAGCTGTGCCTCTATTACCCCTTTTTTGGCCCGGAAAGACGAATATAGGAGACGTTTCGCAATCGTGACCAACCACGCCCTTACCCATCCTCGCCTTTGGTCGGGGTCTGAAGATTCGCTCGGACGGAACGTACCCGCCCTCTCGTAGATTCGTATGAACGTGTCGTCGACTAAGTCTTCGGTCGCTGCCTCATCTATAAAGTCAGAAAAGCGCCGGCGACATGCCTTGTAAACGAATCCCTCGTGACGCTTGTAGAAGGCCGCAAAGGCGGCCTCAGCTTTAGTAGCCGACTCCACATCGTCCCGCCTTGCCATCCAGGCTAGCAGGTCTTCATCCGGCGCTCCGGTGAGGTCCGGGAGAGTCTTGACAGGTTCGGCCACTTCCATGGGGAAGATCTTTATCTGCGAAGCCCTCGGGAGGGGCTCTATTACTTTATACGCAGAAGCGTGACACGTCCACCAAAAAAGGCTGTTTTTGGCCGAAAAATCCGGCTTTCACGATAGGTGTCACGCTTCCGGGGCTCCTCGCATATCAACTAATGAGAGTGTCTTTTACCCCCCATTGTCCTCTTCATTCGGGGTTCCGCTAACGAGTGTCACGCTTCTGAAGGTCTCTGCGTATCCGTCTATGAGGGGTATTTTCCTACGCCCCCGGCCCTTTCACGCGAGGCTCCCGGTGGAGTGTCACGCTTCCGTGGAACCTCGCGTACCAGTCAATAAGGGGCTTTTTGACACCTTGTAAAAAATAATGAGGAAGGACAGGTTATGGCACAAGAAAAAAAGACAGTCACAATTGTTGTAGAAGGCACTCCGCACGAGTGGCCGAAGGATGAGATCACATACGATGAGGTAGTCACTCTTGAGGTGCCGGACTACGCGCAGCATCCAGAGATCACATACTCCGTGAAATACAAGAGGGGGCATGGCAACAAGCCTGAAGGAATCCTCTCGCCCAATAGCTCTGTGAAAGTTAAGGAAGGGATGGTCTTCAGTGTTTCAGATACTGGTCAATCATAATGACGACCTGCGGCGTTTAGTCGAAAAGGGCTACGCTGTTGCCTTTGACAGCAACTATCTGGTTGTACGTGACATCCCGTATCTGGACAGTGAGCGCAACCTACAGATCGGAGCAATCGTCACGAAGCTCGAATTTATAGACCAAGAGCGCGTCACCCAGTCAGACCATCAGGTTTTCTTCGCTGGCTCTGTCCCTTATGGCCTGGACGGAAAGCCGATTCCAAACCTCGGTGGTGGCCCTACGCAACTCGCTTTGAGCGAGGCATGCAAAGACTTGGTCGTGCAGCGCTCGTTCTCAAACAAGCCCAGGAGCACTGGCAAATTTCAAGATTTTTTTGAAAAGATAGAAAGCTACGTTGCCATAATATCCGGGCCGGCCATTGAACTGTATAACGCCAACCCCTACACCTTTCGCGTTGTCAAAGAGGTCGTATCCGACTCTGTATTCAAGTTTCATGATACGCTAACCAGCCGGGCAGAGATCACTGATCTGTCTGCGAAGTTCAAGGACGACGTTGTTGCTGTAATTGGCGTTGGCGGCACGGGCGCATATGTTTTGGACTTTCTGGTGAAGACGCCTGTACGGGAGATTCGGGCATTTGACCTTGATCTGTTCCACGTTCACAACGCCTTTCGTTCGCCATGTAAGATTGAGTCAGATGAACTCGGTAAACTAAAGGCCGAGGTCTATCTTTCACGTTACGAAAACTTCAGAACGGGTCTCACCGTAACTCCTAAGTTCATTGACGCCTCATCCTCTGATGAATTGAACGGTGTCACCTTCGCGTTCGTGTGTGTTGATAAGGGATCGTCGCGAGCAGGCATTTTTGACCTGCTCATTTCGAAAGGCATTCCTTTCATTGATGTGGGGATGGGCCTGAGTCGAAAGAACAGTGCACTTAACGGTATGCTCCGAACCACCTACTACTCTGCCGAAGACGGCCCCGTGCTTCGTGACAGGGGGCTGGCCGAGCTTGCTGACGCCCCGGGTGACCTGTACCGCACGAACATTCAGATTGGCGAACTCAATGCGCTCAATGCGTGTTTGGCCATTATCAAGTTTAAGCAACTGCGCGGATTCTATTTCGAGGAGGCTCCTCATTACAATCTCCTCTTTGAAATAGGTGATGTCAAAATCGTTGGCGAATCAGAACTCGATGAAGATTGAGTTACAACGTGTCCGCTACATGCCGAAGGAACTGAAACCCGGCGTGCTGTACGTTTCGGAAGAATTCGGCGCTGCGGCGCATCTCTGCGCCTGCGGATGTGGTGCCAAGATTAGGACGCCACTGGGGCCGACTGAATGGTCTCTTGAGGAGATAGACGGTCAGCCAACTCTTCGCCCTTCAGTTGGAAACTGGCAGAAGGATTGCCAATCGCACTACTGGATATATCGAGGGGAAGTTATATGGTCAGATAAGTGGACGCCTGAGGAAATTGCCGCCGGTCGCCAAGCTGAAGAAGAGCGTCGGCACGCTTACTATGATGCCCTCGATCGAGGATGGAGACAGACCTTACGAAGATTCTGGCATTGGTTAAAGAGTCTACTTCGGAGGAAGTGATTCGCCTGTCTATCTGAGAGAGGATTGAATATCGCTCAAAATAGGTGATTGACATATCCCTAAGCCGAAAACCAACTGCGAACATAAATGGCTGGTCTTGAAGACTATCTCGCCGCGTATACAAACGCCTTCAAAAGTAAATAGGCGCGAGCAGCATTGGGCCGCTCAGCGCCTATTCTAATGTGATCACTGTCCTCACCCCAGCAATCACTTGAACGGTGGATTCACCAACCGTCCCAGTTAGGCTTAATATACATATCGGGAGTTCATCCCGCAAGTATTGAGATTCATTCCTGAACTAATTGGTAGGAGTTAAAAGGATGAGAAGAGATTTTGAGTTAATAAGGCTGCTTCTGCTAGAGCTTGAGGGGGACGAGTCTGTTAACCTGTCGGCCTATACAGGAGATCAGGTGAACTATCACAAGGCCCTGATTAAAGAGGCCGGACTTGCCGAAGGGATTATTCACTATCCGAGTACGGAGCAGACGGATATACCAGACCTCGCCATACTACAGAAACTCACATGGCAAGGCCATGAGTTTCTTGATAAAGCGAGGAATGACACAGTTTGGAACAAGGCGAAAAATATAGTGAAAGAGAAGGGCGTACCACTGTCTCTTGACGTACTTAAGATTGCGCTTTCAGAAGCTGTTAAGATGTTGATGAGCTAGACATGGCTTATGATGGGCCATTTTCTCTACTACCGTCTGTAAGGTGATAGGAGCACGCCCGTCACCGTCACGAACATGATGAAAAGCAGTATCGGCAGTAGCCACGAAAGAATCACGCCCCATGCGATGGTTCCGCTCCAGCCGCTCCTGTTAATGGTTATGGTCTGAGCCATCCTTTGAATAAAGCGCCCGCAGGAAGGGCAGGCTTCAGCGTAGCGCGAGATCATGTGCTCGCAGTCGGGACACGGGTACAGGTTAGGATGACGTGCTGCCGCTGCTCTTTCGACGTTCGTTTGCTCAATCGCCTCTGGGACTTTAGTGAGTTCCGCCCCGTAGCGCTTGCAGGTTTCATCCGTGGAGAAATTGACGAGACCGCATTGCGGACATTTGATGCTGCTCATGTATGAGTTCCTTTGTCAGTAGATGTACTCTTCTCCGACTGGCATGTTGCCGTCTGAAAAGATCAGTTTTTCAAATCCATTCTTTTTCAAGCCCGTCTTGAAATTCTGCAACTGAGGAGAAGCGCTTATCATTGAAGGCGTGACGCCTTCAAAAAGAGGCGAAGTCATCAGCAAAGTTGTGTTGTCCGGGCCGGTCGCAGAAAGTTTCACGTTCCAACCGTTCTTTTGATATTCCTCCTCCATATATCTTGCGAATACTATGCGCTGGCCGGGCGAATAACTGGATTGCGTGCTCGAAGGCTGCTCACCGGCACTCGGCGCCGCTGCAGGCTTCGCGTTTGGTATAGACGGGAGTACCACGAACAACAAGATGGCGGCAATAAGAGCACCGACAAGTCCTATGAGGAAGTGCTTCGGAGTTGGCTGGCCGGGCTTTGTACATTGAGGGCATTGCTTCGCGTGGGGAGACAGTGCGCGACCGCAAGTAATACAGGGTTTTGAAAGCATTGATTGAATTCCTTCCGAGAAGTGAAAGTGGTTGAAGGTGAGCCTTATAAGCGGCGTGAGCGTCAAAAGTTGCGCTAGCGAGCGCAAGCGCAACCATTCGTTATGGTAAAACCGACAGACCCTCTATGTCAAGAAACCTTCATTTACATTGGTCATGTTCTTATATAGATTATACGAGGAAAATGGCCTCGAGCTTTGACATTGCCTTTATGGAGAGACGATGCCTCACCGATTTCCATCAGTAATTGCCGTCACCCTTCTTCTCTGCCTCCTTGCAGTGATGCAGCAAGGGTGCGAGCAGAAGCTGGTCTCACAACAAGAAACCCCGAAAGCTAAATGCACGACCGATAAATCTCAATCTCCGGAGGCGAGGGGGTTCCGGCTCGGAATGAGCCTTGACCAGATACAGAAGAGATTTTCCGGCCTAAAAGTCAATGACGCCGACGAGTTCGGTATGACCAAAATTGTTCTTGAAGGCTCAAAGAGTGTTCCGTCGGATAGAGACGTGTCGACCATTTATTCGGATCGGATTCTCGTTAACACTTCTCGTTTCCCTGAGTTCATGGAAGTACAAGTGGTCGCACTCGGTTTGATGGACAATCGGGTTACTTCCATAGATATTACGTACCCCGACGAGCCTAAGTGGGGAGCTTATGATGTTTTCGCGGCGCACGTCGCCAAAAGCTTCAATCTCCCTGACGAGAAAGATTGGAATCACGGGCAAGGTATGTCATCAATAACATGTAACGGATTCGACGTTTGGGCGGGCTTTAGGGTGCGGACCATCAACAGGGAAACCGCAGATGTGCGTGCCTACCCGTTTATTCTGATTAAAGACAATGACGCCGACAAGATGTTGGAAGAACGAAAGCAAGCTAAACGTGAGAAGGAGAAAGAAAAGCTCAAAGACTTCAAGCCGTAAAGTTATGATCTGCTTTTATAGCTGCATTTATCTCCATAAGCCAGAGGAGGCTTTGACACTAAAGAATGCGTTACCCGCAGCCCCTGAGAACCGTAGCCTGCTCTGTAGCCTGAGACTAGAATAAGGAAAGAATAGTAAATGTACTCCCAACCGCCTTATCAACAACCAAATCTCTCACCATCTTTGCCATCTCAAACGCCAGCAAGCAGTACGAAAAAGAAGCTTGCACTCTTCGGCTGCCTGGGGCTTCTGGTGCTCTTTTTTGGTTGTGCCCTCATAGGAGCAATCCTCAATAGGTTCGGCGGGAATCTGAACACAAACCAGTCTAGGCCGAGCGTTGCAGCTCAGCCATCCCCTAAATCTTCTCCAGCCTACGCTGCCGTTACTCCGACATATTCCTCCGGTGGTCTTGGCCTTGATATGGCTGACTGGGAGCGCTCGCACGGCACCGGGCTGCCGGATGACCCTAACAGCACGATGTTCTTTAAGTATGAAGGCGGCAAATTCGTCGTCCAGTTCTCCAAGCTTAAATCCGGCAACGTCAGCTATATCGAGCGCGTCTGGGGCGACCGTGATGCTGTATCCATTGAAGATGCTCGCACTGAAAGTAAGCAGTTCATACCTGCCGACAGTAAATTCGTTAAGACCTATACATCCCGAAGCGGAAGCACGGTCGACCTCTACACAAGCGTGTCCTTGAAAGATAGGTTTTCAACTTCTGAATTCATTGGAGGGAAGCCCGGAGATTTTATCATCCTGTACCGCAATCAAACCGGGCGCACGACCACGTTCATCGCGGCCATAGGCAATAATCCGTAACGGTGCGGCTCTAATAGAATAGCAGGAATGATGCACAAAGATGCAATCGTTAATGAGATTGATAGGATAGTTCAAGCTTCTCTTGTAGAGTTTGTGGAAGATGTCTTTCGCTCTTTCTGGAATGGAAGGGAGCGCGAGGCCGTAAGCCTTTACGTACTCGGCTATCTACAGAAGCAGTGTGGTGAGGATAAGCTCCTCCGAGAACCTACGCAGATAGGCATCGAAGCGGCAGTCCCCAGCAGCCCCAAGTTGAATTCTAAGGGGCGCGTCTGCAAAGACCTAGTATTATGGCGCGAGCCTAAGATGACGTGTTGGAACGAGAGGTGGGAGGCTGTAAACCCTCCGCTTTCCATCATGGAGTGGAAGGTCTTTCGCTTGCCATCATCAAAAGCGCAGGTATATCCACAAGATGTCGCCTGGCTGAAAAGCTACGCCACTTTATTTCCCTCTATGTTCGTAGGGCATCCCTTCGTTGGGTATGCTGTTGCACTTGACCTGCTGCAGAGGAATTTCCGACTAAGCGTAACCAGGGTCGAAAGCGGGGAGGCTTGGGATAAGTGGCTTGAACTGTGATCAAGAAGGAAATGTGATGAGGCAGTTGAACTCACTACTAATAGCCAGCGGGCTGTGGCTTTGTTTAATCGTGGGTTGCAAGACCACGGACAACAGAACTCGCTCAGAGCAGCCCGCATCAAGTCCTGCAATGGCATCCAGCACTGTTTCCGAGATTGACCGTGCCCTCAGCATACCCGCAGGATACAAACCTGTCTACAAGGTCTTGGAAACCAAAGACGTGAGTACTGCGACGGCCACCAGAAAGGTCATGAACGTCTCTCTGCCTAATGGCCTGGATAAAGAGGCAGTAAGTAACAACCTCCGTTATGCAGCCAAAGAGCTTTATGAGAAAGAGAAGCCTGCCGCCCTGAAGGTTTATGCCTATCTGGAGGGCCGCACAATAGATCCATCAAACTCACTGGGAAAGCTGACTTTTGCGCCTTACGGGGACTGGGCGAGGGCAGCCGAGAAGACCTCGCTGGATAATTACAGGGCAGTTGTCGAAGGCCGGAATCCCTATCTTCCGCCGATTGAAAATGAAACTCCAGAAACTGATAGTCTTGAAAAGCAGGCTCTGTCCGGTGATTACCAAGCTCAGAGGAATCTTGCATACTATTTGTCCACAGGGGCTGATGGACATTCAAAGAATCCGGTCATGGCCTGTGCCTGGCGAATAGTAATTCTGAAATCAGGTGGCGCTAAAGTTGATGATAGTGACAGAAGCAATAAGAAATTTGATTGCGATCAGAAGCTCAACTCTCAACAGTTAATTGAGGCTGAAGCACAGGCTGCTGCACTGCTGAAGAAGATGAAGAAGCGTTAGCGAACAGTTTTCTCAGGGTGCCTTAAATCAATCGGAGTGATAATCTATTTGACGCAAGAAAAAGTATAGAACTATTCTTGCGCTCGTGCCGGAAGAAGAGAACATTAAGCCCAATCTCCTTGGTTTCTTGCGCGCGGTCGGGTCGCATTGGGTATCACTTATGAGTGGCAGCTTTATCACAGTCGCCCTCGGCATGTACGCCTATTTTTCAGGGCAGAACATTCCCAGAGGGATATACATACCCGTCTTAGTTTTCTTTGTGATCTTGGCTTGCTACTTAGCATGGAAAGATTCGCAGACTGAGTTAGCAAAATACGAAAATAAAGAAGCCCACAAACGTGCATTTTTAATCGAACGGTTAAACCAGTTTATCTCTGAATATAATCAGATTGACGATGGCATAATCAGAGTTTCTTTGGAGAATTCGGGCAGGGGAATGAAACGCGATGCTTATTACAAGCGAGTAAAAGGTTTTTTAGAACAACATTGGGGCAAAGAGGCAGTAGAAGAGTTTGGTAAACGTAAGACTGCCTTTCTGGAAGAGTTACTTGGAAAGCTCATGGATGAAAGCCTATGAACCCAACAATCTCTTCTTCAATCAATTCCTTGTATGCGAGCTTCTCGGAATTGATAAGTTTCTCAGCAATGAATTGCGGAACGGATTAGCTTTCGTCAGGTAGATACTCAAAGTAATAAATATGGTTACGAAGAACAACAAGCCTATTCCCTCCAAGACTAAAAAATTAATCTTCCAAGAAGCCGGCAGTTCCTGCTCATTGTGCGGCGAGAGTAATGTAAACGTGCTCGAAATACATCACATTGAAAACCGAGCAGATGGCGGCGACAATGAGCCTGAAAACCTAATTTTAGTCTGTTCAAATTGCCACAGCAAAATTACAGGAGGAGCTATCAGCGTTTATGAGGTCTTCAGGGCCAAAATAAAGTTGCAAAATAAATCACTTGAAGCGAAGGTCGCATCTTTGCCGTCCAATGTGATTCAGTTTGATCGAAGCATAAATAAGGGGGTTGTTGCTAATAATCTACGGATTACCACATCCGCAAAGTCGATTAAGATGCAGCCGCCGCCGGGCACAATTGCGGCTAACCGAGACATGCTGAATTATGTCAAACACCTCATTGATAGGTATAATGAGTTCAAGAAGGCTGATACCAATGTTAGAGACTTCCATTACTCTGTAATCTATAAATCTATCAAAGGGAAATTCAAATGTGATTGGAAATACATTCCGATCGAGAAATTTCCTCTCCTGGTTGAGTACCTTCAACAGCGGATTGATGGAACTATTCTTGGTAGAGTACAAAGAAGCAGAGGGCACAAAAGATACAGCTCATTTGAAGAATACACCGCTGATTTATCGTGACATTATCTCATCACTCATTCAATACTACGCCTCAATAGAATGACTTTCATCGTTCTTTGGTTCTTACACCTTGAGTGCCTTAAGCTCAATGCGAATCAATACGGACGTTAGATTTTCCAGAGAGGGATGATATGCAACAGAAGGGTTCAATAACAGTGCAAGAATTTTACGAGCAACAATATCGTGCCCGTAGATATCTGGAGCACGCAAGCGATAAAGAGCTGGAGCAAAGGCTGAGAGATATCATGGCTAATATGACCGGTCTGAATGAGGCAGGCCAGTTGACCTTCCTTGTAGGAGAGAGGCAATTCGATCATTTGAATATGCTGTTTACGCATGTCTTAACAGAGCATCAAATGCGCGGCAGGGGATTTTCTCCCGGCTTAATGATGGATGTAATGCTTCCTAATGCTACCGCGCCGGATATCCCAAAGTCTGTTTTGGCTACCAGAGGGAGGACGCTTCCTAAAGTCGGCACTTATCTAGTCAAATTGGGTAAAGAAGAACATATCCGCGAGGCTCTCGAAGAGGGTAAATTTCTTATCAACCCAGCCTCTACTTATGGCGACCCATCATTAAATCAAGCCATAAGAGATGTTGAGCTTGAGCTGGAAGTCCAAGCGCACCCTTCTGATGTCAAAATGGAAGTTTATGACGGGAGTAGCGGTGCCCTGAAAGCTCCCATTCAGCCAGTCGGAAATGTGACCTACACGCTTAGGTCACGTACCAACTATTACGTCTACTGCATGTCCGCCGTCTATGATTATCGTCTCTTTGATGATTTCGGTTATAACAGTTGCTTGATCATCAAAAATCCGCAAGAGTTCATAAAGCGGTTGATTGCAGGATTCAAGACTGTGTTGCCGGATTGGAATGGCTTTGCCGTTCCCGTCACCTATTACGATCCGTACAATACAACTGTGAGTGAGCTAAATGTATTCTTCTGTAAGCATTTTCGATTTGCATATCAAAAGGAAGTGCGTGTGATATGGCTGCCGCCTGCGCCGGTGGCTTCGCTTAGCCCAGTTAAGCTTCAACTAGGCAGCTTAAAAGATTGCTGCGAAATGGTCACTTTGTAAAGGACGCATAATTATCTTGTATGATATGAGAGAATGTAGAGGTTATAAGCGGCTGCTTTAAAAGGTAACGAATAATGCGAAAGATAATCTACGGACTGCTCCTGATTCTAGTGGCCGCAACTGCCGGAGTTGCCCAAATCAACAACTCCGCCCCTGAATACGGCACGTTATTTGACATCAAGGATATGAGCCGCGTCTATGTTTACTCGGATGATTTAGAGTCGCGTGAACTGATACTCCAAGAATTGAGTAAGGAGCCGAAGCTCCAGGTCGTAGGAAAGCTTGAAGAGGCGGAGTTCTTTATCTTCTATGGTAGGTCATTCTTTGATACGGGATATAGTTCCTTCGGCGGCATCTTCGGCGGCGTCTTCGGAAATGTGACCACGAAGAATACCGCAGAGGTTGGCGAATACTACGTTCTGATGCGTGGTGATAAAATAGAAGGCAACTCGTACCGCCCGCGCATCCTCTGGGGCAAACAGAATCTGAGGGTCATTCGCGGCAACGCTCTCATAAAGACTAAGCTCCCTGCTAAAGACGTGACTCGTAAATTCATGAAAGAACTGCAGAAGGTGCGTGGTGATAAGAAATAAACAGATGCGAGATTTATACACTGGGGTACCCAACAAATCATTCAACCAAGGGAGATTTAGGTTGGCTTTCATTATCAGGATTGAGTGCTTGATTAGTTGTATAACATCCAATCACATGTATAGAAAGAAACAATTTTACCGTTCTTTTAGATAACTTCTAAAAGCAAATAGGCGCGCGCAAACATGAGGCCGCACAACTCCTATTCTGTTGGTGCTCACTGTCCTTACCCGGAGCCAATCAGGACTTTGGTTACACCGCAGCCCTGATTCAGTCAGAACAATATCTTAATACTCAGCAGTGCAGTCTCACAGGGCAGAATGTTAAGACAAGAGAAGTGATTTCGGTTGCTCAAAGAAATTGTCTTGCGTCCAGACTCCTTGAAGTGATTATAATGGCAACCTCCCGGCTGGTACTCTCAATTTCGAATTCGCAAGTACACTATCCGTTTTCGCCGAAAGCGAGGAGGTCAAATGAAAGCCCTCACTTTTCTACTTATCGTTATAAGCGGAACCGGTCTTTATCCCGCTTATGCGCAACGCCGACCGAATCCACCGGCGGCTAAACAGGAAAAGCGCTCTCCGTACGTTTCCGCCCCATCAGCCTCGATTTAAAGGCATTGCCGCCCAGCTATCGTGGAGCTGACCCAGAAGCTCTGTATAAGAATCTGGAGAAAAGAAAAGGGAGTTCCGTAAAGGGTGAGTTCGAAACTACGGCAGATTTTAATCGTCGCGTCGCAGCGGAAGGTAAGGCGCCTATATCAGGAAGCCTTACCAAAGATAGCTTGATAGCCATCCAGGTCAAGGAAGTCACGACACTTTATAACGCGGACAACCAGGAGATGGGTGTAACTATCAAGCTTAGCGTGCCGATAGTAGGGGTAAAGCCGGCACCGAGACTAAGAACCGTCAGGGCCAAAGAAGAACTTTCCCCGACGGAGACCTATATCGGCACAAACGCGATGGGGGCGCGCACCAGAGTCGAAAAAACCAGGGCCTGGATATATGAATTGATAATTACGAACTACGCATCATTTACGCAGGGTGCCGACAAGCTAAGTTACAACATCAAGATGGACGTCCCGACAGCCATGCGAGCCAAGAAGACTCTGGGCGCGTTAGCGATAATTAAACTGAAGGAGCCTTACATCCGGGAAGGTTTTCTAAGTAGTAAACCTACTATTGCCGACCCCAATGATGTATTTGCCGTATACGAATATCTCAACGCACGCTTGATTGAGCTTTGGGTTTATGACGTCGAGACAGGCCAAATCTGGTTAAAGCAACCGGCTACCGCACCCGATGCTCCCGAGGCGGAATATAAGGACATACGGGAAGAGCAGATTGAAGCGCTTAAAAGACAGAATGAGAAATTAGAAAGCCTGATCAAGGAGCAAGAGAAGCAGGCTAACAGCCTTTCAGAATTAAACAATCTTGCCGTTGCGAGTAATCGTGCCGACAATCGGCGCTCGCAGTTACGTGACGTTCAGAGCAAAGAGGCTGACTTGCAGGCCCGGCTTGAACAGATTGATTTTGATCTGCGCCCCGAAAATTTAGAGCGCACCGCTCAGACTTATGGATCGAAGCTCCCCGCCGAGGCTCGCGAAGAACGGCGACGCCAACTGGAAACGGAGCGGGATCGTGTCCAGTCACAGCTTAAACTGTTGGCTGAGAGCCGCACACGCCTTGAGACGGCTATCGCCGAGGCGGACGCAGAAGCCGACCGTGCGCGCGGCACCCTCGACGGAGACACCCAGGTAAAGCCTGGTGATTCTAAACAAACTGCTGGAGACGCGCCTATTGAAATGGGCGCTTTAGATGATCGGGTTGTAAAAAAGCCGCTCCCTCAATACCCGGCGACAGCCCGTGCAGCTCGCATCACTGGCGTTGTCATTGTTCACGTAGTCGTAGATGAGCAGGGGAAGGTTATCTCTATACAATCTTCAAGCGGCCCGGCTCTACTACGCCTGGCCGCCGAGACGGCGGCGCGAGAGACTGTGCTGAAACCGGTAGAGGTAGAAGGAAAACCTGTAAAGATATCTGGGACATTGACCTTTGAATTTAAACTTTAGTTTCTAAACGTCAGGCAAAATCGTATCTAGAACTGACGTGAACTGTTAACCTCAACCCAATTCGCTAATATCAGTTTGAGAGATTAGTCACTATGTTCAATATCACTCGTTCGTTAATTACCGCTTTTCTTATTTTCATTTTTGCCTTGAACAACCTAATAGCAGCTCAGGAGTCAGAGCAAGAAGCTTATAGCCAAGCCTTGCCCCAACTGACACGGTTAATGGGTTCGGAGAAGGCGGCCAGAGAGCATCTCTCCCAGTTGTGGGCATTCTCTCGTCGAGCAGATCGCTCCTTCGTGGGGCTTGCCCGGCTTACACAGCGAGTTCAGGTGGCCGGGGTGAACGGCGATTACTTTCTCCAAACGACCTATGCCTGCGGAGAAATTGCCGCAGCGCTTGGCGCGGATGACTCGGAGTATTTTTCAATCATGCTGGTCATCTTTGATATGAAGCTAAAGAACGTCAGCGCATATTCAGGACTTGAGTCTCTAGTGCAAATGAGCGTGCCGGCTTACAGACTACTTGCTAGGGCCATAGGTAAAAGCGAGGAATTTACAAAGAGGCTTGTGAGGCAGGATAAAGCTCGGGTCGATGTTGCCGCCGATGCCCTGCTGGCAATGATGACAGATGAATATCGTGGTTCGATAGACGGTCGGAAGAAGAAATAAGAGGCGAGCTTAAGGTTCAATCTAGCTGGCACTCACAATTTCAAACCAACAGATGTTTGAATTTCAATTCGACTTAAAATGTGAATACACTGTTGCCCGAACTGCGATCCTAACTTCTGTTAGGGTAGCGAAGAAGGTAAACAACTACTCGAAGTCATTGAGAAGCACCTTGGAAAAAGTCAGTGTGAAATAAATACAACTTAACAGAACACATTATTAAATCTCGTAAGAAAATAGGAGACGAGAAATGAACACCATAAAGCGCGTAACTCTTGAAAGCCCGGCAGGCCGGGGAAAGTCTTTGAAGAAGAGCGATACATTTGCGACGTCGAATATTCATTACAAGTTACCCAGATAATGACAAGGGTACCAATCCCCATGGAACCTGATGAGTGGGTAAGAGGTAATATCTCAATCGATGGTTACATTCGAGCAGGACAAAGAGAGCTCCAAAACGTGATGATGAATCGGCTAATACTGCAACTTAATGATGGCCGGCGAATTGAGTTCTTTGTAACTAATAGCGGGACGGGTAGTGTGAAGTGCAGCGGGGACTTTTTTTAGCTGCAGGAAGAATCGCTGCCGGTCACGCTACTGCGCAGTCTATTTACTCATCGAGAATTGCATTAAATCCTATGCAAATATTCATCCTCAGAAAAGGCCAGCAGTACGGCCCATACACCATTGAGCAAGTGAATGGGATGCTGGCATCATTTCACCTCAACCTCAATGACTTCGCCTGGCATCAAGGCTTACCCGGCTGGACTCTGCTCAAGAATGTAGCCGGGGTAAACCAGAATTCCCCATATCAGCCAGCAGGTACAATCATGTCGGCAGGCGGCGTTAATGGCCAACTTACTTTATTTGCCGATAAGGTTCGCATCAGTCGAAGCGGGTTGTTGGCTGTAATGACTCAGGGGCTAAAAGGGGATAAGGAGATCTTGCTTTCCAGCATTACCTCCATCCAGTTCCGCCAGGCGAATGCTCTTACTAATGGATACATCCAGTTTACGTTTGCTGGCAGCGGCGAAAATAAGAGAGGTCTGCTGGATGCTACTAAAGATGAGAACACGGTGATGTTCAAGTCGTCGCAGCAAGGTGAGTTTCAAAGGATGAAGGCCGCTATCGAACAAAAAATCGCTGAGCTGAGACGGCCCCGGGCAATCGTGGCTCAGTTCTCACCCGCGGAGGAGTTGGAAAAATTGGCGTCGCTGAAAGAGCGGGGAATCATCACGGAAGAAGAGTTCAATATCAAAAAGAAGCAGCTACTCGGATTATAGGTCTATCAGCATTCATAATTTCCCAACAGGCAGTGGAAGCAAAGCCTTAAAGCGCGAAGCGGGAATGGGTAGAAGTACTTAACGCCGGCGCTTTCGGCTGATTGCAAGGGCGGGTCCTAAACGATGCTCCACCTCTTTCTCTATCGCCTTCTTGTCAGGCGCAGATAGATGTGGTTTCAATTGCCTGACGTTAGAGCCCGAGTTGAGTAACGCCTCAATCAAGGGGGAACGAAGTTGCTTAGCGGTGCTCAGGCTGAAAGGCACACATTCTCTGCAACAGGGTGAGATTCTTATCCCGGCTAGTTCCCCTCTGGTAAATAACTCGCTTTCTTTAATCTCTGCGCCGCATCGTGTGCAGAGCAAAGGCCTCAGCGCACGATAGACAGAGACCTCTCTGCCTTTAGCATTTTCTGCGTGTCCTACTATTTCACTGATAGAAGCCTTCATTAGATCCAGCCTTTAGTTACTTCGGCCTGCGATGCCCTACACACTCTTTCCGCTTTATTCCTTCATGCCTCTTTGGACTTGGCATAACTGATGGTAGATCGAGGCTGTCATCAATCAGAACTTCAACAAGTATGTTCGCTGCGCGCGCATAACAAAGTAGGACATGGAGTGGCGGTTCTCTTTGATCAAGTTCATATGTACTAATGTCCTGCTGGACAATCTTATCCGACAAGCCCATCCTGCGAATAAGTTCATTCTGGCTAAGTCCTAAAGTCTTTCGGATGAAAAGTAGCTTCTCGGCCAAATGAACTGGCCTTTCACGTTCTGCTTTACCCATGCCGGGAATCTCCTCCCGACATGACAACCGACGTTTCCGCCTTGAGGGTAACACTAAATATTGTTACTCTGTGGCGGCTCACAATATTTATTGTGAGCTTGAGGTTCAGACCCTGCTCCGCCCGGAAACCTAAACACAAGGTCTCGGCGGCAGATCTCATCATCCGCGGGTCTGTGGAATAGCTTTAGGCAATGGTCACGGCCGAATTGTCAAAGATAATAAGGAGTAAAGATACCAGAGCGGAGTCCGAATGTGCCATCCCTCATTCTCTAGGAGTTCCGATCCTTCAAGGTGAAAGGAGAATACAGTGAACATGCTACTTGGCGTCAAATCCTCGATTTCAAGTCTCCAGCAGTTGAGCCTTACGTTCGGGTGCATAGTCATAGTCTTCTGTCTCTTACTGCTAAGTGCCTCTATCGTCTTCGCACAAACTGCAACAACGTCAGGTAAATCACCTGCGGCCGCAGGGCTCAATAGATGTCCGATTAAGGTGGCACAACTACTCCCCCTGCGGGGATTCAGTCTGGGCATGAGTCCGACTGATCTGGCTCGCCGATTTCAAGGCACCCCTCCGCCCCTCTCACGGCAAGACGCGTCAGGAATACGCACTATGGAATTGAGGCTCTCGCGGCCACAGGATCCGCGGGGATCCACAGGCCTGGACAAGCTGGAGTTCAGATTTTTTGACGAGCGCCTGTACCAGATAAGGGCCTATTACTCGGTCGGCAAAGAGTGGAAACAGCGGCCCATGACTGAATTCGCGGGAACCATAAGCAAAGGACTCGGTGTCGATGCGGTATGGACTCAAAGGGACGAGAAAGAGTTCATCATACCTTGCGGTGATGTGCGCCTGGATCTCTCAATTGATGACGATTCATACATGCTTATGGGGGCGTCCAGCAAAATGCCTATAGAGGAAGCTATGTTCACTCTTACGGACACGGCTGCAGAGGCACAAACCAAAATACAGCGCGAGAAGAGCCGGGAACTAGAAAGGCAGAGGGATGCCGAGAAGAGAAAGATCTTCAAACCGTAGGCACGAAGCTTCCTGTCTGGAAGCACTTCTCTTTTCGACAGCGTATAGCTTGTTCAAAGGGAGATGGCGGGCAAGAAGAATGGCAATTATCTCCGCCATAGTGATATTCCCGCTATGACAGCCTAGCTGCATGCAGCCTGTACTCTTCCGAAGATAAGTGAAGACAAGCTTCTCTCAATAATCAAAATCCTCCTGATTTAACTTATGGCCAAAATGCAGGCGTCAGACTTAAAGGAAGAGCGAACAGAACTCCTTAATAAGAGATTCAGGATAACTATGGATTTCACGATGACAGTCTGCGAGATAACTTATGAATCGCTGAGAAAGCACTTTCCCTCAAGCACTGAATTTACTCCTCATATACTGGAATGCGCCAGAAGAGATAATCATCTGCTTTTGTCTGTCTTCAAGAATAAGAAGTTATTGAAGAAGGTGATAATAAGTCTTCTGGTGGATGAAGCAAAGGCTCGAATGGACGAAGAGCAGGATAACGTGTTCGGGATGGAGGAACTGGAAGATATTCTGAAGCCGATTTATACCGAGATGGATAGAGAGGATGTCGAATACATTCAGAGTTTTCTTGAAGAAAATTGCTTCATTGATGGGATAGATCTGTTTTGGAGAAGCTTCGATATCAAGTGTGCGAAGGCAGATATCGAAGAGGTGCAAGTGTTCATAGAGGGAGATGTAAAGAAGAAAACAGAACTATCACGTCTGATTACGTTATGACAGCTCGTTCGCCGGTTCAAAAGATCAACTCATAGTCTGAGATAGAGAATATCCAATGGATAGTAATGAATCCCTAAGCTCTACCAAGCGGCACATACTCGCCGAAGTGCGTAAGCTGTTAGGTGATAATCTGGCCAACTTCCTCTTCTCCGGTTTAGGCGAAAGCAGCATCGTTCATCATCGCTCCTTTACCGCCAGAAGCGTTCCAATACAGGCTGATGAAATCCCTTATCACTTCGAAATGATTAATGACTCCGCGCAGGGATTACCGATCGGCCGTGATCCACTTGTACTGGCTGCCCTCCTCGACATCCTTTGGGAGCGTCAGCCTTTAGATAGCACGATCCTTTTCCGTGAGTGCAACATACTTGAGAAATTGGGGTGGGATGATGCCGCCGAATCTCACAGTCTGATTAAGAGGGCTTTGGAAAGGTATGCATTCACGGCTTACTGCCTGGTTGACCCAACTCCTAACCAGGAAGAAAGTCCCAGCAGCCGTTATGCCAGTGTGGCGAGACTTTTAATCGGGTATGAGATGGCATCGCCTCTGTACCCTTTAAAGAAAAGGGGGCAACCGAAGTATGCGACGTCGGAACCTGCGTTCGCATGTGCCCATTTCCTGCCGGGACTTATTCACGACGTCATCTCTGAAAGGAAAAACTTCCTTGGCCTTGATTTCCAACAATTAAAGGAAATCAGGCCGCAAACAAATTCGGGGTAACGCCAATACGTCGTTACCTGAAAAACTCTTCACATCCGTTAGATTTTAGATTAAGCTGTCGTTCGGATGTTTCATCTATAACCCGACGTATAACAGTCGAAACAACATAGAGCTTTGATCCACAGAATCTATTCGTCGGCTTACATGGTGCTTGAGATGGTTAGACGGATCTTCCTCGACATCGAATCCGTACCTCCGCCCCAAGAGTGGCGTTCAATAATCAGGCCTGAGACCGTTAGAAAGCTGTGCCGCAAGAGTAGTTTCGCATTAGCTGCCGAGCAAAAGGAAGAACCGGAAGAGCAACAAAGCTGTACGGAAGAGCAATTCCGGCAACTTGCCCTTCATGCCGAGTACGGGCGCGTGCTGGCCATTGGGATGATCGTCGAACAGGACTGGCACGTCACTCACTGTGGCCTCTTGGGGCGCGAGCGCTCTTCGAGGCGATTCCATCTAGACGAGGCTCGCACCTTGCGCTCCTTCTGGAAGATGTTGGGCGATTTTAACCCGGGCCGCGACCTCATCGTCGGCCACAACATCATGGACTTCGACCTGCCATTCCTTTACAAGCGCTCGCGCATTAATAGAATCCACCCCAGCGTCCTTCTAAGCTTTGCGCGCTACCGTAGCTCTCCCATCTACGACACGATGAGGGAGTGGGCGCACTGGAATCCGCGCGACGCTTACGTCTCGCTCGCGGAGTTGGCCGAGATACTGAAGGTCGGAATCACAAAAACCGAAGGGATGGAGGGCAGCCGCATCTATGATCAGTTTTTAGCCGGACACCATGAGCAGATAGCGGAGTATTGCATGCGGGACGTGCAGATGGCGCGCGCCGTCTTTTATCGCATGGTCTTCCCAGAAGTGCCTGAGCCTGAGGCGGCCGCCTGGAATCAAGCTGGAATGAAGAGTACCAACACTTGAGCGCAGAGTAATCAACCGCCTATTCAAGTGCTACTTTATCGGGCGACCGCCTTTAAGCTCCTCTTTGCGTTGTGGGAATGAGCCGCCACGTTTTTTCTCCCTTTCCGCAACGGCGTGATTGAAAGCATCTTCTCCCAGGTTGGCCAGTGTCAGTCCTGGCGTCCAATAAACAACATTTCTGATTCGATTAATAAGCTCAACTGAAAGGTGAACCGTAAGGCGCTCTTTGCTCACGCGGGCAGGGGTATCCGATCTAGACCTACCTTTCTTTCCTCTTCTGGTAGATTGGCGTTCTCCTTCAGCCGCTAGGGCAGGTTCGTGGAATGACGCCCCTTTGTGATCTCGATCCTCTGCAGGGGAAAGATGATTATTACCGCCAGCCCTAATACCTGTGCGGGACGATTCGATCCGCTTAGCTTTCGAACCGACCTCTTCGGAAAGGTTCCCGTTATCGACTTTTCTGACTCTCCTCATTCGGCCTTTAGAGGTCTCTCGTAGCGGTTGATCATCTGCGAGAAAAGAGAGCTGGTTTTGATGGCGTCGCGGCGGCATAGTTACATCTTTCCATTCTAATAAAACGTTCCCGTTACATACGTTATAATAGCACATTGACAAACAAAGTTAAAAGATATTAGTGTTGGTTTACCCCGACTTCCTTAAGGCAGGATAAGTTCGAGTGCCGCACAAAATTTTTTTCTAATCAAAAGCCAGAATAACCACACACAAAAAATCATATGGCTGACGAGAAAAGAAGCGAACGCATTACAGTCTGGATCACCCCCAAAATGAAGCGAAGGCTTGGGCGAGAGGCGAAGAAAAAAGGTCTTACTCTCTCCAATTACGCGGGAGACCTTCTGACGGGGGAAAAGCTAATCTACATGGCTGATGCTGATCGGGATCACCTCATAAGTACCCGTTTTCATCTCTTCAAGATTAGCGCTAACCATGACCGGATAGCAGCCGCGCTTGAGCGACTAGCCAAGTCTCGGGGAGACGCCGACCCGCCTCGGTTAGACTGGCTGAAGGAAGCGTCGGAAGAAGTTCGCCGGAGCCTCTCAAAACTCGATCAAGAACTCTACGTCATCCGACCGTTCGCATCAGGGAATAAAGAATGAGCGTTTCGGTTAAGGTTTCGGCAGGACGCTCCGGTATGGGCGGGAGCCAGGCTCGACACAACACCCGACAGACAGAGCTCGGCTACACAGAGCGAGATGAGGCGCGAACCTCTTTAACAGATCAAGCAAGAGGTTTAGACCAAGGCCCCAGGTTCTGGACTAGGAACATCCCCGCAAGCATGCTCTGCGAAGACGAAGCGGCAGACCGCTTCGCCGCTCACGTCTACGGTTGGGAGTCCGATAAAGACCTTGCCGAAGATCGACTCAGGCAGGAGACGGAGCGGGGACATCTCACTACGGATGAGGGGGAGAAACCCAAGTGGCGAACTCAAGGAGAGATTGATAGAGCCGTAACCGAGCGCCGCAAGACCGGCTACACGGAGATGCCCGAAGTCGAAAAAGAGGTGATGCGATTTAGGGCTTTCTTTGACATGCGGGATCGCGAGGAAGCAGTGCTTCAAAAACCCGGGCGCGGGCGAGCCGTCACACACTACGGCGTAGTTTTCTCCTTCGACCGCCCCGTCTCTAATCAAGAGATCAGGGAATTGGTGGAGAAGTTCTGCCAATCCCAAATGGACGTGCTGTGGAGCAAGGATCGCGGTCGAGAATCTGTTGATAACCCGCTTCGAGATGTCCCTGCGGGCTTCGTTATCCACCGTGACGGGACGGAAAATACTCACTGCCACGGGCAGTGGGATTGTCGTCTGCCGAGCGGCCAGAAAATTCAGATCCCGCCACAGGTCTGGCAGAGCTTTGACGAGCATTGGGCGAAAATCTGGTCCGAACATGTGCGTGACCCTGAGCAGTACCGTGAGCACATGGAGAAGAAAAAGGAGACGCTTGATTGGAAACGTCAAACTCGCGCACGGAAAGCCGCGGGGCTTCCTCCGCAGCCGAAACCAGAGCGTGAGGCAGATCTACGGGACCAGAAGGCGCTAAAGCTCTCTTCACAAATTAAGACAGACCTTCGTACTCTTGGGCTCGACCCCCAAAAATTTAGAATCGTTTTAAACCTCAGGGGCTATAGGTCGAATGAGACCACGCGCATGCTGATGGCCAGGGCGGAACTTGCACAAGCTAGATTACTCCACGCACTCGCAACCAACCAATCCGCGCAAGAGATTTCAAGGGCCAATAGCGAGGCCACGGCCTTAAACCTTGAGATACGAGAAGTACACAAAGCGAGAGAATCACAGGGCAAAGCTCCGCCAACTCTTTATTACACGAGTAAGCAGCACGATGAACTTCAAAGATTAAACGGGGAAAGACTGGCGGCTGCCAAAGATGACCGACTTACCGGAATTCTGGCTGGCTATCATGAGTACGTTAGGCTGACTACTCGTGAGCGGTGCACTCAAGGGGAGAAGTTCCTTGAAGAGCGGGCGGGGATCTACTTCGAGCTAGAAGACGGAGGGCGCTGGTCTTTACATGGCATCGAAGAAATGATCGCGCGTGAGACAGAGCGCCTTGGAACAATAGATGTCCACAGGAGTCAGAAGAAAGCGCGAGGGGGATCAACTTCGACCCTCTCCGAACTGAAGAAGCGCGAGCAAGAGATTCGGGAGAAAATAGCTGTCAGGGAAAAGCAACTGCTACATACTGCCGAGGCCGCACAATGGAGGCTTGAGATCGTAAGCCGTGCGGTAGAAGAAGCCAAAGAGGTTCGGGCACAAGCGGGGAAAACTTTGCCATTCCCTGTCTATTCTCAGGGAGCTTATCGGGATTTAGACCAGCTATCACATCGCACGCGCGACGCGCGCTTGGCGAGACACCTTCATGAAAAGAGGCGAGGTGTTAGTGCAAGCCCTGAAATCATCCTAGCGACGGCGGAAATCGAGTTCGGCCGAGAACTTGTAGCTCGCAAAGAATTGCTCCAGAAGGAAGCATGTTATCGTGAAGCTTCTGAACGCAAATTGTCGAATCCAAGTAAATCCGACTCAGACTTACAGAAGACTCCGTCGGTTAAGCGAGTAGTCGCTGAGTACCAGAGCGCACGCGAGTATTACCAAACGCGGCATGAGATAGTGGAAGATTACCTGAGAGCACTGGGCCTAAGCCGCGAAAGTATTGTCCCACGGCTGAATACCGAAGAGCTGACTGAGGTTAAAAGGTATTCGGAATCGATCAGACCTAATAAAGAAAACAAGGATTTCAAACGGCACGCCTCACGAGCACGACTTCATGAGCAGGAATATGCCGTCGTTGAGGAGAGACCGATAACCAGAGATAAAGAGCCGCGGAAAACAACAGAGGCTTCGAGAAAGAGGAGAATCAGAGAGGCTAGGACTGCAATCGAAAAGCTGTTGATTGAATCCACCCGCATTGGTAAGGGTGCACTCCGTCCCGTAGATAATGTGCTGCATGTTGCCAAACTGGCGCGGGAAGAATTAGCCCGCCGTGGGGTCAAACTTGAGGAGGTAGGCTACACCAGAGAGCAGTGGACTTCGAAAGTAGTGGATCACGCCGTCAGAGTGCTACATCACTACTGCACGTCGAGCGGCGCTGGCGACCACGATTATTCGTTCAAACAGAGCCAGTCACTCCTCGACGCCGTGAACAGGGGAGAGCCCGCACTTCTCACGCTGGTCGCCGGTCCTGCCAGCGCGGTAGACGGGCATGCGTTAGATATGGCTAGAGCCGAGTCAGACAGTGAGCATATGCTCTTTAATACACAAGATGTTTCTCATTCCGAAACCCTCCACATCTCTACAGAAAATCAACAGGCCAGAGCAGGACTACTTAAAGCAAAATATATTGAAGAGCATCTCCGTCTCGATTTCTTGGAACAAGCCCGAGTTGTGGCCGACAAAGTGAGATTAGAGGATTTGCGGATCGCAATGATATCCGCTGAGATTGAGCACGTTAGGCGTTACGGCGGCAGCCCAGTGGCGATTCTATCCAGAGAGCAGAGCGAGCTGGTGCGAAACTACAAAGAGATTTGTGGTCAACTCCCGGATTATGTTCAGGATAAGCTACAGGACAGCCTGGTGATAGGCGAGAGCAGAGCCGATTCAAGATTAGAAAGGGAGCAAGTTCACGAGTACGCTAGGGAACTCGTTGAAGAGTTTATACGGTAGTTTTTTGTAATTCATCTGCGCTTCTCGCCTTTAGAAGCTTTATTCGATCTTATACTCTTATGTCGCGGCTCGGCAGGCAGGTTGGCGGGCAAGTCAATTTCATCATCTACTAAAGCGTCCATACAGACGCCTGCGACCTGCGCGTAACGAAGCAGCACGTATAGAGGCGGCTCGCGCTCTCCTGACTCGTAACTAGATATGTTACTCCTGAATAGCTCGTCCTGAAGCCCCAGCCGGTTGAGCATCTCGTTCTGAGATAGATTAAGCGCTAACCGGATTTCGAGCAGCTTTTCGTGGAGCCGCTCCTGCCGGCGTCGAGGGAATCTTCCCATCAGAAGACCCTCCCCTTCACAGGCTTGCTTTTAGTCCTATTTGTGTCTAGTATTTGATTGGGGAGTTGTTCGGCCAGGAGGTTGATGGTTTTGTCCTCCCGCCTGACCTGCATGTCTACAATTGAAAGGCTGCTCTAGTCATAAGCATCTGGCAGCTTCATGAGACTTGGAAAGATACCAGAAAGTAGGATTAATGGTCACGTTCTGACAATCCCAATCATAATCTGTTAAGCACCGGATTTGACTACGATGAGCATTGATAATAGCGATTTCATTAATTGGATTCTTAGCGCGGATGCGTCATCTCAGGCTTTAGCCCTAGAAGCCGCCGGAGTCATATGTGAGGGAAGGGGGCATCACAAGGCAGCCGTCGAAGTTCTCAAGGTAGCGACAGAGATTAAGGTAAACAATATAGATGTGTACCAAGCATTAGCACGTTCCTATATGGCTTTAAACCTTTATGATGATGCTGCAATTGTGCTGGAAAAGGCGCTCTCTCTTTATCCTGATTCGTTTGACATCCAGTCAGCACTTCTCTGGTGCTACACTCAACCCGACTCTAATAAGAATATTCCTGCATAAATGAACCTTTATAGGGTACTAACCAGGCTAACACGCGAACAAGCCCGATTCAGAAGATCATGGATCTGACATTCTCTGAGCCGAAAATAAGCAGCGTTCCTATTCTTGCAAAAATCATTGCATTTTATGACTAACTACAGGTAATCTGCTCAGTTTGTGAGTGCTTCCTCGCCTAGCATTTCGATTTATCACCTGCGGCGTACATTGCACACACGTAAACCTTGCTGCCAACCCATCCCGATTCCGGTCGAGTGGCAGCCCACTTAAAAGTTAGCAGTGAAAGCTCCTTAAAAGAGCGAGAGCGCGCTTTGCAGCAGGACGAGCGCGATACCCGTCACGGGATCGGTGGCAGTTATTCCAACCGTCTCCATGTTGCCGGGTGCTGTCGTAGTTGCGCCTGTATCCATATTGCCAGTAGCAATACCTTGAGTACCCATGTCGCCTGTGGAGGTGATTCCTTGAGTGCCCATGTCACCTGCGAAAGCGGAGACACTGAGCACACAGGCCAGCGCCAGTGCGGCGAGGAGATTTCTTAGACTTTTCATTGAGAGTTTTCCTTTCAGGGTAGTTAGCTTTGTGAATTATGGCCGGTGAAGAAAAGCGTCCAGCCCGCACCCATCTGAGAAGCGGCGCGCATTCTACCACTAATCTTAGCAACAAACGTTGCGTAAACTACGGAAAGTGAGTCCTCACATGAACTTAGAGGTTTCCCTTCTTCGTCAAATAGACAACCCGAAGCTCAATCAAAGCGAAAAGACACTGCTCCGTTGCAGACTTGCTAAGGAGCTAGAGGAGGCAGGAAACTACGAAGGCGCGACTGGGGCATTGGGAGACCTGTGGAGGGGGGTAGGTGAGCGGCCTGTACTCGCGGGACTCGACGAAAAGGCAGCCGCACAGTTGCTCCTACGCGTGGGATGCTTAACGGCGAAAATCGGCAGTGCCCAACAGGTTGAAGGTTCACAGGAAAGAGCCAAAGATTTCCTGACAGAGAGCCGTGAGCGTTTTTATGAGCTTAAGGACACAAGAGGAGTGGCCGAGGCTCAGATAGAGCTTGCAATCTGTTATTGGAGGGAAGGCGCGTATGACGAAGCTAGAGTCACGCGCGAAGAAGCCATCAAGCAACTCTCCGATTCTGAGAGTGATTTAAAAGCTTTGGCTTTAGTTCACGGCGCGGACGTGGAACGTTCGGCTAATCGCCTAAATGATGCTTTACGATTGTTAAATGAGGCAGCAACACTTATCAACGAGGGTACAAGTCACTCACTTCAAGGGAAATTCCATAATACACGCGCTATTGTGCTAAAGAATCTTGGAGCTTCGGAGAAGCGATCTGATTACATGGATCGGGCGCTGGTCGAATTTACGGCGTCCAGTTTTCACTTCGAGCAGGCAGGGCATACGCGCTTTCTGGCACGCGTCGAAAACAATCTCGGATTCCTTTATCTTCAACTAAACCGCTACCGTGAATCTCAACGGCATCTTGAGCGTGCCCGCCGTCTATTCATTAGTCTTAAAGATCAGGGCAGTGTTGCACAAGTTGATGAAACAAGAGCAAGGCTACTTATAGCGCAGGGTGAATTAGCGGAAGCTGAAAGGGTAGTTAAAGGGGCTGTCCGCACCCAAGAGAAGAGCGGCGAGCAAGCACTCTTGGCTGAATCGCTAACTACGCATGGACTCACGCTAGCTCGAATTGGAGAGTTCGGCCGGGCACGTGCTGCTCTCCAAAGAGCGATTGAAGTTGCAGACTTGGTCGGAGACAATGAGAGGGCCGGCCTGGCTGCTATCACTATCCTCGAAGAGTTAAGCGATCAGTTATCCAACAGCGAGATTACTACCATCTACGAGCGAGCGACTCATCTGCTGTCTCAATCTCAGCACTTAGAAACACTTCAGAGGCTTCTCGCTTGCTCCCAAAGAGCGCTTACCATAGGTCGGCTACGTAAAGCAGAGTTCAATAGCTCAAACTTCATCTATTCATCGCCTGAAACAGCCACACTGCTCAAGAATGCTCACCGCGTGGCCGAGAGCGACGGTACCGTGCTAATCACTGGCGAGACCGGCATAGGCAAAGAGATATTAGCGAGAATGATTCACCATTGGTCAGGACGGGGTGGTGCATTTATCCCAGTCAACTGCGGAGCTTTAACAGAGACGCTTGCAGAGTCTCAAATCTTCGGACATCTGAGGGGTAGCTTCACCGATGCGGTCACAGATCATGCGGGGGTTGTCAGACAAGCCGAAGGAGGGACACTCTTCTTGGACGAGGTCGCAGAACTCTCTGTAGGTAATCAGGGGAAGCTCCTCCGGTTGATTGAACGAGGGGAGATTCACACTATTGGTGCTCCCGTCCCGGAGCATTTAGACGTGAGGATAATCGCCGCGACCAACCGTGATCTGCAATTTCAGATAAAGTCGAAGAAGTTCAGGGAAGACCTCTTCTACCGCCTGCAAATGTTCCATCTGGTAATCCCGCCTTTAAGGGAACGTCCTGAAGACGTCCCTCCATTAGCAGAGCATTTCATCAAGCTGATTCAGGCGACACTTAATAAGCGTGTGACCTTCACCCCTGAAGCCATCGAAGCGATGAAGAAGCTTCCTCTGAAAGGGAACGCGAGGGAACTGCGGGCTTTGATCGAGAGAACAATTATCGTCGCCTCGGAAGGAGAGGTAATTACTGCGCAGGGAGTAGAGACAGTCGCGCTACGAAAGACTCAAGGCGCTAACTTTAGCAATCCGTGGATAGACTGCTCAATGTGGGAGGAGGTTAAGCTTTATGAGGCGAAGCTCATTAAGCAGGCACTAGATATGGGAGGTGGCTCGGTTGTTCGTGCCGCAGAACTACTGGGGATCTCACATCAGTCGCTTTCCGCCATGCTCAGTAAAAGGCATAAGGACTTGCTGCCAGCTACGAATAATGCCGGGAAAAGAAGACGCCGATACTTCAAGACTTCCAAATAGGTTGTAAGGCAGTAGAGGAAGTCGCCCTAACGCATAAATGACTGCTTTGGGTTAGATTACTAGCTGACTAAAAATCATATGAAAACAAAGCCGCTATTATCTGCCATCGGTCTTTGCCTTTCTCCTATTCTTCTGTGCGCTCTTATTACGATCATCGGATTAGCAATACATAGCATACCTCTCATAAGCGGTGCTGGCCTTGCGCTCTTCTTTATCCTATTTCATCTCTTCGCATTCGCCGACCGGATAATCAAATTCGCTGAAAGTATTCGCAGTAAGCATAAAGATTTTCTCCGAGGCCGAACCGATGTTGCTAAAGCCTTCACTGGTATCATAAACACAGTAGGTACATTGCCACTGCAAGCTGGGATCATGATAAGGGCTATATTGCTCTCTTCCAGCATCTGGATTGTAGGACTGTATGAGTCTCTGGCCGAAGGCGGGATACACCAAACAGTGGATGATTGGCGCTTCAATCTAGCCCAGACAATGCTCTCGATGTCGCTTGGAGTTATAGATTCGGTTCGAGGCAAGACTATTGAACGCCCAGGATGGGCAACGAGGGTCTTGTCAATATGGGGCTATTTTCAATTTCTTAGGGGTTTAATAATCTTATTCTGCGGCATTCAGGGCAGGGAGGCATTATTTACAATGAGAGACTTTCTCTCACACCCGCTTTGGTTTATGGATCCTTGGGTTAGGAGCGATATGCTGCGTTTCGCCGTCGGGATGGGATTAGGCGGTACAGCCCTCGTATTTTTGTTATTGCCGATTATGGGATTGACTGCTGGTTTGAGAGGATTATCTTCGAAGATAGCTGATGCGCAAAATTTTTCAATAAGTATGATTGTTATGTCTCTGTGGTTTTTAAGTTTAGCAGTTTACGAGATATACATCATTTTCAATCACACCAGATAACTGGAAGTTGATAATAGGGTGAATGTCTTTCGCGTAATCAATTAAGAATCTTTCACTATCACAGGGATTGGTGCTAACCAACCAACCTTTCACGATTAGTCATACCAAATACCTAAGGGTATCTACTGCTCGAATTAACTTGGCGGGAAGAATTATCAAATAGCATCTAAATTCACGATAACAATCAGTGCTATTCGCTCCGGTTGAATGAGTTGTTATGCGGCGGCTGAGATTATCAAACTGCGCGCTCATGTTATTGCCTCTGGATATTTGTCTGCATCTAACACGAACTCCTGTCCTCGCCCTACAGTGCGCAAGGTGGCATGATTGCCGTTCAATTTCCATCGGCTCTTAGACAAATGGTAGCTGAGAGGGGGAAGATTATTGCTTGGGTAAAACCACTTTGGTAGCTTCCATAAACTTCGATTCGCCTGATTAGTACACGTTAAGCACAATTCATCTCGGTACTTTTCAAATGCTCCCGCTCCTCCGATTTTTTCTTGACTGTTCAAGGTAAGATTTTCACTTGAGACATACACAGCATTATTACGCCAATTAGGAGGAGGATGGAAATGATGATGATATTTAGCCCAAGGCGGAACATATGAATTTTTCTCCACAGATAGAATCGTGCCAATTTGCAGCCAACCGTAGATAACGTGTAAATCCGGGGTCTTCCTTACAAAGCGATACTTGCCATCCAAAAATTCTACTTTCCTGAACCAACCGAAGAATAAGAATAGATCACCAATAGTAACCCCTTCATTTTTCAGGTGAGTCTGTGCTTGATCGGTTTGACCAAATAATGGACGCCAATTAGGAAGGCGTGGATATGAGGAAGGTCTCAAATCTGGGTCAAGATGCGCAAAGTCGCGGCGTGTGATTCTCTTTTTGGTTAGGTCTTCGACAATCTTTCCAATTGATTTGCCCTTCACATTTATATCTTCATACCTGATTTTAGAAGTTTGGGATTCATCAGGAATAGGTAGTGAGAGCAAGGTTCCATCCGGCAAGATAGGACTAGGAACGCAACCTGCTGATGAGTCAAAACCTTTCCTACTCAGGACAAGCTTCATATATTTTCTCTAAGTAATACAGGCGCCTAACGCCCGCATTAACCGGGTGGAAATCAACACTGAATAGCATCCGAGTTCTCAGTGAAAGACAAGCTGACTCGCGCGCTGGTTGAGTGAGTTGTTAGTTGGTACAGCATGATTCATTTCAGCTTCGATTCCGCAGTTGCTCAATAATATGTGGATTTGCTTTTGCGAACACCCATTGTTGAAGATAATCCAACAAAATATCTGTAGCAGAGCGAAACGCATGAATAGCATTTATATATACGCTGTCATCAAGATGAATATCTAGCGAAGCTATTCTGAACGATATGGTCTTAGGATTATCTTGGGTCTCAGTAGTCATACTAAGAATATGCTTATCTGAAAGATGAATGTAGCCGGACATTTCTTCGTATAAATCTCTAAGCTCAGGATGCCTTTCGGACAATTTTTCGATCAAGTACGCATCGGTTAAAGGCCGATTATTTGTATCCCGTAATCTCCTTACAGGCGTACCTTCCATAATTTTGCGAGCAAACTGATGGGGATTGTTTACCAAAGATGCCGCGTAGAAGCGCAAGCAATTATCAATTTGAAGTCTAATAAGCGGGGCAGCGCAGGTGAAGTTTCTAGCTTCAATTAAGTTACAAAATCCAGATACTAAAGCTAGTGACCGTTTTATAACGGCGATTGCAAGAACATCCAAATAATACGCGGTGTCACCATACGCATTAATAATATTTTGGGCAGCAACAAAATGCTGCTGCTCATAAACCTTCAAACTTTCTAAGTGCTCGTTAATAGGAATGTCCATAAAAGTAGTCTAATAGTGACCTGTAGAAGCATCAAGTAGCTACCTGCTACCGAATTGACCAGGCGCGACAATACGCATTCAACCATAATTCCAACAAATATGAGAGCCCTTAAATCCATCCTCCGGCTAAATGACTTGTTAGGCCGCCTCGTTAGCTATGTAGGATACCGATACTCAGCACATTACGTTGGATGCAGCCACAACAATCCCCCACAGTTCAAGCCAACCGTGAGCCAATATGCCACCTGAAAAGAGACTTTTTTTGTTTTGTGGCGGAGCCGGTACTGCGCAATCAGCCCACCAGGCCATCCCCCTGCGAGCCCGAGTAAAAGGAGCGTTCCCTCCTTTGTGCGCCAGCCACTGGTCTGGGCCGCGCGTTTATCGTCCGCGTATGCCAAGTAGGTCACGATACTGGCGAGTATGTAGAGCACGATTATCGCCCAATGAAGTAACCCAACGCTAACCGCAATAGCGACGAGCGTAAGGAAGGTCACGGCGATTATTGTAGCGAAGAGTAGACCTTGCAACTGACTCTGATGCCCATGCGTAAGCGGAGGGCCGCTGATATAAGTAACATTCATAGCGCGCGGGCGGCCACGGTCATCATGACTTAGCTCATAGCTGACTATATCGTCTGAAGCGGGCCGTTTACTTCCATGTGGAAACGCTGAGATGTGTACGAAGACACGACCTGAGCCTTCTAGTGGCCGCACAAAGCCGAACCCGCGCTCGTCGTTCCATTCTGAGATCTGACCTTGATAGCGCATAGTTTCTATTGCGGTCTATTGCCGGTTTCAGCGGCGAGCGCCCACGTGATTGTGCGTGAAGGCAAAACTATGGCGCGAGTCCGCTACAATGAGTTGTTCGACCGCGCCTCGACATAAATTCATAGCGCAGCAGGTAAAGCTTTTATTCTTGGCTCGAATACCTTGTGAAACTTATCTATGGTCTCCGCTAGCCACGCAAATTGCTCATCCCAATATTTCTCTTCAGGGGGAGCATATGCATAAACGACAATGTGGCTTTCGGGATCATCCTTACGTTCTTTCCAGTCCAATTTTCTTAGACCAAGCTCTTTTTCAATTTGCTCTCTCTCAGCAAGCAGACGGCGATACCATTCTTTCGTTAACTCCCTCGATTTCGAATTGTTCAGGGTTACATCAACCTGCATTCTATTCTCTTTAGGTCGGCTTATACCTGCGGCAATCCGTATATAGCCACCGAACCAATCGGGCGGAACGATTTGTCGGTCATTTTTCGATGGCGACCTCTGGCTATATTTAGGGTAGTGCTTCTTCATATATGTGATGAAGCCTCGCCAGAATTTTTGATATTCTTGCGCCCTTAAACTCATTAGATTACCTCTCTAAATATGCAAGATAGTAGCCAAACGCGCCTGTTAACTAGGCACGGCGCGGGCAAAAGCCAAGCAAGCCGAACTGGGAAGGATGATAAAAGGCACGCTATCTCGCGCTTCGGTTGGATGAGGCATTAGTTTGCGTGCGACATGAAAATTACCCTGTGAATTCAGTAAATCTCTTGGCGACCAAACCTCTTTCTATCTGCTGTTCAGCGAAAAACCTTGCGTTATTATATTTCAGAGCCACATTTGCTGAGAGACCTGTGCCAAGATAATTTTCAAAAGCTTGTCTAATCTTCTCCTGATAGGAAAGGCCATATTCACCCGGCGCTTGCGCAAACGTTGTCCAATCCAGTGCGACATCTAAATTTAATTTTGACCCGGGCTTAACTGGGATAGAGTGCCGTACTAA
The DNA here is from genome assembly GCA_036389255.1 of Pyrinomonadaceae bacterium. Lineage (GTDB taxonomy): Bacteria > Acidobacteriota > Blastocatellia > Pyrinomonadales > Pyrinomonadaceae > JACVRN01. Next base: position 334,046 of record DASVQI010000006.1, read on the forward strand.
AACACCCCCATAATCCTCCCCCTCATTCATACTTTCCACTGCTGGACAATTTGGGTGTAGCGCCCCACCTACCCATTCTTGTACTTTCTCCACATTATAAGCATTTACTAATGCCTGCCCGATATACGTACCCTTCTCCTCATCAATATAGCATTCACCAAACCCAATACCTGCCCTTAATGGCATTCCACTCAAAAACCCATTGCAAATAATCTGCGACACCGTCTGTAAGAAACAGAATTCTTCTTGGGTTTTGTACTTAAATGTTTCATCTATTGGGCGCGTCCAAAGAATCAAAGTATCACTGAAATGCGCCTTCCCTAATTCATAACTATAACCCGATGTGAGGCTACCATCATCATTTATTGCCACCCAAGCAAGGTAAAGATTATCAGGCCATCCCCTTAGTATGCTTTCAGTTTGCTCTACAATTTGCATTAGAGGAGAAGTTTCCACTAAGTGCGCAAAACCGAGGATGTCTATCATTGCTATATAACGATTGGAAATCACAACATTAAATCTCAAAATTTCAGCAGTTAAGATTTAGTAACCTAACGCCCGGATTAACACGCCCTATGCGAATAGCATCCAATGTAGGCACAAGAAAAGAACATAAAAGGGAAGCTACCGGTAGCTTGGGTTGAATGAGATGTTAGGATTTACTGGGCTCTAGCGACGATAAGCGGATGAGATTCAATTTCACGCCTGTAGAAAACTCGTGGGAACTGCGTCTGTTTATCAATCGCAACATCTCGTGTTTCCCCCTCGATGAAAGAAAATTCTTCTCCGAGGTCACGGGCCTTCTTCAATCTTTCAAGCTGCATCTGTGGCACACGTGCTGTCGCATAATCAAACCACTCTCTCACGAACACCGTATTATCTTTCGGCGCGTTATCTGCCTCTCCTTTAGTTAGTCCTTCAACAACGAGCGCATAAGTTAAATAGCCATGTCCCAGCTGTGCTGCTTCTAGTGCAGCTTGATAGCTCTGTGCGGCTGTCAGAATGTACATGCCCTTCTCATATGCAAGTTGAGCTAGTCCCTTGGAGTTCATCGGCCCACGCCGCTTTTCTTCAGACTCTAATGCCTGCCCACTATTGCAAGCGTCAATAACTAAAAGGGTTTGTCCGGCATCTATCTTCTCAAAAAATTGCTCTAGCTCTCTATCTGATATACTGTGCACTAGAATCGTTTGTAATCCTGCTAGATCTAATTTCGTGCGCTCTCCCATATAACCTAGATCATATGGGATGAGATAAAACCTGTTCTGCTGTGCGGTTCCATGACCGGCAAAATAGATGATTACAGCGTCCTCCGGCTGAACGCGACTTGCCAATTGAGCAAGCTTTTGCAGAATTTTAGCTTTTGTCGCCGCGCTATTGGTCAAAAATATGACCTCGACCTTCTCATAATTCTTCAACATCTCCTGTTGTCGTTTGACCTCTGTAGAAAATGCTTGTGCGTCAGCTACTGCATACTTAAGGTTGTATTGAGGGTTGTTATAGCTGTTAACGCCTATAGCAAGAATGTAGGCGTTACCTTGTCGCATTAAGCTTTCAGAGCCTTTGATAACAAGTGAGGCGTCGCTACTCTTGATATTATCGTGGTTAAACGCATAAGCAGTCAGATTATTCTCTCCAGCGACAATCGGAATTGTTGCCTCAAGAGTTACCTGCCGTCGCTTCTTTAATACATCACCGTGCCATACTTTAACAAGTGAGCCATTGCGGAACAGGCGCACGTCCTGCGCTCCCGCCGGAGCTTGTGAGACATCAATCTTGACAATCACGTTTCTAGCAGTAAGCGTCGCGTGCGATTGAGCAGCACCCAGCAATAATTTTAACTGCGGCTGGCGACGGTCTTTTTGTGAAATGTCTGAGGGGGCTGTAGGCCGCTTACCAGCAAAGATATCAGCGAGCAAGCCGGGATAATAGAAATCGTTGAAAAAGGCTTCGACAGGAGCGTAGTTGAAAGTATTGTTGTTGAATCGCCAAATGATCTTGTTCCACGCGGCGGGTGAGCCGTCGAAGAGTCCATCGGGGGTGACAGTAACCCAATCGTGCTCGTCAAGGGCTATTAGACTACATAAGTCTTTGCCTGTAGTTACATCCCAGAATTTTATTTTTGTATCACCACTTCCACTTATCAGGATTCTACCATCTGCGCTAAATGATACTGAACTAACATAATAGGAATGCCCGGAGAGCGTTCTTAGCTCCTGTCCGCTTTCGACATCCCATAGCTTGATCGTTTTGTCTGAACTGCTGGAAGCGAGAGTCTTTCCGTCTGGACTGAACGATATTGACTGGACATAAGAAGAATGCCCAAAGAGAGTTCTTAATTCTTTTCCACTTTCAACATCCCACAGCTTAATCGTATTGTTGCTACTTCCGCTTGCAAGGGTTTTCCCATCTGGGCTAAACGATAGTGAAACTACAGAGCCAAGATCCCATGAGAGAGTTCTTAGCTCTTTCCAATTTACTACATCCCATAGCTTGATCGTTCTGTCCCAATTTCCGAAAGCAAGAATTTTACCGTCAGGACTGAACAATACTAATGTAGTGCCATATTCGTTTTCTGAGAGAGGAATCATTAAGGTTCTTAATTCTTTCCCGCTTTCTATATCCCACAACTTGATTTCTCTATTCTGGTCTCCATATACTGCCGCGCTTGAACTTATTAAGATTCTCCCATCTGGGCTAAATGACACTGAACTAACATAATAAGAATGTCCCTTGAATTCCCTTAGCTGTTTTCTCCTCTCAACATCCCATAGCTCTATGTTCACATCATAATCACCATAGCTTGCGAGCATCTTTCCGTTAGAGCTAAATAGTAGTCTCTTAGAAGGGCGTGCAGAGACAGGGCTATATAGTTCAGTAGAAGAGCGTCCAGAAAGAGTGCCCAATGCTCTTCCACTTTCAATATCCCACAGCTTAATTGTGTTATCACTTCTTCCACTTGCGATTATCTTTCCTCCTGGGCTGAATGCCACTGAGCCTACAGCAGTAGAATGCCCTGAAAGAGTTCCTAATTCTTTCCCACTTTCGACATCCCAAAGCGTGATTGTTCTATCGTAACTTCCAGAAGCCAGTGTCTTTCCATCCGGGCTGAATGATAGCGACTCAAAATAGTTTGAATATCCTGGAAGAGTTCTTAATTCTTTTCCACTTTCAACATCCCACAGCTTGATTGTTTTATCCCCACTTCCTGAAGCAAGGATTTTCCCATTAGGACTGAATGAGACTAACATAATGAATTCATTATGACCCGGAAGTGTTCTTAGCCTTTGTCCGCTCTCTATATCCCATAGCTCAATCGGCAAATTCCCCTTTCCCCCTGCGAGCCAATTTCTATAGATAGCTAAGAGCTTACCATTCTGACTAAATCGCGCTGAATTAGGGCCGTCCGCATTAAATTCCTGCCCTGAGAGCGTTTTTAATACTCTTCCACTTTCAATATCCCAGATGCGCGTTACCTTGTTGTTCCCACCAGACGCAAGCCTTCTTCCGTCTAAGCTGATCGTAGATGACGTATAGTCTGAGAGGCTGCTTGATATTGAGAATGTTTTTATTACTTTTGCACTCTCTATATCCCAAAGCTCAACCCTATCATTGCCACTTACAGAAACGAGTGTCTTACCATCTAAGGTAAATAAAACTGAGTAAATCGGCAGGCCAAAAGGATCAGTCAGGGTCTGCAACCCTTTTCCGCTTTCAACATCCCATAGCTTGATTGTTTTGTCCAAACTGCCAGAGGCTATGGTTTTCCCATCAGGACTGAAGGAGATGGACATAACATTATCAGAATGACCTGAAAGAGTTCTTAATTCTTTTTCATTTTCAACGTCCCAAATCTTAATTGTACTGTCATCGCTTCCGCTTGCTAATATTTTCCCATCAGGACTGAACTTGAGTGAATTGACAGGCTCAGAATGCCCTGCCTGCACAACAAGCTCAGGCTTCTGTGCCCAATCAATCGTGCGCACCATTAAGATCAAGCTCACACAAGCTAAGAAATAAGTTGTCTGCTTCATCATTCTCCCCTTTATGAAAAGCATAACTAAGGAGATTTCTCCCTCAACTCTGCTAACGGGACGCAATAAAAGTTGGCAGTTTGCTCGTGAAGACAGGGAGAATCCTACCTTTTGTCTGTAATTGGCAAAAGTAGTCCATAAAGATAAGCGCAAGTATAATCTATTGAAAGCTGCCAAAGTCCTTCGTAGATTAATAACTTGACTATACACAGTTGTTCAATGTTCAGGTTCACTAAGTAAAGCCTAACGCCGGAATTAACTGGGCGTGAGCATACGGTAACATAACAGCCCCGTAACAGGCCGCAGTGTATATAGGTCATCACAATTAGCTTGTTTTCGCATAAAGCTGTGAGAATACCCGCAAGATTCAACATTATCAGGGAAGACAACAGTGAAAGAAATGCTATTGAGTGCTCCGGTTGGTTGAGTTGTTAGGCGCGGCTTCAACTTTCAATCACCCGTAACTCCGGAAAAACGCCATTTATTGTCTTTCTCAAATGAGAAAATCATAGGTATATGTTTAGTTGTTGATCGGCTTATTTGTCCCTCAAATGTTTCAATCTTTCCGACACCAGACGTTACCGCCTTTTTCACAAGACCCCATTCGGATGACATCATATTAAACCAGTCCTGCGACGTACCTCCCCCACCACCGTCGAAAAATTCAGCATCGGCAGAAGAAAGTTGTATTAAAGTTTTGAAATCTTTCTTGTAAATCGCATTTGAAAATTTCGCCCAAAATGCTTGCCAACTTTTGTTAGCTAAATCTTTTCTTGAATCACTAGATTGCACGATTTGATAACCGTTAATAGAGAAGAAAGAGTCGCCCCCAAATCTCCAATTATTACTTGTTCCATTTTGGGTGACTTTCGCTCGTTCGAGATTTCGTAGCTCTGCCTCTGAATACATATCATCAGCGCCTCTATTTTTTATCACGCTAAACAATATGGCAGGAAATTTCTCAAGGGCGCTTATGGCGGTATCTTTAGAAGCAAAAGGGCCAACATACAAAGTACCTTGAGCGCAGATTTCTGAATCACGGGTAACGTCTTTGAAGAAAAATTTTTCAAAAGAGTGGAGCGGGGAAAACGCCTGAGTGTTTGAATTCTTTCTCTCTTGACCAAAGACTACTACGGCGCGAATACCAGCAGCTTTGAAAAGTTTAACTGCCGAGCCGTGCCAATCATAACAACAAGCGTTACAAGTATTAATCGTAAAATAATATCCGGGTTGTGTTTGAGTTGTGGTAGAACGAGTTTTACGACGAGACTGTGCAAAAACACTCGTTGCGCAAAGAATTGTAATGAGGCAAATACCTATGCGCTTTAACATTTGTTTTCTCTCCCGTTTTAGAACTTATCTCATAAATACTTACTGGCCATAGCAAGCAACGAATTTACTGAAGCAGTTCCATCAGGCCATTGACATTGTTCTGCGCCTTACATTCGCTTAAGTTTGCATTACTTGCTGCAACATGACATGAATTATAGCTTGGGCTTAATGGACACGAGGGCAATCCCACTATTATCCAGCCTGAAGCGGCTTAGAGCATCCTCACTGTAGAGGCAGATCTCGGAAGTCGACATTGAAAGTATCAGCAAAGGCAGTTCCACTTCCAACTGGGACCGACAGCATACTTAGCCGAACAAGCTTCAAAGCCGTGACGCTTGCCGCATTATCACACGATAGCGCGATGGTGATTGAAGTTCCCTTAGCCAACGTCGCTGCAACCTGTCCACCAAAAAAAATCTTTCCGGTATTCGTGCCTACTGTTCCTTGGGATACCTTACATTGAAGCCCGTTGGTGTCAACCATTTGTGAAGGGCCAAGGTTCAGGATAACGTCTCGATCTTCTTTCCCATTGTTTTTCATGGCGAAAGTGCACGTTACGACCGCCGTCGATTTAATACACGAAATGAAATCAAAAGAAAATTCATTCCTGTAAACGCGCTGGGATTTTTCGTCCGAAGTCGGCGTAGCGATGGTCAACGGGATATTCCTGAACTGAACACTTCCGGTTCCATCGACAGAAATATCGAGCAAACTTATCGTCGTCATGTCTTGTGGCATGTCGTCGAAAACCAGTACCAATTTAAACGGCACGCCCGTGACCAAGTTGGCACGAGCGTTTTCCTTTCGCTCGTCACCTCCCAACCGAACTTTCGCTACACCATACTCATTTCCCCGCTGGTCAATGAGTCGCGTCCGTCCACCAGCGTAATACGAGCCTCGAATTTCTAATTCCCTGTCCTTATCATTGTTGGTAACGAGCAACTCGCAGGTAATACGGGTTCCGAAAAGTTGGCAGTCACTTAGCTCAAAAGTATAGAGTTGATACTCGACCTTCAGCTTTGGTTTAGAAATTACCGGCTGGGGGACCGGTTGGGTACCCGTGCTTTTCGCCGAATTCAGCATTGCATCCAAAATGCGGGCAGTGGCACCTTGATTTTTTAGTTCGATTAAAGCTCTTGGAGAAGTATCAAAATTTGCGGGAGATTGTTGAATGGCTAATACAATTGTGCTTTCAGATAATCCAGCTTTAATCATTCTAACGATATCATCATTAGTTATCGGCTTTTTTTCTTGCTGCGGTGAGCTACTTAGAGATCCCTTTTGTGAGACGACGAAATCATCAAAGTATTGATAATGCCCCGTCCACCACCCCCAGGCATTAAAACTTAGCTTGATCCTTTGGTGCTGTGATGGTCGTAATTTCCCGACGTCGAATTCACTCTGTTTACGTCCGTCAATGTAGTACTCAAGTAACCCGGTGCCGAAATTGTAAATAATTTTCTCATCAAACCATTTGTTCCATACAGGGTTGATTTTTATGACATTGTCCTGCGCTTTACATTCACTCAAGTTCGCGTTATGTCTAAAAAGAAAGAAGCCAGAGCTGGGACAAGACGCCTGCCCACGGTACCTGTAGTGGCTATAATTAACACCGAATGTTTGTTCGGGAGAATTCTCAAAGGAAACTGAAAAAGATCCGATGAAGTATTCATTTCCATAATTAACCTTTACTCTTCTTGAAATCCCCAACGATCCTTGAGGATCAATATCTATCCATCTAGACTCAAGAGAACCACCCTTATCTGTAACAGTAGTAGCGACCTTCATCATCCCCTCTTCCTCAGTCACAGAGTTACCACCAGGTATCCAATCGAGGTTTGAGATAACACCATCACCATAGCTGTCAGAAAAGATTGTTACTTCCTTACTCTGGGCTTGAGCGAAGCCATTGATAACGCAGAACAACACTAACAATAAAGTTGTTGTTAATTTTGTCTTCATAGTTGCCCATACCCTTTCAAGATTTGAGAAAGACTTGAGGAGCTTTAAGGGCGCCGATTCTATCACCAATACATAGATAGCGCATGATTTTTCTACGATAGGCGAAAGCGCCTAACGCCCGAATTAACGTGGCGGAAGCAACTGCAGTACGATCAAGTTAACGATAACAATTAGACTCATTCCGCTCGCGTTGAATGAGTTGTTATGCCGCTGCCGACGCACATTAGACCTTGCTTGCGAGATAGCTCGCTATGATGAGGTAAGAAATAAAAAGCAGCAGAACTACGCAACCACCTGAGGATTTTTCGACCCCTAAGTCTCTACCAATGGCTTTAACTATATTCATTGCGCTTGACAGATCATAAGCAGGATTGGTCGCGCGCAACTCTTTGATTGCAGTTAGGGTATTTCGAGACTTGATGTAATCAACTATGACGTTTGCCCGCTCAGGACTAACGTTCGTTATGCCATGACTTGCTAGAATTGACCAAGCAGAAGTATCAGGAATCTCAATCTGGCTCTCCCGGCTTGCCATCACATCATACGCACCTTTGTCGAGCGCCCGGGCAAATAACGGTGTATTACAGTAGGTGCAAACATCCAAAGCGCCGGGTACAGGTCCGCGACAATCCTCATGGTGCGGCAAAGTATGCAACTGACCACAGAAAGAACAAAGTCCCTCGAATGTTTGACGTTGTATTGGCCTGTCTTGTAAACAGTGAGTACACCAAGCCATGATTGACTCCCTTGTTTTGCCCGTTGAGTATATCAAATGTTGCAACTGCACCAGTGTGTACTCATCGGCCTAACTACTATCGAACCGCTATTGGAGATAGTTTTCCTAAATTGTCGTAGATTATCGGCAGTGATCTAATCATTTTACGAGTCGCTTTTAATCGCCATTCACGAACTAATCAAACATACATGAATATTTTACTGTATTCACTATTTAATTAATTCGAAGCAAAGTGTAAGTGCAGCGGAAAACACGGAATCCGTTAATAAAGGTCATGTGCGATATACAGCTTTACTAGGCTATGTCCAGATGTGAAGACCAGATTAGGAAGTTTTCTATTCCTTCTGCGTTGACGATTGCAATCGTCCTGACGTATTCGGATTCCATAATCTCACCGAGCTTTTGAGGCTGTTCCTCAGGTGACGCAAAGTGCTTCAGCCCTGGAGACTGATGGTATTGATAAAAGACCCACGGCTCGCTCTTAAATTCGCTCTGAGAAATATCTAGCTCGCCGGTTAATAAATCTGTTGACCTTAGGTCAGCGTTGGATACCCATAGTTTTGCGGTGGTAAAGATCACCGGTAAGAAGAATGCGCTTCTATGCTCACCCATCAAGTAAATATGGCTTTTCAAGAAGTTGATCATGCCATTGAGGCCCTGTAGCACCTGCGTGGAAGCCTTTTCGATAACGCCGCGCCCCTCTCCGTTTGGATCACCTTTCTCATCGGATTTCACCTCGATGGCAATTTCATAAAACTGCTCTTGAGTATGCGGAATCACCCTGGCTGCTGCCGTTAATCTATTGGTCTCATCCAACCGCGCAGCCTCCAGGATCAGGCAATTCGCATAGCCAGTCAGCTTGGTATATGGAACTCGAATGAAGCACCAATTAGACAGCGCCGGATTCGCACGTTTACATTCAGACAGTAGATAGAATGGGCGCTTATCTTCTACATCATTCCTTCTCGACCGTTTAAGAATAAAGTCGATTCTCGTCCCAGCTCCGATATTGACCGGGAATTCAGCCACCTCAAAGAGCCATGCCGATAGCGGGTCATCTTGACGACGGAGTTGCGACACTAACTCGATAATGCGGTATTGAAACCCGTAGCCGTGGCTATTTAGAATCTTTTCAAAGCCCTTACGGATTCGCTCTTCGCGGTCTTGATTATGTCCGCTCATACAGGCTCCTCTCAATGCCTCGAAGGGGGTTAAATATCTACAGATTATACTCTTGAGCCATCACATTAATAGGCAGCAGGGGGCGGTTATACAAATATCGTCTGGAACTTTCTTCCATCAGATTTATTCAAGCGTCTATCCCGTATAATATGAGCTTGTATAAAGTGGCATGTGATGGTGCAGTTAATATGAGGATATAATATGAAAAAGAGGCTCTCACAGAGAGAATATATGCGAGACCTAGTCAGGCGCTTCGGCCCGGACGAAGAACGCGTAGTCCGAGAATACGCCGCTGCCGAAGAGCGTGGGAGGTGGAAAGGAAGAGCAACTCACACAGGATAAGTGCCGAACAATACGCCCGCGCGCTGTGGAATGATGCCGTCAAAAAGGGCTGGATAAGCGGCCTGCGCTGAGTTTAAAAAGATTAAGGGCTATCAGGACTTCAATTGCCGGTTTGTATGAGATAATCCTTTTAGAGTCCGAGAATTTTAAGAGGTGTAATTTTATGGCCACTGTGCTGAGTCCCCCTGAACAAAGAGTTACTCTCTACAACGTCAGTTGGGAAACCTACGAGCGCCTCCTGGCGGATCTTCAGGATAGCAGTGCGCCGCGCATGACCTACGACCGAGGAACGCTGGAGATTATGAGTCCATCGAGTGAGCACGAGCGCTATAACCGCACCGCGGCGCAGATCGTCGAGGAACTGGCCGTAGAGATGAATATAGACTTTGACAATCTGGGCTCCACGACCTTCCGGCGCGAAGATATTGACCGCGGCTTCGAGCCAGATTCCTGTTTCTATATCCAGAACGCCTCGCAGGTGCGTGGCAAAAAGCGCATTGACTTGACGGTTGACCCTCCGCCCGACCTGGTCATCGAAATCGACATCACCAGCCCCTCACTGGATAAGTTCCCGATCTTCGCGCAGGTCGGCGTGCCCGAGGTCTGGCGCTTTGATGGGAGCCGTCTCGCTATCTACGGACTGAGCGGAGACAATTACCATGAACGGGACACTAGCCTTGCCTTCCCAATGGTCGCCGCATCGGACGTAACGGCTTTCATCAAAGAGAGCGAAACGCTTGCTCGGCCCGAGTGGGTGCGCAAAGTGCGCGGCTGGGCGCGTACCCTTAGGGATGGTTAAGCATTCGACGATTGGGAAGTCGTTCGTATTCAAACACAGTGATGAGAAATGATCGGATTGAGCAATGATATCGCCTGTTCATATGTTTATAAGCTGCTGACTGAGTTCTTTCAGATTCAGCATCTTTTCGACGCGATGCGGGCTAATGAAGCTTCATCTGTAACTTGCTCAACCTTAGAAAACATCCGTTCGAGTTTAGCTCTCAATTCATTTGAGGAATCAGAGAATAAGCCGTCGGTAACTAAAATTAGATCAGTGTGTAACGGATCTAGTGTCGTGAGACATTCCAACTCGGACACCAGTGGCCCAAGGAGTGTATCGCCTTCAAGCGATTTACTGACGCCCTGAATCATTGCCATGTCGATATTATCGGGGCCGATTTCTTTCGCGGTTCCGGCGAAACAGATAACGGCGGCCGCGCGCTCGGCCAGCGATGTCAGCCCCCGGTCAAGCTTCGAAAGGTTATCTAAAAAACTTCCCGAGCAATCTATTGCCAAGGCGAACTCGTTTGTAGAGAAACCATGAATCTCTCTAATCTCTCTTTTGAACAGGAGAGTACCTTCTCCATTAGGCTGCACCTCTGTGAGAATTGAGAATCCTTCTCCCCGTTCGTAACAAGCCCCTCCAAACCAGTGCCTGCGGGCGAAGAATTCGCAAATCCAGACCCGCTGCGCCCCAAAAGCATCGCGGTATCGTTCGGCCACTTCGACATAGGCTTTACGGCTATAGCCTTCCCCCTCGGAGTATTTTGGGTCGGCTATCCAGACGACGCCTGAAGACGGCTCACGTCCATTGAGCAATGCTATGTCCGGCATATTCGCTCTATCCGAGCCTGTTTTGAACAATTGAAAGAAGAGCCACCAGCGTGCGTCACCGTATTCGATTCTTGCTACAGGCATAGAAGCCTTTGAGTAGTTGAGATTCCAGATGGGTGGATTGCCAGGTTTGATAGATTCCAACTCGATGGCGCACCCCCAAGAGCGATACCACGAAAGTATTTGCGATATGCACCAGACCTCGAACAGTCGCGGGCGGTCTTTGAGTAAATCCAGTTGCAACAGGTCGGCCAATTCTGGAGATTTCTCAACGTTAGCTAGGGAGAGCACATCTTCTATCAGGCGAATCCATTTATCCCAAGACGCATCACGACGCCAGCATTTAATTCGAAAGAGGTCTTCTTTGTCAGATGCACCTGCCGACCACGGGTCAGTCTGTTTTACATGTCGAGCTAATTCGCGCCACAGTTCCCCGTCTCGTCTCACCCTTGAGATTCTGTAATTGAAACTGGAAGAGATACGCTCCACCTCATTCTTCAATTTCTTGACCGCAGGCGGCGGCGAAGACAGGTCTCCGAGTGGGTTCAATTTATCATTAAGGTAATCGAGCGTGCGCCAAAGACTGAACATGCGTTCAGCGGCAAGCGCGTTCACTCTGATTCTGTTTTCATAGAGGTCATGAACAGGCCGGCCTCTTACAACGAAGTCTATCAGTTTGTCATCGCTGAACCTGCGGTGTCGCACTGGCTCGCCGGCCTGCAATGTGTGCATGAGCCAGCGCTCCAAGTTCTTAAATGTTGAATGGGCCTTATCCCAATCAGATATTGTTTTAGGGCGAAACTTCTTCATGTCGAATCGGGCGATCAGGTCGGCGACTTGAGGCGAAAGATGGATTCTAGTCTCATCACCGTTAATTGGAAGTGTTAGCACAAATCCCGTTGTGCGCAGAGACACATCGCATTTTTCGAGGAAGCGGATTACGTCTCTCATCATGGTAAGCCAGACGCCGTTGACTGAAATCAACGCAGAAACAACCTGCGTCCGTGAGTGATTCTGTATCGCGGCTGCCAATTCCTCTCGTGGATTCGACGTGGTCAAGCGACAGTTTAACAACTCAGCAAAGGATTCAATCTCGGTATTGGAAATAAGCTTGAGAAGCTCTACTGGATTCAGCGCTTGAGGCATTGTTTATCTCTTATTAGATAAAATGTGGTCAAAGTGTAATTGGTCAAAGTATAAGATGGCTACAAGTCACTGCATGCCCTGTTTACTCTCGCTCTGCAACAGTGCTTAATACATCGGCTTCGACCGTCCACGCATTCGTTGCGGCCCGTTCGTAAAGTACATTTAGCTGATCACGGAGTGAGAGCACCGCCGCTATGCGCTGTACCATGCTTCTGAAATGATCCTTCTCAGGTAAAGTCAGTGGTTGATTGTTTCTACGCCTCGCGTCTCGGTAGCCGAGCCATTTTTTCAAGACGGGGTATCCGCCGAGTTCATAGCGCCAGACACTCTCAGGCACATTGCGGAAAAAGATGCGATTGTTGATGTAGAGATCGCCCGTCAATGCTCCAAGATCCGTCGGGGGATTCTCGGAATCTTCGTACTGCCTTTGGCGCCATCCTCCGCGCGCCGCGCCGAAATGAGGTATTGTTACTACCAGATCATTTCCGCGCACAGCCCCTCCTTCTGTTGAAGCCAGAACGGCAAGCTTCGGCGCATATTCACCGAGAGTAGCTCTGATAGCTCTGCGGGCCTCGGCTAAAGGATTAAGTAGAGTTGCGATCAAATCGCCCACCCTTGCAAGCTCATCAAATAACTCCCTGTCACGCGATATGGGAATGTGCGCCCAGTCTTGAGCTAGGCTCTCACGGTGCTCCTCTTCATACTGTGGAGCGTGGCAAAGGCTGAGGCAAACGCGAAAAAGCTTTCTGACAAATCTCTTCGCTTCATCGCCCTCGAGTTCACCACTTACGCCCCACTCATCTCTTGTCGTATTCCAGAATTGATTAATGAGATTTGCTCGGGTTGGAGCGTCGGGCGCAACCTCTGCTTCGAACAATGTCCCCGCATCTGTAGCGACAGGATGCAGTTCCGCCGGAAAGCCAACAGAGCCGCGGTCATGAAGGTGAAGGAAGAATAAGCTAGTAGTCAGTAGAGGTCGCGATTCGGAAATACGACGGGGCTGTGGCACCGCAACAAAGAACTCATTGTTGATGAGATTCCGCCATAGCTCGGGGCTCCGCTCATCGAGCAGCTTACCTGCCGTCTCGTAATAGATATAGCGCGTGTCCAGAGGGAAAACTATATAAGGGACGATGAAAGAGTCTGAGAAATAAGAATTCCCCCGCAAGTATTGACGTAGAGCTAAGGGCTCGTACCTTGAACGGGGTTCACAAATCACCGGATGCCTTTGACAGAATTCTTCATCAGTCATATCTGAGTAATATTCACGCATCCGCTCTTCCAATCTACCGCGTTCCATCTCTACGACACTACCTTCCATACCGCGGTTAGGATTGACGCCATGATGATTGACGGGGGAGAGGTCTTCAAGTGAATACCAATCCTCAAAGCCGCCTACTATGTCGTAAGGGATTAACTTCCAGCGCCTTCGCTCTTCAGGGACAAATGTCTGATAGGTGCGCGGGCCAGCCGGTAGCTCCTGTGCCTGCGCTACTAACTCTTCTGACCACTCTTCCATACTTAATGAAGTGATTAGAGCGGAGCGCTTAGCGTCGGCGCGCCCCCAGAAATCCCTGTAGTGTGCCGTCGCAATCCCCGCTTGTGAATTGCGGCGTTTTAGTAAGGTAGTGATGGCAGTTCCGACCTGGATGCCGCGTGGGTCCGGCTCGGTGGTGAAGATGCTCTGGTCGGTAGTGCCTTCACCGGGCAGCCCTTGCGGGATGACTTTGCCGGTCTTGTATTTGTCGCCGTTCAGATTGTCTATCCAAATCTCCTGAAAGCTTCTGCACAGTGACTCTCGCATCATCGGGTGTGAGTGCCCGGCTAAGTATGAGCTATTAGAGATAAGACTGACGATGCCGTGTTCAGCCACCTGCCCAATGCGCTCTTCTGCGAGACGGAAGAAGCGGATGTAAAGGTCATCGAGTAAATGCTTGCGAACGCGCCACCGGGTGAAAAGTTCGCTTCGCCCGATCTGCCTTCCGTCGGGACGGCGGCGTATCCCCTTGTAAGGATCAATCAGCGCCAACTCTTCTTCAACGGGAGCTCCAGCGAAGCGGTTGTACGGAGGGTTACCAATGACAACGATGATCCTGGCATCGGTTTTGACAGCCTGCGACGCGTCCCTTTCCGCCTGCAACTCTGGAAAGTTAAGTTCTAATTGCTCTCCGGGACGCCAGCCCGTCAAGGCGTTCGTCAGGAAAACTGCGGGGCGCTGGTTTTGCTCCGGCTCCGCACCTAGTTCCGCCAGTAGGAGATGAAGTTGAAGGTGGGCGATGACGAAAGGGGCGGTCAGGATTTCAAATCCGATCACACGCCGGCAGATTGCTCTGAGAAGCGTCTCCCCTAGTTCTGCTTCGACCCCTTCGCGCCGGAGAGTATCGGCGGCGCAGTGCAGCACTTCTATAAGGTAAGCGCCCGTCCCGCATGCCGGGTCAAGTACCACTACGTTCTCGTCCGCAAAACCTAATGTGCAGCCTAACTGCTCGCGTAGCAGCGCATCAACTTTGTGGACTTGGTATCGCACGATCTCGGGCGGCGTGTACCAGACCCCAAGTTCCTTGCGGAGTTCTGGGTCGAACGTCTCAAGGAATGGCTCGTAGAAGTAAACTATCGCCGTCGTGACAGACTTTTCTGCTCCTTCCGCAGCACCTAAGCTGGGCAGAATTAACCTCTGGAAGAATGTTTCTTGGTGAACACGCCCGAGAGTTTCAGTGGCTATGTCCAGATAAGGTACAAGTCCAAGCTCAGTAATGCGCCTCGGATGTTGTATTTCGTAGAAGAGTTCCCCGAGGAAAGGAATTCGGATGTGTTGTGGCAAATCGCGCCACCTAAACTCCTCTGAACTCTCGGAGCGTGCCCAGAGAATCCACCCTGCAAATAGGCCATAGTAAACAGTCTGGACTAAAGAAGAGCGGAAGAATTCTTCGCCCTCTTCACCATCGAAAGTAATACCGAGCGCAGCACCGAAATCATCCATGAGGCCGCGCACGGCCTGGCTGAACTCTTCTGGTAGCGATGCCTTTGCATGGCGCGCCTGGCGGGCCAGAATTCTTGCTAAGGTCTCAGGCTCGGCTATGGGCGCGAAGCGCGTGACCGCTACCTCGATTAGCTCTGCCAAAGCATCTATTTTATCGGTGTCGACGGCACGCCCCCGCTTCAGTTCAGAAACAGAAGACCATAGCTCAACCACCAGTTCAAGCCTGCGATGCTCCGGCGGCACAGGCCCTTGACCTGTGAAATCAGGGTCGATAGTCAGAAGCCCGAAGCTACGGACGTTGCAAAGAAGGACAACCCTTGTGCGTGCAAGATAGCGTCCGATCTGGTTGTTGCGCTCGACCGACATGGCGATCTCATGGAGGTCAGCTTCCGGAAGCTTCACTTCGCCAGAGACGAGTATGAAATCACCGGGGCCGTCATAAAGGGCAATGTCAGGAAGGTCTATGCCTCCGCCTGCGCACCTCTCTGTGGTACTGGTACGGACTTCGGCCATAAGGCCGAGGTTCTTCAGGACGGCAACTAAAAGGTTTCTAACAGCCGGGTAGTAAGATTCCTGCGAGCGGTCTCGGATTCGGCTAGAGGAGTGACGTCAGCGGCGAAAGTGCGAATCGCTTTTTGAAGTTCGTTCATTCGTGATCATCAGCGGGCAAGGCCCATTATGTGAAGAGACTTGGTCGCCATCCTTAAGTATGCCCGGGTGACTTCATCATGAAATTATCAGTTCTAACATATAATAACCTTTCAGCGCGTTAGCGGCACAACTTATTTCTATTCACTTCCCATCGCCTCAAAATAGAATCTTCATAGCCGTTTTATTTACCTGAGAGCACGAAAAGTGATAACCTTTAGACGCTTTCGATGGTTACTCACCGGAACCCTTGAAGCACCCGACAAAAAATACTGCAGAGCTTCGCCTCAACTCCTTTTGCAGAAAACAGCCAAAGGGAATAAGTGAAAAAGCAGACACAGAAACAGGCATAATTCTTTTCCGTTGCTGTAATCGTTTTAACGATTATCACTGCAACCGCTCCTCGGTCGGTGAAACTATGTCAGAGGAGCATTAGTCAGACCGGTGGCGGTTGACATATAAAGAATCGCCCAAATCACCTTTTCTTCTTGTGGCACGGAGCTTGAAGCCGGGTATAACAACAAGAGAGGGAAATTAAGGAGCGTCCAATAGAGACGATAGAAGGCAAGATAATGAATAACAAAAGATGTCCTCACTGCGGACTCATTAACTTCCCTGACGCGAAAGAATGTAAGCGATGTAAGAAAGAGATCGGGGATGAGATCGCTGTTACAACTACCTCTCAAATAGAAGAGCAAGTACCGCTGGATGAAAAGACTGAAATCTCACCGCCTACACAGGCGACAGAGTCTCCGCTTACAAGCGGGCCGTCAGCGCCTGTGCAAGAGAACCTTTCTCCTTATGTGGAAGCAGTCTCCAATAAACGTACGAAGCTGGGGCTGAGTTTTGTTGTTGGCGGACTACTTCTGCTCATCGTTGCCGTCTACGGCTGGAACTACCTGATGCTCCAGTTGCCGATGAGCGAGGTTATACAGGAGGATGGCCGTAACAGCGGCGTCAGCGTGAGCGCTCATTACAATTATTACCTCGACCCGACAGCACTCGTTTATGACTTGCGGGATGTCTCAGGGACGAATTCGAAGGCGGACGTGTTTCGCGTGTTATTGCAGTACGCGGCGAAGATGAAGTCGCGCCGCTACGACCGCGTCTATCTCGCCTATCGCGGCGAGACAAAGTTCATGCTAGACGGCGGCTACTTCCAGCAGCTCGGTGAGGAGTATGGGGCGCAGAACCCCGTCTATACGATAAGGACATTTCCCTCGCACCTCAAGCGGCCCGACGGAAACGATGCCTACGGGACGTGGACGGGCGGACTGCTTGGTGTACTCGGGAAAGAGATGGAAGATTTTAATGACTTCCACGACAAGTGGTATTTCCATGATATGGTCAAGTAGTAATAATGACTTCTGATAGTCGGATGTGATTGATGTATCCAAATGGGGTTTATCTCAGATAGTATCTTTCACTTGTGATTGAGTAGGACAGACGGCAATGGAACTAAAAGAGATCGCGGATTTCCTGCAAAACACACTTAATTCCGCGCTCAAGTTTACAGAGCCCATCAAGGCTTCTCCGAGAGACCCGCAGTTCATCTACGCCATCAGCCTGTACGCTTCAATCGTCGAATATTCTCGTGGATGTTTGACGCTTCTGCGCAGTGAGGATTTGATCTGCTTGCCGCCACTAATCAGAAGCATGCTTGAGGCGCATGTCGATCTCATCAATGTGACTAATGATGCGGATTACGCTTACGTCATGCAGGCAACGTATTTGAAAGACAATTTGGGTATGTACAAGGCTGCGAAGAGAGAGCCAGATAATCCTTACTTGATAAGCATCGCTCAACTGGCAGACCTCGATGAGAGGGTAAGTCAAACACAAAAGGAGTTGGATGAGGTAAAAGGCAAGGCGCAAAAGTTTGGTAAAGAAATTCCAAAAATACGGGAACGCTTCAAACTCGCAGGCCTTCTCCCCATTTATCCTGTCATTTACAAACTACTTTGCCAGGATACGCACAACAATCCCAACTCGCTTTTTTTAAGACATCTTGAGGAAAATGATGAGGGCATTAATGTCACATTCTTCCGAAAGAAGGATGTGCCGGAAGTCGCAGCCGTGTTGGATGCGATGTTCGCGGTGCTCATAGAATCGTTAGCGTTGATTCGGAAGCACTTCAACATCAACGAGGCCGCACATCAGTTTGAAGAGTTCAGAAGATCTATTGAGGAATTCAAAGTGAGGCTCACGACACAATACTCAGTTATTCAGTAGGCGCATCGAAACCCGCCCCTTAGACCACATCCCATAACTGCTTTATGTGCTCATCCCATGAGGCCGCGTCCGCCGACACCCGCTTGCGCCGGCGCTTCCTGTATTTCGGGAACTCTACCTTCATAATACGCTCCGGCGTCACGGGCGTGCCCTCCCCGTCATAGCATGTGTTGCACTGCGTGGAGCAACCGTTTCCTCGGTATGAGTTATACAGGTGGTAGACGGCAGTGGGTACGCAATCCCCGCGCGGGCCGTCAAAGAACTTCACGATACACGGCCTCGTTTTCCTCATGAACGCGCCGAGCAGGTCAAATTCATATCGCTCCGAAAAGCAGATGCAGATGTCTTCGACTATCTCCGGCGCGCCCAGATAGTCGTGGTTGCCGATCTCCTCCGACTTAAAGGCGTGATCCCTGGTCAGCAGCGCGTACGGACCCCAGTGCATCGCGTCCTTGGCCTTCATCCAGTAGAGACCCGCGTGGTGGTGTGGGCCCATTTTCCGCCTGAATTTATCCCATTCTTCGGGCGACACGCGTTTGCGAGCTAGCTGAAACAGGAAGCTCCAAATTGAATCGAGGTATTGTCCAAGTGGTAGGATGCCCAGCTCGAAATTATTCGAGGGCGCTGTGCGAGTCAGGTGAAACCAGTAAGTCCGGTCATAAAACGCAGGCAGAGTCGCTACTTTCCTCACCTCTGAGAAGATAAGGCTTTCTGGCGGGTGCGGATAAGAGCGGTTCTCTTCATAAAAACTTTCTACATCTACGCTCTCGAACACCGATTCGAGTTGAGATCTTTCTGCGCCGAGAATCTGTTCTAAGGATTCGTAGGTGGAATCAATAGTTTCGCAATCTAATACTTTCATGCTTAATTGATTATAACAAATTATGCAGGCTACTTATTGATGCCACACCTCAAATAATACTCATCCTTCAAAATTAGCCGGAAAATTATAGTAGTTAGGATATTGTTTATAGTAAAGATTTACCTCATCCTTGCTAAGGATGAGGGGTATCACTATAAGAGAGCGAATTCTGCGGGGCGTATAACAGTAACGATCTCTTTCTCGGCATCCCATCTCATTACTGACAGTCTCCCGTCCTGAGATGCGACAAAGGCGAGCGCATGCCTTTGATCGAAGACGAACTGAGCGGCTGACTGGTGTCGCATCCCGCCCAATACCGCGAGATCAATCTCCCTCGGTGTGCTTTCTTCAAAAGGCTCTGAAATAAGTATGCGCTGTGGCTTTTGCTCACCCTGTGCTTTGATCTTCGCTCCGAAGGCTAATATGTCCAAGTCGTAAGATATTACTGTTACGCCGTCAACGGCAGTCAGTTTGCCGATTGTTTCGAGAGATTGCTTGGCGCTTTCTATCGCCATCTTATATCTTGGAGAATCGCCGATGACACGTTTCTCCCTTTCCTGCTCCATTGTCCTGTTCCGTATAAATGTATCAATCTTTACTTTGTCGTAAGCCTCTTTCGCGGCGAATGTGATCGAAGGGCTGAACGAGTGCCTCCAATCACTGTTTTCCTTAACAACCAAGAGCGTGCCCCCGTGCCTGTGCGAGCGCATAAATGTGGTGATGTTTCTATAATCCAGCGCTCGCATCACCTCGTTCCTATGAGTCCTCCAAATATCAATATGTCTTTGAGTCTTACTTTCGGGAACAAGCCAGGTAAGGAACTCACTGCGGCGGACAAACTCTCCTCTCGTGCCGGATAAGAGCAGGTTGAAATGTTCTATCCCGATCTCCTGGAATGAAACCAAGAGTTGGCCGGGGTCGAGTGTCGAGGCAGTAAGACCTGTGTCGTTTGCAGGTACAAATCCCCAAATGACCAATTCTCCGCCGTCCTCTACCCAGACGCCGATGTGATTCGCCTGAGTATCCAGTGCAGGTGCCATCTTAGCCACGTTCGCAACATTGAATGGCACTGGCTGCTCAAAGACGTAGGGCATGCGCGTCCTCTCCGGCGGCATAAGCAGCAGAGTGAAATCATGAAAGCGCGACTCCTCCTGCTGCAGACTTGCCCAAAAGGCAGTCTGGATGAATGTTTGAAACTGTGAAGAGTCCAGCGGCTCGAGCGGCTCTTCAGGCTCTTTTGTATAGGAAGCGTGCCACTCCATCATGTCAACTGATTCAGAGTAGCGCTCGTATAATTTACCTACGAGGTCTTCGCTTAGGGTAAACGGCTGGTTCACAAATAATGCCCTCTTATAAATTCGGGACTTAACGGTGAAGCCTCGCTTCTATATCGCTGATAGAGTCTTCGAGTTCGTCTAGCCTGTGGCGCTTCGAGCGAATCCTGTCCTCAACGTCTGAGATTCTTGATTCCAGGTCGTAACGAATGTCGTCGGCGTGGCCCCCGGGTCTTAAATTGTAGATCGTATCCTGCCAGCGTGAGATGTTCCCTTCGTCATGCTCGATTGATTCTCGGAGCCTACCAGCCTGCTGACGCTTTCGATCCAGAGCGTCCTGCATCTTATTTCGCCACTCTTCCTGTTTTCGCTCGCGCTCGTGGCGTGCATGCTCGAATACGCGGTCGCAGGCGTGACGGAACCTATCCCAGAGGGTGTCCGCCTGGTCACGCGGCACGTGGCCGATCTCTTTCCACTTCGCCTGTAGCTCCTTGATGCGCTCGGTCGCCGCCTTCGGGTCGCTGGAATGGATGAGCGATTCGGCTTCGGAGCAGATGCGCTCCTTGCGGTGCAGGTTCTCGCGCTGCTCGCGATCCCTCTGCTCGAAGTGCGCAGAGCGCCGCTCGAAAAACTTGTCCTGCGCGTGGCGGAAGCGGCCCCAGAGTGCGTCCTCCTGCTCCTTGCCTGCGGAACCTATCTGCTTCCACTCTTCCTGCAGGCTCTTCAAAGCCTGCGCCGTATTCTTCCAGTCGGAGGATGAGCTGAGAGATTCGGCACGCGCGCAGAGACTCTCTTTCTTCGCGCGGTTGCGCTGGCGCTCCTGGTCTTGCCGCTCGAAATGTTCTTTTCTCCGCTCGTAGAACTTATCCTGCGCGGCGCGAAACCGCTGCCATAGTGATTCGTCTTCATCGCGCCCGGCAGAGCCTACAGTCTTCCACTCCTGCTGCAAGGCTTTTAACTTCTCGCCTGTAGTCTTCCACTCGGTCGGGTGACTGAGGGACTCGGCGCGGCGGCACAGGTCTTCTTTGCGCGAACGGTTGCGTGATTGCTCGTTCGTGATTTCCCGCTCAAGGTTGCGGAGCTTATTCAGCAAGCCGTCGAAATCGCCCAGCGCTTCGGCTTTGGGCACGTAATCGAGCATGTGGCGCACCTTGCCGAGCAGCGCTACTTTGTTCTTCGCCGAGCGAATCTCACGCTCTAGCTCTTGGTATCGCTCCTCCAACTTCGTGAAGCGCAGAACGAAGAAGCCGAGCGCAGCCGCCTTATTGTGCCCACGCATCTTGCCGATAATGCGCCCACGGAAGATGAGGCCGTCCTTCTGGCGGACGTTTCCCTCATCGTCCACGTACCCCCACTGCTCGCCCTCGAAGAAGATACCGTCTTTGGCGTGCGCGGCTTGGTCTTTGACCTGTCCGACGACCTCGCCTTTGAAGATGATCCCGTCGCGCTTGCGAATCCTTCGCTCCTCGTCAACGTAGCCGATCTCCTCGCCCCTAAAGACCACTCCATCGCGCTTGCGGATATGTGAGCGCTCGTCCGCGTGGCCGACCCTATCTCCCTTAAAGAAGGTGCCGTCGGGACGGTGTAGATCAGTATCTTTATCTTTGGGATTAGTCACAAAAATAAGCCTCAAACTATTGCTGCATCATCAATACGATGCAATGTCCTGTAATACCTATTATGGTTTTTTTATGGATTAGCTTTGAGACAATCAATTACTTTATCAATCACTTCTTCGAGTATCACGCCAATTCTGCCGGTTTGTATTTCTTGGTCGCCTTTTATGTTAGACAGAATAAGCTGCCTAATCTCGACACTCTTTACAACGCGAAGGACCCGGTCATTATCAAGACGAATCCAGTTTATGCCATGAGAGGACTTCAGCTCTGAAGCTAACCATTCGGCCTTAGAGTTAGTCAAACTCACCGAGAAATGGCTTTCTTCTTTGTAGGAGGCCGGCACTTCAAGTTTCTTACTGCCGTCGCCAATGTAGACACGAATTATATTGTCAGGCATCGGCTGATAAACTTCTAGAACCTCTTCTATCATTCTTGGCCTTCCTTACCGCGCTCCAGCTCTTTTAGCAGTCCATCCATACCCCTGATGAGTTGATACTGATGTAGGCTCTGATTTATTTAGCCTGAGCGCCAGCATAAATAATATCAAATTGCATTGGTGTTTTCTCTATCAGGATACTACCATGCTCAGAAGAAAGCGGCGACCCTTCGGTATCGGACTATACAGTGCGGTTTCGCTTGACTGATTGAAAAGAGTGTTATGGACAAAATCATCATTAATAACAACGGCATCGGAATCACAATCGAGGGCGAGTCCGAACACTTCTTCGGCCAGGATTTATATACAAAAGCCGTTGTCACACTCATTGAAGGGGCGGACACGCACGGGTGGGAAAAGCACAACTTTGAGCACGGCACGAACGAGGACGCTTTGGGCGAGTTCTGTGCGGCGGTGCTGACGGCGGTAACACGCCTCTACGCATCTGAGGCAGGTCTGCCGGAAGATGAAGAGATTGAGCTTCCCCCTCTCGGCACAGTAGGCATTCCACAACGGAAGCCTGTGCATCAAATCCTGTCTCAGATGATTGAACACTTGCGAGAAAGCGACTATCTGAATGAAGTGATCAGCGGCGGCTCCATAGTCGAAGAACCGGAAGACCTAAATTAACATGCGTTCCCACTTCGCTTGTACCAATGCATCTCTCTCAATTTCCCTCGCTGTCCAAAACTTGAGTGGTGGCCATGCTGTGCTTTTATAAGTAGATTAAATCTGATCAGATACTAACGGTTGGGTGATGAAGCGGAAGATGTTGCTGCTTGTGGCATTCCCGCTTTAGATGGCGCTTGCTCAGTTAGACGTAATGTGCTGTCAGCGACGGCGATTAGATATTTTGCTCTCAGCAGTTTGTTTTGTAAATCGCTTCCCAAAGTGACGGCGAGATTAAAATCCTGCTTTACAAGTCTACCTAAAGCATCAAAACTAATTGTATCGAGCGTAGCATGTTCATCTGTTGAAAGCTCTGCTCCTCCAACCATCGTATAGCTAATAACTCTAGGCCCCTTCTTCTGAAACATGCTCGTCTGAGATAGATCATCTGTCGAAATCTGATTAGCTGTCTTTATCGCAGACGATAAAGTTTCAAATCCTCGTACCGGATCAATCTTAGAAAACTTTCCGGCCAATATCAGAATGGTGGCGAACTTGTCCGCATTGTTCTCACTCTTTGAGATTATTGTGTAAGCCTCAGAGAGCAGTTCGGTTGCACGAACTGTATCCTTAGCAGCTAATGCACGATCAGCCAGCTCGGCCAAGGATTTGGCTTTCAAAGACGGGCTATTAAACTTCAATGCTGCCAGATGAGCCTCATCAGGATTATTAGACCTTAGCTTACCACCAACCAGCACTAGATAAATGTCGTCCTGCGTTTGAGCGCGCATCTCCTGGTCGTCAATCTTTGCGGCGATTGATAATGCCCGCTCAGGATCGCCGCGCATCATGCCAACCGCTATGTTGCGCCACAGATTATCCCGCACGACCTGATTCTTTTCTTGCTCTGCTTTGCGAAGCTGCTTGTCGAGACTATCTTCGAATGCGCCGGCAATTGCATCCTGTTGCTGCAACGAATCGTTTATGCTGGCTATGTCCCGGAGCTGCTGTTGATTCAGCCCGGCAGATAATTCGTTCAGCATTGAATTCATCATCTGAAACGAGTTCGGGGCATTTGCCTTGATGATCGCCATTCCGCGAGTGCTAAGAAAACTTGCGAGCCTAGCACCGGATTCTGTAAGTACAGCGCCGGGAACAGTTCGCGCGTCTCTCCAAAGTGTAAGCTGAGCATTTATCGCATCAGTCAGGTAGCTGATAAATAATGAAACATTGGGGCCGGGGAGGGCAGAGCTTCCATCAGATAGGAATAGATAGTTGCTAACTGGGATAAGCGCAGGGCTATAAGCATAGCCCTGACGCCGCATAGCCATGATTATTGCCCGAAACAGCACATCAGCTAAGTCTCTGTTGATGTCGCCCATCTCAATTAACAGGCGGCCAACAGTTTCAGGAATCTCGCTGGCGGATAAGGCAAGGAGTCCTAGTTGCTGAGCTTGTTGAGGATTGCTTTTAACCAATTCGAGCGCTATCTGGGCTAATAGCTCTGCTCGCTGGGGAGAATTTGATTGCGAAGACTGGTTTTTAAGGTTTTGCTCCTGTTCCTGCTCATACTGGGCGAGCCATGCTTCCGCAGTCTTTTTATCATGAGAACCTAAGAGTGTCAGTATCTCCCGGATAGCAGCAGCCTGGCGGCGAATCAAGTCAGCTCTCGCCTTTTTCTCTTTCTCATCTAATGTGGCGCTTTCTGGAACTGGCTGTCGCACGAGATCGAAAGCCCTACGAAAAATCTTTCTGGAGCTTTCTTCATAGTACTTCCAGAGGGCCTGCGCTGCCTGAGCTTGTATCAATGCGGCTCGGGGCTTATCAGGTTCGATATTAATGTCATCCGGTATTTGTCGAAGCAATTCCAGCGCACGCTGCTGATTGGGAGTAAGGCGCTGCTTATCACTATTAACGCTTACGCCCCCTTTCTTTTGCCCGATGCCCCAGGAAGGTATCAATACCAGCAACGTGATAACTAAAATCGCCCGGTTAATATATTGATAGGTTGACATACTACTTCTTCCTTAAAGCAAATGATGACCTTTCACCTAGTATTAATCAATATAAAAAGGTGAGGGGAACACATTTCATGAGTTATGTAACCTAGATGCTTTTGAAACATTTCATACTCTGCGTGTTACCTACTCGCTGGAGGCATAATTCATCGCGCTAGCCCATAGCTGAACCATCCTGCCATCAATTAATAAGGGCAGCGTGTCGACCATGCCGCCCTTTAACATCGTTCGTCTAGCTTTATTGTGCTAAGCATTTGATTATGTTTTTGACCCGTTTATAGCCTTAATGACTTGCTGCTCATTATCCTTCGATAGCTTACCTACCCAGAAATCAAGAATCTTTCCGTCCTTATCAATTAACAGCAGGGTTGGAGTACCGGCGACGTTAAGCGCCTTAAAATCTGTTTCGGCGACTGTATCCACATTAAGCTGGCTTTGTTGGATATACTGCTTAACTTCATTCTCCGAATTCGGAAATACTGCGACGATATGGATGGCGTTACCGCTCGACTGTTGAGCTTCGGCTAATTGTTTGTAGAAAGGAATGCTCTCGCTACAATAATGACACGTTGTACTCATAGCGATGAGTAGAGTTTGAGGCGCACTGTTATAGCTGACTGTTGGTAGTTGAGCAAAGCTCTGCCCCCTCTGGAAGCCGGATTGAAACTGCGGCTTCTGGTTGTGGACAAAGTATCCCCACGCCAAGGCGCTTAAGACTGCGACCGCGACCAGTAGGACAGCCACATTGGTAGTAACTTCCAAATACTTCTTCAGTTTTGACTCTTCCATGTATTACCTCTATAGCTATCCTTCTTGTTTCCGCACTCGAATATCTAATCCTGCTTCTTTTGTAGCTTCCGCCAAGGCTTCTTGATTGAACGCAAAGCGTATGTGAGTGCGGCGTCATTACCAACAGCTTTCCTCATCTGAAGGATTTCAGTGGCGTACAGCTTCTTATTGAAATTATAGAAGTCGGTGGGCGTGGCGCTTGAGTCTAAACTAATATTGGGCTGGTCTGCTGTGGCCTCTATCTTCTTGAACACATCGTCTTTGGTCTGGCCGGGATTCGTCAGTCCAGACGCTATTTCGTTTAAGAGATCGCGCTTGGCATCTATTGCAGCTTTTGTCTGCGCGAAGAATCCTGTGTTATCAGGCCCGACGAATGTCCCATCGTCAAAAAAAGCCCCGTCAATTGTAATGGTGATGTCGGAATAGTTTGTTGCCAGTTGCGATCTAAAACGCTGTAAAAGAGTCTGGCGGTCATATCTTTCGCCAGCTTTGATTCTCTCAGCCTCGTTCCGGCTAATCTCAAAGCGTATCGGCCCGCTACTATCAGGTGACACTATCGAACAAAAGCGGGCTGCATTAGGCTTGATTTTCTCCGTCTGCTCGTCATACTCCGAGGGAAGGTCTTCTCCTTCCATTAGTGCTCTAGGATTAACTACAGCTTGGTTGTAACAATCATTCGTTCCGTCTTCTCTCGTAAAGCACCACTGGATCAGATAAGCGACCACAGTTTGTTTGCCTCTATTCTCCACAAAAACTGAGAAAGGCTTTAAATTATCCACTACCTCATTAGGCTTACCCTTGAGCACCGATGCCAGTCTCCCATCAAATGAAGGGTCAGCAGGAGTGATGATAGTCAAGCCATGCTGAGGCAGGTCCTTGGCGTGCATCTTGATTGCCATCGGTTGCGTGCTCCTTTGCAGAACGAATCCTGTGGCCGTGCTGAGCACCATGATAAGAAACAACGCAATAATTATCACCTTTTTCATTGTCACGTCCTCCTAACTCTCGACCACCTATCGAAGCCTAATAAAGTGAGACGAATTAACGCGCTTGGACGAAAAATACGTCCCAAGCCCACCGCCCGGCGCGTGAGTGCTTCGCATCATCTACTTTGGCGCGATAGCGAAACTGATTCCCGTATTGATCTGTACGCTTCGACTCTTTGTAATTGAGATATATAGAGTCAATACTAGATCCAGGGAGGGCGTGCATCTCATCCGGTTCTGAGATGCCGTTATGGTTAGTATCCTGCCACAGACGTAATGAAGAGAATATAGTGTCTCTCTTATCAATCACACCATCACCGTTTCCGCCCTTCTCTGCCTTGTCAAATTCAGCCAACGCGAGGAAACCATTAGGGTTCGATGATGGCGGCTGCACGGTGTAATTGCCGAACAACTCCGTCCCGTTGTCTATCGTGCCGTTTCCGTCGTGGTCGAGCACAAGGAATGCATCATCCGAGCCGGGCGCAGTCCAAGCTATACGCTCGCCAGCACCATTAGCATCTAGATCGAAGTCAACTCCATTGGTAGCATCTGTAAGAGCGAAGCCATTTCCTGACACATCAATTAGTATCGGGGATTTATTGATAGTGCCGGCGCAGGTGCAGCTCTCGAAATCATAATCATCACACCATGAAGCGATAAACGAGCTTACTACGCAGGAGATGAGCGGGGCATCACACCGACTATAGTCCTTGAACTTAACTTCCAAAGGCGGGCCATCGCAGCCAATTGCAACATAGCTATAAGCCACAAATAGGCCGTTACTCAGAGCTGTAGTTGTTGCGCTACCCTGTAAGTTGGTAGGGAGGTTCTCAACTGCTGCTGATTGTAGAACATCTGTGTTAACACACCAGACGGCGGCAGTAGCTGTATCGCCTATTACGGATATGCTATTTTTAACTTCGGAATAACAGACGCCCCAACCAAAACAACTCGCTCCGCCATCGGGACTATTTGCTCTAGTATAGTGAAGCACAGGGCCACAATCTTCACCCCAAAGCATTTCGCTTGACCAGACATCTTTAAAGGGAAAGACGACAAGTAAGGCACTCATAGCGATTAGAAGAATCAGGTTCCTTAGAACAGTTCTACTTAGCAACGACTCGATGACTTGAGTGGTTAGACGCATATTGAGTTGCCTCCTGAGTGCGACTGGTTAGAACAAAATTCCTCTATTGCTATAACAGATCCAAGCTGTAAAAGGGCGGCAATGCTCCGATTAAAGTGGTGTCTCAAAGCTCATACAACAGTACTTTTATAGCGATAGAGGAGAATCGGAAGTCGAGTAGTCACGCTATCGCAATAAACCTTACAGAACAAGAGAAATTTATTGGCCAAAACGAGTATTTATTGGTCGAAATCATTATTTGTTGGTGAGAATGGCTATTCGTTGGTTATTGTGGCTATTTTGGTACTGTGCTCGATACTGTTTAGGTGAAAGGCCATATCGCCTCTTAAAGTCTCGCACAAAGTTGCTTTCATCTTTGATACCTACTTGAAGCATTATCTTTTTTACGTTTAGGAATGTAATCTCTAAAAGGTGTTTGGCTTGCTCTAATCTCAAAGCCTTATGATATTGCATGGGTGATGTTCCGGTCTCGCTTTTGAACAAATGACGTAGACGCGAGGGAGAGATATTCAATTGTTTAGCTATGCTATCGAACTGAGAATCTTGCTGAAGACTATTTTCGATCAAAGCTTTGGCTTGCTGAACTCTGAAATCCATATCGCCCACCTTTGTATAGTAGAAGAGGCTGCATCCTGATAAGCACACGGCCACACCATTACTTATATTGTCTGGGCGATTCTTTGAATTGCGGCCTTGCCTAACCAATCCGGCATCGGATAGGGAGTGAGAATTTATCTGGAAGGCATTTTAGCATTAAAGTAGCTATTTACTACATACTAGGAAACTCATAGCTATTCACTATAGCTTCAGCTGAACGTAGATAATGATGCGCAGCAGTCGCCGCATCTGGCCTACACTATATCATTGCTGGTCTTCGGGGGCCTGATGCTAGCGTGCGGTTGCCCCAAGACCATGTATTCCCCGTGAAGATTCATAAAATCACCGCCGTAGAAGATGTATAACTGGACGCGATAGCGTTTGCATAATTAATTGTACCTTGTGACCAAAATGTGACCGTAATTTCCAACATGAAATGTAAAATTACCGAAATCCCTGCAATGTCTGAGCGGCTGCAACCTGTAAAATTTGGTAGAAAATGTTAGAATTTGTTACCATGCAACACTCGCGGAGAGGTCGCATAGTGGATTAGTGCACCGGTCTCGAAAACCGGAGTGGGTTTACGCCCACCGTGGGTTCGAATCCCACCCTCTCCGCCACCTTCTCTTTAGCTTTCAAAACTTACAGGCATAACTAGTCTCGCTCCCTTCGTCAATAAGTCCGTCTCAGAGGAGACCAGACGTGCCTACAGAAGAGCCATCTCTGACTTCTTTCTATTCCTAGGGGGCAGGCACCCCACCGAAATAGCCCCGGCCGATGTGCAGGTTTGGCGAGACCCCCTGCGTGCTCAGAGGAAACGCCCGGCAACTGTGGCTTTCAAACTGGCTGTGGTTCGCTCCTTCTTCGAATACCTAAAAGCAGCAGGCGTTATTCCTCTGAATCCTGCTTCGACTAAACTCGTGCCCCCACCCGAGCTTCCAACAGAGCCCGGGGGATGTGCTCTGACGACAAAAGAGGTCAGGTATCTTCTGAGCGGCCCTGACAGAGAGAAATCAGAATATGACGAATAGCTATCTCCATGTAGAGACCTTTGAGCGCAGTACCTTTATCTAAATGACAATTAATACTTCTAAGCCTGATCTAACTTCTATTGCCCTTCGCGCGATGATAAACGCCGGTCTGGTCGCTGATTTTACGGCCGAAGTCCTCGGGGAAGCTCAAGCTCTGACGGAGACGGGAGGTGAAATAAAACCCGTCGGCTCTGTCAGAGACATGCGGGAGTTACTTTGGTCTTCCATTGATAACAGCGAATCGCGCGACCTCGACCAGGTAGAGTACGTCGAGCGGCTACCGGATGGGCGCATCCATCTGCTTATCGGTATAGCTGACGTTGATGCGTTCGTCCAGAAAGGTAGTGTTATTGATCGGCGCGCCTTCGTTAACACAGTGTCAGTTTACACCCCCGCGATCACCTTCCCCATGCTCCCCGAACAGCTTTCGACCGGGATAACTTCACTGCTGGAGGGCGAGGACAGGCTCGCCCTTGTGATTGAGTTGGTCTTAAACAGTGAAGGTGTAGTTTCCTCAAGAGATGTTTACCGCGCCCTCGTTCATAACCACGCCAAGCTGACTTATGATGAGGTGGGTGCATGGCTCGAGAATCAGTCTCAAATCCCCGGGAGCATCGCTAAAGTTCCCGGGCTAGGGGAACAAATAAGGCTACAGTTTGAGACGACAAATCTTTTACACGCCCTGCGGAAACAGAACGGGGCGCTCGAACTTGAGACTGTAGAAGTCGAGCCCGTCCTCTCGGGTGGGGAAGTCATCAGGCTCGATATAAAACGGCATAACCGCGCGCAGCAGATCATAGAGAATTTCATGATAGCGGCGAACACGTCTATGGCCGAGTTCCTGGAGGAACGAGGAGTGCCTTCTCTACGCAGGGTCGTGCGTACGCCCGAGCGTTGGAGCTTAATCGTCAAAATGGCTAAATCCTATGGTGCCGCTCTTCCGCCACGGCCAGACTCGCGCGCGCTCTCGGATTTCTTAGATGAGAGAAGAGCTAAAGCTCCTGCGAAATACATTGATCTCTCGCTTGCCGTTCTGAAGATGATGGGGTCGGGGGAGTATTTGGTAGAGGAGCCCGGGCTCGAGCAGGAGGGGCATTTCGGGTTAGCGGTTCACGATTACACACACTCGACGGCACCGAACCGGCGATACCCGGATTTAATCACACAGCGATGTCTGAAAGCTGCGATAGACGGTGGAAATTACCCTTACACCAGAGGCGAGTTGGAAGAAATCGCCGAAAGATGCAACCGGATGGAAGACGCCGCGAGAAAAGTAGAGCGGATGACGAAAAAAGCGGCAGTAGCTGTGCTGTTGAGCGGCCGCGTCGGCGAAATCTTTGACGGAATCGTGACCGGGGTTAAAGAGAAGGGAACGTTCGTGCAACTTGTCTCACCACCCGCCGAAGGGCGAATCGTCAAGGAAGAGGAAGGCTTATCTGTAGGAGAGAAGGTGCGTGTAAGATTGGTCGCTACAGAACCGGAGCGCGGGTTCATAGATTTCGCTTATGTAAAACAGGATTAGGTTTAGGATAGCTTACTAGCCGAGTTCGGAGGCAAACCCATAAGTCGCACACACTTTATCTCCTCTTAGAGATTAGGGATAGACCAGATATGAGAAGTGATAAGGAATCCTCTAAAAGTTTATGGAGCCCGGAAGACCAAGCACAGCGCTTGGCCGAATTGACCGTTGATGAGCCGGAGGTAAAAGAATCGCCTCTGCGCCGTGACGTGCGCTCACTAGGCCGCCTTCTCGGCGAAGTTTTAAAGGAGCAGGCGGGTGAAAGGCTTTTCAATCTAGTCGAAGAATTAAGGCTGTTGGCCATTCAGTATCGGGACGCAACACTCGATGAATCGGGTGGCCCGACCAACGACCCAGACCAACTGATGAAGGCCGTGGCTCAAACCGCAGCCAATCTAGACCTGGTTGAAGCGTATCGCCTGACAAAAGCTTTTGCCATCTATTTTGAACTAACCAACCTGGCCGAGACGAATCATCGCAAGCGCCGCCGCAGAAGTTTACAGCTTGCGGCAGACGGACAACCTCAGCCAGGTTCCATTCGCGCATTGCTGAGGCGTATGCACGAAGCGGGCTATTCTTGTGAGGCTGCGCTTGAGGAGCTGCACCGAGTAGAAGTGATACCGGTATTTACGGCCCACCCAACGGAAGCGGCGCGCCGTACCGTTCTCTTTAAGCGCCGACGCATAGCTGATGAGCTGGAGAGACTGGACAGGCTACCGCTTACGGAATCGGAAGCGCGAGCCAGAGAGTCCTCAATCCTCGCGGAGATAACGGCTCTCTGGCAGACGGATGAAGTGCGGCGTCGTCCTCCGACGGTGCGCGACGAGATTAAGATGGGACTGGACTATTATTCCGGCTCCCTTATCGAAACCCTGCCGCGTCTTTACGAAGAGTTCGCTGATGCTTTCCGTGAGACTTATCAATGTGAGGTTGAAGCAGGCGAGCTTCCCATCTTTCTCAGATTCGGCTCTTGGATAGGCGGCGACCGTGACGGCAACCCTAATGTCACGCCCGACTGTAGCCGCGAAGCACTTGTGATGGCTCGTCACGTTATATTAGAGCAGTACCTTCAGGCGGCGACCCAACTGATGGCTCGACTCAGCCCTTCGGCAAGACAGGCAGGGGCTTCAACCGAATTGCTTAGTGCCCTGAAGCGTTATGCAGAAAGGATGCCGCTAGTCGCCCCACAGAACAGCACGCGCGCAGACGACGAAATATACAGGCGCTATCTGGATTATGTTTTAGAGCGCCTGCGATTGTCGCTCGAAAGCCCCCGTGAGCCGGATGCTTACCCGAATGCAGAAGAGTTTGCTTTCGATTTGAGATTGATGCGCGATAGCCTTTCGTCAAACTCCGGCAGTCGAATCGCGCGCCTGCTAATTGATCCGCTCCTGATACAGGTCAATGCCTTCGGCTTTCATCTGCATACTTTGGACATACGCCAGCACGCGCGCGTTCATAGCCGGGCTATCACGGAGCTATCCAACGGCACGAATGCGAATGATGTTGGAGCGGTTTTCTTATCCGATTCGCCTTCGGAGGAAACGCGCACGCTGCTGGACACAATGCGCAAGGTGGCGGAGTTGAAGCGAGAGTTTACGCCGCGCGCGATTCGCAGCTACATTATCAGCGGCGCGAGCCAGACCCAAGACCTTCTGTCACTCATCTGGCTCTTGCGCCTGTCGGGCGTTAGCTTAGAGGCTTCACAGGAAGCTGACGACCCCGGCTTAATGCCCGTACCCCTCTTTGAATCAATTGAGGATTTACGTAACTGCCCGCGCGTATGTCGAGAGATTTGGTCTTCGCCCGATTACCAGCCCCTGCTCGATTCCTGGGGGCGACATCAGGAGGTGATGCTCGGCTATTCGGATTCAAACAAAGACGGCGGGATGCTCACGAGTGCATGGGAAATCTACAAAGCGCACCGCGCGCTACATGAAGTCGCCGAAGAGTGCGACGTTAAGCTACGCCTTTTTCACGGGCGCGGCGGCACTGTCGGCAGGGGCGGAGGGCCAACGCACCGTGCGATTATGGCGCAGCCCGCAGGCGCCTTCAGCGGCTCTTTTAGAATTACGGAACAGGGGGAAGTCCTCAACTGGAAATATTCCGACCCCATTCTGGCGGAACGCAATCTTGAGCTGATGGTCGCCGCCTCTCTGGAAGCCCTGACGCGACCCGGCGGTCAACAAATAAACGAAGCCGGTTGGGCGAGCGTTGTAGAGGAGTTGTCTCGTAGCGCTTTCGCCTTCTACCGCGAGCGGATTGCGGAGAGCCCGGATGTGCTTACTTACTTTGAAGAGGCCACGCCCGTTCGGGAGCTGGAGCATGCGCGCCTGGGGTCACGGCCCTCTCGAAGAGGCCAGACGCGGGGACTGGAAGATTTACGTGCTATCCCGTGGGTCTTCGGCTGGATGCAGAGCCGCCATGTGTTGCCCGGCTGGTTTGGCGTAGGCCACGCTCTAGAACAGTTTATAGGCGGGGACGAACGGAGAGAGCGCTCTTTACGCACCATGGCGGAGGAGTTTCCGTTCTTCTCTGATCTAATAGCGAACGTCGAGATAGGGATGGCGAAAGCCGACCTGACAATAGCTCAACACTACGCCGACCTGGTGGAAGATTCCGGCATTAGAGAACGCGTCTTCCGTATGATAAGGGATGAATTCGAGCGCACCCAAAGCTTAATTCTGCGGCTCACGGGACAGAAAAAGCTGCTAGACAGGAATCCTGTGCTGGCCCGCTCTATACGCCTTCGCAACCCTTACGTTGATCCAATGAGCATGATTCAGGTTGCGCTTCTCAGGCGCAAGCGGCAGGGCGAAGAGGGAGAAGCATTAAATTACGCGCTGGCGGCGACCATCAACGGTATCGCCGCAGGACTGCGCAACACAGGGTAGAATGCAGAAAATTATATAGAGAAGTAAGCAGGTCTATCCAACGTAAGCACGTTCTGATTGCAACCTGGAATTAGAGGGCTACAGGTTCCTGTTGAAAGAGTCAACTATATATGGTTATTGCCAGCCGCACATTGAAGGTTCTGATAGGGCAATCTGCTTAAACCGCTCCGCATAGGGCTCAGCGTATGCCTCAACCGTCCTCCTGATTCTGGAGAAGAGGACACACCGGGAGTGCTTTCCCGGGATGCGGTCGCGCAGGTAAAGCATCGCATTAGCTTCTCCCCAGTATTCACGGTCTTCCCATATCTCTACGGAGGTTCCACCCATCTGCCGCGCGAGATTTAGCAGGCGCGGGTCGCGTGCGTTGTGGCCGTTATTCAAGAAAATTCTTTTATAGACAGGCATCAATTGATTCTGTAGCCGGTAGAGCGCGGCGTCCATGCTGAGCGCGCGGTTCACATGTCCGAACTCGTGCGCGATTTTAAAGGCCCGGAAACTGGACTAGCTGGCCCCCGCACGAGCACTCTCGCATGCTGGAAGAGGCATATCTTTACATAGACATGCCTGAGCCTTCCTTCGGCGTGCAGTTCGTTTACACAGACCCGCAGAAGCCAGAGCTGGTGCAGGTCGTCAGAGAAGGCGACTGCGTGCTGATGCCCAAAGGTTATCATCCGAACGTTGCCGCGCCCGGCTACATGCGCACGGACAACACGGCTGCTCTGCAACAGGACGAGACCCGTAATCGGCAGATACTCGAACGCATCCCCGCCGGCCGCTGGGGAGAGCCTTCTGATCTGGCAGGTGCCGCCGTGTTTCTTTCCTCCACGGCAAGCGATTACCTGCACGGCCACGTCCTGGTCGTAGACGGCGGATGGATGGCAAGGTAAAAGTGGCTCATAATGAGCCAAGGCGAAAAGGTGCCCTGGGCCGGGGAGTCCTTTAAGATGTAAGGCGAGTATTGCAGCGCCCCGCCTAATAAGCTTTGGGATGAGAATTACAGCCATAAATGAGCCTTCAGTTAGACCCTACGCTTAGTTACGGTCTTGTCGAGTATCTGAGAATTCTGGAGATGCTCGGGGAGCATGGATGGTCAAGGTCGCGTTGCATCCCGCATAGCGGGCACCAGATGGCGCTAGCGACCGTGTAGAGTAAAAACCCAAATAGGAACGGCTGAAAAGTTTTGAAGCGCGCAGAGAACGTCACTGGCGAGACCGAAGCCAAAGCACATACTTACTCTGTTGAAGATTATACGGCAGGGGCCTACCTGTCTATGCTCTGGGGCGCGTTCGCTTTCGCTTCAATGGGTGCTCTGGGCCATCTTGCGGGCGAGCGCTGCAGCTGGCAACTCGTAGCACTGGCGCGCACCTCTCTTGCGCTCATCTTCGCCCTCCTCTTTGCTCTCGTTACAAGCGTCCGGCTCGTCTTCCTCAAGCCGCGTACGCTCTGGGTGCGAAGTATCTTCGGAAGCATAGGCATCCTGTGCTCCTTTTATTCTCTGACCCACCTGCCCATTTCCACATCGCTCACGCTGTCAAACACTGTTCCCATCTGGGTGACATTACTCGCGTGGCCAATCTTAGGTTATCGCCCGACGAAACAGATATGGCTGGCTATCGCGGCCGGTATATTGGGAGTCATTCTCATACAGAGGCCCTATTTTCAAGCGGGGAATCTGGCGGGCCTGGCCGCGATTGCTCATGCCGTTTCCTGGGCTATTGGGATGCTTGGATTAAACAGGCTGGGAAAGGTTGACCCTCTCGCCGTGGTCGTTCACTTTGCCGGAGTCTCCACAGTCGTTTGTCTGGTCTTCTTCATCCTGACGGGGGCTGCGGTCAGCTACGGCAATCTCGGTGATAGCGCACTCATGATTATACTAGCTGGCGTCGGCATTACGGGGACAATCGGGCAGTTGGGGCAGACTCGGGCTTTCGCGCTCGGCCATCCTTCAAAGGTTGCCGTCGTCGGCCTGACGCAGATAGTCTTCGCCTGCCTCTTCGATCTCATCGTGTGGAAACGGCGCTTCGACGTGTGGACTGTCTGCGGCATCCTGCTTGTGATTGCACCTACCGCGTGGCTGCTTCTTAACAGCCCCCTACGCCGAAATGAATCAATCCATTCAACGACCTGATAATTAGATTTAAGATAAAGAGAGGGTTCATGAGCGCGGGAACTCGTACGGCTAAAGGCAGCACTCTCGTCATACTCCTTATCCTGATATTACCATCGGCAGGAGCGGGCTACGCGGATTTCGACTGGTTCAGGGTGGAGTAGCAGCTGCAATTATAGAAGTGACCAGCGCCGCTGACGTTAACGGCTTGTGGACGTACGGAGCGACTCTCCGGGCCTCCATCCATCAGCGCCGCCGAGGACTTTCTCAGGAGTAATAGCTCTGGCCTCCCTCGCACTTAACTGGTGCGCCCACGCTACGCGAGTGCGCGGATTAGCACCTGGCCCACGGCTTCCAAACTCTACATAACGAACAGTCCTTTCACGTTCGGGAAAATTCCAGTTGTGCCAGCCTTCGGGACGAACTACCGAGGTCATCTCGGTATTCAGAAAACTCACACTGGAAAAAGCTCTCCAGGGGCGTCCCAGATAAGTTTTCACGGAAGCGTTTGCGCCCGTGATTTTACAGTTCGAGAAGACGAAGCCGAAAGGCTGGTTATCGGGAGTGGAAGCGGCCGTGATGTAACCGTCCCTGAGACAGTGTATGTGGCAGCGCTCGAAAAAGGCGGTCGCCCCGCCGAAGATGAAATCTACGTGCCCTTCTATGTAGCAGTTTTCAAAGTAGTGTCGGCCGCGATTAAGAAGTATGGTGTCCTCCCAGCCCAGGAAACGGCAGTTGCGAAACCTCACGCGGTCGCCGTCAACCCTGACGGCCAGAGCCTGACCTACAGGGCCAGCAGAGTTTTCAAAGGTGATATTCTCGGCGGTGAAATCGTCGGCGTCAATCTGCGTCGAAGGAGTGCGGAACGTGCTAATGGGCTTGCCGTCCTTACCCTGTATGTTCGCGTGCAGGTCATAGGTGAGAATTGTCTTGCTCGCGTCCTCTCCGATCAGGTGAAAGAAGCGTTTCTCACGCTGCACGTAGATAAGTTCCTTATAGACGCCGGGCTTGATGCGTATGATGACTGGATTGTCACGCGTACCGGCAGGCACGGCCATAATGGCTTCCTGCACACTCCTGTACTTTGCGCTCCCATCGGCGGCGACGACGATTTCTGTTTGGGGGGTAGCCGTCGCGGGGTGCGCGCCAAAGGCTAGATGCGCGAGCATGGCCAGGATTAGGAGAGTGACTGCTCCATGCAAAGAGAGATTCGGCTTCATATCAGTATAAAGTTTGAGCGTCATCTACATCATAAAAGGATTACACGGTGATGAACTCGCCCTTCTGGGTGAACCATCTCGTCTACACTGACCACGCCACTGTGCGGCGTGTCCGAGTGGACAGCCACCACGCCAACAACGACGGCGTGGACATAGACTCAACCCGCTACGTGCTCGTCGAGCGCTGCTGGTTCCGCACCGGCGACGATTCGGTAGTGGTGAAGTCGGGGCGCGACCGCGACGGCCGCGAGATAGGGAGCCCTAGTGAGCACGTCGTCGTCCGCCACAACGACATGGGCGGCGAGGATGGCTAGGTTTTTATGTGAGCCATCCGAAAATTAGTGTTCTGACCTAATAGACTTATCTACAGAGTCTCATAGCGGCAATCATGTGCGGCGCTCGTGCGGTTTGGATATTCGTTCATTCGTTCGTCTCGGATTGTTGAAATTCAGGATTGCCAATAAATGGAAGGTAAGAATTACAGTAGCGGTCGCGATCGTCAACCAGTTCAATTTCCTCCACAATTCGATGGTATTCATCATGTCCGGCGCAAAGTTGCCACCAACTGTTGCGGCCACCACTCCTCCGATAGTGATGATCATCCAAATTTTCAGGGGAAGCATAATCCACGCGATAAGCGTCGCCCGCCCTAACCAGAACCTTGCCCCTGTATCGAGTTTAATGGTCAGAAGCCATGCAATCAGAGAGGCCAGAAAGACCCAGGGGTTAACCCACTTGAAAAAGTAAATCAGGAAATGGGGCACTCTAAAGTAACTGAGTATCGAATCGGGAGGATTATAACTCCACAAGGGAACGAGCATCACAGCGTTGAAGATATAACCTCCGAGCCAGATCCCCCAATAAATGGTCGCGATGAAGAGGAACAAGCGGGCCATGTATTTACGAGTCACCATACAATTTGCCTCCTATGCTTTTCGTCATAACCGTTTGGCTGTTCGTCAAAGACTTGCCGCCTGACGTTTATCATGACGGCATATGTTTTTAACTCTCAACATCCCTGAGAAATTTCGCTTCAAAAATCTTTTGTCCGGCGAGCGAAGTGTAAAAGCCGTAAATTGCAAAGCTCATAATCACGACAAAGGAAAATAAAGTGCTTCTGGCATACCAGCTTGAAAAGTCAGAGGTAATTGGATTACCGAAACTCACGGCGAAAAAAAGCATATAGGAGTAAAGGGCAAGCAGTCCGAAACGCGCGACGGCTATTGTCATAAGCGTTGCCAGAAAAACGTCTCCGACCAGCGGAAGCCACGAGCCATAAATCGCACTGACTATATTGGGAGCTAAAATCAGTAGCCACAGAGCCGCTATCGCCAGGCGTTTTTTTCGTAAAACGGTGAGCAGAAGTAAAAGCAGAAATGAAATAAGAATCGTATAAAAAATAGGTTCGGAAAATTGATGCAGAAAATGAACCGCCATCCCATCAACACCCGAAAGCGGTTCGGTGGTGAACCCTGCCATATAAGGCGCACTGGCAATGCCCAGCCATTGATGCAGGAGAGCCTTCAAATACTCCACAGACGTATGTGCAAGTCCCAAAAGCCCGCCGACCAGAATATCGCGCCCGACGAGCGGGTCGCGGAAATCGCCCGCCATCAGTCGGCTCCACGAAATAATCAACTCCGACCAGCGCTTGCGTACAAACGGTTCGAGCGCGATGTAAAAAATCCAAGTCAAAATGGCGAAGAAAAGCGCGAGACTGGCGCTTTGGAAAAAAATCCAGAGTTCTGCGCTAAGTTCGGGGACGTGGTAATTATCAATAAGTCGAGCGAGCGTTATTACCGAAAAGAGAAATGCTCCGAGTCTTAACGCGCCTTTGGTGTCGCCGCGCCCGACTTTCAAATTGTGCCGGGCAACTATCAGAGCGATTAACAAGAGGCTAAAAAATAGAATGGTTAAGAGAATGTTGATGATGTTGTACGAGGCGCTCGCGCCGGGTTCGGTTTGTGTCAAAGACTCATCCCAGGGGAAGATGACGCTGAAATAAACGGGCTTGCCGTTAAAGGCTGCGGCTTCGATGCGGACAGGAATTTCCGGGTGGTCAATGTGCGTGCCTTCCCATGCCTTTCTTGCATCTGCGAAAACAGGCGGCGTCCATCGGGATTCGGTTTCCTTGTAATTGCGGATGTCTAAACCCGCTTCCACGAAAAGTATTGACCAATCGAGTTGAAGGTTCTGCGTCGTTTTTTCTTCAATCTGCGGCGGGATGGCTTGAAACCCGGTAAGGCGGCCACGCACGTCTAGAGCGACGCGCGTCATTCCCGAGACAGCCATCGGAGGGTCTGTAGAACTCACTTCACCAAATGAATTTGGAACAAGATAACGCGGGCTGGTTCGATACCAGAAATAAAGCGTAAGGGGTTGTCCCGTGCGAATCTTTTCAAAACGGTCGGGCGAAGCGTCTCGCCGTTCGGCGTAATCCGAATAACGAAAGTCTTGATCGTATCCGTAAACCGTGTCCTTCGGCACGCTGGTGTAGCCAAGTTTGTTGACAATTTGACTGGCGCGTTCGGCCATAACTTCGGGCGATTTATTTAGCGGAAGCCATTCATGAAGCTTCACTTTGTCTGAAAAGAACACGATGAAAGAGAAAAGAGCGACGACCGACGCCATGCAAACGACAGCCGCGCCGGGCTTAAGCGCGCCCTTCTTCGGCGCGGCAGCGACCATCTCCGGTGAAGGTGTTTCGCCCGCTGCGATTGCTGCTTCCAGAGGGTTGCCGCCCGGCAGGGTCGCCGCCACCTGCGACGCTGAACCGGGTCGCTTCTCCGGGTCTTTTTCCAGACAACGACCAATCACGCGCTCGACCAGAGGATGTACATCCTTAATCAAGCTTGAGATGCTGGCCGGCGTGCTCATCTCGCGCTGCCGGATAATCTCGTCGAGCGTGTCGGCGGGGAAGGCTTTCTTCCCGGTGAAGACTTCGTAGAGCAGAAGTCCGAGCGAGTAGATATCGCTTTTAGTTGAAACTTCTTTTCCCGTCAGTTGCTCCGGGGACATATAGGCTGGAGTGCCGGAGCGAATTTCATTGCCGCGAAACTCATCCGACAAACCCGCCAGCCCGAAATCGGTGATGCGTGTGCGCCCGCGCCCGTCTATCATGATATTCGCGGGCTTGAGATCGCGGTGGAGCACTCCCTCTTCGTGAGCGGCGGCGAGTCCGGCACAGAGTTGGCGAGCGATTTCAGTCGCCTTGTCTTCCGGCAGTCGCCCTATTC
Organism: Pyrinomonadaceae bacterium; assembly: GCA_036389255.1. Taxonomy (GTDB): domain Bacteria; phylum Acidobacteriota; class Blastocatellia; order Pyrinomonadales; family Pyrinomonadaceae; genus JACVRN01. The sequence continues at coordinate 374,598 of DASVQI010000006.1, forward strand.
GCCGCAGCAAACTGCTCAAATCCTCGCCGTCTATGTACTCCATCGAGAGGAAGTTTTGACCGTCAACCTCACCGATGTCGAACACGCGGCAGACGTTCGGGTGCGAGACTTTGCGGGCGGTGCGTACTTCGCGGTGAAAGCGTTCGAGCATCGCCGCGTCTTTCGAGAGCCTTTCGGGGAGAAACTTGAGGGCGACCGGTTGCCCGAGCTTGAGATCGTCGGCACGATAGACCTCGCCCATACCACCCTTACCGAGCTGCCCTATGATGCGGTAGCGTTCGGCCAGTATCGTGCCCGGAATAAATCGTGTCTCGTTGCTCGCGACCGATGGCATTTGTGATAGTAAGTCAACCGCATCCTGCACTAGCGTTGAGATTAAGTGTCCGGTCGGCTGTTGATGCGCGAGCAGAGATTCGACTTCCTGCCGCAACTCCGCATCGCCGTCACACATTTCATCTAGAAAGGTAGAGCGCTCTACCGGCTCGCGTTCGGCAGCGGCCTCAAAAATCTCTTCAATCTTTTGCCAGCGTTCAGGTGTCATCGAAATAAGTATCAGCGTGGAGCCATCTCCCTGTGTAGCCATGCCTCCGCCGTCCTCATCTGCCGCCTGACGGTGGCGACCGCGATACCTTCCACCTCACCGATCTCTTCAATTGAAAGCCCGCCGAAGTAACGCAACTCGATGATGCGGCTTTTGCGTGGGTCAAACTTTGCCAGCCCATGCAATGCATCATCTAACGCGACCAGACTAGCGGCACGCCCGGGTGAAATTACTGTCGCTTCTTCGAGTGACAGACCGCGCTGGCCTCCGCCACGTTTCACCGCCGTGTGTTTGCGCGCGTGATCCACAAGTATCTGGCGCATGAGGCGCGCGGCGACGCCGAAGAAGTGCGCGCGGCTCTGCCATTCTAAACCGCTCTGACCGACGAGTCGGATGAAGGCTTCGTGGACGAGCGCCGTGCCCTGAAGCGTGTGGTCTTTGCGCTCGCTGCGTAGATAGTGAGTCGCGAGTCGCCGCAACTCGTCATAAACGAGCGGCGTGAGTTTCTCCAGCGCGGCGCGGTCGCCGCCCTGCCAATCATGTAAGAGCCGTGTCACTTCATGGGACAAGTCAACGGTCATAGCATTCGGCAGTCGTTCCCGTTTCTTTAATCATAAAAACGAGGTGAGCCTATTTATTTCCGCGGCGTCCGTCAATAAATTCTTGCGACGTCTGATGATGACAGAGGGCTCGCCATCATTTAGCAAGCCGTTGCGCCAGAAGCCACGTCCAGAATCCAGGCTCGGTGTAGGCTCTGTCGAAAATGAAATGGCCGGCGCCTTTATACTCAGTGTAACGGAAGCTCAGGCCAGCCGCTTTCAACGCTTCAGCCGTACTACGCGCATCGGAGACCGGAACTTGCTCATCCGCTTCTGCGTGAAATATCCAAACCGAAGTTTTTCCCACTGCTTTGATAAAGGCAGCATGCGGGTCTTTCGCATCGTAGAGCATAAGCATGTCCGGCGGGATAAACTTTTCTAAAAAGGGTCGTGGGAATCTTTCAGGAATTTTGATGTTGCCGCCGATGGGCACAATAGCCGCGAACTTTCCCGGATATTTAGCGGCCACATACCATGAACCGTACCCGCCCAGGGAGAAGCCGGTCACATAAAGCCGTCGAGGGTCGGCTTTGAACTCGGCGACGGTTTGGTCAAGGGCTTTGATCGCGTATTCAGCCATCTCGCCAGTCCAGGGCGTCTCGGTGCGGGACTGCGGGAAGACGCCTATGAATGAAGAGAGCAGCTTCGGTTCTAACTTAGCCTCAACGCGCCCGCCCGCGCGCATCATGGCAGGAAGACCGAACCCGAGTTGATTCTCGTTATCCTCGCCCCATTGTACCGACCCGTGAAGAAATAGAACGACCGGATACTTCTTCTTCGGATCGAAGTTCTCCGGGATATACACGCGATAACCGCGCTGCCCGCCACTGATTGAAACCGTCCGCTTAAGGAAGCCAGACTCCAGCGGGGCCGCCAAGATTTTTTCAGCACCGAGCGAGATGGTCAGCAGTAGTAGTAAAGTTAATCCAATTCTTTTCAGTAACATGATTTCCTTTCAACATTCCTCAGATGATGGTCTGAAGGGTTAAATCATCCACCTGGCGCTATCTCAAACTCATTTGAGTGTAAAAAAACACTCAGAACTGCCGAGCCATCAGATAAAAGCCTTGTCCGATGTTGCCGTATGCAGTCAAAGCCAGCGTCAACAGTGCGTAAGTGGCAATGCCACAGGCTGTCAAAGCAAAGACGTAGCAGGCGAAAGCGGCTATGCTCAGGATTCTATCTTCCATCTTCATCGTACTTTTCATCTTGAACTCCTTTACCCTCCAATGATGAAAGCGATTCCCTACGAGCCAATCTCACGGCCAAGAGATTGACGAATTTCTCCTTCACAGGATAATGCGCACACCGATGACAAAATCGCTCATGCCCGGGAGAATTTTTTTCGGGAGCTATGTACTCGTTGATGTAAGAAAACAGGAAGGCTGAGCCTTTATTTGAGTAAAGAACAATTTGAGGATTTTAGATAGCCATCACCATGCTTCAGCAGAGAATCAAATAAGAGACTAATATTCCCGGCATCTGATAATCAAAAATCACATTATCTAGAGTTAGTAAGTGTGAATTTAGGGTTCACAGGTTGGTGCGGCGCGCGACTCTTTCTACTGCGTCGGCAAACCGTTCGGCCGCAGAGTCGCAGTGGCTGAAGAAGAGGACGGGGTCAATCAATTCCAGTTCCATCAGCATCAGTTCTCCGCCCACTTCCACGCCGTCAACCCGTGCATAAAGCAGAGGCCCCTTCACCTTCGAGATGATTCTTTGCGCCTGCTCTACGAGGGGCCGAGGCGGGATGGATTCTACGTGGCGTCCGCCGAAGTCCCTCTGGGTGCGGAAATCTCCGTAGTTCGGCATCTTCAGCACCGCGTGGCTATACTCTTTCATAAAAAAGACTAAAGACCATTCGCCGCGCGTCCGTACCTCCGGAATGAAACGCTGAATCAACACGCCTGAGCTTGATAACATTTCACGGACTTTCCGCTCATCGGACGCGGCTCGCGAGGGGTCGGTAATCCAAGTCCTGTAGGCGGACATTGAGACGGCTGGTTTAATGACGGCTTGCGGCCAGCCATGCTCTTCTAGAATCGCGGCTATACCAAAGTCAGAGCCTGGCTCGAGCAAGACGGTAGGGGCAACCGGCACTCCTTCATCTGCCAGCCTCTTCAGGTAGTGTTTGTCAATGTTCTCGCGTACCACGGCGGGCGAGTTCCACAGCCTTACAACTCTCTGCTCCATTAGAGCTATCCAGTCGAGGAACTCCTGGGTGCGCAGGTGGTATTCCCAGCAGGAGCGCAGGACAACGGCGTCGAACTCTTCCCACCTGACTTCTCTGGAATCCCAAAGCGTCACCTCGACGTCAACGCCTCGGTGCCGCAACAGCCCGGCTGGGAGCTTGTCGTCATCGTAAAGCAGTGGGAACTCTGCGTAGGTCACAAACGCCACTCTAGTCACTGAGGCCTCCGGTGTTCTGAAGCTTTATGCGCGACGCGTTGTTTAGTGCTGTATTGCAAAAATAGCCTCTCAGGTATAATTCATATCTCAGCTCATTCTACATCTCTCAGGGACTTAATTCATTGAAACATAGTTTATCTCCTTTAAAGTGGAGGCACTACGAGCCGGAAATTATCCTTCGATGCGTGAGCGAGGATTAACTGTAGATCACACTACCATCTTTCGTTGGGTGCAGAGATATGCTCCAGAGATTAACAAAAGAATTCGTCCACACTTGAAATTAGCAGGAGCCTCTTACAGAGTAGATGAGACATATATTAAAGTCGCTAAGACTTGTAAATATCTGTACCATGCTGTGGATTCTACAGGTAATACCATAGAGTTTATGTTAAGCGCTAAACGCGATGTCTCTGCCGCAAAACGGTTCTTTAAGAAGATGATGAGAGCAGCTCATAGGAGGCTGCCTTTCACAATTTCTGTAGATAAGAACGCTGCGTAGCCAGAAGCATTTACTACTTCACAGAAGGAGAGGGTATTGCCTAATGATTGTAAGTTGAGAAGAGTGAAGTATCTCAATAACATCATCGAGCAAGATCACCGCTTCGTTAAGAGAGTCAGGGCATTCTCGGTTATCGCTCATTCGGTACTGCGGAACGGACGTTACAAGGAGTAGAAGCTATGAACATGATACGCAAGGGACAGGTGAAAAGATTAGATAGAGATGATGCCGTAGGTCAGGCGAATTCCGTCGAAAGTCTATTTCAGATAGCCGCATAGACCCGATATGCCTCACTGACTTCTTCGTCTCAAAATAATTTTTGCAACAGAACCTGCGCTCATGCCGTGATGGCCTGAGCTTCCGTCATTGAGCTGGTCGCCGTGGCGAGTAGTATCAGGGTGCTGTGGCCATAAGCCCCCGGCGTCGGCGATGCAGTTTAAGACACGATATTTCCTTGATTAATATTGACTCGCCCCCTAATAAAAGTTAAAAGAATCTAACGCCACGATTAATGCTTACCGGGTATCTTGTGATAATCCGCCACAAATTTTTATCGAGGAGAAAGATTGATAGATGGATGAACGCATGCCGACCGGAATCCCCGGCCTGGATGAAATTGTACTAGGCGGTTTAATCACACAAAACAGTTATCTTATCGTCGGTGGCCCGGGTACCGGGAAGACCATCCTCTCCTTTCAGTGGTTATTGGAGGGAAAGAGCAGGGGCGAGAGCGCGCTCTACATCACGCTGGCCGAGCCGGGTGGAAAGATAGAGAGGAATGTCAGAAGCTTCGGCTGGCAACTGGAGGGCGTGAAGATGGTAGACCTCACCCCGACAATCGCCGAGTCGAAGACACCTGAGGCCGAGTACCATGTTTTCCACCCGAGCGAAGTGGAGCGTACCCCTGTCTGGCAGGGCATCTATGACGCTGTCGAAAAACATAAACCGGCTCGCCTGGTCGTAGATTCCATCACCCAACTGCGCTACCTCTCCACGGACGAATACCAGTTCCGCAAACAGATGCTGGCGCTCGTAGCCTTTCTGGATAATTGCGGCTGCACCTCGTTCCTGGTCTTCGAGCCTACAGAGTTGGAAAAGGAGACGTCTGTCGCTCTGGCGGTGGACGGCATCATTCGCCTACACAGGGAGGTTTCGCCGGGCCGTGTCATAGGTCTGCGCAGTATTGAGGTGGAGAAGCTGCGCGGCTCCGACTTCATGTCCGGCCTTCACCAGATGAGAATAGGTTCAAAAGGCGTCTGCATCTACCCTCATAAGATAGAGACTCCTAGTGAGATTAAGCCGGGAGAGAAGCTGCTGGCCACAGGTATACCCCATCTGGATGAGCTGCTGGGCGGAGGCTTAGAGTCCGGCACGACCACCATCATCACCGGGCCCGCAGGCGCTGGCAAGAGCACGCTCGGTATGAAATTCCTGGCGGAGTCAGTCGGCGCAGGCGCGTCGGCGGTTCTTTATGCGTTCGAGGAGTCTATGCAATCAATTGTTACTCGCTGCCAGGGCATCGGCATGGGCATCCAGAAGATGATGGACGCCGGGGCGCTCAGGATAGTTAGAGTCAATCCGATGGAGATGTACCCGGATGAATTCTTAGGGATGGTGCGGCGCGCGGTTGAAGATGAAGGCTGCAAGATCGTGATGGTTGATAGCCTCAGGGGATACGAGCTCGCCATGGAAGAGTTCGGCACGATGGTCGCCAATATCTCCAATCTCGTCACCTACCTTAACGGTAAGGCCGTGACGACGCTTTTAATCAACGAGGTGGAGAACATCACGGGCGACCTGAAGGCGACGGAATTCGCCGTCAGCTACGTGGCCGACAACATTATCCTGATGCGCTACGCCGAGTACAACAGCCGGGTCATCAAGATTATAGGGTGCCTGAAGAAGAGGCTCGGCACCTTCCAGCCCGAGCTGCGCCAGCTACACATCACTTCGCGCGGAATCGAAGTCAGCGAGAAGCTGGAGAACATGCGCGGCATTCTGACGGGCGTCCCAATTTATTAGCTCAGGGTGTATATCTGAAACCGGCCATTTCTATGTATGAACATATACATACCATAGGTCTCCTGTTCTCGAATCGGCTCGACCAGCAATTAATCGCCGAATTCCTGCAATCATCCGGCTACCAGACCCACATCGCGCCGTTCTCTAAAGAGAACATGGAAGAGTGGGGGCGGCTGAGCCTTATCATCGCCGACGAGGCCGCGACCCGCTCGGTCGGTGAACTCCTCCTGGCTTTGAAGCGGCAATCGAGCACTGCGCTTTTACCTGTCCTCGTCGCGCTCCCGCAAAAGGCCGAGGCCGAGGCCTGGCTGCGAGCAGGTTTTGACGATGTGCTGCGCCTGCCTCTGGCGAAAGCCGAACTGGTCACGAGGCTGAGAGTATTCGTGCGGCTGCGCGAACATTCAGTAGAACAGCATCAGGCCGATCAGGCGCTGCTCGAAGAAGTCCTTCGGCAGATGCCGTCGGCGGTCATCATCGCAGAGGCCGGTTCCGGCAGGATCATCCTCGGCAACAAGCAGGTGGAAGAGATTTGGGGACACCCGGTTCTACCATCAATGAGCATCAGCGAGTACGGCGAGTGGCGCGGCTTTCACGCGGATGGCCATCTCCTTGAAGCGGAAGAATGGCCGCTGGCGCGCTCCCTGACGAAGGGCGAGCTTGTTGCGGGCGAAGAGATAGAGATAGAACGCAATGATGGGACACGCCGCACCATATTGGTCAGTTCGGCCCCAATCTATAATCGAGACCACTCCGTCATCGCGGGCGTGGCTACCTTCCACGACATTAGTGAAAGAAAGCAGGCAGACCGCGAGCGCGAGCGGCTGTTGGAGAATGAGCATAATGCGCGCGAAGTGGCAGAGGCCGCCAATCGCGCGAAGGACGACTTTCTTGCCATCCTCTCGCATGAATTGAGGACGCCCCTGACCCCCATCCTCGGCTGGGTATCAATGCTGCGCGGCGGGCAGTTGCAGAAGAGTCCCGAAAGTCTTGAGCAGGCGCTCTCGACAATTGAGCGTAATGCACGGCAGGAGTTGCAAATCGTTGATGAGATGCTAGACCTCTCGCGCATACTGAACAACAAGGTCGTTCTCGAACAGGAGCCGGTTAACCCGGAAGACGCGCTCGCTGCGTCGTTCGCCTTCGCCAAGGCGCTCATCGAAAACCGGGAGCTGCACGTAGAGTCGAGTATCGAGCAAAATTTGCCCCCGATTTATGTGGATCCGAAGAGGTTACAACAGATATTGTCGAACCTGATCTCGAACGCCGTTAAATTCACGCCAGAAGGCGGGACGATAAAGCTTGGCGTGCGCGGGGCGGGCGCTTCAGCGGTGGAGTTTTTCGTCTACGACACGGGCGTCGGTATCCGCCCCGAGGCGCTGTCACGCATCTTCGACCGCTTCAGCCAAGCGGACACTTCCACAACCAGACGCTACGGCGGCCTCGGCATCGGCCTCTCGGTCGTTAAAGGGCTCGTAGAATTGCATGGCGGACATGTGATGGCGGAATCTGATGGTGAGGGCCGCGGGGCGGCTTTCATAGTCACTTTCCCGACAATGGCCCGAAGCTTTGAGACTGCGGAGAGCCGCGCACGAGGCCGCCACTCGGGGGAGCTAGTTCAGCGCGCGCACGTCACGGGCCAGCGTTCGGTGCTCGTCGTGGACGATTCCCCTGATACCCTCGCAGTCCTGAAAGTAATGATTGAAAGCGCCGGCTACGACGTCGAAACCGCTGAATCGGCGGAAAAGGGGCTCGAAGTCGCTCGCCGCACGAAACCGGATGTCATCATCTCGGACATCGGTATGCCGGGTGAAGATGGATTCGGACTGTTGAAGAAAGTGCGGGAAGACGCGGCACTTTACTCAACACCAATGATAGCGCTCACCGGCTTTGCTTCCTCTACAAATCGAGATGAGGCCCTGCGGTCGGGCTTCTCGGCCCATCTGTCCAAACCTGTCGATCAGCCTGTGCTCGTTCGCGCCATTGATGAGGCATTGAACTCCAGGAATAAATAAGCGGTGTTCTCTCATATAGACTGGCTGAGCTTTTCACATTCATAAAGTTTGCATGATTCGGGAGTATTTATTGATTCCAACTGAATATTTATGCAACGCCAATCGGGTCTGATTACGGCAATTACGTTTATGGATGCTCGTATGCTCAGGTGCTTCTCGGCACATATGCGCGAACCTTACAGGGTGTTTTGAGGTACTAAATATGACGCAAAAGGGTCAGGTTAAAATATTAGACAGCAGTAATGTGGTGGGTCAGGTGAAGTTTGTTGAGAGCCTCTTCAGATGGCTACCTAAGGGATTTTCATGAAGACTTCCTCATGCTTGCCTGGCGTGACGTTTATCACGAGAGCGCTTTCGGCGTCGCGTGTTCCTGGGTAGAAGATGGTTTCGAAGTTGCCCGCGGCGTTCACATTGCCGAACGAGAGCACGTACTGCCCGGCAGGCATGCGCTCGAAGGAGAAGCGGACGATGGCCGAAGGGCCTGACATCGTCGTAGACTCTTGCGTTGGGGCAAGGCGGCTCCCTTCGAAATCAAATAACTCAAGAGGCGAGACTTTGCCTGAAGCAAGAGCCTGCATCAAGCGCTCTCGCAACGCGGCTTTTGTACCAGACACCGCGAGACCATGAGCGCGAAGGAAATCACGCAACATACGGGACGGATGCGCTCCCAGGAAATCAAGAACTGAATCAATTTCCGAAGGGGAGGGGATGTTAGAAATAGGGATGGCGACCTCGTCTGCTTGGCATTGCTTCCCACCGCTTTACTTCACCAGCACGCTGACTAGTTGACACCTTTGAAATGGCGTGTCTGATTTGGAAGAGTGCCCGGTAACGCGAACATGCAGATTGTAGCTGCCCGCCTCTGCGGTTTCATTAACAACTGTCCCGTAGTGATTGTCATTCCCCATTTGAAGCGGAGCGGCATAAAAGCGCGTGGGCAGTATGTCCGTCTCCGGCAACTGCTGCATTCTGAGTGCCTTGAGCCTGGCTAAATCATCCGGCATTCCATCATCTTCATCGGCTGCTGCGGGCTGAACCGAGCCCAATTGATCACTGTATAACTTCACGGCGTTGCTTAAGCTTATTACGGGTTGAGAAATCTCTGCATGGATGCTCAGCCCTGTGACGGGGTCGCCGTCATCGGTAACTTTTGCGATACACGGCAGAGGCTCGCCGGCGTTGATCGTGTCGGGGACGGTTACTTCCAGCGCGATGGATGAATCGGCATCGCTCTGGAACTCGAAGACGCCGACCGTGACCGGCAACGCTTGATTTGTACCGGGATACTCGACTTGAACGTACCATTGCCCCGCAATCGGGTTGGGCAAGTCGAACACTACGTACCCGCTACCGATTACCGTGGGGGCAGTCTGAATGACATTACCGTTGGGATCAACGAGCGTGATGCTTAACTTATTGCCCGTCGGGATGCCGCTCGTATAAACGAAGCTCGCGTCAGTCCACGTCACGACGAATTGGGCCTCGCTATTGCCGCGTGAGACGGTCGCCGGAATCAATTCGTAATTTTGAGGAGTGATATTGCTCAGTTTATTGGCGATGATTTGTGTGCGCGGATTGAGACCACGAATCTGATTGTAGATTTGCATCATGTCCACGACGTAGGGCGCGTAATAGTATCTCCCACCGGTCGTGCCGGCGGCGATCTGTCTCAGCAGATTCTGGTCGGAGGTCGGCCCCATCGCGCACGCGAAGATGGGATAACCCGTAGGGAGGACGGTTAATGGATTAGTCCCGTAATTTTGATAACCGTCCGTGAGCAGTACCATCCCGCGCGGATTCGGAGCATTGTCGAGCATTCCCTTACCGGATACAATGCCCCCGCCTATATTCGTGTGGCCTCCATTAAACACCAGCCTCTGAATTGCCTCAGCCGCGTTCTTATCCGCCTTCAACTCGTTATCCACAAGTGTGAAGGGGAAAGCGACATTTCCACTCCTATCGTAATTGACGACCCCGATTTTATCTCCGGCTTTGGCGCAATTGACAAATGCTTTGCTGTCAATGACGGTGACGGCGACATATCCGTATGCAGTCATACTGCTGGAAGTATCAAGTACGATAACGGCATTGATGGGATTCGGCATGGTGTTAACTCCTTTGAAGGCGGGTACAGAGTACCGCGTATGAGTGCAATGGGTTTAAGCCGTAAGCGGAGTGGGCAACGCCTCACCCGGTTCTATGCTTGTGGAGCCGCATGTAGAGTTAAAGTCGAGAGACAGGACGGTGAGTTGGCCCGCCCAGACGATAAAGCCCGCGACCAGCACCGCCGCTTCAACCCCGGACACAAAAGCGACGACCTTCGCTAAAATCCAAGCCAGTACCCACCAGCCTGCGGAAGTAAAGGCCATCTTCAAGAGCGTCCACATATAACCTTCTGCATATATGACCCCGACGACAGTCAATCCGCCGGTGACCGTAATGGTCTTTCCGAGGACGCTGTTGAAGGCGGCGACCACTCTGGCATTTGCGGTCAGCATGTTATAGACCCTCGTCGAAATATCCCCGAATGAAGGGAGAAGGCCGAGCGCCTGACATAATCCCAAAGTCACCGCAAAGGTAAATTTAATAAACCAGAGGGTACAAGGGTCAATCTCATCACGCGGCGCACGCAATATCAATGTGTCGCCTTTCACCCCGTGATGAATGACACTCAGCATCCCGTTCTCTTCCTTGACGGTGAAAACCTTGAGCAGCTCGGGCCTCTGCCGTACCATCTCGGACGCTTTCGCGTAAGCCTCTTCAAAGCGTGCGCGCGTGTTCTCCTTCATTTGCTCGTCGGCGTCGCCCAGACTCATCGCTTCAAAATCCTCCCAGATGGCCGTCTTGAACCCGTCCGTGAAGGGCGCAAATTGCCTCTCGCGCGGCGCTGCCGACGGCCTCTGCTTCGGGGGATGGTTCGGCTTCACATCGTTTTGGCTGAAATACTGTGAGTTAATGGATTGAATGAACCCTAAATTGGCTTCGGTCGAATCGGGGGCTATCATCAACATCTGAAAATCGAAGGCGGCACTGTTGAGCAACCGAATCGCGTGCTGACCTGTGCTTTCAACCGGAGGATTGACGGTGAAGTCAAAGGAAGCAATCAGATTCGGTTCAATCACCGGTTGGTTGTACATCCATTGTTTGATCAGATTCTGTTTGAGACACGTACTCCAGATGCGTATGTCCTGGATGTAGCCCTGAAAGAAGCTGGCCGGCGCTCCGTTTCTCAAGATTGCGCCGATCAGCATGTCTACACTTGGCGCAGAAGGCATGACGGTAACATACTGCGCCGCTTGCAGGTTGCCGTTGATGTAAAGAGATAACAGAGTAGTATACGCATCATAGGTTGTCGCGAAATGGTAATACGAGTTGGGTGTAATGAAAGGAGCCGAGCTAATCACGTTGGGCATATTATACTGTGTAACGTGTACCCGGTTATCCGCGTACTCTATCGAATATTCGCCCGCCACACTCGCATTGAATTTGCTGACGATTGTTCCGGAGGCACTGGTCGGGTAGAACCAACCTTCGATAGTGTACGACCCCTCGCCCAGACTTAAATCCCTGGTGTTCCCGCAATTAGCATAGGCGCTGCCCTGAAGTTTAAGGCCCGGTATGCCGACGCAGTAATTCGCCCCCTGATGGAGAGTGACCCGTATGTTCTTCCCGGCCCAATCCGCCGCTGGCAGGGAAGAGAAATCCATATCCATCAGCAATGACCGAACAGCCGTGTCCCCTTGATAACTGATCTGCACCGAGTCGTTGAGCACATCTTCCGCGCTCCGGCACACATTCCAAATCATCACTTCGCCAACCATTCCCTGCAAGAACCAATCCGGAGTACCGTTGATGAGAGTCGCCCCGATCAGGGCATTAGCCGCAGAGGTAGAAGCGGTATAAGGAAATTTCCCCCGGGCCACCTGAGTTCCATCAACGTAGAGGATGAGAGTGCCGGATGGACTGTCATACGTTGTCGCCAGATGATGCCATTTATTAACTGTCAGTGGCATGGGCGACATGATGACGTAAGGTGGGGTGGGGTAGTAAGAATAAACCTGACCATCCTGAATGAATAACTGATACGCGCCATCCACGCCATTGTTTATCTTTCCAATGACGGATTGAAAGCCGCTAATTGTTGTTAGATTGACCCATGCTTCCAGCGTGTAGGATTGAAGCCCGTTTAATATTGAGGGGTTCCCACAATCAGCGTAACTATTTCTTGCAAGTTGAAGTGAGTTTGATGCCCAACGGGGTAAGGTCGTCATGACTTTTGACTCCGAATCTGCAAAGTGAATTGCTCTACAATCAGCTTAGGAGAAATAAGGGACGCTGTATGGCACAGCGTTAGATTGTTTCACGGATAGAACTGCTCGTTGGCCTCACTGAGGCAGTTCTACAATAGAAAAGAGATTAGTTGGAACAATCCTAGTAAAGAACAATTGCTTGTCTACCTAGAAGCCTTGAGGTGCGCGCATCTTATACACTGTTTCTTATCCTTGTAGTATAAGAAGGGAAGCGCTGATTCTCATCTTATGTTGGACTTTTAAAGTCTAGTAGTGAGTTAATCATCCGGAAAGGCGTCCGTCTGTGCGTTAACACACATATAGTCAAACTCTCAAAATGACCCACTACCGGCGAAATTTATCGAGAGTCTGTTTGGGATAGCTGCATAGTTGTAGTGTTTGCTCACAGCCTTCTTTGTCTCAAAGCAACTTTTTTTGCAACAGAACCCTTTTGCGCGTATTGTCAGCGAGGTTGCCGGAGATATCACGGCCGCGCAGAATGCTCTGGATCGTCAGAACCGTTCGACGACTCGTGTTTACGTGCAGCGTATTGCTGTGAAGAAGGACTGTATAGTAATGAGATTTCCAAAAGATGGAGTGCTAAAGTGTGAGATTCAGGCCGGACTGGCAGCACCCGTCCGGGGGACATTCTAAAGGTAAAGTGGCGAGAATATCTTGAGGAGTATGTCTATGCTCGGCTCTAATTACACGTTAGGCAATCTTGGCAACTTCATCAATAAGGAGATAGGCGTCTCTGACTGGGTGGAAATAGATCAACAACGTATCAATGATTTTGCAGAGGTAACTGAGGATAAACAATGGATACATGTTGACGCTGACCGCGCCAAGCATAGCCCGTTTGGCTCGCCCATAGCGCATGGCTTATTGCTGCTCTCAATGACGGTGAAACTCTCTATAGATGCGGGGGCTATACCACGTGATGCTTCAATGTGTATTAATTACGGATTTGAGAAAGTTAGATTCAGAGCACCGGTAAAGGTGGGACAACGTATACGTTGCCGCGTAACCTTGATGAATGCCAAGCAGAGGGGCCAAGGCCGATATCTGCTGACCACTCGCTATACGATTGAGATTGAAGGGGTATCAAAGCCTGCGTGTGTCGCCGATGGTTTAGGTCTGTTCTACCAGCAGGTGTGAGTCATAACTAATCATTACCATCTGCGACAGCTTACTCATCTTTGAAAACTGGCCCAAATCCTAACTGGATAAAGCGTAGCTGTAGGCCCATCCGTATGCCACGCTACGTAATTGGGAATGAAGGGCGGCGTCCCTGAGGCGTTCGCAAACGCTCCGGTACTCTCCTCGAAATGGTGTGTCCCGTGGCGAGAAATTGCTTGCATTAATTTTTAGTTGTGGAGTATTATGCGCCCGTTATTCTGCGATGCCAGTAACCACAAGCTTTAGATAGAGGTTTTGAACACCAGAATAAGCTTCTTTACTTCCATCGTAAAAGCGCTAGAGACGTGCTTTCACCATACGTTGTCCTCAGTAAAATTTGAATGGATTTAGCGAATCGTAATCTACCCAAGTCGGCTCTATCTAAGCCTGCGATGCTCTTTTAATCACTCTAAAACTACTTGGCAGTCTTTGTACTTTAGAAGTTAGCCTCAATCCCGTCAGTCATGTATTTTTAGTTAATAGAGAAGCAAAATCCAAATATTTCTTATCAGCGTATCTCTTTTCAACGAGCCTCGGGAAACAGTCAGCTTCAAGCTCAAATCCGCAGTTGACAAGTGTTGTTACCGTTTGAGCTTTACATAGCTCGAAAAGAGCTTTTCTCTCACAATCTTTCTGCTCTAGAGAATGGAACATGCTCCCCTTCTTTAACAGATAATGCAGGTGAAAATCATGCATCGAGAAATTGCAGTTGTAGATTATGATTGCCTTACCCCGGCCGGGTTGAGTATTGAGGCCTCATGGAAAAATCTAGTCAACAACCGAAGCGCGATTGGCAAAATAGATCGCTATGATCCGGGTGCTGAGACGCTTTTCGGTGTCTCTGCCATACAGTATGGCGGTCAACTTCCAGCCTCTTTTGATAATCTGGCTGGTTCTGCCGAGGTATTCAAGAAATGGAGCGAGCCGAGCTATCATGCCGTTAAGACTTTAACCAGAATGATTCTTAAGCGGCTTGATTTCAATATAGCGCAGCATAATCCACAAAGAATCGCCTTTTTGGGAGGCACGGCGTTGACCTCTCAAATCTCCAGAGACGTTCTCACCAAGACGCAAAAGGCCGATTCAAAATACATTTTGAATCAATGCCAGAACATTCCCTTGTCCATTGCGGCCAGCGAATTCGGGATGCAAGGGCCTTGCTTCAGCGTAGGAAGCGCCTGCGCATCGAGTGGCCATGCGATCCTGCTTGCCTGCCAGTTTATCGAAGCGGGAATTGTTGATTGCGCCATCGTCGTCGGCTACGAATTCCCCCTCATGCCATTCTCCGTCGGCGGACTGGATTGGGTGAATGCTCTCTATCGCAGGGACGAACCGGAGGACAGGGCTTATGACGACTCTTCGGTGGCGAGTAGGCCGTTCTCAAAAGACCGGCGAGGGTTTGTCCTTTCGGAAGGGGCCGGGGCCGTCTTTCTCTCCGACATAGCTTATGTTCGTGATCGGGATTGGCCCGTCAAGGGAATTATCAGGGGTGGGTACATGAATTCCGATGCTGACCATCTGACCCGAGCGTCCATGCAGAATGTTTCGCTTTGCATGGAGTCCGCCATTAAAGATGCGCGATGTAACAAGGAAGACATTGATGCAATCAATGCACATTCCACCTCTACTCCTATTGGCGATGCAGTTGAGCTGAAGGCGCTCCACACGGTCTTCGGAGAGCAGATGAAACGGACTCCCGTTGTGGCTAACAAATCACAACTGGGTCATTCTCTCGGCGCTTCTTCAATCCTCGGACTAAATCTGGCGCTGGAAGGGATGACCCGGAGCACCCTTCTTCCCACACTCAACCATATACCTGATCCTTCGTTACCCGAAGCCATAATACCTACGGAATCCATGGAGTACCGTCACGATATTACTCTTCTGAACTCATTCGGGTTCGGAGGAACGAATGTCTCTCTTGTCGTAGAAGGCCGTCCTGCGTGAAGTGGTCGGGGAAGATTCGTCAGCGGCCAAAGAGAACAATTAGTCCCGTAGAACAGTGAGAGTTGAGCGGAAAGGAGTCGCGCGTATGTCGAATGTACAAAGCAACGAAATGATGATTAAGGACATTCTCTGGCAATCGCTGAGAGGCGGCAATTACAACATCACAGAATTACAGGAGCAGTTAACGGCCAACACCCGTTTTGATGATGCGGGACTGGACAGCCTGGACATCGTAGATTTTTTCCTCCGCGTGCAAGATGAGTTCGAGATCAAGTTGCGCGAAGAGGATTATGCCAAGCTGGCTACGATCAACGACGTGCGGACATACCTCGAAGAGCATAAGGGTTTACCGACCAGTCAATAGACCTTGCTCTGAACGTGGCACCATGAAGGAGGCTGTCATGAGCTTTACGGAATTTTTGCGCATCCCCGAAGTGTCGCAGCGCTATCAGAAAGTAAAAAAATACTTTTACCTTCGAGAGTCGGCCTACGATGTGACAAGCGTGTGTCAGTTAAGATGCGAAGGTTGCTATTACTTTGAGGGCGACAAGTATAAAGTCAAAGATAATAGAGATCCCGATGCATGGAAAGCCTTCTTCGAGAAGGAGAAGGAGAGGGGAATTACTTATGTGGTCTTGGCCGGGGCCGAGCCTGCCCTGGTGCCGCAAATGCTCAAGGCTTGCTATTCGGTGATTCCGTTCGGCAGCATAGCCAGCAACGGCCTGAAGGGAATAGACCGGGACATCGGATACAGAATACACCTCTCCGTGTGGGGGGACAGCACCGGCGACCCTGTGTATCGCAGGTACTCTAGCGGCAGGCCGGGCCCCAATTGTCTACCTATTCAGTTAAAGAACTACAAGAATGATGACCGTGTCATCTTCGTCTATACTTTCAATCATGAGAATGCAAATCAACTGGACGAGGTGATTAACATGATTCGCGGCGAAGGCCACAAACTGACCTTCAACGTCTTCAGTGATCCGCTGCTGAACAGCTCACCTCTTAAGCTACGCGACACTTTGCAGAAGACCCGTGAAAAGATGATTGATGCAATGGAGAAATATCCCGACACGGTTCTCTACTCCTACTATAATGCTGAAGTTCATACCAATGAAAAGAGCCTGGAACAACAGTTCGGTTGTATATATCCCAGAGCGCAACAGGCTGCGGGCAAAGCGGCTATAGGTATTAGTAATACTTTTAGAAGCTACCGAACCGATTTAACCCACACAACGCAGACGGACTGCTGTGTCCCGGATACGAACTGTGAGGATTGCAGGCATTATGCCGCGGGCAGTGCAATCGTTAGCTCACGGTTGAGTATGCATATTGACTCGGAGAGTAAATTCCGGGCTTGGCTGGATTACGTTGATACTTACTTGGCGGTCTGGGTTTTAGGCTACCAGAGAGGCGAGAATCTATATAAGTATTCCGCTTAGCCTGCTCCGGGCATCCGGTTAGCGTTGCGAGCATCATCCTGTTGATGGCGAACCAAACCACTGGGCTGTAACAGCCGCGCGTTGAAAGATGCGCTAACCCAGATGCTTCTGCTGGAGGAAAGTAAGCTTCATTATGTCGCGTCCAAGAGCACTGAAAGCGGGTTCTGCCATGATAAGAGAAGACAGGGGCGGGGTACGTTGACGCATACTTAATAGAGCAGCTGCTAAGGAGGTTGTCTTGACTGAGGCAGAAATATTCCAGAAGACGGTACAGCATATGGGTGAGTACCTTGAGCGGGACATAGTTCATTTGTCAATGGACTCCCGCCTCGACGCTATCGCGCCAGACATGGATTCTCTCAAGCTTTTTGAAATGATTCTCTACCTGGAGGACTGCTTCAATGTTGATTTCGATCAGTCTTCGCTCGGTAACATCGAGACTATGCGAGACCTTGTTACCTATATTGAGTCTATGCTCTCCGTTAAGGACGCTACTGTCTAGCCCTGCGTCCTAATCGAATGGGAAATGACGGCAATCTATGAAAGGGCTTGAAGACTTTCTCCGTCTGTTTCCCGGTATCTCTCTCAAGAGTCGTGTTCTGGTCTTCGCGCTCGGCGGTAACCCTGCCAAAGCGATGGCAGCCGGAGAAAGCGTCTAACCAATAACTGTCGGTCATCTGGTATGAAGAGGAGTCAATAATGGCCCTGACACAACATCCTAAAGTTCTCTGTATCCAACTCAGTTTTCACGAGGACTATCGTGACGCGGGCGCTTTGGCTAGCACTTATAATGACGGCATCTACTACATAGCCTCATTTCTTCAGGAACAGTTTCCGGGTATTCATATTGATATGTGCCAGATGTTCTGGGGCGAGAATCCCGATGACTACTTACTGGAGACCTATGATTACATAATGATTTCCTGCCTGGCGACCATGTTCTGGTCGAATAAGCCCACGCTGGAATTGATTCGACGGCGCAAGAAGAAGTCCTGCAAAGTCATCATCGGAGGGCCGCACGCATCCTTCGCACCTTACGAAGTCCTGGAATACAGCGACTTCGCCATCCTGGGTGAAGGAGAGTTCCCGGCCGCGCAGCTGATTTCCTGCCTTGAGTCGGGTGGTGACCTCGGAGAGGTGGATAATCTCTGTTATCTGGCGGAGGATAATACGCTCGTCTTCAACAAAAGCGTCCATTATGGGTCTATTGATAACATGATAAATCCCGCGCTGCTGGCTTCCGAGCGTCGCGGAAAGCTTCAGTGGGCTGCGGTTTCGATGTCGCGTGGCTGCCCATTCAGTTGTTCCTTCTGTTATTCCATACGCATTCTGGGACGCCAGTTTCGCCCCAAGAGCGTGGAGATGATACGCGAGGAGTTGCAGGGAATTGAGAAGCAGATAAACTCCCGCCGCTTCTATGTCTCCGACATCAACTTCGCCACCAGAAAGGACTTTTGTCACTCAGTCGCGGACGCTGTGCGCGACCTCAATTATAAGTTCATTGCGATGACCAGAATTGAGCTGGCGGATGATGTTGAACTGCTGCGTGATCTCAAGAGCGCGGGGTTTGAGGATTACTACATCGGTGTCGAGTCCGAGCAGCCCAAGGTTCTCAACACCTTCAACAAGAAGTGCGATGTCTCACAACAGACGGAGCGATTGCAAAGATTAGCCGAAGAGGATATCTACATTCAGTCGGGAATTATGTTTGGCCTCGATATACAGGATGAAGCGTCCATTGAATACAGCGCCCGCTGGTGTGCAGAGGCCCGTATCCCACACCCGATTTTTATGTGTTTGGCAGAATATCCTTTCCAGAAACTCTTATTTGGCACGCGCCAAGACATAGAGGATCATCGAATCATCATCGGCGGGCCAACCTATCAGCACTACTCCTATGTGGGGCTGTTCCCGCGACATATGCGCCCGAGCGTTTTACAGAAGAAGATACTTGAGGCTTACGACATCTTCTTCACGCGCGCCTTTGAGATTGAGACCCGACCGCAGAGGCGCATGCGCCTGAAGAATCATAGCCGATGCGTCAAGCCGGGCAATGACGGGATGTTGAAGCACATACGCTTTCTTGAGGAGATTGAAAGACCTTATTACACGAGCCAGGGGAGATTAAAAGAAGACCTCCTGAAGTCTGATTTTGAAGGCAAGTACGGTGAGCTTAAGGAAAGACTCAGCAGAGCCGTCAAGATTGAAGAACCACCCGTCAAAATTCATAACCTGTGAGCGCCAAAAGTTATACGACCGTACTGCACACCTATCTGGATAGCCTCGAGTCTAACCCGAGCGGTCTTGCCTTGCGAACCGTCACACGGTCAGGCGAAACCAGCGAATTGTCTTATAACGATTTGTACCAATTCGCTGGTCGTGTGGTGAACGGGTTCAAAGAGCTGGGCATCAAGCCGGGAGATTGCCTTGTCGTCGGCATGGCCACCTGTCCCGAACTCTTCGCGCTCTACCTGGGCGCGCTCTTCTACAGAGTCATTCTACTAATTGAGCCTGTTCCCCGCGTCAGCCGTGAGAAGGAGCTAACTTATTCCCGGCTCGATTCTCTACTGAAGCAGATAGGGGCTCGCTATCTGATTATACGGGAAAGCACGGCGGAAGCGCTGGGGCCGCAGTTTGCGAACCGGTTACTGACCATTGAGCGCATACTGAATTGCGCCGAAGCGAGCGAACCGGCACTGATGGCACAGGGAGATGATATAGCGCATCTTCAACTCTCCTCCGGTTCGACCGGAAAGCGTAAAATCGCCATCATTCGTCATCGTAATATAGTTGCGAACATTAGCGGCATCGGCACTGCGATTAAGCTGCGAGCGGAAGACAATCTAGCCTTCTGGCTCCCGTTGTTTCATGACATGGGGCTGATTGCCGTCTCGTGTTCGATTTACTGGCAACGGCACATGACCGTGACAGACCCTTCAAACTTTGTGCGCAATCCAATCCGGTTTTGGTTACAGTTAATAAGTCAATACAGGGCGACGATTACTGCCGCGCCGAACTCGGCCTATGAAGCCTGTGCGCGTCTGGCGGCCATGCGAAAGTTTGAAGACCTGGATTTGTCATCCTGCCGGGCGGCTTTCTGGGGGGCTGAATTAATTCACCCTCAAACGCTCCAGCGCTTTCATGATGCCTTTGCCCCGTATGGTTTTCGCAAAGAAGCAAGCCTGCCAGTCTACGGACTGGCAGAAGCCACCTTGGCCGTCACGGTGAGCAATGTCGAGAGCGCGCCCGTCATAGATAGAAGAGATGCGAATCTGATTGAGGCCGAGCGCAGTAACGAGATTGACAAAGGCTCAGCCGGACGTCAGGTTGAGGTCGTCTGCGTCGGTTCGCCTCTGTTAAATCATAAGCTCAGGATTGTGGACGCTCAGAAGCAATCTTTAGCCGAAGGCGTAGTGGGAGAGATAGAGGTGGCCGGGCCGAGCGTCGTTGACGGCTTCTGGGACTATCCAAATGAGGTTGACCCGCGCCCGTCCACGGATGCTTATCTGTCTACGGGCGACTTGGGTTATATACGCGGCGGAGAACTCTATGTGATAGGAAGAAAGAAGGAAATCATTATTGTCAGAGGCGAAAACTTCATTCCGGAAGAGGTGGAAGCCTGCGCCGATAAGATTGTCAATAGCGGTATTCAGAAGGGTATCGCCGCTGTCGGAATAGAGAACACAAGCAGCAAGACCGAAGCGGTTCACATCCTCATAGAGAGCCGCACCCTCCCCGTACCTGATAGCTTCTCTCTAGAAGAGAGGATTCGGACTGCCCTTGCTGAGACTCTGGGTCTAAATGGCGTGGCCATTCACTGGGTTGCCAAAGGGACGATTCCTAAAACAACAAGCGGAAAGATTCAACGTTTTCGCTGCCGGGAACTGGCAGAGGCTGGATTGCAAGTGGGTGCTGGCCGGAATATCAAATGAGTGCCTCCTTGTTTGCCGGGCCATCGTTCATCTAACGCATCCGGACGCCGCCTCTATTTCCTAATTGTCCTGCTACTACATCAATTAAAACCGCAACAGGACTGCCGCCCAGTGGAAACCTGCTCCAAAGGAGGTTAGGAGCACCAGATCGCCTTTAACTATCAGCCCCTTCTTTCGAGCCTCCCAGAGCGCCAGAGGGATAGAGGCCGAACCTGTGTTGCCGTACTCCTGAATGTTTATATAAAACTTACTAAAAGGCAGTCTCAGCGCCTTGGACACCGCTTGGATAATCCGCAGGTTTGCCTGATGAGGAACCACCAGCGCGAGGTCTTCAATGGTGAAGCCGCCTTTGGCCAGCACTTGCCGCGCGGCCTCGCTCATCCTTCGCACGGCCTCTTTGAATAGCTCATGCCCGTTCATAATCACATGCTGATGCTCCCCGCTTTGTGCCGCTTCCAAAGTAAACGGGTATCTGGTTCCTCCAACCTTCATCATGAGAATATCCGCGCGGCTGCCGTCAGTGCCGGCAACGACTGAGATAATTTCCGCAATCCCGTTGCCCGACCCGATGATAGCGGCGGCGGCTCCATCCCCGAAGAGAACGGATGTATTCCTATCCTGCCAGCTTATCAACCGGCTCAAGAGCTCCACTCCAATAACGAGAACGCGCCCGACGCCGAAGTTAACACGCGCGCGCGCGATGTCCAGAGCTTGAAGAAATCCTGCGCAGCCGCTACTTCCTAAATCATAAGCGGGAATTTCTCGTGCGCCGAGTAGATGCTGTACGAAGGAAGCAGTGTCGGGAATATAAACTTCCGGAGTGTCGGTCGTAACTATGATTTCATCTATCTCTTCAGGGCCTAATCCAACTTCATCCAGAGCACAACGCGCCGCCGCCACCGCCATACTCGCGGTGCTCTCCCCAGCCGCCGCAAAATGCCGCCGTTCAATTCCTGTACGGGTCTTAATCCACTCGTCAGATGTGTCCACATACTTGGCCCACTCTTCATTGCTCATCACCCTCTCGGGTACATAAGCCCCCAGCCCCAACAGACGAATATGTGCGTCACTCATAAAAACCTCGGTTATCGCCTTCGTTCTATTTTTGCTGCGTTAAGCTAAGCCGTGTGTACGACAGAAAGTCAGTTGACAGTTCTCGTCATGCCAGTCATATCCAGTGGTGAGGACAATATTTATTGAGTCCGGCAAACTGCGTAAGAACATCACCGCTGGCACATGTCCATCTACTGCGTCTATACTTGTTCATCTGTCCTGAGAAACTCCTTGTAGGTGAATACGATAATGCCAGATGCCTTATCACCGAAGCAGAAGGCGGCGAGACTCGCCAATCTGGAAGAGCATCTTGATGCCGAGAATGCTCATGACCTGGCCCGCATCATGAAGACTTACGGGCAAAACCCTGTGGTCGTCATCAACGGCAATACCTTCAATCACCTGCAAGCCATACACGCGTTTCATGAGAAGTTCGGTTTCGGTCAGCATGGGAGCTTTACTAATCTGCGCGTACAAGAGAAGCAACGCTATATCTGTGATGATGCAATCATACTGGAGGCCATATTGAGCGGCAAGCAGATGGCTGCATGGCAGGGCATTGCCTCTACGGGGCGAGACTTTGAGATTCCGGTCTGTACCGTTTACACATTTGATGAAGACGGAAAACTCGCGGGCGAACGCGTGTATTTCGACTCCGCACTCTTAATAAGCCAACTTAGAAGTTAAGCCAGCGTCAATTATCAAAGCCTTTAACTAACTGTCAGCCCTCGTCCTGTCTGCAAGGTTGACCGGAGACTGAGTATTCAAGTGATTGTTAGGGATAGCTCCTCGGGCGGTGGCAAGACCCCCGGCATTCGCGCTCGCTGAGCGTAAACCCTTCGCAAGAATATGTTGGGGAATCTCTCTTACGTCCCAAACAAGCCGTAGCTTTTCGAGCAGTTTGATAGAGTAATAGCTCATATCCACTTCCCACCAGTAGAAGCCCTGTCGCGCCGACCTCGCATAGTAGTGATGATTATTGTGCCACCCCTCACCCATCAGTATGAGCGCGCAGAAGAAATTGTTCTTACTCGTATCGTTCGTGTTAAAGCGACGGCTACCGAAGATATGACACGCTGTATTGCTGAAGAAGAGCGTGTGCCACTGTAGCACAGTCCCGACTAATCCTACCCACACGAATACCGCCGGGCTGCATAAAATTGCAAGCAGTGTTCCAGCTATCAACGGGGGAATTATATAAAAGCGATTGAGCCAGCGAAGTTCGGGATACTTGCTGAAATCTTTGATCCCGGAATAATCATTCATCGCGCCATTGGCTTGACTAGTCATCCATCCTATATAAGCCCAAAATGTTCCATCTTGGAGCGGCGAGTGCACGTCTCTCTCCTGGTCAGCATAGCGGTGGTGCAAACGGTGCATCGTCGCCCACCAGAGCGGCCCTCTTTCGATAGCTAAGGTGCCTAGCAAGCCTATGATGAACTGGAATGCGCGGCTGGTCTTAAAGCTCCGGTGCGCGAAATAGCGGTGATAGCCTGCGGTAATCACCCACACCCGGAGCACGTAGCTTAAAATACCGAGTCCAACCAGATAGAGGCTGATACCAACGACCAGAACGCCCACCATGGCGGCTAGGTGGAAGATGATAAAGAAGAGAACGGTGACAAGGTCTAGCTCCTCTAACTTATGCTTGCGCATACATCCACCTCCTGAGCGTAAATTTTTAGTTTTCCAACGCGACCCTGCTGGTTACGGTTAGGGCATCCTCTAGGAACATCGGGAAATTATCAGGCTGGCATTAATCCCGCCCAATCCGAATGTGTTAATCAAACAATGGTTCACCCTCTTTACGTCGTCATGATGGCGAAGGCTGAGGTCTGAGTATTTGGCATTTATTGAATTGAGATTGCGGGTCGCGGGTATCTTTCTCCCTTGGAAGAGACCGATGGCAGCCGCAACATTCAGAGGCCCGCTGGCAGCAAAGGTGTGGCCGATGTGAGCCTTAATGGAAATAATCGCAGGTCGCCCCTTGTCATCGGAGAAAAGGTGTTGAAAGGCATCAAGCTCGCTCTCATCTCCCTGTTTGATGCCTGCGGCCTGAGCATAAACACAATCAATTTCAGACGGACGGAGTCGCGCGTCAGAAAGGGCCAATTTGATGCAATGAATCAAATCCGAGGTAGACTGAAGAGCCATTCGCCCGCCTCCACTGCAAGTCCCATAGCCTTTTATCTCTCCGTAGATACGAGCGCCGCGACGCTCAGCATGAGCGAATTCTTCGAGCGCGAAAAAGGCCGCTCCCTCTCCGATAATGATTCCGTCGCTATCCTCATCGAAGGGGCGAGGCGTCAGGCAAGGGTCACGCGTCGGACTCAGCATTCGCATGGCCTCAAACGAAGAGAAGGCAATCGGCGTCAAAACTCCATCCGTGCCGCCGGCAAGCGCGAAGCTGAGCTGTCCCGAGCGAATGGCTTGGAACGCCTGGCCCAAGGCCTGACTGCCGCTCGCGCAAGCACCGGAGATTGTATATTGACTTCCCATGAACCCGCGCCTCAGGGCTATCAGGCTGGCAGCCATGTTAGGCAGCATTGATGTGATAGTGTACGGGCTTACTTTGCGCGCCCCCTTGCTCTCTTGTCTGATGACAGCGGATTCCATTTTGTCCAAACCGCCAATGCTCGCTCCCAGATACAAACCCGAGGAAGCAGCGTCCTCCCACCCATGCTCTATCTGACTATCAACGAGCGCATTATCGGCGGCGGCAACTGCGTATTGCGCGAACTTTCCGGCGCGTTTAATTTCGTGGTCGTAAGAGCCCTCACGAATACTAAAAGTAGCAGGCTTGACTTCGGCCGCTAAGCGACATGAGAACCTGCTCGGGTCAAATCGAAGGACTGGCCCGACGCCTGTGATGCCATTTTCTAACTGGCTCCAGAAGTCGGCAAGCGAGTCGCCTAATGGTGAAACGATGCCAACTCCGGTGATGACCACGCGCAATGAAGAGACCATAAAAATTCTTGCGAGAGACGGAATTGGGAAGGCCGTAAATAGCCTATAAGTGATGATTGCCTCGAAGGGCATGAAAAAATGCTCGCATGATGCGACCACTTTAGCATAACAAGTCAAAGAAAGCAGCAGCGTCCTCTGATGGCCTGTGTTATGACCCACCCTGTTTTTTCATTCGCAATTTTCGGCATCAGCTAGAGCACCGGCAGCAACTAGAAAAGATTGCTTAAAAACTACCCTTCCCACTGCCAGCCACTTAATTGACAATCACTTCCCTCCACCACAAGAGTCTAAGTTGTCGTGTTGATAACCGACACTGTGTTGCTCAGATTATTAGCCACGTAAGCGCGCGTGTTAGCCGGGTTGACTGCGATACCCTTCGGGCCTGTCCCTACTGTCACAGTGGCTACCACCGTGTTGCAACAGGTACTGATCGCTGATTCTGAGTTGGCTCCGTTAATAGCAACAAAAACGTCCGTGCTGCTGGCCGCCACGCCTTGCGGCCCGCTCCCGACATACACGCTAGTCACTACCGAATTCGTAGAGGTGTCTATGACCGAAACGCTGTGGGAAGGGTAGTTTGAATTAGATACGTAAGCGCGCGCACCATCCGGCCTCACAGCCACGCCGACCGGCGCTTGCCCTACGAGGATAGTCGCCACCACCGAATTTGTTGCGGTACTGATAACCGAGACAGTATTGCTGCCGTTGTTAGCGACATAAACACGCGTGCCGTCAGGCTTAACTGCGACGCCTCGCGGGCCGCTCCCGACCATGATTGAGGTCAACACCGTATTACTTGAGGTGTCTATGACCGAGACATTGTTGGAAGGGTAGTTGGAGTTGGTCACATACAGACGTGAGCCATCCGGGCTGACGGCTACGCCCACCGGAGCTTGCCCCACCCCGATGGTCGCCACTACAGAGTTTGTCGAAGTGTTGATAACTGAGACAGTATTGCTGCCGTTATTGGCAACATAGACGCGTGTGCCGTCAGGTTTGACCGCTACGCCCTGCGGGCCGTTTCCCACCAAAATGTTTGTCAGAACAGTATTGGTAGAAGCGTCAATGACATAGACGTACCCTTGAGCAATAGGCCCGGCAGTCGTCACATAGACGCGAGAGCCGTCGGGACTGACGGCAACACCCTGCGGAGCAGTGCCCACAGTGATATTAGTAATCAACGAATCAGCCTTGGTTTCGACCGGAGAGACGACGACAAGCATGATTGCCGCAGTGAGAATAGTGAGAGAGAGTTTGATTAGCTTCGTCATGTTTTTACTCCATAATGTAAAACTCGCACGGACGAGGCCTGTGCGATGAGGTTGTAGGAGCCTGAAGTCCGAACTCTGGAAGCTGTTGACTCACGAAGGATGAAAGGATAGCTTCGAAAACGCTCGGTTCAGGTAGTGAAGCGCTCGTCACTTGCCGGTTCGGCGGCAACACTTCAAAAGCCCGCGAATAATATCATTGATATGCCTCAAGGTAAAACAAAAGGTGAGGAACACCACTGAGACGTAATCTCACTGCGTTGCAATCTTGAGTCAGAAGAAATGTATGACTAAGGTTTGTTTGCAGGCTGCTGCGGTTCTAACTCACGCTCTAAGGCTTCGAGTCGGGACTCTATCTCGTCGAGCTTCACTCGCTCCGCCTGCGCCTGCGAAGTTAATTGCGTCTGACGCGCGCGCAGTTGTGTCTCTCGCTCCGTCTGCTGCTCCATGATGTATTTCAATTCTTTATACTGCGCATCGAGCTGAGTGCGGCGGCCCGCGTCCTGCTCCAGCTTCATCTGGCTCTCCAACTCCTTGCCTCGCTCGGTTAATTGTGACTGAGAGATAGCTGAGCCGGTAAGTTCGTTTTGATTCTCTTCGACTTGACGCGTTATTCGGTCTACGCGCTCCTGCTGCATTCGCAGGCGCTCAATCATAATCTGCGCCCGGAAGGCACTGAGGTTTGTACGCTGAAGCGTGAGGCGTAGCTGACGCACCTCGCTGAGCAGCGCTTGAAGCACTTGCTGGTTTTCCGGTGTAGTCTCGGCGACGCGATTGCTGGATTGCGCTCGGAGCGCCCCAGGGGAAAGTAGCCAGAGGAAACTAAAACAAAGTAAACAGTATAAAGTTGAGCGTTTCAACAGTCTCATAAACATCTCCTTATAGATAACAGTATGCTGAGTTAATTTAGAGACTGGACGGAAGGTGATGCGGAGCGAACGCAAGACTCTCGGAGACCAGTCAAATGAAAGCCGATTTAATGCATGAAAATCTATAAGGGGATTGATTTCCAGTCAAGAGGGAAGCTAAGCCCGGCAGCGGAATGCAAACGCAGGAAGATTTCACACTAACCGCTGCTGATAATAGTCATTCTGTTTTAGCTGTAGCTTTATGTAGCATCAGAAGGGCAAATTTTTTGCTCCCTAAGAAAATAGATGAAGTACCTCAATGCTTTATATTTCTGGCTTAACACTAGATAGATAATTATGCGGTTATTTTTGCAAGCTAAATCTTGAATTTGAGCCTCATTTTCCTGTTGACAGCCTAATGATTCACGTTTAGATTGGCCAGCGTTTCACAACAGGAGCGTTACCATGAGACCTCCCAAGTTTTATCTGTCTCCGGGTGACGTTCAAATAAGAAAGAATCAGATTCTCCGGTAGCTCTTTTACTGCCGCGGGTCGCTGAGTCCTTGCGGCCTTCGTCGCCTATCAGGGAATGCCTATCCATATTTGTAGTTCGAGTAGAGAGTCTTAATCAATAAAAAGAAAAGGCCGGAGGCTACGGAATTAGCAGCCGATTCCTCGGTCTGTCTGTCTCTGGTTGTAGGAACACAGTGGAGATCTTCGGATTTCGTGTGAGGGCAGGAGTGTGCCTTTAAGAAGAGGGAATTGAATGTCTAAGAGTACAGCCCGCAGAAGAAAAAGGGCGGCCATCAAGCAGCAGAGAACAGGCAGGAGAAAGCTAATCATAATAGTCTGCCTTCCCCTCTGCATTCTTCTGGCAAGTATAACTGTGGCGCGCTGGCCCACTCTGCCTGGCATAGCCAAACCTTCAGCGCCTGCCCCTCCAGGGAACTTCAACGCCAACAGCCCCTCGAAAGAGTACATCTACGTTGGCGGGAGACTCATCGCCACAGAGGAGCCTTCAGCCCCGGCTCCTGCTGCCCCTTCGTCAATATCCGCCCTTGCGGCTACTACCTCCAGCGTGGCCATTACATGGACGTCCACAGACCAGACAGTTGATCACTTCGAAGTGCAAAGGGCGGAACATTATCAGGGGCCTTTCATGCCTGTCTCACCCAATCCCGGTGCTAACGATAGAAGCATTACTGATAGCGGGCTCACGCCTGGCAAGGCTTATCTATATCAGGTGCGGGCGGTAAATGCCGCTGGCGTAGCATCCCCATACAAAGCCGATATTGCTACAGCAATCGTCTTTACCGACGAGTTGGCGAACACGACGCCCATCAAAGCCAAGCATCTGGTGGAACTTCGGCAGGCGGTCAATGCCGTGCGTCGTCTTGCAGGTTTACCGGATGCGACCTGGACATATCCTGAGCCTGTATCTGAGCCATCACAGCAGCGCAGGGGGATTTACCTAGAGGATGTTACGGACTTGAGAACGAACCTCCAGCCGGCGCTTCAGGCGCTCGGCATAGATGAGGAATACCCGGCTAATCCGCCGCTGGTAAGAGTGGGCATCGTCAATAAGGAACACTTCCAGCAGATACGTGACCGCGTCAAATAAGCCCAAAGCTAAAGAAGAGCCGGAAACTCCCAGACAATTAAAGAGAAGAAAGCGAAAACCGAGATGAATAGAGTCAACCTACAAGGTGAAAAACGCGCAGGTTTTATAAGCGCAGCGCTGTTTATCCTAGCCTGGGCTTTAATGGCCCAAAGCGTGCAGGCGCAGTGGGGAACCAGCGGCGGTAACACCACCACCACCGACAACGTCGGAATAGGCACCACCAGTCCCGGCGCTAAACTGGATATACAGACTCCCTCAGGACAACAGGACGGCCTCAAGCTGATTAAACTAGCGGATGCCGATAATAATTGGATGGTGTTTAGACAGGGTGTGCTGGGCTATAGGCTGGGTATCCTGGGTTCGACTCAGGCTTCCGGTAATCAGTATAAATTTGGACTCTTTGGCAGCATCTCGTCTCCTTCTGCCTCCTCTCCCGGACTGCTTATTCAAACCTGGGACTATAACACCGGCAACGTCGGCATCGGCACCAGCAGCCCCATGTCCAGGTTCGAGATAGTTAACACCTCGGGCGGCATCACCGCCTCGAATTATTTCCAAATCACAGGCGGTACCAACAGCAGCAGCTTGCCAGGTATCTCCTTCAAGGCTGGTGCTTACGCTACGGAATACCCTTACATACAGTTGGGCAACAATGGCCTGGCTCTGACAATGGCGGGCGGCAGAAACAGCGGCAGTAGTATGCCGAACCGCGTGCAGTTAACATTATCCACCAACGTTACAGGGAGCGGATACGGGGGCTTTCAGGTCTTTAACGGCTCGACGACCACAGACCTGATGACAGTCAAAGATAACGGTTTTGTCGGCATCGGCACAGCCAACCCGAATGCACTCTTACACCTTTATTCCACTACGGCCAGCAACGATAGTCCACAGATAATCCTGGAAAATAATAATGCGGCCGATGCCAGATATTTATCGAGCATTTTCTTCAGGGGTGAGTATGGCGGAGCTGGCGGGCCGTTAAATGCTTCAAAAATAGTAGGCGGTTTTGAAGGCGGCTCCTACAGCGACACCGTCATAGGCTTTGAGACTACTCAGGGCAGCTCGTCGGCGCTTGTTCGGGCGATGA
The DNA here is from genome assembly GCA_036389255.1 of Pyrinomonadaceae bacterium. Lineage (GTDB taxonomy): Bacteria > Acidobacteriota > Blastocatellia > Pyrinomonadales > Pyrinomonadaceae > JACVRN01. The sequence goes on from DASVQI010000006.1 coordinate 404,316, forward strand.
CGATAAAGAACGGCAATGTCGGAATAGGCACGACCTCACCGGGCTACAGGCTGGATGTCCTGGGACAGATTAAAACTTCGGGCGGTATCGTCTTTCCGGACGGCACAGTGCAGACGACTGCGGGTTCAGGCAGCACCGGTGGCGGCGGTAGTGGCACCGTTACCGGCGTGACGGCAGGAGCGGGGCTTACCGGCGGCGGCACGTCCGGGACTGTGACACTTTCAAACTCCGACCCCGGTTCGGCCCAGAACATCTTCAAGAACATCGCTAACGCAGCAGGCACGCCGCAGTTTGCCGCCGGCTCTAACAATGACTTTCTACGCTTCGAGGGAACCGGAGGAACAACCGTCTCCTTCGACGCGGCAGCTAAGAAGATCGTAATTAATAGCTCTGCTACCTCTTCAACTGTTTCTGCGGCAAACGTCTCGGCAGGACAGTTCGGGCAGGGAACCGGTGGCGGCAACTATAGCTTCCCCGGCGACATAAATGCTGTGGGAACAATCACGGCTGGCAACATCGTAGCCAAGTACCAGGACGTAGCCGAATGGGTTCCCTCACGCCAGAAGCTCTCGGCAGGCACCGTGGTCATCCTCGACCCTGAAAAGTCAAACCAGGTCATAGCATCCACTGATTCTTATGACACTCGCGTTGCCGGAGTCATCTCCGAGCAGCCGGGAGTGCTTTTGGGAGTAGGTGGTGAAGGTAAAGTTAAAGTAGCGACCACCGGGAGAGTCAGAGTCAAAGTCGATGCTACACGAGGGCCAATCAAGATAGGAGACCTGTTGGTGGCAAGCGGCGAAGATGGCGTGGCGATGAAGAGTGAGCCGGTAAATATTGGAGGCGTTTTGATTCATAGACCGGGCACCATTATCGGCAAGGCGCTGGAGCCTCTAGCTAATGGCAAGGGGGAGATTCTGGTGCTCCTTAGTCTTCAGTAGCTAGCCAAAGAGTATAGAGAATTAGACATGGAGGAAAAGATAAATGCTTAAAGGAATTACTGTCTTGCAGAAGCGGATATTCATTTGTGGAATTGTTTGCGCTCTGACGCTGTGCGGTTCGCTGTGGTTGATAAGTGATGTGGCGCTGGCTATGACTACTAATTCTCAGGCGGGAAACGCGTTGAATATAGTAGTGAGCTCTACGGGATGCACTCCATCCAGCGCCACCAAATCTCCGGGCCAGATTACTTTGAAGGTGACGAATCAGACAGGAGAAGCCGGGCTTGCAGTACAGCTCTATGGCAGCAAGGGAGAGTTGATAAGAGAGGCTTATATCCAACAGGGGGCTACGGAGTGGAGCGAGACGTTCGATCTCCTATCTGGCAGCTACACACTTAAAGCCGGGCATAATCCCGATTGGACGTGCCAAATCACCATTCAATGAAGTTCTGCTATTCAGTCTTAAAGAGAAAATGCTTTGAGTGCTTACAGGTATCGTTATGATTAAATTCATCAAATTGCGTATACGCCCAACATGCCGCTTCTTGATAGTACTTGTTCTTCTGTGCCTATTCCTGAATAGTGACTCCGTTGCTCAAAGCATAACGGACGGTGGTACCCCTAGCGGAATCGCGCCCGGCTCTCCGTCTGGTTCATATCCTCTCGGAAATTTCGACAACATTAATCTCTACAATGGCCACCTGGATGTACGTCTCCCGCTTCTGAAAATAGGAGGACGCGGGCAGGTACAAATGAACATGTCGGTCGGCCTTAACCTCGAGCCCTGGATTGTAAAAGGCACTCAGCCGGGAGCTCCCGATCATGACTGGTGGACGGTGCTTAAGCCGGGTTACGGGCCCGGGGTGTTACAGGGCAGGCCAACGGGGATTAGGTTCTCGGGGTCAGGGCAGCAATGTCCGCAGGCCGGGTACACATTTCAATATGCGCATTCGCTGACAACGCTCACTTTCACCGCTTCGGACGGCACAGAATATGAGCTGCGCGATGCTCAGACGGGCGGCGCTGTCAATAACTATGCCAGCTACTGCCCGACCCCCTACTCTCGCGGGAATATCTTTGTAACAGCAGACGGGGCGGCAGCAACATTCATCTCTGACTCAATCATTTATGACAACACCAATAGATACAATGCGGCAAACCCGTCAGTAAATCCCAGAATAATCTACCCTTCCGGCTACCTTATACTGCGCGACGGCACGCGCTACCGCATTAACCAAGGCGTGACTGAATGGATACGCGACCGCAACGGCAATACTTTAACCTTCACTTACGAAGCATATACAGTAATTCATAATAACATCAGCCAGCAAAGCAAGCGCGTTAAAACCCTCACCGACTCACTCGGGAGAGTAGTCACCGTCAATTACTTTGCCACTTATGATGAGATTAAGTTTAAAGGATTCGCCAGTTATGCGAATGGAGACCGCACGATTACGATTCAGCGCAGCAACCTGCAGCAGGCCTTGCGTGCTGACATGCGCACTAACAAGTCACTACGCGAGCTTTTCCCGCTCCTTTTAGGAAATAACACTCAGGCTTACAACCCCAGCGTAGTTTCGTCAGTTACTTTGCCTGATGGCCGCAGCTATCAGTTCAAATACAATGAATACGCGGAAGTGGCGCGAGTGGTAATGCCTACCGGCGGCGCCGTTGAATATGATTTCAGTCCCGATTTTCCTACGCAGTGGGGGCAGGGTGGGGGAGAGGTAGGTGACCCGCGTGCCCTTGAAGACGGCTATCAAATACAGCGGCGCGTGAAGGAGCGCCGCGTCTATCGCTTACATACTGATATAACTCCCGAGAGCATCAGCACGTATCAAGCCACGATAAACTCGGAGAGCGGCCCGACGGTGGTGACCGTTAATAATAGCGATGGTAGTGGCACATTGCTTGCCAAAACCAAACACTATTATTATGGCAGCCCAGTCCTATCTCTCTTTAAAGACCCAATAATTTATCCGCCCGCATGGAATGAGGGGCGTGAATATCAGACAGATACTTACAGTGTAGTAGCAGGCGTCCTCGGCAGCGTACTTGTACAGGTAAATAACGAATGGGAGAAAGGCGTCCCTGTAGTTCAAGGCGCACCCGATGCGAACACGCGTCTTAAGTCGGTTGTCACTAAACTTGTAGAGACTAATGAAGTCTCCAAACAAACCTACACCTATGATGCGTATAACAACATAATAAAAGTAGAGGAGTACGACTTTGGCACAGGTACGCCCGGCGCGTTAATACGATGGGCAGAAACTACGTATATAACCTTTTATAATGGGGACAATTACGCCACGAATACAGATATTCACCTGCGAAGCTTACCCGAGAAGGTTTCTGTCTTTGAGAATGACGGAACCACTAATGGTAAGGAGCGCTCTCGCGTCACGTATGAGTATGACAATTACACGCCAGATGCCGGACAGAAACATGCGGCTTTAGTCTCCAGATCGAATGTCATCGGTTGGAACACACCCTTCGAACCCGACAAGAGAGGTAACATCACATCTGTCACAGGCGCTCTTCTACTTAACGGTGCTGTCACAGGCTCAATTACTACACATCAGCAATATGACACCGTCGGAAACGCGGTTAAAGCTATAGATGGTAAGGGCTATGCAACATTATTCGATTTCAGTGACTGCTACGGCGCGCCTGATGATGATGCCCGTTTAAATTGCACTGTACCAGCCGATTTAGGAACATTTAACACCTATGCCTTCCCAACCAAAATGTCTAATTCTCTAGGGCATACAGCTTATACACAGTATGACTATAATCTTGGAAAAGCTGTTAATACGGAAGATGCCAACGGAGTGGTTTCCTCCGTTTCATTTAATGACTTGTTGGACAGACCGACAAAAATGGTTCGCGCCGTTAATCAGGGTGCGTCGTTTAAGAGCCAAACCTCCGTCATCTATGAAGACCAAAACCGTCTTGTAACTACGACTACTGATCTGAACGGCTTCGGAGATGACAAGCTCAGGAGTGCTGTGCTTTACGATGGGTTAGGCCGCATAATCGAGACGCGTCAATACGAGAATGCTACTGCTTACAGTGCCATTCAACAGGAGTATGATGGACTCGGAAGGGTGAAGAAAGTCTCTAATCCCTTCCGTGCCGGAGATACGGTTTACTGGACGACAACAGAATATGATTCGTTAGGCCGGGTAAAGAATGTAACGACGGCGGATGGTTCTGTATTAGCTACAGACTACGATGGCTCTAAAACGCTGGTGACTGATCAGGCTGATAAGAAACGCTTGAGCAAATCGGACGGTTTGGGCAGATTAACTGATGTTTGGGAGATCACGCCGACTGATACAAACACAGTATCAGTATCTTTTAAAGGACAATCACTAACAGGTTACCGCGCACAATACGAATACGACACTTTAGGTAATCTCAGCAAGGTTATTCAGGGAGCGCAAACCCGCAGTTTCTCCTATGATTCGCTCTCCAGACTGATTTTAGCCAGGAATCCTGAGCAGAACGCTACCTTAACGGATACCCGCGCCGCAGGGACGTGGTCGGTGAGCTACCAGTACGACGACAACAGCAATATCTTGAAGAAAACAGAGGCACGCGCGATTACTACAGTCTTTACGTATGACGAGATCAATCGCGTGACTTCTAAAACTTATCAGAGTGATACGACGGGAACGCCTTCCGTGGCCTATCATTATGATAACCAAACTTTACCGTCAGGTGCCCCCAGCTTTGACAGAGGGACATCGAAAGGGCGGCTGGTGGCCGTAACCTACGGAGGGACACAAGCCGGTAACTATCAGGCTTACGACGTACTGGGCCGCGTCACGAAGAGTATACAGGTGACGGATGCACGCGCCGCAGGGAACAGCCAGCCGAACTGGCAGTCCTACACCTTCTCTTCATACAGCTATGACCTGGCAGGCAATTTAACCAGTCAGATTTATCCATCCGGGCGTGAAGTAGGAACCACCGTTGACGAGGCGGGGAGAATATCTCAGGTATGGGGAAAGGCCCCATCAACTTGTGCTGCTGGGTGGGATTGCACGCAAGGTACGCGGGTGTATGCCGACTCATTCAGTTACAGCGCACATGGTGCCATAAAGGCAGTAATGTTGGGGAATGGCTTATGGGAGCGAACTAAGTTCAACTCTCGCTTACAACTTGAGGAGATTAAATTAGGCACTTCCGGCGTTGATACTCAGACGGCGAGCGCTGATCGCCTGAAGCTTAATTACTTGTACGGTACTACTAATAACAACGGGAATGTACAGAGCCATGTCCTTACTGTTCCTGCTATTGGAACTGCTGCCGGCTTCACCGCCACGCAAAGCTATACGTATGACCATCTGAATCGCCTCGAATCAGCGCAGGAGATGGAGGCCGGGGCCACTCTGTGGAGGCAGAAATTCACCTACGATCGGTATGGCAACCGAAACTTCGATACGAGTGTGACAACAATACCTCAACCTCTCACTAACCTTACTTTTAAACAGGAGAATAACCAGTTCGATCCTTCTGCTTCAGGGCAGAGCAGTATTCGTTATGATGCGGCGGGAAACCTCGATCGGGATGTGAGCGGTCAAACCTATGCTTTCGATGCGGAGAACCGTCAGATAAGCTTTAACAACGGACAGGCAAGTTACGTCTATGATGGGGACGGCAGACGAGTCAAGAAAATAGCTGGCACCATCGCTACGGTTTTTGTCTATAACGCGATGGGTCAAATGGTAGCTGAATATTCAGACTCCGGCCAGAGCGGCGGGAGCGGAACAAGCTATATAACAGCGGATCAGTTAGGCACTCCGCGGCTTTTAACAGGCGCAAATATTAGTGATTCTAAAGGCGGGGTTAAAGAGCGACATGACTACTTGCCTTTCGGGGAAGAAATTTATGCCGACACTCAAAGACGCACGGCGGCAAATGGATATGATAAGGATAACCTGAGGCAGAAGTTCACCCAGTATGAGCGAGATGGCGAGACGGATTTGGATTATGCTCAGGCTCGATATTATTCATCAGCGCAGGGGCGTTTTACGAGTGCCGATCCACTGTTTTTCCAATTCATGATGGCGGTTGACCCTCAACGATTTAACCTCTACGCCTATGCCAGAAACAATCCCCTGAAGTTCATAGATCCCACGGGTGAAAGACTTCATTTACGTGGCAATATTGGCTGGCTTACTAATATGCTGTATGAGATGTCGGGCGGCCAAGACAACTTTGATAAGTATTTTGAAATTAGGAACAACGAAGTTATGCTTAGATCTGGAGTAGACACATCTGATGCAAATGCCGGTGTGATGGATATTATAGATACGGTAAAAGATGACCAGAACTATGTATACTTTGCGGGCACGGATGCAGATGCGGAACAAGTGGTTGATTTATTTAAAGGTACTAGAAATAAGAATGGAGATGCTAACTTAAAAGGATACACAATAAAATCTGCTTTCATGGGAGAATCCTCGATGATGGGGGAAGGAAATCTTATGAATGGAGTAATAGTAGGAACTACGGGAAGAGAAGACACTCAACAGCCAGTTAATCTGGCCAATGGGGATCCGGTTTTTGCAGTAATTGCTTATAACACAGAGATAGAGCGTGTGCAGAGAGGAGTTGATGACAGTCCACAAGGTCTTGTTTACGCAGATAGGGCTACACAGGCTTCAGGTGTTGGTCAGGTCATAAGACCTGTAAGTGTTTTCATTCATGAAACAGCCGAGAATCGCGCCTTTGCAAATATGACGCCGAGGCAAAGGAGCTCACATAAAGGTTATATAGCTGGCCACGGATACGCGCAGGTGCGCGAACGAATAATCAGGAAAGAACTTGGAATAACAGGAGGGTTCGCAGGGGGCGCACCAATACGAATGGTGCCTAGATAATAATTTGCCCTCCTAGCTGACCAAGCGTAAAATGTCAAAGGAAATGAGATACTATATCACTTCTTTCTTGTTGCTAATTTTAGTATGCGTCCCGGCCTTGCCTCAGTGTAAGCCTGGCGCACCTGCGAATGGAGAAACAACTCGTGGCGGTAGTAGTGAGTTAATTGCTTATAAGCTACGTGAAACTTATTCCGCACTTCGTGGAAAAGTGATAAATATTCATGGCCAGCCCAAGGGTGGGATGTTGGTTGAAGTCTTTGATCGCCCTGAGTGGATTGAACAGGGGTTAATTGAAAGCCCTGTTCAACAAAAACGAGTTGCAGTATATAAGACAAAACGTGACGGTAAATTTTGTTTCGAGGGAATTCCGCCAGGTCATTATGAGCTACGCATTAGTATGGATCGGTCGTGGAATATTGTTCATCTCTATGTAGTAATAGACCCTAAAGATATGACAAGTACCAAATCGAGTATCAATATCATAATGTCTCGGGGAATTTGAATGGGTTCTCTTGTGAGACTTAGCTGGATAACTGAAAAGTCACTTTCACGTTATTACGGCCGATAATCGTTATTATGTTCTAATGAGCTAACCCATTCTCCGTTAGAATTAGTTGTTAGGCGCTCCCATTCCACCATAGCTCCAAGAGCGTTTTGTCAACTCGGTACTACGCGTCTGCGGACTCGACGGTTTCGAACTGCAACAGACCAAGCCGAATAAGAACCTCAACGTCTGGATCGCGGATTGGGTTGTCTGACTCCAGAAAGGTGCTGTTGTAGCCAGCGGCGCGACACCGCTCAATTGCCCCGCCGAGAATGTGTAGCTGCCGCTTCGTCAGTAACCGATGGAGCCGCTGGAGCGATGCTCCATCCGCTTGAGCCCGCTGAAGGAGCTCATGACAACTAACGATACCTGCGACGCATTGACGAGCCTCTTAACATACGCTGGGAACTCAACCTAGCCGGAGCGTTGTCTATGGCGAGCGACAAAATTGTTTGAAGCTCGTGCAACGTCGAGCGACTTAGAGGAGAAAGCATGAATGTCATTGGCGGTAGAGTATCCTCGAATCGTCTTAACAATTCCTTGAATGACGACTTATTCTGTTTTACGAGTATGATTCACGAAGAGTGATGGATGAGCTAAAGGATGAATTATAGCTGAAGCTCAGTTCCCGCAACAGAAACGCCACAAGAGGCTCCACGCAGCCTTTCGAGTGGAGCCTCTTGTCTTATATCAGCACCTAAGTTTAAGCTCTGTGGCCTTATAGAAACCTTGCCCGGTACTCTGCGGAATTAATAAACCCTCCGACCAAGCCATCATAGTCCCCTGTGCTGTTGATGTAGTTGAGCCATGCGGCTGAGTTGCCGTCCGGCTGCCTCTGCAAGAGACAGATATAGAGTTGCCGCACATACTCTTCATTGTACGCCGGTGTCCCCGGACTGTTGTTGAGCAGTATTGGGTCTCTCTGCTTGAATTCGAGCGACTCGATAACTCCTCTCGTCATCGTGATGCGCCGGCTGTTGAGGCACTGTGCGTCACCGCCGCACCCGTTGACGTAGCTGATCCAGTTTTCCCAAAGCGCATCCGGGGTGCGCCGCAGAAAGTCATAATACTGTTGCCTGACAAAGAAGCGCGTGTCGTCTATGGGATTGGACGCCGGTGGAGCGACGAACCCGGAGTAGAGCAGGAGGTTGGGCGATGTCGTGTAGCAATAGTATTCCCCCGTGTAATAGTCCCAGTAACAACTCTCAGGAATATCGCTAATCCTGCCCGGCGTGGCGTTGGCAGTAATCGCGTAGCTGACGTTGGCGGGAAGCGTCGCCGGGTCGCTAGGTGTTAGCGAGTAGCTCTCCAAGTAGAGCGCCACTACGCCCGCCACGTGCGGGGCAGCAGCCGACGTCCCGGAGAATCCACTGCGGTTATCATCCCTGCCGTTAGTTTGACCGTTCGCTGGAACAGGAATGTACTCGCCTATGGTGTAGTTACCAGCCGGTGCCCACACGTCGAGCGCCGAGCCATAGTTGGAATAGAAGGCTGCGCCGTCCGTCTCGGTCGTTGCGCCAACTGTAATAGCTTGGGAAACGCGCGCCGGAGATAGGTAACCATAATTATCAGGTAACAACTCCCGGGCATCGTTTCCAGCCGCCGCTACGCAAGTGATGCCTGCGCCAGAAGCGTTCCTTACAGCAGTATCCATGGAAGAGTTGGCTGGCCCGCCGAAGCTCATGTTGATCACTGCCGGTTTGATGTGATTGTTAATCACCCAGTTGATGCCCGCGATGATGTTCGCGTTGGGACAGGTGTCGTAGCCCAAAGAGTAATTGAACTCACAAACTTTCACGGAATGAAGCTGAACATTTTTGGCGACCCCGTAAGTCCTCCCGCCAATGACCCCGGCGACCTCCGTGCCGTGACTTGAAGGGCTACGGTCTATCCCATCGCCGCCGTATGAATCGTAGCCGCCGCCATCGGCTGAAGTGTGGGCACGGGTTCCGAACTCCGTATGGGTAACCCAGATTCCTGTGTCGAGGACGTAAGCGTGAACGCCGGAACCGACGCGGTTGTAATTATAGGTTTGGCTCAGCGGAAGGTCTGTTTGGTCAATCCGGTCAAGTCCCCAGAAGGTGTTAGAGTCATCGGGAGTTGACTCTGTCCCGGACACGACGGCGAACCCGTTCTCCTCGACATAAGCGACCTGCGGATTGTTGCTGAGGGCGAGAGCAGCCGCTTCGGGCAGTTCAACGGCGAAGCCCTTGAGGGCGTCCTCGTAAATGAACATTATCTTGCCCCCATGAAGCCGCGCCAGTTTTTTGGCTAGAGGAGCAATTTCAGGACGAGCAGTGTCATCCTTAAAGACGACGATATACTGGTTGTGAATCGCCCCCTCGACTTTGCGGAATTTAGCTGCGGGCTTATTAGCTTTGTCTTGCTGAATTGGCCCTTGACCTTGAACAACAAAGAAAGGAGGAAGCGCGACGGTGAATAAGGCAAGGGTGAGAAGAAGCGCTAGTTTTCTTTTCATAATGTGTTCTCCCAGTTGTGAAGCTCTCAAGATTGCTTGAGAGTGCAGTTATAAACTGCGCCGTTTGAAACCTCTCGTGTTGTCATTTCAGCGGAAGGAGGATACGCCGAGAGGAATCGCGTTAGATCACTCCTTAGCTAGAGGTACGTGAGGCCGACGAAATTGAGAATTTCGTCAGCGCTAATAGGTATCCGCGCGCATTGTACGCGCCATGAATAAAGAGGGTCAACAGTAATGTCCGCCTGACTGCTCCTCAAAGGGAGACACTCTCGCAGCCCTCTTTACCTCTAATCAATCTTTGCAACAGAACCGATGTAGTTGTTGCGAAGTCCCCGAACCATTTGCCCCCACGGGACAGGTTCGCATAAGAATGAAAGAGGTGGTTTTGATGTCGGGAAAGAAGCTGGATCAGTTTCGACCGAATCGGCGAATTTCCCGAAGTTCTCCTTCTCCCTCCGAGATACGGACTCCATCAAGGGGGCGTATAACGAATCCAGTCGTACTCCGCATTAATAGGCCCAAGATACGTAAACTGCCCAAGCCATGAATTGGAATTTGAGTTACCGCACCACAGATTCACCATGATTTGGCCGGGTATGGTTGGCCACTGGGGATAGTTGGCTGCGTATTCGGTATGTATCTCCACGCCATCCACATACCATTTGATTTCACTCGATGTCCAGACGAACTTGTAACGGTGAAAATCCTCGGCAGCGTCGAACACGAGCCCATGACTCTGGCCGTGGTCCGTATTATCGTAGAAAAAGTTCGTCCACACCTCCCCAGTATTCTTGCCCCGAAATTCGATATCAATCTCGTGGTGCGGCGCGGTGCCGGGCGGGGGGCCAGTGTAGGTGAAGAAAGAGGTCATCAGTCCATCCCCGCTAGCGGCTTTTAAGCATACTTCGTATGTGCCGTAGCCGTAGGTGTTGATGGTTCGATACTCACCAGAGCTATAGGTCACCGGGACAGGGGTGGGGCTGGCAGCAGGGGGGGGCGTATCGTCCAGACGTAAGCGCATGATACCATCGTTATTAAAAACAACATGGGTGTTATACCACCACACGTCGTAGAAGTTACTTGATGCGGTATAATTCGTCCAATTATGCGCCTTCTGCCAGTTTCCGGGGTCGTCAGCATTCAAGTCGTGATAAAAAGTGCCGATAGTAGTGCCGGGCAAGATAATTTCTTGAGGCTGAAGAGGACAGTCTGTAGGATTGCCGCAATCAGCCGCACTGGCAATGTGGCAAGGCGTCTTGATTCTTACCGGACAACTGTTTATCGCAGAGTTGTTCGGGTGATAAGCCACTACTCTGACCGTCTCGTTACAACTCTTGACAGATAGACAGACCTCACCTTGGGTGGTGTAGCCTATGGGTGATGTACCAGCATAACTGACCCCTTCGGCCTCGACCCTCGTCCAGTCCGGGGCGGGCGAGCCATCTTCATTAAGAATTTTTAGCTTGATACAGGTGGTGTAGAGCGTCATGTCAGCGTTCCAACTCGTGATGAGATTATTGATAAGTCCGGTGTAGAAGGGCCGTACGGCGCTAAGCTCCAGCGTCCCTTGTTCAATCCATAGCCCGCCACTCCTATCAAAGTCATATAACCCGACTCGCCTAAGCGCTTTACGCCGCAGCGCCCGTGGTATGGATAGCTCGATGGCTACTTGTCGTCCCTTTGCCAAGTTGGCGCGCCGCCCTTCGGAATCTTCAACGAAGACTTCAAAGACGCCGAAGGTCTCTAGCTGACGTATCCGGTTATTTCGCATCCGCGCTGTGAAGTCCCCCGGCGCAGCCCTGACTTGCCTTCGGTCGGAGACGTCTAGAGATGAGAAGGAGACCTTGACTCGGCCTTGCAAGGGACGGCCCGCATCATTGACCAGCGCACGTGGCGGGAAGTTGATAGTGCCGCCGGGGAAGGTCAGTTTGCCGCCTCGCTCGGCGTCCATCGAGGCCGGAGTGGCTCTTGGCCAGATGACGACTACACTGGTGACTATAGATGCTCTTCCTACTTTGTAAATTCTCGTAGTATCCATAAAGCCCGGTGCGCTAAAACTCACGGCCAACCGTTCGCTAGAGGGCAAACCACGAATGGTGAACTCGCCCTTGCTGTCGGTAAGCACCACGGCCCGTCCCGGCACACTGACCTTCGCACCGGCGACTGGATTATTCTGCGGATTAACGACCCGCCCCTTGAGAGAGTCACGCGCCGGTGGTATTGCGATTTGATAGGGCTTAACCACCATCTCGACCGATAATTCTTCCAGAGCCTGGTTACATCCATGCTCTTTCTTGCAATCAATGCACTCTACAACCACCTTGCCCCGATATTGCTTGCTCTTTAGCCCTATTGCACTCAGACGCACCCCTAGCTGCTTGCTAGAGCCTGCTTCAATTAGAACAGAGTCCGTAGGCTGTTCGAACTGAAGAAATTTGTCATTACTCTTGATGCGGAAAAGATGAGGTGCAGAACATCGGTTATTGATTGTGATTGTCGAGCGCGCCGACTTCCCCTCTTCAACTTCAACTCTCCAGTCGCCCTGCGTCATCCCGGCTGCCGCCGGGGGCAGAGACCTGCTAATTATGAATAGAAGACTCAGGGTGAAGAAAAAAATCGTCAACCATCTAACATTGTGAACTTTATGTGAGTGTCGCTTCATTAGAAAATCTCCTTGAGGCGATTATGAGTAACCAACAAGAAAGCTCTCGTTAGCAGATATGCGAGGGTTGAGATGCAGGCACAGTATTCCTATAAACATTGGATGTCAATAGTTACACTGACGGACTGCTGAGCACATGGGAAGGTCTATGTCGCAAGAAAAGAGTTCTTATATAACCCTATTTCTCTTTTATCTTCGTTCTTTTTTGAATCCTAGTCGCTGCTAGTACTTCCTCAGAATTGTAAATTGAGAAGGGTAAAATATCTGAATACCATCATTGAGCAGGCTCATTGATTCGTTAAGAAGAGAGTAAGAGCCTGTCTAGGCTATCGCTCTTTTGATACGGCAGAGCGAATACTGCAAGGGGGTTAAAGCAGTGAGAACAATTAGGAAGGGGGTTAGTGTTGCAAAAATTTCTCCATGGCACAATATGTTGAGGAAACCGCTTGATCTAAGGCTGTATATATAGTCGCCAAAGATTTATTTGCCACACTACCGGTAAAAGTCTATAGCAAAAATCTAGGGATAAAGTCGGCGGCTCACATTATATCAACTATCAGAAGCCCGTAGGTGAGACTTCAGGCAATCGGCAAGGCAGTTCATCACGTCGTCCCTGTTGACGCGCCCGTTTATGACAGGGACAGGCGACTGATGACAATCGCCCGCAGCTTCCGAGGTTGTAACCATGATAATGGGCAATGACTCACAGCCGCGCACTTGTCTCAGTAGCTCTGCCACTCTGGTACAGTTAACTTCCCAACAGCTGAGGCCCAGCAGCACAATGGCCGGCCTCGCGGAAGCAGCGATATCAAGCGCCTGCTCTCCGGAATTGGCAAGCAGTACTTCGTAGCCCTCTTCTAAAAGCAGGGCTTCAATCAGAGGACGCCATTCTTCATGGTCGTCCACTACCAGAACGCGTGTACCTTGCGTCGGTTGCTGGGCTGCTACCCCGACATTCAAGATATAGATGCTCCTGCCCTCAAAGCTTACAAACAGGTCTTCATATAAACGATTTTTTTCTTGAGGTCAAGAATCGAAGCCTGACCTAACATTATAAAAAAAGGTTCTGTTCTTTAATATGAACAACGGTGAAAACGAAATCTTAAATGGTAGAGAGCGCCCTGTGCGTGCCCGAATTTAATTCTGAAGGTCAGATGCTAAGCGCATGCAGTAAGCGATTGGCGAAGGTCTTGAAATAGCGAGCCACGCACACGCTACACTTGTAGAAGTCTCCATGAGGGAGCAGAATGGTATTCTGATATTAAGCGTTACAGCTAATGGAGTCGGAATCGTGAAACCGGGATTACCTCTACCAGTTCCCTAGGATTGCCGGGCATGCGCGAGCGAGCGCTAGTCTTCGGATGTCACATCAACAGCGAAGGCGCGCAGGAAGCAGGCATGACTGTCACCGTGCGTATTCTGCCGGAGCAGGCATGCTCATAAGGTGCACGCCGTATGAGAGTGCTCATTGCAGATGATCACGCGGTCGTGAGGCGCGGGTTGAAACAGATTCTCGCCGACGTATGGCCGAGCGTGATTGTAGGCGAGGCTGAAGACGCACATGAAGCGTTGCGATTGGTGCGCCAGCAGAACTGGGATGCCGTAGTGCTGGACATCTCAATGCCGGGCAAGAGCGGGATTGAAGTTCTCAAGGAGTTGAAACAGGAGCGCCCGCACCTTCCCGTGCTGATTCTAACTTCGCATCCGGTCGAGCAGTACGCGATACGAATGATGAAGGCGGGCGCGGCCGGTTACATGACCAAAGAGAGCGCGCCGGAACATCTGATTGAAGCTGTCCGCAAGGTCACGAAGGGCAAAAAGTACATCAGCCCCCAACTGGGGGAAGCGCTTGCCTCACATCTGTCTGCCACGGAGAAATCGCCGCACGAGATTCTGTCCGACCGGGAACATCAGGTGTTCCGCCTCATCGCTGGGGGCAAGGCCGTCGGTGAGATTGCTTCGGAATTATCTTTAAGCGACAAGACCATCAGCACCTACCGCGCACGAATCCTACAAAAACTAGGAATGAAAACAAATGCTGAGCTTATCCGCTACGCCATAATAAATGGATTGACTGAGTAAGAGAAGCCGTTTGTAGGTAGTGGGGTCAGATTCAATTCTTACTCACCGCAGAGACGCAGAGAGACGCAAAGGACGCGCAGAGGATTTAATTCTTTTCTCTCAGCGCCCCCTCTGGCGTCTCTCTGCGTCTCTGCGGTGAATTACTTGTTTAGATTTCAAACTGACCCACTACCCATTTGTAAACAGGTAACGGGCAAAAGAGAGGCGGCCGGTGTATCCGCTTTTACCTTTTGCCTTCTCTTTTGTAGGGCAAACACTGACAGGAAAATCAGAGGAAGACCGATATTTTTCTTGCGCCCGCAGCTTTATTATGAGTGAGCTTCGACAGGTGAGAAGCAGGTGAGTCATGGTGATTTTTCTCGTAGACGATTCGAAGGCAATGAGAGATCGGCTGGTGTCGCTTGTTTCGGAACTGGACGACGCGATTGTTATAGGGCAGGCGGAAAATTCCAGAGAAGCGATGGAAGGAATCACGCGTCTGCGCCCTGAAGTTGTAATTCTAGACATACAGATGCCCGACGGCAGTGGCATCAGCCTCCTCAAGGCCGTCAAGCAGGAACATTCAGCGCCGCTCGTCATCATGCTGACGAATCACACCTATCCGCAGTACAGGGAAAAATGCGTGAAGCTCGGTGCAGATTTCTTTTTGGATAAGTCACAGGATTTCGACCGTCTACACGGGATTCTCAACGACCTCATCAAGCGCTCATCACCACAACCCATTATGTGAGCGCGAAAACTTAGATAGATGAAAATGCAGAGAGCCGTAACACTAGCGTATTCGGCAGAAGAACTGAACAATATGCAACGCTACAGCGAGAGCATTGTCGAGACGGTCAGAGAACCTCTCATCGTGCTGGATGAAAGCCTCTGTATAAAAAAGGCCAATCGCGCCTTCTACCAGACTTTCTCTATTACGAGAGAAGAGACTGACGGAACTCTTCTCTTCCGTCTCGGTAACGGTCAATGGGACATTCCCGAGTTGAGAGGTCTGCTCGAACATATTCTGCCTGAGAACACCACTCTTGAAGACTTCGAGGTGGAGCAGGAGTTCCCCTCGATAGGCCGCCGCGTCATGTTGCTGAACGCTCGCCGCATTTATCGTGAAGATGATGGCTCGCGTGAGATTCTGCTGGCGATTGAAGACATCACCGGGCGTAAGCAGGCCGAAGAGAAGCTAAAGAAATTTGCTGCCCGCCTTGAGCGTAGCAACCGCGAGTTACAGGATTTTGCTTCTGTCGCTTCGCATGATTTACAGGAGCCGCTCAGGAAGATTCAGGCATTCGGGGATCGGCTCAAGGCCAAATGCCATGATGCGCTCCCGCCGGAAGGTCGGGATTATTTGGAGCGTATGCAGTCGGCCGCCTCGCGCATGCAGACGCTGATTAACGATTTATTGATGTTTGCCAGGGTAGAAAAAACCGCCTGCCCTTTTGTCGAAGTTGATTTGGGTCAGGTAGTGCGCGAAGTAGTATCCGACCTTGAGGCACAAATCGAGCGCGGGGCGGCTCGTGTCGAAATCGGTGAGATGCCTGTCATTGATGCAGACCCTTTGCAGATGCGACAACTGCTTCAAAATCTGATTGGAAATGCACTTAAGTATCAGAGGCCGGATGTTGCGGCCGTCATTAAGATTCATGCTTCTGTAATCAAAGAGCGCAGGGCGCAGAATCGTCCGGGTAATCATCCCACCTCCGATTTCGCTCACGTCATGGTCGAAGACAACGGCATAGGATTCGACGAAAAGTATCTTGACCGCATCTTCAATGTCTTTCAGCGCCTCCACGGGCGTAAACAGTACGAAGGGACAGGCATAGGGCTTGCCGTTTGCCGGAAGATAGTCGAACGGCACAATGGCAGCATCACCGCGAAGAGCGCACCGGGGCGCGGGGCGACCTTTATCGTCACGCTGCCTATGCGGCGAGCAAGCGAGGGAGAGTAGGAAATGGAAAGAAAGAAGATCACGATTTTGCTGGCCGATGACGATGAAGATGATCGCCTGCTGACGGAAGAAGCGCTGCATGAGAGCCGACTCGCAAACGACCTTCATATGGTCGGAGACGGTGAGGAGTTGATGGACTATCTACACCGCCGGGGCAAGTTTGCGTCGCTTGCTGAAGACTCCCGCCCGGGGCTGATTCTGCTGGATCTCAACATGCCTAAGATGGACGGACGCGAAGCGCTCAAGGCTATAAAGTCTGACGCCTCATTGCGACAAATTCCCGTCGTCATACTGACGACATCAAAGGCCGAAGAAGATATTTACCGCACCTATGATTTGGGAGCGAACTCCTTTATCACCAAGCCCGTCCTGTTTGAATCCCTCGTTCGCGTGATGAAAGATTTAGGCGCCTACTGGTTTGAAATAGTCGAATTACCGCAGAGCGGAAAGGTTGAAGATATATAATGTCCGCTGAATCAATCAAAGTGCTGCTCATCGAAGACGATGAGGACGACTACATACTCACCCGCGAGATGCTCTCCGAGACAGAGTCCTGTCATTTCGATGTGACTTGGGCTAGCACCTTCGACGAGGCTGTTGCTCGCCTGAATGATAACGGCCACGACATCTGTCTGATAGATTATCACCTGGGCGAAAAGAGCGGCATAGAGCTGTTGCGCGAGGCGAATGCGCGTGCCCGGAAACCTCCCGCAATCCTGCTCACGGGAAAGGATGACCCCTCAGTTGACGACAAGGCTCTGCACGCCGGAGCGACGGATTACCTGATTAAAGGTCAGATAACCGGGCCTCTTCTTGAGCGCTCTATTCGCTATGCCATCGAACGAAGCCGAACCTTGAAGTCCCTTAGCGAAAGCGAGAAAAAGTACCGCCAGATTATCGAGACAGCGATGGAAGGCATCTGGATGGTTGATTCAGAAGGGCGCACCACCTATGCCAATCATCGCACATTGGAGATGCTCGGCTACTCTATGGAAGAGATGCTCGGCCAACCTGCATTTGATTTCATGAACGCCGAGTCGAATGCCCGGGCAAAGAAAGAGTTCGAGGAGCACCGGCGACAGGGAACCTGCGGGCAGTATGAATATTGTTTGAAGCATAAGAACGGGACGCCGCTATGGGTAATCATGTCAACTACTCCGATTTTCGGTGATCACGGAGTCTTCATCGGTGCTTTCGCCATGATTACGGATATCTCCGAGCGCAAGCGAGAGGAGGAAGAGAACAAAAGGCTGCTCAAAGACCTGAAGGAGCGTGTCAAAGAGCTGGGAGCCATACATAAGACGGCGCGAATACTTCAAACGCAGGAGAAAGAGATCACCGAGTTGTTAAAAGAGGTGGTAGAGATTCTGCCGCCCGCCTTGCAGTATCCCGAAATCGCTGCCGCTCGCGTCGTCTACAACGGATTCGAGTTTAGCACCTCGAACTTCAGTTCCACCGATTGGAAGCAGTCGGCGGAATTCAGTACGATCAACGGCGTCGCAGGGGGCCTTGAGGTAGTTTATCTGGAAGAAAGGCCGGAGGCCGACGAGGGGCCGTTCCTCGCAGAAGAAAGAAGCCTGCTTAACTCAGTGACCGAGATGCTGCGCCTTGAGCTTGACCGCAGGCTCGCCACCTCAGCGTTGCTTGAAAGCGAGGCCCAAATGGAGAGGGCACAGTCCTTCGCGCTCGTTATGACGACGCACGTAGGATTGGACGGGCGATGGCTTAAGGTTACCCCGACTCTGTGTGAGTTGCTCGGCTACACGGAAGATGAGCTTCTCAAGCTCTCTTACCAGGATCTCACGCACCCTGACGATGTCTCCCATGATATAGAGCAACACGAACGGCTACTTCGCGGCGAGCTCAAATCATATGATTTGGAGAAGCGTTACATACGTAGGGATGGCGGCTTCGTCTGGGTCTATCTAAACTGTTCTCTGGTTATAGATTCTAAAGGGAATTCCGTACACTTTCTCACCTACATCATTGATATTTCGGAGCGCAAGCGCGTTACTGAAGAGCGCAACCTCTTCTTTACGAACGCTCACGACATGCTCTGCATTGCAGGGTTCGATGGCTACTTCAAGCAGGTCAACTCTGCGTGGTGTCGCACGCTCGGTTACACTGACGAAGAGCTGCTGTCCGTCCCCTATATGGACTTCGTCCACCCGGATGACCGGGCTGCGACTGTTGAGACAGCAAGACTCAATTGTGACGGCTTCAATATGTTCTCATTCCAGAACCGCTACCGGGCGAAAGACGGCTCGTACAGGTGGTTGTCCTGGAGTTCCACGACTAGTAAAGACCTGCCAATCATCTACGGGTCGGCGCGCGACATCACTGAGCGGAAACTTACAGAGGAGAAGTTACAGGAGTCCGAGAGACGTTTTCGCCATTTGGCCGAGAACATCAACGAGGTGTTCTGGATTGCCACACCCGACCGCTATGAGGTGCTTTACGTTAGCCCCGCATACGAAGAAATCTGGGGCCGCACCTGCGAGAGTCTGTACGAGCGTGGGGATTCTTTCATTGATGTCATTTATCACGAAGACAGAGACCGAATGCGCCGGGTGTTCGAGCGTCTGCGGCAAGGAGAGAATAAGGATGAGCAGTACCGCATCGTGCGACCTGATGGCTCGATTCGATGGATACGTGACCGCGCGTATGCAGTCAAGGATGAAGAAGGCACGGTCATACAGGTAGTTGGCATTGCCGAGGACATCACCGAGCGAAGAATGGCCCAGGAGCGCATACATGAGGCCGACCAGCGCGCTATTAAAGAGTACAAGCGGCTGCTTGACCGTCTTTCTCATCTCGCCTCCGCATTCGGGACGGCCCGCGATCTTCAAACCATCTTTCGCGCCCTCAGTGATTTCAGTCTATCTTTGACTCCCAGCTTCGCGCTCGTCGTCTGTCTTTATGACGAGCAGCGCTCCGTTCGCAACGGCGTCTATGTCTTCAGCGACGGGAAGGAGTTCGACACCTCCGGTGTGGAGCCGATTCAGGTGCGGGAAGGCCCCGTCAGCAGAGCTATCAAAACGGGCGACGTCGTGACCTGCAATGATTACCATGCGGAGCTTGGCGCACGCAGACACGTCTTCGTCGGCTTTGATAATGACGACAAACTACCCCTTTCTGCGCTCATAGCCCCGATGACAATCATGGGAAGAACCATCGGCACAATAGAAGTGCAGAGCTACACCTATGCCGCTTACACGCAGGAGCATGCGACAGCTATGCGCATGGCCGCCAATCTGGCAGCTAACGCTATCGAAAACGTGCGTCTGATAGAACAGGAGCGTGCGAAGGAGGAGCAACTACGACAATCTCAAAAGATGGAAGCCGTAGGCCGTCTGGCGGGGGGCGTCGCGCACGACTTCAATAACTTACTGACGGCCATCACGGGCTACAGTGACCTCAGTTTACGCCGTCTCGAAGGGAACAATCCTCTACGGCGAAACATCGAAGAGATTAGGAAGGCTGCCGACCGTGCCGCCAACCTCACGCGTCAACTGTTAGCTTTCAGCCGCAAACAGGTGCTTCAGCCGAAGGTGCTGAATCTCAATGACGTAGTCTCCGACATGGACAAGATGCTGCGCCGCTTGATTGGCGAGGACGTAGACCTGTTGTGCATTCCAGCCCCCGCTCTCGGCTGCATCAAAGCTGACCCCGGACAGATAGAGCAGGTGATTATGAATCTGGTCGTCAACTCGCGGGATGCCATGCCGCGCGGAGGTAAGCTCACGATAGAAGCCCAGAACATCTTTCTGGATGAGGTCTACGCGGGCGGGCATGTGCCGGTTCTGCCGGGGGCCTACGTCATGCTGATGATCTCTGATACGGGCTGCGGTATGGATCAGGAGACGCAGGCGCGCATCTTCGAGCCTTTCTTTACAACGAAAGAGCAGGGTAAGGGAACCGGCTTGGGTCTATCCACCGTTTACGGCATAGTCAAGCAGTCGGGCGGCTACGTCTGGGTCTACAGCGAAGTCGGGTGCGGCACTACTTTCAAGATTTATCTGCCAAGAGTTGATGGCGAGGCGCAAGCCGAGATTACGCGTGATCTGTTAGCGCCTCTACCGCAAGGCACGGAGACGGTGCTGCTTGTTGAAGATGAAGAGATAGTGCGGCGCATGGCGCGGCAGGTTCTTGAAATGAACGGCTACTGCGTGCTTGAGGCCGGCGGGGCTCGGGAAGCTATCGAAATTTGCGAGCAGTATAAAGGGCCTATTCACCTGTTGTTGACGGACGTGGTGATGCCGCAGATGGGCGGCAAGGAACTGGCTGGTCAAATCAACGCTCTGCGCAGGCAGATAAAGGTGCTCTTCATGTCCGGCTACACCAATGATGCGATAGTTCATCACGGCGTCCTAGACCGCAATGTGGCCTTTCTACAAAAACCTTTCATGCCTTCAGCCCTTGCTCATAGAGTGCGTGAGGTTCTGAATCAATCAATCATTGGATAAGAGAATTGAAGGAAGAAGAGTTTGCATGCACGCACTGGTAATTGACGACGAGCCGCAGGTGCGCTCCTTTGTCAGTACGGTTCTGGGCGAAGATGGTTGGACGGTCAGCGAAGCGGACTCTGCTGAGCAGGCTTTCGAGATGATGAGCGACCGCGACTGGTCTTTAGTCTTCTGCGATGTGGTGATGGGGGGGGCAAATGGTTTTCAGGTCTTACGCCGATTTAAGGAGGAGTCGCCCGAAACGCAGATTGTCTTGATGACTGGCTACGGCACGGCCACAGGCGCGCTCGATGCCACAGCCTACGGCGCTTACGACTATCTTCTAAAACCCTTTGGCATGGATGACCTGCACTCTCTCCTTCAAGCCCTGCGTGAGCGCTTCAATGCTCCTCAAGAGCGTCAGGCCAAATCAAAGGGCGAGGTTGCAAACGCCTACACTTCCGACATCAATCTCATAGGACGCAGCCAGAGCTTTATTGAGACCACGAAGCAGGTCGGGCGTGTCGCGGTAACTTCCTTGCCTGTACTCATCACGGGAGAATCCGGCACGGGCAAGGAGGTCATTGCGCGCGCCATACACAAACGTAGCCCGCGCTCTATCAAGCCTTTCGTAGCCGTTAACTGTGGGGCGATTCCGGCTGAGTTAATAGAGGCTGAACTCTTCGGCCACGTACGCGGCGCATTCACGGGCGCAGACCGCGAGCGTCCGGGCCTGTTTGAAGAGGCGGACGGCGGCACGATTTTTCTGGACGAGATAACGGAGACAAGCGCGGCTTTTCAGGTGAAACTTCTGCGCGTTCTGCAAGAGGGGGAGGTGCGGCGCGTCGGAGCGAATCGCACGCAGCGCGTAGATGCGCGCGTCATTGCCGCGAGTAATCGTGACGTCAAAAAGGAGGTGGAACTGGGGCGCTTTCGCCAAGACCTCTTCTACAGATTAAATGCCGTGATGGTTTATCTGCCGCCTCTGAGAGAAAGACGGGAAGACATCTTTCCGCTCGTTAACAATTTCGCCGGTAACATCTGGAAATTGAATCCACGCGTGCGCTTTTCCAAGGAGGTGTTGCGTCTTCTTGAACAATATCCTTGGCCGGGCAACATACGCGAGCTTGAGAACGCAGTGGTGCGGGCCGTCGCCCTCTCCGGCAGTGTGATTCGACCGGAAGATTTACCCGAACACATACGCAATTATCAACCTGCTCTAGAAAATATTGAGGGCGATGACTCTCGGACTGCTACGGAGTGCAGGCCCGATGAATGGCTGACTTTCTCGGAGATGGAGCGGCGCTACGTCACGCGCGTTCTTGAGCATACTCGTGGCAACAAGCAGGCCGCCGCGCGCATTCTGGCCGTAGACCGTAAGACCATAGAGCGCATGGTCAAGCGCCATAATATTCCTATCGCCTGATTCGATTCATTAATCGGGCTTGAGTCCTCACAGAAGGCCACGCGGGTTTCCGGGCTAACTCGTGAGACTTTCGCGGCACGGAGCAGGTTGCGACATGCCCTTCTCTGAGTCCTTTGGCATAACAGGTCTTAAAGCTTAACTGCTTTCTGCGCGGCTTTCTTCACCGTTATCGCGGCGCGCTCTTCATCGAGGCGCATAATCATGATTCCGACGGCCACATCGCCTTGCTTAAATCTGAAGACGAAATTGAATCTCAACACGGGTCTATCACTCGCAATGAACTGTTGAAAGCGGCCCTGAAACTCTCGAACACGCGTGCAGGGGGCAACCTCTATGAAAAAGTTCTTTCCTATGACATCGCTCTGCCTGTGGCCAGAGAGGTGTTCTTCGGCCTGATTGTAAGAGCTAATCTTGCCCTCTTTGTCCACTATAATTACGCCGAACGGGAGCTTGTCCACTTGTTCGGGCGATAAATCGGGGATGCCCATCGCGCTCCTGTAGCAGCTTTCGCAGATGCCGTGAGAGCCTTCAACCGGTGCTTGACCCATGACTTCCTTGCACCATGCGCAGACTACTTCGTGACTAACCATTTTTATTTTCCTCACGCGGAGTTCCTTATCAACAGAACTCCGACTCCGGGGGCAGGAAGTTGCAATCTGCATTCCATGCCGAAGCCGCCAATCTTGCCTCTCCGAAGCTACGCAACGGGGAGAAACGCCCGTCCCTTTCGCCGTATTCAATTGTGCTTTACGCTCATCATCCAGACCTGCCTTTGGCAACAACACGTCGAAACGGCCTGACGGGCGAACTCGCCTTATGTGGCATGTACATTGCTCTGCGAAGAGCTTGGGTCGAGCCTTTGTTGTGTGCTGAACCGACAGACCGTGGCCATCTGAATGTCTCACTCTCTCGCCGGGAGAGAGTTCGGCAGAAGGGTTAATCCTTATTCTTCTCAACCATCACCGCGCAAGAGCGCCACTGAAGCAAATTGAACTGTCATGTCTTACACAATCCGCGAAACCTTTAATGAAGCTGTGAGAAATTCCCCACTCCCGGCCTTGGACAACGAGGATAGTCGCATCCTCATAGTTGACGATGAAGAGGCCGTCCGCACGCTCTTTACGTGTTATCTGAGCGAGCGTTACACCTGTTATGAGGCTTCAAATTCCGAAGAGGCCCTAACACTTCTTAACGGACAGTCTTTCGCGCTTGTTATCTCGGACATGATTATGCCCGGCTTGAGCGGGGTTGAATTGCTGCGCGAGATTAATATCCGCTTCCCGGATACGGCCGTGATAATGGTCTCAGGCATAGACCGCTCCCAACGTGTGCTGGATACGGTACGACTTGGGGCCTACGACTATCTGGTTAAGCCCTGCGACCTGGATGTATTGGAGATGTGTGTTGAGCGAGCGCTAGAGCGCAGGGCGTTGCGGCTTCAGGGGCAATACTACAAGCAAGACCTAGAGCGTCACGTTGAAGAACTAAAGCGCAGCAAGGCCGAGCTTCAGCGTTTGCAGTTGCAGATAGTCCAGAGTGAGAAGATGGCGTCTCTCGGACAACTGGCCGCCGGTGTCGCCCACGAGTTGAACAACCCCGCAGGCTTCATTTACGGCAACATGGAGATTCTTCAAGCCTGTGCTCTGGGACTGCACCGCTTGCTAGACCTTTATGAGCAAGCCCCGCTGCCGGGAGAAGTTCGCGCAGAGGCTGAACGAATCAAGCTTGAGATTGATTATGAGAGCAGTATGGTGGATTTGCTCTCCATCATAGAGGACTGTCGTGATGGGGCGGAGCGCATACGCGACGTGGTGCAGAACCTTCGCACCTTCTCGCGCCTTGATGAAGCGGAATTCAAGAAGGTGGATATACACGAAGGCATAGAATCCACCATTCGGCTGCTATCTCGCTACTACAGCGACGGTAACATTACCCTCCATCGAAACTACTCGGACTTGCCGCAAGTGGACTGTTACGCCGGGCAGCTTAATCAGGTCTGGATGAATCTCCTTGTGAATGCTGTGCAAGCTGTCAAAGATGGTGGCAAGGTATGGATTAATACCGAGCATGTTGGCGCGAGCGCTGTTATACACATTAGCGATTCAGGCTGCGGCATAGCGCCCGAAAACCTGAAGAAGATTTTCGACCCCTTCTTTACCACGAAGCCAGTGGGCGAAGGCACAGGGCTGGGGCTCTCCGTCACCTACGGAATCATAGAGCGGCACAAAGGCTCTATCAGCGTCCAAAGCCAGGTAGGATTCGGAACCACCTTCAGAGTCGAAATCCCCATAGACGCCATGCGGGAAAGGGAGTAACGAAATTGAGCTATAAGATAATGATAGTGGACGACGAGGCCGCGAACCTGCGTCTGCTGGAGAGACTGTTCCGGCACAGGTATCACGTCATATCCGCGCAGAGCGGAGTAGAGGCTTTAGAGTTGCTAAAACAGCACGACGTTGCGTTACTCATCACAGACCAACGTATGCCTCAAATGACAGGCATAGAGCTTCTGAAGAATACAGCCGAGCTGCGGCCTCACATGGTGCGGATAATCATCACGGGCTACACGGATGTAGGAACGGTTGTCGAGGCGATTAACTGCGGCCAAGTCTATAAGTACGTGACTAAGCCGTGGAGCAATGACGACCTGCGGCTTACTGTTGAACGCGCGCTTGAGCATTACGAGTCGAATAAGTCGCGCTATGAGCTTGAGCTGTCAAACAAGCGTTACAGTGAACAGTTACGCCGTATGACGCAATCTGTTGTACGGGTCATGGCCGACGCTCTGGAAGCGAAGGACGAGTATGTCTACGGCCACGCACGCCGTGTCAGTTGTTATAGCGTAACGGTCGGACGCCGCATGCGGCTTGAGGTCAGCCTGCTTGAGCACATCTCTCTGGCCGCGCTCCTTCATGATGTCGGCAAGATTGCGACGCCGGACAGCATTCTCTTAAAGCCCGATGTGCTGACCATGGAAGAGCGGGCCATCATGCAGCTACATTCGGAAAGAGGCGCGCGTATGTTTGCCGGTATCCCGGACATGCACGAGGTTGAAACCGCCATACGCTACCATCATGAGAACTTCGACGGCACCGGCTACCCCGAAGGCTTGAGCGGCGAGCAGATTCCTCTAGCCGCGCGCATCATACGCGTGGCCGATGCCTACGATGCCATGACCAGCCCCAGACGATTTCGCAAGGCCCGCGAGCATGAAATTGCCATAGAGTTGTTACGCGCGGGCGCGGGTAGATTGTTTGACCCACGGGTGGTAAACATCTTTTGCGAACTTGAGGCGCTTGCCTCTGTTCGTCGTAGTATCGCACGCCATGATTGGGGCCCCCGCCTCTTGCCCATAGCGATGTGGCGGAAGGCGAATGAGCTATCTGCGGAAGAGTTAATCACCGAGATAGAGACTGATCCGGTATTGGCTGCACACGTACTCTGCGAAGCAAATGCAGAGGGGCGGAATTTAGTGAGCCTCAGAGATGCTTGCGCGCGATTGGGCGACGATGGCCTAAGGGCCATCATCAGCCAAAACTCAAGGCGCGACCATTACTGCGTGCATGATGGGGAGCATCTTTGGGAGCACGCATTGCGCACTGCCGCAGCCGCTAGCCTTCTAGCCGAACATACTTCAATCATCAAAGCAGAGGAGGCGTACACGCTCGGATTGCTTCACGACATTGGAGAGGTCTCTTTTCGCTCGCTCTTTCCAGAAGAGATGGAGAACATTCTCTGGTTTACGGATGATGCTCGCATTGAGCGTGAAATCGCAGCCTTTGGTATTGACCATGCGCAGATGGGGCACTGGATACTTGAAGCCTGTGGCCTTCCCGTTTCAATCGCCACAGCCGTACAGGTGCATCACGACGCTTTGAGAATTAATGCGCCGGTGGCCCGCTTGCTGCATATCGCTGACATCATAGCAAAGGCTGAAGACCCGAGTTGTATAGCGGCTCTTGATACCCTCGGCTCTAACCTTCTTGCGCTTTTGCATCTCAACCGCAGCGACCTCGCAAGAATTTATGAGAGAAGCGTGGAGGCGGTAGAGTGTAAGTTAGCTCTCATATAATCGGCTAGAAACCCGGCTTGGCTGATGACTTGTTTTGCCGTTCAGTAACATATGATGGTGTTCTTCTCGTAGGCTGAGATTTCTTCACCCAAGAGGAGGTGCAGAACCAAATATATCTTGCTCAGATGTGATACATAATCGGCATTGTGAATTAGCAGGCTTAATTTGGAATATATTCTCACAAATGACTTATTCCAGATTATTACAGTCCTTAGTGATATCTAACAATCCATTGAAAATCACACCTCGGGTCATGCATAATCAAGAAGCGTGTTCACCTCTCCGGTGGACGCGCGTGGTCGCGTGGGGTGAGAACACGTGACCGATAGGGCGGGGCAGTGGGAGGCCCCGCCCGCTTATCTCCCAATAGAAGGCCAGCATACAGTTACAGCTCAAATGGTGAAGGGAATAATTTGAATTAGTCACCTGCTATTAAATCTGATAAGCTGCCAGTATATTAATTCGATTGACAATCAATAATATCCGGAATACATTTCAGCTTCCGTTATCCCTTTGCAACTTCCGCCTTTGGAGATTGAAGATGACAAACCAAGAGCGACTTACGCAGGCTGCGATTCTTAAAAAAGATGTAGAGTTAAGTCCCAAGCAGAAGATGGCCATCGAGGGGCTTACGCCTGAAGAGATAGATATCTTGATCTCTGTAAAGAAGAAGGCTGCAAACAGCATCCCGGTGGAATCCCTGATTGCGCCCATCAGTCATCATCACTGATTACGTACTAATTAGTATTAACCAACACTCATTCCATTAATACGCGGTTGGTGCCGACTTGTGGTAGGCGAGCGCGAGATACTGCTCGCCTTCCTTTATCATGAGCGAATGGTCAACGAACGTGTCGAGTGTCTCTTTGAGCCGTACCTCGTCGAAAGGTGCTGACGAAGCTTTGTGCCAAGAGCTATGTATCTGATTTACGGTTTTGGCTTCATCACATGCCATGTAGGCCAATCTCGCAAAGTCGTCAAGAATTACTAATGGCTCTTTAGCGCAGGGGCGTAAGTCCCAGATAAGCAGTTCCGTCCCCTTATCCATGAAAAAGAGTTCGCTTCGGTCGTATATTTTCTCCCATGCTTTAATGCCTTCCGATAAGGCTCTGGTAGTTGACCTTTCAACCACCAAGTTCTCACACTCAGGCACAAAGAAATAGGCCAGGTTGTAGACGGCCTGTGGTTCTAGAGGGTAAACATAATCGTATGCCGGAAACGGTGTGAGCTTGGTGAACCCTAGTTCCCTGTGCTCGTTGAAATTCGGGCTGAAGCGGTCAATCCTTATAGTCCCTGCGCCGACCGGAGGCCGCAAGTGAGTGATAAGCGGAATCAGCTCCAGCATCTTCTGGTAATCCTCTGTCGTCTCTCCGGGGAAGCCCCAAATGATGTTGTAGATGGCCTTGATGTTTAACTCCGAACACCATTTCAGGAGCTGAATATTCTGGAGAGTCGTGACCCCCTTTCGCATTATCTTAAGAATGTTGTCGCTCAAGCTCTCAATACCCGGTTGTATGATTTTGACTCCAGCCTTACGCAGTAGTTTGAGTTGTTCTTTCCTAAGATTTGCCTTGACCTCGTAGAACAGGCCGAAATCGTAATCCCCTTCGGCTAGAGTCTTTATCAAGGTCTTGAAATACTTCATGTCTAGAATGTTATCTACGACATTAACGCCACAGCCAGGATGACGATTAGTAAGATAGACCAGCTCATCCAAAGCCCGCTCGGCAGACTTGCTGCGGAAAGCCATTGTGGCTCCGTTCAGACCGCAGAATGTGCAGTGAAGCTTTTCTCCCCACCAGCACCCACGCGAAGTTTCAAAAAGCAGCGTGGGCTTCTCTGGAAGCTTCAATAAACTGGCCCCGAGTTGTTCAAAATAATCGTCGTAATCGGGAACAGGCAACTCGTCTAAATTCTCTATGGACGGAGTGTTCTGCGGCGGCTGTTCCAATAACTGAAGATTCCGTCCGTGGCGATTGTAGACGCCGGGCAAGGCTGGAATAGGTTTTGACGCCAGGATAGACCGCACGATTTCAGGAAAGACAAAATCCCCCTCGCCCGATACCAGAACATCTATAAAGTCGAACTGGCGAAAGGCTTCCATGCCCATCGCGCCCTCGCAATTTGAGCCGCCGAAGATGATGAAGCAATCGGGTCGGCGCGATTTAATCCGCTTGGCAAGGGAGAGAGAAGCCGTGTGCTGCTCGAAAATACTGGTGAAGCCTACGACAGATGGCTGGTGTGCAAGAACGGTCTGCAAGCATTCGTCTAGGAATTCCTCGACCAGCGATTTGGCCTTCATAATGGCTGGCACAAGTTCGGCAAGACACTCCTCCGAATAAACGGATAGTTCAGGATCATCTACCGTCTTTATGCTGAGGACATCACTCACGTAGCCTTCTATGTCTCTGTTCTTCGGGTGCTGGAAGAGCGATTCTGAAAATATCCACTCGCGTACAAGCTGTTCAGGATGTGTTATGGCCTCGATATAAGTGTAAGTGTCCTGGCCTAATATCTCGGCGAATCGTAAATTGAAATTGAGCGTTGTGGAAGTTACCCCGATACGCTTCAACCCGGATTTCAGTAAACCCAAGCCGATAGACGGTGCAGAGAGAACTGTAAAAGGCATATTGACCAGAACCACTTCGCTCCGGGTCGCTTTAGAGTTGGCTTCTTTGTGAGGCATGGTTTTCTTGTTTCAGTTAGAGGAGCTCATTTTAGCTTATCATGGTTTTGAGAGGTAACCCTGGATTCATCTTGAGCTATATCTCTAAAGATTATCCAGATTGATGGACTTAAGTAGCTGGGCGTAACGCGGGTCAGAACGTACCTTATCAAAGATCGGGTCTAGCCTGATTAGCAGCATCTGGGATGAGCGCTGTTCAGTTGCTTTATTGAGCCAAACGAATGCTTGGTTCCTGTCTCCAATAGCACTATATATGGCGGCGATTGTATAGGCCGGTACATGCCTATTCTGAGATAGTTGCTCAAGCCTGCCCGCAACCCATCTGGCGTCGCCAAGCCGGCCTGAGAGAGCATAAATAATGCCGAGTGTCGAAAGAGTATCTGGATCCTGCCCCATGAGGACAACGGCCCTTTGGCTCGCTGCCAACGCTTCATCGAACCTGTTCATCAGCGCATAAGCGATGGCAATATCATTGTAAACAAAGGAGGCTTCTTCGTGCTCGTTCAGTATTTTCTGCTGTAGCCTGTTGGCCCTTTCATAATCACGTTGAAAATAGTAGATGCCATAGAGCCGCACATTAAAGAGGAGAGAAAGAGGGTCTAGCTCAAGCGCGCGGTTGATATGGCCGGTGGCCTGCTTCACGTCTCCTTTGGTCAGACTGAGAGCGCAGAGCATACTGTTTGCCATTGCATAATTTGGGTTCAGTTCAAGGGCTCGTCTCAACTCCCTTTCAGCGCGTTGTAAGTCCCAGTAGTACATGTAAGAGATCATACCCATCGCGTAATGCGCTTCCGCCAAGTCTCCGTCTATCTCTAACGCCTTTTGTGCGTTCAGCTCGGCCTTGCGAAACGCCTCTTCCGAAGAACGATAATTTGCGCCGAGAGTGCTGTAGGAACTAGCCAGACCCGCATAGGCGAGTGCGTATTGTGGATCAATAGCCAGCACCTCGTTAAAGCACTCAATGCTCTTATCAAGGGACTCCTCAGTGAGTTGATTCCAGTAGAATCGTCCTTTTAGATACAATTCATACGCATCATGCGCCCCGCGTTGATCCCTCGTTAAAAGGTTCAACTCCTCTGGGCTTAAACCTAGATTGAGTTCAGCCGCAATCTTTTGGGTAATGTCGTTGAGAATTATGGGCAAATCAGAAGCCTTATACTGATATCGCTTAGTCCAGAGTTGAGACGCCTGGTTCGCGTCTAAAAGTTGAACGCTTACCTGTAGGCCGTCTCCTTGACGCGTCACTGTCCCTATAATCAATGCCTGGACATTCAAATCTCGCGCTATGTTCTTAAGATCGGGCGCTCTCTTTTTGTACGTGAAGGACGAGCCGCGCGCAATTACTTTAATACGCGATAGACGAGAGAATCGCTCAATCAAACTTTCACTCAACCCGTCACATATATACTCGTT
The DNA here is from genome assembly GCA_036389255.1 of Pyrinomonadaceae bacterium. Lineage (GTDB taxonomy): Bacteria > Acidobacteriota > Blastocatellia > Pyrinomonadales > Pyrinomonadaceae > JACVRN01. The sequence goes on from DASVQI010000006.1 coordinate 434,896, forward strand.
GTTCGGGTCACTGGTCACGTTAGTAAACGGCAGAACGGCGATTGAGGTAATCGAGGGAGACTGCGTCTCTGTAACCGGATACCCGGAGTACCTAAGCATGACCGGAATAGTAAGGGCTATTAATAGGAGAGTGGATATGACGAACTTGAAGGTCTTTGACGCAGTACGGATGCGCCTTTTGATTGAGGCGACGCCCTTCAAGAATATCTTCGACCTTTGTTGATTGAGGACGAAGGAGGGAACAGCATTTGAGTTATTAACTTCCGCGTCGGTTCCTTGATGCTTTAAATTTTCTCTGCGCTCTAGTTCTTCGCCTAAGTTAGACAAGTCAACTATCAAGCTCCCGGCGCTTTGATAACGGTCTTCGACTGCCTTCGCAAGCAGCTTGGTGACTATTCGTTCTAACCCTTCGGGTAACTCCGGCACCCAAAGACTGGCTGGCGGCGGGTCAGTCTTCAGGATTGCGGCTATCGTGTCGCTGGGTGTATCGGATAAGAAAGGATTTTTCTGCGTGAGTAATTCATAGAGAACTACTCCCAGACTCCAAAGATCGCTTCGACCATCTACTTCCAGGCCACGAGCCTGCTCCGGCGACATGTAGGCAGGCGAACCTACAATGATTCCCGCCGCCGTCTTCACACCACTGACCGCTATGCCCTCAGCCTGATGCTGTGACTCAAGTCCCGCAGTTGATTTAGCTAGCCCGAAGTCAAGTACTTTTACAAACCCGTCCTGCTGAATCATTATATTGTCGGGTTTAATGTCGCGGTGAAGCATGCCCGCAGAGTGAGCAGCCGCAAGCGCACGGGCTACCTGGATAGTAATGTCAATTGCCTCATATGGCTTTAATGGAGCGCGCTTTAGGTGCTCGCGCAGAGTTTGACCCTCTATATACTCCATAGCAATGTAGTGCTGGCCGTCCGACTCGCCCACCTCATAAACGTGGGCGATATTAGGGTGGGCGATTGACGAGGCCGCACGGGCCTCATTCTGGAAGCGGCAGACCCAGCCGGGGTGATCATTGAAGGGGGCCGGAAGCAGTTTTAAGGCCACATTGCGAACTAATTGCCGGTCAAGCGCGAGATACACCTCGCCCATGCCGCCCAAGCCAATCCGGTTCTTTAGCAGATAATGACTTATAGTTTGGCCATCGCGTGGCAGCGAGTTGTGTACGGCGAGCAATTGTAGGCCGGTGGTTAATTCCGGCTTGTCTAGAAACTCACCACTCTGCTCATGTGAAGATATTAATGACCTGACCTCACCTAATAAAGACAGGTCTTCACTGCACATTCCGGCGAGGAAATCTTCCCGCGCGGCACTTTCGTACTCTAAGGCCAGGTGGAAAATCTCTTCTATTCGTCGCCATCGGTCGGCCTCAATTGTCGGCATATTCGCAGCCATTAACTTCTAATCGTGGGAGATTCGTCCTAAAAGACCTCTCTGGTTGAGAGATAACCTTTTAGTCCATTATATGTTAGAGCGTGTCTCTACGGCCATACTATAGAATATCTCACATAAGCACGAACAGGTCTGCCCGCAACAATCAAGCATTTCGTTCAATCTCACGCCGCAACCATGCCCGAGCCAACTTCCAGTCACGCGCTACCGTCCTAGGGGTAGACTTAAGAAATACCGCCGTCTCTTCAACGCTTAGTCCGCCGAAATACCGTAGTTCTACCACCCTGCTTTTTCGCTCGTCAATGGACTCCAATTTCCTGAGCGCTTCATCTAGCGCAATCAACTCCTCGGACTTGTCCTCAGACATGACGGCGACTTCGGAAAGAGAGACCCGCGTGAGATGTCCACCTCGCTTTTCGCGGCTGCGGTCGCGCGCGTAATTCAAAAGGATGCGGCGCATAATCCCGGCAGCTATGCCGAAGAAGTGGGCACGGTTTTGCCAACGTGTATTCCTCTGACCGACAAGCTGGATATATGCCTCATTAACAAGGGCGGTGGTCTGTAAAGTATGAGAACGATTCTCGCGGCGCATATACCTGTTGGCGATGCGGTGCAACTCCTTCTCGACCAGAGGCATAAGTATTTCAGGAGCGTTATGGTCGCCCTCACCCCAGGCGATGAGCAGTTCAGTAATGTTTGTCTGTGAAAGCAATTATAGTTGGAACCTTTCATCTTTACCCTTTGAAAGGGGAGACACTGATTTAAGCCTTAATATGGGCTCAGTCCGAGTAAAAGTAAAAAATTGGCCCTTCCGTGGCAGGATTCAATACGATTTGGTTCGTTAAAGGGTAGAGGCAAAATATTAAGAGCATAGAGCTTGCTATGAGCCGGAATATCCGGCCCGTGCAAGAAGCTGCTGAAAAATTGGCTCTAACGAATCTATCCTTTCTCGAACAGGGATTTCACAGGGTTGTTAAGACCCCTTTGCTAGGAATTGAGTTTGATTCTCCCCTCTGCGATGCGCGCGCTTAACAGCCGCCCATACAGGGTTATTAGAACGTAGGATTTATATCGCTCATAGAACATATTATGCAATATGGATGAAATTTCATTCTCACCCCGCGCACGCGGCCACATGGGGGGGGCATCTTTAGCCGGGCCCCTCCCATCCATAGCGTGACTGATAGGAGTTTCAACTAATGGCATAGGCTCTTTTGAATTAGTGCGTAAAGCTTTGTCTCAATAAACCTCATCCTCACAACTTATATCATGGATGCGGGCTGCATGCTGCCTGCATCCATGATTGATATTTGGCAGCATAGAATTGACTCGGTGCTAGTTAAGCTACTCAGCAGGAATTAGATAAATATGCATGATGAGTGATAACCAATTCAGCGCAAGAATGCCTAGCAATTTATGTGCATGAAAGCATGCCATTATGCACGTAATAAATTAGCGTAATCCGGCAAGAGATACCATGGCAAACTCACAATTCGGAATCACGCTTCAACACTCGGGAACTACACCTCAACAGCATAGAACTTCATCTATACTCGCCATCAACGACCTGCCCGACCAATTGTACCTTATGGAGGTGATTCTCAAGCAGGCCGGCTACAGAGTTCTAACAGCACTTAGCGCAGAGCAAGGTCTAAGCTTAGCGCAGCACGAGCAGCCGGATATGATAATCAGTGATGTAACGATGCCCGGCGTGAGCGGCATAGAGTTGTGCCGCCGTCTTCGCGCCAGCCCGGAGTTTAGGTTGACCCCTATTCTGTTAGTGAGCGCAGTGCGTAAAGATTCTGAAAGCGCCGTTGAGGGCATACGGGCAGGAGCGGATGACTATCTGGAATCGCCTTATGAGCCGGAGCACTTGATTGCGAAGATTGAGCGGCTTCTAATCCGTTATTATGCGGCGGAGACGATAAAAGCCAGTCAGAACCAGCTCCAGCTCATCACCGATACTGCGCCCGTGTATATAGCTCACTGTGATATGGAGAGGCGCTTCAAGTTCGTTAACCGGAGATATGCCGAGCGCTTAGGGCTCAGCCCAGAGGATATAGTAGGCAGACGAATCGAAGATGTTTTAGGGCCTGCCGCCTACCAGGCCATAAAGAGTTACGTTGAGATTGCCCTGAGCGGTCAAACAGTAGATTTCGAAATCGAAGTCCCCTACGAGCGTCTAGGCAAGCGCTATATGCAGTGCTCCTATGTGCCCGAGTTGAGGGAAGAGGGGTTAGTCAACGGATTCGTTGCCGTTATCACCGATATCACCGAGAGGAAGCTTGCGGAAGAGGCGCTTTCGCAGAGCGAAGACAGCCTACGCCTGGTCATCTCACAGATACCGGCCTTCCTGTGGGCAACAGATGAAGACCTGCGTGTCACTTATTCTGCCGGTGCCGGCCACACCATGATAGGCACTACTCCATCCCAGTACATCGGAATGACCGTTTATGAGGTCAACCAAACGAACGATGAGACACACCCGAACGTGGCTGCGCATCTACGCGCTCTCCGAGGTGAGACAAGCAAGTTTGAGAGAAAGTGGATGGGCAGAACCCTTGAATCATACATCAAGCCTTTACGGGGTATTGATGACAAAATCATCGGCGTTATTGGCCTATCAATAGACATTACGGAACGCAAGCTGATGGAGAATAAACTTCAAGAGAGCGAGAGGTTAAATGCTGAGGCGCAGCAACTGGCACACATCGGCAGTTGGAACCATGACCTCATGACTAACATCATCACTTGGTCCGACGAGCACTACAGAATTTTCGGATATAAGCCACAGGAATTTATACCCACCTACGCCTCTTTCTTGGAACACGTTGATCCGGATGACAGAGGCTGGGTGGATGCGAAGATCGAACAGACTCTTAGTACTAAAGAACCTTTCAGTTATTACATGCGGGTTATTCGTGTGGACGGGGAGACGCGGATAATTCATTCGCGCGGGCAGGTCGTATGCGACGATAGCGGAAACCCTGTCAGGATGGTCGGTACGGCACAGGATGTTACCGAGCGGATGCTCGTCGAAAAGCAGCTAAAGGCCTCCAATGAAAAGCTACGCGCGCTCTCCTCAAGGCTACAATCAGTGCGAGAGGAGGAGAGCATCCGAATAGCGCGGGAACTGCATGATAAGCTGGGCGGTGCTCTAACCGGGCTTAAGATTGACCTCTCTTTAGTAAACAAAAGATTGCCGGAATCTGTTGATGAAAGCGTGCGCCGGAAGATAGCCGCTATGAGCGGGATGATTGACGAGACCATTTTGACCGTGCGTCACATCTCATCAGAGTTAAGACCTTCCATGTTGGACGACCTTGGCCTGGCTGCGACCATCGAGTGGCAGGCAAGAGAATTTGAGGCGCGCACGGAGATTGTATGCCACATCAGCTCACTGGCCGAAGATACGTCATTAGGCGCGGAGCGAATCACGGCTGTCTTCCGTATCTTCCAGGAGATTCTGACCAACGTAGCTAGGCACTCCCAAGCCACCCAAGTAGAGATAGGCATGCAGGAGCGGGAGGGCGACATCATCCTTGAGGTGCAGGATAATGGTGTCGGAATCAGTGAAAGCGCTGTTGAGGATAGGCGTTCTCTGGGGATTCTTGGAATGGGTGAACGGGCACTCGTCTTCGGCGGCCAAATCAAGATTGAAGGCGCACCGGGAAAAGGGACGAGGGTGACTGTCCGTATCCCAATCGAGTGATTCTGCTAGGCTGTGTTGCAAAAATATCTTCTCAGGTATAATCCGTCCTTCTATTATTCTACATGCCACGTTAGATAGTCGCTTTCTGACCTCTACGATAAAGAGCGCGCAGGGGTAGTATGCATGCTACCCCTGCCTTGCCTGGCGAATGTGCGGTAAGTCTTAAGGTCACGAACAATTAGAGACTTGAGGCAAGCCGGACAAAAGCAAGTTCGCTTTCGTCGGACTGAGTGTAACTCACGCGTGCCGTTCCATTTTAATCACGGGCATGGAAGGACAATACACCTACCGCTCAGCATAAGTTGACGGCTAAGGGTCAACAGCAGCATCCGGGGAAAGATTCTTACAACCTGCTAACGGCGTGGTTTTGGCGATGATTTAGTTTTGCCGCTTTGCGTCCCTGTGGTGTAGGATTTGGAGCCGATTGAAGACGTCAGGGAGGTTATTGTCTGATTGATAAGAATAGTCACACTGCTATCCACAAAATTCGCTGTCGCAACATCCAGCCTGCCATCACCGTTAAAATCAGCCAGACACACCGAGAACGGGGTAGAAGGGTCGCCAGTGCTAATATTAATTGCAGCGCTGAAGCTTCCGTCGCCGTTTCCTCCAAGAATACTTATCGCATTACTGTAAGCGTTGGCGACAACCAATTCGGGCGCTCCATCCTGATTAATATCGCCGACAGCAACAGAATGCGGAACCATGCCTACGCCATAACTCACTGCCCCTTGAAATGTTCCGTCCCCTCTGCCAAGTAAGATACTAACGAACCCATTTCCGCCGAAATACCCATTACTGTACGGGCCCATATCGGCAGTAACCAGATCAAGATTTCCGTCCCCGTTAAAATCGCCTGTGCTAATGGAGACGGGGTAAGGCGCGGTTCCGTAATTCACAGCCGGGGAAAATGTGCCATCGCCTAAATTAACCAGCACACTAAGATTACCGCTATCCTGATTGGTGACCGCCATGTCCGGCTTACCGTCTTTGTTAAGGTCTTCTACAATAATGGACGTCGAGGCCATGCCGGTACTGTAGCTTACAGGTGTTTGAAATGTGCCATCGCCATTCCCTTTGAACACATACACGCTCCCGCCGAATCCCGCAACAGCCAGGTCTTGTTTCCCGTCCAGACTCAGATCGGCAATGGCGACGTATTCGGGACGGTCTACGGAACCGTAGTTAGCGGGAGCTTGAAAACTACTATCGCCGTTTCCCATAAGTACGCTCACATTATTTCCGGTTTCGTTGGCGATAACCAAATCCAGCTTCCCATCGCCGTTCAAATCACTTTTCGCTATTTCCTTCGGCGAGTAACCCGTGGGGAAAGGCGTAGCTGCGGAGAATGTCCCGTCGCCATTACCTAGAAGAATACCTGCATTGTCAGAGTCCTGATTCGCGACTGCTAAATCTGCTTTGCCGTCACCGTTAAAATCTCCCGCCGTTATCGCCATAGAGGCAGCGCCGCCCGACCCGTATTTAGTCGGAGCAGAAAAACTGATGTTTTGCCCCAACGTCCTTTGAGACGTGCCGGCCAGAAGAAGCGTCAGGAAAAAGATTGAAAGCGACAGGTGTTTGAAGAAGTATTCTGCCGAGTAGTGCCCGCTATTACTACTCGTGAATAAAGGGGTTCTAAAGAAGTCCCCGATGTGAATCCCGTCGGTTGAGTTGTCAGAATTCATAAAACACCTCCATAGAGAATTTGCCGTATGAGTTTCGAGCGTGAGGTTGCTTGGTCAGGCATTGGGCGAAATGAACCAATTGGTGCTGGATGCCCGGCAATTTGCCGCCTTACTTATGAGATAAAGCTCACTAGGAGCTTCCGGCAGTGAGGCTTTGCATGATTCATGCCGGAGTCGTGATTACGACAGGAGATAGTCGCGGAGTGGCGTTAAGGCTTTCCCCACTATTGAGAATTGCGGAATAGATAAACGCCTGTCTAGCCTTCGTCAAATTAGGGAATCCTGCGGGAGTTTGGTGCGGTACGGTTTGTGCGAATCTAAACATCGGGCAAAGCAGGTTCTGCCTGTGGCGATTTTCCTGATGGTGAAAAGCCGCGGCGAAACACCGCCGCTACCCCTTTTTACCCATACTCTTTAATTGCAATTGTCACACTGCCTTTACTTGAGTGATGTCTCAGCAAGGATGGGAGATGAAGCGTAAGTATCAGTCAGGCCGCTATACGACGCGGCATTACGGCCTTCATCGAGAAAAAACTACAGTTCCCGCAAACCGCTCATCGTTTTCCCGCCGCTTAATCTCTCGTGTGACTGAGGTGGTTGGCTGTCACGGCGTATTGGTTAATTTATTAGTGGGATGTCCAGACTAACGGCGGCCGCTCGAAGTCTGGACGGGACGCCGTGCGCGTCTCCGACGCGGGCGCTTCGTCTTCCAATGTTCGCTCGGCAAGAACGACCAAATCAGACCCGACTTTACTCCAGTGAAGAAGAGGCGGAGCTTGACTTACCACAAGCAGGATAATATCCTCAGCCATCCCATGCTCACCGTGAGCCGGGGCTGCAATGTAATACTCCCCGCAGGCAAAGCTTGCACCCATCGAATTGAGTCATCCTCAAATGTTTTTTCTGACATCTAAAACGTTTCGCACTAGTCTGCTGCTTTGCACGGCTTTTCTCGTTGTTGGACTGCTGATTTCTGCGCGCGCGCATGACGGCGAAGAGCACCCGCACGGCGGGGGGCCGAACGGCCAGCCCAACCAGCAGCCTTTAGTGGCTATGGGGAAAACTCCCTGCATAGGGGGCAAGGCAGGGACATTCCCATGCCGCAATATTGACCTGGCCTCTTTCCTCCCACTGGCTGACATCGGCGGCGGCACCGTCAACGACGTTTGGGGCTGGACTGACCCTCTGACGGATAAGGAATACGCCCTCGTCGGGCGTTCCAACGGGACGGGCTTCGTGGACATCAGCAATCCGGAACACCCCGTTTATCTTGGGAGCTTACCGACTCACAGCGTTGATTCTATCTGGCGCGGAATCAAGGTATATGCCAATCACGCCTTCATCATAAGCGAAGCCGAAGGGCACGGCATGCAGGTCTTCGACCTGACGCGCCTTAGAAACGTGGTGAGTGCGCCCGTCACTTTCACGGAGGATGCTCATTACAACCTCTTTAGCCGCGCGCATACGCTGGCGATTAATGAGTCTACCGGTTTCGCCTACGCGGCGGGCGTCAGGGGCTCGTCCTGCATTAGCGGGCTGCACATCGTAGATGTGCGCAACCCGAAGACGCCCACCTACGCCGGTTGCTCGAACCAAGACGGCTACACGCACGAAACGCAGTGCGTGAGTTACCGTGGCCCGGATGCGGCTTATGTGGGGCGGGAGATTTGCTTCAGTAGCAATGAGGACACGCTCACCATAGCGGACGTGACGAATAAGAACGCCCCTGTGCAGCTCTCGCGCACGACTTACGAGGGCGTGGGCTACACGCATCAGGGCTGGTTGACCGAAGACCAGAAGCACTTCCTGCTCGATGACGAGCTTGATGAAATGCACAACGGCGTCAATTCTACGACCTACATCTGGGATGTTTCAGACCTTGACGCGCCCGCTATGAAGGGCGTCTACAAGGGCCAGAGCAAGGCGATTGACCATAACCTTTACATTCGCGGCAACCGGGCTTACGAATCCAACTACCGCTCCGGCCTCCGCATACTGGATATAAGCGACGTCGGCACAGCTAGCCTCAGCGAGGTCGGTTTTTTCGACATCTTTCCTGTGGATGACGAGCCACAGTTCAACGGTGCGTGGAGCAACTATCCATTCTTTCGGAGCGGGATTGTAATCGTTGGCGGAATAGAGCAGGGGTTGTTTGTCCTGAGGCCCAGAACTGCCGTGCAGTCGTCTCTTCCATTTCATCTGGTGCTGGATACTACCGGGCCAGACCCTCAGCAGGCCGTAGCTCTGGATTCGATGCTCCTCATGCGAGACCCGTTTCCGGTCGTAAACACGACCAATCTGCTCAATGCGGGGACGGACAAAAACACAAGAGTCACGCTTTTTATGACCGACCTGTATTTAGCGCAGGGTGAGACTGCATCATCCGTCACAGTCAGCCTTGTTGACAGTGACAATCAGGTTTTTGATTTGGCGGCCGAGGCCGTACGGCCTAACTTCGACTTTGTGCAGGTGGTCTTCAGGCTCCCCGACAATCTGGCGCAGGGCAAGTGTACTGTTAAAGTAAAAGCGCATGGCCAGGAGAGCAATATCGGCACTTTCAGAATCAAAAGTTAAGGGTTAGAGAATATGCTCCTTCCGTCAGGCAGCTTCAAGGGAGCAGGGAGCATTCTTTTGGCCGTCACCGCGTGGCTCTGCCCTATGACCGACGGGTCAGGCGCATCGGCAGTAAGCGCGGTCGTGGTGTTAGCCTTGTTGACCTGATGAGTGGCAGGGCGACAACTGCTACTCATCAGGTCAAGGGCCGCTTCTACGTTCCGCCGGATATGACGGCAAATTACAGCTAGTTGTGCCCTTTAATCACTACTGCTTCCTAACAAAAAAGAGACACCACGGGTCAATTTGGGGTTTTGCTGCCATAATATAATAACCAGAAGCTGCGGTGATCACGCTTAAAATCTGGTCATTTATTGCCATAAGAGCAAGGTAGACATTGCCCAGCTCATCAGCAAACTCTCCGGGCGTGAAGTAACAGTACTGGTCGGGTGTTTGTTTGTTGGTCATGATATAACCACCGTTATCATTCCAACTACAATACCACCCATTGTCCGCTTGTAAGAGGAGCTTTATTGGCTCAGAGCCAGTGACGGTAACGGTAAAAACGGTATACATGTCCGATCTTGCTGCCTCAATATAGTCGCCCCACGAAGGATGATTTACCCGCATTAAAAAATTACCATTGTTCGCTGACAGGGTAATCTTGTCCCCGGTCTTTAGCTTAAGTTTTTCAAGCGGGTTAAGTTTCGGGACATCTAATTGTCCCATGGCAAAGAGCGCATAGCTTTGCGCATTGTTTACCGCTTCCGCCGGATTATAAACAGCGAGCTGCTGGCAGAGATACCATGAATACTGTTTATCCAGAACATTGCCTGCCGCGTGGGAAACCTCGTGAATTATAATAAAAGGCAGCATCCAGTTCAGTTCTCTCCAATAAATGAGACGCATAAAGTGAACGTTGAATGCCAATGAACAGAAATTGACGGCTGCGCGTTGATTGATATATGTCCACGCTATCGTATCAGATGTGCAGTTCTCTTCAGTTTTTTTGTACATGACAGAGGAGGTTGACATCCAGCTAGCCATGTTGGAGAAGTTCCTTTTGACCATGGCGAGACGCTCTTTCCAGCCTTCTTTCCACCCTCCGATAGAACGCGCTTCAAGCCATTCCCCGTAGAATTGAGTGTCTGCCGACTCGGTCACCTTCTCCAATCCCTTGAGCGCGCCCAAGATGTAGGTATAAGCCTCCACGTGTGCCCATAAGATGGCTTTTTTTTCATCCGGGGTCATTCCCTCAAAGGTTGGATTCTTAGGTGTGCCGGGAAAAGAATCCGCAGACATAATTTCGGGGACGATGACGGGCGTGACCGCTTTTTTGGGCTGAAGTGCTGCGTCTCCCTTCATTCGGAAGGCGGCATTGTCGCTCGTGATAATGGTTAGCTGTAACCGATGCGGCAGTACTGCTGGTTCCGCATCGCCGTAATCGAAAGCTCCCTCTATATGCAGATCGAATGACGCCTCGTAGTCGCCCGGTTCCGTAATCGCATAGTGCTCGCTCAGGTCAATTTGTCCTTCAACTGATTCGCCCGCAAGTATCTTCAAATATGGCTCTGTGGTGGCACCTATTGTTGTGATCGCGATTCCGACATAGTCCACCGGCGAACCGTTATGTGTTACCGACAGGCAGTTCCCCCAATTCTTTTCCAAAAAGGTATTACGCCGTGAAATCCAGACAGCCGAAGCCCCTGCATTATGTATGACTCCCGTGACGGTAATTGCTTGTCCGAGCTGATACTCGGATTCTGTCTTGATTTGACAATCCAAGGGAAGTCCGATTTCTTGCTTAAGGTTGGTCGCTGTTGACATAGGTCATCTCCTTTTCCTTTCGGAATGAATAAGAGGTCATTTGAGGCACAGAATGGTAGTGGGTCATTTCAACATTGAAACAAATAAAGATGTGCACTTTAACTCTGCCGCATGAGCGGAGAGCCACTACTTCTAGGTGTAGGTCTAATTCGGTGGTGAGTTAAGCACCCGTTAGGGCATGCGTCTGTGCGCCAACACACATAGCCAAAACAATCTTTTGTCAACGTTGAGAGTGACCCACTACTCACAGCATAGACCGCTTGCAAGATTCCCGTTAATGAACCTGTTGCGTGATAAGGCTTGCTCGTGCCTTATTGAAGAGAATCTGGAGGGGCATTGGGAAAGGGTTAATGGAGGAGAGGGTAGCTGGTCAGCCTTCCCGGTCGGAGCCTAGGCCAATCCTTCCGCACATTTGATGATACGAGATGTTAGCCAAGGTTCGTCCGCGCCGCTCAGTTCTCACTGCTTCTTCTCTTTGAGCGCCTCATTGAGCGCGGCGCGCAGCTCGTCGGGATTGACGCGCCCCTTGTGTTTGAAGACGAGCGCGCCCGAGCGGTCGTAGAGGAAGGTCGCGGGAAGCTCGCCGCTCCAGGTCGGGTCTACGAGGTTGATGGCGGCGTCAGGGTCGTCGGCGTTCAGAAGATAAGAGGGGAAGGCCGTGGCCTGCGCCTCGGCCAGAAACTCAGGCACGGCCTTGCCTATGTCCGAAGGGTCGTCGAGCGAGACGAGGGCGAAGTCGAGCGTGTCGGGGCCATACTGCCCGCGAATCTCGACGAGGTCGGGGAACTCCTCGCGGCAGGGCACGCACCACGTCGCCCAGAAGTTGACGAGCATCGGGCGCTCGCGGCCGGTGCCCGCGCCAAGAAGAGACTTGAGTTCTGCTTCCTTAATCTCGGTCACTTTCGGGGCGGCCGCCGACTTAACGCTGCTGCCTTCAGGCTTCGCGGCGCTGCCCTGCGGTTTGGACGCGGGTTGCGCTGCGCCCTGCTTCGGCGCAGTGCCCTGCCCGCCGCAAGCGGACGCGAGTCCGGCCGCGCAGGCGAGCGACGCGCAGAGCGCCGCCGTCAAAAGTCCCCTCGTCATTCCCGTACAACCTTCCTCTCTTACCCACGCTTGATGGAGCACCCGAACGCCTTGACCTCGGCCTTCACGACCGCGCGGCCGGCGAGCGTCGCCTCTATGGCGTCTCGCAAATCGGCCGAGGTAATCAAGTAGCCGTAACGCGAGCTGTCAATGCGGCCGTGGTAGACGAGCTTGCCCGAGGCGTCGAGCAGGTAAGCCTCTGGCGTCGCCTGCGCGCTGAAGCGGTCGGCAATCTTGTTGTTCGCGTCCTTCAGGATGGTGAAGGTCAGACCCTTCTCGGCCGCGTGCGACTTGACCTCGGCGGCCGACTCGGTCGAGTTCGAGTTGATGCCGACGACGTTAACGCCGCGCGCGCGGTAGTCGTCCGCCAGCTTCTGCATGCGCGCGTTGTAGGCGTTTGATATCGGGCACTGCGTCGCCATGAAGATGATGACCGTGCCGGACTTGCCCTTTAGCGAGGCGAGCGAGTGCTCCTTGCCGTCGGCGTCGGGCAGCGTGAAGTCGGGGATGACCGCGCCTATGGCGACACCGGCCTTGGCGTCGGGCGCGGCGAAGGCATACGAGAGCACGAGGTTGGTCGCCCACAGCGCCAGCGCGGCGAAGGCGAACGAGAGCGCGAGCAGGAGTGCGATTGCCTTGAGCTTCTTCATAACCTTGTCTTCAGGCTCCTTTAGATTATCTACACTAATAAAACGACCCTCCCCTCGAATTATTAACGCCCGCAGGCATTCTTTTAGACGGGATGGAGGAAAAAGCGCCTGTTATTATGGCTGCGCATTAGGGCATTGCAGCCATGTATGCTCTATGGGAACTTTTCTGGGGAGGCTTCGATTTTGTGCCTTTAAGGAACCTATTCTGCCGACACATAGAGAGCATCCTGTGCGTCCACAAGTTCTGGAAGCCGTTTCCTCTACAATGTGATGGATGCCGTTATACAAGTGGAGGCTGAACGCTTATTCGTCCTCGTCTGATTTGATAGAAAGCAGCACGAGGCCGAAGTCCCGTACCCTAGCCAGCAATCCGTGCAGCGCCGCCTGGTCTGCGACAAGACCGGAAATTGTCGTTACACCGTCCCTGGATGTAACGGTCATCCCTTCGAACAATTCTTCCCACCAATCATCCAGATGACCTTTTACCTGAATCTCATAGAAAGCTTTATCCGGCCCTTCATTTCTGTTCATGGCTTGAAACAATCCTTAACTTAAATTTTCCGACCTACTCTCATGCATTCGTAACCCATCCATCTGTCTTTCGGTTTAAGTCTTTAAGCGCGGCTTCAGCCCGTGGAGGCCAAAGCCAGTTCCAGCGTCTTTCCGCTTGATGACCCCGTTAACACCCGGCTCAAATAAGCTCTTACTCTGCCGGGCGAAATCTCGGCCGAGATAAACGCAACGTGATTATCCGGCCTTAACAGCAGGGTAAAGGGCTCGTTCGTACCGAAGATTTTTTTCACGGAGGAGTCGAGCGAAAATACCTGACAGTCAATCGTGTCGTGATATTCATCCTTAAGCTCGTCTTTCATTCTTTGGTTATCGCTCCCGCCTTCCGAGAAAACCAGAAGGTGAAATTTCGGCGCGCGAAGTTTCTCGTAAATGCTTTGACCCTCTATCCGGACATTAGGCATGCGGTCTCCGGCCCTGATGCTGAAGACAGCATCGTCCGTCGAGTCGCTAAGCGAGAGGGCGCGGTAAGTGATGCCTATCTGCGAGATGAGAGGGAAGAACCTCTTTCTGATTGGGCCTAGAGTTGCGAGAAATCCGGCCAGCCTGGGGAAGACGGTCGTGCGTAGCAGCCCCAGCAGCCAGTTAGTCCCGGCGGCCAGCTCAAAAATGCGGTCTGTCGTTTCCAGCAGCCTTTTAGCGTTCTGGAGCCGTTCTTCGTTATACGTCTCTAAAAGTTCTTCACCGGCCCAGCCCTTGATGACGAAGGCCAGCTTCCACGCAAGGTTATAGGCATCCTGTATGCCCGTGTTCATCCCCTGCGCACCGGCAGGGCTGTGTATGTGCGCGGCGTCTCCGGCGACGAACGAGCGGCCTTCGGAAAAGCGGTTTACGCGCCGCGAGTGAACCTTGTAGAGCGAAAACCAGTTGACCTCTGAAATCTCAAGCTGGAGCCGGGCTTCACGTTTTATCTGTCGCTCTATCTCCTCGTACAAGACTTTGCCTTCCCCTTTGCCCACGCCTTCGGGGAACGTGCCCACGATTCTGTAACGCCGCTCGCCCTTCATTGGAAAAAAGAGGGTGAATACGTCTCGTGCCAGACACACCTGTACGGCGTCGTGCGGCAGCTCCCAATCAACGCGTGCATCCGCTACGTAGAAAAGTCGCTCAAACGTGCTGCCCTCGAAAGTAAGCCCGAGGCTCCGCCGGACGAAGCTACCGGCCCCATCGCAACCGACCAAGTATTTCGCGGTGATGGTGCTGGATTGGCCATCGCCCCTTTTAACAAGGGCTGTCACGCCGTCCCCGTCCTGCGAAAAACTTTCTAGCTCTGTATTCCAGAAGACCTTTCCCTGATGGCGTCGCAGGTACTCATAGAGCAGCTCCTCGTTCTTGCTCTGCTCTAAAAAGAGTATGTACGGATAGGGGCTTTGTCCCTGCCCGACACCGGAGATGTCCATTTCACCGCGCACGCGGCCTCCGGCGAGCATTCTTACCTTGGTGGCTATTGTGCCGCGCTCGACCGCGAGGTGGGCCAGCCCCAGTTGCTCGTATATCTCAAGCGTGCGAGCCTGCACGCCAAGGGCTTTGGAAAACCGAGTCACGCCCTCATTCTTTTCTACGATGATGAAATCAATGCCGTATCTGACGAGCTGGCAAGCCAGGCTGAGGCCCGTGGGGCCAGCCCCTACGATAAGCACGTCCGTTTTGATTCTATCCATAAATCTCAATCCTCACTTTCGCTTCTGCCGGTTATTAGCTGCCTGTAAATTGCCGTTTTCAGCCAATGTCGGGAAGAGAATACGAAGAGATTGGGTGTAGCGTGATGACCCGAAATGTGTATTTTGTGGATGTAATTTAGCCCGCCGGACGAAATTCAGCCCGACAGTCCGCTTCCGTCTCAAATGCACCCTCGAAATGTATCTTTCGGGATATGTGGCTACACCCCGCGCTCTTTTATCTTCACGCTGCTTTTGAGAAATCAGACAGAAGCAATTGAAAGGTATGCGGGTCAATAGCCGCCACAATCAAAACATGACAACTAAAACTTCGGAAAAGGAGAAAAATTCTGATGTGGATAGCTAGAGTAACAGGTGTTTTGGGCTTCGTGTTGTGTGTCTTCATAGGCCTGGCAGACGCACAGTCGGTGCAAACTGACTTCGACAGGTCTTTCGACTTCTCGAAACTGAAAACATTCAATTTCGCCATGCAAAGAAGAGGCGCTGGCGACCCCTTGGCAAAGGATTCGCTCAACGATGGCCGCATCAAGACGGCTCTGGGTGCCCATTTAATGGTGAGCGGTTTCAGTATGGAAAGCGTTGGCAAGCCAGATTTCGCCGTCGCTTACTACGTCACTGCCAGGGATAAAGTAGATGTGCAGGAATATCGCTTTGGCCCCTTTTTAGGCCGCAGAGATATTCGCGTAGACCAGTACACGGAAGGGACTCTTATCGTTGACATAATTGACCCGGCCACAAGAAAGCTCGTGTGGCGAGGGTATGCTTCCAGCGCAATCGAGCTGAAGAATGTTGATGAGAAGATAAATAAGGCCGTGGAGAAACTCGTCAAACAATTTCTCAAAGACACGAAGAGGAAATGATGATGCTCCGGCTTAGCTCAGGAGCTTGAGATTTCGGGCGCGGTCTATGGCCTGTGTGCGGCTGTGAACGTCCAGTTTCTGGTAGATGTTACTCATGTGTCGTTTGACCGTGCCCGACGATAAGAAGAGCTTGTTGGCTATCTCCTGGTTAGAAAGACCCTGCGCGACGTGCCGCAAGACTTCCAGCTCGCGCTCGCTGAGAGGGTCTTTCGTATACCACCAGGGAAGGTCATCAGCTTCGCCTTGAGCGCTTCTGACTTTTTGAACGGGAGCGATGGGGCCGAACGCCTCGTTGAGTTTAATGACGTAACGCAACAGTTCGGGTGTTTCGGCCTCCCATCGCTTTCCGTTATCTTTGAGCGCCTGTGCCAGAAGTTTTGATAACGCCTCGCCTTCATCAACAAAGCTGCGAACGTAAGACTCCGGCTCGGCCATGAGCAATGCCTGTTCAAGCGTTCTTATGGCTTCGGACTGATTCGATAAGGACTGAAAGACGAGCGCGCGCAGAATCAGAGTTTCAATAAGGGCTCGCCCGCGCCCGTTTCCCTGAGCCGCGCTTTGCAGGCGTGTGAGCAAGGGCTGTGCCTGTTCAGCTCTCCCTCTGGCTATGAGCCAGCGAGCGAAAGTCGTATATGCCAGCTCGCTTAAATAGTCCGGTTCATCCTCCGCCCCTAGCCCACACGTATCGGCCCATCGGTTCACAAAAGAGAGGTCGCCGCGCCGAAGCCGGGTGAGGGCTTTCAAAGCCAGCAACTCCCTGACGACGCGGTCATTACCGTATTTCCTCACACGCTTTAAGCCGTTCTCGATTAGTTCTTCGGCTTGCGCGTTGTCGCCTAGCATCTCCAGCGTAAGGACGAGGCCCTTCAGGTGGTCGGAGACGAACGCCACGTAGGTTTCGCGTCCGGTCTGACGAATAATCTTCAGCGACTCGTCCATGTGAGCCTTCGCGGTTTCAAGCTCGTTCCATTCGCGGTAGATATCACACAGAAAACTGTAAGGATAGATGAGCGGCTCGGGTTGATTCGGAATACGCTCCTTGAAGTATCGAATCACATTCAGCAGGTCTTCCGCCCCTTCGTGCAAGCGTCCCTGCAATGTGCGTAGATGACCCAGACAGGTCATGCCCCATATTTCAAACATGAAATTCCCGGCCTGTTTATAAACAGGCAGAGACTCAAGCACCAGCCGTTCGCTCTCTTTCAAATTCCTGCTTAGACAGGAGCAACGAACCCTAGTGTACTGAGCAACGGCCTGATGCCTGATGTCGCCCGGCTCCAATAGCTCGAACATCTTCCGGGTGAACTCCTCGGCTCTGGCCGCCTCGCCGCGAGCGACGGCCGTAAGCGAGCGCGAAGACCAGACCAGAAGGATAAGGTCGCTGTGCGCTTCTTCCGGCTCAGCCGCTTCGATGACCTGTAAATACTTCTCAACTTTGTCGAATTCTTCCTGATAAAGAAGCGTCGGAATGTATCCGCCCAGCATCATTGGGTGTTTTCGCAGGGCGGTTTCGGGAATGGCATCAAGCCAGTGCTTCAAACGCTCGAATCTGCCCAGACTCAACAGCCCCGGCACCATAGGCTCTATCAGTGAGAGCGCCCGCTCCCAATCCTGAGCGGCCAAAGCGTAAGTAATCGCCTCGTCCAACAGTTCGTTCTCTTCACACCAGAGACTGGCTTTGATTTGAAGCTCCCGGACTATGCTCGACTGCTTCTGCTTTAACTTCAGCCGCAGGAGGTCGGCGAAAAGATGGTGATAGCGGAACCAGTTGGCTTTGTTGTCCAGAGGGATTAGGAATAGATTCGCGCGTTCCAGTTGCTCAAGAATTTCGTGGCCGTTACTTTCGAGCGTCAGCGCATTACAGAGCGACCCATTCAGGCGGGAGAGGACTGACGTCCGCAGTAGAAAATCCTGAACGGCCGGGGGCTGGCTGTTTAAGACCTCTTCCAGCAGGTAATCCAAAACAAAACGGTTGTCGCCCGCGAACTCCCGCACCAATTCTGATTTGTTCTCTCTTCCCTGAAGACTAAGCGCGGAGAGTTGTAAACCCGTAATCCAGCCCTCAGTCCTCTCTTCCAGTGCAACCACGTCATCGGAGCTTAGCCCCAAGCTCATGACATCATTTAAGAACGCGGCCGCCTCCTCACTGCTGAAACGCAGGTCGGCGGCCCTTATCTCTTTCAGTTCTCCTCGGGCGCGAAGCCTTGCGAGCGGAATCGGTGGGTCGGAGCGGCTCACAACGAGCGCGTGGGCATGCTGAGGCATGCGCTCAATCAACTGACTAAGGGCTTCGTGGATGGAGGGTTCCCGGATGGCATGGTAGTCGTCAAGGGCCAGGGCGAACTCGACATCATGAGCGTTGAGCTCATTAAGAAGGGTGTTCAGCACAACTTTCAAGGAGGGCTGGGACGGCCCCTTCAGCAGACAGGAGGTTTCTTCCGTAAGCTCTTCGTCAATCGTTTGCAGGGCGGCAATCAGGTAGTCCATGAACCTGGTCGGCTCGTTGTCCTCATCGTCTAGCGAAAGCCACGCGAGCGGCAACTCGTTTTGCTCGCGCCATGCCGCGACGAGCGAGGTCTTTCCGAAGCCTGCGGGCGCGGAGATTAATGTCAGCTTACCTTTCAAGCCTTCACTGAGATTCTCCAGAAGGTGGGGGCGATTAACCAAGCTCTGCCTGATTGGCGGCAGATAAAGCTTGGTCGTCAGCCGCCCGCGCGCCCAACCCGCCTCTTTATTAGGCTGCAAACTCATAACGAGTAAATCTGCTCCTTACACGACTGTCCCACCCGTTCTCGTTTGATTTTTTAGATTTAATACTTCCCGCGAGGAAAAAGTGCTTTAGCACGGCATGTTTTCTGCCCCGCAGAATAGTCTAAAAGCGCCACTTTATTCAACTTCTGGCTGGAAAATCGGGCTACACCTCAAATACACCCTCGAAATGTATCTTTCGGGATATGCGGCTACACCCCGCGCTCTTTTATCTTCACGCTGCCTTTGAGGAATTCCATCAAGGCGAAAGAAAAAACAGCCATTGCCCGCAATTGAGAGGAAACAACCTATGCGACGCCATAAGGAGGAGAGAGCCGTGAATAGCGACCCGAAAGCATACCGGCACGACAACGAGCTTGCGCGCCTCGCCGGGGATGGCGACACGGAGGCTTTCGAGGAGATTTACAGGCGTTACCACCGTGTCGTTTATGCCGTGGCCCTTCGCATGACGGGCAACCGCGAGGATGCTGAAGACCTTACGCAGGACTCCTTCATCTCGCTGCTCCGAAAGATAGGAAGCTTTCGCGGCGAGGCGACATTCGTCTCGTGGCTCTACCGTCTGACCGTCAATCAGGTGCTGATGCATTTCCGCCGCCGCAGGTCTAGGCCCGAAGACCAGACCTCTGACGGGGAGATTCACGAGCCGCGCTATAGCCTCGCGCGACCGTTCAACTCCAATCCCTTGATTGACCGCATAGCCATAGAGAGGGCAGTGCAACAACTGCCGCAGGGCTACCGCACTACCTTCATTCTGTATGACGTGGAAGGCCATGAGCATGAAGAGATTGCACGCATGATGAAGCGCACGGCGGGAACCTCCAAATCTCAACTACACAAGGCCAGGGCCAGGCTGCGGGAGATGCTCTCGCCGCCGCCGCCCATGCTTCAGTCCTCGCTTTGATTTCAGAAACCGCTCGCGCCGAAGAGCTTCGCAGGCGGACGACCGGATTTCGTGCCATTGAAACTAGAGGTAAAAGATGATGAATACCCTGACAGTTATTAAAAGCTTCTTGATAATAATCCTTCTGGGCAGCCTGAGCCTCGCGCACGGCCAGCAGCAGCCGGACAGGTCTTTCGCGGAGCAACTGACTCTGGAGCAGGCCATTGACCTGGCGCTTAAAGATAACCGCCCCGTACAGAACGCAAGGCTGGACGTAGCTACATTCGAGGATAGACTGGCGGCGCTCAGGACGAAGCGGCTGCCCTCCTTCAAAATCACATCCACCATCTCGCAGCCGCTCACACGGTTCGAGCAGACCTTCGAGCGAGGCGTCTTCGGAACCTTTCCGGGCACAGGCCCGATTCCCAGCGAAGACACCACCGTCAGCTCGTCCAGAAACCCGACCGCGATGTTGAACGGGCAGATAACCCAGCCTCTCTCGCAGCTCTATCGAGTAAATCTCAACATAAAGCAGATGGAACTGAGTCGTGCCATGAGCGAGGAAGAGCTGCGGCTCAAACAACAGTCTGTGGTGAACGAAGTCAAGCGCGCCTATTACGCCGTCCTGCAAACGCAGAGCGCATTCCAGAGCGCAGAAGCTTCCGTCAGGCTCTACCGCGAGCTGGAGCGCATCACGGGTGATTACGTGCTCCAGCAGGTCACGCTGAAAACGGAACAGATGGAAGTCCAGACCAGACTCGCAAAGGCAGAGTACGAATTGCTGACTCTTACGAACCGTCTCGCCTCGCAGAAGGAGCAGCTAAACAGCCTCCTCGGGCGAGACGTGCGTACTGAGTTTATGGTCACAGACGGCGTAGAAACGGCGCAGTTCGTCATGCGCGAAACGAATCTAGCGACGGCGCGTGAGCGTGCCCTCGCGCAGCGACCCGAAATCAGAAAAGCGAAGCTCAGCGTAGGGCAGGCCCGATACGACCGGGCCATCAAGAAGTCCGAGTACATCCCCGATGTCAGCCTTAGTTTCAACTACACCTCGCCTTTCGGATACTCCGGCATCCTGCCCAGAAGCATTTCAGGCGTCGCCGTTCAGGTCGAGTGGGAAGTGTTCGACTGGGGACGCCGGAAACGTGAGCTGGCGGAAAAGGGCCGCGTCATAGAGCAGGCCGAGAACTCAGTGATTGAGGCGGAGAATCAGGTCGTGATGGATGTCCACAACCAGTTTCGCAGGCTTCAGGAGAGCTGCCAGTTACTACGCATAGCGAGGCTCTCTCAGGACGCGGCCAGAGAGAACGTGCAGGTCGTTGCCTACAAGTACCGCGCGCAGGCGGTTCTCCTGAAGGACGTGCTTCAGGCGCAGACCTCTCTTGCAGATGCAAATTATGAGTACCAGAAGGCGCTCATGTCCTTCTGGACGGCCAAGGCAGATTTCGAGAAGGCTTTAGGAGAAGACAGATGAATACTAAATCTATGCTTAACATTGCGGCTCTAGTCTCGCTATGTCTGATGATTGTAGGTTGCAGCACGGGCAAGACCAAAGAGAAACCGCCGGTGCCTGTGAAAGCTAAAGCTGTGGAGATGCGCCCCGGTACAACGAGCGTGCGCTATTCAGCCAGCATCAGGCCGAACTCGCAGGTCGAGCTCGCCTTCAAAGTCGGCGGGTACGTGGACTGGATAGCACAGGTGCGGGATCAGGCAGGGCAGCCGCGTTACCTTCAAGCCGGTGACATAGTGCTCAAAGGAACGGTGCTAGCGCGCCTGCGCCGGAGCGAGTACGTGGCACAAGTCAATCAGGCCAACGCGCAGGTGTCTGAAGCCCGCTCGGGACTTGAAACGAATAACGCTCAGCTAGCGGAAGCGCGCACGGCGGTCGAAACAGCCCGCGCGCAGGTAGCCGACGCGCAGGCCATTTATGGCCGAGCCGTGCTTGATTTCGACCGCGCCAAAGCTCTCTTCTCTACACGGAGCATGACCAAGCCCGACTACGATGCGGCCAGAGCGCAGCATGAGGCGGCGTTGGCTCGTCTCAACGCTGCTAAGGGGCAGTTGGAACAGGCGCAGGCTAAAGTCGCCACGACGCGAGCGCAGATTGGCGCGGCCGAGGCGAGGATTAAGAGCGCGCAGGCGCAGACCGCACAGGCCGTGATTCCACTACAGGACACGGAGCTTAAAGCACCCATGAGCGCCGTCCTGCTCGACCGCAGAGTTGAAATAGGCACGCTCGTCTCGGGCGGCACGTCCGGCTTTGTGCTGGCCGATTTGACCATCGTGAAGGCCGTCTTCGGCGTCCCAGACCTTGCGCTTCAGAGCATGAGACAGGGAGCGACGCTCGGCATCACTACCGACGGCGTGCCCGGCACAGAGTTCACGGGGCACATCTCACGCATCTCCCCTTCGGCAGACCAGAACAGCCGCGTCTTTGAAGTAGAGGTCACGATTCCCAATCCGCAGGGACTGCTGAAGCCCGGAATGATAGCTTCTCTGGCCGTTAATGAAGGGAATGCTTCGCCGGTAGATGTCGCCGTCGTCCCGCTCACAGCCATCAGCCGGTCGAAGGAGAACCCTAATGCCTACACGGTCTTTGTCATAGAGACGCGCGAAGGCAAACAGTTCGCACGACTCAGGCAGATTGAGCTGGGAGAGACGTTCGGAAACTCCATCGGCGTCAAAAGCGGCTTGACGGCTAATGAGTTGGTTATCACGACCGGCGCCACGCAGCTCGCTGATGGCGAACCGGTACAGGTAATCCCGTAAAGACCGCTTAAGAGCAAATCTTTGGCCCCTAACCGAAAAACTTATCAGGAGAAAAATTTATGTCCCACGGCAAAAGCGATAGCGAGATGATTCAAAGCAAACACAACACGGCGCGGTTCTTCGTAGAGAAGCGCCAAGTCGCATGGGTGCTGCTGATTGCCGCCTGCCTCTGGGGCATTTACGGCTACTACAGCATGCCTCAACGCAAAGACCCTGAAGTGCAGGTGCGCGTAGCGGTCGCACTAATCCCTTGGCCGGGTGCAAGCGCGGAGAAGGTGGAGCAACTTGTCACCAAAAAGGTAGAGCAGCAGATAGCCTCCAATACCCGCGTGACCAAAATCGAATCCATCTCTCGCACCGGTCTGGCAATAGTTAATCTGGAGCTGGATGAAAAACTTAAGGAGACGGCTAAAGAGCTGGATGACATCAAGCTCAAGCTGGACTCCATCAACGACCTTCCTCAGGGCGCGGGGCCAATCAACTTTATCAAGGACTTCGGTGACACGGCCGCGCTGATGCTCACGGTCACGAGCCCCCGCGCAGACGAGACAGAGATAACCATTCGAGCAAAGGGCTTGCAGCAGGCCATCGAGCAGGAGCGCGCGCGAGCTTCCGTTGAGGGCCAGGGTTCAAGATTCACTCTGGTACTGAACGGGCCAAGGTCTATGCAGCCCAGATTACTGCGCGCCCCCGTAGAAATGTTCATCGGCTTTATCAAGGAGAAGAATCTAGCGCGCGACGTGCGCCTGATAGAGGGTGAAGGCTACATAGGCTTCGATGGACAGTCGGACAAGACGGACGCGCAACTGCTGGCCTCCGTCGGGCAATTCGTAAACGAGAGATTACAGGCCTCGGAATTTCACCCGGACTCATGGCCGCCCGCCATCATTCGCGACCCCGCCGAGACTCAAGGGAAGCTAATGGCTGTTGCGGGCGACAAATACAGCTACCGCGAGATGGATGATTTCACAGACCTCATTGAAAGGACGCTCAAGGCGGTTCCACAGGTTTCGAAGGTCAGCCGCTCCGGGCTGCTCAATGAGACGGTTTACCTGCTCTATTCACAGGAACGTCTCGCCGCGTACGGCATACAGCCCTCCAATCTCGAAGACATACTCAAAGCGCGCAACATCTCCGGCACGGGCGGGCAGGTCAACGTCGAGGGAAAGAACGTGACGCTCGACCCTTCGGGCGAGTTCAAGAATGAAAGGGAGATAGGCGATGTCCTTGTCCCTACAGCGCAATCGTCTTCCGTTTATCTACGCGACATCGTGGACATAGTGCGCGGCTACGAAAGCCCCGCGCGTTATCTGAACTACTTCAACTGGCGTGATTCCGCAGGGAACTGGCACCGCAGCCGCGCCGTCACGCTCTCCGTACAGATGCGCTCCGGCCAGCAGATAGGAGAGTTCGGAAAAGAGATAGACGCCGCGCTGGACGGATTAAAGCGTCAACTGCCGCGGGATTTAATCTACGCCAGAACGTCCGACCAACCTTTGCAGGTGGAGGAGAACATAGACCTTTTCATGAAGAGTCTCTACGAGGCAATCATTCTGGTAGTCATAGTGGCTCTTGTGGGCTTCTGGGAGTGGCGCTCAGCCATCCTCATGGCGCTCTCTATTCCGCTTACTTTAGCCATGACCTTCGGCATGATGCACCTGCTCGGCATAGACTTGCAGCAGGTTTCAATCGCCACCCTGATTATCGCGCTGGGTCTTCTGGTAGATGACCCTGTGGTGGCAGGAGACGCCATAAAACGTGACCTGGCTGCGGGCCATAAGCCTCTAATCGCTGCGTGGCTCGGGCCGACTAAGCTTGCGACCGCGATTCTTTACGCGACCATCACAAACATCGTCGCTTATCTCCCGTTTCTGATGCTGACGGGCACAACCGGGGAATTCATCTATAGTCTGCCGATAGTGCTGGCCTGTTCCTTGATTGCCTCGCGGCTTATATCTATGACCTTCATCCCGCTTCTGAGCTACTACCTGCTCAAGCCAAAGTCTGAGACGCCCATAGAGGAGCGTCGCAAGAAGGGGTTCGCCGCGCGTTATTACCGCCTGGGAACCTGGGCCATCAATCACCGGTGGAAGGTGATGGCGGGCTCGCTGGTCTTTCTTCTACTGGGCGGCATCGTTATGAGCCAACTCAAGACGCAGTTCTTTCCCAAAGACCTCTCCTACCTGTCCTACGTGGATGTGTGGCTACCGGAGGATGCGCCGCTCTCCATGACGAATGAAGCGGCCGCACAGGCCGAAGCCATCATTCGGGAAGTGACGGCGGAGTTTGGCAAACATGAAATGGAGGATGGCAAGCCGCGAGAAGTGCTGCAATCGCTGACCACCTTTGTCGGAGGCGGTGGGCCAAGGTTCTGGTTCTCGCTTTCACCGGAGTTACAGCAGTTGAACTACGCGCAGATTATCATTCAGGTCAAAGACAAACATGACAGTGCGCATCTGATTGAGCCTTTGCAAAAGGCACTCTCTGAGCGAATCCCCGGCGCGCGCATCTACGTGCGGCAGCTTGAATCGGGCAAGGCCGTTGGCCTTCCCGTGGCGATTCGCCTCACTGGAGAGAACCAGCAAACTCTGCGGGCCAACGCCGAACGTGTGAAGGCTATCCTCGAAGGCACTGGACTCGCGCGCGGCGTACAGGACGACTGGGGTGAAGAAAGCTTTGCAGTTCGTCTTAAGACAGACCCCGACCGCGCCAACATGGCGGGCCTCACCAACATGGATGTGGCAATGGCCTCCGTCTCTGCGACCTACGGCAACAAGGTGACCACCCTGCGCGAGGGCGATAAACAGATACCCGTGGTTGCGCGCCTGCGCATGGAAGAGCGCGCGCAGCTAGGTGACCTCAAGAATCTGTACGTCTATGCCGGACAGGGTACGCAAAAGATTCACTTGCGACAGGTAGCTACGACTGAATATGGGATGCAGACGGAAAAGATGCGCTCGCGCAATCAGTTTCGCACTATCACGGTTTCGGCAATGCCTGCCGAAGGGAAGCTTGCCTCGGAAGTGATGACGGCCGCGCGCGAGAAACTGAAGGAGATGCAGAAGCAGTTGCCCGAAGGCTATCGAATGGAGATAGGCGGCGAGGAAGAAGACCAGGTCAAGAGCTTCAAAGACCTGACCATAGTGCTCCTTATCTCCGTCATGGCCATCTTTCTGGCGCTCGTCTTTCAGTTCAAGAACGCTATCAA
This sequence comes from Pyrinomonadaceae bacterium, assembly GCA_036389255.1. Taxonomy (GTDB): domain Bacteria; phylum Acidobacteriota; class Blastocatellia; order Pyrinomonadales; family Pyrinomonadaceae; genus JACVRN01. Next base: position 460,539 of record DASVQI010000006.1, read on the forward strand.
GCCGTTCGTGGTTTTCGCGGCCGTGCCCTACGGAATGGTCGGAGCGGTCGGGGCTCTGTGGATTATGAGAGAGCCTTTCGGCTTCATGGGCTTTTTGGGGATAGTGAGTTTGGTGGGCGTCATCGTCAGCCACATCATCGTGCTCTTTGACTTCATAGAGGAGAGACACGCGGAAGGAGCGCCGCTCATAGAAGCCTTGCTGGACGCTGGCATTATGCGTCTGCGCCCCGTGCTTATTACGGTAGGCGCTACCGTCATCGCGCTCTTTCCTCTGGCTTCGCACGGCGGGCCGCTCTGGGAGCCGCTCTGTTACGCGCAGATAGGCGGCCTCAGCGTGGCGACCTTTATCACTCTGCTTCTGGTGCCGGTCATCTACAGCATCTTCGTGCTTGATTTGAAGCTGATTAAATGGGAAGCGGTCGGAGAGAAAACTGAAGCCGCTCCTCCCGAGCCAACGACCGCGAGCCTGGCGACCGGGCAGTAACCTGCGAGTGGCGGCCTGAGGTTGCATGGTTGCCTCAGGCCGTCCGGCTAGCCCACCAGTGTGGGTATAGGCTTGCACGCAGGAGAAGCCGTCACGGGCAGTATAGGCTCATCCCTGCACAGGGAATATACGGTCATCGGTGATGCGGTTAATCTGGCCGCGCGAATCGAACAACTAAACAAACAATTCGGCTCCAGACTGTTAATTTCTGAGATGGTGCGTGAGGCGCTAAATGAAGAGTTGAAGCGTGCGATACCTATGGGTCAGGTTCAAGTTAAGGGGCGTGAAGCGCCAATTCATATTTATCAGGTTGCGTGAGGTTGCTAAGCTGCCCGAAGAACCTGTTTGAGCCTACACAATTACTTACACAAAGAAGCGTATTTCTACAGTGTAATCATGGTCATCCGGGTGCTGCTGTTAGTGTTCCTATTCGGGCTATCTTTAGTCCGAGGCTGTCTCAACGCTTTAACGCCCAGTCCTGATGTAAGCAGCATATTGTCCATCCAAGGAGAGCGATGGCTGACTACAGTTGTCTCCCTTACAATCGCTGATATTGATAGGGTCTTTATATGGGCGTTGGGCCATTACATCCGTCCATTGCTTCTTTATTTTACCGGTGGCGTCCCTTTTACATTCCCCCGTTTGTGGCTCTATCTCGCACTTTAATTCGACGAAGACTTCTGTACCGCAATAGGTGCGATTCCAGTCTGCGAGCTGGGAAAATATGAATTTCCCTTCATCTGTCTCTGTCTCATGAGGAATCACCGTCACGCTCTTGTCGGCCAGAGACAGAGTCCCGACGGAAGTCTGCTGTCCGTTACCCGTCAGCACAAGGACTAGATTTCTATCATCGAGGCTTTGACCTACGAGCTTGGTGATGCCGCTTCTATTAGGGAATATCTCTGCGGCACCGCCTGTAATTGGTATGCTAAAGATGTCGCCGCCCCGGAGGGCAAGGATTCTGTCACCTCCGGCGAGGAAGATGGGAGAGCTATAATTCCCCGTCGCAATCCTTCTTTCTGACTTCCGCGCTAAGTCGTAAATATAGATGTCCCCGGGCATAGGCGTACCGGTCGGCGCCCTCTGACGTGTCGGTGCAGCAGAGATGCCTGCGATTCTGAGTATCTTCCGCCACCAACTTTCAGTCTGCGTCAGTGCAGACGCAGGCATCTCCAGCGCTGGCGTGGTCGAGGATGGTCGCGGCTCTCCGGCAGCAATTGAAGCGCTGACAATGATAGCCAGCAGCACAGCCATATATTTCAGGTTTCGCATTTGCTCTTTTCCTCTGGTCAGTGTCTTCCTGTGAGAGCTAGCGGTAAGGTATCCAGCTTCCCGCCGCCCAACCATTGCCCGTCAGAAACCTGTCCCGGCACGAACTCTGGCACCTTTTTCCTGATATACCTTTTCAGCTCATCTAGCGTCACCGTCTTATCACCATCGCCGCCGTTGGAAACTTCATCAGCTGCGCCCTTCAATCCCAGCAGGACGGCGGCGGTGAAGGCCCCGTGGCCGCCCTCCCACGCCTCATTCTCTTTAGATACGCCGAGCTGGTCGGATGCGATAAAAATAATGAATTTGCTTGCCATTTCGGGAGACGCCAGTTTCTTGAGGGTAGACTGGGCGGCTGAGCCTGCTCGACAGGTATCTATAAAAATAATGGTGGTGCCGGGCAGCGACTCAAGCGTATCTTGAATGATGCTCCAGCGTATGTCGTAATCGTCCAGAGGCGGGTGGCGATGCTCGCTGGAGAAGAAATAATACCTGCTGCCAAATTCATCCATGTCGCCGTGACCGGAGAGGTAAAGGATATTAATATTGTTGCTGTTCTCCCTTGCCTTGTTCTGCAACCATCTTAAGCCGGCATTAATCGCGGTTCTCGTAGGCACTCTGAATTCATCGTCGGGAATAACTTTGGTCATCACATTGAAAAGCGCTCCCTGACTTTCAAAGAACCTCGCGGCCTCAATCACATCCCTGTCAGCAAATTTCAGCTCGGTGAGCCGTGCATCCATAGATTTATTAACGCCTATGCCGAGAAAGATAAGGTCTTTTTTGTCTGAAGGAGGCTTGGGATTATAAAACACTTTTCGCGTGACGCTGTCTGATGCACTTTGATCTGAAGCGGTCACGGTAATGGTATTTTCACCCGGCGTCAGATTAATGGAGGTTTTAAAAGTCCGGTCTTTCTTTCCCTCTGGATTTATTCCCACATTAAACTCCCAGAACTCTTCTCCACAACGAATGCTCACGGTCGTAGTAGGAGAAGTGAAGGAGCCGGCGACGCCTCTAACCAAGAGCTTCGGGTCTTGAACAACAAGGTCTGTTCTTTCAGCCGGTTCAGCCGGCTCAATCAACTCAAGCAGTACCTGTTGGCTATTAGATGGATTTCTATAGCTGATAGGAGATAATCTATAACTCGGTGCTGCTTCCGGTTTGTTCTCGGCGCGCGGCAGATTTGAGGGCGGGCTTATTCTATTAGCCGCAGGGCGATAAGTAATACGTCTGACGACCGGCTCCGAATACGACTGTCCATTAAAAGCAATGATGGACAGGACATTCTCTTCAGGCTTCAGTTTGACAGTTCCCGTTATCACGCTCTTCAAGCTATTTACACTATAAATATTCAGCATCTCCCCATTAAGGTAGACCTTAACTTCCGTAATCGGGAGCCTCTCGGACGTGATGGTGGCTTTGAGCATCACGTGCTCCTTGTCCACCGTACTCTCCTCTTCCTGAGGCGACTCTATTTTGATTGCAGGAGGAAGGACGGCCGAGACGTAGGAGGCGCTCAATACGCCCTGGCCCACAGGAATGTCTCTACGCTTTTGATTAGCGTTGCGAGCGGCAACCTGAATGTTACGCGTCTTGAGATACTCGAAGACGACATCCGGGCGATAAAACTGTTTCTGAAACTGCGCGGCAGTATAATACTTGGCGGCTTTGTCCTCTCCCTGATTAACATGCCAGCCGATATACTTGTCCCCGTTTAAGCTGGAGGTGTAATAACCTTGCGGAGTCCATGCTACCCATTCGTCGTCGGCCCCTACGAAAATACTCAGCAGGTTTGCGTTGCCGCCATTGTTGATTGCTGCTTGGATGTCCCAGAGCCTTATGGTCTGGTCACTGGAGCCGGAAATCAATGTCCTATTGTCGGGTGAAATTGCGACCGAATTAACGAAGCCGGTATGTCCCTTGAACTCATATATCTCTCTCCCGCTCGCAGCATCGTACATCAGCAGCACGCCGTTCTCGCCGCCACTGATTATGTATCTACCGTCGTTCGTAAACGTGTACGATAGATGGTTGTAGCCGTCAGCCTCGTCTCTGCGGATTTCACGGAGAATTTTTCCATCATCTCTGGTGACCTGTAATAATCCCTGCTGGGCCTCACCCACGGGTTTGGTCTGCAAAGTCCGATTATTGTAGCTCTCTCTGGCCCTGATGAACCCGTCCTGACTGCGCACGTCACCCCTTAACGAAACACCGTAGTTGTCCCCCGGGTTTAGCATAAACAGCTTAGCAAGTGGCCCTCGAACGTTTGCTACTTTGAAATCCAGCGTCTCCCCGAAAGCGATTGCACGACCGTCTTTGGAAAAAGCAACGCTCTGAATCGCGCGTCCCGGGCCACCCATCTCCCTGACGAGCCCCTGACCATCAGTCCGTAATAGTCTGATTTTGAAGTCGCCGCCTCCGGCTATCGCCGCCAGCTTTCCGTCAGGCGAGAAAGCGGTGGTCATTTCCTCCACCCCTTTGCCACGATTAAAGAGGTTGATGATTTCGCCATCGGGAACCGAAATAAGCTGAGGCCCGCGCATCTCATATTCCTTCGGGCCGGTTAGCAGACGATTATCCCCACTAAAAGCAAGGCTGTTCACTTTACCGAACTGGTCGCCCAATGACTTGATAAAAGCCCCGGTCGTGCCATCCCACAGCCTGATGACTCCGTCCGTCCCGGCAGAGGCCAAGTAATTGCCCGTCTGCGAGAAGACGGCTGCAAAGAGAGGGAAGGGGGCAAAGTGGGGGGCGACAAGTTCTTGCTGCACACGCTCCTGCTTAATAGCTCTTTTCTGTCGCAAGTCCCAGATTCTCAATACGCCGTCATGGCCTGCGGATGCCAACCTTTGGCCGTCGGGCGAGAAGCTAATATCATGTATGAAGCCGAACGGATGTCGGTAGAGAAGCTCGGGACGCCTCTCGGAGATGCGCCAAAGCATCACCTGACTACTAGCGTTACCTGAAGCCAGAAGGTTTGGGTCACGCGTGCTGAAGGCTAGGACGTTGACCACTGACGTATTGCCGCGAAGCAGACAGGCTATCTCGCCCGTTTGAAGGTCATAAACGCGTATTATCCCCGAGCGCATGCGATTTTCGAGCACGCTGACATTTTGATTCGCGGACTCGGGCATGTAGCCTCCGACTGCCAGATACTTGTCGTCCGGAGACAAAGCCAGCGCATAAATCGCCCCGTCAGTTCCTTCTCCAATCTCGCCGCGAATGGTGCGCTCCAATGTCCCCTTTTCCAAATTCCAGAAGCGTATTACCTTGTCATCGCCAGCCGAAATCAACTGTTTGCCGTCATGAGTAAAAATCATTCGACGGATGACTCCCAGATGACCGCCGTTGTCTATGATGAGTTGCGGATTATCGCCTCTCACAACTGATTGGAACAACAATATAAATGTCGAAATGATGATGAGACGTTTCATGGCGAACACCTCTTACAAACGAACAGTTCTTGTAGGATGAAATCGTAGGTGGAGATTTCAGTTTTCTTCACGTCCTTGCTCGGGAAAGTGACTATGGTTCGGCTGTTAGTCAAGATACAGGTGTCAGGATGCCACTTCCAGTTCATGACCATGTAGGTCATGCCAGCTTTCCCCTCCCAGACCAGCCATGCCTCCTGACAATCCTGCTCGCAATTCTCGCATGCAGTCAGCGTTTGCTCCCCGCCAAGCGACAGGACTTTAGGAGGCGCTTTATCAAAAACAAGAATCCCGTAATTTACAGGCAGGAACAGAAATTGAATGGCTACGAGTAAAGTCAGCAAGGACATCAGGAATCCCGATGAGCGCTTATGCTGATTCTGCATTCTCAAAGTAACAAGTATGCCGCAGGTCAGGATGGTGGCTGCGACTAACGCGGTAAAGTAGTAGTACTGGAGCTCGCCTGTCTTATCCAAAAAAATTTCTGTCAGCCACGGAGGCGCTTGATTCGGCAACTTGGGAGCCAACAGCAACTCTGCAAAAAAGAGGCACTGCCTCATAAAAAACTGAATGATAATGACGGACAGCATTATCCCTATGATAGCGTTTGTTCTGGGCCGCAATCTCATCAGGAGCTCGTGGGGATGAGACCACAAGAAAAGATGGGTTCTCCAAAGTTTGCCCAGTACCCCACTCTTTACTCTTTTTCCCGGTGGCAAAATCAAATTAATCAGCCACAGCAGGAGAGCGACCAGAGTACTTAAGACTAAGGTAATAGCAGATAAAAACAGGACAATCAGGACAAGAATCGGAATAGTAGAGAACAGATAAACTAGGAATTTTGCTCCCGCGAATAAATACCTCTCGTCGAGCACCTCTAAATCTGTTCCGATTCCCCAAACTGTTAGATGAAACCGTATGACCAGGTAACCTAACAGGTATATGACAAAGCTGCCCAGAGCCGCGTAGGACGCCCAACTGCCAGCTACAGAGGTCAGGCTTTGTTTGAGATCCGCCCAGATATCGGACATGCTTATTCCTTTGATGAAATGCTATTGCCTTGACAGGCTAGTGTCAAATTGCTGCCTCCACGTTGAGAGTAAGATACATGCCCCAAACTGAAAGTGTTAGAGACTAAGAATTGAGTTCACGCTCCGCTTAGCTCAAAGCACGGGCCGTCTCATGATTTCAGCCAAGGCTTTCAAACGGTCTGAGTCTGCCGCACCCTTCGCCTGAAGGGCGCTCTTCTCCAACGACGGCGCTAGGCTTCTGAGTTTTTCGAGCTTTCTTGAACTCTCTGCTTTTTGAATCGCCTGCCGCAAGGCTGCGATTTGGTCAGAAGGCAGAGCTTGTGAGCGCTCCAGTTGGTCTATGTATGCCTTGGCTACGACTAACTGTCTGGGCCACTCGATTTTCTCTTGGTTCTGCACGTTCAATTCAGCCACACGAACCGCCTTCGCGGCATCAATCTCGTTCTGCGTAAGGTTTTTCGTCGGCGTCAGCTCGAAGATGTCCAGACCGCGCGCTATCTCTGACGCGTAAATGTGGCCGTTGTACCAGTAAGCTGACCAGTCGCCGCCGAGCACGAGCATCTTTGGGTCTATCGGCCCCCTATCGAAATAGGCAATCTCGACCGGATGATTCGCGTCGGTGAAGTCCACGACGGAGATACCGCCCTGATACCAAGCTTGTACATAGATGTCGCGGCCGGGAACCGGAATGAGCGAGCCGTTGTGCGCAACGCAGTTCTCGCTGTCACCCTGCGCTGCCGGTAATTTGTAGTAGCTTGCGAAGCTCAGCTTGTTATCCGTTAATCGGAAGATAGCATCAGCGCCCCATTTGTTCGGATCGTTCTGTCGGCAGCGCGCACCCAGTCCGCCGCCCCACTCATCGGTAAATACCACTTTTTTCCCATCATTAGAAAACGTGGCCGAGTGCCAATACGAATAGTTCATCGGGTCGTTCACCGCGTCTATTCGCTTAGGATTGGCAGGGTCTTTGATGTCCAGCAGAATCCCATTACCAGAGCACGCGCCTGCCGCGAGCCCGATTGCTGAGTACGCTGTAATATCGTGGCACTGGTCGGTGTCGGACGGCTTTTCCATTCCGTTCTTGCCGCGCGAGCCGCCGTTATTCAGGCCGTTTAGAACGTTCGTCCTCGGATCCATAAACACTCTGGGACTCGACACAATCCGAGCATTTTGCGGCGTCGCCAAAGGCACCTTAATCACGTCAATGCGAAAGAGCGCAGTATTCGGATCCTTGTCCGGCGGCTCACCCGAGCATCCGGCCAGCTCTTCGCCTTGACGGACAAAAGAGGTTCCGGAGACGTAAATGTAGACGTTGTTCTTATCATTCGGGTCAACTACCAGAGTATGAGTGTGCGAGCCACGGCAGGTTTGCACCGCCGCCACCTGCTTCGGATTCCTGATGTCGGCAATGTCGAAAATCCTTACTCCACGGAAGCGATCTTTTTGCGCCGCCGGTAGTTGGTCTTCCTGTCCTGCGGCAGGCGGCGGAAATCCCTGCGTGCCGCAATCCAGTCGGCCGTTCGGCATCTCCACGGACATAAAGAGCAGATTCTTGTAAACGGACACGTCGCCCTGCCCGCCCGGACACACTATCGAAGTCACCAATCTGGCCTTAACCGGTTCTGAGACGTCGTAGATGTTGACGCCATAAAAGTTTCCCTGAAACAGATAGTTGCCCCCGAACGCCAAGTCCGAGTTGGAAAAAGCGAGTTGAGCAAGGACGAGTTGGCTGGCCTTAGGAATCTTTGAGGAGTCACCGATGCCGAGTAGACCCAGCATCTTCTGCACCTTCGGGTCGTTAGGGTCGCTGGAGCCGAGTTGAAATGCGTCCGGCTTTTTGAGCAGCATGAGGTGTCTCATCCCCATCGCCGCTTCACCCGCGTCGTAGAGTCCCGGCGTCAGTTTGGCTCGCGGGTCGTTAGCGTCTGAGCCCGTCATTCCCGCCGGTAGCGACGGCCCCGATTGAGGAGCAAGTGGATTTCCACCGTTATTGCTGGCGGGCTTGGATTCCGGCGTCTTAGTAGTCTCGGGAGACGGCGAGGTTGTTTGCGCCAGTGGCTGGGCTACAAAAGACGAGCACAAAAGGATGGAAGCTATTAGTAAACGGGAAGTGATAGTGTGTACCCGGTTCATCGTTTCTCCTCCAAAGGTTTTTCAGCCAGCATGGTCTGCATAATCTTAATCTCAGCGCGCTGGCCACTGTCAACGTCCGTCGCGAAATTGAAAAGTTCAGCGTCCTGCCCCGCGCCTGCCGTGTCGAACAAATCTTTTACCATAGTCAACGCGCCATTGTGATGCTGAATCATGCCGGTCAAAAACAGATAATCAAACTCAGCGCCCTTTGCTTTCCTTAGGTCGTCCATCTGCTTCGGGGTAAGCATCCCGGGCATGAGCATCTGATGGCCGGACATGTCATGGCCCGGCATATCCATGCCTTGCATTGCAGGCATCGGAGGCTGCTCCGGCTCTCCCCTGACTTCGAGCCAACGTTTCATAAATTTCATTTCGTCTGATTGTGACTGGCTGATGCGCGCTCCGAGCAATCGTAGCTCCTTGTTCTCCGTATGCGACTCGATTAGCGCCGTCATCTCAACCGCTTGCGCGTGGTGCATTATCATCTTCTGCATGAACTCCACATCTTTCGGTGAACGGGGGGGCAGCGTCGCCCTCGTAGATGACGGAAGCTGCCGGGTCGGCTGGCCCGGCGCTCCGGGCTGCACCACAACCGGCGGCGCTGAAGACCCGGCCTGCTGAGCCCAGACTTGTAGTGATGAGAAACATGTCGGAGATTGAGCGGCAATAATGACCAGACATAGCACGATGAAAAATCTCGAAAGCAATCTCATATTAATTCCCACCTCTCATTTATCCAACTGTCGAAAGAGACAGACGCATAATACCCGTATCCATATGTTGACCGAAGTCGGCTCAAGTCGCAAGATTACGCCGGCAAAGGATGCCGAAGAAGCTATGCTCGAATATGCAGGGCGGTCACTCTCAACAGCCCAGCACAGACTTCTGAAACGGGCATAACAACTCATTCAACCCGCTCTCCGGTTGAATGGCTTTCATCATTTCTTACATTTTAGATTGAACGTCATTCTACGCGCCCGGTTACCTAGGAAGTTAAGCTTCTATGTGATACCAATGGGGAATAAATCGAGAGCGCGGACGCGTGGAAGTTGCTTTCGGATTCCGAGAAACCGAAGGATTGAGCCTTAGACGCGCAGGGGTTCTGGCAAGGTACTTTCAAGCATCTTATGAATCACCCGTCAGCAGTCCCGGCAACTATTGACATGGCATATGAGGCGGTGTAGAGTTCGTCCTCAATTGAAAACGAGTCGAGGTTTACAGGGAGCACAAAGCGCATCCGTTAATTCCAGTCTGATGGCCTCCGCTCAACTATCGCTTCATTCTTAATTTAAAGCCTTGCGTTCTTCAACTCTCGGCAAATAACAGGCCGTTTCGGCCCCTCTTCTACCGGTAGGACATACATATCTCGCATCTGACTGTTCCTACCTATTCACTTGCTGTACCTCGCACAATTGTCTCTAGTGTAATGCACGGTTCAAAGCCGTCTTACGTTAGGTTAAACCCCGGAAGATTTGATGCATATTCTCTAAGCCTTCCAGACTTAAGGCTAAGAAATAGATGGTTAAAATGTTTAACAGACCAGCCTGTATTTTATTGAGTCTGTATCTTCCCCTCAACGGGTTATTCTCTTTATCCGTTTTCGGTCAAAGCTATAAACCGGGTCAAAGCAGTACTCAAAAAAAGACACTTACGAGAACCTCTAGGAGGAAGCAGCCGAAGATGCGCGGTTTGCAGTCACGAAACTCTCAAAAGAGTTCCTCGCGCGGCGATTGCCTGTCTAAGAGCGCATCACGGTCGGAGCAGCAGAATCCGCTCACCCCGCAAGCTCTTGAAACGCTCTTGGCGAAGGCTAAAGCTCAAGGCTTTATGCGCGTCATCGTCGGTCTTAACGTAACTTTTGTGCCGGAGGGGAATCTACCCAATCCTCAAGCGGTGCAAGCTCAACGGCGCACCATTCGGCAGGCTCAAGGCGCTCTACTGGAATCTTTACTCGCCTGCAAATTCAAGCCCGGCTCGATTAAAAGGTTCGACGCCATACCTTTTATAGCCATGTCTGTGAATGCCGCCGCCTTAAAATATCTTAATGCTTCAACGCAGGTGAAAAGCATAGAAGAGGATGTTGTTAATGCTCCAATGGGCGGATAACTTTTGTCACAAACATCCTTATCTTAAAACCCCCTTTGCTCGCAGGTTGCAGACGACTGCTGGCAAATAAGACTTAGGAGAACCCCACCGTGAAAAAACTGATTGTCACCACAGCTTGCCTTGCTCTCTTGCTGGCCGGTCTGATTCTTCTTGCTCCCTCGACAACAGCCCAAGACTCAGTCCGGGAAGACAGTGATAGCAACGTCCCTCCACCACTACGCGCATCTTCGGCACTGGGTGCCGCGCAGAACGAATCGGGCCGAACTGAAGCTACGGAACAAGCCTTCGAATCTCTGACTGCGAAAGTACAGGCCGAGGGTTCCGTGCGTGTCATCGTCGGGCTGCGAACTGATTTTCAGGCCGAAGGGAATCTAGGCGGTGCTTCCAGTATCGCCAACCAGCACGCAAAAATCAGCGTGGCGCAGGATGCTCTGCTTAATCGCATGTCGGACAACAACTTTAATGTAGAGTCCGTTAAAAGATTTGAATTTATTCCCTTCGTGGCGATGGAAGTTAATGCCGCAGCCTTGCAGCATCTAAGGGAGTCGTCCGATGTCTCTTCGATTGAAGAGGACAGGCTCTCGCCTTCAACGCTCGCAGAGAGCGTCCCCTTGATTGGCGGCACTGCGGCGTGGGGCTTAGGCTATACAGGCTCAGGCCAGACCGTGGCGATACTGGATAGCGGCGTTGATAAGTCTCACCCGTTTCTCGCTGGCAAGGTAGTTTCAGAAGCCTGTTATTCCAGCACCTATTCAGCTTCCAATATTTTTTCCGTATGCCCGGGAGGTGTGACCAGTTCTACTAGCACAGGCTCCGGCGTTAATTGCTCCACTTCGATTAGCGGGTGTGACCACGGGACGCACGTGGCCGGAATTGCTGCCGGGAAGGGGAGCAGCTTCTCAGGAGTGGCGAAAGACGCAAACATTATCGCCGTACAGGTCTTCTCCAGCGATTATAATTCAACTAATTGCAGCAAATTTGGCCGCCCGACTCCCTGCGCGCTCTCTTACGACTCAGACCAGATTAAAGGACTTGAGCGGGTTTACGCGCTGCGCGCCACTTACAATATATCTTCGGTTAATATAAGCATCGGCGGCGGCAGATTTTACTCCAACTGCGATGCCAATCTCAGCTCCTACAAGGCTGCTATAGACAACCTGCGCTCGGTCGGCATCCCAACTATCATTTCATCCGGGAACGAGAAGTATAAAGACTCAATGGGAGCGCCCGCCTGTATTTCGACCGCAATCAGCGTCGGAGCAACAGGAGACGGTAGCGGCGGATACACGAAGGATGCAGTGACGGATTATTCCAACAGCGCGTCTTTCTTGACCTTGTTGGCTCCGGGAAGCTTAATCTATTCTTCAGTGCCGGGTGGTAATTACGCATATTTTAACGGCACTTCCATGGCAGCGCCTCACGTCACAGGCTCATGGGCAATTCTCAAGCAAAAATCTCCGTCCGCGACTGTGGATCAAATCTTAACGGCGCTTCGCAATACCGGCCTATCTGTCACGGATGTAAACGGTATCACTAAACCGCGCATCAAGGTGGATGCGGCGTTGAACGCTCTGGGCGGTGCCGTTGCGAAAGCCGCGATGACTAGCCCGACGGATGGTTCCACGCTCCCTTCTTCATCTGTGACATTCAGCTGGACGGCAGGCTCTGGTGTCACAGATTACTGGCTCTTCATAGGAAACACGCCCGGCGCATACGACATATACAATGCAGATCAGGGTCTGAGCCTCTCGCGCACCGTCTCAAATCTACCGACCGATGGACGAACCATCTATGTCACCCTCTGGTCGCTGATTAATGGTGCTTGGCAATCCAATCAATACAGCTATAAGACCGGCGCGTGCGCCAAAGCCGCGATGACTAGCCCGGCTGACGGCTCGACGCTTCCTTCCTCAACTGCAACTTTTAGCTGGACGGCAGGCTCGTGCGCTACAGACTATTGGCTCTTCATCGGCAATACACCCGGCGCGTACGATATATACAACGTAGATCAAGGCTTGAACCGCTCACGCACCGTCTCAAATCTGCCGACTGACGGGCGCACTATTTATGTAACGTTGTGGACGTTAATCAACGGTACATGGCAGTATAACCAGTACAGCTATAAGACAGGTGCGTGCGCTAAGGCTGTAATGACGAGCCCGACTGACGGTTCTACGCTCACGTCATCGTCTGTAACATTCAACTGGACAGCAGGCTCGTGCGCCACGGATTACTGGCTCTTCATAGGAAACACGCCCGGCGCGTACGACATATACAATGCAGATCAAGGCTTGAACCGCTCACGCACCGTCTCAAATCTGCCGGCTGATGGGCGAACTATCTACGTAACGTTGTGGACGTTAATCAACGGTACATGGCAATCCAATCAATACAGCTATAAGACCGGTGCATGCGCTAAAGCAGCCATGACGAGCCCGACTGACGGCTCGACGCTTCCTTCCTCAACTGCAACTTTTAGTTGGACAGCAGGCTCGTGCGCTACAGACTATTGGCTCTTTATCGGCAACACGCCCGGCGCGTATGATATCTATAATGTTGATCAGGGCTTGAGCCTCTCGCGCACTGTCGCAAATCTGCCGACTGATGGACGAACTATCTATGTCACCCTTTGGTCGCTGATTAACGGTACATGGCAGTACAATCAGTACAGTTACAAGACCGGGTCGGGTTGCGCTAAAGCGGCCATGACGAGCCCGGCTGATGGCTCGACGCTCCCCTCTTCAACCGTCACTTTCAGTTGGAGTAATCCCGGGTCTTGCGCTTTACAATACTGGCTCTACGTAGGGAACTCGCCCGGCGCGTATGACGTTTACAACGCCGACCAAGGCACGAGTTTATCCAGAACAGTAAGTAATCTTCCGGCTGATGGTCGGACGCTCTACGTTACGCTCTGGACGCGCAGCGTCGGCGGCTGGCAGACTAATCAATACATCTACAAGGCTGCCGGGACTAATTGCAATGCCGCCCAGATGATAAGTCCCACCAACGGCTCAACGTTTAGCTCGTCAACCGTGACATTCAATTGGAGCAGTAGTTCTTGCGCTGTACAATACTGGCTCTACATAGGGAACTCGCCCGGCGCGTATGACATATACAACGCTGACATGGGAACCGGTCTGTCGCGCACTGTCTCCAACTTGCCAATTGATAACCGCACGCTCTATGTCACGCTATGGTCGCGTATCGGTGGAGAGTGGTATTACTATGCTTACACTTACAAGGCATCCAACCATGTCGTTATGAACTTGCTGGAGATGATGCCCCGGCTCAATCAGCAATTCTCGGCTTCCGCGAGTATGCCTCCGTTGATTAACAGACTGGACGCAACTCCGCCATGGACGCAATGGATGGAGATGGTTAACAGGAAGAATTAACCACCCTTCAAAGCGATAATATTCAAGGGCGTTCAGGATAAGAACTAGTTCTCTCTTATTCTGAACGCCCTTGAATATTATCGCCTGCTCTGCACAGGCTGGCTTGAGCCGTGTCATGGTAAAAATGGAGGGCCAACTCCACGCCGGGCTCTGATGCAAAAATAGCTTCTCAAATATAATTCACCTCTCATGCTCTATTGAGACGCAATTCATCTCCCTTTCATATAACTGCATTACAGCCTCGCTTACCCGTCCGCATTTATTGACTCAATCAATGATTGCAGAACACCCTTATTAACTTTGGCTTTTGGTGACAAGTTTCAACAAAATATTGTATATTGATGAACCGTCGATGCAATATATAGTTTAAGTCTAGCTTTGAAACGTGACGCGAGGTGCATTGATGTCGGGGAAGTTTTATGCATTAAAGGTATCCATTCTACTTCTTGCATCGCTTGCCTTTGGCTTTGCTGTGGCCTTCCTCTGGGTAGACCTCAAAGCACGCCCTGTACAAGATACATCTCCCATAGCTCTCCTTGATAACGATAAGGCTCGGGACGGGCTTGTCGGCTCCGTACATCAGACTCGAACTGAGATTGCTAAACTCTTCAACAAGTCGGGCCAGATGGTCGAGGGGCCGCGCCAGTTAATGGGGCTCTCAACATACGACCAGAATGGCCGCCGCCTTGAGAGCGCTCACTATTTAATTTCCGGCACCTCATATAATGGCAGACAGGAATATGAGTACGACGATAAAGGGAATATTGTCAGCATGACTGTTCGCGGCGCCGACAACTCTATCCTTGGCAAAGAGACTTACAAGTACGAGTTCGACTCTGTCGGTAACTGGACAAAGATGACGACCTCAAGGGTAGTCTCGGAATCAGGTAAAGAGATGCGCAGACCCGATGAGGTGACTTACAGAAGCATCATTTACTATTTTGACAAGAATATGGCTGGCGCATTCGAGCAGCAGCCAGTGCAAACAGTAGAAGGTAAGGACGAACCGCCGACGGGCGCGGAAGGCTCCGGTGGCGACACCCGCTCCAAAGAAGAGTTGCCGGAAACATTCACCGTGCTGGGCCGGGCGCTTGACGACTTGGTTAAAGCAACCAACGCGCGCGATATAGATAAAGTCATGGCCTTCTATGGCCCAAGGCTCATCTTCTACTACCGCTCCAGAGGCGTCCCGAGCGAGACTGTTCGAAAAGACAAGGCGAGCATGTTTGAGCGCTCAGAGCTGATAGACGTGCGCGCCGGTGCGCCTGAAATCACTCTTGACCGTGACGGCCTGACCGCGACTATGCGCTTTCGTAAAGAATATATTGTGAAAATCAAGGACAGGGTGCGGCATGGAGAGGTACTGCATGAATTACGTTGGCAGCGCACCGGTGACGGGTGGCGAATTATCGGTGAGCGTGACGCGTGGGAGTATAGATGAATCTTATAACGACTGAGAGAAAGGGTGTACTCGGGCAGCTGATTTAGTCTAGAGGGTACGCAGCATCAAAGATGAGTCAAGTGCGGGACGCAAACTTTGTAGTGTTGACGGGCCATTTGAATGACTACCCGTTGGCTGATTTAATCTCGATTCTGCGACGGCAGCGTAAGA
Source organism: Pyrinomonadaceae bacterium (assembly GCA_036389255.1). Classification (GTDB taxonomy): domain Bacteria; phylum Acidobacteriota; class Blastocatellia; order Pyrinomonadales; family Pyrinomonadaceae; genus JACVRN01. Next base: position 476,003 of record DASVQI010000006.1, read on the forward strand.
CCGGACGGCTGCTCATAGAATATTCGATTAGCCCCTGTGCCTTCTACTTCAAGCAGGGTGATTTGGTTGATGCCCAGCTCAATACATTTGTCGGACTACAGGCCTTTTTCGTGGCGCTCTCACAGCCCAACGCCTCTTTTAATTTCAACCCGCTCATAGAAGCGTCTAGATACTCGATTAATGAGACTTCACAGAAGGTTATACTAGAGCTAATAGGTTATGCGGAAGAAAAGAGAATAGAGGTGGAGCCTTCATCGGCTGAAGTCGAGCAGGCCATCTCGACGATTTCTGCGCAGGTAAGCCCGGAACCGATTGATGCTGAACTGGAGCCGATTGAGGCTGAAAGGGCTGCGCTGCCGCGCGGGAAAGAGGTGCTGGCTCTCCCGCCTGCGCCCCTGAGCCGGGCAAACAATCGGCGTGTAGTCATCATCAGCGCCGCAGTTTCTCTGTTGGTCAGCCTGCTGACGGTCATCGGGCTTACAAGCTGGCTCGGCAGGAGAAGCTCTCAGGGCTCTGCCGCACAAACGATTGGCGGGACTGGCGCTAGCAGTAACCCATCCGAAGCCGGTTCTTCTAATGCGTTAACGGTGAAGGTGGTCTTGCAGGTTGAAGGGGGACATATAGCTCAGGCTTATGTTGCCGAACATCGTCCCGGCCTTGAAGCATACGAGGCGGTCGCGCTCAGGATTGCTCGCGGGCGACGTTATCCGGCTGGCGTTTCGGGTCAGGACATCGTGCTGGTGCCAATCATCGCCCCTCGATGATTCGGTGTGGAAAAGAGCGGAGCATTGGTGCCTGACGATTTTAATAAGCGGCGAAAGACTGGAGATGCGACTATGCTGTTCCTCGCAAGTAAAATTTTAGATTATGACACTGCCGATGAGATACGCTTTCTTCTGCTGGAGAAGCTGCACGAGAGGAAATTGGCACCGCTTATTCGTTCCGTTCGCCTCAATTGTTACGAGCAAGCTCTTTCGGAAGCGGGCCACATACATGAGATGGAGCAGGCCATCGCCATGTCCACAAGGCTCGAAGACCGCGCTCCCTACATACGCGGCGACGTATTCCTCATAGACGACCATATGTTTTCTCTTGTCTTCGGAGATTACGATTCGCTCTTTACCGGCATACGCGCCGGAATCATTTACGAGCCGCACCTCACGGAGCCTCTGAGACGGCTCGACGCCTTCTGTCAAATTGTGAGTGACTGTCTGATAGAAGCGATAAGCGAAATCACGGGCAGCGCCGAGGGTAAGGAGCAGAATTTAAGAAAGTGGAGGCAGGAACAATCGCCCGCTCAAAGCGGATTCGAGCGTTTTGTAACTCGACAGGATACTGATTCGCTCTACACGGTCGTTCGAAAGGAAACCTCACGCGAGCGTATACGGGCTGCCGAGCTGCTTGAGAATCCTCACGCCAGAGCTTTTCTACGTAGCGCCAAGCTGGCTTTTAACGAAGGCTATGCCGCTAGACTTCTGGCTGAGAACACGAGCAAGCCTTCATCATTCTCATTAGAGAGGCTGGTGGATGTCGGCCTGTTGCGCCGTGAGGTTCTTATCAGTTGTCGTCAAACGGGCCACACTCTGCTGAGCCTGCCTTCATCTGCGGCGCTTGCCGTAATCACCGTTAGCGACGCGGCATGCACCGAATGCGGGGCGAGAATCGCGGACGAGAAAATAGAAGAAGTCGTCGCCCCTACGCACCTATCCTCTGCTTTGCTGGATGATGGCGCTTGGCTCGTCAATCGCATGCACTCCATATTACGCAAGCTGGGTATACCGGAGAGCGAGATTGCCATAGAGCCGCCCGTGGGCTCGGGCGAGGCGTACATGATGGCTAACATCTGCAACGAGCCGTTTCTCTTTGCCCTGAGGGACGGGGATTTGACTCCGGCGTTTGCCCGGCGCGCAGTTGATATGCAGATTGAGACGGATGCCCCGCACCTGATGATAGTCTCGACAGGGATAATCCATAACGAAGGTCGTACATACCTGCTTAGCTACGCTAGCCGTCTTGTGCGAGGCGGCAGAGAGTTTGAATTGATTATCGTAGATGGCGCGGAGTCGGCTACATCAGAACTGGTTCACGCGATTGAACGCGTTTCCAAGAAAGCTATAGCCGAACAATTGTGCGAATTGAACACGAGTCTGGGTTTCAGCGTCGCGCGACTTGTCAGCGCCCGTTTCGAGGTGCTTCAGAAGTCCAGAAATGACGCAGCTCCGACGCAATTGCCTCCGGCCGCCGGGTCTGCCGTCGCTTTGCAGGACGCAGAACAAACCGGTGCGCTGATAACCTTTCCTGTCGTAAAAGATGAAAGGGAGGCTGAGAGTCAGACGACGCGACTTCTACGTGAACGTAGTTAGAAGGAGCCGCAAAAAGTAGCTCCTTCTTTATCTCGAACCCAAGCCGGTCGAGTAAATCTCACTCTCGCATACTTGCCCGAATAGTCATCTCCGTGCCGCTTCTCAATTCGACATCGTCACGCCCTTGGGCGTAGACGGAGCCCGCGCCTGCGGCAGCGCCGATGGCCGCACCGATGGCCGCGCCTCTCCCTTCGTCAACAATAGCGCCGATGATAGCGCCGACGGCCGCGCCGATAGCCGTGCGCTGGGCTGTTCGGCTCGACTGATTGTCGCGCTCGCTGATGCCTCCGCCTTCGTTATCAATACGGACAGACTCGCCGCCGTTAGCCGGTCGCACGCCTTCCAGATAGCCGGAGATTTCCATCACCCGCCCGTCGCGCAGAGTTATGCGCTCAAATGCCAAGTCCATCTCCGCGCGTCCTGAAACACGCCCGCCCCGGCTGACACGAGAGACGTAGCCCGCTATGGTCGCCCCGGCAAAAGCGCGCGGCTCTATCACCGTCATGGTGAACGGGTCGCCCGGACGCGCTTCGCGTGTCGTCAGATTATTGTTGAGAGTCGCCACGAATTGGGTGTTGTCGTTAATCGCCAGCCGTTCATCGGGCCTTTCAGGGAAAGGAGGCACCGGTGTCGGCACAGGGGCGCGCATCACCGGCGGGGCCTGTGTCCTGTTGTTCGTTCCTGCGCTTTGTGAAGGAAGTGGCTGACTCCTTGAACGTTCCCTCATAGCGACCTGCGTGGCATCCGGCCCGCCGTACACATCCCAACGCGCTATAGCCGACACCTTTTCGTAGATGCTCTGCACAACAGCCGGTCTATCTAACTTCCTGTCGTAGATGCGCCGTGTAACGCGCAGTCGCCGCCCCTCATCAATCGGGTCGAAGGTGACACTAAACTCGTCCCGGTTGCCGTCAGAATAACTGACCATCAATTCCTCTCCGTAGAGTACGGCTCTGGAGCGAACCTCGCTGCCGCCGGGCGTGCGTTCGACTCTCTCTCTGCCGTCCGCCTCGAAGGTAATTCGCTGGGCACGCGTTGACGCAATACTAATCGAAGTGCCTCTGCGTTCAATCGCCAGTTGTTGAGGTGAGCTGAGGCGGCGAGCAAGCCTTTCTATCTCGGACGCGTCCATGCCAAAGGCTAGGTTCTGAGTTGAACGCTCTGCGGCCTCCTGCGGGTCGTCGCTGCTCTCCGGCGCAAGCCTATAGAGGCCCGTTAGGCGCAAGTCCACCGCGCTGGCCGGAGCGGTTGTAGGAGTTCTCGGAACGCTCACCGTAGGTGGACGGCGTTGTGGCCTGCGCCTCTGCGTCTGTGCCGAGGTCAGGCCCGTGCTTATAAACAAAGCCAGAATTAGAAAGGCCGTTGTCCGTCTTACCATGTTCATCAAACCTCGATACAAGTTATCAGCCAGTTGTTAATGACCGGTTCGCAATAACCGTGCCGAACAATTAAGCCGCAGCGCGAAATACTTAGGTTTTTAGATACAATATTTAGCTATAGAAAATTATTCTTTAACGGATTTAACACTGACCGCTTGTTCTAAAACAGCACACTCCCCATACTGGAACAGCGTCTATAGAATTGCGCAACTTGAGTTCATGTAGTTCAATCATTATCAATCTGAACATTCTGATTACTAAGATACAAAAAGTATGACCAGCATTCCTTTCTCAGTTCTAGACCTAGCGCCCGTCAAGGAGGGTGGAACTACGGGTGAGTCTTTCCGCGAGACGCTAGACTTGGCGCAGCACGCTGAAGAGTGGGGCTACCGCCGCTTCTGGCTGGCCGAGCATCACAACATAGCGGGCATCGCCAGCGCCGCAACCGCCGTCCTGATTGGCTATGTCGCGGGAGGCACCAAGGCTATCCGCGTAGGCGCAGGTGGCGTGATGCTTCCGAACCACGCGCCTCTCGTCATAGCCGAGCAGTTCGGCACGCTCGCGACCCTCTATCCTGACAGGATTGATTTGGGCATAGGGCGTGCCCCCGGCACAGACCAGCTTACGATGCGGGCGCTCCGCCGGAATCTTTCGAATGTAGATGAAGACTTCCCACGAGACGTGACCGAACTGCTCTCCTATTTCGCGCCTGCGCGGGAAGGGCAAGTGGTGCGCGCGGTGCCGGGTGAAGGTTTAAGGGTGCCTGTCTGGCTGCTGGGCTCCAGTCTATACAGCGCGCAACTCGCGGCCCTTTTGGGTCTACCCTTCGCCTTTGCTTCTCACTTCGCGCCCGATTACCTGCTGCCTGCACTCGAAATCTACCGCAGAGAGTTTCGTCCTTCTGAAACTCTCAATGCGCCCTACGCCATGCCGTGCGTGAACGTGTTCGCGGCAGATACTGACGTGGAAGCCCGCCGTTTATTCACCTCAATCCAGCAGGCTTTTATCAACCTGCGCCGGAACAATCCGGGACTGTTGCCGCCGCCGATTGATTCAATGGAAGAAGACTGGTCGGCATTCGAGAGGGCCGGGATTGCTCACGCGTTGCGCTACTCCATGGTCGGCTCGGCGGATACAGTGCGCAGAGGGCTGGACTCATTTATTGAGCTAACTAAAGCTGATGAGCTTATGGTGACGGCACAGATTTTCGACCACTCAGCGCGCCTGCGGTCTTATGAAATCTTGGCCGAGCTTCGTGACACGTTGCAGTCGTCATAAGTGCAATTTCACTATAGGGCCAGAAGCCCGCGTCAGGTTAACAGGCTCTACGGAAACGCCGGCTCTCCTTCCTCCGGACTATTCGCTGAGAGCATCATTTCATCAAAAAGTAGGTGCGGGCCTTACAATACAATGCTTTAGGGATTCCATACATGGGAACGGGCATGTAGGGTGCGGAAGCCATCAACCTGATGAGGAAAGATAAGGTCGAAGAGATGCCGGGAAGGCAGCTCGAAGGAAATGCAAAGTTTGTCTTGAGTCTCTCTCAGCTCACCGCATAATGAAATGCTCTCAACGAGCTTTCGCGTTACAAGATAATCTGTAACACAACCCGCCCGCAGCAATAAATGTCGTTCAAGATGGCCCACGCGAACGATGTAATATGGCAATAAAATATGCTATTTCGCTACTTCGTCTCGTGACAAAAACTGCATCGTCTCATGCGCCCTGAATCCGTTTTTCAGTCTTGAGCGTATGACGCGAGCAGTCGGTGGCCCAATTGAAATGCCGGGACATAGAGCAATCCTTGACACGATAGTTTCACGATGCTTTAATGACTTGCTAGAACGGTTCAAAAACCCCCTATCGTAATAACCATCTCCCACAAGCTCTGCCCCGAGCTTTAGGCGGTCGCCTCATGACTGACAAGAGAGATTTAAACATTCATCTACCCCAAATGGCTCTGGGTGGCTTGTCTGAGAACTGGCTCTTCAAAGAGTTGGGAGACATGCACTGGCAAATGATCGGCAGCGACCAGGGGCTTCCCATCAACGAGGTCTGCGACACGGAAGGGCATCGGCTGTTACCAGTCTTTTCCCGCATTCGGATTGAGAATACACACCCGCTCAGATATTTTAAGGAGAACGACTCTTGCAAAGTTGCCGGTGACCTGGCGCGGTTCGATGAAAAGACATTCATCAGCGACATAGAGCTTCAGAGCAGCAACAAAGTCATCAATGCTCAACTGATGACTTTCTTCGCAAGGAAGACGCACGAGAACGCACTGATTCTGAGCACCCTTCCTCTGGGAGACGTGGCGGTTTCTGCGCGCCAGAGCGAAGAGCACAAGGCGTTTTACCGCGAATTCACTCAAATCAAAAAAGGTCAGGCTCAAAGGCCCGACTCGCTAGACCACATCACGTTAAAGAATTTCAAAATCGCACTGGCTCAAAAGGAGCTTTTTTCCTGCACCTACGAGTTGAATCCCTACTACGATATAAACGGCGCGTGCCTTCTGTATTTTGCCTCTTATCCTCCGATTAACGACCAGTGCGAGCGCCTTTACTTTCGTGAGATGGCCTGTTCAAAGACAGGCAAGATAGCCGAGGAATGGTGCGTTGACTCGTCCACTTTAGCCCGTGACATATTCTATTTCGGCAACTGCCGTATAGACGATAGCCTTCTGTTCCAACTGGATTCGTGTGAGTTTGCCAAAAACTACCGGGTCAAAATCTCGTCGTCACTGTTCCGTCAAAGCGACGGCATGTTAATCGCCAGAATCTTTACGCTCAAGCAATTAGTCAATCATGAAAACTTTAACTGTCTCTGGGACGACGAGGTTTCGCATAAGGACTCGCACGTCGCGTTGCCGGTAGACCTCCGCGTCTATAACTCCGCATTGATACCCGCGCCTTCGTCTGATGCTGCGGCGGCACCGGCAGTCGTCAAGCCTGTCGAGAGTCCGACTCCCGATGTGCGTGAGGAAAGCTCTGCGAGCGATAGCACAGGGCTGACAGAGCAGTTGACACGCATCATGGCCAACGTGCTTGAGGTCATCTCGGGAGAAATCACTCCCGACACGGATTTGAGAGCCTTCGGGTTAGACAGCCTTTCAATCATGACTTTCGCCACGAAGGGTTCCGAGCAACTTGGGCTGTATATCAATCCGAGCAAAATATTCCAGTTCTTTACTATTGAAGATATTGCGCGCGCGCTGGAAGAAGAACATCCCGGCGAGTTGAAGCACAAGGCTACATATCAGGCTAAAAGCGCGCCGGTGTTGGAGGAGAGCCCGAAGCCTTTAGACGCTCATTACCAAGTCAAAGCCGTGGAGAGTGATATTGCCGTCATAGGGATTGCGGGTCGTTTCCCCGGCGCGGATTCGGTTCACGAGTTCTGGGAAAATCTAGTTGACGGGAACGATGTCATCACGGAGATTCCCTTGAATCGCTGGGACTGGCGCGCTTATTACGGAAGCCCGAACGAAGGCAAGAATCGCACGAACATTAATCGCGGCGGTTTTCTCTCCGACATCAGACGCTTTGACCATTCGTTCTTCAAGATTTCTCCGAAGGAAGCGGAGCTGATGGATCCGCAGCAGCGACTGTTTCTCGAAGTGGCATGGGAAGTTTTCGAGGATGCCGGTTACGACGTCACGAGAATGAAGAACAGCCTCACGGGAGTCTTCGTAGGAGTTTGTCACAACGACTACAAGGCGTTGCTGAGAGAACATCTGGCGGAGACGGAAGCGCACGAGTCAATCGCCACCTCGTTTTCCATCATCCCCAATCGCGTCTCCTTTTATTTCGGGTTTCAGGGGCCGAGCATAGCGGTTGATACCATGTGCTCATCTTCGCTCGTGGCCGTTGACCAGGCGGTGCAGGCCCTGCGTACAGGGCAATGCGCGCAGGCTTTAGTCGGGGGCGTGAATCTGATTTGCCATCCGAGGCAGCATCTAGCTTACACGCGCGTCGGCGTGCTCAGCCCGGAGGGGAAATGCCGTACGTTCGATGATGGGGCCAACGGGTACGTGCGCGGGGAGGGCGTATGCGCCCTGCTGCTCAAGCCTCTGGCGCGCGCCGAGCAGGACGGAGATAACATCTACGCGGTGATTAAAGGCATCGCGGCGAATCACGGCGGCCCTGCTCAGTCGCTGACCGCTCCCAACGCTGACGCGCAGTCCGCGCTGCTCGTGCGCGCGTATGAGAGCTCCGGCATAGACCCGGCCACGGTCAGTTACTTCGAAGCACACGGGACGGGCACAGTGCTGGGCGACCCGATTGAGGTGTCGGGCATTCAGCACGCCTTTGACTATTTATATAAGGAATGGGGTCACGCTGCGCCCGAACGCCCGCACTGCGGGCTGGGCTCTGTCAAGACCAGCATCGGACATCTTGAAGCCGCCGCAGGCATCGCCGGGATGTTGAAAGTCATACTGGCTATGAAGCACGGCGTGCTGCCGCCCACACGAAACTTTCACAATCTGAACAGGATGATTAATCTCGCGGGCTCTCCGTTTTACATACAGAGCCACGCCGCCGCGTGGGAGCGGTTAAAGGACGCGCAGGGCCACTCGCTGCCGAGGCGTGCCGGAGTCAGCTCGTTCGGGATGGGCGGGACGAACGCGCACGTAGTCATAGAAGAGCATCGCGGCGCGCGTGCTGCCTCCACGGAAAAATTCAAGGGGGACAAGCCCGGCCAGTATTTGATTATTTTGTCCGCCAAAACCCGCGAGGCTCTTCATCAGACGGGGCGCAATCTCTCGTGCTTCCTCGAACGCGACCCGACCGTCTCTCTGGACGCCATCTCTTACACCTTGAAGGTCGGTCGAAGAGCGATGGAGGAACGCGCGGCGTTTTTCACAGACTCTATTGATGACTGTAAGAGAAAACTTGAACTGCTAAGCGACGCAGACCGTACAGGCGACGAGTTAATGCTCGGTCATAAATCGCGCCCGTCGGAAGCGATTTCGGAAGAACGCCTGCGCCGCCTGATACGCGAAAAGGATTTTGTTCAACTCGCGCGCGTCTGGGTGGCGGGCGCCGAGATTGATTGGAGCTTGCTTTACAGCCCGGAGGAGCGACCACGAAAAGTATCGCTTCCGCCCTATCCGTTTAGCCGGACACAACACTGGATTTCCGGCAAAGCACAACGCAACGAAGAAGATTTTCTGGTCAAGTTCTGGCAGGTGCGCGAGGCTGCGTACGAACAGGCTGCGGCTCAGCACATGCCGGGCGGAAAGTTTCTGGTGTTGACCAACGAACGGAACCTGTCCGCCGCTTCAGCTCTGTTTCGCAACGACCCGCGTGTGGAAACCATTGTCATAGAGTGCGCTGACCTGTCCAGCGAAGCCGATGACACCCTCAGCCTGCTGGCTGAGCAGGGGAAAATCGGTGGCGTCATTGATTTATCGGACTTGTTTGACAGGGGGCGCAGCCGCAGCTCAGACATCAGTTGCAGGGTCGCATTGTTGCAGCAGTTAATTCAGCGCGACCGCTTGCCGGGGCTGGTGTGCCTGCACTTGACGCGCGGGCTACAGGTGTTCGAGTCGGCGGAGACGACTCTGGCGGGCGCGGAAATCGCCGGGTTGTATCGAATGCTGGGGAGCGAGTACGGCAGTGTGAAAAGCCGCACCGTAGACCTTGATTTCGCTCCCGACCGAATTGATGAGCTTGAGCGGATTATCTTGCGAGAGCTTTCAGCCGGAGAGCGTGAGACGGAAGTTTGTTACCGTGACGGAATCCGTTATTGCGCTCAGTTGCGATTCCTTTCGGAGGATGAAAAGCGGCACGCGGCGTCTGCGGGCGCATCTCCGTTTAGCGGTCTGGAACAAAGCGCAGTCGTGATTACGGGAGGCACAGGCGGCATCGGCCTGCGCCTCGCTCAACATCTTGTGAGCCGTGGAGCCCGCCATCTGGCGTTGCTGGGACGCCGCCCGTTGCCGGAGCGCGGGGAGTGGGCCGCCCTGTTAAAGGATTCCGCGACTGACTCCGCGTTGAGAGAAAAACTGGCGACGCTGGTTCGTCTTGAAGAGCAGGGCGCGAAGCTGCACCTGCATAGCGGCTCGCTGACGGCTAAGAGTGAGCTTGCGGAATTCTTCGAGCAGGTGCGCCAGCAGGCGGGAACCATCGGCGGCGTCTTCCACTGCGCGGGGCTAATCAAGCAGAGCACTGCTTTTATCAACAAATCCTTGAGAGACTTTGATGAGGTTTGCGAGCCCAAAGTGAGGGGGCTCGAAGTCCTGTCGGAAGTTCTACATGACGACCCACTGGGTTTCTTCCTCCTCTTCTCATCAATCTCAGCCGCCGTGCCGCGCCTCTCAGTCTCGTACAGCGACTACGCTACGGCGAACTCCTTTATGGATTACTTCGCACAGTATCAGGCGAGTCAGGGGAACACCATCTATCGCTCGCTGCAATGGCCCTTGTGGGAAGCGACCGGCATGGGTCGCGGGATTATCAACTCGGCAGGGAAGCTGGGCTTTCATAATCTGCAAGTGGAGGACGCGCTGGGCCTGTTGGAGAGCGGGCTGCGTATGGAGGAATACCCGTGCCAGTTCCCCTGCGTGGTTGATAACGAGAGGGTGAATACGCGCGAGCTGTTGCTGGCCGCGCCACACGACAACGCCGGGGCCAAACCGCGCGCAGTCAGGACTAGGACGCCGGAAAACGGAAGCAGGCACGAGACTCAACCAGAGTCGGCGGCGCAGCTCCTTGCGTGGCTGACGGGCGTCTTTGCGCGACTGCTTAAGATGGAGCCCGAAACGATGAGTCCCACCGCCAGTTTTTATGACTTTGGCGTGGACTCGCTCTTGATTGCCCAACTTGTGCAGGCTCTGGAAAAAGAGCTTTCAATTCATCTAGACCCGACCGCGCTTCAGCAGCATCCGTCTTTGAACGAGCTGAGCCTGTGGCTGGCAGAGAATCACCGTGCGGCAACCGAAGCTTTGCTGGCCAAGAACGGCAGCCGTGAGAAGTCTGCGCCTTCGCGGGGGGCGGCTCATACCGGCGGCAACCGGAATGGTCACGAGTCGAACGGTAAAGGCAGAGTCGCCGTGCGCGAAGATGAAGTCTCCGTTCCGGCGCTCAACGTGCGCGAGACTGGCTTTGCGGCGGGGATGATTCCGATTGCGGTAATCGGCATGGCTTGCAGGTTTCCCGGCGCAGACGACCCGTCTACGTTCTGGAAAAATTTGATGGAAGGAAAGAGCCACGTCATCGAACTGCCCGCTTCCAGATGGAACGCGAAGGCTCTCTATTCGCCGCATCACCAGCCCGGAAAGAGCATCAGCAAGTGGGGCGGATTTCTAAAGGATATAGAGTACTTCGATGCCGACTATTTCGGCTTTGACGAGCGGACGGCGCTGCACCTAGACCCTCTGGTGAGGATGACCCTTGAAGTAAGCGCGGGCTGTTTCCGCGACGCCGGATACTCCGAGCATGAAGTCAGCAGCCAGAATATAGGCGTGTTCGTCGGAGCGCGCAGCGCCAACTATAAGGACTACCTGCGGCCCCTCGCGCGCGAGGCCATAGTGGGCATCAATCAAAACTTTATCGCCGCACACGTCTCGCACTTTTTCAACCTTTCCGGGCCGAACATGGTGATTGACACGGCCTGTTCTTCCTCTCTGGTGAGCGTGCATCTGGCCTGCCAGAGCCTGATGCTCAACGAGACGGAGATGGCGTTGGCCGGAGGCGTTGACCTCCTGCTGGATGAAGACCCTTACCTGCTGCTGAGCGAGGGCAAGGCACTTTCACCGAGCGGCTTGTGCCGCACCTTCGATGAAAAGGCGGACGGCTTCGTCCCCGGTGAAGGAGCCGGGATGCTTCTCTTGAAGCGGCTGGACAAAGCCATGCGCGATGGCGACCGCATACATGCCGTGATAGAGGTCACGGCGGTAAATAACGACGGCCGCACGATGGGATACACCACGCCGAGCGCGAACGCGCAGAAAAAGCTGGTCAAGGACGCGTTGCAGCGTGGAAACATTGACCCGCGCACTATCGGATACGTCGAAGCTCACGGGACAGGCACGATGATTGGCGACCCCATGGAGCTTCAGGCGCTGACCTCTACCTTCAGAGAATACACGCAGGAGAGAGAATTTTGCGGCGTCGGCAGCGTCAAAACCAATATCGGCCATCTACTGAGCGCGGCGGGAGTCGCCGGGCTGATGAAAGTGATTTTGTGCCTGCAACACCGGCAGTTGCCGCCCAGCCTGAATTGCGATACCCCCAACCCACGTTTCGCCTTTGAAAGCTCTCCGTTCTTTCTCGTCTCGCAGTTGACGCGCATGCCCCTGCGGCAGGGCGTGCTGCGGGCCAGCGTCAGCTCCTTCGGCTTTGGCGGAACCAACGCGCACGCCGTCCTGTGCGTCGCTCCCGGCGAAAACGGCGCTCCGGCTTCATTGTCTCAGTACGGCGACTACAGCCCGGTCAGACAACCACTGCCTCCCCCTGTCTTCAACAAGAAGCGTTTCTGGTTTGAGAAGAGAGAGGAGAATGACTATCCGGCGGATGAATTTATTGACCAGACACAACCGAAGGAGAGCCAGCCGGTATCAGTCAGGGACATCGCGCCGGAGCCAAAATCCTCCCTGCTGGGCTTGAATTTCATAACCGTTCGCTGAGGTGACATAGAGGGTGAGCAAGTGGATAACTTTCGTGAAATCCAGTGTCAGATAGATTTGGGTTTTGAGAATCCGATTGTTCGTCACCATCGCGTTCACGACGTCCGAACCATGCCCGGCGTCACCTTTCTGGACATTCTCTATAGAATTCTGCGGGCGCGAAATATCAACCTAGAAGAAGCAGAGTTCCGCAACATCCTCTTTGTAGAGCCTGTGGTAGCCACCACGGAGTTCGACCGGGAAATGCATGTCGAACTGGTCTGGCAATCCTCTTATTATCAGGTGCTGGCGAAGAGCAGAAAAGTCAAGAACGGAAAAATCCTGAGCGACGAATGGACGCGACACCTCGAAGCCAGACTCTATATTGACAGCCCTCTTGCCGCTCCGACTCTCAGGATAGAAGAGGCCAAACGCCGTAGCTTGCGCCAATCGGATGTCGAAGAAGTCTACGCGCGCGGTCGCTCCGTAGAGATTCAGCACGACGAGTTCATGAAATGCCACGGCGTTATTTATCACCGCGAAGGCGGGCTGCTGGCAGAGCTTTCTCTGAGCGACGAAGCGCGCGCGCACCTAGAAGACTTTTATCTTCATCCCGCTATGCTCGACTCTTCGACGATGCAGAGTTACGCCTTCGTCTTTGAAGGAATCAACAGTGACCTGCGCCCGTTGATTCCCATGCACATAGGCTCCTTCCGGGCGCTCGGCCCGTTGGGCGACGCCTGTGTCGTGAACCTGAGCCGAACCGGGGAAACAAGAGAGCAGAGCGATGTCGTCTATCTGGATATAGACCTGCATGACCTGAACGGCAAATTGGTCGCACGGTTCCAGAAGCTCTCAATGAAAAGGGTGCGCTCCAAAGAATTGATTACGCGCCTGACGCTTGAGAATAGCGGGCGAGCCGCAGACTCCTCATCCTTCGCTGTCATTCCGAAGTCGGAACCATCGCCGCCGTCCAAGCCTGCGGGCGATGTGTCGTCAGCGCGTCAACCGGCTACGCGGCTTCAGGCGATTGAAGGCGAGGTGATTCGAGCCATACGTGAATCGCTCGGGGACGGTTCTTATCCTGTTGATCCGCAACGCGGCTTCTACGATTTGGGGTTGGAGTCCACGCACCTCCTTCAACTCGTTCGCACGCTGGAAGAGAAGTGGAAAATCGAGCTTTATCCCACACTGCTTTTTGAATACAACACGGTCGAAAGCCTCGCGGAGTATCTGAACGAAAAGGTGGTCGAGCTTGAGCCCGTGCGCGAGGTCGCCGCTCCTGTGACGAGCGCGACGGAGCAGCAGGGCGAGACTCTCTATTTTACAGGGCTGTGGGAAAGCGAGCCTGATGTTTACGCGACCGTCGGCGAGGGCGAAGATGACGGCAACGTCCTGCTCTTTGAGCACCACGCGCCAGGCTTCGAGGACTTTAGCAAGCTCGCTCGCACGTCGAAGCCGAACGGCGCAGTCGTGCTAGTGCAGCCGGGCGAGGCGTTCCAGCAAATTGACTTTAACCATTATCGAATCAGGCCGGGCGCGCGTGAGGATTACACGCGGCTGCTGTCCGCGATGATGCAGAGCGGGATGCCGCCGCAGAAGATTGTTCACCTGTGGCCTCGCGTCAGCGAAGCGACGCCGCCGGACGAGCTACCGGCCGTGATGGAGAGCGGTTGCGAGGCCGTTTTTTATCTCACTCAAGCGCTCATGAGCGAGCGAAGTCTGGGGCGCGTCTCCTTTCTGGACGTGCATTTTTCAGGCGGGAGCGGGTTGATTTCAACGGCGGCGGGGATGGTCGGGTTTGCGAAAACAATCCGGCTGGAAAATCCGCGCTTCTTCTACAAGGTGGCCGAACTGCGCAGCCCTTCGGGACGCACGGATGAATGGCCGTCGAACCGGCTCATGAGCATGTTCGCGCGAGAGCTGCGCGACGAGCGCGAGACGTGGGTGCGGTACGAGGACGGGCGCAGGCTGGTGCGCCGGTATAGAGAACTTGTGCCGGACAAGGATTTCAAACTTTCGACGGGAACGGAGTCGGGAGCGCCGCCGCCATTGCGCGAGCGCGGAGTTTATCTCATCAGTGGCGGTAACGGGGGCCTCGGACGTATCTTCGCCGCGTGGCTCGCGAAAACGACACGCGCTCGACTGGTGCTGTTCGGGCGCTCCGGGCTCAGCGCGCAAGTGCAAGCCGACCTGCGGCAACTGGAAGAGATGGGAGCGGAAGTGCTCTACGTGCAGGCCGACGTGGCACATCGCAGTGATGTCGCCCGGCTCGTGCAACAGGCCAAGAGCAGATTCGGACAGATTAACGGTGTCATTCATTCAGCAGGTGTGCTTTCGGATTCCCTCATTTTTGAAAAGAGTTCCGCAGACCTCAGCCGCGTCTTTGCTCCGAAGATGCGAGGGCTGGTCAATCTGGACGAAGCGACCAGAGATGAGCGACTAGATTTCTTTGTGCTCTTCTCGTCGGTCACGGGCGTAATCGGAAACGTAGGACAGACGGATTACGCCATCGCCAACGGTTTCATGAATGCCTATGCAGACTTCAGAGAAGCTCTGCGAGCGGGCGGGAAATGCGCCGGTCAAACTGTCTCCATCTGCTGGCCTTTGTGGCACGACGGCGGGATGCAGGTTGATTCCTCCACGCTTGAATATTTCCGTCAACAGGGACAGATTCCGCTTCCGAATCAAGCCGGAACCGGGGCGTTCCTTTTAGCCCGCAAGCAGTCGAACCCGGAACTGATTGTCTTTCACGGAGAGCGGGAAAAAATAGTGCGCTCGATAGCCACGCGCGACCCCAAGCTCGACCTCCCGCAGCAATCGTTTGCTGCTCACGTAGGCGGCGAAAAAGTTGCAGTCGCGGAGCCCGCCGCGGCCTCCGGCGACATCGCCATCATAGGTCTTGCGGGTCAGTATCCGATGGCGCAGGACTTGGAGCAATTCTGGCAGAACTTAATCGAAGGGCGCGATTGCATCACAGAAATCCCTGCCTCGCGCTGGTCGCACGAAGAGTTCTTCGATGCTGAGAAGCATAAGCCGGGCAAGTCCTATAGTCGCTGGGGCGGCTTTCTGGAAGATGCAGACCGCTTCGACCCGCACTTTTTTCAGATTACTCCGCGCGAGGCCGCATCCATGGATCCACAGGAACGCCTGTTCATGGAGACGGTCTGGCACACGATGGAAGATGCCGGGTACACGCGGGCGGGGCTCACCGGCTCTACGGTCGGCGTCTTCGTCGGCGTGATGTTCAATCAATACCAGATGTATGGCCCCGGCCTCTCGCCCGAAGAGCAGTTAATGGTTCCGACCTCGTTCTCTTCGTCAGTTGCCAATCGTGTCTCTTACTTCTTTGATTTCCGTGGGCCGAGTCTGGCTCTGGATACGATGTGTTCCTCATCGCTGACGGCGATTCATCTGGCCTGCGAGAGTCTTCGCAGGGGGGACTGCGAACTGGCCTTCGCCGGAGGCGTGAACGTTTCCGCGCACCCCTACAAGTACATCTACCTGAGCCAAGCGACCTTTCTCTCTAGCGACGGACGATGCCGCAGTTTCGGCGCGGGCGGAGACGGTTACGTGCCGGGCGAGGGCGTCGGCGCTGTGTTGTTGAAGCCGCTTGAGCGGGCTGTGGCCGACCGTGACCGGATTTATGGAGTCGTGAAGGGCAGCTCAATCAATCATGGCGGGCGCTCGGGCGGCTACACCGTGCCGAATCAGGTGGCGCAGGCGAATCTGATTCGCAAAGCGTTCGAGCGCGCAGGAGTGAATCCGGAAACCATCAGCTATCTGGAAGCGCACGGCACAGGAACCTCGCTCGGTGACCCCATCGAGATGGCCGGGCTTGAGAAAGTGTTCGGCTCGCTGAATGACGGGCGCGAGGCATGCCCCATCGGCTCCGTGAAGTCCAACATCGGACATTTGGAGCCCGCCGCAGGGATTGCCGGAGTGACCAAGGTGCTGTTGCAAATGAAGCATAAAACGTTGGTGCCGTCGCTTCATTCAACTCCGCCCAACCCGGCCGTCAATTGGGCCAAGCTTCCGTTCCGTGTGCAAACTGAAGTGGCCGCGTGGAATCGTCCCGCCTCACTCGCTGGCGGGGTCGAGCGCATCCTGCCGCTCCGTTCGGGAGTCAGCGCATTCGGGGCTGGCGGGTCGAACGCGCACGTAATTCTGGAAGAGTACGTTTCTACTGAATCGGGCTCCGACTATTCAACCGCGCCGTTTGTGGTTCTCCTCTCAGCCAAGAAGGAAGAGAACCTGCTTCAGTTGGCCGAAAGGTATCTGGAATTTCTTGAACGGGAAGCGACCGCAGAGTCGGGCGCAGGGACAGCCAGCGCTCAGTTGAAAGCCCGGTTGCTGGACGAGCTGTCAGGCATCGCGTCCGAACTATTCGGGCTAGACCGGCGCGAACTCGACCCCGCATCGGGCATGGAAGAATGGGGACTGGATTCCGCAGACGCGCAACTCTTCGCGCAAAAAATCGGTGAACGCTACCAGCTTGACGAATTCGCTCCGCCGCTCGACATGAGCACCTCTATGAACGAGCTTGCGGAGCGCTTGCTACGTGAACTCCCCCGGCAGGGGGCCGCCGCGCAATTGAGCGGCGACGAGACTTTGAAGCTGGCCCGGATTGCCTACACGACGCAGGTCGGGCGCGAGCCGATGGAAGAACGACTCGCGCTGGTCGTTTCCGATGTCGCGGAACTGCGTGAAAGCCTGACCGCTTTTGTCAATGGAAACAGGAGCGACGGACGGCTGTACCGGGGAACCGTCAAGCAAAAGGGGCGCGTTGCCACGGACGAAACCGAACTTGCCTTGCGCAACAGGAATCTGGATTTGCTTGCTCGGCTCTGGGCCAGTGGCATCAACCCGGATTGGCGGTCGTTGTACGGCGACAACCCTCCGGAACGTGTAGCCCTGCCGCTCTATCCCTTCACGCGCCAGCGTTGCTGGGTGAAGACCGCTCCCGAAAGACTCCTTTTGAGTTCCGACGCCAGGGCCGCCGTCGCGGAAAATCTTCAGCCGGAAGAGAAGGCTTTTTCCGCTTCCGGGCAGAGGACGAGCGACGTGCGCGATGTGGCTGCGGCGGGTTCGGGAGAACTGGATTTTCCGGCTGAAGACTTTCTTTACACGCCACAATGGTCTCCGGCTCCTCTCGCTTTACCGGGAGAAATGGCGCGGGAAGATGTCTCCAAAACGGTCGTTATTCTCTACACGACGACGGGGCAGCTACTGGCAAACGCCCTTGCCGCGACCCATGCCGGACGCGAAATCTTTTTTATCGAATTAGGGAGAGAGACGCGCCGCAGGGCAAACAATCATTGGGAAGTGGACACGAGCGACGCGGACGCTTTCAAAGCCCTTCGCGCAGCTCTCCCCGAACCGGGGTTGATCTACTTTATGGGCGGGCTCCTAGACACCTCTAACACAGAGGAGATGATTGAAACGGAGCTGCTCGCGCGCGAGGAAGAGAACGGAATCCTGTCGCTGTTTCGCTTTGCCAAAGAACTGATTAATCAATCGGCCGCTCGCGGCGCGTTGAGCTGGAAGATTATCACGAACGATGTCTGGCCTGTGGCCGACGCGGAAGTGTTGAATCCTTATGCGGCGGGGTTGTCGGGGCTGGCGCGCGTATTCGAGAGCGAGTACCCGCAATGGGCCGTGCCTGTAATTGACCTCGGACTGGGCGGCGTGGTCAGGGAAGTCACGGAAGCTCAGTGGCGCGAGCTCGCCGCATGGATAGTCGCTGAGCCGTCAGTGCGCGGGGCACGGATTGCGCGCCGTCGCCAAATCCGTTACCGCGAGACTTTGTATCCTTTATCCCTGCCCGCAGCCGCCGGGGCGAGGCTGCGCGAGGGGGGCGTGTTCATGCTCATAGGCGGCGCGGGAGGCATCGGTCTGGAAATCGCCTCTTTCATGGTTCGCCGTCACGGAGCGCGCGTGGCTCTGGTGGGCAGGAGCGCCATGGACGCGCAGAAGGAGCAGAACATAGCCGCGATTGATAGTGAAGGCTCGCACGTGGCCTATTTTCAGGCCGACGCTCTTTCCGCGCACAGCCTGCGCCGCGCGGTAGAGCAGGTTCGGGAGCGGTTCGGAGCAATCCACGGTGTGATTCACTCTGCGCTCGTACAAAACGACGGCTCAGTGAAGAACATGGAGGAACGGCTGTTCCGCCAGAGCGTGGCGACGAAATCCCGTATCTCCGTCGTCCTGCATGAAGTCTTCAAACACGAGCCTCTGGACTTTCTGCTCTTCTTCTCCTCCGTCCAGTCTTTTCTGGGCGATGCCGGTCTGGGGAATTACGCGGCCGGGTGCGCGTTCGAGGACGCTTACGCGCATTACCTTAGCCGCAGGCTCTCTTTCCCCGTTCGCACATTCAACTGGGGATACTGGGGAACAGTCGGAGCCGTCGCTACAGATTATTACCGCGAGAAGATGGCGCGCGCCGGATTCGGCAGCGTTACTCCGCAGGCCGCGTGGGAAGCAATCAGGCGTGGCCTGCACTCGCCTACGGTTCAGGTGGTTCCGATGCCCGGCGACCGGCACCTCTTGCAGCGAATGGGCGTAGATTTTGGGACGAAACTAGTCTTTCTGCCCGAAGCGTCTCTGCCCTCCGCCGGACGACTGGAATCAGAGCTTCTGCCAAGCGACGAATCGCTCAAGACTGTCGCTTCCTTCAATTTCGTTGACCGCGAAATGGGCAAGATTGCGGCGGGCTGGCTCCTCATGATTTTCCGTGAGGCGGGCATCTTTCTACAGCCCGAAGAGTCGCTCGAACGCGAGACGATAGCCCGGCGTCTTCGGGTCGTGCCCAGATACGAGCGGCTGCTGGACGAGCTGCTGAACATTCTCTCTCGCTCCGGATTGGTGAGGGAGCAAGACGGCCGTTACTCTCTGGCCGCGCACATTCGGGAAGACGCTGCGGTGAAGAAGGAAGAGTTGGTGCGGGACATGAACGCGCTGGCCGGGCAGCACACGGACGTTGCCGTGTTCATGAACCTGCTCTCCTTAATCCTTCCGCGTTATGGAGAAATCCTTCGCGGAGAACTGCTGGCGACCGACTTGTTGTTCTCCGGCTCATCAACCTCGCTCATGGAGGGAGTCTACAAAGGAAACACTATAAGCGATTTCTATAACGACCTGACCGCCTCCTGTGTCCATAGCTATGTCACCGAACAGATACCGCGCCTCAGAGCGGATGAGAAAATCAGGATTCTGGAAGTTGGGTCGGGAACGGGCGGAGCCGCCGCCAGCATTTTGAGAAAAATCGGGAAATACGGCGACAAACTGGAATACGCTTACACAGACCTCTCCGTGACCTTCCTTGAGCACGGCAAGCAACAGTTCGGCTTACATTATCCCTTCATGGTCTTCAAGCGGCTGGACGCGGAAAAGGACTTTCAGAGACAGGGCTTTGAGTTTGGAGGCTATGATTTGGTAGTCGCCGCCAACGTCCTGCACGTATCGAGCGACATACGCAGGACGCTGGTCAATATCAAATCTACTGTGCGAGCGGGCGGGTGGGTCGTCCTCAACGAGTTGACCTCCGTGACGACACAGGCCGCCATGACTTACGGGCTGTTGGATGGTTGGTGGCGCTACGATGATGCGGAGCGCCGTTTACACAATTCGCCTCTGCTGGACTTGGCCGGATGGCGGCAGTTGTTGGAAGAGACAGGTTATCACGGCTTCGTCTCCCTCCCGGCTGCTCATCAAACGGAGAAGAATTACCAGCATGTGATTGTCGCGCAGAGCGACGGCGGTTGTTTCGTTCAGAACGAAGCTCTCACCGTCGCAGCAGAGAAAGCGGCTGAGCCGACTCACGCCGCGCAGGTTCTCACAACAGAGCGAGACGGGCACGCGGAACCGCCCGCGCGCGTGGCTGCGCCTCGGCCGCCGGAGGATGCCCCGGCCGCTTCAATCACCGCGCCGGTTGTCGAAGAGATTGACGAACAACATCTGTTGCGCCTCTTCGAGCGAGAGATTCTGCAACTCACATCTTCCACCTCCGGCATCGCGCTGGAAGAGTTAGACCCTGATGAAGAGTTGAATGTCTTCGGATTCGACTCCATCAGTTTCAGCCTCTTGAGCGACAGGCTGAACAAGCAATACGGCTTCAACGTGACGCCGACGATTTTCTATGAGACGCCCACGCTCGGCGCGTTGATACGCAGGCTGCACGGCGAGTACCTGCCCACCCTGAAGGAGCATTACGGCGACCGAGCAAAGGCGGCCGTGAAATCTGTTGCGCCCGACGCGACTCAAGGCGAGGCTATGGTCGAAGCGATGGTCGAAGCCAGACCCGCATCGCCACCAGCAAATGCTACTCCCGCGCCGCTCCCGGTCAGGCAAGCGGCCGTGCAGGACGCGCGCGAGCCGATAGCGATTATCGGTATCGCGGGGATTCTGCCGCAGTCCGCCGACTTGGAAGAATTTTGGCAGCACTTAATCAACGGCAAAGACCTGATTACGGAGGTTCCGCCCGACCGATGGAAGTGGAGTGAGGTGGGACAGGCCTTCAAAGGCCCGGCTGCCGGTCTTAACTTGCGTTGGGGTGGATTCATTAATGAAGTTGACAGGTTCGACCCGCTCTTCTTCGGCATCTCTCCGCGCGAAGCGGAAAACATGGATCCGCAACAACGCCTCTTTCTACAGACGGTCTGGAGCGCTCTGGAAGACGCAGGGATAGCGCCCGGAAGCTTGGCCGGGAGCGACACGGGCTTGTTCGTAGGCGTCGGGTCTAGTGATTATCAGGAACTGCAAGATGTGGCCGGGATAGAGATAGATGCTTACGGGGCGACGGCCAACGCTCACTCGATTCTGGTCAACCGCATCTCCTACCTGCTCAACCTGCACGGGCCGAGCGAGCCGGTCAACACCGGCTGTTCGAGTTCTCTGGTGGCCCTGCACCGCGCCGTCTCAGCTATAGAGAACGGTGAGTGCGAGCTGACTATAGCGGGCGGAGTGAACCTGCTTCTGTCTCCGAAGAACTTCGTGCTGCTCAGCAGGACAGGCATGCTGAGCCCGGACGGTCGCTGCAAGACCTTTGACGAGAGAGCCAACGGGTTTGTGCGCGGCGAGGGCATGGGCGCGCTGGTGCTGACCAGACTGAGCAGGGCCGAGGCCGAAGGTCACAGCATTTACGGCCTAGTGCGCGGCAGCGCGGTCAATCACGGCGGCAGGGCTCGCTCGCTCACCGCGCCTAACCCTTCCAGTCAGGCTCAGATGTTGGTTAAGGCGTACGAAAAAGCCAACCTAGACCCGGAGACCATCAGCTATATAGAGACGCACGGCACCGGAACCGCGCTCGGTGACCCTGTAGAAATCAATGGCCTCAAGCTGGCGTTCAGCGAGTTGTTCAAACGATGGGGGAAGACTGAGCCTAAGCGTGCCTACTGCGCGCTCGGAGCCGTCAAAAGCAACATCGGGCATCTGGAATCGGCGGCGGGCGTGGCCGGCGTCTTGAAGCTCTTGTTAGCCATGAAGTATGGGAAGCTGCCCGGCTCTCTACACTTCGAGACGCTGAACCCTTACATCAAGGTGGAAGACAGTCCCTTTTATATTCTTAACGAGACGAAGAACTGGGAACGGCTGCACGATGACGAGGGGCGGGAGCTTCCTTACCGCGCAGGAGTCAGCTCGTTCGGCTACGGCGGGGTCAACGCGCATGTCGTGCTTGAAGAATATGTGAAGGCGCGGCCAGTCGCCACTGCTCCACCGGCTGCTCACATCTTTGTCCTCTCCGCCAGAACACCGTCGGCGCTTCTAGAATACGCCGGGCGTTGCCTGTCGTATTTGACGGGGATGAGAGACAGACGGGCTCTGACGCCGGAGCGCGACTTCCCGAGCCTGACCGACATCGCCTACACGCTGCAAGTCGGGCGCGATGCCATGCGGGAACGGCTCGCTGTGGTGGCCGACTCGCTGAATGAATTGATTGAGAAACTCTCTCTCTTCGTGAGCGAAGGGAAGAAAGCCGCGCAACTGTTCACAGGTAACGCGAGCGAGGCGTCTCGCAACTACGATTCATTGCTGGAAGGCGACGAGGGGGCGGAATTTCTACGCCGCATTGTGGCGCAGCACAAGCTTGAGAAGATTGCGCAGCTCTGGGTCAACGGAGTCGAGGTGGATTGGAAACAGTTTTACAGTTCACCGTTGCCCGGACTCGCACACCTGCCGACATATCCTTTCGAGAGACAAAGATATTGGGTTCCCGTCGAGGCTCAATCGTCGCGCCGCGTCGAAGACTCAAGCAGCGCGGCTGATGACAAAGACCCTGCGGAAGACCCGTTGAACAAACTTCTCTACACGCCTCGCTGGATTCCGGCTTCCGACTCTTCTTTAGAAACGGCGATTGAAAGCGGCTCTGACGGAGCCACGATGATTGTTTATTCAGGAGACGGAGCAGCACTGGCGGAAGCCATCGCCTCAAGCGCCGCCGGGCGTGAGCCGTTTCTGATTGAGCTTGGTACACGAAACCGCCGGGTGGAAGCTAACAAGTGGGAAGTGGATGCGCTTGACCCCACGGGGTTCAAGGTCTTGTTCCCCTCGCTGCCCGACCCGTCCGTCATCTACTTTCTGGGAGGTCTGCGTCGTCCGCAAGGAGAAGCCGGACTTCAAGACCAACTGGCCTTGCTGGAGCGCGGCGAGCAGGATGGCATTCTGGCGTTGTTCCGCTTGGTGAAAGAGCTGCTCGAACGCCCTGTGGCGGCGAGCGGGTTGACGCTCAAGGTGGTGACTAACGACGCCTGTCCTGTGGACGGGCATCCGGTACGTAACCCCTTCGCGGCTCATGTGCGTGGATTTCTCAAATCGCTCCTGCGTGAGTATCCCGGATGGGACGCGATGTTGATGGACTTCGACTGGGACGAAGTGTCAGAAGATTTTGAGAGAACGGCGCGAGAAATTGTCGCTCGCCGCCCGCTCAAGGGAGACGAGAGCGCGTATCGCGGCAACCAGCGCTTTCATGAATCACTGGTGCCACTGGCGCTGCCGCCGGTCGCCGGAAGCCCGTTCAGGTCTGGTGGTGTTTATCTGATTATCGGCGGGGCCGGGAACATAGGTCTGGAGGTAGCCTCATATCTTATACACGAGCACAAAGCCCGCGTCGTGCTGGCAGGCAGAAGCGCGTTGGACGACGCGAAGCGGCAACGCATCGCACGCATTGACTCGCGGGGCGACAATCTTCTTTACGTTCGCGCCGACGCGACGGACGTGGCCGCGCTGGCTCGTGTGGGTGACGAGGCGCGAGAGAAATTCGGAGCCGTCCGTGGAGTCATTCACGCGGCGAACGTGCTGAAAGACCGCTCTCTGCACAACATGGACGAAGCCTCGTTCCGCGAAGGCATGCAAGCCAAGACAAAGCTCTGCGCTTCGCTTGTGCAGGTGCTGGGGGACGCGCCTCTGGACTTCATGCTCTTCTTCTCGTCGGTTCAGTCCTTTCTTGGCAATCCCGGCCAGAGCAACTACGCGGCGGGATGTACCTTTGAAGATGCCTACGCTCATTACCTGCACGACACGCTCGCTTATCCCGTCAGAGTCATCAACTGGGGAGCGTGGGGGAATGAAGGTCTTGCGGCACAATACCGTGAAAGACTGAACCGGGCCGGGGTGATTTCCATCCCGCCCGCAGAAGGACTGGAAGCCATCCTACGCGTTCTGCATCACGATACGCTGGAGGTCGTTCCGGTGTACGGCACGCCCGACTTTCTCAAAACTATCGGCGTTGAAGACCCCGCAGGCTTAGAGGTCACGCACACGATGGATGATGCGGCGAGCGATGACTCGCACGAAGTTCCCGAGCGCGAGAGCGCGGACGCCCCCGGCGATGCCGGGACGCTTACACAGAACTGGATGGCTTTACTCAAGGGCGATGTTCACCGGCTCGTTTCCGAGACGTCGAACGTGCCTCCGGGAGATTTGAATATAGATGAGGAGCTGAGCCGTTACGGGTTCGATTCCATAGGCTATACCTTGCTCAGTAACAAGCTTAATGAAAAGTACGCTCTGGGCGTAACCCCCGCCTATTTCTTCGGGCTTTCCACGACAAGCTCGCTGATAGAAAAATTGGCCAAGAGTCATCCTGCAAAATTGCGGGACTACTACGCCTCGCGCGCCGCGCGTAAAGCCGCACCGCCGCCGCGTCCCGACAAGCCCGCTTCGCCGGAAGCGGTTTCGCAAACAGGTTCGGCGGCGAAAGCGGCTCCCGCGAAAGATGCTAGTCGCCGGGCGGCTGTCGAGAGGCCGCAGGCCGCGCCGCCTCCTACGGTCGAGGCCGTCGCCATTGTGGGGATGGCGGCCGTGTTGCCGCAGTCGGAAAACCTTGAAGAGTTCTGGGCTCATCTGGTCGAGGGGCGCGACCTGATTACGGAAATCCCGCCGGATCGCTGGGACTGGGAGCGAATTTACGGCGACCCGCACGGCGGCGGGTTCAAAACCCTCTCGAAGTGGGGCGGCTTCATGCGCGGGGTGCAGTCTTTCGACCCCTTGTTCTTTGGAATCTCTCCGAAGGAAGCCGAAGCCATGGATCCCCAGCACCGCTTGTTCCTACAGACCGTTTGGAGCTGTATCGAAAATGCGGGCATCAGCCCGGCTTCTCTGGCCGGAACAGACACCGGAGTCTTCGTCGGCGTCAGCACCTTCGACTACTCCGAAATTCAGCAAGCTTGCGGCATAGAGCTTGACGGATATAACGCAGTCGGACGCGCGCACGCGCTCTTACCCAACCGCGTCTCTTACCTGCTCGATTTTCACGGCCCGAGCGAAGCGATTGATACGGCCTGTTCAAGCTCGCTCGTGGCAGTTCAGCGAGCGGTGGAAGCGATTCAATACGGAAACTGCGACATGGCATTGGCGGGCGGGGTGAACGTCATACTGTCTCCCACGCTCCACGTTGATTTGGGAAAGGCCGGAATGCTGAGCGGCGAGGGTCGCTGCAAGACCTTTGACAAAGGGGCGAACGGCTTTGTCCGCGCAGAGGGAGTCGGAGTCGTCCTGTTAAAGAGACTGTCTCTGGCCGAAGCGGACGGCGACCCGATTCATGGTGTGATTCGCGGCGGCGCAATCAACCACGGCGGCAAGACCAACTCGCTCACCGCGCCCAATCCCGACGCACAGGCCGCGCTGCTGATTCGTGCCTACACGCGCGCCGGAGTTGACCCGACGACGGTCACTTACATAGAGACGCATGGAACCGGGACGGAGCTTGGAGACCCGGTCGAGATAGATGCGTTGAAGCAGGCGTTTGCGTCGCTCTACCGGGCATGGGGCGTTGAAGCCGCCACCAGGCCTCATTGCGCGCTAGGGGCTTTGAAAAGCAATCTGGGCCATTTGGAGGCTGCGGCTGGAGTCGCCGGATTGTTGAAGGTGCTGCTCTCCATGAAGCATGGGCTGCTGCCCCGCAACTTGCACCTTGAAGAGGTCAATCCATATATACGGCTGGAAGAGAGCCCGTTCTACATCCTGCGGCGACAGCAGCCATGGACTCATCTTCAAGACAAAGACGGCGGCATCATCCCCTTGCGCGCGGGCGTCAGCTCCTTTGGGGTCGGAGGCGTGAACGCGCACCTGATTATCGAAGAATACTTAAGCAGCGACTCTGAAGCACCGGACGACAGGCCAAACATCTTTGTGCTTTCGGCCAAAAGCAAGGAGGCTCTGCGTAACTACGCAGCCGAATTCGCTTCCTTCCTGAACAGGGAAACGGCTGCTGCCGAAGCCTCTCTGCGAGACAGGCTGGCGTCTCTGCTGAGCGAGACGCTGCACATTCGCAGGGAGGACATCAACCTTGAAGAGACGTTTGGCGAGCTTGGGCTGGAGTCAGCAGAGCTGGCGTTGTTCGCAAGAAAAGTCGAAGAGTCCAGCGACCTGCCCGTTCCTCCCGACCTAATCTCTGAAGATTTGACGCTTGACGAGTTCCTGCAATCGCTAACGCGCGGCGGCCATGAGCCGCTAGGTCACGACGCCGGAGCCGTTTCCGCCGTGAGTCTTTCCAGACTCGCCTACACACTTCAGAGCGGGCGCAACGCGATGGAGGAAAGGCTCGCCATAGTGGCTCGTGACCTCGCGGAACTGAGTGAGAAGCTGTCTAGATATTTGAAGGGCGAGCGTGGCATCGCGGGAGTGTTCGAGGGCAATGCCAGAGAACGCCGGGCCGACTCAGAGACGCCGCTTGAGAGCGGAGAGAACAGTGAGTCTCTGAAAGCCCTTATCGCCAATCAAAGGTTGGACGAGATTGCGCGGCTGTGGGTTGGCGGCGCGTTGATTGACTGGAAACTGCTCTATCCGGACGGCTATCCAAAGCGGCTATCAGTGCCGACGTATCCCTTCGCCAAGGAGAGCTATTGGATTAAACCGGGGCCGAGCGCCGAACGGGCGCGCGTCGTCAACGGCGACTTACTGAGCGCGCGCCCCGCCGACGGAGCGGAGGCTTCCGCTTCTCCAAAAAACGGGAACGGGAGCGCGCCTAAACCTTCTGTGGTCGTCGCGGAATCAACCAGTCTGGAAGACGAAGTACAAAGCAGAATCAAGCTCATATTGGCCGAGCATTTGGGGTTGAGTGCGGAGAGGCTGGAAGCCGACCGCAACTTTGCCGAATACGGCGTTGACTCGCTGGGAATCAAGCGCCTAAGTCGTGAGTTGAACTCGCTGTTTGATATTGAAGTCCCGGCGACACTCTTTTATTCGGCTCAGTCCATTCAGGCGCTCGCGCGAAGACTCCTAGAGGAACA
Source organism: Pyrinomonadaceae bacterium (assembly GCA_036389255.1). Classification (GTDB taxonomy): domain Bacteria; phylum Acidobacteriota; class Blastocatellia; order Pyrinomonadales; family Pyrinomonadaceae; genus JACVRN01. The sequence goes on from DASVQI010000006.1 coordinate 503,076, forward strand.
CCCGCGCAAGCTGGAGGAAGGACTGCGACACACGGCTCGCCGCGAGCAGGCGGATGAGCCGCAGCCCGGTGAGCAAGGGGCAGACCCACTCAACGCGCTCATTAGGAATTTACAGGCTGGCGACATGACCGTAGACCAGGCGTTGGAGCAGTTGGGCGCGATGGGTGACGACAGATTAAGGGACAGACCATAGAGACATGCAGATGAACGCGGACATCAGGAGAATCTTGGAGGCCGTCGCCGCAGGGAGAATCGCCGCCGATGAGGCGCGCTCACTGTTGCAGGCGTTGGCCGAACGGGCCTCTCCCCAACCTCCGCCCGTTTATCCCCTGAGCAAAGGTCAGGAAGCTCTGTGGATTATCCACCAGCAAGCGCCGCAAACGAGCGCGTATAACTTGCCGCTCGCCCTCAAGCTGCACGCGGGCGCACGCCCGGAGCTTGTCGCTCAAGCCCTGCGCGCCGCGCTCAACCTGCATCCGGTTTTGAGGATGAACGTGAAGCTGGAGGACGCAAAGCCGGTTCAGTATGACGCTCAGCACCGGGTCGTGATTGAAGACTTGGATATGAGCCACCTGACGACGCACGAGCTGACCGAGAGGCTGCGCAGCCTCATTCGCCTGCCGTTCGATTTGGAACGAGACGCCTTGCATAGAATCTATTATGTGCAGGGGCCGGAACAGCTTTCCATACTTCTCTTTGTCTTTCATCACCTGATTACGGACGGCGTCTCTTCTCATCTGCTGATAAAGAGCTTCATAGAGAATTACGAAAGCCTGTTGAACTCCAAGCCTCTGCCCGCGCCCGCGCCCGCGAGCCCGTATCAAGAGTTCGTGCGATGGCAGCATGAGATGCTCGCCAGCCCCGTCGGTGAAGCGCATCGCCAGTACTGGATTGGGAAATTGTTGAACGCCCCGCCGAGCGTGCTTGACCAGCTCGCGGACAGGCCGCGAAGCGGGCCGCCCCTGTATCAGGGAGAAAGCGTCTCGTTCGAGCTAGACCGGACACAGTGGGAAGCGGTTCAGGCTCTGGGAAGGCAGGAACAGGTCGGAGCTTTCAGCGTAGTCTTCGCCGCCTTCGTCTGCCTGCTCTACCTGTACACGAAGCAGGAGGAGATTTGCGTAGCGGTTCCGGTGGAGGGACGACCGAAGAAAGAGTTTGAGAATACCGTCGGTTTTTTTGTCAACACCATCGTCCTGCGGACTCTATGCTCCGCCGGAATGGTCTGCCGCGACCTGCTCAAGGCTGTTTATCGTGAGTTGTTGGAATCCGAGGAGCACGTAGATTACCCGTTCATGTCAATGATAGAGGCCCTGCGGAAAGCCGGTAAGCCGACGCCTCAGTTCAACTGCGCCTTCTATTTTCAAAAAGGGGTTGAGAAGGAGCTTGAACTGCTCGGCCGTTCGAGCGCGGTCGAAGGCATTGTTTCCGACTTCAAGCAGGAAGGAGAGTTCGATTTTGCAGCCGAAGTCATAGTGCAGGACGGGAAGGCTCTCATCCATTTCAAGTTCGAGCCGGAGCTTTTTGAGCGCTCGACAGTCGAGCGTTTAGCCGACCACTATCTGGAAATCATAGGCCAGATGGTCTTGCATCCGGAGAGGCAACTGCAAAGCTTCTCGCTGCTGACGCGCAGTGAGCGGGAACTGTTGGAGCGGTCTAACCTGACTGACACAGAATATCCGTTGGATGGAACGGTAGCCGATTTGATTCTGGCGCAGGCGCGTCGCACGCCTGATGCCATTGCGCTCATTGATGAAGAGAAGACCCTGACCTACGCGGAGCTGGCCGCAGGCGTGGAGCGGCTAGCGGAACACCTGCGCAACAGAAACGTGGCTCCCGGTTCGCTCGTCGCCATTTTTCTTGAGCGGCGCGCGGAGCTAGTGCTGGCGATGCTGGCAATTCACCGCGCCGGATGCGCCTATGTTCCCTTAGACCCTAATTTCCCCGAAGCGCGAATCTCTTTCATCCTCGAAGACGCGGGCATACGCGTGCTCTTGACGGAGGCGAAGCTCGGCCAGAGGTTCCAGTCCGCCGGGGTGGAGGCCATTCTTGTAGACGGCCTGCGACTGACGGCGAGTTCGGACACGCTGGCCGACGAGCCGCGCGCCGCGCAGGAGACAAGCGGTTCCACAGGGGCTTTCAACGACCGTACTGCTTACGTCTTGTATACGTCAGGCTCGACCGGGACGCCCAAAGGCGTCGAGGTCAGTCACGGGAACCTGTTGAACTTTCTACACTCCATGGCCGCGCAGCCCGGCTGCACCGGCTCAGACCATTTGCTGGCGCTGACCACCGTCTGTTTCGACATCGCCGGATTAGAGCTGCTACTGCCCCTGACGCGAGGCGGTAAAGTCGAAATCGCCTCCACAGAGGTCACGAAGAACGGTCTGTTGCTCAGGGAAAAACTGGAAGCTTCCGGGGCTACCATAGTGCAGGCCACGCCAGCTACGTGGCAAATGCTGCTGGCCGCCGGATGGACAAAGCGTCTTGGATTCAAGCTGCTGTGCGGCGGGGAAGCGTTGACCAGAGAGCTTGCGGACAAGTTGCTGAACCGCGTAGACGAAGTCTGGAACATGTATGGCCCAACGGAAACCACCATCTGGTCGTCGGCCAGTCGCGTGCGTCGTGGCCACACTATAGACATCGGAAGCCCGATTGCGAACACACGCTTTTACCTGTTGGACGAGAACCAACGGCCCGTGCCGTTTAGCGCGCGCGGTGAGCTGTACATAGCGGGCTACGGTGTGGCGCGTGGCTACTGGCGACGCCCGGAGCTGACCGACGAGAAGTTTCTGGCAGACCCCTTCCGCGCGGACGGCAGCCGAATGTATAAGACCGGCGACTTGGCGCGGTTTCTTCCTAACGGAGCTGTCGAGCATCTGGGTCGTCTGGACAGTCAGGTCAAGATTCGCGGCTTTCGCGTGGAGCTGGGAGAAATAGAGGCCACTCTGCTCAAGAGCCAGTTGGTGGAAGACGCTAAGATTTTACTGCGCGAAGATTTCGCCGGGCATAGCGGGCTGGTGGCATTCGTCACGGTCGCAGGCTCGCCCGCGCCCGCGCTCGACGCCGAGCTCAAGCAATACATGAGGCGCTGGTTGCCGGACTACATGGTTCCGTCTCGTTTCGTCTTTCTCAAGTCGTTCCCACTGACGCCCAGCTACAAGGTAGACGCCAAGCTTTTGAAGGAGTGGGCGATTGAGGAGATCGTGCGGCAGTTCGGCTCGCCCGGCGCAGCCGCCGCGCCGCCTGAAGTTGTCGAAAAGCCTCTTCGGAAGCAGGACGCGAAAGCTCTGGCCGCGACGCTCGAAGAGGCTGTGGCCGGGCTGTTTGAAGAAGACTTGCGGCAGATTGTGGCCGACATTGCCGGAGTCTCAGTCGAGCAAATCTCCATGCATTATCCGCTAGGGGAATACGGGTTCGACTCTATACGGTTCACGACGCTGAGCGTGCGACTGAACGAGCGGTTCGAAGTCGCGGTTGACCCGACCCTGTTTTATCAGCATCCCAAGCTGGCAGACTTGGCCGCGCACTTGCGGGCCACCTACACGGACGAGATACGCCGCGCTTACGACGCCGGGACGAAAGCGGAAGCAGCAGAGTCAGGTCTGCCGGAAGTTGTCGAAAGCGCGGGCGCGGCCGTCGGTTATTCGCGCACGCTTACGGAAGCTATGCCGGAACAGTTCCGGCCGGTTGCGGTAATTGGCGTCGGGGCTCAACTGCCGGGAGGCGACTCGCTCGAAGAGTTCTGGTCGCAGCTAGAAGCTCAGCAAGACCTGATTCGACCCTATCCGGAGGAACGCGGTTTTTCAAGAAGCCTCTTTGCTCCCTATCTTGAGAATGGTTCCGCAAATCTGTTTCAGGGGTCGTTCATCTCCGACGTCAGCAGCTTTGACGCGCCCCTGTTCAGAATTTCCCCGAGGGAAGCTTCGCAGATGGATCCGCAGCAACGCCTGCTGCTCCAAGCCGCTTGGCAGGCGATGGAGGACGCTGGATATGCGCCCTCGGCATTCTCCAACACAGACACGGGCGTCTTCGTCGGTTTGAGCGGGGCAGACTATTTCAGCCTGCTCAAATATGACGTTGACGAGATGGACGATCACTTCCTGATTGGAACGGCCCATTCAATCGCCTCCAATCGCATCTCCTATCTCTTCAACCTGCAAGGGCCGAGCGCGACGTTCGACACTGCCTGCTCAAGTTCGCTCGTGGCCGTACATCGCGCCGTGCGTGCGATTCAGGATGGCGTCTGTGAAACCGCGCTGGCTGGCGGAGCCAATCTGATTCTTTCGCCCTATGCCTATCTGGGGCTGCGGCGTGCGGGCATGCTCAGCGATGACAGTCGCTGCAAAACTTTCGATGAGCGCGCAAACGGCTACGGGCGCGGCGAAGGAGTCGGGCTGCTGTTACTGAAACGGCTTGACCGGGCGCTGGCCGATAACGACCCGGTGCACGCGGTCATCATCGGCTCGGCGGAAAATCATGGCGGGCGCACTCACTCGCTGACGGTTCCCAATCCACGGGCTCAGGCCGAGGTGCTGATTCGGGCTTATGAATCGAGCGACATTTCACCCGACACCATCAGCTACATAGAGACACACGGCACGGGGACTCAGCTCGGTGACCCCATCGAAGTGAATGGAATCAAGGAAGCTTTCGCACATCTCTATCGAACGCGCGAGCTGCCGGTTCCAGAGCAGCCGCATATTGCACTGGGCTCTGTCAAAACCAACATCGGTCACTTGGAAGCGGCAGCAGGTGTGGCTGGAGTCATCAAGGTCTTGCTCGCCATGAAACACAGGACGCTGCCGGGGCTAGTCCATTTTTCACGGCAGAACAAAATGATTGACCTGACCGGGAGCCCCTTTTATTTACAGACGCGGACGGGCTTTTGGGAGCCCTTGCGCGACGCGCAAATGAATCCGTTGCCACGTCGCGCAGGCGTGAGCTCATTCGGGATGGGCGGAAGCAATGCTCATCTAGTCTTGGAGGAACCGCCCGCCAGAGTTGAAGCACGCCCCTTGCCGGGAGGTGGGCCGGTATAAGTCCGCGTGGCGCTCTAGCAGGCGAGTGCTTCAGTCAATCTCAAAGAAAGGAGAGACGAGTCAAGTGTCAACCAAATCCGCCAAACAACTGGTGTTGTTGTCCGCTCCCGGCGCGCAGCAGCTTCAGGAGTATGCCCGCCGCTTGATGAAGTGGGTGGCGACGCGGGAGAGCACGGAAACGGCTGGCGGACAATCGCCCGACCTTCCCGGTTTGTTGTCGGGTCTGGCTTACACGCTTCAGGTAGGCCGCGAGCCCATGCGTGAGCGATTGGCTCTGGTGGTTTCCTCTCTGGCGGAGCTGCACGAACAACTCGGCCTCTTTCTGGAACGCCCGTCCGCAGCCTACCGCGTTTTACAAGGCAGCGCGAACGAAGAGTTCGTTCAGGAATTCTTGAGGGATAAGAGCAAGGGCCACGCTTTCATCGAGACTGCCGCCGCCGAGAGAGACTTTGACGGGCTGGCGCGCCTTTGGGTGAACGGCGTGAATGTTGACTGGAACCTGCTTTACGGCGACGGCGTGCGCCCCGCGCGGCTCTCCGTCCCTACCCTTCCGTTCCTCAAGAAAGAGTATTGGCTAGAAGAGCCCAAGCGTCTCGCGCGTGCGGAGGGCCACGCCGTCAAGCCGTTCCTCCATCCGCTCATCGGCTCCAACATTTCAGACTTCCAGCAACAGAAGTACAGCACTACCTTGAGCGGCACAGAGTATTTCCTGCGCGAGCACGCTATCGGAGAGCAAAAAGTTCTCCCTGCTGTGGCCACGCTCGAAATGGCTCTGGCCGGAGCTTCGCTGGCAGACCATAGGACTGTGACGAGGCTGGAGAACGTCGTCTGGTCTAGGCCGATTGTGGTGGAACGCGAGCCTGTGGAAGTGCGTCTCGAACTCGTGCCGTCGGGCGATGGCGTGAACTATGAAATCCGGCGCGAAAATCCGGAGGGCGAGGCGCAACTGTGCTGCGCCGGAACGCTTCGCTTCGAGCTTATACCGGATGCGGGCCAAAAGCAGGCGATGGACTTGAGCGAGATTCGGGCACGCTGCACCGAGACGGTTTCACGCGAAGAGTGTTATCGCTTCTTCGACCGCGCCGGAGTGAGCTACGGGCCTGCGTTTCGTCCGATTCAGTCGCTTCAGTTCGGGCAACGGGAGGCTCTATCCCGTCTGGAACTGCCGGAGGGGATTGATATTCCTTTCGAGAAGTTCGTGCTGCATCCCTCTATCATGGATGGGATTCTGCAAACAGCACTGTGGACGACGGGCAGACCGCAAGACGCGCAGGAGCGCAGACTGCCGTTCGCTCTGACCTCGTTGGACATCCTGCATCCCCTGCCGCGCACAGGGTATGTCCACGCTACTTTGTCTCAAACCAACCAGCCGCAATCGGCCCTGACAAAGTATGACCTCGCGCTGCTGGACGACGATGGGCGGGTCATCCTGCGCATAGGGGAATTCACCACGAGAGAAGTCGGCGAGGCACACGCCCTGCGCCGTGAGCAGAGCAGCAGTGTTGAAGCGGTCGAAACTCAAGCTTACGAACGAGCGTGGGAAAGAGAGCGCACGGTTAATGCTGCGACAGCCGGAAAGCTAGCAGGAGACGTGTTGGTGCTGAGCTTCGATGAGGATTTCACCAACGCGCTGAAACGGGAAGCGGACGACGGCGCGAGCCGAATCCTATGGCTTCAGCCCGGCCCACGGTTTGAGCAACTGCGCCCTGACCACTGGCAGTTCAATCCTGATAGCGAGCAAGAGCGCCGCCTACTGTTCCAGAAGTTAAAACAGGACGGCCGCGCGCCCACCCGACTGATTTGGCAAGGCGTGGAACGGGCAGGCACGTTGTCTGCCGCTTCTACGCTCGCGCCGCCGTCCCTGTGGCTCTTTCACCTGTTCCGCGCGTGGGCCTTGGAAAAATTCCGCGAGCCGTTGCGCTTGATTTTTGTACACGAGCAGACGGGCACGCTCGAAAGCCTCTTTTTCAACGCGCTTGGCGGGCTGGCAAAAACTATCGCCAACGAAAACCCGCGCTTTCTCTGTTCAGTGGTAGAGGTGCAGGCCGCGAGCCCGTCGCAACTAAGCACTGTGGAGCTGCTGGCGCGAGTTGCCCTGCACGAATTGCAGGCGGCGGATGAGCACGAGTTCGAGCTACGTTACATAGGACTTGAGCGGCAGGTGCGTCGCTGGCATACGGTGCGCAAGCTTGGTGAGTCGGCTGCTCAAATCCGTTTCCGCGACGGCGGGATTTACCTCGTCACGGGGGGACTTGGCGCGCTCGGACGCATCTTCGTAAAAAGCCTTGGCGAGAGTTGGCGCGCGCGATTCATTCTGACGGGGCGCTCTCAATCGTCTTCGTTGATTGAACAGGAGCTCGCCGGACTACGCAAGCTTGGAATAGATGCGGCGTACCTGCCGGCAGACCTGTCGCGTCGTGTGGAAGCTGTGCGGCTTGTCGAGCGAATCCGCTCCGAGCATGGAAATCTAAACGGCATCATTCATCTGGCCGGGACTATGCGTGACGAGTTCCTGCTGCGGAAAACAGCAGCAGAGTTTGAAGAAGTGCTTGCGCCGAAGGTCGCAGGGACATTGGAGCTGGATAGCGCGACCGCCGACCAGCCGCTTGATTTCTTCATCTTATTCTCGTCGGTTTCGGGCGCGGCGGGTTCGCCGGGGCAGGGCGATTACGCCTATGCGAACTCTTTTCTGGACAGCTTCGCCGCTTGGCGTGAAGAGCAAAGACGCGCCGGGAAGCGTTCGGGCAAGACGCTCTCGATTCTGTGGCCTATGTGGGCAGAGGGCGGCATGCGTGTGGATGAAGCGATGCAGGAACAGCTCGTCGCCCTGTCCGGCCTGCGCCCGCTTGAGCGAGCGGAAGGACTCAAAGCCTTCGCCGCCGCGCTGTCACATACGGGCGACCATCTGTTGATTGCCAACGGAGTCTCGGCACGCGTGCGCGAGTTCCTCGAAGCCACGACGCGCGTCCCGCTCCCCGCGGAACTTCGAAAGAGAAGCTCGCCGCCCGAAGGCCGCCCGCCAGCAGCCTCCGCGACAGAGAAGCCCATGGATGCGCCCAGACCGGATTTGGCAGAACAGACCGAAGAGTATCTGAAAGAAATACTGGCCGGAACCTTCAAGATGCAGCCCGATGAGATTGAGGCTGGGACTGCTTTTGAGGCATACGGGATTGACTCAATCCTCATCATGGACTTGACCCGGCAGTTGGAACAACATTTCGGCTCGCTGCCGAAGACATTATTCTTTGAGTATCAAGACCTCAAATCGCTGGCCGCATATTTTACGGATAACTACCGCGAAAAGCTTGAGTCTCTGCTGACTTCGCCCGGCTACGCGACGGTCGCGGCACAGGTGGAGCAAGACGAATCGCAGCCTTCCTATATTTCGGAGCAACCGGCGACGGCTCAGCCTCAAGAGGCGCAGACATCAACCGCCTCTCAGTCAACCACGAACCGCTTGACCTCTTCGACCGTTGCGCCGAGTTTCCGGAACACGGAAGCCAGAGAGCGCGAGCCCATAGCAATCATAGGCGTCAGCGCACGTTTCGCGCAGGCGAACGACCTCTATGCCTTCTGGGAAAATCTGAGGACAGGGAAAAACAGCATCACGGAAATTCCGAGGGAGCGCTGGGACTGGCGAGAATATGAGAGCGCAACGGAGATGGACGCCGCTTCGACCTACAGCCGTTGGGGCAGTTTTCTGGACGACGTGGATAAGTTCGATTCATTGTTCTTTGGAATCTCTCCTAGGGAAGCGGAAATCATTGACCCGCAGGAGCGTCTTTTTCTGCAAACCGCTTGGCATACGTTGGAGGATGCGGGCTACACCAGAAAAGACCTGAAGGAACAGCGAGTCGGAGTCTATGTCGGCGTGATGTACGGCCTCTATCAACTCTATGAATCAGAGCAGGGACGGCTGGCCGCTTCCTCTTATGCCTCAATCGCCAACCGTGTCTCCTACACGCTTGGTCTGCGCGGGCCGAGTATCGCGCTGGATACGATGTGCTCGTCCGCGCTGACGGCCATGCACTTGGCCTGTCAGGCTCTGCATAACGGAGAGACTGACCTTGCTCTTGCGGGCGGAGTCAACCTGCACCTGCATCCTTACAAGTACAGGATGCTGGGACAGGGGCAATTCACGTCCAGCGACGGTTTGTGCCGCAGCTTTGGCGAAGGCGGAGACGGCTATGTTCCGGGCGAGGGCGTGGGCGCAGTCCTGCTCAAGCCACTGAGCGACGCGCTCCGGGACGGGGACTACATTTACGGGACGATACTGGGCAGCGTGCTGAATCACGGCGGAAAGACGAACAGCTATACAGTGCCGAACCCTGTCTCTCAAGGTGATTTGATTGAGAAGGCCATAGAAATCGCGGGCATTGATGGCCGCACCATCTCTTACATAGAGGCGCACGGGACGGGCACTTCGCTGGGCGACCCAATCGAAATACGCGGGCTGACGCGGGCATTCGAGAAATACGGCTTCGATAAACAGAGCCTGCCCATTGGCTCGGTCAAGTCAAACATAGGACACCTTGAATCCGCCGCAGGGATTGCGGGTGTGGTCAAAGTCCTGCTGCAAATGAAGCACCGGAAGCTCGTGCCGTCAATTCATTCAGCTACGTTGAACGCCAACATTGATTGGGAGAATTCGGCCTTTTATGTGCAGCAGGATTACAGGGAGTGGAAACGCCCGGTTCTTCATCTGGACGGAAGGGAAGAAGTCGTTCCGTTACGCGCCGGAATCAGTTCCTTTGGAGCGGGCGGAGCCAACGCGCATTTGATTCTCGAAGAGCATGAAGCTCCGGTTGAAAAGCCACGGCTGGACGGCACTGCGCGCCTGCTGGTCTTTTCCGCCAAGACCGCAGAGCGGCTCCGCGTACTGGCCGAGCAATTCGTTCAGTTCCTGCAAAAGCAGCCGGTGACAGACCTCACCCGCATGGCTTACACCCTTCAGACAGGTCGTGAAGAGTTGGAAGAACGGCTGGCAGTCGTGGCTTCTTCGAGCGGCGAGCTGGTTGAGAAGCTATACGCCTTTCTGAACGATTCCACACAGCCCGAAGAAGTCTTTCGCGGCAGTTTAAGAGACGAGGCCGCAGCCGCAGCGCGCGCGCCGAAAACCGGACGGAAGAATACATTGGATGCGCGTGAGGCTCTGGAAAATCGAGACTTGTTACGCCTCGCGGAGGTCTGGGTGAAGGGGGCCGCCGTCGAGTGGCAGCTTTTGTATGACGCACCATTCCCTCGTCGTCTGCCGCTTCCGGGGTATCCGTTTGAAATGACGCGCTCATGGCTCGCGTCAGCCTCTGTAACGAGACGCGGCGGCGCTTCGGCGCTACACCCTCTGATTGACCGAGTGGATGCGGCTCAGACTTTGGACACCGGCCTCTCTTTCAGCAAAGTCTTCCGCCCGTCGGACGCTGTGATTCAGGATCATCGCGTCGGAGGAGTCCCCGTGCTGCCGGGCGTGGCCGTTCTGGAAATGGCGCGCGCCGCCATGAAAGAGGCCGGTAAGACAGAGCATGTTCAACTGAAGAAGGTTCGCTGGCTGCGCCCGTTAATTGTCTCGGAAAGCGAAGTCCGAGCGTGGATGACCTTGAGAAAGACCGACGAAGGCGTGACGTTTGAGCTTCTGGGGCAGGGCGAAGACGGCTTGACGACGCACGCGCGCGGCACTGTAGAACTCTCTGGCGCGAACGCAACTCGAAGCACCGAACGCTTGTCCGTAGAGGACATCAGGGGCAGATGTAATAACAGGCTCAACGGCGAGGAGCTTTATCAGGAATACGCGAAGGCAGGGCTGGACTACGGCCCTTACTTTCGCGGACTGCAATGGATTGAGTCGAACGATGAAGAGGCTCTGGGCCGGATTATACTTCCTGAAGAATCTGCTGGCGGGCTGGAGAAATATGACCTGCATCCGGCCATCATAGACAGCGCCCTTCACGTCGTCGCGGCATTCCGCGCCCAATCGTCCGCGAAGACGAAAATGCCCTATTCCGTGGAATCCGTGGAGCTGCTGCACTCGCTTCCGGCGCAAGGTTACGCCTATGTGCAGCCGCATGGCCGTGACCATTATCACGTAACGGTGCTGGATGATTCGGGGCGTGTCTGCGTCAAGCTTCATGACTTGGCACTGAGGCCGGTTCCGGAGGCGGAAGACTCTTTGAAGGAGATGCTCTTTGCGCCGCACTGGGTTCCGGCGCATGAACTGCTTGATGACGCGCCCCCGGCCGACTCCCTCTGGATTGTGCATGACGAAGACTCCGAGTCGCTGGCGCGTGCGCTCGCCGCAGAACACGGCGGTAACGCGGCGCAGTTGATGGATGTTGCGCGACTAACAACAGATTCCGGTCTGTCCGACTCACTCGCGCTGCCCGGCCTGATTTACTTCATGGGCGGCTTTCAACCAGCGCGGGAACGACAGGGCGACATGAACGCTCTGGAGTCTAGCCAGCAGCGCGGTGTGTTGTCGCTGTTCCGTCTGGTCAAGCTCCTGCTCGTGCGTGGAGGCGCATCTCGCCCTGTGCGTTTGAATGTCATCACCCATGACGTTTGCAGTCTGGAAGGCGGAGCGACTCTTAATCCGTTCGCGGGCAGCCTGCACGGCTTCACGATGTCGCTGGCTCGTGAATATCCACGCTGGGAAGTGGGACTCGTTGACATCAGCTTAAAGGATTCCAGAACTGAAGACGCGCATGAAGGGCTGCGCGCTCTGGCACAAGCTCTGGCGCATAAGCCGCGTACAAGTCCGGGCAGCGTCGTGGCCTTGCGCGGCCGCACGCTTTATCGCAGGAGCCTTCTACCACTCGAACAACCAGCGCCCGCCGGGAGCGGCTTCCGCCGCAAGGGCGTCTATTTGATTATCGGTGGAGCCGGAGGACTCGGGCTCGAGGTCACGGATTGGCTCGTACGCAATTACGAGGCGCGCGTCGTTCTGTTGGGACGAAGCCCGCTAGACCTTGAGCGTCAGCGACGGGTAGATGAGATTGACCCGACCCGGCAGCACCTGAGCTATCAACAGGCGGACGCCGCAGACCCGGAAAGCCTGCGACGTGTCGTGCTCAAGGTCAGGGAGACGCATGGCGCGCTGCACGGCGTTATTCATTCAGCCATCGTCCTGCATGACCTGAGCCTACAGAAGATGGACGAATCCACTTTCAGGGAAGCCCTAGACGCAAAGACACGGATTTGTGTCTCGCTCTTTGACGCAATCAGAGACGAAAAGCCGGATTTCGTTCTTTTCTTTTCTTCTACGGTGGCACTGTCGGGCAGCGCGGGACAAAGCAATTACGCGGCTGGCTGTGCCTTCAAGGACAGCTTCGCCAGCTTCATGGCCGACAACCTGAGCACATCCGCCAAGGTTATCAATTGGGGTTATTGGGGAACCGTGGGCGTAGCTGCTAACGAGACATACCGGCAGCGTCTGTCGCAACAGGGGATTTTCTCCATCTCCCCGCAGGAAGGCATGCAAGCTCTTGAGCGCATCATGCAGCACGGAGACAACCAAGTCGTAGTTATGAAAGCCAGACGTGATGTGCTGGCTGACGGGGGCGTGGACTTCTCCGGCAGCTTGCGCTGGCAGCCGCGCGAGCAGGGAACTTCACTCAAACGCGCGCGGGAAGTGACGCGTACTGCGCCCGAAATGTTGCCGCAGGCAACTCAATTCACTGAAGCACTCCAACCCGAGCGGCCCCCGGCGGCTGAGGTCGCGCCGGACGCTTCCGGCTCAAACACGGAAGATTTGAGGAAGGCCATCGAAGGATACGTGAAGGGAGCGTTCCACAAGGTCTTGCAAATTCCGGAGGCCAAGCTCTGGCCCGACGAAACCTTTGAGAATTATGGCATTGACTCGCTGACCGTGCCGCAAATTATAGACATCTTCAGCGCGGACTTGGGGTCGCTCTCCTCCACCTTGCTGTTCGAGTACACGACCATACGCCAGTTGACGGAATTCTTTCTGGAAAGTCATGGCGCAACATTGCGTAAGCTCTTGCGCCCTGAGAGCGAGCCGCAGGTTACTGCTCCCCGCTCTGAAAGTGTCGCGCTTGAAGATGTCGCCAAGCATGAGCCCGCGAAGCGGCCCGCCATCGAAGTAACGGCGCAGGCGAAAGCTCCTGAAGAAAACAGGGTTCAATCCTCATCGCCGCAGGCAAGGGAGCTGTCCTTCGTGCGGCGCAGGATTGCGATTGTCGGAGTGGCCGGACGCTACCCTCAGGCGAATAGCCTGGATGAGTTCTGGAAAAATTTACGGGCCGGAAAAGATTCTGTGCAGCAGGTTCCCGCAGACCGTTGGGACTGGCGCACGTATTCCGAGGTTGACGGCGCGCCCATCAGTCGCTGGGGCGGATTCCTTGACGGTATAGACCAATTCGACCCGATGTTTTTCAACATGTCGCGCCGTGAAGCTGAGTTCACAGACCCGCAGGAAAGACTCTTTTTGGAAACCACTTGGCGAACGCTGGAAGACGCAGGCTACACGCGGCTGCGCCTGCGCGACGCGCGTGTGGGCGTCTACGTGGGCGTCATGTACGGGCACTACCAGCTCATCGAAACGCACGACAATCTGGCAGGCGACATGGGATACGCCTCGATTGCCAACCGCGTCTCCTACTTCTTTGATTTTCGCGGGCCGAGCATGGCTGTTGATACCATGTGCTCTTCATCGCTGAGCGCGATTCATCTCGCGTGTCAGGCACTGCTGCTGGATGAGATAGATTATGCGATTGCGGGCGGCGTCAATCTAGCGGTTCACCCACGCAAGTACGCTCAACTGGCGGTGGGGCGCTTTACTTCGAGCGATGGTCGCTGCCGGAGTTTCGGTGAAGGCGGAGACGGAATGGTTCCGGGCGAGGGCGTGGGCGCGTTACTCCTGAAGCCACTGGAACAGGCGGAACGCGACGGCGACCGCATCTACGGAGTCATACTGAGCAGCTCCTTGAATCACGGCGGGAAAACTAGCGGCTACTCTGTGCCCAACCCGGTCGCGCAGGGAGCCCTTGTCGAAGATGCAATCAGGCGAGCCGGAGTTGAAGCGGAGACTATCGGTTATATAGAAGCGCACGGCACCGGAACATCTTTAGGCGACCCCATAGAGATGAACGGATTAATCCGCGCCTTCAGGCAACGCCCGCTCAATGGTCGAAAGATTCCCGTCGGCTCGCTGAAGTCGAACATAGGCCATCTGGAATCGGCCGCAGGCGTCGCGGCTGTGACCAAAGTGCTGCTGCAAATGAAGCACGGACAGCTTGTACCCTCCCTGCACGCTGAGCGTCTGAACCCCAACATTGATTGGCAAAACTCGCCTTTCGAGGTGCAGCAGACTCTCGATGAATGGAAAGCGCTGCCGGTCGTCCGCGACGGAAAAATTCAACTGATTCCGCGACGTGCCGGAATCAGCTCGTTCGGAGCCGGAGGCGCGAACTCGCACCTAGTCTTGGAGGAATACAAACAGGATGAAGCGGCTTTGCCCGCTACGCAATCAGACGCGCCTCGCCTGTTCATCCTTTCCGCGAAGAACGAAGAGCAGTTGCGGCGATACGCTAGCGAGTTCCTGGACTTTCTGAGCGAGCCCGGCCTCGCAGACTCTTCCGGCGCGGACGACGCCGATGCGTCGGCAGCAACGGAGGTTTCTCTTGAAAGCCTCACGCCCCTGCTCGCGGAGTTAATCGGAGTGATGCCGGAGGAAATTCTGCCCGGTGAGCCTTTGATGGAAATGGGCATGGATACCACCACGATTCTCCGGCTCTTTTCCAAAATCGAAGAACTGTGGGACGTAGAGCTGTCTCCGGCGATGATTCGTGCGGAGCTGACACTGGCAGACATTCTTGAACTGCTGCCGGGGAGCGGCGCGGCGAATCCCGAGACGGTCACACAGATGTCGTCTTTGCCTGCTCATAATCTGGAACGGATGATTTACACGCTACAGGTCGGCAGGGAGGCTATGGAAGAGCGTCTGGCGATGCCGGTCACTTCCATCGAAGAGCTGAGGGACGGGTTGCGGCGTTTCGTAAACGGAGAGGAACCGGCGAATCTACATCGCGGCAACTCAAGGGGGAATAGCTCGGTGAGCCTGCTGGTGGACGGAGAGGATGGCCGCGAGTACGTCAGAAATATTCTGGCGACGAAGGGGCTAGGCAAGCTCGCTCAACTCTGGGTCAACGGCGTGGAGTTTGACTGGACTCTATTATACGACGGCGTGCGACCCATTCCCGTTTCGCTTCCCACCTATCCTTTCGCCAGAACAAGGTGCTGGCTTGAAGAACCGGAAGAGGTTGCCGCGACCCGTCAAACACCACAGGTCATGGGCGAACAACTTTCTGAAAGAGCAGAAAGCTCTCGCCACACAGCTTCAAGACCTGACGCGTCCGGCGTGGCACGCACTGTCTTGTATGAAAGAGAATGGCAGACAGCCAATCTCGGCGTCGCGGCCACGGGACGAAGCTTCGCGCAGCCCGTTTTGATTGTCAGCCCTAACCCGAAGCGGGCCGAAGCTCTACAGCAGATAGTGCTACAGGAAACGGGCGCGGAGCCGATTCTGCTTGAGCAAGCGGACGCTTTCCGCATGGTAAGCCCGCGCCATTATCAACTAAGGCTGGCGCAAGCGGCGGAATCAAGGCGCGTGCTGGCGGAGTTGAAGCAACGCCAACTGTTACCGCATACGATTCTGTGGTTCCACGAGCCTGAGAAGGAGCGCGAGGAAGCCCCTGCTTCGTTACTGGAAGAAACCTTTTACGCCCCCTTCTTCCTGATTCGGGAGTTGCTGGCCAGCCAGCCGGACGCGGACATTGATTTTCTGTTTGCCTACGTCGGCTCCGACGGAATCGAGGATGCTTACCCGGCCGCGTTGGAGGGATTTTTCCGTAGTCTGTCGCAAGAGACTGCGCGGATTAGAGGGCGACTCGCGCGAGTTCCGTCCTCGTTCCTGCGGGGTCAGGCCGCAGAGTTAGGTCAGGTTGTTCGACTCCTGAAAGCAGAACTGTCGGCTCCGCGTGAAGAAAGCACTGTCTCGCTGGAAGACGCGGCGCGGCGTGTCCCGCACTGGAAACGCGTTCAACCGGAGACAGCCGCGAAGACTTCGGCCGGGCTCAAAAATCATGGGGTTTATTTGATTACGGGCGGCAGTGGCGGCTTGGGGCTCTCGTTCGCGCGGGCCATAGCCGAATCAGTTGCCGCGCCGCGCTTGATTCTCACCAGCCGTTCGCCGCTTGACGAGCATAAACGGGCTGCTCTGGAAGAACTGCGCGCGCTGGGAGCAGAGGTGCTTCATCTGCAATCAGATGTCTCAGCCGAAGAGGATGTGCGCGGGTTGATAGCAGAAATCCGCGCACGTTACGGACGGCTCGACGGAATCATTCACAGCGCCGGGGTGACGCGCGATTCTCTGCTGCTCAACAAGACTCAGGACGAGGCTGACGCGGTGCTTGCGCCGAAGGTGTCCGGGACTATCTATCTGGACAAGCATACTGCGGCGGAAGAGATGGATTTCTTCGTGACTTTCTCCTCCGTAAGCGCGGTCTTGGGCACGCCCGGCCAGTGCGACTATGCCTACGCCAATAGCTTTCTGGATAGCTTCGCCGCAGCACGAGAGAAACTTCGCCGCGAAGGCAGGCGAGCGGGCAAGAGCCTGTCTATCAACTGGCCTTACTGGAAGGCGGGCGGGATGAGCCTTGATGACGAAAGCCTGCGCGTCGTAGAGGCCAGAACAGGAATCGTGCCTCTAGAACCGGAGGATGGTTGGAACGCTTTCAAACTTGGACTGACTCTAAACGCCAGTCAGGTTCTGGTGCTGTCCGGTGACGTAGACAAAATTGCGCGCCTGCTGGAATCGAATCAACATCGCGGCGCGGAGGAAACGGTTGTCGCCGCACATACGGGGTTGCCGACTTCCGGACAGGATGTTACCGCGTGGGTTAGAGAACAGATTCTGGCGGTGATGGCTTCCATCACCGGATACGGCGTGGAGGAATTGGAGCCTGACAAGTCGTTTCAATCCTACGGACTTGATTCCGTCGGGCTGATGAAGCTCGGCAACCGACTCAACGAAACCTTTGAGCTGGACTTGATGCCGTCAATCTTTTTCGAGGCGACCACGCCCGAAGCCCTGACAGCACGTTTATGGGATGACCATGCCGACGCTCTGTTGAAGGGCCGACAGGCGACGGCAACGAGAAGCGAATATGCCGAAGCCTCTGGTTCCGGTGCGGCATCGTCGGCGGCTACCGGGCGAGGCTCGGATAATAACGGACAGCCGGGCCAGAGCGAGAGCGCGAAGCGTAGCGGGAGCAGTACGAGCGCGAGCGCGGGCGACACGGCGCGGAAGCTCAACTCATTCTCAGCCGAGCCCGACCCGGTGGTCATAGTAGGCATCGCGGGGGTTCTTCCCGGTTCGGAAGACCTAGAAAGTTTTTGGGCTCAAATGGAACGCGGAGGAGACCTCATAACAGAGATTCCGCCCGACCGTTGGGATTGGAGAGCCTTTTATGGTGACCCCCGCGAGCAGGCCGATAAAACACAGGTGAAGTGGGGCGGCTTCATGCCTCGCGTAGACCTGTTCGACCCTCTGTTTTTTGGCATCTCGCCCAACGAAGCGGATTGGCTCGACCCGCAACAGCGTTTGCTGCTCCAAACCATCTGGAAGGCCATTGAGGACGCCGGTATCAATCCCGGCGAGTTGGCCGGAACTAATACCGGGCTCTTCGTCGGAGTAGGCCCGTCCGACTATGCCGAGTTGATTTATCGTTCGGGCGTGAAGGCCTCAATCTATAGCGCGGTCGGGCTGACTCCCTCAATGCTGGCCAACAGGATTTCCTACCAGCTTGACCTGCACGGGCCTAGCGAGCCGATTGACACGGCCTGCTCAAGCTCTCTGGTGGCCCTGCACCGCGCGGCTGAGGCGCTCGAACAGGGGCATTGCGAAATGGTAATCGCGGGCGGCATCAATGTGATTCTCTCGCCCGTGCCTTACGTCTCTTTGGAAAGAGCGGGGATGCTGAGCCCGGACGGCACCGGTCGTGCTTTTGACAGTGATGCCAACGGTTACGTGAGAGGCGAAGGCGTCGGCGCTGTCGTCCTGAAAAAACTGAGCAGGGCGAAAGCGGACGGCAATCCTATCTATGCCGTGTTGCGCGGCACGGCTGTCAATCACGGCGGGCGTGCCAGCTCACTGACCGCGCCTAATCCTATCGCGCAGGCGGAAGTGATTGTCAGAGCCTGTGAAAAAGCAGGAGTCAACCCGGCCGCCATCTCCTATATAGAGACACACGGCACGGGAACCGTACTCGGCGACCCGGTGGAAGTGAACGGGCTCAAGAAAGCTTTCGCGGAGCTGTACAGGAAGTGGAATCTACCTGCACCGGCTAAGCCGCACTGCGCTCTGGCAGCTTTGAAGAATGTCATAGGGCATCTTGAGCCTGCCGCCGGGATTGCGGGCGTGCTCAGAGTGCTGCTTGCTATGAAGCATAAGCGGCTGACGGGAACTCCTAATATTCGGGAGCTGAACCGGTATCTCGCGTTGGAGGGAACTCCCTTCTATATTCCACGCGAGGGTCAGGAATGGAAGCCATTGAGCGACGAGCAGGGCAATCCGCTCCCGCGCTGTGCCGGAGTCAGCTCCTTCGGGTATGGCGGGGTAAACGCGCACGCCATTCTGGAAGAGTACGTTCCGCAGCCGGAGCCGGAAACGCGACCTGAAAGCCCCGTCATCTTCGTCCTATCCGCTAAACAGCCCGAGCGACTGTATGACTACGTGCGCGAGTTCCTGCGCCCGGCGCGCGCTGCGGAATGGATGAAGAATCTGACGGCGACCGCCTACACGCTCCAGACCGGCAGGGGAGCGATGGAAGAACGGCTGGCATTGGTCGTCAGAGATGCGGAAGAGTTGCGCGAGAAATTGTCGCGCTATCTTCAGGGCGACACAGCGAGCGTCTACAGAGGACGCGTCACTCGCGGCGCGACGCCTCCCGTCATCGCGGAAGGTGAAACCGACCCGGAGCAAATCGCACGCTCATGGGTACTGGGCGCGGCGGTTGACTGGAACCGCCTGTACAGCCGGACGCCAAGGCTATGTTCGCTGCCCACCTACCCGTTCGCGCCCGAACGCCACTGGTTCTCGCGCGAACAGGCCCAGCCGCGACCGGAAATTAGACCAGAGACAAAACCCGAAGCGGTTTACTTCCAGACAGTCTTTGAACCGGCGCCCGTCCTTGAGCGCGAAGGGTTAAGCGAGTCCCTGTTGATTTTCGGCACGCAGGAGCGCTTCACAGAGTTGATGCGCCTGAGCGCGGACGCACCGGCAAGCAGCCTACATCTGCTGGTCAAACCGGGAAGCACTTTCCGCGAGCTCGAGAACAGCTTTGAAATTAATCCGCGCCGGTTTGACGATTATGTTCGACTGCTGACGGTCTTGCGTGAGCGCGGCTTCCCGCTCACACGGATTGCGCACCTCTGGCCGCTTGAGAAGGTCAGCGAGTTTCGCGGCACGCCGGACGAAGCGGCTCCTGAGCTTTTTCTGGCGCGCGGAGCGGCGTCCGTATTCATGTTGCTGAAGGCCATCGGTGAAGCAAAAATCGGCTCAGTCCGCCGGATTCAGGTCGCTTCCACGGAAGACGCCGAGACAGGCGGCGTTGCATTTGCCGAGGCTCTGGGCGGGTTCGTCGGGTCGCTGCGCACACTCGCGCCCGACCTCAATTTTTCTGTAATACGCTTTGCCAGCCCGGACGCTGCACGACTCAATGGCCTGCTGTTGGCGGAGATGAGCGCACGGCACGTACGCGGACAAGAAGTCATTCGCTACCAGAGCGGAATCAGATTTGTGCAACGCCTGCGTCCTGTCTCACCGGATAAAACCAATCCGTCGGGAGGCAGCGCGACGAAGGACGGGGGCGTGTATCTCATCACGGGAGCTACGGGCTCGCTCGGCCTGATGCTGGCAGGGTATCTCGCACGCCGTCATCGTGCGCGATTGGCTCTGTTGGGACGCTCTGCTCCGGACTCCGCGACCGGAGCGCGATTGGAAGAGTTGCGTAGGCTCGGAGCCGAAACGGTCTACTTTCAAGGCAGCGTTGAAGACGGCACGCGGCTAAGAAGCATCCTCGCTGAAGTTAAGGCCATGTGGGGAGGGCTGGATGGCGTCTTTCATCTGGCGGGCACGGTCAGCGAGCGGCTGCTGCAAGAGAAAGACCTCTCAGAATTCAGGAGCCAGCTACGACCCAAAATTGAAGGCACGCTGGCGCTGGATGAAGCCACCCGTGATGAAGCTCTGGATTTATTCGTCCTCTATTCTTCTACCGCCGCACACTTGGGCGATTTCGGCTTGATGGATTATGCGGTTGGCAACAGGTTTCTGGACGGGTTCGCCGTAGAGAGGGAAGCGAAGCGTAGACTTGGACAGAGACAGGGCCGGACTGTGTCCATCAACTGGCCGCTCTGGCGTGAAGGCGGGATGCACGTCGCAGATGAGCAGGAAGACCGTTACCTGCGGAAAACCGGCTTTCGGTACTTGGAGAGCTCGGAAGGAGAAGCGGCGTTGGAGTGGGCTCTGAAAAGCGGGCTCAGTCAGGTGATGGTGACGGTGGGAGACAGCGAACGGATTCGCGCACTGATTGATGTAGATACTCAAACGCAAAGAACCGCGACTGCTCCGATGACTGCGCCGAGCGTTCCGGTGACGGCGGCTCCTGCGCGCGTGGCTGCCGGGAGGCTTGACGCGGGCGAGTTGAGTCTACGTGTGATTGAAGAACTGAAGCGTATGCTGTCGGAGATTGTCGGGCTAGAAGCCAACAGGCTGGAGAACGATGCAAGCTTCGGAGAGTACGGACTGGACTCGTTCGGCCTCAAGACGTTCTCCGAACGGCTCAGAGAGAGATACGGCATAGAAATTCTGACCACACTCTTTTTCTCGGCTAACACCATCGCCAAGCTCTCGCAGCATCTCGTTGATGAGTTCCCGACGCAACTGCAACGCGTTCATGCTCCGCACGAAGAAAGAGTAGCGCAAGCGCCCGACATCGCCGTGCAGAGCCAAGCGGCAATCGCCAGTGAACCGGCCGCCACGATGGCTCCGGCGATACATACGTCGCCGGGCGCGCAGGCCGCGACCGGGTCGCTGAATTTTTCCACTGATAACGAGCCGGTCGCTGTCATAGGCATGAGCGGGCGATTCCCCGGCTCACCGAATTTGACGGAATTCTGGAAAAATCTGGAGCAAGGGCGCGACCTGATTACGGAAATCCCGCCCGAGCGCTGGAACTGGAAAGAGATTGCCGAGATGTTCCCCGGCACTCCGCCTTGGGGAGCATTCCTCGACGGGATAGATAAATTCGACCCACTGTTTTTCAAAATCTCTCCGTTGGAAGCAAAGGTGATGGATCCGCAGCATCGCCTCTTTCTTGAAGAGACGTGGAAGGCGCTCGAAGACGCGGGCTGCCGCGCGGACAGCCTCGCGGGGAGAAACGTCAGTGTCTTCGTAGGGATGCAGTTCAACGATTACGAGTCGCTGGTGGTGGACACGGGCCAGATGAACGCCTATTCCGGAACAGGGCTGGCGCGAACCATGCTGGCTAACCGAATCTCGTACCTGCTAGACCTGCACGGGGAAAGCGAGAGCATTGACACTGCCTGCTCAAGCTCGCTGGTCGCCATACATCGCGGCATCAGGTCGCTGCGCCGGGGTGAGAGCGAGCTTTCGATTGTCGGCGGAGTGAGCTTAGTTCTCTCGCCGCAGACTGTCATCAGCGCGCACGGGTTGGGCATTCTGTCACCGGGAGGCCGTTGCAAAACGATGGATAAGACGGCCGACGGGTACGTTAAAGGAGAAGGCGTAGCGGCCTTGGTGTTGAAGCCGCTTTCGCGGGCTCTGGCGGACGGCGACCACATACACGCGATTATACGCGGCAGCGCGGTCAATCACGGCGGACG
The DNA here is from genome assembly GCA_036389255.1 of Pyrinomonadaceae bacterium. Lineage (GTDB taxonomy): Bacteria > Acidobacteriota > Blastocatellia > Pyrinomonadales > Pyrinomonadaceae > JACVRN01. The sequence continues at coordinate 525,029 of DASVQI010000006.1, forward strand.
GGCTCATTCGCTGACGGCTCCTAATCCCGTCGCTCAGGCGGAACTGCTGGTGGCCGCTTACGAGGACGCGCGCGTTCCCATTGAGAGCGTCTCTTATCTGGAAATGCACGGGACGGGAACTGAGCTCGGTGACCCTATAGAGATTGAAGGCATCCTTCAGGCTTACCGCAAACTCAGGGGAAACACTAGCGCGGCCAACGTGTGCGGGCTCGGCACAGTCAAGAGTAACATCGGCCACCTCGAACCGGCTGCGGGTGTCGCCGGTGTGGTCAAGGTGATTCTCGCCATGAACCGCCGCAAGCTTCCAGCGAGCCTGCACATTAATGAGCTGAATCCACTGATTCAGCTTGACGACGTTCCCTTTGAGCCGGTCAGAGCCACGCGCGACTGGCAGCCGTTCGATAAAAATGGGAACCCTCTGCCGCGCCGCGCCGGTGTCAGCTCGTTCGGTTTCGGCGGAGTCAACGCACACGTAGTTCTTGAAGAACCGGCGACTCAAAACGCTTTGTCCCGCCCTGATGACGAACCGCGTCTGTTCGTGCTGTCGGCTAAAAACGAAGAACGATTACGAGAGTATGTCTCAAGCATGGTCAGCTTTCTGAATCAGAGCGGCTTTGCGCCCACGTCGCAAGGTGGGAACGGCTCCGCGCCGCCGCTAGACATGGATGCGCTGTGCTATACGCTTCAGGTGGGGCGCGTGCCTATGGATGCGCGACTGGCGACCGTCGCACGCAACGCTCAAGAGTTGCGAGACAAGTTGGAGCGTTATCTTCGCGGAGACTCAGGCATAGAGGAATTTCATACCGGCAACGCCCAATCTTCGACCGAAAGCCGCGCGTGGCTGGACGATGCGGAGGGGCGTGAGTATCTCAGGCTGATTCTGCTGAAACGCAACCACAACCAGCTCGCTCGCGCATGGGTCGGCGGGAGCGAAATCGAGTGGAACTTGCTCTATCCCGACGCGCTCCCGGGCAAGATGTCCCTGCCGACTTATCCCTTCGCTCAGGGCCGATTCTGGATTGAAAAGAGAGAGGAGCCGCGCGAGGCGAAACCGGAGCGGCAGGCCCGGCCGGAAGCTCGTTTGCTTTCCAAGACATGGCAACCGGCGGAGGGAATGAGCGGAAGCGCGGACGCTCTGCCTGCTGGAACGTTGCTCGTGTTGACCAACCCGCAGACAGAGCCTCTCGCGTTGAGATTGTTTGACGGTGATTCGCGGGTGCGTCCGTTAATCGTCTCTCAAAATCCGGTCGGGGAGCGACCTTCGGACAGTGGCCTGTCGCTGTCTCATGCAGACGCGGAAGATGGCGTGCGGCTTGCGAAACGCATCCTGAATCAGTGGCCGAACCTTATAGGGATTGTGGACTTGTCCGACCTCTCTCTAGAACAGCGTGCTCATTCCGAAGCGAAGTGGGGGAAAATCACTCTTTATCAGGAGCTGGTCAAGACGTTTCGGAACAGCTCATTCTTTTGCCTGCACTTCACCTGCGAGCTGGTGGGTTTCAAGGCGCAAAGGCCAAATCTGTCCGGCGCGAATTTCGCGGGGCTGGTTCGCATGCTGTCGGCTGAATACAAGAGCCTGTACTGTCGCACGGTGGACGTGGACGCCGCGTCGGTGACGGCTCAAACGCTCCGCCGGATTGTCGGGCGGGAGCTCGGCATGAACGACCCTGTGACGGAAGTCTGCTACCGGAACGAGGTTCGTCATGTCGCCTCGATGAAAGAGCTTCCGGCAGGCGACCGGCGACCGGAGGGCGACGAGCCGTGGCACGGTCAACTGCGTGATAAGGTCTTTCTCATTAGCGGAGGGACGCGCGGTATCGGCCTCGCGGTTGCGAATGAGCTAATCAGTAAGGGAGCTAACAGACTGGTGCTCATGGGACGCCAACCCGTGCCGCATCCGGAACAATGGACGACGCTCCTCAAGTCCCCTGAAACCGACCCGCGACTTGCGGCGCGTCTGGAAGCGCTCATGACGTTGCGGCAACCGGGTGTGGAGCTACGGTTCTACACGCACAGCCTCGATGACCGCGAGCGTTTAAGCGAATACCTTTCCACGGTGCGCAACGAGCTTGGGCCAATCGCCGGGGTAATACACTGCGCCGGGCTGTCTCTGATGAACAATCCGGCTTTTATCAGCAAGCCGGTGGCGGAAATCCAGCAGGTGCTGGAACCAAAAGTCGAAGGGCTGGAATCACTGAGCGCAGCCTGTGCGGCTGACGACCTTGAATTCTTTATCCTGTGCTCCTCTGTCTCAGCACAGATTCCCGTCCTGGCGGTCGGCATCAGCGATTACGCCCTCGCTAACTCCTTCATGGATTACTTCGCGGAATTTCAGGCGGCGCGCGGCCGTACTTTCTTCCGCTCCATTCAGTGGCCTAGCTGGCAATCAATGGGGATGGAGGAAGTCAAGAGCCGTGTGTATGGCGATTTGGGTCTGCTCACCCTGCCCACCGGCCAAGGGCTGGAGCTCCTGCACAGGGCCATGTCTAGCGACGGGGCTATCAATGTGATGCCGTGTCTTGTAGACCCCACAAAGTTCGACCCGAAGAGCCTCCTGCTTCTGCCGCAGGTCGCCGTAAGAAGCGGCGAAAATGTAGAGACAACGGAACTGCTTCAGCCGCCGGGCGCAACGCCGCCAGCGACTATAGACAAACGGGCGGCCAGCGAAAAGGGGATTCGATGGCTGACGGAGCTCTTCTCCAAACAGTTGCAAATAGAGCCGGAGCTTTTGGATGAGAACACGGGCTTTGCCGAATTCGGCGTGGACTCTGTGATGATAGCGCAGTTGGTCGTGAGGCTGGAAAAGGAGCTGGCGATTACGCTTGAGCCCTCCGCCTTTCTTGAGAATCCGTCGCTGAGCCAGCTAGCCCGTTATCTACAGGAGGATTATCCGGACGCGCTCAGCCGGGTGATTGGGCCGGATGAAGGCTCTGCTCCTCTGGCTGATAACAAAGGGCCAGCCACGCCTTCTTCCAACATTCGGCTGCCGGATGCTCCTTTGGCGGCGAGCAGGGACGCGTCATCCAACGGCCACTCCGCGAAGGGCGCAGATGCGACCGCAGCAGCAGCTACGACAACCGACAGTCGAGAACCGTTGACGGGAGCAGACCCGCGACACATCGCCGTCATTGGCATGGCGTGCAATTTTCCGGGCGCACCGGACAAGGAAACTTTCTGGCGCAATCTGGCTGCGGGCAGAAGCTCAATTACGGAAGTGCCTTCGTCGCGTTGGAGCCCGGACAAGTTCTATTCGCCCGATTATGAACAAGGAAAAACCGTCAGCAAGTGGGGAGGCTTCTTAGACGCGATTGAAGATTTCGACCCGGTGTTCTTCAAGATTGACAAGAAGCTCGCTCCGCAGGTTGACCCGTTGATGCGACAGTTTCTTGAAGTCAGCGCGCAATCTTTGCGCGACGCCGGGATGGAGCTTCGAGAAGTGGCAGGGCGCAAAGTCGGCGTCTTCGTGGGCTCACGCACATCGAACTTCGGTTACTACAATCAGAGCCTGCAAAAAGAGAGCATTAGCGGTTTGGCGCAGAACTTTATTTCGGCGCATGTCTCTCACTTTCTGGACGTGCGCGGCCCCAGCATGGTCGTGGACACGGCCTGCTCTTCCTCTCTGGTGAGCGTCCATCTGGCCTGCCAGAGCTTGAGGACGAACGAATGCGAGATGGCTCTGGCAGGCGGCGTCGAGATTCTGCTGGACGAAATTCCTTTTGTCGGGATGAGCGAAGGACGCGCGCTGTCGCCCACCGGCAAGTGTCACACGTTCGATGAAAAGGCTGATGGAATCGTGCTGGGCGAAGGGGCGGGCGTGCTCGTGTTGAAACGTCTGGAAGACGCGCTGCGCGACGGTGACCGCATCTACGCGGTCATAGAAGCCGACGCCATCAACAACGACGGCAGAACGATGGGCATGACGACGCCCAACCCGGAAGCTCAGAAGGAAGTCATCAAAGACGCGCTTCGTCAGAGCGGGATTCGTCCTTCCGATATTACTTACGTCGAGACGCACGGCACCGGAACCATGATTGGCGACCCGATGGAGCTGAAGGCTCTGGCCAGAGTCTTTCAGACTGAGACTGACAGGAAGGGATTCTGCGGCGTCGGCAGTGTGAAGACCAACATCGGCCACTTGCTCAGCGCGGCGGGTATAGCCGGGCTAATCAAAGTGATTTTATCGCTCGAACACAAGCAGCTTCCCCCGACTTTGAACTGTGAAGCGCCCAACCCGCGTTTCAAGTTTGACGAGTCCCCGTTCTACATAGTGCGCCAGCTCAGCGAGTGGAAGGTGGAGAACGGCATTCGCCGGGCCGCCATCAGCTCTTTCGGGTTCGGAGGCACGAACGCGCACGTGATTGTCAGCGAAGGCGAGCCGTCCCTGATGTCTCGTCACCGGGTCGTCAGGAGCCCCCTTCCCCCGATTGAATTTCATCGTGAAAGATACTGGTTTCAGAAGAGAGACGAGCATAGAGTCTCGGCTCCGCAGCAGGGGAATGGAAATTCGACGCCCCCGCCTGAGCGCCCGGAGACAGTCACCCCGTTTCTGGAGCTGCAATTTTAGAGGTTGGAATCCGGCGGGCTAACGAACACGCGGGCCGGGCCTGGTTTGGCATGGCATGAGGGAGAACATGGACGTTTTAAATCAGCTTAAATGCACCGTGCAGGTCAAAGGCACAGACCCCATCGTGCGCGACCATTCGGTGTACGGCGTGAATATCATGCCGGGCGTGTCGTTCATAGACATCATTTACCGCATTCTGCGCTCAAAGAATATTGACACCGCAAACCTTGAGCTACGCAAGATTCTATTTCTTCATCCCGTGGTCGCCAACGCGCAGTTCGATAGCGAGCTGCGATTCGAGTTCACCTCGCACGGCTCATTTCACAAGCTCTCGGTGAGCGCCCGAAAGCTTTACCGTGATGGCAGCCGCGCCGGGTGGCAGCAGACTCTCGAATGTGAGCTTCACTTCGACAGTAAATTCCCTGACATCTCCTTAAACCTCGGCGCGCTGCTCGACGGCGCGGAAAACTTCGTGGACATGGACGAGGTCTACGCCCTGACACGCTCCACGGGGATTATTCACGGGGAATTCATGAAGGGTCTGGGAACCATACATGTCGCGGAGGGAGGCATTCTGGCGGAGATTCACCTGTCCGAGAGCGCGCGTCAATATCTGGACTACTTTTACATTCATCCGACCTATCTTGATGCCTCAACCATTCTGCCGAACCATTTCGCCGGTCACTTCGTCAGCCAGTTCGGTGAGGTGAACCCTGACGACATCAGGGCTTACATCCCCATGTACATAGAATCCTTCCGGGCGCGGCAGCAGACCGGGGAAAAGTGTCTGGTGTACGTGAAGCCGCCGCGCTACAAGGGGACTCTAGCCGACCTGAATGTGTGTGACCTTGAGTTTTACGACCGCGAAGGACTGTGTGTGATGTGGGTGCGCGGGCTGACCTCGAAGCGCGTGCGCTCGGACTCGCTGATTACGCAGTGGCTCGACACCGGCCTCACAGAAAAGAGCGGGACGAGCAACAGCGAGATGGCCGCGACAGACAAAGGCGCGGGCGTGCGTTCGTCGCTGGAATCCATGCTGAGCGGCTGGCTCGCGGAGTTGATGGACACGACGCCGGAGAAGATTGATACCCGACGCGGCTTTTATGAGCTCGGGCTGGATTCCAAAGACCTGCTTCAGGTCGTACGCAAACTTGAGTCGGAGCTGAAGCTAGACCTTTATCCGACACTTTTGTTCGAGTACGACAACGTGAAGTCACTCGTGCAATATCTGGCGGAGGAGTGGGGCGAGAATCCGACTGTGCGTGCGGCTCTGACGGTGGCGGCGAACGAGAATACATCTCGGCCGGGCGACGTGCCGAGCGCGAAAACGGAGACGGCTAGCGCCTCAGTCGGAAGCGATGAGCCGTCGCTCTCGGAGATGAGAAATTATCTTGAAGGTCTGGTTGCCGCGTATCTGAAAGATGGCCGCGCAGTACAGTCCGACGTTGGATTTTACGAGCTGGGTTTAGAGTCATCCGATTTGCTCAAGCTCGTGCGGCAGCTTGAGCATGACCTTGAGCAGGATTTTTATCCGACCATGCTCTTTGAGTACAACACTATCGGGAGCCTGGCCGAACACCTGCACCAGACTGCGGGGAACAGAGTTCCACGAAAGGCCGCGCGCCGTGTGGAGAGGAAAGACGAGCGCCCCGTTGAGGCTCTCTTTTTTCAGGGCGTCTGGGAGGATGCGCCGCTTCCCGCGAGCTTGCCCTCTGCGGTTAGCGGCGGGCTTCTGGTCTTCGAGCGAACCTCGCTCCTGAGCGATGCCCTGCGCGCACGGCTGAGCCGTGACAACAGCTCTGAAGTGATTTCGGTTCTACACGGAGAGACTTATCAAGAGTTAGACGAGCATTCCTTCCAGATTAATTTCGGCTCACGACAGGATTACCTGCGCCTCTTGGAGCGGCTGAAAAGCAGGACAGCTTTTCCCGAGCAGATAATTTTCCGGCAAAGCGCGAGCCCGCGCCGGGGAAGCGCTAATGACGCGGAACAATTGGAAGACGCGTTCAAGTCGCTGCTTTATCTGACCGCAGCCCTGATGCGCCGCAGAGGCGGCAAGAACATCCGGCTCGTCTATTGTGCCGGACGCTCGGGGCGGGCGGCCTTCGAGCCGGAAGCCGCGCTCGGCAGCATGTTCAAAAGTATCCGGTCGGAGAATCCCGGCTTGCGTTACAAGCTCCTGCATCCGGGAGTGGACTCGGCAGACGGCGAGCGCTATGCCGGGGCTCTACTCGAACGAGTTCTGGCGGAGCTGCGCGAGGACGAGCATGTCGAAGTGCGCTATCAGGAAGGCCGCCGACAGGTCTTGCGCTTCCGTGAGTTTCAACAGGCTCCGCTCGCAGGACAACTCATAGGGGCGCGGGGGCGTTTGCGTGAGCGCGGGGTCTATCTGATTAGCGGCGGGCTGGGCGGGGTCGCCCTGATTTTCGCGCGCTTTCTGGCCGAACGAGCGAAAGCGCGGCTGGTGCTCTGCGGGCGCTCTGCGCCGGACGAGCAGAAACGCGCGCACATCAGAGAGCTTGAGGCGTTAGGCGCGCAAGTCATGTATTCCCAGACGGACATCTCAAGACCGGGGGCGGCGGCGCAACTGGTCGCTGAAGCCAAACAGAGATTCGGCGCGCTGCACGGCGTAATTCATGCGGCCAGCGTGTTGCGCGATTCTCTGATAGTCGGAAAAACGATGGAGGACGCGCGAGCCGTACTGACGCCGAAGGTGGCCGGTTGTCTACAGCTCGACGAAGCGACTGGCGGCGAACAGTTGGATTTCTTCGTGCTGTTTTCGTCAACGGCAGGGGCATGGGGGAATCCGGGGCAGGCCGACTACGCTTGCGCTAACGGCTTTCTGGATGCCTTCGCTGCGGAGCGTGCGCGCCTAGTCGAAGCGGGCGAGCGTTACGGTAAGACCGTGTCCATCGGCTGGCCTCTGTGGAAGAACGGCGGCATGCGCCTTGACCCTGAGAGAGAAGCCGCGCTGCTCGAAAGCGGACTTCAACCTCTCGGTGACGAGATGGGAGTGGAGCTGTTTCTAAGGGCTCTGGAATACAACGGAAGCCATTTCGTCGTTGTCGTCGGAGAGCAGGAAAAGGCCCGTCAGACTTTCCGCGAGCATTCGCCTGTCTTTCATCAAATCTATCCGTCGGACGGGCCGCGCGGCGACACTGTCAAGCTGGCGGCTGCGCCAAAGCCAGATGCTTTCGCCGCTCCTGAAGACGACCTCATCGCCATCGTCGGCGTCAGTGGGCGTTATCCGATGGCCCGCGACCTCAACCAGTTCTGGGATAATCTCAGGGAGGGCAGAGATTGCATCACGGAGGTTCCTGCCGAGCGTTGGAATCACGAAGCGATATTCGCTCCTGAAAGAGGCAAGCCGGGCAAGACCTACAGCAAGTGGGGAGGATTCCTAGACGGCGTAGACCAGTTTGACCCGCTCTTTTTCCATATCTCGCCGCGAGAGGCCACGGTGATTGACCCGCAGGAGCGCCTGTTCCTGCAAACCGCATGGCACACGCTGGAGGATGCGGGTTACGCTCCCGGCCTGCTCAAAGGTCGGGCCATCGGCGTGTACGTGGGGGTGATGTACAGCCAGTATCAACTGTTCGGTGTGGGCCAAGAGGCGGACGGAGCAACTCTGATTCCGTCATCATTCAGTGCCTCGATTGCCAATCGTGTCTCTTACTTCTTTGATTTTCACGGCCCGAGTGTCGCGCTCGACACCATGTGCTCGTCCTCTCTGACCGCCATACATCAAGCTTGCGACAGCATCCTTAAAGGCGAGTGCGAAGCGGCGCTGGCGGGCGGCGTCAATGTCTCCATCCACCCGAACAAGTATCTCTTGCTGAGTCAGGCATCGTTTTTCTCGTCGGACGGGCGGTGCCGCAGTTTTGGTGAGGGAGGAGATGGCTATGTTCCGGGCGAGGGCGTCGGCGCAGTGCTGCTCAAGCCCCTTAGCCGCGCGCTGGCAGACGGAGATCATGTCTACGCGGTCATTCGCGGCAGGTCTATTAACCACGGCGGAAGAACCGGCGGTTTTTCGATTCCTAATCCGGAGGCTCAGGCGCAATTGATTCTCGCCGCTTATCAGCAGGCGAAGCTTGACCCGGCGACCATCAGTTACATCGAAGCTCACGGCACCGGAACGTCGCTCGGTGACCCGATTGAGCTTTCGGGATTGGAAAAGGCTTTCAAGAAACTTGGAGAGGACGGGTTGCAGGAATTTCGCTGCCCCGTAGGTTCCGTCAAGTCGAACATAGGTCACCTGGAATCGGCCGCAGGCATCGCGGCCGTGACCAAAGTTGTCTTGCAGATGCAGCACAGACAACTGGTTCCCTCTCTGCACGCAACGACGCTCAATAGCCATGTGGATTGGTCACGCTCTCACTTTTACGTACAGCGCGAGCTTTCCGAGTGGAAGCGGCCACGCGTCACGGAAAATGGCGTCGAGAGGGAGATGCCCCTTCGAGCAGGCATCAGTTCTTTCGGCGCGGGAGGCTCGAACGCGCATCTGGTCGTTGAAGAGTACCAACTCCCGGAAGATGAATACGCGCACAGCACAGAGCCTCGTCTGTTCGTCTTCTCAGCGAAAAGTGATAACGCGTTGCGCGTGGCCGTGCGGCAGTTTCTTGAGTTCCTGAAGCGGCCGGACGGAGCGGCAGGCGAGAGCGTGTCGAAGACCGATGCTCCAGTCCAACGCGCGGCTCCGGACAATTTACAGAAGGATTTGTCGGTCATCCTCGGCAACCTGCTGCGGGTGAAGCTTGGCGACACGCCTTCCGATGAAACGTTGTCCGAGCTCGGAGCGGACTATGCCGCCCTGTCGCAATTTCATCAGGAGGTAGAGGAGTTTCTGGGAGTTGAGCTTCCGCAGCTATTCATCACGGGCGAATCCACTCTGTCGTCTCTGGCGGCGCGTCTCAACGAGTTGAACAGCAAGACGCCCGCGCCCGCGCACGGCGAGCCCGCGTCATACAATGCCGCTCAAATTGCCTTCACCCTTCAGGTTGGGCGCGAGGCTATGGAGGAACGCCTCGCCGTCGTCGCCTCTCGCCCGGCAGAACTGGCGGAAAAACTCGGCCTCTTCCTCGAAGAGAAATCTTCTGCGCCCGCAGGCGTCTATCGCGGCAGCCTGCGGCAAGAAAAAGCGGGAAGAAGCCTGCCGGGTATGGACGAGTCTCGCGCATGGGCGCGCGCACGCGACCTGACGCGGCTGGCCGAAGCATGGACGCGCGGGGCCGAAGTGGAATGGGAACTGCTTTATCACAAACCGTATCCGCGCCGCGTGTCACTGCCCGGTTATCCGTTTGAGCAAGGCCGCTACTGGATTACTTCGCGCCCGGCCGAAGCTGCTTTGCAGACGGTTGCGGCTGTCCCTCTTCATCCACTGCTGGATAGCGTAGAGACGGAAAGCGTCGCGGGGAACGGCATCGTGTTCCGTAAGGTGTTCCGCCCCGAAGATGGGTTGCTGCGAGAGCACGTCATTGACGGAGTCTCCGTGCTGGCCGGGGTGGTCTATTTGGAGATGGCTCGCGCCGCACTCGGTCAAGTGTCGGACGCGAATCGAATCAAAGTGGAGAGAGTACGATGGCTGCGCCCGTTGGCTACCAAGACCGAAAGCCTGACGGTGTGGGCCGCGCTTGAGCAGCATGAAAACAGTTGGACTTTCAAGGTGCAGACCCGTCGTGAAAATGAGTTGGTGACACACGCGACCGCCATCCTCTCGACAGTACCGGCAAGCCGGAACGACTATGCCGAACGCCTGTCGCCGGAAGAGATTCGGGCGAGATGTGACAGCACCTTCGAGCGAGATGAGCTGTATCACGGCTTTGCGCAGGGCGGCTTGTTCTACGGTGAATCATTCAGGGGATTGCGCAGGGTTCACTACAACGCGAACGAGGCGCTGGGCGAACTCGAACTGCCAGCCTACCTGCACTCCGAACTTAAGCAGATGCCCTTGCATCCGACCTTGATGGACGGGGCTTTACAGACTACCGCCGCGTTTCTGGCGCGGACGGTTGACCGCGTGATGATGCCCTATGCCGTCGAGAGTGTTGAATTATTCAAGCCGCCGACTGCACGCGCGTATGCCTACGTCCGGCCACTGGCGTCAGGCCATTTCAACGTCACGTTGCTGGACACGAACGGCGAGGTGTGCGTCAAGTTCCATGACCTTGCCCTGCGTCAACCGCGTGAGAGCGCGCAAAGCTCTGCCACTCTGCGCGAAGCGGAGTTTGCGACGAGGCTCAAGCAGACCGAAAGCAACCAACACACATCCTCGCAGAAGAATGCGACCGGCGTATCTTCGCCGGTTGAAGTCTCTGGCACGGGAACAGAGTCGGCTGTCCCCGTGCGAGCGAGGACAGGGAGTGATGATGCCATGCCGGGACAGACTTTACCCACAGCGTTGCGCGAGGCCGTAGAAGCCTACGTCAAGGACGCGTTTCACCAGCTTCTGCAAATTCCCGCAGATAAGATATGGCCGGATGATACGCTGGAAAACTACGGCATTGATTCCATCACCGTCCCGCAAATCATAGAGTTGTTCGAGGCCGATTTGGGGCCTCTGAGCTCCACCTTGTTGTTCGAGTATAACTCGGTCAATAAGCTGACGGACTTCTTTCTACAGGAGCATTCCGCCAAGCTCTCGCGGCTCCTGTTGCGCGAGAGCGCGAGCCAGCAGAGCGTTACTTCCGTCGAGAGCGTCGCGCCGGAGATTCCGGCCGAACCCGTCAGGAAGAGAGAGCACGCGCGCCCTGCTCGGGGCCGCCGCTCTGGAAAGATTGCGATAGTCGGCATCAGTGGCCGCTATCCTATGGCGAACACTCTCGAAGAATTTTGGGATAACCTGAAGCAAGGGAAAGATTGTATCAGTGAGATTCCCGCAGAGCGTTGGGACTGGCAGGAGCACAGCCAAGTCCGTGGCGCTCCCGTCAGTCGCTGGGGCGGATTTCTGGACGGCGTGGACAGGTTCGACCCGCTACTTTTCGGCATGTCGCCGCGAGACGCCGAATACACAGACCCACAGGAACGGCTGTTTCTTGAAACTGTGTGGCACACGCTGGAAAACGGAGGTTACTCTCGAACTCGTCTGCGCGGCGCACGGGTAGGCGTCTACGTCGGAGTGATGTACGGGCACTATCAACTCTTTGAATCACCCGACAACGTTGCGGGCAACGCGATGTTCGCCTCGATAGCCAACCGCATCAACTATACCTTTGACTTTCACGGGCCCAGTCTGGCGTTGGATTCGATGTGCTCGTCTTCCATCAGCGCGATGCACCTGGCCTGCCAGAGCCTGCTCAGCGAAGAGGTGGATTACGCGGTGGCGGGCGGCGTCAATGTCTCGATTCATCCGAGAAAATATCTTCAACTGAGCGTCGGGCGGTTCCTGTCTAGCGACGGTCGCTGCCGTAGTTTTGGCGCGGAGGGTGACGGCTACGTTCCGAGCGAAGGCGTGGGCGCGGTGCTGCTCAAACGTCTGGAAGATGCGGAGAGGGACGGCGACTATATACACGCGGTGATTATGGGAAGCGCGCTCAACCACGGAGGCAAGACGAGCGGGTTCTTCGTGCCTAACCCGGTGGCGCAGTCTATGGCGATTAGTGAGGCATTGGAGCGAGCCGATGTTGACCCCGCGACGATAAGCTATGTGGAGGCACACGGCACCGGAACCGCGCTCGGTGACCCTATCGAAATCAACGGGCTGATGCGCGCGTTCGGCTCACGCGAAGCCGCCGCGCGCCCGTGCGTCATAGGCTCAGCGAAATCGAACATAGGCCATCTGGAATCGGCCGCAGGCATCGCGGCCGTGACCAAAGTTGTCTTGCAGATGCAGCACAGGCAACTGGTTCCCTCGCTGCACGCGGAAACCCTGAATCCGAAAATAGAGTGGAAGGACTCTCCGTTCGTGGTGCAGCGTTCGTTGACTGAGTGGGAGCAGCCCGTGGTGTACGAGCAGGGGCAGGCCCTGACCGTGCCGCGTCGTGCGGGCATCAGCTCTTTCGGAGCGGGCGGCGCAAACGCGCATTTGATTCTTGAAGAGTATGTCGCCGCCCCTCTGACAAGCGGCGTAGAGAGCGGCCCCTTTCTCATACTCTTTTCCGCCCAAACGCAGGAGTCTTTGCGCGGCTACGCGGAAGACTTTCTGGCGTTTCTGGCAGAAAGCCCTTTACACAATCTGTCCGACATCGCCTACACGTTGCAAGTGGGACGCGAGCATCTGGAGGAACGGCTCGCGCTGGTAGTCGGCAGTCCGGACGAATTGAAGGTGAGGTTGCGGAGTTTTGTCGAAGGGACGCTCAAACCCACTGACGGATACCGTGGTCAGATTCACGAGTCTCCGAACTTTTTCCGCAATTTCATTCAGGGCGACGCCGGAAAGGCTTACCTTGAAGTCTTAAAGCAGAACCGTGATTGGAATCTGGTGGCCCAGCTCTGGGTCAACGGCGTCGGGCTGGAGTGGAACTCATTCTACGCTTCTGCGCGCCCTCGTATTGTTCCTCTTCCCGGATACCATTTTATGCGCGAGCGCTACTGGATTCCGGGCGCGGCACAGGCGGCGCTTCGGCCCGCTCCCTCGCCGGATGAAAATGTTGCGAGCAGTGCGGCTCAGATGGGAGCGTTAGTCGAGGCCGCACAGGTAAGTGTCGTGTCAGGGGAAGTCGCGCTCAGCGACAACGAGTTGAGAGCCAAGACGGCGGCTTTCCTGAGAAAGCTTCTGGCCTCCTCCTTAAACATAGCGGAGAACAGAGTTCGTCCAAACATTGCGTTTGAAGATTACGGCATTGACTCCGTGATGATTATGGAGATTACAGACGCGCTTGAGAAGCAGCTTGGCGAGCTGTCGAAGACGCTCTTTTTTGAATACGGGAACCTGAACGAGCTGACCGATTATTTTGTGCAGCATCACCGCGAAAGCCTGATTGCGCTCTTCCGCAACGGTGAAGAAGCGCGTGGCGCGGAGCCTGCGCCCACGGCTCAGAGCGGGAAGCTTCAGACAGAGACGCGCACGCACGAACCTTTCATGAAGATGGAGGACGCGCCCGAGCAGCCTTCTGCCGAAGGCTGGGCTGCGTCCGGTCTTGCGCCCGCTATCATCCCGGCGAAGACCGGGGCAGAGAAGATAGCCATCATCGGAATCAGTGGGCGGTTTCCGGGGGCGAAGAACCCTAGAGAGCTTTGGGAGAACTTGAAGAATGGGACGGACTCCATCAGGGAAATCCCAAGGGAGCGCTGGGACTGGAGAGATTACTACCAGCCTGAGAAGAACACGCCGACATCGGCCAGCAGCAAGTGGGGCGGTTTCATAGAAGGAGCCGACAAATTCGACGCACGCTTTTTCCACCTCTCCCCACGGGCGGCTGAGCTGATGGATCCGCAGGAGAGACTGTTCCTGCAAACCGCTTGGCATTTGATGGAAGATAGCGGCTACACACGCGACGCGCTGAAGCATGAATCCGTAGGAGTGTTCGTGGGGCTGATGTACGCGCACTATCAATTGCTGCAAAACGAGGAGGGCGCGAGAGGGAGCGCGAGTTATGCGTCCGTCTCGAATCGTGTCTCTTACTTCATGAACTTCAACGGGCCGAGCATCACCCTTGACTCCATGTGCTCGTCCTCACTGAGCGCGATTCATCTGGCGATGCAGAGCATTCGCGCGGGGGATTGCGACTTGGCAATCGCGGGCGGCGTCAACCTGTTCACACATCCCTATAAGTATCAATCGCTGAGCTCTATGGGATTTCTCTCAAGTGACGGGCGTTGTCGCAGCTTCGGAGAAGGTGGAGACGGGTTTGTGCCGGGCGAGGGCGTGGCGGCTGTGCTGCTCAAGCCCCTTGAGCGTGCAATCGCAGACCGCGACCATATCTACGGGGTCATAGTGGCGAGCGCGTTGAATCACGACGGCAAGACGAACGGCTTCACCGTTCCCAGCCCCGTGGCTCAGGGAGAGTTGATAAAAAAAGCGCTGACGCGTTCCGGTATTAACCCGGAGACAATCACCTATATCGAACCGCACGGCACCGGCACATCTTTGGGCGACCCCATAGAGATAACCGGGCTGACCAGAGCGTTTCAGGACTTCAAGCTGCCGAAGCATTCCTGCGCCATCGGCTCCATCAAGTCCAACATAGGGCATTTGGAGTCTGCTGCCGGGGTGGCTGCCGTCATCAAAGTCGTTCTTCAAATGCAGCACAAACAACTGCCGCCCTCGCTTCATTCGGAGACTTTGAACACGCGGATTCCGTGGGAGAGCTCTCCGTTTTACGTGCAGAGGGAATTGACGCAATGGGAGACGCCGGTTGTGACGCTCGACGGTATGAAAAGAAGCATTCCGCGTCGCGCCGGGGTCAGCTCGTTCGGAGCGGGCGGAGCCAACGCGCACGCCATTCTGGAAGAGTATGAGCCGGAGGTCGGCGCAGACATCGTCGGCCCGCAGCTTTTCGTGCTGTCGGCCCGCAACGAGGAGCGTCTGGTTGAGTACGCGAATCAGTGGCTGGACTTTTTGGACTATTTGAATCGTGAGAAGTCTGCCCCGCCGGTGCGGCTCGCGGACGTGGCTTACACGCTGCAAATCGGGCGGGAGGAGATGGAAGCACGCCTCGCAGTCGTCGCATTCGACTTCGCAGACCTGCGTGCGAAACTGGCCCGCTACGTTTTGAAGCAGGAAGCGGGAGACGGAATCTACACTGGCAATACCGCGCGCCAGAATTCCTCGCCCGAGCAGGAGACGGAAGAAACGACCGGCTCCGCGCCGCCGGAAAACCTGTACCGCGAGCGCAAACTGGAGACACTGGCCGGGCTGTGGGTCAACGGCGCGACTCTCAGTTGGGAGTTGCTCTACGAAAAGCCACTGTTGCCGCGTCGCGTCTCTGTCCCCGGCTACCCGTTCAAACAGCAACGCTTCTGGCTTGAGGAGGCGCGGCCTGCACTCTCCGGCGAATCGGCTCCCGCGCAAGAAGGACTGCCTGAGAGTGTCGCTGACAAGCGTGTTGAGCCGCCAACGACCGCCGCGACCGTCACGCAACCCGAAAGCGAGACGGGGGAAGTGACCGGCTTCTTCCGCGAGAAGCTGCGACCAATCGGCGGCGAGTCAAACGCTCCGGGCGTACTGCTCTACGAAGCTTCTATAACCGGCAGCGAATTCTTCCTGCGAGACCATATCTTCACTGGGAAAAAATTGATGCCGGGCGTGGCCTATATAGAAATGGCGGTCGCCTCGGCGCGTCACGCCACCGGCAGAGAGATAACACGCCTGAGCAACGTCGTGTGGCTGCGCCCGTTGTTCGTGGAAGGGGCGAGGACGGTGAGCGTGCGCCTGACCCTTTCGCAAGAGTTCGTTGAGTACGAGGCCGGTTTTACCGGCGAAGGAAATTCTTTCGTGCTCTGTTCAAAGGGACGCTTGTGGCTTACGTCCGCAGCGCGAAGCTCCGCAGACGATTCGGCGGCGCAGCGTGTGGACTTGGAAGCAATTCTACAACGCTGTGGGCGCAGGCTAGACCCGTCAATTGTCTACAAGGCTTTCCAGCAGGTCGGGTTCAATTACGGCTCCACGTTCCGGCCCGTGCAGGTCATGTATTGCGGGCGCGACGAGGCTCTTTCGGAGTTAAAGCTGGCGGCCGAAGCCCTTGAGTCGCTCAACGAGTTCAGCCTTCATCCTTCCGCGATGGACGGAGCGTTGCAGACGATTGCGGGCGTCAACGTTTACAAGGAGCAGGAGAACGGAGTTGGCTACCTGCCATTCTCCATCGGCGGCCTTGAATTTCTTAAACCTCTGCAAGAGCATCTCTACGCGCACGCTCGCGTGGTCGCGGGAGATGCGGGTGATAAGGCTGCCGAGCAGCAGGTGGATATAGAGCTGCTCAGCAGAAGCGGCGAAGTTCTGGTGCGGCTCAAATCTGCTGCGCTGAAAGCTATCGGCGGCGAACGTGCCGGCGCGGCCAAGACCGCCGCCCGCCCCGCTCAGTCAGGGGCTGCCGTCGCCGCAGAAGACGGCGAGTCGAGCGTGCTTTATCGTCCCGTCTGGATTGAAACGCAGGCCGCCCCTGCTCTTGCGCCCGCCGGTTCTTCGCAGACCGTGTTCCTCTTTGCCGGAAATTCCGAAGCCGGGAAGTCGCTGCTGGCCGCGCTTGAAAAGTCGGAACGGACTGGGCCGGTGATTCTGGTCACGCGGGGGGAAGCGTTCCGGCGAACGGGAGAATTGAGTTACCAGATAAATCCCGAAGCCGAGAGCGATTATCACGAGCTACTCAAAGACGCGGCGCAGCGAGGTCTGTCTCCCGACCGCGTGCTGCACCTGTGGAATATGCAGGAAGCTGCTTCGACCGGGGGAGAATCGCCGCGACGCACGGAGTCGCTTGAAGGAGGACTGTTTTCGATTTTGTTCCTCTTCAAAGCGCTGACCAAAGTAATGCCGGAGCGACGTGTCAGATGCCTTTACGGATACAGGGGAAACCTAGGGCAAGCGCTGCCGCATGACGAATGCCTCAATGGTTTCGCCAGCTCCATAGTGCCGATTAATTACAAGTTTGAGCTTGTCTCGGTTCGCTTTGACGCCGACGCGAGTCGTCCTTCAAGCCTAGCGGCTCTGCTGCCGGACGAAATGCTGGCTGGGGGAAACCTGAACGGGAAAGAGGTCGGTTACGAGAACGGAAAACGCTTTGTGCGCAGCCTGCAACGACTGCCGCCGGAAGAGCTGATAGAGACGCCAGCTACTTTCGACACGGGCGGCGTGTACCTGATTACAGGCGGGCTTGGCGGCCTCGGTCTTGTTTTCGCTAAATACCTTGCGTCGAATTACAAGGCGAAACTCGCGCTCTGCGGTCGCTCTGCGCTCACTGCCGAGCAGGAAACGCAGCTTGAGCATTTGAGGTCGCTGGGCGCTGAGGTCTTATACATACGAGGCGATGTGTCCCGCGCGTCGGATGTCGAGTCGCTGGTTTCCCGCGCGAGAGAGGAGTTTGGGCCGCTTCAAGGTGTGCTTCACAGCGCGGGCGCAGTGGGCGTCTCGTTGATGGCGACCGACCGTAGCGGATTTGAAAAGCCACTGCTGGCGAAGATACAGGGAACCATCAATCTTGATAGAGCGACGCGTGACGAACCGCTCAGGCTGTTCCTGTTGTTCTCATCCGTCGCGGCGCTGATGGGCGATTTCGGAGTCGGCAGCTACGGAGCCGGGAATCGCTTCATGGACGGCTACGCGGCTTATCGTGAACAGCTACGCGCCTCGGGACAACGACAGGGCTTGAGCCTCAGCATAGGCTGGCCTCTCTGGAAAGACGGAGGAATGAAGTTGCCGGAGAACGAGGCCGAGCGTTATTTCCAGAGGACAGGCATGCAGGCTCTCACGGACGAGCAGGGGATTGCCTTGTTTGAGCTTGCGTTGCGGGCCGGTGAGCCTTACGTGGTGGCCGCGCGCGGAAACCTGAGCAAGATTAACCAATCGTTGCGCGCCGTGCAGCAAGACGAAAGCCTCCCCGCGGTTAGAGCTCGCGCTACGAGCGCGGGCGCGCAGCTTGCGGCTGGAGCCGTCGCACAGGCGGAGACTGAAGTCGGCGCTGCGACACGCACGAGCACGCCAAAGGCTCAGTCACAGAAACCAGAAATGTTGCGGGCCTTTTATCAACTGACCGCAGAGGTTCTGAAATGCGCGCCATCAGAGCTTTCCCCGGCCGATGAGATGGAGGAGCTTGGCTTTGATTCCATCAGCCTCATGGGGCTGGGCACGGAGTTGAGTAAGAAGTTCGACGTGGACATAGACCCTTTGTTCTTTTCGGATGTCGCAACTCTGGGAGAGCTGGCGGAAAAACTTCTACGCGAAGCTGCTAGGAAGAACGGGCCTGACAGGGATAACGGCGCGGACGGCCCGGCCTATGCAGCAGCAGGAGAAGCCGCACGACGTTCCGAATCCTTAGCCGGGCGAAGCGATGAGACGGGGCTGAGAGAGCAGGTCGAGCGCGAGGTGTTCGGGCTGATAGCCGAAGTCCTGAAAGTTCCTCTGGAAGAGATTAAGCCGGGGGATGAGTTGGAAGAGCTCGGCTTCGACTCGATTAGTTTCACGGCGCTCGGCTCGGAGCTCAGCCGGAAGTATGACCTGGAAGTGTCGCCTTTCTTCTTCGCTGAAGTGCGGCAGGCGGGACAACTCGCGGCCAAGTTCTGGGAGGAGTTCGGCCCGGACATCAACCGGGAGGAGACATCACCGCCGCGCATAGAGGCGAGCGCAGAGCCGGTCGCAGGCGTGATGAGCGCCAAATACAAGTATGCCTTCGAGGGAGTTAAAAATCCTCGCCTGCATCTCATCAAGTCTCCGAATGAAACGGAAGTCGAGGTCTTAACCTGCGGCGAGGGAGAGCCCATCGTGTTGTTCCCGTTGGCCGGTTGCATGACGGGCTGGATGCATCAATTGAGAGAATTCAGTCAAACGCATCAGGTCATCACGCTGCAATATCCCGGTTTCGGGGCCAGCGAGCCAAATCTGGAAATCAGCCAGCTTGAAGCCACGGCCCAGCTCGAAGCTGCCGCCGACCTCATGATGAAGGCCGTGGAAGACCTCAAAGTGCGTCCTCCCGTACATGTAGTGGGCTGGTCTATGGGCGGGTTCGTGGCGCAGCTCTTCGCGGAAAAATACGAGGAGGCGGTCAGGTCGTTGACCTTAATCTGTTCTGCTGCGGAAGTGGGCATCACTCCCGACCCGGAAAACTGGCAAGAGATTTTTATGAAAGATTTTACCAGCAATCTTCCGGCCACCATGAAGAGGAAGCCGGAAGGCTCTCTAGACTTCTTGTTGGGAACTAAGGATTCAAACATTCTGATGCGCTACCTGCTGTTGGTCTACATGTTCGACTTCGGCCAGCGCATTGCGAACATCAACCGGCCTATCCTGTTGCTCGCGGGGAACGATGACATAGTGTTCCCGCTTGAGAAGATACAGCAGTCGCACGAGCAGGCCGTGGATTCCATCCTCTTCGTTATAGAGAACGCAGGGCATTATGCGCCGTTGCAGCAGCCCGGCATCGTCAACCAGAAGTTGAGAGAGTTCCTTGAGCAGGTTGAAGGCAGAACTCAGCCCGGCTATCGCCACCGGTCGCGGTCATCACAGGAAGCGTCTTGGTGAAGGCAACGGGGCGCGACCGGCAGTTTTTTCTATCATCACGGCGCTTCTAGCGTGAACTGGTAAGCAACAGACGGAGGAGTCCTAAAAATGGGCAAGCGAATTGGCGAACAGAGCGTGGTCATCGGAGCCGGAATCGCGGGATTGGCGACCGCTTCAGTGCTGGCCGGATATTTCGACAGGGTGACGATTGTGGAACGGGACGCGCTGCCCGACTCGTCGGAGCAACGCAGGAGCGTGCCGCAGGGAAAGCACCTTCACGTACTGCTGGCAGGAGGGCTGCACGCACTGAAGGAATTGTTTCCGGGGTTTGAAGAGGACTTGATTAATCACGAGGCCGTTCGTATGCAGGAAGGGCTGGACGTTCTGCGCGAGACGCCGTTTGGAATCCCTTTCCCGAAGGTGGACGCGGGCTTCCATCGCTATGCTCAGTCGCGGCCATTGCTGGAGATGCTGATTCGCAACCGTGTGAAATCAATCGAGAACGTGAAGTTTCTCACGGGACGCTCTGTAAAACGGCTGCTGGCGGGCGAGGACGGAAAGTCTGTCGCGGGGGTGACGGTCGAGGAGCGTGGCGGAGAGGAGCAGTCTCTGGCGGCCGAGCTTGTGATGGACTGCGGAGGGAGCGGAGGGAATCTCACGCTCCAATTTCTTGAGTCAACCGGGCACCCGCTCCCCGAAGAAGAACGGATTGAAATCAACGTAGGGTATTCGACGCTTGTGATGGACATCCCCGAAGATGCTCCGAAGGACTGGAAGGGCTTGATGATACTGCCGAAGGCTCCTACGAGCAGCCGTGGCTGCATCATCATGCCGCTCGAAGGCGGAAAACAGTGGATAGTAACCATCACCGGGATTGGGGACGAGATTCCACCGCGCGAGCTTGGACAGCTCATGGAATTCGTTAGCGGATTATCCACGCCGACCGCACACAAGCTGCTCAAAGACGCGAACTTTCATGGGCCGGTCGAGAGCAGCCGCTTCAAGTATGACCGGCTTCGTCACTTCGAGAAGCTGACTTCGTTCCCGCGTGGGTTGGTTCCTGTCGGAGATGTCATTTGCAGCCTAAACCCGGCGCTCGGACAGGGCATGAGCGTGGCGTTGAAAGAGGTCGTCGCCCTCTCGCAGGTGCTCGCGGAGCAAGGCGGCAATCAAGACCCGCTCGAAGGACTGGCGATGAAGTATTTCGCCGCGCTGCCCGACATACTTGAAGGCCCATGGATGAGCGTTTCCATAGCCGACCTGTCTTACCCCACGACCATCGGCGTGCGTACCAAAGAGATGGAGACGAATCGCCAGATTATAGGCGTCCTCAGCACGATGCTGTTGAAGGATGCGGAACTGTTGAAGCTGGAAGCGGAAATCCGCAACCTCATCAAGCCGTTCCGCGCGATTCGTGAGAGCGGCGTCTGGCAGAGAGCGGTAGAGGTGCTGCGCTCGAACAAGGCATTGGTGGCGAAGTAAGTATGCGACTCAAGAACATCTTCATGTTTTCCGGTCAGGGCTCTCAATACTACCAGATGGGCAGAGGGCTCTATGAGCGCGACGCCGTGTTTCGCAACACGCTCGATAGTCTGGATGCGATTGTCCGCGAAGAGATGGGAGAGTCAATCCTTGAGCGCGTCTACGGAAAAACATATCGCCCGGAGATGGTGTTCGATGAATTTCGCTTCACGCATCCGGCGATTTTCATGCTCGAATACGCGCTGGCGCGGATGCTGATGGCGCAAGGCATATCGCCGGATATGGTTCTGGGCATGAGTCTGGGCGAAGTCGCGGCGGCTGCCATCGCCGGGGCCGTCGAGCCGAAGGATTGCTTGTCCATGCTTATCAGGCAGGCGGAAATCTTCGAGGCGCGCTGTCCCAGAGGAGGGATGCTGGCCGTGCTGGCGCCGCCCGAGCTCTTCCACCAGAACGAACTGTTTTTTCAGCACAGCTCGCTGGCCGCGATTAATTCGGCCTCCAACTTCGTCGTCGCTGGCGGCGAGCCGGAGCTGCGCAGCATTGAAGAATATCTGTCCGATAGGCGAATCCTCTTTCAGCGCCTGCCGGTCGCTTTCGGTTTTCATTCCCCTCAGATAGAGCCCGTGAGAGATGAGTTCCAAGCCGTGCTTGAGCGCTTCCCCTTCGGAAGCCCGAAGATTCCCTTTATCTCCTGCACGGCGATGGGCCGGGTGACGGAGTTCGACGCCGACTATTTCTGGAAGGTGCTGAGGAACCCGTTCCATTTCGGAAGCATCATCGAAGATTTGGAAAAGCAGGGGCAATTTGTTTATCTCGATTTAGGCCCTTCCGGCACTTTATGGAATCAGGTCAAGTCAGTACTGAAAGAAGGCTCACTTTCACAAACCTTCCCGTTGCTCTCTCCCTACGCCAAAGACACCACGCTGTTAGAGAAAGTATTAACTTATTTCGCACATGAAAAAGAGACGCGGGAGAAAGTAGAAGCAAGTCACATGAAATCAAAGAAGCTCCGTATATACGTTTTCCCCGGACAGGGCTCGCAGTTCAAAGGGATGGGACGCGAACTATTTGAACAATTCGGGGAGCTTACCGCGAAGGCCGATGCTGTGTTGGGCTATTCGATTCGTAAGCTGTGCGTCGAAGACCCTGAAGGTCAGCTCGGCCGAACCGAATACACGCAGCCCGCGCTTTACGTCGTCAACGCGCTGACTTACCTGAAAACTCTACAGGAAGGCGCGCCCCTGCCGGACTACGTGTTGGGTCACAGTCTGGGAGAGTACGACGCGCTTTTTGCGAGCGGCGCTTTTGACTTTGAGACCGGGCTCAGGCTGGTGAAAAAACGGGGCGAGTTGATGAGCCGCGCCAAAGGCGGCTCAATGGCGGCGGTGGTCGGCTGCGAGGTCGCCGCCATCAGCGAGATTTTGCAAAGTCAGGGACTCGACAGCATTGACGTGGCGAATTTCAACTCGCCCTCGCAGACCGTCATCGCGGGGCCGCGCGACGCGCTGGAAAAAGCAGGCCCGCTCTTTGAAGAAGTCAAAGCGCGCTACGTGCCGCTTAACGTGAGCGCGCCGTTTCACAGTCGTTACATGGAAGCATCGGCTGCGGAGTTCGGGCAGTTTCTGGACGAGTTTGATTTCTACACGTTGAAGATTCCGGTCATCGCTAATGTTGACGCGCGCCCTTATCGTGATGATGAAATCAAGACGAAGCTGCGGCAGCAGATAGCGCAGCCCGTGCAATGGACGGAGAGCATTCGTTACTTGATGGGCAAGGGAACCCTAGAGGTAAAGGAGTTGGGGCCGGGCAAGGTGCTGACAGGGTTGCTGGCGAAGATTGAGCGTGAAGCGACTCCTCTGCTCAGTCCTGATTCGGTCGCAACGGATAACGGGCGAGCGGCATCAGGCAACGGCCACGCGCGTAGACTGGAGCTGGCCGAGCCAAAGCCGCCGCAGGCGACGGCTGAAACTCTGGGCTCGCCGGAATTCCGCGCCGATTACGGAGTCCGTTATGCATACGTCGCTGGCGGCATGCACTACGGAGTCTCTTCAAAGGAGTTGGTGGCGCGTATGGCTAGAGCCGGATTCATGGCTTACTACGGCACTCCGGGCGTCTCTCTGGCGGAAGTCGAGCAGAACATTAGCGCGCTCCGCAGCGAGCTCCAGCAGGGCGAAAGCTTCGGGATGAACCTGACTGCCGACCCTTTGAGCCCACGGCTCGAAAAAGAGCTGGTAGACCTCTTCTTACGCCACGACATCAATTTTATAGAGGTCTCTTCCTATTCACAGATTACTCCGGCGCTCGTTAAGTATCGCTTGAAAGGAGCGACGGCCGAAGGAGCCGGACGCGCGCGTGCGCCGCGCAAAATTCTGGCTAAGGTCACGAGGCCGGAAATCGCGCGCCTGTTCCTCAGTCCTGCTCCGCAGAGGACTGTCAACCGGCTGCTGGAGGAGCGGGAAATCACGCCTGAAGAAGCGGAGCTATCGAGCCGTTTGGCAATGGCCGACGACATCTGCGCACAGGCCGACGCGGGCGGTCACACCGATATGGGGGTCATGTCGGCGCTGCTGCCTTCTATCATTCGACTGCGCGACGAAGTCGAGCAGCAGTACCGGTTTAGCAGACAAAGCAGGATAGGTGCGGCGGGCGGAATTGGCACGGCTGAGGCGGCTGCTGCTGCTTTTATACTGGGGGCTGAGTTCATCTTGACAGGGTCTGTCAATCAATGTACGGTCGAAGCTGGCGTGAGCGCGAGGGTTAAGGACATGCTCCAGCAATTGGATGTGCAGGACACTACTTACGCCCCTTCAGGCCAAATGTTCGAGCTGGGCGCACGCGTCCGGGTGATGAAGAAGGGTGTCTTTTTCCACGCGCGGGCGAATAAGCTGTATGACCTGTGGCGTCAATCCAACAGTTGGGACGAGATTGAGCCGGACACACGCCGTCAGATTGAGGATAAATACTTTCAAGCCTCTTTTGCGGAAATTTACGAGAACCTGCGGCGCAACCTGACAGCAGAGGATGCGGAGCGAGCCGAGCGCGACCCCAAGCACAAGATGGCACTGGTTTTCCGTTGGTACTGTAATCGCGGCATCCTCCTGACGCTGAACGGCGACGAACGCCGCGAGGTGGATTTTCAAGTTTATTGTGGCCCGGCTCTGGGAGCCTTGAATCAGTGGCTGAAGGGCACGGAGCTTGAGGACTGGCGCAGCAGGCACGTTGACCAACTGGGGCGAAAGATGATGGATGAGGCGGCTGCGCTCCTTAACGAGACATTGGGACGCCTCACGCGGCGCGACGTTAACGTTTAATTCAAGAGCAGAGGTAATCCATCATGACGCAGGGTAATTCAGGCGAGCTTTCACCCATAGAGAAGCTGGACGAGATGTCCGAAAGCCTCTCGCAGGCGATTCGACAAGGTGATGAATCGGCCGTCAAGCGTGTGCGAAAGTTTTTCGACAATCTAACTGACAGTGATTTGGCGGCCAAGACGGATGAGTACGCGGCTGCAACCGTCATGCGTGAGTGCGGACTGCGCGACAGGGAAATGGCGGTCGCGCTGTTCGAAGGACGCCTGCAACCGGGCGATGATGCGGGGACATTCTGGCACGATGGCTACACCGACATTTTTTTGAATAACTGGTGTGTGCAGTATGAGCAGGCGCGAGTCGCTCTGGCAAAAGATGGCGGCTACCTGCTGCCGTACAAGGAGCAGTTTGTCGTCGTGCAGAGAGGTTTTATCAAACTCTTAGGACTGGACGCTAACGACCCTGCATGGGAGTCCATTGGTTATGACGCAGTCAGGCCGCGTGATTCGGCCGCTTACCGGAGACTGGCCGTGGCGCGTTTAGAGAAATTCAGGAGAGATAGCCTTGAACATGAACAAGGATAAGAAGAAAGAGATTATCAGGGAATATAAGGAGCGTAAAAACTCACCGGGCATTTACGCCGTGCGTTGTACGGCTACGGGCGACGTGTGGGTGGACTCGACTCCGAACCTCGATACGAGCCAAAACAAGGTCTGGTTCTTTTTGCGGCTCGGCTCTCATCCCAACAAAAAATTGCAGGCCAAGTGGAAAGAGCACGGCGAGGACTCGTTTGTCTACGAGATTCTTGAACAGTTCGAGGACGACCTGTCACCGATGCAGCTTGAAATGCAAGGGAAGAAGAGAAAACAGCATTGGAAGGATGAATTGGGCGCAGAGAGCTGCCACTGATTCAAGGGTCTTGCGCCGTAAAGTTTTGATGTCCGCGCTGTAGTGACATCTGATTGAAACAGGAAGCAGCCGTCAGTAGTTTCGGTGAGGCTGCGACCCCGAATGGGCATGCGCTGTTGTGGCCCATCCTCTTTATTTTCGTCCCCCGTTCTAACTTCTTCAATATCCCCCGAACTGAATAGCCTCTGGATTAGCGTCTACCTCCGCGCTTGCGCCGGAGATGAACTACGTGCCAGCCCGCAAGTAATGCCGGGGGCCGGGGCACTGTAATGGAGATTCTATGAACATCAAGAAGATACTGACGGATTTCTCCGAAGGGATGAGCAAGATTAACGTCAACGAGAACACCGCAGCCCTGAGCGATTCCGACCGCGCCGCGATTAAAGGCAACGTTGCCGTCATCTACGACTTGACGGCCTACAGGTCACAAAAGGGCGACCTCTGGAACTGGGGCATGCACAATGAAGAGCTTGACCGTGAAATCAACGAGCGCATACCAAATTACAACAAGTTCGACACGGACGGCTTTTCCGAAGAGCTCTATTTTTATACCCTCAAGGAAATCCCTATCAGCTTTGATGACTACGCGGACAAGACAATCCTTGAGGTGGGTTGCGGAGTTGGCGAGGGGCTGAACTTCCTTTCGCGAATCGTCAATTGCCGGTCGGCCATAGGGCTCGACCTGTCAAAGCTCGCCATAGACCGCGCGAATGCGAGACTGGCAAGAGGCGATATGATTAAGTTCGTGCATGGAGACGCCGAGAACCTTCCGTTTGAAAATAACGAGCTTGACGTTGTCATCAACATCGAAAGCTCGCACACGTACCCGAATCTGGAACGCTTTCTGGCCGAGGTCGCGCGCGTTTTGAAACCGGGCGGCTATTTCTCTCACGTGGACATTTTTACCCGAGAGCGTTACCAGCAGATGAGCCAGCTCAAGCAGGATATTAAAACCTTGAGATGGCTCAAGGAGAATGATGTTTCCGAGGATGTCAAAGCCTCTATCACCAGAAGAATGCAGCCGGACAGCTTCCTGCGAAAGACGCATCAGGAGAAGAGGCCCGGCTCACTCATCGAGCGGCTTCTGGGCGAGCGCACCAAGATGATTATGTACGGGTCTAGCTTTATCAATCATCAATATGGCGGTTTCTCGAATATGGCCAAGAAGATATTCATGCCTTCGACGAAGCTGTTGCCGGTGGAGAGTTATCGCTATAGCTTGGCTGTCAAAGAGGGATAATGCGACGGGTGCGCTAGCCGGAAGGGAAAGAACGAATATGGTTGCAGAGGTAGAGCGTAAAGCGAGCCGCGCGGCGGGGATGTTCCACGCGCTGGCGAACCGGAATTTTCGCCTGTTCTGGACGGGAGCGTTCCTCTCGAACGCGGGCACGTGGATGCAGATGGTGGCGCAGGCCATCCTCGTCTACAACCTGACGAACTCGCCCTTCTGGCTGGGGGTGGACAGCTTCATGACGACCGCGCCGGGGCTTGTGCTCACGCTCTTCGGCGGCGCGTTGGCGGACTCTGTGAATCGCAAGCGGCTGATTATTTTCACGCAGGCAGGGGCGGGGCTCTCGGCGTTGGTGCTGGGGGTGTTTCTGCTGACGGGCGTGGTCAAGGACAGCTCTGATGTCTGGATTATCCTGTTGCTGTCGTTTGTGACGGGCAGTTGCTGGGCCTTCTCCGGGCCAGCCTTTCAGGCCATCACGTTTGACCTAGTAGAGCGCGAGGAGCTTGCGCACGCCATCGCTCTCAACTCTATGCAGTTTCAGGTGGCGCGGGTCATAGGGCCGACGCTGGCGGGCCTAACGATGAGCTACTACGGATTGGCGGGCTGCTTTCTGGGCAATGGCCTCTCCTACGTGGCGATTGTGACGGCACTCACACAGGTTCGGTTCGAGCCAAAGCCACGCCCTCCGGCCCCTGCGCCTGCGAAGGTCGAAACTGGAACTCAGTCGCGCTTGTCAAAGAGCAGCCGCGCCATCTGGGCCGACCTGATGGAAGGCTTCCGCTATGTGGGAAGCCGCCCGCGAGTGCGCCTGCTGCTATTCTGTTCGGCGTTGGTGAGCTTCTTCGCCGGGCCGTACCTCGTCCTCACGCCCGTCTTCGCCAAAGAGGTCTTCGGGTGGGGCGATACGGGCGTCTCGTTGTTGATGGGAATGGCCGGAGCGGGCGCGCTGTGCGGTGCGCTGATGCTCACCTACCTCGGTGACTTCAAGCAGAAGGGCTGGTTCGCGCTGGCGAGTTCAGTCATGTCTGGCGTCTGTCTCTTCGTCTTCGCGGTGGCGACGCACCCGGCTCTGGCGCTTCCGGCACTCTTCGGCGTAGGCCTCTCTATGGTTTCGTTCTTCGCCGTCAATAATACGCTCGTGCAGCAACTCGTCACAGACCAGATGCGCGGGCGCGTGATGAGCATGTGGATTCTGACCCTCATCGGGACAATGCCGTTGGGGAGTTTCCTATCTGGAATCGGCGCGGCGCGTTATGGCGCGCAGTGGACGCTCGCCATATGCGGGCTCTTCATCACGCTCTTAATCGGGTTCATAGGGTTGCGCAACGCGCGTCTGCGTGAGCTTTAAGCACGTCGGACGTATAAGTGCAGTGGCGCAGACGCCAGCCTCGCCCATAAACCGCGAGCGCGCCGACGTATCCCTCTGTCGGCCTGACATCGAAGAGCGACCACCGTGCCGCGCGCTCGCGGTCGCCGTTGATACTGTGAAAGATAGCTTGCTGTCCCGGCATCAAGCTCACCTGAAACTCGTCTAGCGGAACATGAAGCCCGTCGCCAACCGCCTTTACGTATGCCTCTTTCCGCGTCCAGCAATTGAGAAAGCCGAGCGAGCGGGTCTTCTCATCCAGAGCCATAACTTCCGCGTATTCGGCGGGCGAGAAGAATCGTTTGGCTATGCTCTCCGCGTCACTCATAGGACGAATCCACTCGACATCCACGCCCAGCAAAGGCTCGCGCGCCACCGCGTACAGAGCCACATCTTTCGAATGAGACAGGTTGAAATAGATAGACGAGTCAGGCAGCGACGGCTTTCCTTTGGCCCCGTAGATGAAGACCAACTTGTCGGGCGGAACTCCCGTGTACAGGCAGAGGATTGAACGCAGCAGGCCGCGACTGATGATAAAAGCCTCACGGTGCCTATCGAAATGGAAGCGCGCGGCCCGCTCGCGCTCGTCGCGCGACAGCACCTCAAGCAAGCTCCGTATCACCATCGGCGGCGCGTGAAGGCGCGCGTACGAGAGGTGTATCTCACGGCTCGGCAGCGTCAAAAGGTCGGGTCGCTCAAACTTGAACATAAGCCTCTGTTGCACCACCCGGCGTGATGCCTGACTGCGACGATTCTCCCGAAGCCCGTCCGCGCGAGTTGCCTTCACGTAAGAGAGGTTTCGGGCGGCGACTTGACCGCTTTATGTCTCATGCGAACCGGCGCTCGCCTGTAATAGCTGAGCGCTGTAAACAGAGCCAGCCCGGCCAGCGTCAGCGCAGAGAAGACTAAGGCTAACCAGTCGAACCAGCGCCGCGCGTAGACCAGCGAGGTGCTCTCGCGCACGAACGTCAGCATGAACATAGGATTGGCCGCATAAATTCTCTGGCCGTCCCGGCGTTGCCACGACGGATGATACGAAGTGCGTATGAGCACCGGCACGCTTTCCGTAACCGGCCCGTCCAGATTCAGGCGGACGCTGTTTTGCCCCAAGTCAGCCGTGACGTTGACGGGCGCGACCGGAACCTTGTGGCTCTCAAGCACGCTGCGGATAGAGCCCCAGACTTTCCTGATTTCACTAGACCCGTAGCGGCGCGACGGCCCCCAGTTATCCAGAAACGGCCCTCTGGATTCGGGCTGTCGCTCGATGATGACGGCATTCGGAAAGTCCGCGATGTTGTCCCTGAGTCGCTGGAAGAATCGCGTGTCTCGCATCAGCAGAATAAGCGGGCGGTTCTGTGCAAAGTAACGCAGGTGACGAAAGACCTGGTCGCAATTGTCGCACTCGTAAGTGTCCAGCACGATTGCGCCATAGTTGGAGAGATTATCGTTCTTCAGCAGGTCATCGAGTTCGATTGAGGGCGCACGGACGAGCAGCACATCGAACCAGCCGTCCGCAAATTGCTCCTCGGCCAGCCGGATGAAGTTGTAGTCGTTTGCGTGACGCCCCTTGACTGTGAAGGGGCTGACGACTAGCGCAGGTCTGTTGACGAGCGCCTGTACGGGCGGAACCATCTCGCCGTTCAACTCGAAGATGCTCCAATCACCGATGTCCTGTCGCGCTCCAATCCCCGGCTCCTGCGCGAGCCGCTCCTTCATCGCCGGAGAATAGATGACCAGATAACGCGTCCCCATCTGTCGCGCCAGCTCTATATGGCGTGCGAGCGGTTGCTCGGTGAAGTCTAAATCGTCCGACAGCGCAGAGCTGAAGCCGAACGTGTCTGGATTGAAGGAGAAGACGTTGGCCAGTGGGTTAAAAAAGACTGAGTTGGGCGTCACCTCTCGGAAAATCACGCTCAGAGTTTGATTGCCCTGCGCGCCCAGATAAGAGTTCAGTGCGTGCCCGTCCAAGAACGCAGTCCTGCGGTCAAAGAGGTTGGGATTCTCTACAAGGTAGCGCCCCTGCGGATGTTCACGCCCGAATCTCAGGATGGCGTTAAGGGTCTGCCCGGCCCTGGTCACTACGGCGTAATCGTCCTGATGCTCACGCGCTATCTGCTTCAACAACTCGTCAGGAGTGAAGGGCACGGGAGGCTGCCGTATATCGTCCGGGACGGAAGTCGCGGGCGCGCTCACGGGCTGCGCGTCCAGATTCGCCGGATAGACAGCGAAAGTCGTCTCGATGACCGTGTAGAGGTTTGTAATCGGATAACTGAATGAGGCCGCCAGCACCAGCAGGAAAAAGAATGAAGCGAAAACAATGGTCGGCGTATGTGTCCCCAGACGCGCACGCGCGGAGCGCACGCGCGGCAACCTCTGGCCCAGCTTCGCCCTTATCCAGCCCAGCAGGTTGGCTACGGCAAAGCCGACTGGAACCGTGATTAGATAACTGGCCGTCGGGAGCAGCCGGTTGGCCTGCAAGGGGAACCACGGAGGCGCGACCGCCGCCGCAAAGATAATTACGTTGACCAGCACGAAACAGGTGATGAGGTACGGCCACAACGCGGGCGTCGGCCTGCGTGCCCAGCAGAAGAAGCCGTAAATGGCCAGCACGAACCATATCATCATTAGCGGAGTAATAATGACGAGCGTGAACGGGCGCGTCACGAAATAGGTGTACTGGGTCATCATCGGAACGAGCCAGAAGAGAGCCAGCGCGAAAGCAATAATCGGCGTGATGGCGTGCGCGAGCAGCACACGCCGCGCCTCGCTGTTGCCGCCTCTGAGGATGGCCGCGATGCCGAACTTCCGCAGGTCTGTCAGGAGCGTCGCTCCGATAATCAGCGCGGTAGTGATGCCGTTCAGATAGTTACCGAGGACGGCCAGCGCCAGTAGAAGGGCCGCCAGCGCGAACCGCCATGCGCGCCTGTCCGCGTGCAGGTACGTGACATACCATGCAATCAGCAGCACGAAGCCGAGCGGTTGAGTGTAGAGCCCTACGCCGAAAGTGCTTGAGTATTCCAGACCCGACGCCCAACGCAACTGGTCACCGAATCTGTAGTCAACGAGCGGAATCAAGCAGAGCATGGATGTCCAGAATGCGATGCGCCTGTCTCCCTCTGAGACGAACCACGCGAGCGTCCACATCGCCGCCGGAATCAACAGTATTGGCAGCAACACCATCAGCTTGAATGCCGAAACGAAGGTGAAAAGACGCGAGTGATAGAGCAGCGACACGCACCAGAAGAAGAGCGGCGGGTAGAAGTTCGGGAAGGGCATACCGCCGAAGTGCATCTGCGTCCAGCCGAAGGTGTCCGGGAAGATGTTCCGGGCGTATATCTGGGCGATGCCGAAGTGCCCCGTCCCGTCCCACGCGCGCGGAATCCCCCAAGTCCAGATGTTCCACAGGAATTTGTGCAACAACACCAAAGGCAGCACCGTCACATAGAGCGGCGCTAAAATGGAGAGGATGAACGCACGCATCCTTCCGGATTTGCCGCCATTTTTTCCAGCTCGCATATTTACCTCGTCATGACAGTTCTCATCCATTTTCGAGGGGGGCAAAGGAAACAGCAGGAGTGACACCAAAATCAACTGATGCCGTGCCGTGGAGACGTAAATCGTATTAAGCAAACGACAGGGGAGAACGCCACAAACCGTTGGAGGAGGTCAAAGCCTTTGTCGTGAGTAGAGACAGTTGAGTAATGTCTCGGTTTGGGATGACCGAAAGTAACCTTCGAATCACGGCTTTAACGTTCCCGCCGAAGCCCTTGTCAGTGGTGCAATAAAATGTGTGACACCGGCTGGAAAGGCCGCAGAGTCAGTATCCGAGAAACGCCGGACTCCAACAGCATGTAAATGAACTAAACAAACGAATTCTACCTCAAAGCATGATGGGTTGCAAGAATCCTTAGGGAGCGGAATTGGGCCTGACCTCGTGCGCCGGAGCGTTGCGGGCCGCGACGCTCGTTTATCAATTCGAAGGTGATGTTGACTTGTACGCGCGGCTCGATGACCAATTTATTGATAGATGCCTGCTTCACTTTTGACTGTTAACAGCCATTAAATTAAAACATTTATGTCTTGACAACGTCTTGATAATCCCTATTATTACGATGTCTCTTCCCTGACCGGAGGCGGAGTAGCGGTCGTAAGAGCTGCTTCTATCAGCCTCATATTTACCAACTCAAATTTTGGTCTAGGATTGCCCTTTCAGAAAGGGACTGCTTTCTTTTAACCCCTGTCTGCGTCTCCATTTCTAGTAAGCCTGCGCAGATGCCAGCTATATCCGGGTAGTGTTATCCGGGATAACCCCTAATCGTTACCGCACGGAGAGCCCCCTATGCCTCGCTCGTTCCCTTCAAATTCACGAAGAAGGTCAACAATCGCTCTTATATTCACGGCGACGTTTCTGCTGATTACGGCTGTTGCGCCTGCCGGATTATTTAACTTGCTAGGAGTTGCCGGTTCGGAAGCGTCTGCCAGAGAGACGAGCGCGGCCTCTGCGGTGAAGCCTTCCGCGTCGGCAGCACAGCCGCTCGTCTCTTCGGGCGAAATCTCATTTTCGTCCCAGACCTTCAGCGTGAACGAGGGAGCCGGTACGGCCAATATCACTCTGGCTCGAACGAATGGCTCAAGCGGCGTGCTTGCGGGGAAGGTCACGCTGGCGAACGTAACGACTTCTTCCTCTGACTACGTCTTCAGCCCCGGCTCGGTTGATACGGCTTTCAATTATTCCGCCCCAATCAGCGCAGGACTCGCTCTCAGCTATGGGTATCCGACGATGGCGCTACAGGCAGACGGCAAGTTGCTCGTAACGGAGAATACGGGCATCTACCGGCTCAATCCTGATGGCAGCACAGACACTGCGTTCGGCGTGGGCACTACTTTGAATTCGGGAACTAACGCAGCAGCCATACAGCCGGACGGGAAGATAATCATAGCCGGGGGCTTTACGACCATCAACAATCAGAGGGCCAATCACGTGGCTCGCCTCAATGGCGATGGTAGTTTCGACCCCAGCTTCGATGTCGGCACGGGGCCGAGCGACGGTTACATAAAGATTGTGATTGTGCAGCCGGACGGCAAGGTGCTCGTGCTGGGAGACTTCAAAAATTTTAACGGCATCCAGCAGACCGGTCTGGTACGTCTCAACACGAATGGCAGCGTAGATACTTCGTACGTATCTCCGGTAGGAATTTTCCAGTATTCGATGGCTTTGCAGTCTGACGGAAAGGTGTTGGTCGGAGGCTCAGGCGGCATCCAGAGGCTCAATACGGATGGCACACCCGACAACACATTTAACCCTCAATTTAGCGGTGCCTATCCCTTTATAGACAACATCGTCGTGCAGCCCGATGGCAAAGTCATAATAGTGGGTAACTTTGACCACGTGAGCGGGCAGGTTACTTACGGAATCGCGCGACTCAACGTGAACGGAAGCCTCGACTCAACTTTTAATACCGGCACGGGCCCGGACGCTAATCCAGTGGGTCTGGCCTTGCAGCCCGATGGTAAAGTCCTTATCGGCGGCAGCTTCAAATCTTTTAACGGCACAACGGCTAATACCGTAGCGCGGCTCAACGTGGACGGCAGTCTGGATACGACATTCGTCTCCGGCACCGCAAATCAATTCAGCAGCGCGTGGGTCAACAATATATTGTTACAGCCGGACGGGAAGATGTATATCAGGGGCTCTTTCTCTGCGCCCGGCGCAAAGCCGTACTTCGCGCGTTTGCGTAACGACCTGTTCGTTGCATGGCAGGACGGAGATTCGAGCAACAAGACTGTCACCTTGCCCATCGTCAACGACCAGCTCGATGAAGTGGACGAGACGCTGACGCTCAACATAGCGCCGATAGACGGCGCTCAGCTCGGCACGCCTTCAACTGCTACGCTGACGATTCTGGATAACGACGTGACGCTCTCCAACGTGTCGGGCAGTGGCACCTTCGCTTCGACCGCTACGCTGACGGCGACGCTGACGAAGAACGGCTCCGGCTTAAGCGGCAAGACCATCAACTTCAGCTTGAACGGCGTCGCGCTCGGACAGGGGACAACCGATGCGAACGGCGTGGCGACTTTTTCGAACGTGAACATCACGGGTTTCGGTGCCGGGACATACACGGGTGCAGTTAGCGCCAGCTTTGCGGGCGACTCTACCTACGGCGCTAAGAGCGGCACAGGCCCGCTCGTAATCAACAAGGCAGACCAGACGATTACGCTGGGGCCGCTCCCTGACAAGACCGCCTCGGATCAGGACTTTAATGTCACATCCACCGTGACCTCCGGTTTTTTGACTGTGAGCTACTCTGCCAGTGGCCAATGTACTATGGGTAACTTCAGCAGCAGCGTGCATATTACGGGCGTCGGCACATGCACCATCAAGGCCAATCAGGCGGGAAACAACAACTATAATCCAGCCCCTGAGGTTCAGAAGACCTTCAACATCACAAAGGCTACGAAGACGCCCAACGTTACCTCGTCAGCCAATCCCTCGGACTTCGGTCAGAGCGTGACCTTCACCGCCACGATTCCTTCAGGCGGGGCCGTGCCGACCGGGACTATACAGTTCAAGGTGGACGGCGTGAACGCGGGTGGGCCAATTGCTGTGACTCCGAGCGGGATTACGAGCGGCTCCGCTTCTTTCTCGACATCCACTTTGTCAACCGGGACACATACTGTAACGGCTGACTACTCCGGCGACTCAAACTTTAATCCGACGAGCGGTACGCTCACAAACGGGCAGGTGGTCAAAACACCGCCCACAATCTCAATCCTTGACTTCTCTATCACGGAGGGCAGCGCCGGGACGAAGAATGCCGCCTTCACCGTCTTGCTATCCGCTTCTAGCAACCTGACGGTCAAAGTTGATTACGCCACGGCCAACGGCACAGCCATCGCGGGCTCTGATTATCAAGCGACGACGGGCACGTTGACCTTCAGCTCCTTCCAGACCATAAAGACCGTCAACGTGGTTCTGACCGCAGACACTATCAACGAGCCTGATGAGACTTTCTTTCTTAACCTGACGAACCCTGAGAACGCCACCATCAGCGACGCGCAGGCCATCGCCACCATCCTCAACGACGACACGCCGTTCGTGCAGTTGTCGAACAGCGTCTACACCGTCAGCGAGGACGCGGCTAACACGTCGCAGGGCTACGGGCTTTTAAGCGTCACGGTCAACCGCACCGGCGACAGGTCTGAGGCAGCCACGGTTCAGTACTTCACCTCCGACCAATCCGGCGGCAACGAGTGCAATCAGGTGACGGCACAGGCTTCGCAGCGCTGCGACTACGGGCTGGCCGCAGGGACTCTCAGGTTCGCCGCAGGTGAAGCAAGCAAGACCATCTCGATTTCGATAATCAACGACGGTTACACGGAGGGCACAGAGTTCTTCAACATCAAGTTGCAGAACGTGACCGGGGCCATACTTGGCGCAACCAATCAGGCCACTATCACCCTTCTGGATAACGACCAGACGGCCAGCACGCCCGCCAATAACCCGTACCTGAGCAACGAGCTGTTCGTACGCATGAACTATCTTGACTTCCTCGGGCGCGAGCCGGATGCGGAAGGCTGGAGCACTTGGACGAACGCGCTCAATACCTGCGGGCCGGAGAAGGGATTCCTCGGAGCCCCGCCTAACTGCGACAGGGCGTTCGTCTCGCACGGCTTCATAGCGAGCCCTGAGTTCACTGAACGTGGCTATTTGGCTTATCGCATATACGAGGTGGGAGCGGGAAGACTGCCTCGTTATAACGAGTTCGTGCCGGACATGGCGGCCATGAGCGGGGCTCCGGGCTCGCAGGAACTGGCTCAGAACACGGCGCAGTTTGCCGAGAGCTTCGTCACCAAACAGGACTTCATCAACAGGTACGCAGATGTTTTAGCCCAGTCGCAGGCCGCACAACTCATAGACAAATTGGAGTTGAATGCAGGAGTCAGCCTCACCGCAAACACAACGACTCTGCCCGGACAGCCCACGCAGTACAATCGTCAGGACTTGATTGATAAGCGAGCGAGCGGACAGTTCACGCTGGGACAGACTCTGAGGGCTTTCGTAGAGCAGAAGGCGGTCTACGACAGGTTCTTCGAGAGAGGCTTTGTGACGATGCAGTATTTCGGATACTTGAGGCGCGACCCCGACTTGAACGACCCGAATCTGACGGGATGGACGGAATGGGTCTATGTCTTCACCAACGGAGGCGCGACCAGAGGCAGGCCCGACATTGGAGTGAGAGACTATCACCATCTGGTCTTCGGCTTCATCTACTCCGAAGAGTACAGGAAACGATTCGGCGCTCCTTGATGATGAGATACTGACGGCGGGAAGATGGCGTAGTCATCATCTCCCGTAACTTGACGGACATCCTCGTATCCCCACCTTTCAGTTTTACCTGGCATGATTAGAAGTTGACTTGCTCTCCAGAGCAAGTCAACTTCCAGCCAGATGTCTAGCGGCGCTTGAGCGATAATAAAAGAGCCGGCTTGACGAGCCTCATCAGATACGGCAACGGATGCTATTATCAAGCTTCCTTCGTTGCGGAAAACATTCTTCGACAAATGCGGCAAGCACGGAAAATCAATAATCGTAGAGTCATCACGATGAGAAAGCTGTGTGTTTGCAGACAACTCCTGTTTCTACTTTTCCTGACGACATCGGCGCTGGCAGCTTATCCGCAACGAACGGGCGACTCGGAACTGAGGCGGCGACCCGACCCACTCTATCAAGTGAGCCAGCGAAAAGCCGGGCAGATGAGAATAGGGTTTATAGACCGGGCGGGGAAGCTCGTCATAGACTTTGACCGGTTGCCTGAGACGACACTCGCCGTGGGCGAGTTCTACGAAGGGCGCGCGGTGATTTACGTCAGGAAAGATAAGAACAATGAGTCTAGGGGCTCTACGAATCAGATAGCGGGCTACATTGATAAGACCGGGGCGATGGTCATCACGCCGCGCTTCGATTCCGCGCGCGACTTCAGCGAAGGGCTGGCCTACGTGGAAGCGCAGGGCTTCAAGGGCTTCATAGACCGTGAGGGCAAGCCCGTCATCAAAATTGACGACGACCTGACGGCGAGGGATTTTCACGAGGGGCTGGCGGCTATCGGAGGGCGCAACCCTTACAGCCCGCAATACTGGGGTTATATAGACCGTACAGGCAAGCTGGTTGTCGAGCGGAAGTACCAGTTTGCCGACGACTTCTCGGAGGGGATGGCGGGAGTGGCAGTTGAAAGGAAGTACGGATTCATCAACCGCGCGGGAGAGTTGGTGATAACGCCTCGCTTCGAAGTGCGCAACGGTCGTATGTACTCATAT
This sequence comes from Pyrinomonadaceae bacterium, assembly GCA_036389255.1. Lineage (GTDB taxonomy): Bacteria > Acidobacteriota > Blastocatellia > Pyrinomonadales > Pyrinomonadaceae > JACVRN01. The sequence continues at coordinate 562,289 of DASVQI010000006.1, forward strand.
TTACTCGCCAGCGCAGGGCGATTCTCGGAAGGGCTGGCGTGCGTCAAAGTTTACGAGTCCGATATGTACGGCTACATTGACAAGAAGGGCGAGTTCGTTATCCCGCCACGGTTCAGTAATGCGCAGGAGTTCTCAGAAGGACTGGCGTGGGTGGTCGAAGGCGGAATAAGCGGGGTCGCGCCAAAAGTAGGATGGATAGATAAATCGGGACAACGGGTCGTCACAAAGGTTGACGGCCGCGAATTTTCAACTTATCCGGACGCGCACTATTACACCAGTCCTTCACTTGATTGGAGATACTCGGAAGGGCTGGTGCCTTTTTTCGCTATCGTTGAGAATAAACCTCTCTGGGGATATATGGATAGGAATGGAAAGGTAGTGATTAAGCCTATTTTAGTTTACTACGAGGCTAAAAGAGTATGGGCAGCAGGTCTACCGCCGGAGGGGAAGATTGTAATTGAGCCCAAGGGGCACAGAGTTAACCCGTTTCTTGGCGGCATTGCGCGGATAGATTTCTATACGTCGGTCACAGAGCCGGATTACGGTTACATAGACAAGCAGGGGCGATTCATCTGGCGCTCAAAATAGAGGACGGCGCAACTCGGGCTGCGCCGTCCTCTATTTTAGTTCCGGCAACGGGATTGATTCCCTTTCGGGCGCAGACCCGGATTGGCGTTTGCCGAAGCTTAATCCGAGTCCCTCTAAGCCTCCTTCAAATAGTCCTCGAACAGACGAGAGACGCGCTCTGTCGGACGCTTCACCTCGTCGGCTTCCCACGCGTTGATGGTTGAAGGAGCGACACCCAGCCGTTCGGCAAGCTGGCTCTTCGTTAGACCCTCGCGCTCGCGTGCTACCCTGATGCGCTCGCCCAGTGTCTCAGGCTCCGGGTTAAGGGAATGCCCCAGGAATTGGGCGATGGCCGGATGATAACGTGTTCTGGGCTCATCTTCACCCTGCTCCCACCTTCTATAGGTTCTGGTCTGCACTCCCAGTTGTCGGGCCGCTTCCCTCGGCTCGATTCCCAATTCTTCTCTGCGCGCCATCAACTGGGTTGAGATAGGCTGCCGCAGGCGAATCACCCTGAAGGAGTTAGCGCTGACGGCTGTCCCGGAAGGCGTCACCACCGAGATTTTCCCAATCCTTGGCGGGCCTGAAACCATCGCAACGATTGTATTGTTGTCAACGGAGACTATCATGATAGGCGTGCTTCCGATGCGCACGACTGTCGCGCCAGCGAAATTGTCACCGGAAATCGTCACCTCCTCTCCGGCCTCGCCCATAGTCGGACTGAAGTCCGCGATAATGGGGACGGGCGGCAGCGCAACACCTGTACCCGTGAGCTGCTCGGAAAATAGAATCTCGCCCGCAGGGTCAAGCACCCTCACGATGCTCTTATAGACTCGCTCCGCCGTCGGGGAGAAAGTGAACGACAGCGAGAAGACGGCATTCGGACTCGCCTGAGTGGGCAGAGGCGTCTCAAGCTTGAACCCGTCCGGCGGGTCTATCGGCGCGGAGGCGACCGGGACTGTCTCGCCCGTCTCGTTCTTGGCGTTCAGGGAGAGCGGCGCGCTCTTCCTGCCGACGGGCGTATCCGGGAAGATGACATCACCGAGACTACGCAGCCGCAGCTTGTCATTCAGGAACCTCACCAAAGCTCTCTCCGCAGCGTTAACCATAGCCGCCGCCAGCCTCTGCGGGTCAGTGCCTAGTACGGGGACGTGTAGATGGCCGGAGGGGAGGGCCGGTCTGTTCACGAAACGCAGGAGCGCCGTGCGGTAGAAGATTTCGTTCGAGAGGAAGTCGCCGCCCGACCCTTCGACCGCGATGGGATTCCCCAATGGCTTGACGGGCTGCTTTTTATAGGAGTCCTCATGAAATTCGTCGGGAGTCTCATCATAGCGCTGCCCATCCAGCGCCTTGTATGCCTGATTAAGAATAAAGCCTGTGTTGTCATTGTAAGGAGGAGGGCCGGGCTGTGGGCCGGGCAGCTTCCGCGTGTTGATGTCGGCTGTAATCACGCGCTCGTATGGCAGCGTGCTCTCAATGAACTCCGGGCCACTGCCGAGGCCGGGTGGAACGGTGAGGCCGCCGCCGCCCGGAATGAGAGTGCCTGTATTATGCTTCCCATCATTGTCACGGATTGTAAGACCTCTATTCCTACTTGCGAATCGCTCTACATCATATTGACTGTCTCCTTGGCTGGTGGTCATGAGCAAAGCAATCGAGCCGATGTTGGGACTGATGGCTTTCTCTATCAGGCTCTCGTCGAAATCCCTGTAGCGGACAGGGAAGACGGCCGTCCTCACGAAAGTATTGCCTTGCGTTGAGCTAAAGGTTCGCTTGTTGAGCGAGAGGGCTATCACGCCGGACGGGTTACTACGGTTCGGAACTTGAGGCAGTTGGAACGGGTCGAAACCCGTGACGATTGCCTTGCGTGTAGTTGTCGCGCCGAAGCTGATACTGCCGTTAAGCTCTAGCCCACGCGACGGCCACTCGAATTGTTCGACCGGCGGCTGGCCCAGCCTGTTGCGCTTGTAGTAGGCGCGCAGAGCCCCTATGGATTGAAGGCGCGTCCAGTAGAGCGGCCGGTCGTCGTGTGTGGTCTGGACACTGGCCAGCGCCAGATTCCAGAGCCTCTCTCCATGTCCCGCGAGCGCGTCGGCTCCCGGCGGGCCTTCGGCCGGTAACGCTGCGAAGAAATCTCTGGCGAAGTTCTGGAAGGCTCCGGTGACAAGCGCACGCGTCTCCGAAAATACACGCAAGTATTCCTCATAAGTCTCATCGTTGCTGACGGCCATCTTGAGCTGCCTGATGTCGGCCACCTGTGCGCCGCTCGTTTCCTCCATATCAACCAGAAGCATGACCTGTCTTGCGGCCACCAGCTTTCCGGGCGGAACCAGCTTGCTTTGCGCGAGTTCCTCCCTGTTGTTGGGCACAATCTTGAAGCTAGTGAGTTCGATTGGCGTATTTGGAGACGGCCTTGAAGTGAGCCTGATGGTAATCTCCTGACCCGGTTGAGGCAGCCCTTCAAAGAAGTGATTGGCGTTCGTATCGGTCTCGCGAATGCCTGTGAAATCCGTGCCTTCGAGCGGCGGTTTCTGCTCAGGCGTCGTCTGGTTCTCAAGCAGGACTCGCATCTGAATCTCTTTGATTCTGAACTTCAGCGTCACTTCGTTCTGGAACGAAAAGTTGGCGGGGAAGTTGAGCTTGACGGCCAGCGTGTATTGGATTTGTGTCTCGAACAGCTCGTAGCGCTCTACCTCACGCACGGCCACCTGAGCCCCGCCGCTCGGAAGCGTGAACAGAACGCGAGCCTCCGTAGGCACGTTCGGATTCTGCGGGTCGCGGAAGGTCAGCGTAGGCGTGACGACAATCTCTGTCGGCTCCCGAACCGTGACCGGTAGCGGGTTGCTGCCTATGACAGCCGGGGGCAGCCCGCGTGCTATGAAACTGGAGATGACAAAGCCCGCGATGCTGCCCGGCCAGAAGTTGAATAACTGAACCTCGCCCGTCTTCGCCCAAATCCTAGCGTGAATAAAGTTATCCCCCGCCATGATGGGGAAGGCCCGCCCGCTTAAGAGTAGAAGCGGGTCTAGCACCTGCGGGAAAAACTGGTTCAGAAAGAACTCTACATTATAGCCAAGGTTACGCACGTCTTCAGGCTGCGCGCCGGTGGGGTTGCCGTTCTGGTCTACGGGCACTGAGAGCGCCTTGACGATGGTGGCCTGATCATCAAAAGTCATTACAAGGCGCGGCGGCACGCCCGTAGGCTCAGGGTTTTCCGAGGTGATGATGATTTGTCCAAGGTTGGAAGCGGGAGCGACGTTGAGGCAGAAATCTACTCGAAAGCTCTGCTGCACCGTCTCCTCGAACCCTTCCGAATTGCGTCGCACCAGTTCCAAGTCGAAGTCCCACGGGACGCAGCATTCGCCTGCGGCCATCGGAAGGTAGAAGGACTGATGGCCCCCGAAGCCGTCGGGAAAGACAGTCTGTCCATTTTCGGAGGCTAGCTGTAAGCGGCCATCGCAGAGCAGCAGAGTCTTCAGACGAGGGCCTATGCGCTTGTAGTTGACGTGATAGTCGAAACCGAAATGCAGATGCCGACCGTCGAGGCTGATAGTAAAGTCGAGGTCAATGACCAGATTGAAGGCGAAGATTACGCGCAGCAGTCCGCCGGGCAGAACCAGCGCGAGCAGAAACGCGAGGAGGATGAGGATTTGAATCTCTATGCGGATGCCTATGACGAACGAGCCTATGGCCCAGCCGTACTCCGGGAATTCGTTGAAGAAACCGAAGGGCCAAATCTCAAAAACGAACCCGATGATGAGAACGACTCTGATGTGAATAATAATCTCTACGTGCAGCGCTACGAGGACGCCGACGCCGCGCAGCCTGAGCAGCTTGCCTACCTCAGCCAAGACCGGCGCGTCGCTCAGAGGGTCTTCGCCGCTCCCGCCGTCAAAGAATGGAATCAGGTGCACTTCATGCACGATGGGCAGTACGAAGGTGATGTCCAGAATAGTGATTTCAAAGTTGAACCAATCGAAAAGGAGGCTCGACGCGCCCCCGCCGTTGAGATTGAAGACGGCGCTGTCCTCTTCGGTCGGGCCGACGATTTGCTGGTCGGGAACGGGGATGAGCGTGACGGCCAAGTCGCCCGCGATGGGCTCCGCCGAGTCCATCATCGCCGCCGTTTTATCCACCGGAGCCGATTTCGCAGAACGCGCCGCGCTCGCCTCCATGAAGTCGCTGTTCCGCCCGACCGACAGGCTGTATTGCGCCACCTCTTCGCCTGCCGCGTCACGCACCAATAGCTGCGGTGCGGCAGAAGTCTCCGTCTCGCCGGAAACAGTAACGATGCCCGCCAAAATGCGGTCGTCACTTTTCTGCATGTGTACCGTCATGTTCTCGCCAAGCTCTAAGGTGCTGCCTTCGAGATTCCTGCCCGCGACAACTACCAGATTCGGCTTGCCCGGTTCCAAGTTGGCAGAGTAGGCGAGCGGCACCGGGCGAGAGCGCGGAAGCACCGTGAACATCTGACGGCTGCTCTCGAAGATGCCGTCTTGCTGCGCTCCGGGGCGGCGGCTGGCCAGCACCTGAATGGTCATCCTTTCGAGCGGCTCGAGCGGAGGCGTGGCCGTGATGCGAACGGTGAAGGTGAGTTCTTCTATGCCGGTCGCGTCGTCGCGGCTGCTAGTGAAATGCAGGATGGCGACGCTGGCGCGGGTGGGGCCGCGCAGCGCCAGCATCCCGTTGGTGTAAGCCTCAATCAGATTGCGACCACGCAGGGTCACGTCGCTTTCCGTGTCTTCTATGACCGCGAGCGGCGAGACGCCTAAGACCTCGGCCTGCTGGCCCGTCCCCGATACGACGTAAGTGAAACCGCCCGTGCGCGTCGCGCCGGAGCCGTCCGGGTTGAAGAGCGAAACGTCAACGCTGCCGGGCTGCGAGGCTGCGGGCAACATGGCGCTGGCCATAGTGCTGCTCTCGACAGTGACATTGGGTGACGGGCTGCTGCCGAAATAGACCTCAGCCCCCGGCTGAAAGCCTGTGCCGGTGAGCGTGACGGTAATGCCGCCAGCCATCGCGCCGGCTATTGGCGAAATATTGCTTATCCGAACGATGCCGGGAGGCGGGTCGCCGTCTCCGTCTCCGGGCGGCAATGGTTGCGGTTCGTCGTCTCCGTCTATGGGTCGTACGGGTTCGGGAGTATTGGCGTCATCGTCTTTTGGTAGAGGCATATAGCACCAGATGGAGGGTGAAGCGCCACTCAAGGCGTCAATCTACGATGGATGTTCTAGCAGAGGCAGATAAAATAGGTTACGCTTTCAAGCAAATACCATCTGCCCTTGCTCAATAAACGGATGTGAAATTCGACTGAGCGGCTATTTAGCCTGAATCAGCCGGATGCTAGATTGAAGTCTGCTGGCCTGAAGATGCGTAATTGAGACAATCAGGATATGGTTGAAATGCGACCAGCACGGGAGACTGAAAGATGGTACGAATTATATGCCTGTCAATTTTGAAGTCAACTCTTTTTAGCCCGTACCGTCATGCGGTGTTGATAATAGAAAGTTTGGTAGATAATAAAACATTATGTCTTGACTAATTTGTTAAGGGCATCAAAGAAACTGTAGCTACAAAAATTCAGACCTTGTTTTAAGGACGATGGAATTATGAATAAAAATCAGATTTGGTTTGTTCTGACCATCTTACTCATCAGCGTCGCAGTGGCTTGCGCTCAAAGCAGGCGCGATGCCGTAGATAAAAGTTCAACCTCCAATGCTTCCGGCGTTCAGGCTTCATCCGGCTCGTGCGTGCCGCTTGAAAGCAGAGCGGCAAATGCCACGGGACAGAGACCGACTTTCCCCGGACAGACCCGCACCTGCGGGGTCAAGTCCAACGTGGCTTTTGAGGTCACGGTGCTGGCGAAAGGCTTAGACCATCCATGGGCGATCGAGCCGCTTCCGAACGGCGACCTTCTGATTACCGAAAAGCCCGGACGGCTACGCATCGTTACGGCTAAAGGCGAAGTCGGGCAGCCAATCGGCGGATTGTTGCAGGTAGGCTCCGGCGGCGTCTCGGCAGTGAGCGGACAGGGCGGTCTGCCGCCGATTAGTGCGCGCGGGCAGGGAGGGCTTCTGGACGTTGCTTTAAGCCCAAATTTCGCTAAAGACCGCACCATCTTCTGGAGCTTTTCGGAGCAGCGCGAAGGAGGGAACGGCACAAGCGTAGCGCGCGGGGTTTTAACCGAAGACCTTAAAAATCTTGAACAGGTGCGCGTTATTTTCCGCGCCATGCCGACTTACAACAACGGCCTGCACTTCGGCTCGCGTCTAGCTTTTGGCCCTGACGGGAAGCTTTACATCACGCTCGGTGAACGATTCGACAAAACGACTACCCGCCCGCAAGCGCAACACTTAAACAGTCATCTGGGCAAAATCATTCGCATCAACGCGGACGGCTCTGTGCCGCCCGATAATCCATTCGCTAAACAATCGGACGCTTTGCCGGAGATATGGACTCTAGGACATCGGAATGTTCAATCGGCGGCATTCGATGAGCAGGGGCGGCTGTGGACTGTAGAGCACGGGGCGCAGGGAGGCGACGAGTTGAATCTGATAGAAAAAGGTAAAAATTATGGCTGGCCGCTCGTCACTTTCGGAGAAGAATATTCGGGCGACCCGATTCCGGGTGCCGTGACCGCGCGCGAAGGCTACGAGAACCCGGTTTATTACTGGGATCCGGTGATAGCTCCTTCGGGCGCGCAGTTCTACACCGGCAGCGCTTTCCCCGACTGGCGCGGCAGCCTCTTTGTCGGAGCTTTAAGAGAGCAGAGACTTGTGCGGCTGGTTATTAAAGATAATCGCGTGACCGGCGAGGAACATCTGCTGGCAGACAGGGGGCAGCGAATCCGCGATGTACGTCAAGGCCCGGACGGCTCACTCTACATAGTCACGGATGAGAGTAACGGAGAGCTTTGGAAAATCTCGCCAAGGCGCTGAGTTGAAGGTTTCAGAATAGCAAAAAAGCGCGTCTCAATAGACGCGCTTTTTTGTTTAATCCATTCACGCCTTGAGTCCTTTCATTATATCGGTGTGCGAGGCTAGGATTTCTGTCGTCTGTTCGGGTCTGGGCTGAAGCGACCAGTCGTCGTGGTCAAAAGTGCCGCCCAGAATAATTCCGTCCCGTCGCGGGAACATGTAACCGTTACGCAGGTAACAGTAGTCAATCTCGGCTTGCGGCAGCAGCACTTCCAACTGGCCGCGCAGAGGCCCGAGTTTTTCATCACCAAACAGCGCGCGGGCTCCCAGTCCGGTGCAGTTGAAGATTACCTGCTCAGGCAGACGCATTATCTCTTCACGACTGTTGAATTGCCTGACCGTGAGCTTCCCGCCAGCGATGTAGAAATCTCGCAGCAACGCGTTGAGATAGACCGAAGGCTCTATCAGCATAGTGCTGTACTGCTGCACATAAGGGAAGCCGAAGTAGTGCTCCGGGTCTTTATGAATCGCCTGCTGCGGGTAGAGGGAGTTCCCGCCGGGCAACTCGCGCGAGGGCGACGGCTCGTTGCGGTAAAACTCAAAAGTATCTATCCATCGCACGCCGTACTCGGTGCCGACGAGCAGTTGAAAGGCGCGGTTGGAAATCCGGCAGGCTGAGTGAAACTGTTCGGTGAACTTCGTTGACACTTTCTGAGAGTTGTAGACGGATGTGGGCGACCAGAATCCCCCGGCGATGTTCGAAGTCGTCTCCGGCGGCAGGTCTTTGGCGTAGATGGTCACAGTCCCCGGCCCATCCTGAAAACGGCGTTGCAGCAGAAGCGCGGTCGAGAGGCCATTGACCCCACAGCCCAGAACGGCGAAGCGCCTTTGCGCTGCCGGTCTGAAACGGCGCGGCGAAGGCGAGGGCTGTACAGCCAGAAAATCACGCGCTAAATCCACGGCCAGTGATGCGGTGCCCCATGAGAGCGTGATTCCTCCTCCGCCGTGGCCATAATTATGGACAAGAAGTTTATTGCCCGTCCGCTCGGCGCTGACAACGAACCCTTCCGCCCGATAAGGTCTGAGGCCGACGACCTCACGAATGATTCGGTCACGCGAAACTCTGACGGGGGCGAAACGACGTTCGGCGGCTAGGCTCGCGGCAAGCAGGCGCGATTGAGCAGCCGTTAAAAATGCGCCCGTGACTAATGCGCCACGAAGAAAGTTACGCCGGTTTATTTGGTTCATCTCAGGTTTAAGGATAAGCTCTCGGTTAAAGTTGTAGTGAAGGGCGGTCGCCGCACGCCGCGAAGGCACGAGGTGTTTAGCCCGCTCACAGTCCCTCTGGTAATAAACTCCGTAGTAAAGTCATTGATGCAGTCAGAGAAGTAGCCGTGCGTCCCGTAAGGAATAGTCACCTGAAGACCGTTCGGAAAATGGCGTGTCAGCTCTGCCGCCAGCCAGTGCGGAGAGGCCGGGTCTACTTCTCCCGAAAGCATGAGCACGGGAACTTCAGACCTGACCGCATTCGTGAACTGTTTCGGCAGGTCTGCGCGCGGCCATTCCTGACAAGCTCTCTGGTGTACCCTCACGCGATAATCGCCTATGAAAGTTCCCGCCGTCTCTCTTTTGATGGCTTCCTCTGTAATGAACGGGACGCCTTCCGCACAGGTCACTGTGAAATACAGGCCCAACGCCAGTGATTGATAGGTAGCGCGCGCCTGCGGAAGGGTGGCAAGCATGAAAGCCTTGAAATCACCTTGATAGGCGCGGTGTATGAGCGCCGGAATCTGCCTCGCCGTATCGTGGCTGTAGAGCATCATCCGCAGCCTCTCCGTGAAGGGGCCGCGACTGAGGCTGATGCGTTGCGGCTGTTTGGTGAATGGATTAATCATCTCCACGCTCACAGGCGCTTTCAGCATACGGTCTAGAACCGCCTCGAACTCCTCCCGCAGTTTCGGAAACGACTGGCGGCACGCCGCTTCCGCCTCGCAATCACGTATCAGGTGGTCTACAGCGTACTGCGCCCCTTTAGCGAAAGGCAGAGGAAGTTTAAAGTCCAGAGGCGCGACCCCTGCCAGAATGGCTGAGCGAACGTGCGCCCCGTATCGCCGCAGGTAAGCCAGCGACACGGTCGTACCGTAAGAGCCCCCGTAGAGATTAATCTTCTCGTAGCCCAGCGCACGACGTATGTCGTCAAAATCTTCTATGGCGAGGGCGGTCGTGTACTGCGTCAGGTCGGCAACCTTCTCAAGCCGCTCGCGGCAGTCGCGCACGCCCTTGACCGGGAACATATCGCCAAAGTAGCCCTGTAGGTCATCGTCATTATAAAGGTTACAATTTAAGGGATTGGACTCGCCGGTTCCTCTCTGGTCTACGAAGACTATGTCCCGCTCCTGCCTGACCTTCGCCAGCAGCGCGTCACCTATATAGCCTGCTATGCTGGCGGCTCCCTGTCCAGGGCCGCCCGCGAAGAAGAAGACGGCGTCCGGCGCAGGCTTCTCCGAGAAGGCGGGCAGGATTACCACGTTGAGGGGTATCTTGCGGCCTCTTTGGGAAACACGATTTTCGAAGACCTCGTATCTGCCGCACCACGCCTTTGTCTCCGACTCAGGCACGGAGCACCGGCTGAGGAACGCGCGCGGAGGCTTATCCGCTTGCGCTGTTCCTTGCGCGCGTGCCGTTCGTGCGCCGAGCGTGTAGCCTGCGGAAAGCATTGCGAGCGTAATGACGATGCGGATAGATAGCTTCATCGCTACTCCTGTCAAGAGGGCGCTTCGGTTAAAAATAGCTCAGGGCAGAAAGATAGCTTAGTCTGCTTGTTTCAGGCGAGCGATTCCGTGCCCGAAACTTATTGCCTGAGCAATGTGGAGGCCCTGTCTAACAACTCATTCAACCTGAGCGCGGCTCGAACGTCCTTCATTAACATATTTGCGGCGCAGATTGAATGCTTTATACTGCGCCCGGTTGATTCAAGCTTTAGACCCCGGAAATGGTATATCTACTTTGAAAATTCTTGAAACAGACAGATTGATACTTCGCCACCTGTCACCCGAAGATGCAGAATTTATCCTTCAACTTGTGAACGAGCCGTCGTGGATAAGATTCATCGGGAATAAAGGTGTCAGGACTATAGAGGACGCCCGCAACTATATTTTGAATGGGCCAATGGAAATGTATTCCCGGCTGGGCTTCGGCCTGTACCTCGTAGAATTAAAGGAAGAAGGCGAGCCGGTTGGAATCTGCGGCCTGATAAAGAGAGATTTTCTTGAAGATGTAGATATAGGGTTCGCCTTTCTCCAGAAATTTTGGGGTAAAGGCTACGCCTATGAATCGGCCTCAGCCGTGATGGCGTACGGGAAAAGAGCTTTTGGATTAAATCGTCTTTTGGCTATTACCTCTCCGGATAATTATGATTCGGTAAAGCTGCTTGAGAAATTAGGATTTAATTTTGAAAGTATGATTAAACTGTCCGACGATAGTCAGGAGGTCAGATTATTCGCTTACGACTTCTAACGACCGGCTTACATGAAGATAAAGGGCCGGTGTCAAAGCTATTCCAACCCCGGGTAAGGGCAACCGGGCTTTCGCGCTCCTGACTCATGAAGCTGCATCTTGCGCGGATGGTCTGGTGTCGCCTCGCTCCTCCTGCATCTCGCGCGTGAGAAAGTAGTTGAGCCCTGTTCGGATGACGGCTATCGCGCCCAGCTTCCCTATCTGATTCCAAGAGGGCGCGACGGCTGTCGAGAGAATGTCCGCTCCGAGTTGAAACTCAAGGGCCAGAGCAAGGTAGCGTGCCAGCGTCAATCGTATGCTGTTGTAGCTTTCAACCTGCGGCGGGATTAGAGCGCGTACGAATTGTATGGCGGCAGTCACTACGCCCAAGCCTATAATCAACGCCCCCAGTGTTTCCACCAGAAGTTTTAACCACTGGACGGCGTTCACTATAGTAGCTTCCACGCCTCCGGCACTGGGCTCCGCTATGAAGCCTCCCGCGCCTTCCTGTATAAGATGAAGAATTGTCAGAGCCAATTTGGTATCATCCTTTCCCGCCAACTTTACCAGTCTCACCCGGTTTCAGTCACACTCCCGCGCTCATTAAGATGAGCCGCTCGATTGGCCGCAAGCACCGTTCGCAGCCGCTCGTGTCGCTAACCACTCTTTGCTTTGCAGCATTCTCTTGACATGTCCCCTTCATATCAGACACAGTCGCGTCCGGCATTACGGGAACCTTTTAGAGATTTGCTGGCGGATTTGAGATTGCTGCTTACGTGAAGGGGCGAATCATGGAACACGTCAAGAGACTCTGGCAAATTATCGTTACGAGGCGGGCGTTCGGATTTATAGCCTGCCTCATCCTCTGCGCGGCTCATCCGGTGGCCGCACAGACGCAGGAGGAACCGGCCCTACGCGCGCTCCTTGAGCGGTTCTTTGCGGCTTATCAGAAGGAAGAGATAAGCGAGCTGATGGCGCTGTGGAGCAAGGCCGCTCCTGATTTGCCCGCCAGCGAGCAAGCTATGCGGCGCACCTTCGCAGAGAACGAGAAGATTCAACTCCGTAGTCTCACGATTCTCAACATGAAGGTTGAAGGGGACAAGGCTCTGGCGCGAGTCCTCATAGACATCGGCGCCGTGGAAGCGAAGACCGGGAAGGACGCGCCCGGCTTCGGGAAGATGAGCCGCACCCTGTACTTCGTTAAGGAGAAAGGAGAGTGGAAGGTCTGGCGCTACATCTCCGGCGAAGAGGAACTGGCCGCAGACCTTACGGAAGCGCGGACAGAAGAGGCGCGCAGTGCGCTCTTACAGGAGAGGAAGGAGGCTCTAACTGTCGGGCTGCTTAGAGAGCTTATAGGGCGTGGAAGGACTCTGTACAACCGTGGCGAATTCGTTAAGGCTCTGGACACCGCCGGGCTCACTTTGAAAATCGCAGAGCAGATGGGCAACCGTCCGGGCGTCGTCAGCGCGTTGATTCTTACAGGCAGCATCTACGTGGCAAGCGGGGACTATACACAGGCGCTTTCTTTCCTACAGAAGGGCCTCGCGCTGGCCGAAGCTCTGGAGGACAAGCTATATCTGGCGAGCGCGTTAATGAATCTAGGAAACGTGTATGACGTGATGGGCGACGGCGCGCGCGCGGAAGAGTATTACCAGAGAACTCTGAACATAGCCAGAGAGACAAAAAACCAACTGTATGAGCTTGGGGCGCTGAACAATCTGGGGAATGTCTACGGCTCGCGCGGCGACCGAATGCGCGAGCTGGAGTATTACCAGAAGAGTCTCAAGCTGGCCGAAGAGTTGAAGAACAAGGAAGCGGTCTCAATGATTCTGGCGAGTATAGGAGTTGTCTATTCGGCACAGGGCAGCTATCAGCAGGCGCTGGAATTCTACAGGCGCAGCCTCGCCCTGCACGAGGAGCTGGGGCTGCGGTACGAGGTGCCGAGGCTTCTGGGCAACATAGGGCTGGTATATTTCAAGGAGGGCAAGGACTACAACCTCGCGCTCGAATACCAGCAGAAGGCGCTGAAGCTGGCCGAGGAAGTAGGCGACAAAGAGGTCATAGCGGGCTCGCTGAACATGATTGGCGACGTGTACGTGGCACAGGGCGACTACCAGAAGGCGCTGGAGTATTACCGGCGCGGCCTGACGCTGGCCGAAGCCATAGGGAACAAGGTGCTGGTCAGCAACGCGTGGGGAGCGGTCGGGTATGTTTACCTGCGCATGGGCGAGTACCGCAAGGCTTTGGAGCACGCGGAGCGGGCCATTGCGCTGGCGCGACAGTCCGACCTGCCGTCGCCGCTCTGGTGGGCCTACAACGTCGCGGGTCAGGCGCACCTTGCGCTCAATAGACCAGACCTCGCGCGCAGGTCTTTGTCCGATTCGCTCACGACCATAGACAGGATGCGGGAGCTTGTGGCCGGCGGAGAACAACAGAGGGAGCGGTTCTTCGAGAATAAAGTCGCGCCTTACTACGCCATGGTCGAGCTTTCTCTCTCGCAGGGCAACGACTACGAGGCGCTCGCTTACGGCGACCGGGCCAAGAGCCGTGTGCTTTCGGACGTGCTGAGCGGTGGCAGGGTAGACATCATGAAGGCTATGACGGTCGCGGAGCAGGAGAGGGAACGGGCGCTTCAAACTCGGATTGTTTCTCTGAATAGAGACATCTACCGGGAGAAGACACGGCAGCAGCCGGACTCGTCGCGGCTCGCCTCTCTCAATGGGCAGCTACAGAAAGCAAGGCTTGAGTATGAAGCCTTCGAGACGAGCCTGTATGCCGCGCATCCCGAGTTAAAGCTGCAACGCGGCGAGGCTCCGGCCCTGACGCCGGAGCGTATAGGCGAGCTACTGCCCGATAGTGCGACGGCTTTTCTTGAATTCGTGGTCAGCGATGAAAAGTCCTACCTGTTCGCCCTGACCAGAAGCGCGAAGGGAGACAGCAGGGTTGAATTGAAAACCTACCGGCTCGCCATCAACGGCAAGGAGCTGGCCGCGCGTGTCAAAGACTTCCGCCGAAGGCTGGCCGAGCGCGACCCCGAGTTCAGAGAAGCGGCTCGCGCTCTCTATGACCTGCTTCTTAAACCTGCGGCCATGCAACTGCGCGGCAAGTCCCTGCTGGGCATCATCCCGGACGGAGTCCTGTGGGAGCTGCCTTTTCAGGCTTTGCAGCCGACAGAGAACAGGCACTTGATAGAAGACCACGCCCTCTTCTACGCGCCGTCGCTCGGCGTGCTTTACGGCATACAGAAGATGTCGGGCAAGGGAGCCGCCGCCGCTAAGTCGCGCCCCGCGCCCACGTTATTGGCCTTCGGCAATCCGGCCATCAGTCAGGATGCGGTCACGCGCATCAGCTCCGTCATGAGAGACGAGAGATTAGACCCGCTTCCCGAAGCTGAGCGAGAGGTCAAAACGCTGAGGGAGATTTATAAGCCCGCGAACAGCAGGGTGTACGTGGGCACGGACGCACTTGAAGCGCGGGCGAAAGCGGAGATGGACGATTACCGCGTGCTGCATTTCGCTACGCACGGCATCCTAGATGACCTCAATCCCATGTACTCGCATCTGGTGCTGTCGCTCGCCAATGCCGACGCAGGCGAGGACGGGCTTCTGCACGCTTGGGAGGTTATGAGATTAGACCTCAAGGCGGACGTGGTAGTGCTTTCGGCATGTCAGACCGCGAGGGGACATCTGGGCGCAGGTGAAGGCGTGCTTGGCATGAGCTGGGCTCTGTTCGTAGCCGGGAGCCCTACGACCGTTGCCAGCCAGTGGAGTGTAGAGTCTTCCAGCACCACGCAGCTTATGGTCGAGTTCCATCGTAATCTCTTATCCTCGACCGCTCCGCGCGGAGCCAAGCCGTCGAAGGCGGAAGCGCTCAGGCGCGCGAGCCTGAGCGTGTTGAAGAACAGCCGTTATGCGCATCCTTTCTACTGGGCCGGATTCATCATGATAGGCGACGGCGCGCGCCCCCTGTAGCGGCCGTCAGGGCATTAACGGGAGCGCCGCCATTGGCGCACGCTCAGCAGCAGGCTGCGCGCTACCGTAGAGTTCGGGTTGGATTCAACCAGTGCTTGAAACTCTCGCTCGGCCTCGTCCGCCATACCGGCCCGCGCGTACAGCACGCCAAGCATCAGATGCGACCCCGGATATAACCTTCGCGCACGCGCCAGCTCGTCGGCCGTTGACTGTTGCAACACTCTGAATCTGGCCTCCGGCGCGGGCGGCACGGGCGCGACTATCTCTTCCCCGTCACGCAGGGCAGTCACTTTCCACACATAAGTAGCGCCGCGTTGGAGCGGCCGGCTCGGGCTCCATGCGCTCGTAGAGAGCCTGTCGCTTTGAGCCACCCGATTGTAGTTGCTGTCGAACACGGTAACGACGTAGCTCCACTCGCCGTTTAAGGCTCGCCATCGGAATGATGGATGCTCGCTCTCGACTACTGTTCCGAGCGGGCCGATGAGGTCAAGCCTGCCGGCTTCGCCGGGGCTCCCCAAAAGTATTTCCGGCTGAGTGCTTAAGCCTTCAAGCTCGGCGGGCCTGTTGACACGCCGCGCCAGCAGCGCAGCCTCGACCGCCCTGCGCCACTTCGCGGGTAAGCCTTCCAGCCCAACGGTTCTGCCTTGACCATCCATGCTCACGCGTCTCTCGCCGTCCCTGAGTTCGAGCGCGAATCCGGGTGGCGTCGTACGGCTTGCGACCCCGTCCCGATTGGCTTTCGTTGACGCACGGTTGACGGTCGAAGCTGTTTGCACGGGCGACGAGCGCCGCGCTTCATCGCCCCGCGTGTTACCGCCTCTGCCGTCACTCGACTCGACCTGCTGCTCCGGCTGCGGCGCGGCGGGGGCAGGGGAAAGGTCTTTGCCGTTCAGTGCTACTGACGGCTGCTGTAGATTTCGCCGCAGCGTCCACGCAACCCACCAGCCCGCCAATAGTATTGCGAGCAGGGCGACGCAGACCGTCACAACCGTCTTCGGCTTTCCCGCCTGCGGCCAGCTTCCGAAGAGCATCCCGGCGACACGCCCGTAGCTGCGGGCCAGATAACGCGCGGCGGCCCTGTGCGGCTTCGTCTCGCGGAAGCGTATCGTCACGACGAATCCGGCGACGCTTTCAGAAGAGTCCGGTGAAGCGGTGAAGGTAAACTCCTGCCCACCTTCGAGCGTGACGCGGGACGGCCCGGCTCCATAGCCATGCGAGGCGCGACCGAGTTGCAACAGGTGCTGGGCCAGCAGAAGCTCGCCTTCTTCATCCCGCGCGCGTATCTCAAGAACACGCGCCCCGGCCTCCACGTTGATTCTCAACAAGTCGTCCCGGTCAACGGCCCAAGAGCCGCGCTGCGAGCCGTCAACTTTCACGGACAGGCGGGAAGCGAAAAGACCCTTACGCCGTCGCGCCTCGCTTTTGAGCATCTTCGTTAAGCCTTCAAGCTCGGCTGCGGTCAGCGTCGGTGTGCTGTGGCGCTCGTCCGGGGGCCTCCGGCCCGTCTTCTCATCGCTCTTCAATGTGAACTCCGGCAGCACCATGCGCCGCCTCGAATAAGTAAGGTGCGAAGCTCGCAGCAGCCGTGACCAGCAGCAAGGATGCGTGACGGTGTGCATGCGCCGCAGCTCGGCGGCCTGCTCCGCCGCCGCGTCTCTGTTCGTCTCATCATATTGCAACTCCGCAAGGCTATATGCGGACAGGTCAACCCCGGCGGGTAGATGCCAGAAGCCCGACGCGTCGCCTGTTTCCTGCACAGGTTGAAGGCGGTGCAAGCATCGCTTGACGAGCCGGAAATGTTTCCCGGCGTCGTTCATAGCCACGAACTGCTGCTCCCTTCGCGCCCCGTCGCAGGTAGTCAGGAGCCGCTCGAACCTGCCCGCAAGCTGCCGCCTAATCTCCCGCTTCGCATCCCGCACGCTGTAGTCGCCCTTCGTCTCCAGATGTGCAGGCGAGCCCTGAACCAGCACCTCGTAGAGCAGCACGGCCTGGCTGGTGCTTAAGTCTGACAGGACGCAAGCCTGACCCACCGTGGCGTAGAAGGAGTTGTGCTCCATGTAGAGCAGTATCAGGTGCTTGATGTAGCGGACAATCATGTCCTCGACCGTCAGCGCCCCGGCCCCGTTCAGGTGCTCCTGTTCCTGCATGTACTCGTAGGGCTCCGCGCACAGGTATATGAGGTATTGAAGGAGCGGACGGGGCGTGAGGCTAAGCTTTTTGTGTACCTCTCTTTTTGGGCGCTTTGCCTGTCGCCTCTTCTGTGCGAGCGCCGTGACGTACAGCCTTGCGGCTGCTTGATAGAGGACGTTGCGCGCGTCCCTGCTGTCGGCCAGCAGAAAGTAGCTGAGTTGGAAGGCCCACCGGGCAGCCGACTCGATGTCAGGGTCTTCAGGTGCGTCCGCCATATTTGGCATGAATAAAGGTAGAGCGTGGGCACGGCCCACTGCGCTCACAGTCCTGCTGGGGCGTGAGCGGAATTATAGAGCAATCGCTTGTCAGCGACCGTGGTTTTTTCGCAGCGAAAAAGAACAAGATTGAGTTTTTTCGGATGTGGGATAGTGAGCGCTCCCCCAAGCCCCTTGTGACTCCTGACAACGCAGACAACCTGAAAATAGAGAGTTAACCCACACCCTCAAAAGGAGGCTCAGATGCTAAACTCGTATGTTCACAACAGCAGCCCGCTTGGGCTTTACTCAAGACGAGTAAAGTCCGTCTTCTTCTCGCTCGCTCTTATTGCCATATTCATCGCCGCAGCAAGCTCGAAGGCGGTTCAGGCGGGGACAATCTATGTCCAGGCGGGAGGCGACTTTCAGGCAGCCCTAAACAGCGCCCAACCCGGAGATACTATCGTGCTGACCGCAGGCGCGATTTACAAAGGTGCCTTCACCCTGCCTTTCAAGTACGGCACTAACACCGACGCCGACTGGATTACAATCACCACAAACTACGCACAATACCTGCCGGGGCCGGGACAGCGCATCACACCGGGCTACGCGTGGGCGCTGCCGAAGATTGTCCCGCCCGGCGACAACAGCTCCGCCATCTACACGGCTGCGGGCGCGCACCACTACCGCTTCATAGGCATAGAGTTCTCGCCCGAAAACGCCAGCTCAATCGTAGACACGATTATCAGCCTTGGTAACAGGGGAGCCGCGCAGGACACGCTGGCAGAGGTGCCGCATCACCTGACGCTGGATCGCTGCTACATCTACGCTCACCCCACACAGGCCCTTAAGCGCGGCGTCTACCTCAACGGCGCACACGTAGAGGTTCTTAACTCCCACGTCGCGGGCTTCAAGCTGCCCGGTCAGGACTCTCAGGCCATGGCCGGAATGAACGGCCCCGGCCCCTTCAGGATTATCAACAATTACCTTGAAGGCGCGGGCGAAAACCTGATGTTCGGCGGGGAAGACCCGGCCATCCCTAACCTTGTCCCGTCCGACATCGAGATTCGGCATAACTACTTCTACAAGCCGCCAGCTTGGCGTACAAGCAGTAACCCTCACTGGTCTGTGAAGAACCTGCTCGAATTGAAGAACGCCCAGCGCGTCGTCATAGACGGCAACATCTTCGAGTATAGCTGGGCGGATGCTCAGGACGGCTACGCGATTCTTTTCACCGTCCGCAATCAGGAGAACACCGCCCCGTGGAGCGTCGTTCAGGATGTGCAGTTTACTAACAACATAGTGCGTCATGCGGGGAGCGGTATCCAGATGCTCGGCAGCGATTACACCTACCCCAGCCAGCCCGAGAGGCGCATCAACATTTCCAACAACATCTTCGAAGACATTAACCATTTCAACTGGGGAGGCAACGGTTGGTTCTTAGCAATCTCCGGCAGCTCGACCGGCGTCACCGACCTGACGGTGAATCACAACACAATCTTTCAGTCCTACAGCCTCATACAGGTGAGCGGAGGCGCAAGCAAACGCTTCGTCTTCACCAACAACATAGCGCCCCACAACGACTACGGCGTGAAGGGCGACGACAAGGGGTCGGGCGACTCGACTTTGAACTATTACTTCCCCGGCGCGATTTTCCTTCGCAACTTAATCGCCGGTGCGCCCGCAAGCCTTTACCAGCAGCATCCGGATAACTTCTATCCTCCGGCATCCAGCTTCTACTCACAGTTCGTCAACCCGTTCGGCTCGCCGCCTGACTATCATCTAGTCTCAAGCAGCCCCGGATACCACGCGGGCACGGACGGCAAAGACGTGGGCGCAGATATAGATGCTGTGAACTCGGCCACGTCCGGAGCCACAACGGGCACGGCCCCTGCGCCGACCCGTATAGGATTCTCGACAAACTATTACAGCGTCAATGAAGGGGACGCGTCCGGAGTTGCGACTGTAACGGTCGTTCGAGACGGCAATGTCTCGGGCGCATCAACAGTTGATTACCTGACTTCCGATGCGGCAACGCAGACGTGCCAGACCAACACGAGCGGCAACGCGTCGGAGAAATGCGACTACGCGACTGCGGCGGGAACCCTGCGCTTTGCCGCCGGGGAGACGGTTAAAACCATTCAGATTCCGCTCATCAACGATGCTTACGTAGAGCCTACGGAATCCTTCAACATCACTCTGCGTAACCCGCAGGGAGCGACTATCTACTTTTTCGGCACCGCCGCCGTCAGCATCCTTAATAACGACGCGCAGGTGTCCAGCGTCAATCCGATAAACGAGCAGGAATTCTTTATACGCCAGCAGTACATTGATTTTCTGGGCAGGGTTGCCGACTCCGGCGGGTTGAGCTTCTGGATGAATAGAATGAACAACTGTCCTCCGGGAGATATTTGCGACCGCACGGACACCTCCAAGAGGTTCTTCGAGTCGGATGAGTTCAGGGAGCGCGGCCTCTACGTCTATCTCTTGAACGATGCCGTTCTGGGAAAACGCTCAAACAATGCTGATGAGTCACAACGTCCATCATACAGGGAGTTCATCGCGGACACTGCCAGACTGAACGGCTACCTGCCCGTACAGGAGCAGAGGCTAGCGAAGGACGCGCTGCTGCTGGACTTCATGAACCGGCCCGCGTTCAGGAGCCTGTACGGTCAGTACCTGACAACGACTATGAATGCTGCGACAGACCCGACGGGTTTCGTCAACAAGCTCTTTCAGGTGGCGAACATCCCTATGCAGGGCAGCTACTACAGTCTCCTCTACAATCTGCAAACCGGCGCTCGTGACCCGGCGCACACCGTAGAAGACTTCATCATGTCGCCCGAAATAGTCTCGCCGGGAACGGCCTTCTATGACAGGGGCTACATCACTATGCAGTATTTCGGCTATCTGAGGCGCGACCCGGACATAGGCGGGTATAACAACTGGGTCTACCACCTAACAGACACAAGCTCCCCGAACTACCATAACTATCGGTTCATGGTAAACGGGTTCATAACCAGCCATGAATATGGCTTCCGCTTCAACTGCATTTTCGGCGGCGTCAAGATTAACGAGTGCACGCAGCTTCCGTAAGACGACCGTCATCACAGACCGCCAGCCCGGTCTTGATGCTTAACCGGGAGGCTCAGGATAGAAGAAGTTCTATCCTGAGCCTCTTTCATGTTGAGACTAATCGCGTCTGCTCGCATGAACAATGAATTACTAATCACGCGAGAGTTGATAGCAATTCTACGACAGGTGTAGCATTACTGAGCTATGAGCGAAGAAGCAAAGAGTGATGCCCCGAAAGGCCAGCTCAGGGTGACTCATAAGGACGAAGGCGACTACATGGCAAGGGGCATAAAGCTGCGGCTCGACGGCCGGGATTTAACTCTTCTCAAAAGCGGGAAGGCCATTGTCGTGGAGGTGGAGCCGGGCCGCCACCGCCTGCGCATAGACAATACCTTTTACCCCAAGACGCTGGAGTTCGACGTTCAGGCAGGCGAGCAGGTTCATTACAGGATATGGAACAAGCGCGGCTTCGGCTCGTGGATGGTAGAAGTATTAGGCGCTGGCCCGATGTATCTAGCCATAGAGAAGGCCGAGCCTGTGGAGTCACAGTCCTTACCGCTCGGCACCCCGGGCTGAATTAACACAAATTAGGACGTCACCCATGTTTCCATCTGCCTGATGAGCTTCTAAGAAAAGGATTTCTGCTGTGAAGAAAAAATATCCTTATTTACTAATCATAGGACTCTGTTTATATGCGTCCGGCAGCCACGCGTTCGGGCAGGCGAGAGACCCTGCCATGGCTTATGTCCAGAAAGGAAAAACTCTTCTATCCAACGGTAACGTCGAAGCGGCAATAGCCAGCTATGACAAAGCCATCGAGCTGAATCCCGCGCTGGCCGTTGCGTATCTACAGCGAGGCTATGCCAGAAGACAGCAGGGCTCTTTGGACAAAGCCATAGCAGATTACGAGAAAGCCACGGAACTTGACCCCCGCACCACCGCTAACAACTGGCAGGTGGCGGAAGCCTTTACCAACCGGGGGCTGAGAAGAAAAGATAGATTTAATGTGGACGCAGCCATCTCTGATTACAATCAGGCTATCAGGTTCTATCCCGACGCGCTACAGGCATATCTTGAGCGGGGTCAGGCGCGCATTCTCCTTGACGACTTCGCGGGCGCAATTGACGATTTCACCCACGTTATTGAGAAGGAGAAACGTGATCAGGGGAGAAGGGGGCTCGCCTATGCGGACAGGAGCCTTGCAAAGCTGTTTCTGGGTAAGGAAGAGGAAGCTAAAAGGGATTTTGAAGAAGGGCGGAGACTGGGCATAGAGAACAAGATAGACACGGAATCTCATCTAATCGGATTGGAAATTCAGCTACGCAGGATGCGGGAGATTAAAGCTCAGAGGAATAGAGGCGTGTTGTAGGCCGCTTGATTTATTTAAGACAAGCATTAGACGACACTCTCTGTCTCATGGAGGATTTCAGCGATGCGTAATTTAGCCTTTTCACTCTTAATAATGCTGGCCGCCGGTTCTACCTACGCCCAGAATGCGACCACGAGCCGATGTAGTCTTCAGGAGATGGCAATTGACGCCGCTCTGGGTAACGCGACTGCTCAGTACAATCTGGGCGTAGAGTTCTATCGCGGAGAAGCTGTCCCGCGCGATTATAGTAAGGCCGCCGCCATGTGGCGCAGGGCCGGCGAAGGAGGTATTACCGCAGCATTTAATAATCTGGGTTATCTTACCTATAACGGCTATGGGGTGAAGCAGGACTATGCGGAAGGCGTGCGCCTTTGGCGGGTGGCTGCGGAGAAGGGGCTCGCGGAGTCGCAGGTTCATCTGGGCGAGGCTTACGCGGACGGGAAATACCTTAGACGAGATTATATAGAGGCTTACGCGTGGGCGGAGGCGGGTAGATATAATGCCGAGCAGGATATAGGGATGAATATCGAACCGGATATTTCCCGAAAGATTCTTGAAATGGCGAAGAAGTTTCTGTCGGCTACACGCCGGAATCTAACGAATGCGCAGTTGGCTCAGGCCGAGACGAAAGCGAAGGAGTACATAGGGAAGTTTCGCAAATAACGGCTGGCGTCTGACAGCTCATTCAACTAGACCAAGACAAGAGGCTCAGGATAGAAGAAGTTCTATCCTGAGCCTCTTGCTTAATGCGATTCCCTGCTATGCGCAGCTTACTTCATTATTTTCATCATAGCCCCGCTAGCGTTGGCTATCTCTTTGAGTTTGGCGTAAGGCACTATGACGGTTTGCGAGCCGTAGGCATAAGGCCCCACTTGATAAGGGTCGAAGGTAAACATCAATCCCTTTCTCGTTATGTTCCAATTCTGATAGTTCTCCGCTTTAGCCGTAGCGCCTTCTGCGAATAAGTCCTGCGCCAGCCCCATGTTCTCGTCGCTGTCAGGCATCTTGCGGCTCTGCAGGTCATTAATCGCGTAAGCCGACACCGCTTCCAGATACTTTGCGCCCGGCTTGAAAAGCTCCGAGAGCTTAACCTCTCTGCCGTTTTTCAGGTCGTAGGTAATCGTGAAGTAGTTGTAGTTCGGGTGTACGCCGCCCGTGAAATTGCCTTGCAGAAAACTGACGCTAATCAGGTCGTTGTCGGCATATTCTATGTTGTAGCCAATGTCCATGTAATTGTTCACGCCCTGCGGAAGCATCTTCAAATCCTCTGCGCTTAAACTCACCATCTGTCTCCTGAACTCGGCCAGCTCTTTAGTGACGCGGGATTTGACTAGCTGATTAAACCCTGCGGCGTTCGCGCCGCCCGTTAATTCCGGGTACTCGGCCGAGAGGTCAAGCCGCTTCGCTTTAACGGATTCGTTGATATGTCTGTTGATGACTTGCGTTCCGTTAGTAAAAGAGAGCATCTGCTCGTAAGCAAAGAAGCTCTGACCTTCTTTCGCGCCCGGTTTCTTCCATTCTCCTTCGAGCGAAGCGCCGGATTGATTCTGGTCGTTTTTCCAGATGCCTTTGAACTCACCCGTTGGCTTACCGGAGGCATCAAGCTCCCGCATGGTAAAGTTCCCGCTCGCGTCTATCTCACCGCGCAAAGAGAGTTTGTTTGCGCTGCCGGATTTAGCGTAAAAATAACTGCCGCTCAAATTGTTGCCTTCGCGCGTCAGTGTCATTTCAAACTTGGCCTGTGCAACGCTGCCTCTGAATTGAGTGCTTGCGGATTCCTGCGCGTTCGTCCGGCTGGCAGCGAGTCCGAAGGCTAGCGTCAACAACAGGAAGATTAAAGCGACACGCGTATGAATTTTGATGTTCAACTAATGAATTTTCCTTCTTTACAAATTTGGGGAAAGCGATGTTGAGACGATAACAGAAAATCACTTTTGCAGCTATTTACGGCACAGAATAAATCTCGCCAGACGTTCTCCGCGCCTGAATCCGCACGCCTCGTTACTGTTATCAAACGTCTCAGGACATTTTTATTCTCATCTAGGAGTATTCAGTTTCTACTCTGCGGGAAGAGTTGGAAAGGCTTTCCGTGGAAGCTCTTTTCAAATCTACACGGTCAAGCCTCTGTTTACAGAGAACAAGTTTAATCAAGAGAATCGAGCTCCGAGATGAAAAAAGTCAGCCTTATCGGCCTAAGCGTACTGCAATTATTAATCCTCTTATCATTGAGCCCGGCTCAGGAAAGGCCCGGCCCTACGTGGCAGTCGCACCTGCGAGCCATGCAGATTCTTGACGGCGCAATCAACGCTCTGGGCGGGATGGAGAACATTCGCCGCGCCGATAAAATTACGATTAATTATAAGGCGGTCAATCACCCGCTCGGACAGAATGCGGCTTTCACCGCGCCGCCTGCTGATTTCGAGCGAGTCGGAGTCCGAACATCAATTGATTATTCGGGCGGCCGTTACGTGAGCGAGGGGCAATCGAATTCTTCAGGCGGTTATAAATTCAACTTTCGTTTCGTCATTGCCCCGAAACGTTCATTTAGCATTGATGTTTTGAAAAACCGGCGCGGGCCGGAAGTGCGTAATCTGGACGAGCGGGCGAAAGCTCAATTCAAGATAGGTCTGATTTCGGAAGTCCCGCACCTGCTTCTGCTTTATGTAGCGCAGCGTAGCGAGACTCTGCGCTCTTTGGGAGAGGCGGAAATTGACGGGCGTAGATTCCGCGTCCTGAGCTTCGCCGCAGAGACGGGAGCGCAGCTGAGCCTCTATTTCGACGCGCGAACGAATCTGTTAGCGCGCACGGAACAACTGGAGAGCCACCCGCTCCTCGGAGACAGCACGTCCGGAAACATTTTCTCCGATTATCAAAGAACCGGCGATGTCAGAATCCCTCGCAGACGACTCGCATTCGTCAATCAATTCATCACCAGCGAAAACGAATACGCTGAAGTCAAGCTGGACTTTGCGGACGGTGAAAAACTGCTGGAAGTTCCGGCGGGTTTTGTCGAAGCGGCCCCGTCGCAAACGACCGCCGGCGCGGAAGTGATGCGGAAAGTTGGCGACGGTGTTTACCTGATTGAGAGAGTCGGGCAGCTCTACCGCGTCATGTTCGTTGAATTCGATGACTACGTGATGGTTCTGGAAGCGCCGACCGATTCAAATGTCTCGAAAGCGATTATTAAGCTCATCAAGCAGGCCGTCCCCGACAAGCCTATAAGGTATATCAGCTTCTCGCATTTCCACTTCGACCACACGGGCGGGCTGCGCGAATACATAGCGGAGGGCGCGACCTTCGTCGTGCCGCCCGGCAACCGTGCTTTCATAGAACAGATGGCGAAATCGAAATTTACTCTCAAGCCCGACACGCTTGCCCTGAGCCCGCGCTCGCCCTTGGTTGAAACATTCGAGAACAAGCGCACGTTTACAGACGGCAAGCGCACAGTAGAGCTTTACAGCATAGGGCCTACGTCCCATGTCAACGATATGGTGATGTTCTATTTCCCGAAAGAGAGAATCCTGTTTCAGGGTGACATGTTCTCGCCTCTGGATGTGGGCGGGATTCCTCCGATAATCGAGATTAATTACGAATTAGTGAAAAAGGTTGAAGAGCTAAAGCTTGATGTCGAAACGCTCGTAGCGGTTCACTCCGGCGCGGTCGCGTGGAAGGATTTTCGTCAGGCGGTAGCCGATGCCTCGAAAAGGTGAATCTGAAGCTGAGCGACACTAGGAGACGGGAGAGCCTATGAAAAAGCGGTTTCATCTTAAATTGTACATGACGGCTTTTTTTAGCCTGTTTATCTTTCTCTCAACTGCGCTGCCGGCCAAGGCGGGCGTGCTTGTAATAGCATACATGGGAGAATCGAAAGTCGTGCTGGTAGACAGCCTAACTTATAAGACTCTGGCTACGCTTGAGACGGGCAAGGAGCCGCACGAGGTAAGAGTGTCGCCCGATAAACGCCGCGCCTACATTGCCGCCGGAAAGACAATCACCGCCATTGACATTAAGAATCGAAGGGTCAAAGCAAATTTCGATTTGAGCCCTTATTCGGCGCATGACATTCGTGTCAGCCGGGACGGCAGGCGACTCTGGGCCGCCTGTGCGGGCGCGCAGGCGATTCTCGAACTGGATTCCGAGACGGGAAAGGTGCTCAAGACATATAGAACAGAGCAGCAGGGCTCATGGTTTGTAGAAATCACGCCCGACGAGCGGAAGATTTATACTCCGAATATGGAAGGAAAGAGCGTCAGTGTAATAGACCGCGTCACGGGCAAGGTGAAAATCATTCCGTTTGAATTCCCGGTCTATGGAATAGATGTTACCCCGGACGGGAAACAGGTCTGGGTGAGCGGCGGCGACTTGGCCGTGATAGACACCGCTACCGATGAAGTAATCGCAAGGGTTAAAACATCCGAAGCCGAGACGGGGAGAATCAGGCTGACCTCCGACGGTAGAAGGATTGTCGTGGCCTTGACGAAAAAGGTCGCGGTCTTTGACGTCAAGACCCGCCGCTTGATTAGCGAAACCGGGCTGGGCTCAAGCCCGAAAGTTCTCACACTCTCCGGCGATAACCGTCGCGCCTTTCTGACTAACCCGGATGACAACTCGGTGAGCGTCGTGGATATTGTCGCAGGAAAGCAGCTCGCTGCTTTTCAGACCGGCAAAAAGCCTGACGGCGTCGGCTGGGCAAATTGAAGCGTTCGGGGGGGATGAATCAGCAGATATAAACGTGAAGATAAGCTATACAAATCGGAAGCTGTGGCGCGTCGGGCTCATAATTTTACTAGCGCACACGGCCCTTTTTATCATTCAGATTCCGCAGGTCTATCTTTATAACGCTAACAATCAGAATCCGCTCGCGTGGTGGATTCCGGTCGCTAGGCTCGCGTGGGGCGTCTATCTCTGGGCCTTTATCACGCCGCTCATTTTATGGCTGGGGTTACGGCTGCCCGTCACTCGCTTGCACTTGTGGCGCAACCTGTTTCTGCATCTTGTTTTCGGTTTTCTCTTTGGAGTAATCCAGCATTACGGCTATCACGCGGGATTGGGACTGCTCGGCCTTCTCACGGCTCAAGCCGCCGGCCAGAGCATTGCTAATCTAAGCTTGATGTTCAATTTTGTTACCGCCGCGATTGTTCGCTACGCGACCGTGATAGCCATTCAGCAGGCGTTTCTCTATTTTCGGGAGTCGCAAGAGCGTGCCTTCAGGCTACAACAGGCGGAATTGCAGGTGCTGAAGATGCAGCTTCACCCGCACTTTTTCTTCAACACGCTGAATGCTCTTTCCGCGCTAATCTATCGCTCGCCTAAAGAAGCCGATAGGATGATTACTCAACTCGGTGACCTGTTCAGAATCGCGCTCAGGAAAGACAAGGCGCAGGAGATTTCGCTCGCGGAAGAGCTTGAGTTTCTGAAGACCTTTTTGCAGATTCACCAGACGCTGATGGGAAATCGTCTGGAGGTGCAGTTGACGATAGAGCCGGAAACGCTCTCGGCCATGGTTCCTAATTTGATTTTGCAGCCGCTCGTGGAAAACTCTATCCGTCATGGAATCGCTCCGCTCGAACAGGGAGGGCGAATCGAAATCGCCGCCGGGCTGCGAAACGAGCGGCTCGTATTGCAGGTGCGTGATAGCGGCGTCGGACACGCATCGCAGAAGGTACGGAATCACTCAGGCGTAGGGCTCACGAACACGCGCGCGCGCTTGAAAAATCTTTACGGCGCGGCGCACCGGTTCGAGATTGAGGCTTTACCCGGCGAGGGAACCGTCGTCAGGATTGAGCTTCCTTTTCAGGAGCAGGTTGTAACTCACTGATGAGCATCCGAACGATTATTGTTGACGACGTGGATTTGGCGCGCGAGCGCATAAAGATTCTGCTGGACGATGCGGAGCTTGAGATAGTCGCGGAGTGCGCCAACGGGCGCGAAGCCATCAAAGCCATCGCAAGCCTCAAGCCCGAGCTGGTCTTTCTGGATATACAGATGCCGAAAATCGGCGGCTTTGAAGTCGTGGAAGCAATCGGAGTCGAAGAGATGCCTGCGGTGATTTTCGTGACGGCTTACGACGAGTTCGCCATCAGAGCGTTCGAGATAAATGCCGTGGACTATCTTCTCAAGCCTTTTGACGAAGCCCGTCTGAAAAAGGCCGTGGAGCGAGCCAAGCGCGAAATCCTACGGCCAATCCCGGCCATGCAGATGGAAGAGAAACTGCGGCGATTGTTGAAAGAGGTCAGGAACGAGCCGAAGTACATGAAGCGCATCCCTGTGAAATCTGCTCGCGGCACGACACTGGTTTTAATGGAAGAGATAGATTGGATAAGCTCGGCAGGGCATTATCTTGAGCTGCACGCGGGCGAAGAAACGCACCTCATACGCGAGCAGTTGTCCAGACTCGAAGCCCGGCTCGACCCGGAAAAATTCGTTCGTATTCACCGCTCCGCAATCGTCAATCTGGACAGCATCAAATCTCTCCACCCGCTTTTTAACGGCGACCACGTAATCGTCCTAAAGAACGGGAAGGAGTTGAACTCAAGCCGCACTTACCACGAAAAATTGATAGCGCTTCTGGCACGATGACGCGCGCGGGGGGAGCTTTTTGACTGTTCGCTTCATTCGTGCCTGAGCGCGGTCATGGGGTCAATCTTCATAGCCCTTCGAGCCGGGATGTAACAGGCTACGAGAGTCACCGCGGCCAGAAGCAGCGCCACGCCCGCGAAGGTCAGGGGGTCGGTCGCAGACACGTTGTAGAGCACGCTCTGTAGCACGCGCGTCAGCGCCGCCGATGCGACCAGCCCTAATAACATGCCTGCGCCGACGAGCGTGATGCCTTCGGTTAATACGAGGCGCAGCAAATCCCTGCCGCTTGCGCCCAGCGCCAGTCGAATGCCGAACTCGCGCGTGCGGCCGCTCACCAGATAAGCCATCACACCGTACAGGCCCGTCGCGGCCAGCACCAGCGCCAGCACACCGAACGCGCTGGACAGCCACGCCAACAGCCGCGCCGGAGCAAGCGGCCCTCGCATGTGCTCGGCCAGCGTCATTACCCCCGTCACAGGCAGGTTAGGGTCAAGGGTGCGCATCTCTGCGCGCAATTGGCTCATCATCGCTTCAGGGTTGTCCGCGCTGCGCACGTGCAGCGTCATACGCGGGCGGTACTGCTGTGTGAGCGGGCGATAAACGAAGTACGGCGTCTTCTCCGCAAGGTTGTTATACTTGATGTCTCTGGTCACACCTATGACTTCCAGATATTCTCCCCGAGAGTCCGTGCGTATGCGTTTGCCGATGGCGTTTCCGTCCGGCGCGAGCCGCCTCGCAAGAGTCTCGTTGATTACGACTACGCGCGGGTTTGCGGCGGTGTCGCTCGCCGCAAAGTCGCGCCCGCCCAAGAGAGCTATGCCCATCGTTTTGAAGTAGTCGGTGGCGACGGTCATGTGCGACAGCATGGAGTCTTCGTCCAGCCGCTCCAGCACGGTCGCTTCGCCTTCTATGTAGAGCGGGGATTTATTGCCGCCGTCACCGAGCGGCACGAACTCCGCAAGGGAAGCCGAGCGCACGCCGGGCAGAGCGCGTATGCGCGACAAAAGCTCTTCGTGAAAGAGCTTGCCGCGAGCGGCGTCATAGTTTGCCAGACCGAGGTCGTAGGTCATGATGATGCCGTTCTCGATTTGAAAGCCCGGATTGGCGTTCTGAGTGTTCTGTAGATTTCTCAGGAAGAGTCCGGCGGCAACGAGCAGAAGGAGCGAGACGGTCACCTGTCCTACGACAAGTGCGCTGCGCAGGCTCAAGCGCCGCCATGAGAACCCAAGGGCCTCGTCCTTGAGCGCCGACACGAGGTCGGGCTTTGAAGCTTGCAGGGCGGGCGCGAGTCCGAAAATTATTCCCGTCAGCGTAGAGAGCAGCAGCGTGTAAAAGAGGACTCGCACGTCCGGGCTGGTGTCCAGAGGCGCGCGGATTCCGTCCGGCGATTGCGGCAGCAGGCTCTGCAACAGTTCCGCGCTCCAGAGCGAGAGCAGCAGACCGGCCCCGCCTCCCACGAGCGCCAGCAGCAGGCTCTCCGTCAGGAGCTGCCGCACAACGCGCCAGCGACTCGCGCCCAGAGTCAGCCTGACGGCTATCTCTTTGCGCCGCGAGGCAGCGCGGGCCAGCAGCATGTTGGCGACGTTGGCACAGGCTACGAGCAGCACCAGCGTCACTACCGTCAGCAGCAGCGCGACGACTATAAGGGTCGGCGTGCGCCCTTCAGGCGAAACCATCAGCCCGCGCGCGGGCTCGACCGCTAGCTGGCGACCGCCCTGTTCTTCCGGCCCTGACATGCGCGCCTTCCGCTCCTGATGAAGTCTTGCCGCTATCACAGAGGTTTCGGCACGCGCCTGTGCGAGAGTCGCGCCGGGCTTGAGTCGTCCTATGAGACTGAGCCAGCCGTCGTCAGGCGAGGTGAGCGAGACGGAGCCCGGCTGGACTAGCGGCTCACTCATCATAGGCACCCAGAGGTCTGGCGGCGTGAGAAGGTTAGCGCCCGCGAAATCCTCCGCAGTAATGCCTACGACTGTGAATGATTGGTTGTTGACGAGAATCGTCCTGCCTACCAGAGCCGGGTCGGAGTTGAAGCGCCGCTTCCACAGGCTGCCACTGATGATTACGACCGGATGCGTAGCCGGAACGCTGTCCTCTTCGGGAAGGAATGCGCGCCCCTGCACGGGCTTCACGCCCAGCACGTCGAAGTAGTTGCCACTGACAATCTCGCCCCAGACGCGCTCCGTATCCTCGCCGCTTCTCAGGCTCATGGCGCGTTGCGTGTAAGCCGCGAGCCCTGCGAATGCTCCGGCTTCGTTACGGTACGCGACGTAATCCGGGTATGACGTGGCCTGCCCGTCCCATAAACGCACGACCTGCTCGGGCTGCGGCAAGGGCAGGGGGCGCAGCAGCGCGGCGTTGATGAAGCTGAAGATGGTGGTGTTGACGCCAACGCCCAGAGCGATTGAGATGAGCGCCGCAGCCGTGAAGCCTTTACTTCTTACCAGCATACGAGCGCCGTATCGCAAATCCTGCCACAATATTCTCACCGCTCACCTCCGCAATCTCACTGATGTCACTGGAACACAGGACTAAGCGCCACTATGAAAATATCGTGCCGCGTGGTTGGGATTTACGCGCACGCGCGATTTTAAGGAGATTGAGGCGTGTGACGCTGCCAGCCCTGCCGTTACGGCTCCCGATTTTGGAACTGAGTGTTCCCGGAATGGGATTTCCGGCCAGCAGGCCAACCGGGGGCGGGTTCAATATCACACGGCTTCTTCGGCAATACGCATTCTGAGCGCCTTATCGGGGAGACGCCCTTGTCCCGCCTTCATGTTGTCCCGCAGGTGCGCCACCTTTGACGTGGCCGGAATGGCGCAGGTAATAGCGGGGTGCGAGATTACGAACTTGAGCAGCACCTGCGCCCAGCTTTCGCAATCTATCTCGGCGGCCCACGCCGGGAGCGGTCTGCTTCTGAGGCGGCTGAACAATTCGCCGCCCGCGAACGGCCTGTTGGCGATTACAGCCACGCCGCGCTCTATAGCGAGCGGCAGAAGCCTTTGCTCGGCTTCACGCTCACCGATAGAGTAGTTTATCTGTATGAAGTCAACCGGCCGGGAGGAGATTATCTCGGCCACGGCGTCATGGGCACCGGCCGTGTAATGAGTCACGCCTACGTACCGCACGCGCCCCTTTTGCTTCCACTCCGCGAGCGTTCTCAGGTGCGTGCCGACGTCAACCAGATTGTGTACCTGCATCAGGTCTATGGGGTCTGCGCGCAGCTTCCGCATGGAATCTTCCATCTGATTTATGCCCGCCTGTAGCCCATGCGTCCAGACCTTTGTGGCTACGAAGAGCTTCCGGCGCAGGCCGAGCCCGGCACTGATGTCACCGGCTACTTCTTCCGAGTTCCCGTACATGGGCGAAGAATCAATCAGCCTGCCGCCCAATGACGAGAATGCGCCCAGCACTTCTTGCAGTGGCTGGCGTTCGGCGGCGGAAGCGCCCACGTCGAAGGTCTGCCATGTCCCGAGGCCGATTACGGGAATCATCTCGCCGGATGAAGGGATGCGCTTTGTTAGCATAGCTGTGTTCGGAAGAGCCGGATTAGAGCCCGTCTCATTCGCCCCGGAACTGTTCCCGCGCGGCGAGCATGATATGGCGGCCGCCAGAGAGCCTACGCCCGTGCCTAAGAGTCGCAGCGCGTCGCGCCTGTTGATTTCCGCCCTTCGCGTCATGTGAAAAACCATCTGCTATCTCGCGCCGCGACGGGCGGCGGCGGCAATCGGGTAGCCGGGCTCAATGTCAACCGGCACGTTCTTCATCTTGTCGAGCGCCTGCTGCATGGGCGGCCTCAGAACAGCGTACTTCTCAAGAATCGCCTTCGCTCTCTCATAAGAGCCCTCGGCCTCTATGGTGAGCAGCTCCGAGGTGAGCTTTCGCACGGCCTCTCTGACGCGCGAAGGCACTATGCTGAAGGTGCTCGTGCGCTCGTCATACTTAATCGCGCCTTCGTCCGAGAGATAGTTGAACTGAAGAGCCACGCCGCGCCCGTGAGCCTCCTTGATGCCGAAACGAACCGAGCGGAACATGCTAGCGAGGAAGGTGGTGTAGACCGTGCGCTCAAGGCTCTTATCAATCACGCCCTTGTCTATCAGATACTGCAAGGCCCAGAGGCCGGTAATGTCGGCCTTCGCTTCTTCGATGGCCGAGTAAGTGTCTTTGAGTTGTCGGCGCACGGTCGTCTCTTCCGTGCCGACGCGAATCGTCTGCGGCCCCAGACCGTGCATCAGCTCGTGCGTGAGTATGTGAGTGAAGAATGCGTCGAAGGCTACGTTAGTCCGGTCTGCCGGGCTGAGAACGACGCGCGAGATGGGCAGGAGGGTCTTCTGGAACTTCGCCTCCTGTACGTTCTTGAGCATCACGCGCTTCGAGCCCTTTTCGTTGACGACGCGCTCGTCGTTCGGCAGGTTGAAGGCTGCGGTCTGCACGCCGGAATTTCCTTCGCCGGACGAGAAGAGTACGTTGACGACACGTATGGGAGATGATGCGCCGAGCTTGGGGTTGCGATAACGCGGCTCAATCGGCAGATTGTTTTCCAACTCCTGAAGGTAGTTGCTGAAGCGCGCAAGCTTCTGCGTCTCCCTCTCATCGCGCAGGGTGACGTAAGCCTCAAAGGCCGCCTTGTAGCCGAAGAGCCCGTCCGAATATGTCTCGTAGGGGCCAATCGTCAAGTCTATAGGCGCGTCCAGCTCCATCCACGCCACGTCCGACGCGTAGTAGTCGTTTGAAAGAAATGCGTCGGCACGCTTCTCAAGATATGACTTGAGCGTCGCGTTCGTAGTCAACGCGGCGGCCTCTCTGAGAAGTCGCGCCGCAGGCGTCAGAAACTCTCTGTACTCTTCGCTGTAAGGCACGGTGCGCAACTTGCCGGAAGCGTCGCGGCGTATGGCGTAGAAGAAGCCCGTGGCCTTCTGCTTCTCGGATTCCGAAAGCGACTCGACCCATGAGTTGAACTCTTCCTTCGTCATATCGTCAGGGTAATGAGCGGCCTGCGGCGGCTTCTCCTTCGGCACGCCTTCAAGAAAAGCCTCGTTCTCATCAAGCTGCGACCAAGGGCCGTCGTTGATGTTGAAGTAGTGTAGACGCGCGCGCCCCAGAGCCGTTCTGTCCTGCTCCAGCCTGGCTTTGAGCGCGGGCGCTCCCGACCAGACCTGACGAAGAAAGAGCGGGTCAAAGAGCTTTGCGGCCTCTATGATTTTGGCAAGCGCCAGCCGGTCGCCGCGCGAAAGGCCGGACGTGTCGGCGGTGATGACCGTCGGCGCGAAGCGGCTTATCTTAGTATTAAGCTCGGTCAGCTCCGGCGAGTCGCCCGCCCGCCTGCCCTGTGAATTGACCAAGCCGGGAGAGGTAATAGAAGCAATCAGCAGCAATATGCAGAGCCTGACGCAGATTCTCATCTTGAACGTGTCCCTTCTAGATTTTCTTTCTATAAGTACCACGATTGCGCCTCTAAATTAAATTGAGAACCTCGTCGGAGTCGCGGCTGTAGGCTTCTATATGCCGGGTCGTCGCCGCAGCTAAGCTTTTATAGGTCATGAAACGGCTGCTAATAGAAAGTGCCGGTGAGAATGTTCTCACCGGCACCAAAGCTCGAACGCGTGTCTGTCCTGAGCCTATAAAAACCTCGCGTTGAAGCTAGATGAAAGTATGAGTATTACAACCGGCACGATTAGTCCGAGAGAAGTGCGCCGCCTGCCTTCACATTCGTTTTAACTTTCATTGGGGGCCTCCTTTCATTGGGTCGTTCGGGGTGAGTATCTTCACGGTCGCCCGTGAGGGAGGCGCGAAACCCGTATGTTCTCAAACATACTCGCGCTCTCCTTTGCTCATGCTCACGGGGCTTTATTAATCGGTGTGGGATGATAAGCGTGGGGAACCTAGACGGACTTCATTAGTCCGTGACCATCACGCCGCCAGCCTTAACGTTAGTTTTAACTTTCACCAGCGCATCCTCCCTTCCGCATCATTCTTCCGTTTCATAAATAATCAGATGGAGCCTTGGCGGGAGCGTGGACGAACGCCCCGGAAGGCGTTGACGATTCATGAAGCGGCTCGCGCCAAGGTATAACTGAAAAGCTCTCTATAAGTCATTAAGTCCGCGCTAAGTTTTTATGAAATAGTTCCTAACTCATTATGGATGAGCTATCACGACCAAGGTGGAAGCTCTTTTCATGACGCAGGTCAGGGCGAGGCGTAGATTCTCAGGGTCAAGCGCCGCGAAGCTTTCGTCCAGCACTACTAGCTCCGCATCCTGAAGGAGCGCCCGCGCTATGAAGAGACGGCTGCGCTCGCCGTGCGAAAGCTGCCAGCCGCTCTCTCCCACCATCTGCTCAAAGCCTGCGGGCATGCGCGACAGAAGCTCGCCCAGACCAAGCTCGCGGCAGACGGCCTCTGCCTCCGCGACATCAACGGGCTTGGGAGGCCAGCGCCGCCCCATCAGCAGGTTGAAGGCGAAGCTCTCCGTCAGGATGTGGTTTTCATGAAACTGCGGAGCCGAAACAGCCCTGCGCCTCCAACCTTCGGCTCCGAGGGTCTGCCTGTCAAGTCCGTCCAGCAGCAGCAGTCCCGCGTCCGGAGTGCGCATGCCCGTGAGAAGCGCCGCCAGAGTGGATTTCCCGCCGCCCGAAGGGCCTTCGAGCAAGATTCTGTCGCCAAGCTTTATAGAGAGGTTGCAGCCTTTGAGCGCCGGTTCGTCGCGCCCCTCGTAGCTGAAGCTCACGTCGTGCGCCTCTACCAGCGTCCCCGCCTTGATTTGCCCTGCGGGATTCGAGCGCGCGCCTGCTGCGGCGAAAGAAGGCAAGCCTTTGACGTCCGGCAATGAAGCGGCGCGAAAGAAGGGTTTAACCTGCTGCCATGCGATTCCGGCTGCGGCGAAAGTCGCCAGCCCCTCGCACAGCTTATCGAAAGCCTTTCTGATGAGCAGCACTCCGCCCAGACTGATTGCAATGCTTTCAGCCGAAGCGCCGCCGGAAGTGAACGCCGGGATGATTCCGCACAGGCCCAGTATGAGCCAGCCGCGAGGCGCGAAAATCATCAGGAGCTTCACGTCATAGTCCGTGCGTGCCGACAGCTTCAAGTAGGACTCTAAAGACTTGTCTTCGTTATCGTGCCAGTTCTCCTCACGCTCCTGCGCCAGTCGTGTGCGATAGCCCGCCATCACTTCGACTAGGTTATGCGTGATGTCCAAGCGTGCGGCAGTCCACGGAAGTCTGCGGCGGAAAAAGCGCCAACTGTGTGCGGCCAGAAGCGCCGTCCAGCCCGCGAGCAGCAGGACGTGAAGCGCGCCGCCTGCGCCCAGTCCAAGCACGACCGCGCCCAGCATTAGCTCTATGACGGAGACAAGCGAGAGAAAGCCTCCGAACAGCGCAAGAGACTCTACGGCCTCGCCCTCGAAGACGCGGCTGAGCAAGTGGCCCACGCCTTCGTGGCGCATCTCCTCCGGATTCATGCGCAGAGCGCCGTAGAGCAATCGCTGCTTGAGCAGTCCTCCGGCCGCAACCGAAAAGAGCGCCGCAGACCAACTGTAGAGCAGCCGGAAGGGGATTATGGTGATGATGAGAAGTATCCAAGCCCAGAGCCAGCCGCGCTCCAACTGCCCGCCGAAGGTCGCCCGCCCCAGCAGCCACCATGACAGCAGCCAGAGCGCGTACTGTACCGCGTAGGCCGCCGCCGTTAGC
Organism: Pyrinomonadaceae bacterium; assembly: GCA_036389255.1. Lineage (GTDB taxonomy): Bacteria > Acidobacteriota > Blastocatellia > Pyrinomonadales > Pyrinomonadaceae > JACVRN01. The sequence continues at coordinate 598,325 of DASVQI010000006.1, forward strand.
AGAAGCTTTCGGGGCAGGCGAAGGCTGCGCGCGTGACCCCAGACGTTCGCGCCTAACGAGTGGCGCAGTACCAGACAGTCGCCAAGACGCTTTCGCCCAAGTCGCTGGCCCAGCAAGCCGTTCCTTGCCTTCATGCGCCCGCGCTTCGGGATGCCAAGCTCACGCACCAGACTCTCGACCTCCTGCGAGTGCGGCTCCTCGGCGGCGCGGCGCAGCGCGCAGTGAATCACAGACGCGGGAACCTCTCTCACCAGCGCATCCGGCGCGATGAGCGAGACGGAACGCCTGCCGCTTTTCAGAAGCGCCAGAAAGCAGGGCTCGCCTTCGACGCTCAACTGAAAGAGCGAAGGGGCGGAAGCGGCGACCATCTCTTCGACCGTGGCGTAGCGAACCTCTCTGGGCTCAGCCTCGAACCCCAGCCAGTCTGCTGCGGCGACTATCCAACGGCCCAATGCTTCGCTGCTCTCGCAAAGAGCAAGGGGCGGCGGCTCAAGCGATGCGCCGGACGCCGGAAGACCGCTCTCGCGCCCGAGTGCTTCGAGCGCTTCTCCGGCTCTCGCGGCGGGCCAGAACAGCTTGTGGCTCTCATCTGGCGGCATGCGTGCTCAAAGCCTCCTCCGATAGCTGTCTGTCCCTAAGCTTCAGACGCCTCCACTCGCGGCTAGACCACAGGCCCACGCGCACCTGCTCTTCGGCGTCGAGCAGGGCGCGATAGCGGGAGCCGAGGCGTGCGGCGAGTCTGGCGGGCGAGTCGTCTTCCACAACTTCGCCTTCGTGTATAACGACCGCGCGGGCGAACGTCTGCATGGCGCTCACGTCATGGCTGATGCAGATGAGCGTGGCGTCGCACCAGAGCTTTCGCGCCCGCTCAAGAAGCAATCGTCGCCTTTCCCGCTCAAGGCCGCGAAAGGGCTCGTCCAAAATGACCAGCCGCGCTCTGGCACGCATCATGGCGCGGCCTATACGCACTCGCTGGCCCTGTCCGCCTGAGACGAGCGCGCCGCCTTCTCCAAGCTCTGTTTGCAGCCCGTCAGGCAGCCGCTCCAACACGTCCAGCAGGTCGGCGAGTTCTATCACACGGCTGACGGTCGCGTCCGGGTTCTCCTCTGAACCGTAGCGCAGATTTTCAAGAAAGGTTCGGTTCCACACCTGCACGGACGGGTCAACCCACGCCGTCTCGCGCCGCAGCTTTTCAAGCCGCTCGCCGTCAAGCGGTAGCCCGTCAACCAGCACGCTTCCGGCAGCCGCACGCTGCCAACCCAGCAGCAGGCCGACGAGAGTTGATTTGCCCGCACCCGAAGCGCCTGCGATGGCAAGATGCTCGCCCGGCCTGATTGAAAGATTGATGTTTTGCAGGATGGTGTGCCCGGCTGCCCGCACCGTCACACCCTGAAAGTCCACGGAGACGCCGGGCGCGGCATCCTGCGAGACGGCTGGCTGCTCTCGCGTGACATCAATGCTTGAGACTGTGACCAATTCTTCGGGCGTGCCTAGCGGCTCAAGAACGCGCAGCAAGATGTTTCTATAATCGGTGTACTGTCGCGTGAGCAGCGCTATCTCCTGCCCTATGACCGGAAGGTTGAGCACCCAGTAAGCGTAGAGCAGCAGCCCGCCGGACTCGCCTGAGCGCGCAAAGTAATTGAGTATCAGCAGGCACGCCAGCCCGAAGCCCGCGCAGAACTGTAGAGCCTCCACGACGACAATCGCGCGTTGCAGTCCGAGGAACGCACCGGCCCATTGAATGAGGCGGCTTTCATGCTCGCGGCGGACTGCACGAGCCGCGCCGTGCGCCCGCACAGCAAAGAGCCCCACGAGCGAGTCGAAATAGAAGCGGCTGAGTCCTCCGTTGTGATTACGCACGCGCAGGTTTCGCTCAAGAAGCACGGGCTGCGACACGAGCGGCAATCCTATGATGAGCGTGGCGGCGAGTATGACGAAGGGCGCGCTCTCAGGGTCTAGCCAGATGACGCCTGCCGTCGTCAGCACTATCTCGAAAGTTATACGCAGGAAGAGCGCGCTCAGCACAGGCATGACGCGTATGCGGTGAGAGCTGTGGCTGCGCTCTGCCATGTCCGAGATGAGACGGCTGTGAAAGTACCTGTCGCCCAGACGAGGTATCTTTCTCATAAAGAGCATCTGCGTGCGCGTCTCAAGCCCGCGCCCCAGCCGCAAGACGACGCTCGTCATGGGAAGCTCCAGAAGCATCAACGCAACTACGAAGATGACGAGCGCGCTTATAGCGCCAAGCTTCTGACCCGACAGGCTCAGCTCGCGGCCAATGTCGAAGAGGCCGCGAAAGAGCAGCGCTTCTATGGTGACTCCGCCTGCTGCCAGCATTAGGGCCAGCAGCAGAAAGAGGAGCGTTAAGAGGCCGTCGGCAGAGATGAGCCTGATGAACTCTCTTATGGGACGGCTGGGCGGCTCTCGTAGCGCGGAGGCGAGCTCAGCCGCGAGCGGCTCATGCTCTTCAACGGCTTCACCTGCCGCGCCCTTCGTCTGCTCCAAACTTTTTTCGCGCCGCCGGAGCGCGCGCACCAGCACAGCGCCTTTTAGAAAGAGCTGCGCCTCTCCGTCTTCGTCCGGCGGCGCAACGCGCACAGACCAGAACTCCGCAGGGATGACCTGCTCAGGGTCTGCGCCCTCTTCAATCGCACGCTCGGTAAAGCGCTCAACGATGCGCGCGGCCTGCCTGCCGCGACTTATAGCGCCGGACTCAACGACCGCTTCGGCCATTCGTACGCAGGCGTCCAGCGCGGCAAGCCTGAGCCAGCCTTCGTCATCAAGCGCCGCCTTCATCATTCGCGCGGTCGTAGCGCCCGGAACCTTCAGGTCATAGAGCCGCCCGCGCAGCGCGCCCTGAAACTCTTCCGTCCCGGCCCACTCTCGCCAGCCAGCCGCAGGAACCGCAGAGGTGTGAACGTAAACCTCTTCTAGAAATTTTTTGGCCGGAGCCCACCGCCGCCCGACAGCCGGATCCATCAGTTGCAGCAGTGGGCCGAGCCGCCGCCAGATGACGACAAAGTGAGTGGCATTGCTTGCGCGGCGAACGACTACTATCGCGGGCAGGGTGTGAGCTTCAGTCATTAGCAGGTGGTCGGGCGGAACCATTATCTGCTCGGCCTCTATGCCAAGCTGCTGCGCCACAACTTCCATAGTGTCTATGGAAGTTCCGTCCACGCTGGTCTGACAGGCTTCGCGCAGGCGACCGTAGCTGGCCGGAATGCGAAAGCCTTCGAGCAGACACTTTAATGAAGCCGGGCCGCAGTCCATGGCGGAAGTCTGCACAACCTCCGGCACGAGTAGCCGCCGGCTGCTTGAAGAGGATTTGCTCATTGCGTTGCGCCCCGCCCGGCTTCGCCCGCGCGCGCGTGCGGTGTGGAGAGAAATCTCACGGCCCTCAAAAGGAGCGTGGCGGGCGACACGCGCTCTACTTCGACTTCGATTGTGCCGGGGATTCCGTGCTGCACGGGCACCGGCGAAGATGAGCCGTTCTGTAGCGCAAGCTCTATGCGAATCTTTCCGTCGCGGACTTCGCTGGCCACGCTCGTCACAGTGGCGGTCAGGGTTCCGTACTGAGTCCAGGGGAAGTTTGCCAGCCGCATGTGCGCGGTCTGTCCGGGCCGTACCCGCCCGAGCGCTTCAGGCGAAAACTCCGCCACGATTTTCAGGCCGCCCGCAGGGACAATCGTGCCCAGCCTATCGCCTTCGCGCACGACAGCGCCCGACCTTGAGCTTGCGACCTCTCCGAGTTGTCCCGTGGCGGGCGAGCGAATCACTCTTCGCTCAATCTCGTTTCGCAGTCTTTCTATAGCCGCCAGCGATGCGGCACGCTGGCCTTCCAACTGGCTGCGCTCGCGCAGTAGCTTTTCTATGCGCGCGCGGCGTTCCGTCTCGCGCGTCTGTTGCTCTCGCTGCATGCGGCTGACTGAAAGCTTCAGGCTGTCTACGGCTGCGCGCTTGCTCTTGGCCTCAGACCTTGCGCGCAGCACTTCCATCTCCGAGATGATGCCTTCGTTGAGAAGCTGCGAGAGACGCTTCGTCTGTTCCTCGGCGTACTGCGCTGCGGCCTCTGCCTCTTCTACGCGCGCACGCGCCTCGTCAAGACCAACCGCTCCGGCCCGCCGCTCGTCATTTACGGCCTGTTCCTCCGCCGCGATTTCGCTGCCGAGCGCCTCTACCTGCGGCGCGAGCGCAGCCAGCCGCGCCTGTTCCTCATCCAGTTGCAGCCGCTCGGCGCTTGTGTCCAGCTCGGCCAGCACGTCGCCCGCCTTCACCTCTTTGCCGACCGACAGGTCTGCGTTGACGACGCGACCGGCGACCGCCGCTTCCACAGTGTAGCCCGCCTCAGACGCCTCAAGCCTCGCCGCGTCGCTTACTTCATAAAGGGGAACGCGGGCCATGAAAAGCCATGTGAGCCATGCTCCCAGAAGCACTATGGCCAGCAGCAGCTTAAAGATGGAGCGGGTGAAGCTGTCCGCATCCATTGCGCGAGCGTAGCGCTCAAAGGTGATGGAAGACCGGGAGCCGGAACTGAGTCTGGTGTGGACTTTCATAGGTTGATGGTTGATTCGCCGGCGCTTTTATGGAAGCGTGGGCGCTACGGCGTAAGCCTTTCCCGCATATTCGCAGTCGCGCCGCTCCGTCACTCTGGCTACAAAGCGATAGCCGCATTTGGGCACAGTCTCTATGTAATCCCTGTCGCCCGGAGTCTGCCCCAGCGCTTTCCGAAGAGCGCTCATGGTAACGGTCAGGTTATTATCTTCGACTATGCTGCCGCCCCAGACGACGCGCATTATCTCTTCCTTGCCCACAAGGTGGCCGCTATGCTGAACCAGCAGCAGAAGCAGGTCGAATATTCTGGAAGTAATCGGCACGGGCTTACCGTCGCGCAGCAGACGGCGCTCGCCCACCTCCAGCCGGAACGGGCCGAACTCGTACGTGTGCACGTCGCGCCTGAGCAGTCCCTGTAGCTGATTCAAGCGGGCTCGCGTCTCCTCAAGCTCGCTCGCGCGCGAGATGAGGCTCTGTTGCAGGTGAAGCACGCGCACGCCAACCTGCACGCGAGCCCTGACTTCGCTTATGTTGAAAGGCTTGGTCATGTAATCGTCTGCGCTGGACTCATGGCCCATGACCGAATCGGCAGCTTGTGTCTGTGGCGTTAGCAGAATGAGGTAGGGCGGCACGGCGTAATGCATGGAGCGCACTCTGCGGCAGACTTCTATCCCGCTCATGCCCTGCATCATCACGTCCAGAATCGCTATGGTTGGCACCTCCGAGCTTTGAAGAGCGTTGAGTGCCGATAAGCCTTCATCCACGATTAACAGCTCATAGCCGGGCTCGCGGAAAGTAAGCTCAAGCTGGCGGCGTGCGCCCGCGTCATCTTCAGCAATGACCAATCTCACCATGACTTTATAGCCGTCCAGAGGTGAAAAGCTCATCCCGCCGTCAGGCTCACAGCCGTCTCAAGCTCGAAGACCCGTCCTGAATCTCCGGCAGGTCGAAATTGAAAGCGGCCGGTGCGACTCCGAACTTAGTAGCGACGGTGTGCGCGAAACCGCTCAGGCAGGATTGCGGTCGCATGATAGCAACATGAACATGAAGCGCTTCCTAAAATTTACTAATTTTTAGGATGTCGGCCTGACGCTTCGACCAAGGAGTTGTTATGTGCCGCAGCCGGACTGCACAATTTATTCGGGCAGGCCCACGCGGCGCAGCAGGTATGAGAAGCGCGGGTCTGCGCGCAGGTAATCAAAGACAGGGAAGACCTTCAGGGCGGCCAGCATGTGAGACCTTTCCTCATACATTCTCTCCAGCAGCTCGAAAGCCCGGTCTTTATCCTTCAGCCCTATGTATATGAAAAGGATTGCGAACGTGGGGACGTATCTCTCCTTTGACTCGTGTTGCAGCTCCTTCAGAATGGCCAGCGCCTCGTCCATCCTTCCTAGTGCCGCGTACGCGTAGCCGAGCAACCCTGTAGTCTCAGTGTCGTCCGTCATGGCGATGCATTTTTTAAACTTGGGGATAGCCGCTTCGTAATCGCCTTTAGCAGAGTGTATGAGCCCTATAATGCCTTCGGCCCACGGGAAGCTGGCATCCAGCTCTATAGCCTGATGGCAGTATTCGATGGCCGCGTCGTACTGCCGCCGGGGCACAAGAATTCTGGCAATCTGTGTGCAGACGTGCGGCGACAACGGGTCTAGCATCTGAGAGCGCTTGGCTGCTGTGAGCGCCTCGTCCGTTTTCCCGAGCGTCAGCCAGAAGGTAGAGTACCAGAAGTAAACCTGCGCGGAATTCGGGTTCAGGGCGAGCGCCTGCTCGAACTCGCTGCGGGCGCTCGACCAGTTCCACGAATATAAATCCACTATCCCCAGCACGGCGTAAGCTTCCGCTAAAGTGTCGTCCACTTCGAGCGCCTTCGTCGCGGCCCGTCTGGCTATGGGTAAAGTCTCTACGGCAGGCAGTATGTTCATAGAGGTCAGGCTGAGAAAGCAGGCTCCGAGCGCCGCGTAGGCGGGCGCGTAGCTCTCGTCAACTTCAATCGCCTCCTCAAGACAGCGAATCCCTTTTCTTATCTCCTTCTCCGTGCGCTTATTCCAGAAGTAACGCCCCTTCAGGTAAAGGTTATAAGCCTCTATGTTGTCTGTGTAGTAGTTGACCAGCCGCAGCTTTTGTTCGCTGGTAAGCTTGAGCCGCAGGCTCTTGGAAATCTCTTCCGTAATCTCCCTCTGCACGGAGAAGATGTCGGAAGGCTTGCGCTCGTATCGCTCGCCCCAGAGCTGCGACCCGTCTTCTACCTTCACCAGCTCCACGCCTATAATTAAGAGGTCTTGCACGCGTCTGACGCTTCCGACAAGCACGGCCTCCACGCCCAGCTCTGCGCCCGCCACCTGCGGCTCCACCTCTCTGCGCCGGAAGCGGAACACAGAGCTGCGGGCCAGAACCCTTAGCTGCGAGAGTCTGGACATGCTGTTGATTATGGTCTCCGTGACACCGTCAACGAAGTAGTCCAGATTTTTGTCCTCTTCCAGATTGGTAAAAGGCAGCACGGCAAGCGAGCTGACCGCATCAGCCGGGCCGCCCGTTAATCTCTGCTCACGAAAGAGCGTCTTCTCGGACGGCTCGCTGGCTTCATACACGGCCCTGCCGACGAACCTGTAGCCCTGCTTCGGAACTGTCTCGATATATTCCCGCCCCGCGCGACTTTCACCGAGCGCCCGCCTGAGCGCGCTCATGCTCACAGTCAGATTGTTCGCTTCTACGAAGAGGCCGGGCCAGATATTTCGCATCAAATCTTCTTTCGTCACCAATTGCCCGCTTCTCTCTACCAGCAACAGCAGGATGTCGAAGAGCTTCGCCGTGAGCGGCACGACCCCGCCGTCTCGAAAGAGTTTGCGCGCCGCCGTGTCCAGTCGAAAGGGGCCGAACCTGTAGACTCTGGTATCCATACTTTCCAAGCTCTCGTCACGATTTTTATCTGAGAGGGCTAAAGTGACCGGTATTCCGGAACAGACCGGAGAGCAGTTAAGAATCGGTTTCGCTGAAGGATTTTAGATGCAAACATGGTTTGAGCAAAGAGAGTTTTAACACGTGATTGAGCCGTTTTATCAGGCTTTTCCGTCCCGCCGGAAAAATTTGGAGATTTCATCTAATACTATTGACAAAAGCGGCCGCTCAATATATAAGCCCCTGCGTATAGCGAATCATTACATACTGCGTTTGTTCAACTAGTCTCACAAGGGTTGTCGTCTTCAGTTAGGCTAAGGAAATACCGTCTCTCGCTACTCCAGAAACTTTGATATTTAAAGCCTGCCGCAAACAGGTGCTCAAGGTAATGTACAATCCGGCCTCAGATAAAGACCCCGGTGTCTCTTTCGTCTCTTCGATAGAGGTCTGCAATGATAGCCCGACCGTTTACGTGCACGATCTTCAGAGCGCGCGGCTTAAGGCCGTCAGCTCTATTATTCAACGCTGCGGCGCGCGCCCGAGCCCTCTCGTCGGAGACGGGCAGAAGCAGCGCGGCGACCCGTTAGAGAAACGTCCGGCTATTGCTCTGGTGGGGCTGGAAGCCGGTCACCCCTTGCGAGAGTTAAACCGGATACGCTCGCTGAAGCAGAATAATTTCAAGGTCATCTGTTACGAAGACGGCGTTCAGTCCATGCCGATAGGGGAACGCTGCGAGGTTCTGCTGGCCGGTGCGCTCAACGTGCTGGATAGCAAGGAGCAGGATTTTGCAGAGTCACTGCTGCGCCTGCTGACAGACTGCGTGCGCGTAGAGACAGAGCGGCAAAATGAGGAGACGAGGCTAATCCGCGAGATGGCGGAGTTGGGGCTCATTGGCGTGAGCCAGTCCATGCTGTCCCTGTTCGGCTGGGCCGTGCGCGCCAGCAAACTCAGCGACCTGCCCGCTCTAATTACGGGCGAGACGGGGACTGGAAAAGAAGTCCTCATCCATGTGATTTCAAAACTGGATGAGAAACGCTCCGGCGGCCCTTTCATAGCGCTCAACTGTAGCACCCTGAACGCGGGAGTCGCTGAGAGCGAGTTGTTCGGCCATCGTCGCGGCGCATTCACGGGCGCGGAGCGTGACCGTAAGGGCCTGTTTCGCTCTGCGGAAAACGGCATTCTCTTTCTGGACGAGATAGGCGATTTGGACGACCAGTTGCAGGCAAAGCTCCTTCGAGTCCTACAGGAGAACAGAGTGCTGGGAGTCGGCGCAGACCACGAGGTGAGCGTCAACGTGCGCGTGCTGGCCGCCACGAACAGGAACCTAGAAGAGCTGGTCGCAAAGGGAAAGTTTCGCGCAGACCTCTACTATCGCCTCAACATACTGTCGGCGCACATCCCGCCTCTCAGGGAGAGGCTGGCGGACTTGATGCCCCTGACCGAGCATTTTATAAGAAAGTACAGGGCGGTCTACCCTACGCGCACATGCACGGTCGCGCCAGAGTTCGTGGAAGCTCTCATGCAGATAGAACTGCCCGGCAATGCCAGACAGCTAGAGAACATCATACGTCAGGCTCTCGCTAACAAGAGCGATGACTCGCCGCTTAATTTAAGCGACCTTCCGCCCGTCGTCTGGCAGGAGTTGTTCGAGCAGAGCCGGAGAGACAGGGGCGAACACGCGCAGGCGGGACAGCCCGCTTCCGAGTGCCAGCCGCCCTCTGAAGCTCAAGCGCCGGAGCAGCATGACGTGCAATCTCATCTGCTGCACCTGTTACAGCACAACAACTGGAATCTGCCGGAATCGCTTGAGCAGTGCGAGCGGATGCTGCTCGAAGCGGTGCTGGAGTACACGCACGGCAACCAGTCGCAGACCGCCCGCCTGCTGAGCATCACGCCCCGCAGCGTTTACAACAAGATGCGCAAGCACCACCTGCACTAGCCAAGATTCACCCGCCCGCGCCCCCGTTCCCGAACCGCAAGCTTCAGGCAAACAGGAAAGGTCTTTCCGGCAAACTCAGAGCGCCAACCGGAAAGCTCTGTCCACATCTGCCCGCTCGGGCCGACGCGTTATCAGCGCAGATGCTCATAATGCGCCGGATTCCGTAGGCAGCCGGTTTCCCCTTCGAGTGGAACGTGGGTTGCAGACTGCCCCCTCGTCATGATTAGGCCGCTAACCGCCGGGGGCGTCGTGAGTTTAAGAGACCAATTTGTGCAGTTCAAAGTCTGTAACATTTTTATCCCCGATCCCGGGGCTCTGCTTTGGGAGCTGCATGCCGATGACCTGCTGCGGGGACGGGTCATAGACCTGTCTGATAGCGGGCCGCAAGAGGACGTGTTTGCCGTCATAGAGGTCGAGGGAATAAAGCAACCCGTTATTGTGCCAGTCAAAGAGATAGTCCCGGTCAGCGAATAAGAGCGTCATGTTGGATCAAATCTCACGGACGGCTGAGCTTGTAGGCCACGTCATAGAGGATCAGAGCTTCGAGGGCCTGAGCAATGCCTACTTCACAGCCGAGCTGATTGGAGCAAAGCGGCTTGAGCCACAGTATAAGAGCGGCGGCTTTTTCGTCTTTTCAAACCTGCTCGCGGGCGACTACACGTTGCGAATCACAGGCGAGCAGTTTCAGACCGAAGAGTTCGCAGTGACGCTCCCTTTCTCGCCTCTGTTTCTGGAAGCCGCCGGGGACGACGAGCTGCCCGTAGTGATTAGAAGCTTAGACAACGCCGCCACCAGAATCATCTTCGACGCGGTAGTCCTTCCCAAGCCATTCAGGGTGGGGAGCCGCGTCGTCTCGGCCACCTTCACCGGGACTCTGGCCGCCGCGCTTGAGGCCGGAAAGGTTTCGAGCGCGAAGCTCAACACGTTGACGGGGCTGGCCGCAGGCGACATCGTTCGCATCGTTCGAGACAAATCTATACGCCTGCGCTACGGCCCATACTCCACGCTTCCGCCGGAGTTTACGCGCATCGTCGGGACAACCGCTTTGCAGGTGTCGCCCGCCCGCCCGCTCGAAGGAGTTGCGGTTCGCATCACACAGGTCAACGGCAACAATGTCGCCGTCAATCCGGTCGCGGGCGTACAAATCATCACGGCCCAGATTAACGGGAAGACGGTCGTGCTGGGCACGGAAAGGGACACCGTGACGCGCAGCAACGCGAGCGGCGACTACAACCTATATTTCAGCACGCCGGACATCACAAGCATCACTCTTGAAGCCACGCGGGCCGGGCTGCAAACGGCGACCAAGACCATCGCCATCACCCCGAAAGCACGTCACCGCGCAGACTTTGAAATGCTCAAGGTATGAGGAGAAACAGTTATGCCAACAATAAAGAATATGTCCTACGAGATGCTCACAGTCCAGCTAGCCGAACGCAGCATCACGCTGGGGCCGCGCGAGTCGGTCGAGATACTGAGTGTGGAGGCCGATTCGCTCGACTTAGAGAAGCACCTGCGGCAAGGGCGGCTTTTCATCATTCCCGAAAGCGATGCTCCGCCTGCCGGGGGCTCGCCCTCGGCGGAGGCGGCGTCAAACGCCAAGAAGGACAAACCACCGAAATCAAATCAGTGAATGGAGGTTAACGGGTCATGCCAGAGTACCTATCGCCCGGAGTTTACATAGAGGAACTGCCGGGGCCGAAGCCCATAGAAGGGGTCGGCACTTCGACCGGAGCTTTTGTAGGAATCGCCGAGAAAGGCCCGGTCAACTCCCCGCAACTCATCACCAACATGACACAATTCCAGGACACGTTCGGCGGTTTTCTGCCGTACGCTTTTCTGGCCTACGGCGTCCAGCAGTTCTTCACGGAAGGCGGGACGCGCTGCTACGTCACGCGCGTACACAAGCCATCGGCCAGCACGGCCAATGCGGATGTGTCCAGATTCGAACTGCGCACACTGGACGACACAACCAGCACAATCGTCATGACCGTCTTCGCCTCCAGTCCGGGCAAGTGGGGCGACAACGTTTCGGTTAAGGCGTCGGCTGTCGTGTTCCCCCCTGACCCGAACAAGTTCAACCTGACTGTCTACGTGCGTGACGCTACGGGAACCGATGTGGTCGTTGAGACTTACGAAGGGCTCTCCATGGCCGAGTTCGACTCGACCGGCCTCTTCCCGAACCCGGATCACGTGGAGCGCCGCATCAACGGCGTCTCGAAATATATCTTCGTCGTTGACGCCAGCACCAACATTGCGACGATAACTCCGCCTGCTTTCACTACCAATCCCAAGCGGCTTGGTAGCGGGGGCAACGGAATGATGCCCGGCACGAATTCGACCACCAGCATAGTGCCGAATGACCTTATCGGTGCGGTTGCGACTGCTACGACTCCGTCGAGCGGCCTTTTCGCCTTCGATGCCGTTGACGACATCAACATAGTGGCGATTCCAGACCTTGTGCTTTCGGCCTTCGACGCGGCACAAACCCGCGCGGCCATCAACGCGGGCATGACTTACTGCTCCAACCGCAAGGACTGCTTTTACGTGGCCGACACCAGAAGCGGGCTCAGCCCGCAGGATGCGCTCGCCTTCAAGCGCGCGACTACTCCTTTCACCGGTAACGCCTTCACGTCCAAGTACGGCGCGCTCTATTACCCGTGGATTTTCGTCACAGACCCGATTACGGGAAAGGCCAAGCTGACCCCGCCTTCGGGCGCTGTCGTGGGAGCTTACGCCTATTCGGACTCGCGCGTAGGCGTGCACAAAGCACCTGCCGGGATTGATGACGGCTATCTGAATTCGGCCGTTGATATAGAGCGCATCATCACCAAAGGCGAGCAGGACACCTTGAACCCGGAAGGCGTCAACGTCATTCGCAAGTTCGCTGACGCGGGCATAGTCATCTGGGGCGCGCGTACCGTATCGAGCGACCCGGAGTGGAAGTACGTCAACGTGCGCCGTCTCTTCATCTTTCTGGAAGAGTCAATCCTGAAGGGCACGCAGGGCGTGGTCTTCGAGCCCAACGACCGCTCTCTCTGGAAGCGCATCATCCGGGACGTGAGCGCCTTTCTGCGCATTCAGTGGTCGGAAGGCAAGCTCGTAGGCGACAAGCCCGAGAAGGCTTTCTTCGTCAAATGCGACGAGGAGACGAACCCGCCCGAGTCCGTAGATTTAGGCCGCGTCATCACCATCATAGGCGTCGCGCCGTCCAAGCCAGCCGAGTTCGTCATCTTCAGAATCAAGCAGACTCGCGCGGGCGGCGACGTGTCAGAGTAGGTTTGCTAAGAGCACTGCAAGGATGGGGAGGTTGACCGCGCAGGCTCGGCCCGCGATTGAGTGGCGGGGCGGGTCTGATGGCGACACCTTAGCCATGACAGGCAGAGAGTAGGAGACATAGTATGCCAAGAAGACCAACAGACCCATTAGCCTCCTTCAACTTCAAGCTGGAGATTGAAGGCATCACCATAGCCGGTTTCTCGGAAGTCACCGGCCTCAACTCGGAATCGAACGTCATTGATTACCGCGAGGGCGACGAGCCGATTACGCCGCGCAAGCTGCCCGGCCTAAACAAGTTCGCCAACCTGACTCTGAAGCGCGGCATGAGCGTGGACAAACAGCTCTACGAGTGGCGCAAAACGGCGGTTGACGGCGACATCACGCGCAAGAATCTCTCGATTGTGCTGCAAAACGAGAAGAAGGACGAGGTCGCGCGCTGGAACATCTTCAACGCTTGGATAAGCAAGATGGCGGTTCCGGATTTGAAGGCCAACGCTAACGAAATCGCCATCGAAACCGTAGAGATTACACACGAAGGGGTGGTGCGCGGCTGATGTTGCAGACAGAATACGCTTTCACGCTGCCGAAGGGTTTTATAGACCGCGACGGGAACCTTCACCGCGAAGGCATCATGCGACTGGCCAACGCCAAGGACGAGATAGCGCCCCTGCAAGACCCGCGCGTCCAGCGCAACAAGGCTTACTTGGTCGTCATACTCCTGTCGCGCGTCGTCACCAGACTGGGCGAAGTGGCGGACATCAATCCGTCCATCATCGAAAATCTCTTCTCAGCCGACCTTGCCTATCTGCAAGACCTTTACCGGCGAATCAACTCGAACGGCCACGCGCTCGTCAAGCTCACCTGTCCCGTCTGCGAGAACGATTTCGAGTTGAGTGAAGAGGTTTTGAACGGCGGAGAAGCCCCGGAGGGATAACGCGCTACCCCCTGGAGCAGTTGACCCAGGAGGTAGCTTACATCGCCTATCATTTCCACTGGCCCAGAGATGAGATTATGCAGTTGTCTCATCTGGAGCGACACGGCTGGGTCAAGGAGATTTCGCGCATCAATCAAGAGATAAACGACTCTGAAGCGACGACAACAGCAGATGTCCTCAACCAGTTATGATGAGCTTCACTATACCAGGCGTGCATCTACGCGAGACCGAAGTCGCCCAACCCGGTCTTCTGCGCATGAGCGTCACAGGGTTCGTCGGTCAGGCTGAGCGAGGGCCCCTGAACTACCCGCAGCAGATAAACAGTTGGGGACAGTACAGGGACATCTTCGGAGACTTCGTAGGCTACGCTTATCTGCCCTATTGCGTCTTCGGATTCTTCTTGAACGGCGGCGAGCGCTGCTACGTCGTGCGCGTCTCGCACGAAACGGCGCGGCCTTCCGCCTCCTTCATCCTGAGCGGCATCAGCACGAGCGTCTCGGCACCTGTCGCGGCAGGGGCGAGCAAGGCTCCTGTCGCAAGCGCCAAGCACCTGCGCGTAGGGATGCAGGTTTTGATTGACGACGGGTTCAACAGGGCGCGCGTGCGCGTAAAGAGTATTGCCTCCGCTCAGGATGCTTTCGACTTCGAGACGGTCGAGACGGATTCGGGCGGCAATCCCGTCCCTTTCCCGGCCATCAACCCGGACGCGAGCGTCAGCGAAGTCATAGTCGAAGTCACGGCCATGAATGCAGGCAGGTGGGGCAACGAGCTTTATCTTGCGGCGGAAGAGACTTCGACGCGCGACCTGATTCTGACTGAGCTCAAGGAAGACCTGCTGCCGGGCCAGAGCGTCGCCACCTTCAAGTCCGTGGCGGGACTTCTGGGCGCTGACCTGGTTGGGGCTGCGCGCGCAGACCGCGTGACGCTTCAGGACGAGCGCAACCCGGTGCAGGAAGAGCTGACGATAGATTCCATTGACTACGCCGCCAGAAAGGTGACGTTCAAGTCGCCCGTGACGAGCCCCGCAGGCTTTCGCGCAAGGAGCGGAGTCATAGGCAAAGGCTTTAAGCTCACCTTTCAGTCTCGCCGCCGGAATGTTCTGGTGCGTGAAGAGGTCTTCGACAACCTCTCCATGAATCCGGCGCACGAGCGTTACTTCGTCAAGGTCATCAACGGTGAGCCGGAATCGCTCGACTACGCGCAGAGGATGCGGCAGGGCAACTCAATCCTGGCCCGCGTGCAGGATTTGTGCGTCCTTCTGAACGGCGAGTGCCCGCGCCCTGCGGGCGCTGAGTCCCAGCAGTTTTCGGGCGGGGACGACGACCCTTCTAAGATAACGGCGCAGCATCTGACGGGCTACACGAGCGGCGCCTATTTTCGTCCCGTGCCTCCGGGAGCGGACGCGGCCACGGTCAAAAAGATTAAGGAGCAGTACTTCGGGCTGGCCGCTTTCGAGCTGGTGCCGGAGATAGGGCTGATAACAATCCCAGACCTTCACGTCCCCGACTTTTATGCCGGAATCACGCCGACGCAGATTCCCAAAGAGGGAATCATCTTCGCCAAGGCACAGGCTTCGGTGCGCAACTTCGACAACCTGAAACAGGGCCAGCGAGAGATGCTGCGTCACTGCGAAGTTATGACAGACCGCTTCGCGCTCTTCGATTCGCCGCGAGGGGCCGAGACGGGAAAGGGCTCGAACAAGATAGAGGACTGGGCGGGCCTGTTCCAACTGACTCAGGGCTCAAAGAACTGCGCGCTCTATTACCCTTGGGTGCGCGAGAAGGCCAGCGACTTCGAGCAGCGAAACCTGTTCGTTCCGCCGAGCGGGCACGTCGCGGGCATCTACGCTCGCACGGAGAGCGAGCGCGGCGTGGGCCACGCACCGGCCAACGAGCTTCTGCACGGCGTAGTTGAGTTCGAGTTCTGCCTCTCGGACACGGAGCAGAGCGTGCTCAACCCGCGCGGCGTCAATTGCCTTCGCAGTTTTCCGGGACGCGGGCAGAGAGTCTGGGGGGCGCGCACGCTCAGCCTCGACCCCATCTGGCGCTACGTCAACGTGCGCCGCCTTGCGCTGGCAATCATCAAGCAGATTCTACTCAACTTGCAGTGGACGGTATTTGAGCCGAACGACGTGAGGCTCTGGAACAGAATCGTGGCCACGCTCAACCTCTTCATGAACGGCCTCTTTCAGAGCAACGTGCTGGCGGGCGCGAAGCCCGAGCAGGCGTTCTTCGTCAAGTGCGATGAAGAGACGAATCCGCCCGAATCCATAGAGCGTGGTCAGGTGATAACGCTCATCGGATTTGCCCCGGCCCGCCCTGCGGAGTTCGTCCTTGTGACCATCAAGCGCACGGCTGAATCCGTCTCGGTCAAGGAGGCAAGCACGGCTTAACTAAGATGCGAAGAGATAAAGACCCGTACGGCAATTATAGATTCAGGTTGCAGCTAGGCAGCGTGGAAGTGGCGGGCTTTGCCGAATGCACAGGGCTGGGAATGGAGACGAAGGTCTTCGAATACAAAGAGGGCGGCAACAACGCCACTACGCTGAAGTTCGCGGAGTCCACCACCTTTTCCAACGTCGTGCTCAAGCGCGGGGTTACGAAAGCCAACGACCTTATCAACTGGCAGATGGAAGTGGTCAACGGAACCTTCGACACCAACAAGAGAGAGAACCGGCCCGACATAGCCATCATTTTGATGAACGATAAAGGGGACGAGGTTAAACGCTGGAGCCTGATGCGCGTCATGCCCGTCAAGTGGACTGGGCCGGAGTTCAAAGCCACCGGCAACGAGATTGCCATAGAGACTCTTGAACTGGCGCACGAAGGGATTCAAACGTAAGGCGCATAACTGCTGGCTTCGAGCCGGATTGATTGACTGATGAGCAGCTCTACGGTCATAGGAGATGTCACCCTGACGCTTCAGGAACTGCTGAAGGACAAGCAGAGCCCTGCCAGCCCCTTCTCCGTCTCGGTCAAGTCGCCCGCAGACGAGATAGTCGAGCCCATGAAGCCGAAGATTAACCTCTTCCTGTTTCGCGTCGAAGAGAGCGAGTTCGCCCGCAATGAAGACTGGGAGGCTGTGGGAACCGACGGGCTGCACTATCCGCCGCTCGCCCTGAATCTCTTCTACGTGATGACGCCGTTTATAGAAGACAAGCTGGACGAGCAGCGCATCTTCGGAGAAGCGATGCGTGTCTTCCATGACAACTCGATTATTGAGCCGTCGTCGCTCAAAGGAACTCTGGAGAACTCGGCGGAAGAGCTGAAAGTAGACCTCTACCGTTCCACGCTGGATCATCTATCGCAAATCTGGAGCGCGCTCGGTAAGCCGTACCGGCTGTCGGTCGTCTACCAGATTCGCATGGTGCGGATTGATTCGCAGATTGAGCGCGGGACGCGCCGCGTGCTCGAACAACAGTATTTCATGGATCAGGCATAGGCCGTATAAGGAGCAGCCGGAAAAGGGATGCAGCCTGAAAGCACCATCGAAAGAGAGCGAGCCGCGCACCATTTAGCGCAGGCCGAGCCGTATCCGGATAGCCGCGAGCACCTGTTTGAAGAGCTGCGGCGTCTTGACCTGATGCTCAACCTGCGCGTCGCGCGACAGCGTCAAGACCCTGCCTTCACGGGCTTCGATGAGTTTCGCGGGCTCTTCATCACGGAAGACGAAGTGGACTTTATCACCGGGCGCAAAGGGCGCGACGACGCGCAACAGAACGGCGAGCAGGCGGAAGTGGCGGCGCTCGCGGAAGCCATAGAGCAAGCGGAGCGCTCCATAGTCATGCGAACCGCAGCGAGCCAGCGCGCGGGCGTCTCGCTTTCGCTGCTCGAACTGGCAGAGCTTTTCCAGCTAGCGCCGTTCGACTTGGACGTGCTGCTCGTGTGCCTAGCGCCGGAGCTGGATGTCAAGTACGAAAAGCTTTACGCCTACCTGCAAAATGACGTGACGCGTAAAAAGCCGAGCGTGGATTTAATGCTGAATCTCTTCTGCCGCTCGCTGGACGAGAAGGTGAAGGCACGCTCGCGGCTGACGAAGGAAGCGCCGCTCCTGCGTCACGACCTGCTCGTCTTTAATTCAGACCAACAGAGTGAACAGCAGACGCTGCTCTCTAAGTTCGTGAAGCTGGACGGGCGCATCTTCAATTTCATTCTCGGCATAGAGGCTGCGGACGAGCAGCTCTCAGCCTTCACGCGACTCATCAGGCAGCCGCGCGTCACCCTTGCGGATTCGCTCCTGCCGCTTGAGTTGAAAGAGAGGCTGGCCGCTTTTCTACAGCGAAGCGAGCCTTGGCCGAGCGCTAGTCTTTCGTCAATGGAGCGCGTGCTGCTCTTTGAGGGCGCTGCGGGCGTAGGGAAAAAGTTTCTTGCGGAGGCGCTATGCCAGCAGGCGGGGCTGGGCCTGCTCGTGGCGGACGCGACTCTGCTCTTGGCTATGGCCGCGCCGGTCGAGTCCGCAATCACGCGGCTCTTTCGTGAGGCGCGGCTCGTGGGCGCGGCCCTCTATCTAGACCATGCCGAAGCGTTGCTTGATGAGAATGAGCAGGCGGTGAGCGCCCGGCGCGCATTGCTGACGGCTCTCGACGGAAGCGGCGTCACGGCCTTCATAGGCTCCTCGCGCGCCTTCGATGAGCATCTGAGCTTCGACTCCGACCGCGCGATTAAAATCTCTTTGCCGACGCCGGAGTTCACAGAGCGCCGCAAGCTCTGGCTGGCGCTGCTCGAAGAGTCTGAAGCCGGGCTCGCGCCCGACCTTGAGATTGACGGGCTGGCCGCCCGGTTCAAGTTCACCGCCGGAAGGATTCGACAGACCATCATGGAGGCGAAACATCAGGCGCGGCTTCGCTCGCCTGAGCGTGTGGAGATTTCCTCGGACGACCTTTACCGCGCCGCGCGCGCACAGTCGGGCCAGAAGCTCTCTACGCTCGCCAGAAAAATCACGCCGCTCTACAAGTGGGAGGACATCATTCTGCCCTCAGACCGCCTCGCGCAGCTCAGGGAAGTCTGCGCGCACGCGCTTCATCACCAGCGAGTCTTTGACGAGTGGGGCTTTAATCGAAAAATCTCGCGCGGGCGCGGCCTGAGCGTGCTTTTCGTTGGAGAGTCGGGCACGGGCAAGACCATGGCGGCTGAGATTATCGCTGGCGAACTGAAGCTAGACCTTTACAAGATTGACCTCTCCTGCCTCATCAGCAAGTACATAGGAGAGACGGAAAAGAACCTGAGCAAGATTTTCGAGGAGGCAGAGCAGAGCAACGCCGTGCTCTTCTTCGATGAAGCCGATGCCATCTTCGGCAAGCGCTCCGAGGTCAGGGATTCGCACGACCGCTACGCCAACATAGAAGTCAACTACCTCTTGCAGCGCATAGAAGAGTACGAAGGCACGGTCATCCTCGCCAGCAATTTCCAGAAGAACATAGACGAAGCCTTCACGCGCCGCATACGCTTTATCATAGAGTTTCCGTTTCCCGAAGCAGACCACCGCCGACGCATCTGGCAGAACATGTTTCCGCCGCACACGCCGCTCGACCCTGAGCTTGATTGGGACTTCCTTGCCGGAAAGATGAAGCTCACGGGCGGCAGCATCAAGAACATAGCGCTCAGCGCAGCTTTTCTGGCGGCCAACAACTCCGGCCACGTGGGCATGAAGCAGATTATCTACGCCGTCAAGCGCGAGTTTCAGAAGACGGGACGGCTCTGTGTCAAGGCTGACTTCGAGCAGTATTACGAGCTGATTGTCTCGCAGGAAGAAGAGGGGCTGCGATGAAAGATTACGACAAGAACAGAGCGGGTGCGAATCCCGACAACGCTCCGCAGAAGAAGATTCACGCGAAGCCGAAAGAGACGGGCGCGGCGGAAGATGCCGCTCATAAAATCGGCTCTGCAACCAAAGCGGATGCGGGACATGCGGACGCGCCCGCCATTCTTCAACACGAGCAGCTCTCGCATCCCGCCAACGCGGGGCAACTGGCTGGAATCCTGAGCGAGTTGCAGCAGAGCCACGGCAACGCCTACGTGCAGCAGGTCGTCTCCGGCAGGAACGAGCCTAAGCCGGGCGTAGAAGCGCCGACCGGCACCGGCCAGAATCTCGATGACGCGGTGAGGACGGAGATGGAATCCGCCTTCGGTGAGAGCTTCAGCGACGTTCGCGTGCATACGGGCAGCGAAGCACAGAAGATGAATGAAGAGCTTGGCGCGCGTGCCGTCACACGCGGGCGGGACATCTATTTTGAATCGGGCGAGTACAACCCTTCTACTCAGGGAGGCAAGGAATTGCTGGCGCACGAGCTGACGCACGTCGTTCAGCAACGCGGCGGCTCGCACAGCCAGACCGTCAACCAGCAAGGAGATGCTTTTGAACAGGAGGCAGAGCAGAACGCATCTGCAATCATGCGCGGCGAGCGCCCGCAGGTCAAAGCTAGCGGCAGCCCCGCGCCGGCCTTTCAACGGCAGGCACCCGGACAGCAAAGACCTGCTGCGCCGCCGCCGCCCGCCAACGTTGCCAATTTCACGGTCGTCCTTCTACAACAACGGCCCAGTGGCGATGTCGGGCCGGTTCGTTTCAGCGCCAATGTCAGACCCGGCGTGCGTGTGTCATCCGCTACCATCACATTAAACATGCCGCAGGCCATGTCCTTCACGCCGACGCCCGTACAGAACATCGGCGCTTATTACGCGAATCTGCCAACAATTACTCGTGACAGGAAGGAGGTGGCCATTCAGGTCTCGCTGCGTCCCGGCGGGACTCCAATCTTAAGCGTCGAGTTCAGGCAGGGAGCCGTGAGATTCACAGTGGAATTCCATTTTTAACTCTTGACGAAGGCGGCTGTGCGCTGAGATTCGCAGGGCAGCTAGAACCGTAAAGGAGAACGAAGATGAGTCAGGTAATGCAAAGCGTTGTAGACAACAGGCCCGTCGCACCGCCGGACGAAGCCTTGATGATGCCCGCCGCTCAGGAGCCCGTCGAGCCGGAAGCCCCGCCGCTCATGCAGGAGCAACCAGCGCAGGAGCAGTTGCGCGACGAGTTGGCGGAAGGCTTGATGTACCTGCACAGCCGGGCCAACGCCAACACCAGCAAGGTGCTTGAGGTCGCTTCCTTCTCTTACGCGCTGATAGAGCTGCTGATGGAGCGCGGCCTCATCACGGTCGAAGAGCTGGACGAGCGCAAGCGGAAGGTAGGGCAACGCCTCGTGGAGAAGTTCACGGAGAACGGAATGGGCGTGGCTCTCACGGACGGCGAGCAGGACAAGTACACCTTCGAGAGCAGCGTGCAGATAGATTGCGAGAATCGCCTGCATCTTTGTCGCGGCGCTTGCTGTCGCCTCAGCTTCGCGCTGACCGTTCAGGACTTGGAAGAGGGCAAGGTCAAGTGGAACTTCGCGCGGCCCTACATGATTCGCCACGACGAGGACGGTTACTGTCATCACGTTGAGCGCGAGACGAAGCGCTGCAACATCTACGACGGCCGCCCCGTCATCTGCCGCGCATACGACTGCCGCAAGGACGCGCGCATCTGGGCCGACTTCGATAACAAGGTCGTCAGTCCCGACCTTCAGAAGCTCTTCCCGAACGAGAGCGTGGGCGAAGACGGCAATCACGCGGAAGGAAGGCCGCCGGTTCTCTACCAGTTGACAAGGAATAGAAACGACGCGCACGTCTCAAGCGTGATGCAAACTCCCGTCTCGAATTAGTCGGAGCAAAGACCGCGATGCCGGATGCAGCCGTGGAAAATAAGAGCACGCAGGAGCCCGTGCGCGAAGCCCCGCCTACGGCTCAGGCCACGCCTGAGCCCAAGCAGAGCTTGCGCGCAGACGAGCACGGCGGCATCTACACCACCTTCAAGGAGATTGCTGCGGCCAGCGCGGGGGAGGAGCCGCCGCCCGAAAAATTCTCACACATCTTCCGAAAGGCTGAGTTCGCGCATCCGGTCAACGACGCGCAGAAAGAGCGGGCGCTCGGCGCATTGCAGCAGCAGTACGGGAACCGCTACGTGCAGCGCGTGCTTGCGCCCGGCACGAGCGGCGAGGAGCCAGCCGACGCGGCTCCCGCTTTGCATATTTTCCGGCGCGAAGATGAAGGCGGCGCTGCTTCGCCTTCCATAGCTTCTTCCGTCTCGTCGCAGATTGAACAGAGCAACGGCCACGGCCTGAACGACGACACGAAGCAGTCCATGGAGTCGCGCTTCGGGCATGACTTCGACGACGTGCGCGTGCACACGGACGCGCCCGCACAAGAGGCTGCGAAAGACCTGAGCGCCGAAGCCTTCACCACCGGCCGCGACATCTATTTCAGCCAAGGCGCGTACGACCCTTCCACGCGGGAGGGGCAGGGGCTGCTGGCGCACGAGCTGGCCCACGTCGTTCAGCAGGATGACGGCGCGGCCAGTCAAAGCACGTACGGCTTCCACGTTAGCCAGCCGAGCGACCCCTTGGAGCAGCAGGCGGATGAGGCAAGCCGGGCCGTCATGCGCGGCGAGACGTTCCCGCCGCTCACTTCGTCTTCCGTTCCGGTAATCGCACGGCAGGCGGCCACAGGCACGGGCGCTGCTGAGGGCGGGGGGACTACTACGGGCGGGCAGGTGGGCAAGTCGGCTCCCGTGCGTGCGGGCGACTTCCCAATCACCATAGCGGGCACGACTGTAGTGCTGCCTACGGCAGACTTGATTGACAAAGCTATACCGGGCGGCAAGCTCCCAGTCCCGTCCAAGTACTTCGGGCGTCTCTCCGTCCCCGGCTTCAAAGTGACCGGGGCCAGTCTGGATTTCGACGAGAACAAAGCGCCGAGCGGAGCCAGCATTGACCTTGAAGTGAAGTTAGACATGCTTCAGGGCACTGGCACTTTGAGCGTGGACAAAAACGGCAACGCTTCCGGCACGGCTCACATAACCTTCAGCAGCAAGAAGACTCCCGGCATCAAGGAGACGACGATTGACGCCTCCATCACCAAGGATGACTTCAAGGTGTCGGCCAGCCTTGAGTACGACCTGCCGCACGTCACCGGAACGCTGAGCTACAAGTACGAGAACAAACTGCACTCCGGCAAGGGGACTGCGAAGTACGAAGGCTCCAAGCTCAAGGGCGACATCGAAATCGTCCTCTCGGAGGCAGGAAAAATTAGCGGTAGCGGCAAGCTTGAGATGGAACTGTTCAAGGGCCTGCGCGGGGAAGTAGACGTTGCCGTTGATGAAAAGCGTGACATAAAGGTCAAAGGAAAGGTGTCCATTCCCGGCGAGGTCGAGCTGTTCCCCGAAAAGAAGATAGAGAAGAGCTTCTTCTCCTTTGAAAAGAAGTTTCCGCTCTGGGGCATCACCATTCCCGTCATAGACGTGAACGTAGGGCTCTTCGCGGAGGTTCACGCGGGCGCTGGCTTTCGCGCCAAGTTCGGCCCCGGCGTGCTGCGCGACATAGCGCTCACGGGCGAGTTCGGGACAGACCCTGAGGCCGCTACCGAGTTCGGTCTGGGCGGCGAGTTCTTCGTACCGGCCGGAGCCGAAATCGTCATCAACGCGGGCGGCGGCATTGGTCTGGGCCTTGCCATAGCGGACATCACAGGCGGCATAGAGGCCGTGGGCGTGGCCGGAATCTACACGGCGCTTTCGGTGCGCCCGCAGTTCCAGTACGCGGGCGGCAAGTACAGCATAGGCGGCGTGGCGGAGTTGATGGGCGTGGCTCAGGCCAAGTTCAGCATCAACGCCTTTGCCAAGATTGACGTCGGCGTCTGGATGTTCAAGGGAACGGTCTGGCGCAAGGATTGGACTCTGGCCGAGTGGGCATGGAACGCGCCTCTTCCAATCAATGTCAGGGCAACTATCAACTACACGCTCGGAGACGACTTCGCGCCCGAAATCAATTTCGAGACGCCGGAGGTTGACCCGGAAAAACTTATCAAAGACGTGATGCCCGAATCCGGCTCGCCCGTCCCGGCTCCGCCCAAGCCCGCAGTCCCGGAAAAAGGCGGCTTCAACACAGGCGACACGCAGGGCAAACAGGCAGAGGGAGGCGGGAAAGACGGGACATCCACGCCAACCGCAGGCTCACCTTCCGCCAGTGCGCAGAAGGGCGGCGGCGCTGACGCGAAGGGCAAAGACGGCAAGCCCGAAGCAGAAGGCGATAAGCCCAAGACGGACGCGCCCCCGCCCGCCAGAGCGCAGGCGAACGTGTCGCTCTCGGGCGAAGGCCACACGCTGACGGCCGTTTCCGAGGGCGGGCAGGTAATAATCACTATGGCGAGCGGGCAGGCCGCGCGGCTCTCGTCTATGCTGTCGCGCGCCATCGCTGAGGTAAATAAGAGGAAGCCTCATGGCCCTAACGAAAAGGTAATACTCGGCATCCTGAATACGACACTGGCGGATTCCAAGGAGAAGGAGCTTTGGTACACATGGAAGGCCGAAGGCGAGCCCGGAAAGTTCGAGGACTTCCTTGCGCGCCGTCTCTCCAAGCTGGCAGAAGACCTGCGGCCCTTCTCCGGTCTGGGCATCAAGAGTCTGGACGATTTCTTCAAGGAGCCGCCCGAGCTTCGCTTTCTGCCTATGGGCTTTAGAGGCAGCCAGTGGATTCGTCCCAAACTGTATCTGATTGGCCAGAGCTGGGGAACCTTCCGAGACGGAATCGTCAATCCTGAGATACCGCGCATCGCGCAGAAGGTGAAGGACGCGCGTCTCAAACGCGACAGCGCCGCATGGGCAGAGCTGCACAGGCTTCATCAGATTCTCAAAAACGCAGAGCTGCACCCGGACGACCCGTCGAAGGACAATTTCACGGAAGCGACGGTGCTGACGATAGACTACGAGCTTGACCACATGGATCCTCTGGCGCGTCACTGGAACAGAGTGGGAAATAATCTGGACGACAACGCGCGCTCAACGCACGCTTTCGACACGACTAAGCTGCGCGTGGTGACGGGGGAATACAATAGCGGTCGCGGCTCCGGCGGCGAAGCAGGTGAAGACCGGGAGCAATATTTCGAGGCGGTCAAGCGGGGCTTTGAGAGCGCCAACGCCGCCAGCCCGAATAACTCGAAAACTATCATGGGCCAGTCTTATCTGGACAGCGAAGGTAAGCCGATTCCGTAAAAGAAGAAGATGCAAGTTAAAGTGACACCGCTTCATCCACGAACCAACCAGCCGATTTACGCGCTGGACGCCAGCCCTGACGGCCGTGTGCTGGCTTTGGGGCAGCAGTCCGACCCTGCCGGGAACGCTTACCTGACGCTCTGGGATTTAGCCACGCTCGACCAACTGCGCGAAGTCGAAAGCGGCCTCGTGGAGATGATTCACTCCGCTCGGTTCGCCCCGGACAACACGGCTCTGGCCTACGTCCGAAACGACATGCACGTTCATCTTTATGACCTTGGCCAACAGGAAAGCGACATCCTGCCGACCGAAGACGGCGAAGTCCATAAGGTATCGTACGCTTTCAACCGGAACGTTTTCGTGGCTTCCGGCTCAAGCATAGAGGTCTGGGACGGCGAGCGGCGAGATAGCCTCTGGACTCTGATTGGGCAGCAAGCGGAAGAGCAGCGCGGAGAGCTTACGCTGCTGGGCGCTCTAGACCCGGACGCGACGCGCGTCGCCGTGATAGGCACGCAAGCGGGCGAAGCTGTCGTCTACGACTTGAGCAGCAAGAGCGTTGTGCAGAGTCTGCCGGGCGCTCCGGCTCGCGCGCGCTCTCTGGCCTTCGACCCGTCCGGCCACTATCTGGCAGCCATCGAAGCCAACTCGAACGGGATAATCATCTGGGATACGCGAAGCGGCGAGCCGCACCTTCCGCAACTCTTCAACATGCAGGCCAGAGACTATTGCTCGCTGGCTTTTCATCCTGACGGCGAGCACATGGCGCTCGGCATGCTGGGCGATTACGTCCTGATTGTCAGGTTAAAGGACGGCGCGTTCGTCTTTGATAAGCCGGTGCATCGCGGGCAGGTCTGGGACTTGGCCTTTACGCGCGACGGTCATCGGCTGATTAGCGGAGGCCATGACGGCGTCGCATACCTGTATGACCTTAGCTGACGAGTGAGCAGAGGAAAATGATGGAAAAGAATCAGAGCGCGACGGGCACAGGAGAGCTTCCCCCTCCAACGCAATCAGTAGAAGAGCTGCGCGCGGCTGCCTACGAGCATAACCGTCGCGCCGTCACGTTCCGGCTGCAAGGAAAGGTTGATGATGCCATCTCGGAATGCCTGCAAGCGCTGGTGGCTGAGCCTGAGAATGCTTATGCGTTGAACAATCTGGGCTACCTGCTTCTTGAGCGCGGCTTGATTGACGACGCCACGTCTTACTTCCTTCAGGCCGTTGAAAGCAATCCCGAATACGCGCTCGCTCATAACAACCTCGGTCTGGCATTGATGAATCAGGGCCAGCTTGAATTAGCTCTGTGCGAGTTTCAGGAAGCGTCCCGCGTTGATGAAAGCTACGCCATGCCGCACAGGAATCTGGCGCTCGTCAGCTACCTCTTGGGTCGGCGCGACGAAGCTGTGGAAGAGTACAGGACATATTTCAGTCTTGCTCCTGATGATGCGGAGGACGCGGACGCACGCTTCAATTTGGGCGTGGCGCTCGAAGAGAGCGGCAGGGTGTACGAGGCCATAGCGGAGTATGAAAAGGCCATTTTCGCTCGTCCGCAGTTTGCGAAAGCGCTCAACAATCTGGGCCTGATATATCTAGGGCGCGGCGAGACGGAGAAAGCTCTGGACTACTTCGAGCGGGCTTTGAGCGCGGACGAGGGCTGGACGCAAGCGCGCTACAACCTCGCACTGTGCCATCACGCGCGGGGCGAGCACGAGAAAGCCATAGAGGAGTTCGAGCGTGTGCGCGCCGTGGAGCCCGAACATCTTCAGGCCGCGAGCAATCTGGGCGTGATGTACACGACTGTTCAGAGATTCGACGACGCCATACGTGTCTTTGAAGAACTCGTTGCGATGCACGAGGGACAGCCTACGCTCCATTTCAATCTGGGCGTGGCGTACAGGGGCAAGGGGATGCAGAGGGAGGCGGCAAGCCAGTTTCAAAGAGTGCTTGAGCTTGAGCCGCAGGATAGCCAGCGTGCAATTCGAGCTTCGCGCGAGCTTCAAGCGGCGCAGGCGGAAATGGCGATTGACACCAACATCATGTGAGCTGTACGGGCGCGTCTGATGAATAGCGAAGACGGAAAAAACAGGAAGAGCAGGGAACGAGCGCGGGCCTCGCGTGATGCTTCCGCCTTGCCTCGCGTGAGCGGCAAGAGTCTCTCTTCAGGCGAGTCGCTGGCTTCCGCGCTTACGTCGAGTGCGCTCGCACGCAGGAGTTTGCGCGCCCAGCTCTTCGCGCATGGCTTGTTGATGAAATACCAGAGGCCGCCCGGCACGGTCGCGCTGGATTTTCTGAGTGAGTATTTCGGGGCGAGATTTTCGAGCGCGGAGATGGGACGGCTGGCGGGCGAGAAGCTTTATCGCAAGACGGGCAGGCTGTCGCGGCGCTCGGCCACGCAGGCTCTACCGAATTTCTCGCTGACGCTGAACATCACGCCGCAGCTTCTCGCTAGTCATACGAATCTAGTCCTGCTGTCGCCCGCGCGAGAGACTGTGACGCACGTCAGAGAGGGGCTGCGTGGCGGGAATCCGACCCTTCCGGTTGTGCAGGCTGAACGCTCGTCTGTCTCGCCGCAACGTGCTGCGCGGCGCGCGCGCGAGCGTAAAGAGCTTTTGACCGTTCATGAAAGAATCGCCCGCGAAATCTTCAGCAAGGTGAAGCCGGAGACTGCCGGGCAACGGGATGTCGCTATCACTCTAGTCACACGGCACGCGCCGGGTGCGCGCCACTTGCCGCAGGGACAGCCCAACATCTCTTTGACGCGTCACGACGTCCAGACGCTTCTACTCTCGCAACCGACGCGGGCGAGCTTCGTTTCAGACACGCAGCCGCGCGTGCGCGGCTCACAGCCGTTTGTCGCGCCGGAGCGGAATTTGATAACGCGTGCTTACGTCTCGCCGCCACCGAGCGACACGTTGCTGTCGAAAGCTATTCCGCGCAGGACGGCTAGCTTGAGCGAGGGGGCGGAGCGTCCGTACAGGATGCCTGCCGGGTTGGAGCGAGCCTTCT
This sequence comes from Pyrinomonadaceae bacterium, assembly GCA_036389255.1. GTDB lineage: Bacteria > Acidobacteriota > Blastocatellia > Pyrinomonadales > Pyrinomonadaceae > JACVRN01. The sequence continues at coordinate 625,993 of DASVQI010000006.1, forward strand.
TGAGCGCGGTTCGGCGCGAAGGGCGCGGCGGCCTTGCGCCTTCCGGAGAAAAGTTTGCGGGCGCGCATGCGGTTCGTCTCCGGGGCGGCAATCCTTCGGCTTTTATAGGCCCGGCGCTGGCCGTGCGCCACGCGCTCCACGATTTCACGGCGACCAAAACCATCGGCCCGAAGACTCCCGCCCGGCCGCGCACTTTTCGTTCAAGCATGACTCCGCCCGAATCCGACTTGATGCGCGGGGCAATCGTGCTGAGGGCTGGCGTGCGGTTGATAAGCCAGCCGCACGCAGAGCTTGAGCGCGTGCTGGTTGCGCTTCGTCAAGAGACACGGCTTGAGCTGCCGCCGGTTGCGCGCGTCTTCGCGCCCCAGCCCCAGCGCTCTGCGGTAGATGCCAACAAGGTCGTCAAGCAGGTCGAAGAGAAAGAGGTGATTGAAACCATCAAGCGTGAGGTGACGACGCAGATGAAGTCCTACAGGACTGCCGCGACTTTCACGCGGGCCGAATTCACGGCCATCACAGACCACGTTTATGACGCGCTCGCCCGGCGCTTGCTCAATGAGCGAGAGAGGCTCGGCCTCAACTCTTAGCGAGGATTTATGCCAGCGACCAACTCAAAACTGAACAAGCTCAAGGTCACGAATCTGGACAACCCTTCGGACTGGTTCGAGGTGATGTTCAACCCGACCGAGTACACCTTCGAGGACTCCAGCAAGTGGCAGGATCAGGAGGGTAAGGGGCGTCGGCCTGAGCTTCAATACACGGGCGGCGACCGCAAGCGGCTCACCATGGAGCTGTTCTTTGACACATACGAGAAGAAGGAGGACGTGCGTCTCTACACGGGCAAGCTGGCGAAGCTGCTGGTGGTGACGACCGACGATAAGAATAACGGCAAACGTCCTCCGAAGGTGGAGCTGAGCTGGGGGCCCAGCGACGTTGAGACGAACACCGGCTTCCCCTTCAGGTGCGTGCTCGAAACCCTCAAGCAGCAGTTCGTGCTTTTCACGGGCGACGGCATGCCGGTGCGCGCCAAGGTCAGCGTCACCTTCAAGGAGTTCGAGCTGCCCGTGGACGAGCAGAAGCGCGAGCCCAAGCGCAGCTCATTTCCGGCTCAGACCTACACGGTCAGAGAGGGCGACACGCTGAGCCTGATAGCCAACGCACTCTGGAACGACCCCTTCAAGTGGCGGCTCATCGCAGAGGTGAACAAGATAGACAACCCGCGAATCCTTAAGCCCGGACAATCGCTGATTGTCCCGGCCATAGATTCCTAAAGCGAGAGGTGAAGGTAAAAAGTGGCCGAGCCCACAATGGAACAGGTACGCGACGCGCCGAGCTTCAAAGTTCTGGCCGGAGGCAGCGAGCTGCCCACCGAGACGGCGCTCGACATACTCGAAGTCAAGGTCAGCGAGTACGTGGAAGGCGCCAGCAGCTTCACCGTCACCTTCAACAACTGGAACTCCGAGAAGCAGGAGTTCAAGCTCGTAGACGGCGACCTCTTGAAGGAGGGAACCGAGGTGGAAGTCCGCATCGGTTTCGTGGACAACCTCGCCAGTCTGATTATCGGAGAAGTGACTGCGCTTGAGCCGGAGTTCCCCGCCGGGGAAGCGCCGACGCTGAAGGTTCAGGGATACGACCGTCTGCATCGCTTTCGTCGCGGGCGCAAGACGCGCTCCTTCGCCAACATGAAGGACAGCCAGATTGCAGACCAGATTGCCCGGGACTTAGGGCTTCGCGCGCAGGTTGACGACACCGCAATCACTCACGACTACGTGCTGCAAAGCAACCAGTCGGACATAGATTTCCTGCTTGAGCGTGCGCGCCGCATCAACTTCGAGGTGGTGGTCAAGGACAAGACGCTACAGTTTCGCAAGGCCGCGAACAACAAGAGCAAAGTCATCACGCTCGAATACGGGATGACGCTTCAGTCCTTCTACCCGCGACTGAGCACCATGCGGCAGGTGAGCGAGGTCATAGTGCAGGGCTGGAACTTCAAGACCAAGGAGGCCATCGTCGGAAAGGCGCGCAAGGGTGACGAAACCAGCACCATGAGCGGCGCAAAGCTGGGCGTCACCATCAGCGAAGACGCCTTTGCCGACTCCAAACGCGTCGTCGTCCATCATCCGGTCTTCACCGAAGGCGAAGCCACTCAGATTGCGAGCGGCAAGTTCAACGAGATGACCGTAGATTTCATCACGGGCGAAGGCACCGCCATAGGCAACACGAGCATCAGGGCGGGCGCAGTCATAGAGTTCAAGGGCCTCGGCAAACGCTTTAGCGGGCTCTACTACATCACGTCGGCCACGCACGCCGTTGATACAAAGGGATACACGGTGCGCTTTTCCGTTGCGAGGAACGCCACATGAACCTGCTGGAACTTTTGACGCCGGACGCGGGGCCGGGCGAACAAACGGGCAAGATTTTCGGTGTAGTCGTTGGCGTCGTCACCAACATTCAAGACCCTGAGAAGCTTGGGCGCGTTAAGGTCAGATTCCCGTGGCTCAGCGAAGAGGACGAAAGCAACTGGGCGCGGATAGCCGTCCTGATGGCGGGCAAAGAGCGCGGCACCTTCTTTCTCCCTGAAGTCGAAGACGAAGTGCTGGTGGCATTCGAGCTTGGCGACGTGCGCTTTCCTTATGTGCTGGGCGCGCTCTGGAACGGAGTGGACGTGCCTCCGCGCGACAACTCGGACGGCAAGAACAACGAGCGCGTCATTCATTCCAGAAGCGGCCACGAGCTTATCTTCAACGACGAGGACGGCAAGGAGCAGGTTCAGATTAAGACCAAGGGCGGCCACGAGCTGCTCTTAGACGACACCTCCGGCTCGGAGAAAATCGTGATTAAAGACAAGACGGGCAGCAACTCTATTCAGATTGACTCGGCGCAGAACGCCATAGCCTTCGAGGGTCAGACAAAGATTTCTCTCAAGGCGCAGCAGATAGAGATAGAGGGAACCACAAGCCTGAAGATTAAGGGGATGCAGTTGGAGATTTCCGCCGACGCAGCCGCCACTCTCAAGTCAAGCTCTGTGCTGACGATTCAGGGCTCCGTGGTCAAAATCAATTAATCGAGGAGCGAAAGAGCGATGCCGTTTGCAGCCAGAATGGGTGACCCCACGAGTCATGGTAAGCCGCTCAGTCCGGGGCCGGGCAGCACGAACGTCCTCATCGGAGGCAAGCCCGCGTGGCGAGCTGCGACGGACTTTCACGCCTGCCCACTGGTGAGCCCCGGCCCCGTGCCGCACGTCGGCGGGACGGTGGCTATGGGCAGCACGACCGTCCTGATTAACAACATGCCCGCCGCCCGGCAGGGCGACATGATTATAGAGAGCGGCCCGCCCAACAGCATCGCCATGGGTGAGCCTACGGTCATCATCGGCTAAAGGGGAACTTTGATGAGCAAAGATTTTCTGGGCAGAGGCTGGACTTTTCCCGTCGGGGCGGACGCCACCGGCAGGGTGGCCATGTCCGAATACGAACAGGACGTGCGCGAGTCCATTCGCATCATCCTGATGACGGCCAAGGGCGAGCGCGTCATGCGCCCGAATTTCGGCTCGGGTCTTTATGATTTCGTCTTTGCTTCTATGAGCGTCACCGTCATGGGCTCCATACAGGCGGCCGTGAAGGACGCGCTCGTGCAGTGGGAGCCGCGCGCGCAGGTGCTCTCGGTAGACGTTCAGTCGGAGGAGGGAGAGATAGGGAAGCTCAACATAGACGTTGAGTATCGCGTGCGCGCCACGAACAACCGCTTCAACTTTGTCTTCCCCTTCTACCTGAAGGAGCGCACATAAGAGATGGTCGTACCGGCACCGAAAATTGACAGGCGTGATATGGACGCAATCCTCAAAGAGGTTCGCGCCCTCGCGCCCGTCTACGTGCCGGAATGGGGAGCCGCGAGCGAGACGGGCGCAGGCGCGGCGCTGCTGAAGATTTACGCCAAGCTGCTGGAAGGCTTGATACGCCGGCTCAACGACGTGCCGACCAAGAACTTCATAGCGTTCCTTGAGATGCTCGGCGTCAAGCTGCTTCCGGCCCAGCCCGCGCGCGCGCCGTTGACCTTCATGCTCAGCACGGGCGCGAAAGAAGCCGTGGCCGTGCCCGCGCATTCGCAGGCCGCAGCCACGCCGCCCGCAGGAGGCGACCCCGTTGTCTTTGAGACTGAGCGGGCCATCCTTGCTACGCCCGCAAAGTTGCAGTCGTTCTTCAGCGTCGTGCCAGCGGAAGACGACTTCTACGACCACGCCGCGACCCTGAAGGACGGAGCGCTGGCCGAAGTCTTTGCCGACACCAACCCCAATCTACAGGAGCACGGCCTCTACGTTGCGCATGACGACCTGCTGAACATCAAGAGCGAAGTGAACGTCAGCCTTGCCTTCACGCCCGCGCTCTCAAGCGGCGAGCTTAATCAACTGAAGAACAACGTCAACTGGCAATACTACGGCGAGCGGACTGAGGTCGTCGGCGAGCAGAAGAAGAAGACCGAAGCGTGGTTCGATTTCCCGACTACGCAGGTGGTCGCGAGCCGGCTGGTGCTCACCAAGAACAACAAGGACGAATTGAAGCAGACCAAGGTGAACAACGCCAAGAGCCGTTGGATTCGCGGGCTGGTCAAAGCCAACCTGCTGCCTGCCAACGCGCTGACCCGGCTTAAGGCAACGAAGATTGGCTTACGTGTCGCGCCTTATTCGGCCAGCTCCGACCCGAACGCGGGAGTTCTGCCGGACGCGGCTGTCTCGGGCGACATTCCGCTTGAGTTGCCGCCGAGCATCGGCGCGCAGCTTCTTCCCTTCGGGCCAAGACCGCGACCGGGCGACATCTTTTACCTTGCCAGTCAGGAAGCATTCTCCAAGAAGGGCGCGCAAATCAGGCTCGACCTGAAGGTGTCGCTAGCGGGAACCAGCGAATCCGCGAAGCCTATTCCTACGGCCTCGCTCGTCTGGGAATACTGGAACAACGATGGCTGGGTGCTGCTTAAAAAGACGGACACGACGGCCAATCTCTCTCAAAACGGCAGCATCTCTTTCACCTGTCCGGACGACATCGCGCCCGCGAAGGTGGGCGGTGTCGAGAGCTTCTGGATTCGCGTGCGCATAGCCTTCGGTGATTACGGTCAGGAGAAGGTCGTGCCCAAGACTACTGGAACCGGCACGGGGACGGACGCGCAGACGCCGGAGTTCGTGCTGAGCACGGAAGACATACACCAGCCGCAAATCTCCGAGCTGAAGATAATCTACAACTCAGACCAACCGCCCGACAGCATCGTCACCTTCAACAACGGCGAGTACGTCGTGCCGGCCGGAAGCTTCTCGCCCTTCGTCCCGCTCGAAGACTCACGCGCGACTCTCTACTTCGGCTTCGACCAAGCGCCTCTGAAAGGGCCAATCAGCATCTTCTTCTCGCTCACGGAGCAGGAGTACACGGAGAAGACCATGCCGCGCGTCGAGTGGGAGTATTTCAGAAAGCGCGCGTCGGACGGCGCGGGCGAGTGGGCGCGGCTGCTGATAGAGGACGGCACGGCGAACCTGACCGTGAGCGGCACAATCGAGTTCATAGGCCCGCAGGATTTCATGCAGGCGTCGCGCTTCGGCAGCGCCGGATATTGGATTCGCGCCATAGACGTTGAGAACAGATTCCAGCCGCTCGCCAGAATCCTCCGGCAAAAGTATCAGGGCTCTTCGGACTCGCAGAGCGCCGGTCTTCTGACGGGCAAATTATCTCTGTACGCTTTCGCGCTCGGCAAGAATCCCTCGATAAAGTTGCAGAACCTGCGCTCCGGCTCGACCAGTGGGATTTCCATGACTGAAACCCTGAGCGAATTTGTGCGCGAGACGAGAACCAATTTGATAACGGGCGGCGACCTGCCCGCAGAGCATGGCGAGCATGAAGAGACGCACACGCAGAAGACGGAGTTAAAGGTGTGCGACCAGACGCTTGAGTCGCTAAACCCATCGTTCGGCCTGCCGCCGGAATTAAAAGACGTGACGCTCGCGCCTATCGTCAAAGGCGTCTACCTGAACACCGCTTGGGCCAGTCAGGCCGAGACAATCAAGGACGAGGCCGTGGGCTCAAGTAGCGGCGACGCCAATCAAAAGTACACGCTCACCAAGTTCCCTGTGATGGATGAGACCATCTACGTGGACGAGCTTGGCTCGCTGACGGAGAGCGAGCGAAAGGCTTTCGCCAGCCAGCCCGGCGTCGTCACCGAAGAGAAGAAAGATGATCAGGGAAACGTCTTGGCCTTCTGGGTCGGCTGGCGGCGCTTGGAGGACTTCGGCGAAGCGGCAGCCGCCGACAGGGTCTACACCATAGACCAGACCTTCGGGCTGATTCAGTTCGGTGACGGCGTACACGGGCGCGTCCCGCCCATCGGGCGCGACAACATACGCGCGACTTACAGGGCCGGTGGCGGCGAGGCGGGCAACGTGGCCGCAGGCGAGATTAAGACTCTGCGCACGACGATTCCTTTTGTGGAGAAGGCTCTGAACCCGGAGGCTGCGGGCGGCGGCTCTGACACGGAATTGATTGAAGACACGCTGGAGCGCGGGCCGCAGATGATAAAGCATCGCGGGCGAGCCATCACCGCCGAAGATTTCGAGTGGCTGGCGCGTGAAGCCTCTCGCGCCGTCTCGCGCGTCAAGTGCCTGCCCACCTTCAACGACGAGGGCCAATACGAGACTGGCTGGGTGACGGTCATCATCGTTCCGAAGAGCACCGATGCGCGCCCTGTGCCGTCGCCCCAACTTCGCCAGCGCGTTGAGAAATACCTGAGCGAGCGGGCGGCGAACGTCGTCTCGTTTCCGAAGCGCGTCCGCGTGAGCGCGCCCGTCTACGTTGAGGTCAAGCTCACCGTTGATATTTATCCGGTGAGGATGGACGTTGCGCCGGTGGTTGAAAGCGAAGCCATCGGAAGCCTGCAAAGATTTCTGCACCCGCTCACGGGCGGCTATGAGAATCGCGGCTGGGAGTTTGGCCGCCTGCCTTGCCTCTCCGACTTTTACGCGCTGCTGGAAGCGGGCGAGGGCGTTGACCACATAGAGAATCTGGTTATGACGCTGCAAGTCGTGATGCCGAACGGCGTGTCGCTGGGGACGCCTCGCGTCGTCACGGAAGAGAAACCGCTCACGGTAGAGATGCCCGGCTACACGCTGCTCTTCAGTGGCGAGCACAAGGTGACGACTAAAGCTCTGGGATAAATAGATGCCATTACCGCAGCCAAATCTGGACGACAAAACTTTCGAGGCGCTGGTTGAAGAGGCCGTCAAGCTGATTCCGCGCGACGCTCCCGAATGGACTGACCACAATCGTCACGACCCCGGCATCACGCTCGTAGAGCTATTCGCGTGGCTCGCTGAGATGCAGCATTACTATCTCAACCGCGTGCCGGAAGCGAACTATCTAAAGTTCCTCAAACTGCTGGGGACGAAAATCCGCGAGGCTACGCCCGCCAGAGCCGAAGCTACTTTCACGCCGCCGCCGGACTCGCGCGTCAGTGTCCCGCGACGAACCAAGCTCGCAGGCGAAGCCGGACTGATGTTCGAGACGGAAGACCCGCTCGTAGTCATCCCCGCTCGCATTAAAAGAGTCGTCACCATTACTCCGTCGGCCGTCAAAGACCAGTCGGACGCGAACAACATAGAAGGTCTATCCTTCTACGCCTTCGAGCAGGAAGCGGCCGTCGGTAACAAACTCTATCTCGGCATCGAGCGCGTGCCGCTCTTCGAGTGGGAGAAGATAGGCGCGGCTGCTTCAAAGAAGGGCAGGCAGGATTCGGAAGACGCTCGCCTGATAGATTACCTGTCGCGCGCTCTTAACCTCTCGTGGGTGAAGCAGGCGCAGGTCAGCAAGCCTGATAAGTGGACTATCAAAATCTCTTTCAGTAATTTCTGGCTCGTGCTGACTCTGAACGAAGCGCCGCCGAAGGTCACGCTCGCAGGCTCGCAGGGAGAAACGGCCTCCTTCATCGTCAAGGAAGAGAACGAAAGCCACGTGGTCTACAGTAGCGGCCAGCCGCTACCCGCAGGAGAGCCGTTCGCCGTCTCGTTCAACCTGTTCGAGGATTACCCGGTCGCCAGAGGGAGTCACGGCGACGAAGCCGCCTCTATCACGCCGTCGGCCATCATCGCGTGGGAGTACCTGATGGACGACGGCGGCAAAGATGTCTGGACGCCTCTGGACATCATCGCAGACCTGGAGCCTCTCGTCACACGGCTCCGGCTGAAGCCCGAAGACTTCAACGCTCTCTGCTCAGGGGCGCGAGCGCAACTGCTCAATGAGGTGCAGGCTCTACAGACTTTCAAGCAACTGCCTTCCGCCGCTCAAAAGCATTTGCTCAGAGCCATCAGGGAGGCCAGCCGCAGCACAGACCTCTCTGAGCTTCTGACCTGCCAGACATTTCTGCGGCTCAAGGGCGACGAGACTTTGATGCTCTCGCAGAGCGGTCGAATCTTTTTCACAGCGCCCGCACAGATGAAGGCGCGTACCCTTCATCCGATACGCGAAGAGCTGTACTGGCTGCGCGCGGTCGTCCGGGCGGCAGGCTACGAAGTGCCGCCGCAGATTGACACCATCAACCTCAACACCGCTCCCGTCGTGCAGCAGGAGACAATCAGCGAAGCGCTCTTTTTCGACGGGACGGGCAAAGCCGGTCAGGTCTTCAAGGCGGACAATTTCCTCGCGCTCTACGGCGCGGTGCTGGTGCAGGTGCGCGAGCATGACGGGCGCTGGAGAGACTGGGAGCAGCAGACTAGCCTCTCTTCTTCCGGCCCCACGGACGCGCATTACAAGCTGATGCCGAAAGAGTCGGAAGCGATTCTTGAGATAGAGTTCGGTAACGGCCTGAGTGGCAAGATTCCGCCCGAAGGCAAAGAGAACATTCGCCTCGTCGCTTGTCTGCCGGAATTTGAGGCGCAACGCCTGATGGGCCGCAGCAACGGCCTGCCGGGACGGACGTTCGCGCTCACTCACGCGGGCGTGATGCCTGATGCTTTCAGTCTTCAAGTCGAAGAGAGAACCGATGAGGCTCCTTTCACCACGGAAGAGGTGACAATCGCGTGCCTGCTCAGCTTCAAACGCACAACGCCTACGCGCTTGAAGCAGGCCGGGGCCTTCAAGGTCAAGGTCGAGCTTGAAGCGAAGCACGAGTTGTGTAGCGTGAGAGTCATAGAGCACGGGCGCGGCGGCGTTCAGGTGAGCGGCGCGTCTCTAGTCTTCGCGCGCGGCAGCCTGCGCGCAGGCGAGCAGGTGTCTTTCGAGTACGACGCTCAAGCAACTGCCGGTGGCGCAATCTTCGGTGAGATTAGCCTGACCTTCGCGGCTCATTGCCCGCCGCAGACCTTCGGCTCACCCGTCTCTTACGTAGAGTTCGGCGGCCCGCCCGATGTGGACACGCGCTGGCGCGACTTCACGCGCGTTGACGACTTTGATGCCTCGGGGCCGACAGACCCGCACTTCACCCTAGACCCTTTGACCGGCGAGATAGTTTTCGGTGACGGCGAATACGGCAGCGTCCCACAGTCGCCCGACGACGAGAACCGCGAAAATATACGAGTCATTGCTTATCGCGTGACGGGCGGCGACACCGGCAACGTCTTGAAAGAGAGCCTGACGAGCATAGTCGAGCCGTTCGGCACAAATCTTTCCGAAGCTCTGAGCTCACTACGTGTCATTAATCGGCGCGCGGCTGCGGGCGGCGCGCTCAGGGAGACTCTGGAAGAGGCCAAGACGCGCGTGCGCCGCGACCTCAAGACGCGCTTTCAGGCTGTGACCTCGGACGATTACGAATACCTCGCGCGTGCCACGCCGGGCCTGCGAGTGGCCCGCTCCAAAGCAATCCCGCTTTACAAGCCCGGAATGGCGGACTACCCGGAGAAGGAGACGCCAGCGTCCGTGACGGTCGTAGTCGTGCCCTACACGCCCGCCGTCAAGCCCGTGCCGAGCGAGGCTTTTCTCAAAACGGTCTGCCGCCATCTGGACAAGCACCGGCTGGTGACGACGAAGGTCTACGTCATCCCGCCCGCGTACGTAGAAGTCGGTGTGCAGGCGACCATCTCGCTCAAGACCGGCTTTGAGGCCGCGACCGTTGTTGAGCGGGTCGAAACCGCGCTCAACCATTTCCTGCGACCGCTTCCGGTCGAGACAGACCCGAAAAGCACGGGCTGGCCCTTCGGCCGCACCGTCTTCAAGTCGGAAATCTATCAAGTCATAGAACTCGTAGAGGGCGTGGATTGCGTGGAGCGAGTCGTGCTCACCGCCGTAGGAGAGGACATCTCGCGGGACGCGGACGGCAACATCCTGATACCGCCGCACGCGCTGGTCATCCCCGGCGAGCATCGCATAGAGGTGATGTTCTCTGAAGAAGAATGTCGGAGGGCAACGTGACAAGCTGTCGAACGAGCGAGCCCGGCTTTCTGGTGCTCAATAACAAGATTGCGTGGGACAGGGGCGAGCCTGTCAATCTCAACGTCTCGGACGAGGGATTGAGAATCAGCAGCTCGACCGAGTACACGACCGATTTGGAAGTGGAGCTGGACAAGCTGGGCGGAGTGCTGACGCTCACGGACTTCGCCGTAGCAGAGTGCAGCATGCTCTACTTTCTTGACGGAGAGGAGGGAGCAATCTGGCTCTACGAGCCGCGCCAGAAATACTTCGAGCGGCTCGACTGCTTCAATCTGCCCTTCAAGAATCCTACGAGCATCACTTACGCGCCCGGCAACTTTTACGTCGCGGACACCGAAGCCGAGCAGAGGGTCTACGCGCTGGCGGCGGTCAACTGGCAGGTCAGGTGGACGATTCCGCCTCAGCCCGTCTCCGTGGATAAACAACTTAAACTGGCGAAGCCGTTCGAGCCGGTTGACCTTGCGGTTGACGCGGACGGAAACCTCTACGCGCTAGACCAAGCCAACTTGGCCGTCCTGAAGTTCGACCCCGAAGGACATCTCATAGCCGTCATAGGGGAGACGGAACTGGCTGCGGCCAAGCCTGTCTCAATCGCCGTCGCGCTCAACAAATCGCTCTACGTGCTCGACGCTTTGAACGAGAAGGTGCTGCGCTACAGCACGCATGACGGAAAGCTTGAGGACGCGAGCTTCATAGTCTTCCAGAACTGGATTGATAAGGGCAGGCTGCCTGCTGAGTTCGAGGCTTCCGTGCTGGCCACCGATTCCAGAGGCAACATCTACGTCGGGGACAGGCACGCGCTTGGCGCGAATCAGGAGGACGACCGCTTCATAAGCATCTTCGACCGCGACGGAAAACACTCGGGGGAGGTCGTGGGCTTTCGCGGCGCAGCCGAGCAGTTGGTCGTTGATGCGGAGAATCGCATCTACGTTTTCAACAAGGAGGCGGCCACCGCAGACGCACCTGCGCGCGAGAGGCTCGTCGTGCTCAAGCCGCTTGAAAAATATCTGAAGCTTTCAGGGACATCGCTCGTCGCTGGCACATACTTCTCGCACAGCTTCGACAGCGCCGCTTCCGGCAGCACTTGGCACAAATTCGTTCTGGACGCAGAGCTTCCCGAGAACACGCAGCTACGAGTCTCTTATCTGGCGGGCGAAGAGAAGGGGCCGACGGACGCGCTGCTGCAAGACGAAACCAAGTCGCTTAGCGAGAAGAATAATCTGGGCTGGTCGTCGCCGGTCGTCAACGCCATGGACGCCCTCATCAAAGGCGGCGAGGGGCGCTATCTCTGGCTGAAGATAGAGTTCATAGGCAGCGAGTCAGCCTCGCCCCTGCTTCGCAGCGTGCGAGTGCAGTTCCCCAGAGTCTCGTACCTGCGTTACCTGCCGGCCGTTTATCAGGATGACGAGCGGAGCCGGGATTTTCTTGAACGATTCCTCTCCGTCTTTGAAACCTTCTTCGGCGCGCTCGAACGCCAGATAGACCACATCGCGCGCATCTTCGACCCTCAGACGGCGCGCGGCGCGGACGAGTTCCTGCACTGGATGGGCTCCTGGCTTGCCATAGCGGTTGACAAGAACTGGTCGGACGAGCGACTGCGCCGCTTAATCACGCACGCGCCCTCGCTCTACAAGAAGCGCGGCACGCGCTCCGGGATAGAAGAGATAATTGAGATTTATACGGGCGAGCGGCCCATCGTCGTGGAGCGTTTTCAACTGGAGTGCGCGGACGCCGACACGGCTTCGGACGCAGTCAAAATCTTCCGCGAGCTGTTCGAGCCTAATCCCTACTGCTTCTGCGTGCTGCTCAAGCCTTTCCCGACGATGGGCGAGGACGACAGGCGCTCTCTCAACCGCATCCTCAAGGCGGACAAGCCCGCGCACACCTGCGCGGGGCTGCTCACATTGCAACCCTGGATTTATCTGGACATGCACACTTATCTGGACATCAACACGTATCTCTCCGAGCCGGACATGCGGCTTGATTTGGGCGGGGCGATGCCGCACGACACTGTGCTGACGGACGCCGAAGATTCCGGACAACTCGAAAGGCGTTCGCGCTTGAACATAGATATGACACTCACCTGAGCGCTGGCTGTGGCGTTTTTTGAATGGAGGCTGTGATGGCTAACGATATGACAATGACTGATGACAGTAACGAGCTTTGCAGGCTGACGGCGTTTGAGCGCAACCGCTACTTCGCTGGCAAATTGGTGACGGCCCGCGACCTTACGCAGGAGCAATCCTACTTCAACGGCAAGAGGTGGCTCATCAACCGGCTGCTCTTTGGAAGCGGGATAGCCTGCGGGATGGAAGTCACAGGCAGCAGCACGCCCCGACAGGTGACGCTCAAGCCGGGCGTGGCCATAGACGCTTGCGGGCGCGAGATAGTCGTCCCCCTTGAAGCAAAGCTAGACCTCGACACTATGGAGATTGAGCCGCCCGTCTCTCCCGCCACGACGAAGACCGTGCGTCTCTGCATCGTCTACAGGGAATGCCCGCAGGAGCCTATCCCCTCGATGAAGAGCTCCGCCTGCGATGAAATCTGCGACTTCAACCGCACGCGCGAAGGCTACAGCTTCAAGATTCTTCCGCCGCGACCGGTGCCGCCCGCCGCAGACCCGACCTTCTGCGACCAGTGGATGAACGAGCGAAAGTACACGGGACAAAATACTGACGTACGTGTCGAGCGCTTAGCGCCTCTCTGGGTGCGCGAGAACAGCACCTTCGAGGTCGCCGTCAAAATCACGGCACTCAAGGACGTGGCAGGCGTGCAACTCACGGAGACGTTCACGAACGCGACCGTCGTAGAGCCACAGCCGACGCCCCCTTCTCAGTTCCCGACGCCGCCAGCCGCGCTGCGTAAGGGAGAGTTCTTCGTCTATGTCTACCAGTTGACGGCCCCTGCGGCTGCGGTTTCGCCAAACCCGACCGTGAAGATTACTATCAACAGCGCGCTGCCACTTCTTTCACCACAGCTCACCACGCAGATTGAAGTGCTGACGGAGGCCGACGCCAAGCTCAAAGAGGCCGGGCAGAGATTGAAGGATTGCGCCGCAGAGCCTGCCGACGACGAGAAGTGTGTGGACATAGCAGACCTCACGCTGAACTTCGCCGCAGGCAAACTGAACTCCGTAGGCTCTATCAACCTGAGCCGCACGCGCCATTTCAAGTACACGCTTGAGCGCGCAGCCGACCTTCTGGAATGTATCAGGACGAGCCTGCTGGCCGAAGCAGGCTCGCCGCGACCGGGCCATTTCTTCATCACCTTCAAAGACCTAGAAGTAAACTCTTTGCAGCCCATAGGCCCGGTCACCCTTCACGGGACGACGTGGGACGTGCCGCGCGGCAATCACGTGCACGCGCTCCTGTTTGATGTCAATCCGGGCCTGAAGTTCAACGGCAACAAGCTCTTTATAGACGGCGACGTGGGCGGCGCGACCATCAGGTTTCTCAACACCGTCTCTGGCAAAGACCCTGTGCAGCCCGCGCACCTGACGACCAAGGCTTACGTAGATGCGAGCATAGACTCCAAGATAGCGGGCCTAGACTGGCAGGAGTCCGTCAAGGACAAAGACCTTGCCGCTCCGCCCGCTTCGCCCGCCACCGACGACCGCTACCTGATACTGCCTGCGGGCACGGGCGCGTGGGCGGGAAAGACCGACTCGATAGCCGAGTGGAACGGCACGGCTTGGGATTTCACCGCGCCGGACGAAGGCACGGCCGTCTTCGTGGAAGACGAGAACATGGCCTATCTCTTCGTTGACGGCGCGTGGATTCAGTTTCTCGCCACACCGACGGTCGCCGCCGGTAACGGCCTTGAGGCGAGCGGCGCGATTATCTCCGTCGGCAAGGGGGACGGAATTGTGGTCGGCCCGGATAAAGTCTCTGTGGATTACTCCGCGAATATGCCGACGCCCATCGGCATGCCGCCGTCAGCCGGAACCTCCAATCAGCTTTCACGCGCAGACCACTCGCACGAGCAGCCGCTTGCGCCCAATAGCGGTCTGGAGTTTTTGGCCAACAGGCTGCGCATCAACGGCAACGTCGGCGGCAACACCATACGGTTCCTGAATACTGTCTCGGGCCAGAGCCCAGTTCAGCCGGAGCATCTCGTCACGAAGAGTTACGTGGATGCGAAAGTGAGCGGGCTTGACTGGCAGGAGTCCGTGCTAGACAAAGACCTTGCGACGCCGCCCGCCGCGCCAGCCGTCGGCGCAAGATACCTTCTGTTCTCAGCCGTGCTTCAGGCCGCGTGGGCGGGTAAGAGCAATTCCATAGCACAGTGGAACGGCACTTCGTGGGATTTCATTGCACCCGATGAAGGAACGGCCCTCTTCGTTGAAGACGAAAAACTCGCTTACCTGTTTACGGCGGGAGCATGGTCGCCGTTTCTGGCTATGCCGGACGTGGCCGCCGGTAATGGCTTGACGGCGAGCGGCGCGACCATCTCCGTAGGCAAAGGCACCGGCATCATTGTTGACGCGAGCAACGTCTCCGTGGAGTTCGACACCGCCGCGCCGCCTGCCATAGCGGCTGCGGGTAGCGCGGGCAATTCGAACAAGGCCGCGCACAGCAATCACACGCACGCGCTTCCTTTGGAAGCGGACGGCGGCCTTAAATTCAACGGCCCCAATCTTCGTATAGACGGCAACGTCAAGGGCAACACCATTCGGTTCCTTGAGAACGTTTCGGGCAAAGACCCTGTGGCCGACGCGCATCTCGTGACCAAGAGCTACGTTGATTCGCTGGTGGACGCGAAGCTGGCCGGGCTCGACTGGCAAGAGTCCGTGCTGGACAAAGACTTAAGCTCGCCGCCCGCGCCCAACAGTGGGCTCAGATTCCTTCTGGCCTCTCCCAACCTCTTAGGCGCGTGGAGCGGGCATCAGAACGAGATTGCCACAGGCACCGGCACGGACTGGAGATTCGTGACCCCTGACGCCGGCACTGCCGTCTTCGTTGAAGATGAGAAGACCGCTTATGTCTTCATTGACGGGAACTGGACGAAGTTTATGGCGGGGCCTTCGCCCGTCGTAGCCGGTGACGGGCTGGGCCAGTCGGGCGACACACTGTTTGTCAATCCGGGCAACGGGATATTGATTACGGGTGACAAGGTGACGGCGGCTTTTCAGGCCGACTTGCCGAAGCCAATCGGGACGACTTCATCTGCGGGCATTGCCACCACGCTCGCGCGCGGCGACCACGTACACGGGACGCCGGATTGGATCGGCTCTGCCACCGGGACAGTCGTTTTCAATACGCCGCAAGGATTCATCGGCCCTCTGATAAGCGGCGCTATCACTCCGAATCTAGGGCCGGGGCTCATCAGTCTGATACTGAGTCTGGAGAAAGACCCGACGCAGAAGAACCTCAGCACGCTTTTCATTGGCGACCCGGAAAGCGCCAACGATGCCGGATACAACAACGTCTATCTGGCGGCCCAGATTACGCCCGGCAGCACCGACGGCGCAGCAAAGTCCAAGCCCACCACTTTCAGGGTGATGGCGCGTCCGGGCAACAACGTCGAGGCAAGGAGTATGAAAGGTTTCCGCGTTCGCTGGTACGCCTACAGGGTAGGAGCCGATCAGGGAGTGACCACTGTTGAAGGTACTTTGACTCAGTAACACGCTTTCGCTTTACAGGAGTTTCCGGCCAGCCGCGCTCACAGAGAGAGAAGCGCGCAGGCTTTTAAGGGCCGGGCTGGCTATGCAATCCGGGCAATCCGGTTGAATGAAAGGGACGCGCTGCCATGGCACAGGTAATTGACGTAGAAGATAACAACTGCTCGCTTCGCGGCTTTGAGCGCAACCGCTATTTCTTCGGCAAGCCGCTGATGGTGCGCGATTTTGATACCGAGCAACAATACTTTAACGGGAAGCGCTACCTGCTAAACCGGCTGGTTCACGGTCGAGGCATCATTTGCGGTCTTAACCTGACGGCGAACACCGAAGGCGGCTTTACGCTTCGTGCCGGGGCGGCGATTGATTGCTGCGGCCGCGAAATCGTGGTCGGCTCGGACTACACGAAGACAGACCTGACCGACATGGAAGGCTACCGCGACGAGATAGTCACGCAGAACCAGACCATCTATCTCTGCCTGATGTACGACGAGTGCATACGCGAGCCGATTCGAGCGCAGGCAAACGCCTCTTCGTGCGCCGACGTGTGCGACTATAACCGCATACGCGAGGGCTTCAGGGTCGTCCTCAAGACGACGCCGCCAGCAGCCGCATCCGATTTCTGCGAAGTCACCAGCTCAAAGAAGATAGTGTTCGAGGACGCGCGCCTTCGTCTTGAGCGCATAGCTCCGCTCTGGGTGAACCCGAAAGACGTGTTCGAAGTCCAGCTCATCGCCACGCCCAAGAATGTGAGCGGGACGCTGGTGGTCGAGGCCGAAGAGACATTCTCGCCAGCCGGACAGCTCACGGTCGTACAGGGCATCCCGCCACTGACACACCGCGTCAGCTTCTCTCTGACGCAGGCGGGCGGCGCGTTGACGAAGACCTACCTGCTGCGCGCCGGAGAGACGATTGTTAAGACGGAAATCAAAGCCAATATCTTTTTCCCTTTAATCACGCAGCAGAGCGTCGAAGACCAGAGCACGGCGGTCGAGATAAACGCTGCGCGACTCAGCGAGCTGATAGCCGCGAAAATCTTCAACGACGAGGAGCTGGGAGCCTGCCCGTCCTGCAAGGAAGACCACTGCCTGTATCTGGCCAGCGCCAAGCTGGGAGAAGAGAGCAAGCTGACGGAGGTGAAGATGTTCCCCTCCAACCAGTACGTTTACAACAACCCGTTGCTCTTCGAGCTGCTCGCCTGCGGTGAAAAGAGAATCGGCAAGCTGCCGGAGATTCCCGTCAGCAACAAGACTACTCAGGTCATCGCGGCCGTGACGGCCTTCAAATTCTTCGACGGGCTGACGGCCGCAGACGGCGGGCTCGGGCAGGCGAACGTCACCGCCAAGGTTGATAAAGGTCTTAAGATAGATAATGACGCAATCGTGGCAGACCTCGGCAACGGGCTTATGCTCGACGGCAACCACATCAGCGCAGACCTCGGGAACGGAGTGATGTTCGACGGCAATCACATAGCCGCCCGAACGGGCCAAGGGGTGAAACTCTCAGGCAATCTCATCGCGGCTAATCTTGGCGACGGCCTCAGGCTCGATGGGAGCGACCGCATCACCGCCAACACCGGAAGCGGCTTGAACCTGCTGGCCCAGAAAATTGTGGCCGAAGTCGGAAACGGTGTGAAAATCGCGGGCAATCAAATCCAGCCCGACTACTCGACGGCGGCGCAGGCCGGGAAAGTCTGCGAGGCTAACGACCCACGGCTTTCAAACGCCAGAACTCCACTGCCGCACGCGCCTACGCATCAGGCCGGAGGCTCTGACCAGCTAAACGTGCAGAACCTGCCCGGCACATTACTGAACGCGCAAAAAGTAGAGGTGCAGGACGAAGGAACTATAATCTCCACCCGGACTAAGCTTAACTTCGTGGGCGCTGGCGTCACAGTTACGGACGAGGTAGCGCAGAATCGCGTCAACATCAACATCCCGAAATCCGGTAGAGTCTCTACGGGATTGGTCAGATTTATGGATGTGCGGGCGACCAAC
This sequence comes from Pyrinomonadaceae bacterium, assembly GCA_036389255.1. GTDB lineage: Bacteria > Acidobacteriota > Blastocatellia > Pyrinomonadales > Pyrinomonadaceae > JACVRN01. The sequence continues at coordinate 643,998 of DASVQI010000006.1, forward strand.
TTCCGGCAATCTGAATTTATAGCTCACCTACAAGGGGCCAACCCTTGCGCCATAGTCCTCTCGCTCGTCATAGAAGCTACTTCAGACACCGGCGAGCTAGACCTCTTCGGAGCTATGGACGCTCTGGGCGCATTACCGGCCCTCTTCGCCTACAACAGCATAAGCGACGAGGCTTTTAAGATAGGGCTCAAAGACCGCCGCAGCAGAGAGGATCAGCAGACGCAGAACTACACGGTTCGCTGGTGGGCGATTCCGAAAGACCTCGACGCGCCACTCGTAGTTGTTGAAGGGCCGCCGGACATTAGACTAGCCACGGAGGAAGCCGTCCGCTTTAACTTAGCCGTCAATCCCGGTATAAGGAGAGAGGACTTGGCCAGCACGTTGGGAATCGAAGCGACCGAGGTGGATACGCACATAAACAATCTGCGAACCGCAGGTAAAATCAATGTCGTCGGCAACAGGATTTTCCTAAAGTAGCGCCCGGCGATAGAGACGTAAGACGAAAGCAGATGGTGGGGAACGAGACAGGGAAGCGAGACGGCGGGGCACGGTTCGGCAGGCATCTGCGGCACGACTTATTAAGGGCGTTGGCCATAGCTCTTTTGGCGGCTCTATCAGTGGCCGCTCTGCCTCGCGCGGGCCGACAGGCGGCGACACGCAGACAGGAAAACGAGTCGCTGTTATCCAGAATAGAGCGCATCGTCAAGGAGAAGGAGCCGGACTGGAAGCTCGAACAGAAGCACGAGCGCAAAGGGGCCGAGCATAAATACTTCATGCAGGGATGGACGCTCGGTAAAGAGTACGTCTCTACTACCACCTATCAGATGAAGGATAGCACCGCTACCGCCAAGGCCATAGTGGACTCCATACGCTCACCCATCAGCGTGCCCGTGCGCATCACGAAGATAGAGGGTTTGGGCGACGAGGCATACACCTTGGGCGAAGGCCCTTACGGCAAGAAGGGCTCTGGAACTCTCATATTGCGGCGCGTCAACCTTCTCATACGTCTGGACTCTTCTTCGCTTGAGACGGCGAAGCGATTTGCCCGCCACATGATTGAGGCCGTGGATGAATTGTGCGGCGGCGCTCAGTGTGAGCCCATGAACTAAACTGTTTCCCGGTCGAACACGACTCCCGCTCTGACATTGGGCCAGTGGCAGAAGACATTTTTGTTGACACGGAGCCTGATTGCCTTTAGTCTCTAGCCGATTTTAAGAGTTTCCGTTTTCCGAGCCTTCATTAACAATCTATCGGGATTATTTGTCTCCTCGCTGTGCCAGTAGCTTTAACGAGACGCGGATTCCCATCTCAGCTACTTCTACCGGCCTTTGGCAATTTCTACCCCTAAAAGCAATTTTCAGGGCTAATAACGCGTGGCGCAGAGAGCGTCGCCCCGCTTTGTAACTTCCGAGTCCTTCAATCACCTGAAAGCAGGTAGCACATGTCCGCTATTTCTATCCCCTCCGGCGCGTTGGATAAGAAGCTCGTAGACTTCGGTCTTTTGGTCGGCCTGCTTAATCAGCCAGATGGTAAGGAGTTCAATCTGGACTGGTTTCAAGACCCCCTGCCTTACCTGAAGAAGATTCCCTCCGACGCCAAGGACATGCTCAGTCTGCTCAGGGACATCCTGGGCCAGCCAGCCGCAGGGACGCCTTCTGATAAAGAGTGGTACGCGCTCAACTGGAACGGAACGCCGAGCGGCGTCTACATAGTTCTGCCTTTGAAGAGTGACACGAGCTCGCCCGCGACCGTCGGCATCGGCCTGTGGTGGCCCTTCACAGGAGAAGACGCGACCATCATGATTACAGGCTGGGTCTTCTTTCCCCTGTTCAACCTGCCGGTAAGCTCCCCCGTCATCATCACTGGCTCCGCCAATTATCCCGTCACGATAACGCTCGACATAGAGGACACGAAGGAGACATTTCAGGTCGGCTCGGGCGAGAGCCTTGTCACTTTCACCGGCCTTGAGTTTGTGGGGAACATCTACTTCTCGGATACAACGCCCGATTTCACGCTTCAGTTTCTGAACATGAAGCCGGAGTCGCAACAGTCCACCGCGAAGACGCTGGCAGACTTGCAGAATGCGACTCTTGCCAACTGGGTCAATGCCGTGCTCGGCTCGCAGACGGTCAAGGAATGGCTCTCTACCAACATTCCTTCAAGGGACAAGAAAATCGGTGAGGTGCTGACAGGGCTCAACCTGTTAGTGATGACGAACGAGCAATACGCGCTCGGCAGTCTAAGCAGCTTTGAGACTATGACGCCCGCGCAGATTGCCGAACAGCTTGTGGTCGTGGCTCTAAGCCTGCTGGCGAGCAACGAGAAACCCGTCTTCAGTCTTGGCACGGGCGGCGTCTACATCGTCGGAGAAGACGCGGCCGGGGGCACGGATTACGGCGTGCGCTTACAGGTCGAAGACATACAAATCACCGGCTCGTCCGAAAACGGCGCGGACAATAACGGCAACACTTCTTCTACATCGGAGTCCGGCGCGGCGAATCAGCCCAAGTTCGTGGTGCAGATTGGAAAGTGGCTAACAGGAGAAAGCGATAGCAACAACTGGGCTGGCCGCGCGGACTCAAACGGCAAGATAGCAGACCCCGGCGTCACCATCCTGCTTGTCAACGTGAAGAACAATACCGAGTTCAGCTTCAACCCCAGAGTGGAGCTGTCGAGTCTGGGATTCGACTTCGCCGGAAGCAATGACAAACCGCTCTTTGATATTCAGGGAGTTCAGCTTGGAGGCGTGGAGCTCAGGTTCAGCCTCTCGCTGGACTTCTCAGACCTGAGCAAGATTCTTTGGGGCGGCGCTGTGCGCTTAGACCACTTAGGGCTGCCTCTGGGCGCGGGCGTCACCGGCAGCTCCGGCAATCCGGTCGCGCAGAACCTTCTGTCGTCGGGCTCCGGCGAGTCAGGCGGCGCGGGCGCAGACACGCAGCCCGTCAATCCTACCTTCTCGGCTGCCGTCGCGTGGCTCTCCGACCCGAACAATCCTACGGATGTGAACTTTCAGCTTTATGCGCCGAACGACACGCCGACCGACACCGTCTGGATTCCGGTTCAGCGCGCCTTCGGGCCGCTACAGTGCCAGCGACTCGGCGTCGAATGGCCGCAGACGAATCCAGACCTTCGCGTCTCGTTTCTGTTTGACGGCGACGTAGCGCTTGGCGGCCTTGAGATTGACCTTAAAGGACTTTCTATAGGCATTCCGCTCAAGTCGCCCGGCGATTTGGGCAGCTACGAGCTTGGGCTCGACGGGCTCGACATCACCTTCTCGCAAGGCCCGGTTGAAGTGAGCGGCGGGCTCTTCAAAGCGCAGGTCAAGGTGGACGGTCAGGACATAATCGAGTACAACGGCGAGGCTCTGATAAAGGCTGCCAACTGGTCTATCACTGCGCTCGGCTCGTGGGCGACACTGAACGGTCACCCGTCGCTCTTTATCTTCGCCTTCCTGAATGCGCCGATTGGCGGCCCTGCCTTCTTCTTCGTCACGGGGCTGTCGGCCGGCTTCGGGTATAACCGCTCGCTGACGCTGCCAAAGCAGGACGAGGTTCAGGACTTTCCATTCGTGGCGGGTCTGACAGACCCTGCAAAGATTGGCGGGGCGGACGCAGGGCCGCAAGAGGCGCTACAGGCTATACAGAACTGGGTTCAGCCCGCGCAGGGAGTCAACTGGATAGCGGCGGGCGTTCAGTTCACTTCATTCGAGCTTATCAACTCGAACGCTCTGGTGGTGGTGGAGTTCGGTGACCACTTCGAGATTGCCGTGCTGGGCCTCTCAAGAATCAAGCTGCCGCAGGCAGGCCCCGTCACCTACGCTTACATAGAGCTTGGCCTTGAAGTAATCATTGACCCTGCGGACGGGCTCTTCTCCGCCACCGCAGTCATCACGCCCAACTCTTACGTGATAGACCCTGCCTGTCATTTGACGGGCGGCTTCGCCTTCTACGTCTGGTTCGGTGACAACCCGCACGCGGGCGATTTCGTGCTCACGATTGGCGGCTATCACCCGCAGTTCAAAAAGCCGGAGTGGTATCCCGACGAGCCGCGCCTCGGATTCAACTGGCAGGTCAGCGACCAAGTGACTATCAAGGGCGACGCTTACTTTGCGCTGACGCCTTCGTGCGTGATGGGCGGCGGCTCGCTGGATTTGCAATTTCAGTCCGGCAATCTGGCCGCGTGGTTCACGGCCTACGCGGATTTTCTGATTCAGTGGAAGCCCTTCTACTACACGGCTGACATAGGCATCAGCATTGGCGTCTCTTATCGCGTCAACCTGCTCTTTGTGACCAAGACGATAAAGGTAGAGCTTGGCGCAGACCTGAACATGTGGGGCCCGCCCACGGGCGGCGAAGTTCACGTACACCTCTGGATTGTCTCTTTCACAGTCTCGTTCGGCCCGGCTTACGGACAGGGCAACGACTATCTGGAGTTCAGCGACTTCAAGACGCTGCTCCCGCAGGACAAGCCGCAGTCGCAGCCAGCGCCTATGATGAAGGCCGCCAAGATGGCCCTCGCTGCCGAGGACGATGCGCCGCCGTTTCAGAACGTCGTCAAGCTCATCATCAACGCGGGGCAGTACCCGCAGCCGAGCCCGGACGGTCGCTGGCTGGTGCGCGCCGACGAGTTCACGTTCAGCGTGGAGACGGCATGGCCTCTGACCGAGCTTGATTTGGAAGGGCCGTCATCTACGACTCAGCTTGAGCCGCCGACGCTTGTTCCGCCGGACAAGAACGCGCCCGCGTGCGCGCGAAGCTCTGACGGCTACTACGTCGGCGTGCGTCCTATGGGCATCGTCTGCACGACCTCCGTGCTTTCGATGACCGTTACCTTCGATGGCAGCGCCAAGCAGGACGTTAACGCTGACTGGACTTGGGACTTGAATACCCGTAGCGTGCCCGAAGCTACGTGGGGGCAGCCCGTCCCGAAGAGCCAGACGCCTGCCGCCGAGGCGAACACGCTGCCCGGCAGACTCACAGGACTTAAGAACATCAAGCCGAAGGTGCAGCAGCCTTCGGGGCCTGACCCGATTCCTATAGCGAATCTCAGCTATGACCCCGTCAACCCTGATGCCGCTCAGGAAAATTATCTGCCCATACCGCAGCCCGCGCAGGCGGGACAGCCGCAAGTCTCTGCCACATCCTTGCAGACCATAGCAAGCACCATCATGCAGGACTCCGCGCCGAATTCGCCCGTATCGAACCGGGCAGCGATTTTCAACGCGCTGGCCGGGTTCGGATACGACGCGGGCACAAACGGTGACCTCTCGGCACTAGTCTCCTACATCAATCTCAGCTACAGCGCGCCGCCTATGCTGGAATCGCCCGTCGGCCAGTGAGAGCGCGAACGAAGGCAGAGGTCATTTGAATCATCTACGGCAATCGAATCTCTAATTAGTGGAGCGAACGTCTATGAGTTCGACAGGCAACGGAAACAGCAACGGCAACGGCTCTATCCCGGTGGGCGACATACGCTTTTATGACCACTACCTGCCGCCGCTTGAGGCGGGCGATTACGTCATCTCCGTTCAGCAGACCGTGAACAGCACCTCGCTTGCTCCTGACGGCAAAGCGATTACTAACCAGAAATTCCCCGACGGCCCTGCGCTCACGCAAGCCTTCACGGTCGTTGCGCCGCGCTTCGCGCTCGACCCTGCGGACATCAACAGCGTCTTCCCGCCCGCCGCCGGAATAGGGACTTACGACCAGAACCTTCCTCACATTGTCCTGACCAAGCGCAATCTGGCGTGGGAGCGCTACCTTGTGACGGGCGACCGCACAACGCCGTGGATGGCGTTGCTGCTCTTTTCACCCGGCGAGATTATAGCGCCCGACACGGGAAGCACGTCCGGCAGCACTCTTGCCAATCCCAGCCGCGCAGGGACTTATAACTTGTCCGACGTGCTCAATCCGCCCGCGGGGACGCTGGGGCCCGCCGTCACGGAGGAGTCCGAAGACTTGCTCAATCAGGTGACTTCAATCACCGTCACGAACGCGGGCACGGGCTACACCTCCGCTCCGACCGTAGAGATTATCGGCGGAGGCGGCACGGGCGCGACCGCTACGGCACAGGTTCAGAACGGAGCCGTCTCCGTGACGCTGACAGGCGGCGGCACGGGTTACACGTCAGACCCTTCGGTGACAATAAGCGGCGGAGGCGGCACGGGCGCTACGGCCGTTGCGCGCAGAGGCGTGGTCTGCATGGCCATAGATGTGCCTACGGACATCTTCACGAAGGTCACGCCGCGCTATGAGCCGCACTCTTCGACGCCCGTGAATGAGCTTGAATATCTGGCCCACTGCCGTCAGGTCAACACGGGCGATAAAGAGACGAGCGCCGCGCAGGACAACGGTTGGTTCTCCGTTGTGATTGGCAATCGCTTTCCCTCGCCCGGCCCCGGGCCTGTACTGAGGCTGACGCTGGACGAAGGCGGCTCGAATTACACCTCCGCGCCGGAGGTCAAAATTGACGGAAGCGACGATGCCGCTAAAGCAGTTGCGCAGGTTGAGAACGGCGCGGTCGTCTCTTTAACTTTGATAAATGGCGGGTCTGGTTACACGTCGCCGCCCGTCATAAGCTTCTCAGGCGGCGGAGGCTCGAACGCTACGGCTTCCGCGCAGATAGGTGCGCCGTGGGTCGCTCATCTTGTTTCGCTCGAAGGCTTCGCGGACTACCTCGTTGACAATCCGGCGTGGCCGAGCGGGACGGAGCGCGTCCGTCTCGTCTCTCTATACAGTTGGAACTTTACCTGTCTCTCCGAGAGCGGAGATTTCCGAGACCTCATGCTCAATCTGATTGCGGGTCAGGCACAGGGAGGCGGCGGCCTTCTGCTGCGCCTGCCCGTGACCTCCGCGCAGCAGCCTTCGGGCTCGCCCGAAGCAACCGCTCAGCAGGCGCTGACAGCAGGCTACACCGCACTCGGCTACGAGACTATGATTGGCGATGACACCTTCGCGTGGTATCGCGGCCCGCTCGTGCCCGCGCCCAGACCTCTCTTCCAGAACGCATCCGCATACACTAGCGCCGCCTCGGCCATGATTTACGACCAGTCAAACGCGCTCTTCGACCAGTCTTACGCGGCGGCGTGGCAGACGGGCCGCCTGCTGGCCCTCTCAGACCAAAGCTTCGGGACAAAGCTGTTGCAGTTGAGGCGAGCGGGGAACGCCATGGTCAACCTGCTGGCAGGCAGACTCGCCTCAAGAAGCGTTCAGGCGCTCATGTCCACGCCAGACCTTTCACAGAACAGTCCTGAGATAGTCGCGCAACTACGCACGCTGCTACAGCAAGACCTCGTCTCAAGCTCTTTCATGAGCTATCTGATGACGGACTTCTCCGATGGCGTCGCTTCCGAAATAGCGCAGTCGGCTCCGTTGCCCGAGCAGGCGAAACAGGAGGCGTCCGACGACCAGCTCCTTTCGCAAGAGCCCGCGAATCACGTGGAGAATCTCAGGACACTCTATGCCAGTCCAGCCGTGCAGCAGCTTCTATTGGAGAGCGCGGACGGCGCACAACCGAACAAGTCGGATTCGCCCGCCGCTTACGTCGCCGCGTGGCTGGCCGAGCTTCGACTGCTCTACGGCGTGCCCTTCGTCAATCTGGTGCCGGACGTGCGCATGCTGCCCAAGGAGTCGCTGCGCTTCTTCTTCGTAGACCCGAACTACATAGAGGCGCTCGTGGCGGGCGCTTTAAGCATAGGCATTCAGAGTAGCCGCGACCTGCTCTCGCAATCGCTCATATATCCGTCGCTGCGCGCGGCCTCTGAGCGTGGCTCGCTGCTCGTGCGAGGCAACCGCACGGGCCGCACAACTCAGGCGGCGAGCTTGCAGGCAGACTCAACCACGACGCAGGCGGGCACGGCGGGCTTTCTGCTTCGCTCGGCGGTTGTGGCAGGCTGGCCTGGTCTTGAGGTCAGAGCCTATTCGGATTCCGCAGGCACAACGCAGCTCGACTTGATTCGCATGGACAGGCTCGCGCCCGACCTGCTGCTCTGTCTCTTCCCGGACACGACCGCCCGCATAGAGATAAGCGAGCCGAAGGAGAGCTTGGCTTTCGGCCACGAGGATGAATTTGACGTTGATATGCGCTGGGTGACGGATGCGCCGCCCAACCAGCCCATAGGCTCGGTCATCCCGAACCAGAACCGGCTCAAGATAAACGGCTATTTTCGAAGTCAAGACCCAGCCCCCGTGTTGGACGTAAAGCTCTGGCAGCCCTACCTACAGACGCGGCTCAATCAGGCTTACGGCGGGGGAAGCCAAATCACGCTCGGCCCCGCAGACTTCGCTATACAGATGGTTCGCGCGCCCGAAGAGCTGGTGCTGCTGCACTCTTCCTGAAGACTCTCTCCGCAAACCGAAAATCGCGCTCGATAGGAATCAAGATTATGCCTGACAATACATCCCCTTTGCTCGTCCCCATAGCGGCGGATGCGCTGGTCGTCAATCATCTGGTGCAGAACGGCGTGGCCTTTCATCGCTGGGAGATGGACTACACTCTGGCGCAGCAATTCCAGAGCCCGTCTCCGGCTCCGTTCTCCAATGAGAAATCGAACCCGCCCGACCCCGGCGTACACCTGCACTGGTCTTTGCCCAGAGCGTTGACGCGCGGCACGCAGGTTCAGGCGACGGCCACCGCGCAGGTTTCGGGCGGGGAAGTGACGGGGCTGACCGTGACCAACGGAGGCTACGGTTACAGCAACCTGCTGCCGCCCGTCGTGACAATCGTGGGAGAGACGGGCGCGGGCGCTCTTGTCAATGCCGTCGTGACGAACGGCATCGTCACAGGCTTTCAAGTCGTCAGTCCGGGTAGCGGCTATACAGACCCGCCGCAGGTTACCATCGCTCCGAGTCAGGCGTTCAGCTACCCTTACGTTCCGAATCGCTGGCTGGTGGTGCGTTACAGCCCCGCCGCGTCGGCTTCGCAGCCGCGTCAAACTATGGCGTGGCTTCTACAGAGCGACAGCATAAACCCTGACAGCAGCGCGTGGGACTCCAACTCTTTCGTCAATCCTTTTCCGTCTACGCCGGGAGCTATAGAAGCAACAAGGCTGGGCACGACGGCCACCGTTCTCAACTCGTGGGCGGGCGAATCCGGAGAGCCGCAGAAGCTCTTTCTACAGGCTCTTGGGCCGGGCGATGCCACCTTCACGGCATACCAGCCGGGCTTGGTCAACGTCTTCTCTTTCTACGACCCGATTAAAGACGCGAACACTTCATCGCAGAATCCCAACTACCAGAAAGCGCCGACCTTTCCCGAAAACACCCAGCTCAGTTATCTGGTCATAGGCTGGTACTCAGACCCTACGCACGACCCACTGTACGGGCCTATCTCCGGCTGGGACGTGTATGGCAACCCTTCTCGTTCTCCTTGGACGGGTGAAGCCAACCCGCCGGACGCTTGGCAGGCTTTGATGAACGACCTCGACTGGACTGTGGAGAATTCCGGCGAGCAGGCCCAGCTTCCCTCTCAATCCGTCTATCATGCTTCCGTCTACGATGTCGTGTGGCAGACGACAGTGCTGCCGACCGGCGTCACGGAAGTCAACATAACGGATGGCGGCACGGGTTATACGTCCGCGCCCGCAGTCAGCTTTACGGGCGGCGGCGGCGCGGGCGCTGCGGGGCTGGCCGAAGTTGAGAACGGCGCGGTCGTCTCGGTTATCCTGACGAGCGGCGGCTCCGGCTACACGTCCGCGCCCGCGATTAGCTTCACGGGCGGCGGCGGCACGGGCGCTGCGGGCACGACTCAAATCTGGAATAACTTGAGCGGCATGACGGTCGCCGTGGGCAACAGCTCCATAGATGCGCTGGCGGCAATCGTGCAGAAGTACGCGGATACTCCGCAGCACGGAGCTAGGGAAGCGGAACTGCTCGAAGCATTCCAGTACAATTTGCTGAAGACGCTGGACGCGGCCGACGGCCCGGAGCAGCTTGACCTGCAAATTCGTCAGGCATCGTTCGGCTCGGTTCCCGGCGGGACTTTGTGGGAGGTCGTGGCCGCGCAGACGGGACAGACCTCTACGGGACAACTCAGCCCCGACACGGTTCCGCCCACGCCTCCTTTAACTACGGAGCAGGCTGAAAAGCTGGCTGAGCTTAACCGCAGCCAACGCGCTCTCGACCAGTCGGCTCAACTGCTGGCCTCCATGCAGTGGGAGCTGTACGCGGCGTGGTGGAAGAACTCATGGCTTAATACGAACCCCGCCTCGATAGCTCTGCTCAGTCAATATTTCGACGTGGGCTCTATCACCCAGACCATCCAGCAGAATCTCGACTCGACTAATTCATCAGGGCTATACGCGGCGGTCGTAGCCCAGCAGCAGTCAGTGGAGACGCAGATGCAGGCTCTGCCGAATCCCACAGACCCGCTCAGCATTCAACGCTACGCAACTAACACGCTCGGCTTAGACCCCGCGAAGCTGCAACTGAAAGCGGCTACGATGCCGCGCTTTTATCAACCGGCAGACCCCGTGGTTCTAGTCTCCGGCCTTCAGACTTCAGAGAAGCAAGGCTCGCTCGACGGAGGCGGCTCGCTCGCATGTCGCTTTCTGTCGCAGGCGGTCACGGGCGTCAACGTCGAGGCGGGAGGCCAGACGGCACAGGTCACTTCAGCGACAAGCGGCATACAACAGGTCATACCCGTTGTCGGCAACTCCAAGCTGCCTGCGGCGGTCACGGCGGGCATCAACGCCCTGAGCGTAGAGACTTTCTTCGTTGACCCCGCACTTGCTGCGACCATTGTGACGGTCGGCCTCAATTCCACGGACGCCGGGACAATAGAGAATCTGTACGCGGCAATGGTCGCGCAGACGGCGCAGATTTCCACTATCTATGACCCGCTCGCAGTAGGCGCGGCATTCTCGCTGTGGGCCACACAGGCTTGGGCGCCGCTCTACATGGAGTGGCAGGTGACGTTCTACCCGACTGTGCAGAACAACCAGATTGATGAAGGCGACAGTAATGACAACTGGCCGTTCGCCGGAATCGCTCTGGATAGTCCGCCTGCCACGTCCGAGCAGCCTTGCTGGAGCTTCAACGGCAAGGACTTCGACTGGTACGGCGGCTTCTCCATGGTGGGGCCGCCGAACGCCCAGCTTTATCAGGCGGAGCAGAGCTACATAGGGCGCACGTTCCTGACGCCGCAGTCAACCTACGTCTTCATCTCGCGGCTGAAAAAGTATCTGGCCGACAATCCCAACGCAGACCTTGAGGCCGCGCAGAAGCTGATTGATAAGATTGGCGACTGGGACTTTCTCTCTCAGCGTTTGAGCGGGCTGGTGGACATGCTCATCATGCGTGACCTTGAGCAGAGCCCGCCGCCCGACTCTTCCATCTCGCAGCAGGTGGGGGAAGAGTACACGGCCGTCCCCGACCCTACGAAGGGGAATCAGGACACCAGCTATGGAGGCGGCATGCCCTTCTTTTTTCCCGTTCGCGGAGGCTTTCTACAGTTCTTCCGGCTGGTGGTCGTGGACACCTTCGGGCAGGTCGTAGACCTCATGAGCGCCGGAGGCAACACAGGGACGGGCGTCTCTTGGGCACCCGTCAGAGGCAGAGGGCTCGCGCCCATGCAGGCGACTCAGTTGCCGTATCCTTCGGAGCTGATTCAGCTCTCGCCGCGAATGGCGCAGGCGGCGCGTCTAGATTTTCGCTTCATCTCCGCCACGAACGACCAGCAGGAGACGGGGCTCTATCCCGACTCGAACCCCGTGTGCGGCTGGGTGTTGCCGAATCATCTTGACGGCGGGTTGTCCGTCTACGACGCTGGCGGCAACGCCGTGGGCGAATTGATGATTCTGGTGGACAAGGGCGGCGACAAAGAGGTGAGCTGGCTTCCCGCCCCGGATAGCCCTGCGGCGGTCAGCGACCCGACAAAAATCACCAACCTGCACCTGAGCAAGTTCGTCGTTGCCTTCACCGACAGCACAGACCATGGATTGGGGTTCAGCAATTTCCTTCAGGCCGTGGACGAGACGCTGTGGACGGTTGACCCTCTGGGCAGCCGCGCAGACCAGAACCTCTCGGTGCTCATAGGCCGCCCGCTCGCGCTCGTTCGCGCTCAGTTGCAGCTTGAGCTTGACGGGCAGCCCGTCTACAACCAGAGCTGGCCGGACACGCTGCAAGCCCAGACGGCTGCCGTGGAGTCCATACAGTTTCCCGTGCGACTCGGCAGCACCAATCTGTACAACGACGGGCTGATGGGCTATTACCTTAACGACGACTACTCAAGCTTTAACTCCGTGCATCAGCCTAAGGACTACCAGCCTGCCGCAGGCTCTTATCTACAGCCCGTAGGCTACAACGGCAACTACATCAAGCTTAAGTTCGATTATCCTAATTACACTACTCAGTACGTCACGATGCTGCTAGACCCACGCGGCGAGGCCCACGCCTTCACGGGTATCCTTCCGGTCAAGATAGTGAGTTTGCCTGCGGCCTATTTTGAAGACGCGCTGGCGACGATGGCCGTCACCTTTCGCACAGGCCCGGTCATCACGGACGCGCAGACGATTCGCATCCCGCTCCCGACCGAGAAGAATGGAACGTGGTCTTGGGTGCAGCGCAACAGCCCGGCAGAGCCGCAGAACTGGACAGACCCCGCAGGCTGGGATGTCTTTAACATAGTCAAGGCAGACCAGAGCGCACGCCTGTTCGACAAGCCATCCAGACTCGTCGAAGGCTGGCTCAAGCTGACGCCTAAAGATATTGAGAAATGAGCGTAGAGCCGACCGCCCTGAACAGGAGGTAAAAGATGAACAGCCCACTTCTGAAATATGCCGTTCAGACCAACCCTGACCCTATACAGGCCAGCCCTTCTAAGGGCGACTCGTTGCTTCTGACGCTCGTCATAGCCGTCTCGAACAATACGGGCCATCCGGTTGAGTGCCGGAGCTTCAGCTTCAGCTTTCTACAGGGCACGAGCGCCAGAGACCTCTTCTCAGACTCCACGGGGATAGGCACGTCTGCTCCCACCGGCTGGAACCTCGTGCAGAACAGCGAGAACAGCTTTGAATTTGACGCGACGCCAGACACCCCTCAGGACGGAGAGATAGATGCGGACGGCGTGGTCTTCACCATCTCGAACATCCCTGTCAACAACCAGCCGGGCACGACCGAGATGACGATTGTAGAGACGACCTCGGGTAATGTAGGGACACTGAATTATCCTCTGGCTAAATTCCCGTTAGGATTCGAGGTGGGTGATTTAACGCTTCCGCCTTACGAGGTGCCGCCCATAGATTTCGGCGGCAGCGTGACCTTGCGGTGGAACGGGACGGGCGGCGCTAGCTGCGAGCTGCGATATAATGACGCCCACGACCAGACCGTGACGATTACCAAGACGAAGGACGGCCAGCCTCTGCCTTCGGCAGGCAGTTACACAGTGGATGACCTTGAGAAGGACACCACCTTTTACTTGATAGTGACGCTGCAGGTCGAGGGGCAGGACAAGCCGCTGGCGGCTGAGCGGTTCATAACGGTGGCGGTCAATCAGCCTCAACCCGTTATCAATAGCTTCACTTACACCGCTACACAAACGCAGTTGATTCTACGCTGGGAGACGAGCCACGCCGACACCTGCACGATGACGGGCGACCCGCATCCTGTGAACGCAAGCTCGACCGACAATTCATACTCTCGCACATGGCCTGATACGAACGTCGAAGACGGAGTCTACACTCTGACGGCTAGCAGCAGCGTCCTCGCGGGCGACAACTCCGTGTCTCGGACAATACACACCATTCCCGTCATCAATAGCTTCACGGCATCTACAACGGGGCCGATAGATGCAGGCAGTCCCGTGACGCTTCAGTGGGATACAAGTTATGCGGAGACGGTCACGATAGCGCCCGGCGTCGGGACGGTGCAGGGGAAAGGAAGCGTCGTAGTTAATCCAGCGAACAACACCACGTACACACTAACCTGCACGGGGTTCGGCCCCGACGTGACGGCGACACCGGTTACTGTCGAGGTTCACTCCGTGCAAATTACGAGGTTCTATTTGTTAACAGGCCCTCACGATGCAACAGGTGTTTTGGTGTGGACGACTGAAAGAGCTACAGGCTTGAGCATACCTGAGCTTAATTTCGTCGCAGACCCTTCTCTGCGGGAACTGGGAAGCAAGACGGTTGAGATTGACCCCTGGTCAATGTTCGAGGGTTGGGGGGGAGGAGGCTGGCCAGCTTATACCCTCACTTGTGAAGGCCCCAACGGCCCTGTGACTCGGGGCCGGTCAATCATCCCACCGTATCACAACGGAATGAGATTCAAGGATAGTTCCAGCGGTATGATGTACCTTCTCATGGACTGGACACTGCGTTATCTGAACCCCGCAGTTTATCTCGCCATCCCTTTTAATGACTCGTCTAATTTCATCACAGGCTTGCCTGATTTTCCCATCGGTGACCCACTGCCCGGAGGCACTATGCTTATCTGGTTTCCCGACGGCAATCTTTATCTGGTAATTGCCGGCGTGAGGCGGTTGGTCAGTCAGGATGTCGCAACGCTCTACGACTTCAACACGGGTGCGGCGCTGCGTTTCCCCGAAGGGATGGGAGTCGGGTTTCAAGACGGGCCGCCCCTCGCCTGAGCGCGGACACCGGCCGCGAAAGAGCCCGGTAACAACCTTAACCGGAAGGACACACGAGCAGTGAGCACAGAGCCCCTGAACTACATTGTTTACACGACGCCAGACCCCTTGCAGGTCGGGCCTCAAAACGGCACCCCAAATGACCCTTCGCTAGCCACGCTTACGATTGTCGTCTCAAACTCCAAAGGGCAAGCCGTTGAGTGCCAGAGCATAAGCTTCAACTTTCTTCAGGGAACAAACGCCAGAGACTTCTTCTCCGACTCCACGGGGATAGCTACGTCCGCTCCGACGGGATGGGGCCTGACGCAGGACGGCTCGATTTTTACAGCCAAGCCCGACACCCCACAAGACGGCAACATAGGGCCGGACGGCGTTGTCTTCACCATCTCTAGAATCAAGGTCAACAACCAGCCGGGGACGACGGGGATGACTGTTGTGCAAGAGACTTCTTCCGGCACTGCGACGCTCTCTATTCCTCTGGCGAAGTTCCCGCAGCAGTTCACCGTTGGCGACCTGAAGGCCACGCCGGACACCGTCGAGCAGGGAGGCAACACCACGCTGACTTGGAGCGGCTCAAGCGGCGCTACCTACGAGATTCACTACACGGATGGTCAGGGAGAGCTTGTCAGCATCACGCACCCCAAAGACGACCCCAACGACCTGCTGCCTTCTTCCGGCAGCTACGAGATTGATAATCTTCAGGCAAATACCACCTTCTACCTGTCCGTCACGCTTACAACGCCCGGTGGGGACGACCCGCCCATGATTGAGCGAACTTTCCCTGTGACGGTGCAGATTCCGCCGGTACATATAGTGAGCTTCACGGGAGAAACGCAATACAACTTCGACCAGTCCAGCTCTTCTCCCCGCACAGCCTACGCCCTGCTCTCATGGAACGTAAGCAACGCTAATCAGGTTCTGCTTGACGGGAATGTAGTGGATGGAAATAGCGCAACTGTTTTGATAAACGGAGACACACAATTCACGCTCGGGGCCATAGGCAGCCCCAACCCTGTGTACAAGACCATCACGGTGAGTGCAACACAGGTGACTGCACAGATTTCTGTGCGCACAGCCAATTCGGTTCAAGCCAGTATTGATGCCCCCGACGGAAACTACGCCTTGAACTGGAGCGTTGATTGGGTGACGGGCGAGACGGCAGGGACGGCGACAAGCTCAAGTACCATGCAGTGGGCCGGAGACGGGGGGTGGGTAGAAATCTGGGGGGGCGTGCCCATGGATCAGCCTCCGCCCTACGGCCAGATTACGGCAGCCAGATACACCATCACCACCTTGAATGGCGCGAGCGCCACTGATGCTATCCGCACCCGTCCCGCCGGGGTAGCGGTCGAAGAAGAAGAAGAACAGGTTACGAGCGCCGGCGGCACGCTTCTGGCTTATGCCGTTCAAACCACGCCAGACCCATTGCAGGCCAGCCCGCAGACCGGCGACCCTTCGCTCGCCGCGCTCACTATTATTGTCGCAAACCAGAAAGGTTACGGCATAAAGTGCCAGAGCATCAGCTTCAGCTTTCTACAGGGCACTAATGCCAGAGACTTCTTCTCCGACTCTACGGGCATAGCTACGTCCGCTCCTAAAGGCTGGAGCATAAGTCAGGAAGGCTCGCTTTTTACCGCCACGCCCGAGACGGCACAGGATGGAGAGATAGGGCCAGCCGGTCTGGTCTTCTTTATCTCGAACATCCCTGTCAATGACCAGCCGGGCACGACCGAGATGATTATTACGGAGGTGACTTCTTCCAAGACCGGGACGCTCTCTATTCCTCTGGCGAAATTCCCGCCGCAGTTCTACGTCGGGGAGTTTAAGGCCACGCCGGACACCGTCGAACAGGGAGGCAGCACCGTCCTGACGTGGGGCGGTGCAGGCGGCGCTAACTACGAGATTCATTATACGGATGCTCAGGGAGAGCTTGTCAGCATCACCCATCCTGTGAATGAGCCTGATAAGCCACTGCCTTCTTCCGGCAGCTACCAGATTAATGACCTTCAGAAAACTACCACCTTCTACCTCTCTGTCACGCTTGCGGTCGAGGGCTCTGACAAGCCGGTTTCGGTTGAGCGTTCTTTCCCTGTGACAGTGGATATTCCGAACGTACAGATATTGAGCTTCACGGCTGAGCAGTCACTCCCCCAGCTCAATCCCGGCTCTCCTCCCAGCGTTGCTGTCACGCTCTCTTGGGAGGTCGCGGGTGCAAGTCAGGTTCTTCTGTCCGGGAATGTCGTAGAGGGAAATAGCGCGGTCGTTTCGATAAACGAAACCACAACCTTTACGCTTGAGGCGTCCGGCAGCCCGTGGCCCGTCTACCAGAGCCTCACGGTCGCATTCGCGGTGCTTTCGCCTCCATCCGGCAATTCGGTGGAAGTGACGCTTTACGCCCCGGTCGGGACGTACGACGTTGACTGGAACCTCGAGTGGGAAACGGGCGAGACGAGTGGGGTAGAGGTAAACTCAATGCGGGTAACAACGAACAGCGAGCAGCAATCCATCGTCTGGAGTAATGTGCCCATGCCGCCGAACAGCCGTATTGTCGCAGTAAGGTGCTACGTCGCGGGGCTTCCCAACGGCCCCAGCGCTCTGCAATGGCTTTTAACTTAACAGTCCCGTTCCGCTTGCGATTTTGAGATACAGGAAGCAAATGTTATGAGCAATCCACTTTTGACTTATGCCATTCAAACCAACCCAGACCCGTTGCAGGCCAGCCCGCAGACGGGCAACTCTACGCTCGCCACGCTCACGATTGTCGTCTCGAATAGCACGGGCCACTACATCAACTGCCAGAGCATCAGCTTCGGCTTTCTTCAAGGCACGAATGCGAGGGATTTATTCGCGGACTCTACAGGGATAAGCGTGATTACTCCTACCGGGTGGAGCATACACCAGCAGGGCTCACTCTTTACCGCCACGCCCAACACGCCGCAGGACGGACAGATAGGGCCAACCAGCCTTGTCTTTATGCTCTCCAACATCAAAGTCAACGAGCAGCCCGGCACTACTCCCATGACCGTTACGGAAGTCACGACCACTTCGACGGGCTCAACCAACACGGGCACACAGACATTTCAACTGGCAAAGTTCCCGCCCCAGTTTTTCGTGGGCCCTCTTATGGCCAACCCCGTCAACATCGCTTTGGGCCAGAGCACGACGCTGATGTGGAGCGGGTCGAGCGGCGCAACCTACGAGCTGCAATACGAAGACGCGGACGGCAACACCGTCTCGATTACTCACCCTAATGGCCAGTCCGGTCAACCACTGCCCTCTACCGGCAGCTACACCGTGGACAACCTGCTGGCGAACCCGACCGTTTTTACTTTGATAGTCACCATGCAGGTCGGAGGCGACGACAGCCCCTTGCAGGTGCAG
Organism: Pyrinomonadaceae bacterium; assembly: GCA_036389255.1. Classification (GTDB taxonomy): domain Bacteria; phylum Acidobacteriota; class Blastocatellia; order Pyrinomonadales; family Pyrinomonadaceae; genus JACVRN01. The sequence continues at coordinate 661,965 of DASVQI010000006.1, forward strand.
AGACAGGCCGTCGTAACGGTTTCACAGCTAACGGTTGACTTTGAAGCAAGACCGACGACCGTCCCCGCCAACGGTATAACGAAACTGACTTGGCGGACGACGCAGGCGACCTCCTGCATCCTCGACCCGGGAAACCTGACAGTGCCCGCGAACGGGTATCAATACGTGCTAATCACGACGGGTAGCGACACGCAGACCTTCACGCTCACCGTCTACGGCAACGCGGGCATCTCTAAACAGGCGCAGATAATTGTCAGCGTTGATAGGTCAATCGTGCCCACGGCCACGATAAGCGCCGTAGGCCAGCCCGGTCAGCCGGGGAAGAGTCAGGGTTATAGCTATGAGCCTATACGCGGCGGAGATGGCGGGTACGGGCAGCCCGGAGCGTCCATCACGCAGCGATGCACTCTAGACCCTAGCTCGAAACCCGCGCAGGTGTGGCTGATAGATGCTTCGGGCGGCAACGGCGGCCCCGGAGGCAGGGGGTCTGACGGCACTCAGGCCGAAGAGTATGGTGTCGGCGGCAACGGCGGCGACGGAGGAAAGGGCGGAGACGGCGGCACGATTACATTGATTTTTGACGAGGCGGGAGAAACCCCTGCCGGTTTCATCGTCGTAAGCCGTGGAGGGAAAGGAGGAGCAAAAGGGTCAGGAGGGCCGGGCGGGCCTCCGGGCTCCGATGGCAAGCCCGGTCAGAGCGGCAAGGACGGGCAGGTAATCCTGACGGTTGGGACAGACTGAAAAGAGATAGACCATGAGCAACGCAACTTTGAGTTACATCATTAAAACCACGCCCAGCCCTTTGCAGGCGAGCACGCCAACGGGCGACCCTTCGCTGGCCGCGCTCACGATTGTCGTCTCGAACTCCGCAGGTAGTGCCATATGGGGGCCAACGCCTACGACTACAGCCTGAGCTTGGGCGTAAACGCAGGGCAGTACCATCTGGTTATTGCCAGCTATAAGGACGGGATATATTTAGGTGAGTTAGAGGATTTCCCGACAATAGGGAGTAGCCAGATTTTAACCTACACGGGAGCCGCAGGCCCCGGTGAACAGTTGACGCTCATCGTGGATGGCTATCCTTCCGGGCAGGTAACCGCAACCGGCACAGCGCCGGATGCCGAATAAGCCTCAGTCCTGAGCGAGGCTCATCTTTCAGCTTTTGTCGAAATGGAACGGCCATGTTAAAAGACGCACTGACCTCTCCGCTTCTTAATTATGCAATCGAGCCTGCTCCCGACCCTTTGCAGGTCAGCCCGCAGACTGGCAGCCCTATGCTGGCCACGCTCATGATTGTCGCCTCGAACAACACTCGCAGGATGATTGACTGCCAGAGCATCAGCTTCGCTTTCCTACAGGGCACAAATGCCAAAGACTTCTTCTCCGACTCCACGGGCATAGCAACGACTGCGCCTACAGGATGGAGCATACATCAGCAGGGCTCTCTTTTTACCGCGACGCCCGACACGGCGCAGGACGGACAGATAGGGCCAACCAGTCTTGTCTTCGTGCTCTCGAACATCAGGGTCAACCAGCAGCCCGGCACGACCGACATGACGATTACTGAAACGACCGCGTCGAATGTCGGGCTGCTCAAATATCCTCTGGCGAAGTTCCCTGAAAAGTTCGAGGTCAGCAGCCTGACGGCAGACCCTCCCACCATCGGCGCGGGCGAAAGCACGACTCTGTCGTGGAGCGGCACGAGCGGGGCGACCTACGTGTTGCAGTACCTTGATAAGGACGACAACACGGTTATTATCACGCACGTCAAGGGCAACCCGAACCAGCCGCTCCCCTCCACAGGCAGTTACACAGTTGACGACGTTGAGCAGGACACCACCTTTTATCTGATAGTAACGATGAGCGTGCCGGGACAGGACGAGCCGCTTAAAGCGATGAGGTTTTTCCCCGTCATCGTCAAGCCGCTTCCGCCCGTCATTGAATATTTCAGGCCGCAGGGATGCACGGATTCGGACTGCATTATCTACGCGGACGAGTTCGTGCTGGAGTGGAAGATAGACAACTACACGGCCATGCAGTTGACGGCTGCGGACTCTAATGGCACGCGCGTCATAAACGTGCCCTGGACGTCCACTTCTACAAAGATTACGCAGACTCAGAATGAAACGGAGTACGTGATGACAATACAGAATAAATCGGGCCACCAGCAACAGGCTTCAGTCAACGCGACCTTGATTCCGCCCGTGCTAGTGGGAACTATAGTAGCCTTCGTAGGGCCGGTTAATAATCTCTCTTCCGGCTGGCTCAACTGCAACGGGCAGGAGGTTTCTGGCACAACCTACCCGCAGCTTCTTGCCTTGTTGGGAACTACCTACGGCACGCCTAAGACAGCAGGCAATGTGGTGCTGCCCGACCTGCGCGGCATGTTCCTGCGCGGCGTTGACTCAACCGGCGCGGTTGACCCGGATTACAATTCGCGCACGAGCCCCGTATCGGGAAGCTCAAGCGTGGCGGGGGCGGTCGTAGGCAGCCGCCAGTGGCACCAGCTAGCTAACCACACGCATCACTGGGACAAGAATTTTCAGCAGATTAGCGATAGCGGCAATGACCTAGCAGTGCAGCTTGCTTTGAACAGTAATAAGGGCCCCGACGCAGGCACGCAGCCGACTACGCTCAACGACGGCGGGGGCAACGAGACGCGGCCCGTAAACGTGTATGTCTATTATCTAATCTACGGCGGCGTGCCTAAGGTGCAGCAGGCGGAACCGCCGAAATAAGAGGAAGACGAGCGAAGCGTGTGCAAAGGGAACGAATGCTGTTCCCTGAAAGAGTTGTACGTGACGGCGGCGTTTCTCGCTGAGGACTTGAGTCATGAGCGATACACTTCTGAGCTATGCCATTTCCGCCAATCAAGACCCTATAGATGTCAGCCCGCAGACAGGCGACCCTTCGCTGGTGAACCTCATGATTCTGGTTTCGTACGGCAAGGGAGGTTACGTTGACTGCCAGAGCATCAGCTTCGGCTTTCTACAGGGCACGAACGCCAGAGACTTCTTCTCCGACTCTACGGGGATAGCTACGTCCGCTCCCACAGGCTGGAGCATAAGTCAGGAAGGCTCTCTTTTTACCGCCACGCCCGAGACGGCACAAGATGGAGAGGTTGGGCCAGCCGGTCTGGTCTTCTTTATCTCCAACATCAAGGTCAATAACCAGCCGGGGACGACCGAGATGACGATTGTAGAGATGACCACAGGTAACGTAGGGACACTGACGTATCCGTTGGCGAAGTTCCCGGCGCAATTCAACGTAGGGCCGCTCATGGCCAACCCGCTAACAATCAAACAGGGACAGAGCGTCACGCTCTCTTGGAACGGCTCAAGCGGAGCCACCTACGAGCTGCAATATCTGGAATCATACGACAGCATAGTAACCATCACTAATACCAAGGATGGCAAGGCGTTGCCTCCAACCGGAAGCTACACGATAGATAATCTGCAAGGAACGACCACCTTTTATCTGATAGTCTCGGCTCCGTTGCCGGGGCAGGATGAGCCCGTAATTTTTCAGAGAGAGGCTACGGTTTCCGTCGCAATCCCGCCTGTGCGGATAAACAGCTTCAGCGCGAGCGCTCATTCGGTCAGCATGCCGGGCGATGAAGTCACTTTTACATGGGAGGTGACGGCCGCCGTGCTGGTACAGCTCAACGGAGTGAACGTTGAGGGGAACAGCATAACGCTTCCTGTAAATGAGACTACGACATTCACGCTTCAGGCTCTGGGCGGCGGAGGCCCCGTCACCTCTTCCATCACAGTCACGGTCACTCCTGTTGCGATAAACAGCTTCACGGCGACCCCGGCCTCCGTCTACGGCAAGAATAATAAGGTTCCTGTGACGCTCGCGTGGAATGTGCAATCCGCCAGCCAGCTCTTATTAAACGGCAACGTTGTCAACGGCACGAGCGCAGTAGTACCCGTCAACGACGCGACAACCTTTACGCTTGAGGCCACCGGTTACCCGAAGGATGTTTACGAGTCGCTCACCGTCACCCTTGAACAAGTGAACCTGAAGGTATGGGTGGAGGGACAAACCATTAACTGTAGCTTTGGGGCGAATGTGGGAGCTTATAATGCCGCCATCATGTTCTTCTATCAGATAGCCGGTATCCCGGAGCCAATTGCCGGCTCGACTGTTTACCAGACCAGAGTGAGCCAGCCCGGAATAGTACAGTTCAGCATAAATCTACCTTCATCTCTTATATTGATAATTAAAAGTGTTGAGGTAACTCTGACAGGCTTTTCGTCCGGGGCCATCACTGCTAATTATAAAGCCTAGAACCGACAGGATGCTTTGAGCTTCAGCCCGTTCTGACGTAACTTCCGCACCCCTTAATCAACATGCTCACGCGTCAGCGGCGGTGAGCCTCTTGATGAACTCTTCCAACTGACTGAAGCTCCCGGCGTGCAGGTCTGCCGGTAGACGCCTGCGCACAGCCGGGTCTGCGAAACCCGCGCCGCCAAGCACCACGCGCGCCCCGCGTTGCTGCGCAGTCCGGTGAAATTCCGCGTACTCGCGCGCGGCTCTATCCAGTCCATTCAAGACAGTCGAAGCCACGCAAACCAGGCGCGGCTGAAATCTCTCAAGCGCTTCCGTCAGAGCGTAGAAGGGGGTGCTCATGCCAATGTTCAAGACCTCAAGCCCCGACGCTTCCAGAGTGAGCGCAGCCATCTGAACAGGGAACTCGTGAAAGTCATCCTCTACGCTGCAACATATAGCGAGCACGCGGTCTTCCACGCCAGCTCTCATCAACGACTGAAGATTCCGTAGCGCGGCCGTAGCCGTGCGCGTAGCCATGTGCTCCTGCGCAATCGTCAACTCGCCTTTGTGCCAGAGCTCCCCCACGCGCCTCATCGGAGGGCAGAGGATTTTATCTGCTATAAAAGCCACCCGCCGCCCGCGAAGGTATAGGTTGACGAGCAGCGCGGAAACCTCTTCGGCTTGACCCTTTAAGAGCGCCTCGAAAGTCTCTTCGGCCAGAGCCTCCACGCTCACCCCGGTATCCGATTCGGCTCCCGGTAGCTGCTCGCCCGCGCGCGCTATCAACTCCCTTTTGATACTGCCCACGCGCTCTTCGCTCAACCTTGTGCGCTTGAAGAGGGCCACGTCTTCGTGTCGGAACCTTCTGTGCCCGCCGACTGTCCGGGCCGTCGGCAGCAGCCCGCCGTCAGCCCAGCGCTTGACCGACGCTTCGCTCACGCCCAGCAGCAGCGCAGCCTCCTTGGTGGTTAAATTCTTGCCCGGAACCTTTGTCATTCGCTTACAAGATTCTAGCAAAAAGCGATGGATGAAAGCAAAGAAAATCCGCTCAAAACGCGCAATAGACGAAGGGGCGGCAGGGATTAATAATACGTAGAGCTTAACACATATTGAACTCTTTAAATGAATCGCTCAAATCGCTCATAAGGTTTAAGTGGAAATCAAGGCCGTAATTCTGAGCCGAATTTATAGAAGCTTGAGAAATGAGGTGATTGAACTGGCGGGCAGAACATTTAAGCCGGGTATCGTGTAGAGTGGAAGAGCGGCGAAAGGCCAGCGTGCGGCGCCACGCTCCGGAAGCGCTGAGCCGCTACACAAGACGGTAGGACACGATTCATGGCAGCAGAGCAACTGATTCTGGTTGACGCAGAAGACCGGGAGCTGGGCGTAGGCGACAAACTGCAAGCCCACAGGGACGGAGCGCTGCACAGGGCCTTCTCCATCTTCGTCTTCGACGCGGAGAAACGGCTGCTGCTACAGAAGCGTGCGCGGACGAAATATCATTCGGGCGGGCTCTGGTCTAACACTGCCTGCGGCCACCCGCGCCCCGGCGAGGCGACTATAAGCGCCGCGCACAGACGCTTGCGCGAAGAGATGGGCTTTGACTGCGAGCTGTATCCGGCTTTCGAATTTCTTTACCGAAAGGAGCTGGACAACCGGCTGGTGGAGCACGAGTACGACCACGTATTCGTAGGCGAGTTCGGCGGCGAGCCGCAGCCGGACGCGGCCGAGGTAGAAGAGTGGCGCCGGCTGAGTATGAAGGAGCTGCGCCGCGCGCTGCTTGAGCGCCCCGGTGAGTACAGCTACTGGCTGAGCGTCGCCGTCAACCGCAGAGAGTGGAAGCTGCTCGAACGCGCTCATGCGCTTTGAATAGTTAAGAGCCGTTTACGCAATCGCCCGAGGATTCATATAATCGCTGGCGGGAAGGAGAACTGAATCCGTATGGGGCGCACAATCGTTGTAGGGGACATTCACGGCTGCTACGAAGAGCTTTGCGAGCTACTTGAAAAGATAGCCTTTCGTGACGACGACCGGCTGGTTTCCGTAGGAGACTTGATAGTCAAGGGCGAGAAGAACCGCGAGGTGCTTGAGCTTTTCATCTCGGACAAACGCTTCAACGCCGTTCTGGGCAATCATGACCTGAAGCTGCTGCGTCACTGGAAGGGCGAAGATGTCTCGCTTAAGAGAGCGCACGAGAATGCCATAGAGGAGCTTGAGAGCGACAAAGAGAGATACACGCGCTATCTGGATTCTCTGCCGCTCATGCTAGACCTCGGCGCGCACCTGATAGTTCATGCCGGTGTCCGCCCCGGAGTCCCGCTCGAAGAACAATCCGTGGAGGATTTAACGGAGCTTCGCACGCTCGGCCCAGACCGCACGGATAGAGACGGCACGCCCTGGTACGAGGCTTATGAAGGAGAGAAAAGAGTTCTCTTCGGCCACTGGCCCGCCGCAGAGCCGAGGCGCGGGCCGCGCGCTTTAGGGCTGGACACGGGCTGCGTCTACGGCTATCAACTGACGGCCTGCATCATAGAGAGCGGTGAGCTTGTAAACGTGCAGGCACGACGCGCCTACGACTCACCGAAACGGGATTGAAGACTAGCGATTTATCTCTTCTTCTTCGGAGGCTGGCTCGCTCACTTGAGGCGGCTCTTGAGGGGCTGCTTCTTCCGGGTCGGCCTGCTGCTCAGGCGCTTCCTGAAGGTGCTCGTTGAGCTTCGAGTAAAAGCCCGTGGCCTTCCATTCCGCCCACCTGCTGAGCGCGTCGTCGTAATGCTTCGTCCGTTCCATGACGAAATGCTGAAGCAGCCAGAGGTCTGCTGCCTCTTCCGTCAACTGCTCGCCGCGCGCGCTGTCGTTGATGTCCGAATGAGCGGCTCTATTTCTCGCTTTGAGCCTTTTGCTCAGGTCGTCAATCCAGACATCACAATCATGCAGCTCTCCGAGCGAGCTTTGCAGCCCGGCTATCTCCTTGGCAATCGCTCTTAACTCATCTCCAAAGCAGGGGCAGAAGAGTTCTAGCGAATAACGCAGCCTCTTGGCGGCAATTCGCATATCGTGCAGAGGCTCCACGTCGAAGGGATTGAAGAGGCTGCGGCTGAGATTGTCCAGCTCCGCGTACTGAGATTGAATCACTTCCCGGCCCATCTCCTTGAAGGTTAAAAGGCCGGGCGAGCCTTCCTTCGCGCTCTTTTCTCTGAGTATCGCGGCACTCTCTAGCCACTCACGGAACTTCTCCTGAAGCTCCGTGATTCCCTCGTCGTTTATGGCAAGCTGTAGATTTTCGCGCGCAGCTTCCCTGCGTCTTTGTCTCTCTTCTATAAATTCTTTGATTCCGGCTGCGGCCCTCTCGTCCACCTTGTGCCGCAGCTTTTTCAAGGCAAGGATAGCCACGTCTTCATCGCGCACCCTGCCCAGAGCGCGTGCAATCTCTCTGAGCTGCTTTCGCGGCGCTTTCCTCTCGTTGAAGTAGGGGGCGAAGTCGCGCAGGAGGCTGCGAAGGCGACGCGACGCCACGCGCATGTCGTGCACGCCCTCTATGTCAGTCCAATCCAGCGCCTTATCTTTAAGGTCGCACATCTCCGCCAGACGGGTGCGCAGGATTAGGTCTATGTTGCGGGAGGCGTCTCCGCCGCAGTCGAGTCCTTCTATCTCTTTTGCTTTAGCCATGGCTGAAGTCAGGCGCGTTTGGCGAAAGCGCTCTTGCTGAAAGAAAGCTTACAGTTGAAAGCGCTCTCGAAGAGGTCGCCCTTCTGTTCGGCGGCCAGAATCTCTTTCTCGCAGTCAAGCGAGCTTCTGAGCTGCATGTGTATCACCTGACCATTATGCATGCACCGCACGTCGCGCACGCGGCAATCGTAACTCTTGTCCAGCGCGTCGCTGATTCTGAGGATTGCCGCAAGACGACAGACCGTCTCACGATCAGCCTGATTCAGAGCGGCGTAGTCCGTGTGTCGCTCTCTGGGCGGCGTCCCCCTGTGATAGCGCGCGATGTTCGCTATCAACAGCCGCTCGGCCTCCGAGAAGCCCGTCAGCTCAGAGAATTTTATCAGGTAAAGCGAGTGTTTGTGATGCGACTCGTGCGCTATGTGATAGCCGATGTCGTGTAGCAGAGAGGCTGCCGACAGTAGTAATCGTTCGCGTCTGGCGAGCTTGTAGAGCGGGGCTAACTGGTCGAAGATGGTTTCGGCCAGCCGCGCAACGTGAAAGGCGTGCGCCTCCTCGTAACCGAAGCGGCGACCGACGGCGTGTACGCCGCGCAGTCTCTGGTCTGCCGTGTCAGGCACGGGCGGGCGCGACTCTGCCTCAAGCTCGCGCAGCCTGTCCATAATCACGCCTTCACGAAGCGCCCAGTCGCAGGTTCGCATGACGTTGATGCTTAAGGCGCGCATGGCTCCTTCGAGTATCTGTCCGCCCGCGATGATTATCTCGGAGCGCTGCGTGCTGATGCCGGGCTGGTTGCGCCGCTCCGAGATGTCCAACTCGGCCAGCCGCGTGTTGAGTCGCTCCAACTGATTGAGGGGAATCTCGGCTCCTGCGGGCTGCGCTCCCTGCGATTTATGGTCTGCCGTTTTCAGTAGCCGCAGGCGCAAAATTTCTCCTATAGCCAGAATCGTGCCGGACGTGCCGGTCGCGTACTGCCAGTTGGCCTCTCTTAATTCACGCGCGGGCCGTTCGAGCGCGGCGGCTATCTCATTCCTCAAAGCGCGCAGCTCTTTCGACTTCACGGGGTCGGATTTAATGAACTCTTCCGTGAGCCCGACCGCTCCAAGCTTGACCGAGAAGAGTTGCTTCGGCACGCCGTCCTGCACCAGTGAGATTTCGGTCGAGCCGCCGCCTATGTCTATGTTGATAAGCGAAGCGCCCGCGGGGACACAGCCCCTTGAGACGGCGAGGCCGATGAGCCGCGCCTCTTCTATAGACGAAAGCACCTCAACGCGCACGCCTGTCAGGCGGGCTATCTCTTCTATGAACTCTGCTGCGTTGTCGGCCTCTCTGACGGAAGCGGTTGCGACGGCCACGACCTGCTCCGCGCCGCGCGCCTCCGCTATAGAGCGAAAGCGGCCTATGCAGTCTGCCGCGCGCTCTATGGCCGAGTCGGATAGATGCTCATCCCGCAGCGTGTCGTGACCGAGCCGCACCGGCTCTTTCTCGCGGGCCAGCACGGCGAATGAATCGTTGGCAGCCGCGTCAACCACCACCAGCTTGATTGAATTGGAGCCAATGTCTATGGCGGCAAGTTTCAATAAGACGGCCTCCTGTGCCTTAAGGGGTTTAAGACAAGACTAAGAATCCTTAAAGCTCTCACACGATTTTAGGGGCATCATGTTAAGGCACTGTAACATAGCGCGGGCAGATTAGTTGATTTTGTGAACAGTTTTCAACCGTTATAAGATAAGAAGCGCTGTAGAGTAATTTCTCAATCAAAGAAAGCAAGACCTTTCTCTATAACCGGATGAAGACGCTTCTACTTTTACGACACGCCAAATCGAGCTGGAAAAATCCCGAGCTGAAGGATTTCGACCGCCCGCTAAATAAACGCGGCCTGAAAGCGGCCCCGCTCATCGGAAGATTCATGAAAGAGCGCAAGCTCAAGCCCGACCTGATTATCAGCTCGCCCGCCGTGCGGGCACGGATGACTGCGGCGCTCGTGATAGAGAGCGGCGAGCTTCAGTCCGAGCTTCGTTACGACGAGCGCATTTACGAGGCGGACGTGGCCGGGCTTCTCAAGGTCGTCTCGCAGATTGACGAAGCGGCTGAAACCGCAGTCATAGTCGGACACAATCCGGGGCTTCAGGAGCTTCTCGGTTTCCTGACGGACGAAGAGCAGGAGTTTCCCACAGCCGCGCTCGCGCTCATTTCTCTAAAGCTGGATAAGTGGAGCGGCGTCGGCCAGCAAACGGGGCGCTTAAAGTGGCTCGTCACTCCGAAGAGCCTCTCCAAAGATTAGTAAAAAGAGGAAAATTAAGATTGCTATAACAGGCTTAAGGCATAATTGTCTCCTTTCTGTGAGTGCGCATGAAGACCAGACCCCCGTGGTTCTATAAACAATCCGGCGTCATCCCCTACAGGATGGCGGGCGAAGAGGTAGAGATAATGCTCATCACCTCGCGGCGGCGCTCAAGGTGGATTATCCCAAAAGGCGTGGTTGATTTGGGCAGCACGCCGGAAGAATCGGCGCTTAAAGAAGCCTTTGAGGAGGCTGGCATCCGTGGGGAAGCGTCTTCGGTGGAGCTTGGCGAATACGAGTACGAGAAGTGGGGCGGCACGTGCAGGGTTAAAGTTTATCTGATGCGCGTCGAGCGTGTGCTGGATAGCTGGCCCGAAAGCGACACGCGCGAAAGAAGCTGGATGACGGTCGAACGGGCTGCGAAAGCGGTCAAAGAAGAGAGGCTCAAAGAGCTAATCCTCTCCGTTCCACGTAGCCTCACCCGCCTTAAATTGTTATGATTGGCAGCCAATAAAAGAAAGGTGTTGAAGTCATGACTATCATAAAGCGTAAGACGAAGAAGAAGATTGCAAAGCAACTCAAGAAGATAGTGAAAAAGCACGGCCAAGAAGTCGCTACGGGATTGGTGACAAGCCTCATAGCCGGAGTTGTCGGCGCGACCATGCCCGAATCCAACGGCACAGGCCCGGCAAAGAAGAAGGCGGACACGAAGGGTAAATCCAAGACCAAAAAGAAACCCGAGAGCCGAAAGACAAAGCCCAAAACGAGCGAGGCCGCGTGAGCGGGAGGGAAGCAAGATGGCAGAAGCGGTAAAAAGAGGCACTGCGCGCGCGCGAGTCGCCGAAGCGAGTGCGGACGACACAACAAAGGATGTGCTTCAGCGCCAGATGGAAGAGGCGCGTGAATCAATCTCTCAGACCGTCACGGACATAAAGGACACGGTCGTAGAGCAGTACAACTCAGTCAAAGAGGCCGTCGAAGAGACGCTCGACTGGCAGGAGCAGTTCCGCAATCATCCGTTGGTCTGGTGCTTCGGCGCGCTTTCAGTCGGCTACGTTCTGGGCAACACAGCCCGTAATGCCTTCACGGATGCAAGGCACGAAGACAAGCTGCTCTCGCAGCTCGCGGCGCTGGGCGACCGCTTCGCGGAAGAGTTGTCCGAGCAGGGCATGAGCATCCTTGCGCCCGCGCTTACCGGAACGATTCTGGTTCCAGTCCTCGCAAGCAAGCTGAGCGAGCTAACCGGCGTTGACCTCTCCGACTTCGCCAACCAGTTGATGTCGTCAAACGGCAGCACGGGCAAGGCTAAAGGTAACGGCAAAAAGAAGAAGTCGGGCGGGAAAAAGCGGGGTAAGAAAAAGAATAAGAAGGCGTGAGCCCGTCTTTCTTAATCAATCGTAGACATTGACGCGCCCTATGAAATGCGTCTGGCTGTCCACTAGGGCTTCGCCTTTGGCCGGGCGCACGCGCTCGTACGTACCATCGGGCAGGAGCCTGCGGGCCTTGACGTTGTCGCGCAGGTAGACCTCTAACACCTCTTCCTTCAGGAAGCTCTTAATCTTCACATCCTTGATTGGCGTGATGACCTCCACGCGGCGGTTCAGGTTGCGATGCATCCAGTCCGCAGAGCCTATGAAGGCTTCGTCCTCTCCGTTATTCGCAAAGTAGAAGATGCGGCTGTGCTCAAGGAACCGCCCGACGATGCTTATAACCTGAATGTTGTCGGAAAGCCCCCGCACGCCCGGCCTGAGCATACAGATGCCGCGAACAATCAGGTCAACTTTAACTCCGGCCTGTGACGCTTCGTAGAGGGCGCGAATGGTTTCCGTGTCCGTCAGGCTGTTAATCTTGGCTATGATGCGAGCGGGGCGTCCGCGCCGCGCGTGCTTCGTCTCTCTGGTAATGAGCGCCATCATGCGCTCTCTCAAGTGAAGCGGCGCGACCATCAACTGCCGATACTTGTCCTGCCACGAGTAGCCTGTCAGGAAATTAAAGAGGTCTGTCGCGTCGGCCCCTATTTCAGGGTCTGCCGTGAAGAGGCCGAAGTCAGTGTAGACGCGCGACGTGGTGGGGTTGTAGTTGCCCGTGGCTACGTGCACGTAGCGGCGCAGGTGCTTGCCCTCGCGGCGCACCACCAGCGCCACCTTGCAGTGAGTCTTAAGGCCCATCAGGCCGTAGACCACATGCACGCCCGCGCGCTCCAACTGCCTTGCCCAGACGATGTTGTTCTCTTCGTCAAAGCGGGCCTTTAGCTCGACCAGAGCCGTCACCTGCTTGCCACGCTCCGAAGCTTCCATCAGCGCGCGCACTATGGGCGATTGCTGGCCCGTGCGATACAGGCAAATCTTTATCGCCAGCACGTTGTCGTCCATGGCGGCCGCGTTGATGAAATCGGTCACGGCGGCGAAAGAAGTATAAGGATGATGAAGCAGCACGTCCTGATCTTTGATGGCGTCGAAGATGCTCTTTCGCTTCTGTAGCACGGTAGGGATGGCAGGCTGGAAAGGCTTGTCCTTCAAGTCCGGGCGATCCATCTGGTAGAGCGTCATCAGGTCAGGTATGTCCAGAGGGCCGTCAATCACGTAGATGTCGTCCTTTGCAAGCTCAAGCGAGTTCGCAAGATACTTGACCATCTTCTGCGACATGCTCGAAGAGACTTCCAGCCGGACGGGCGTGCCGAAGCGCCGCCGCCTCAAGTGCTGCTCCATAGTGCGAAGCAGGTCGCCCGCCTCGTCTTCCCTCAGCTCTATGTCGGCGTCACGCGTCACCCTGAAGAGATAGCTCTTGCCCAGATGCATGCCCGGAAACAGGTGCGAAAGGTTGGCTGAAATCAGGCTGCCCAGATAGGTGAAGCAACACCCCGAGTCGCCCACTGGAACAAGCGGCGAAACCGTCGGCGGAACTTTGATGCGCGCGAATCTAGGCTCTCCCTTCAGTAGCAGGGGCGGCGAAGGCTCGCCTCTTTCGCTCGGCTTGATAGTGACGCCCAGATTCAGGCTCAGGTTAGAGATGTAGGGAAAGGGATGGCCCGGGTCAACCGCCTGCGGCGTCAGTATGGGAAAGACGTTTTCGATAAAATACTTGTTCGCTTCCTGCTGCTCCTTCTCATTCAGCTTGCTGTAGGAGAGAAGGCTTATGCCCTGCGCCTTGAGCTGCGGCAGCACCTCCTCGCGCACGCAGCGCATCTGCTCCTCTATCATCGGATGCAGCCGTCGGCTTATCTCCCTCAACTGCTGTGCAGGCGTCATCCCGTCCGGCGACGGCTCTATGACCTCTTCTTCCAACTCTTCCATCAACCCGGAGACGCGAATCATGAAGAACTCGTCCAGATTGGTAGAGAAGATGGAGAGGAATTTGAGCCTTTCTAGAAGCGGGTGTGATTTATCCAGAGCCTCTTCCAGTACGCGGCGATTGAACTCCAGCCAGCTCAGCTCGCGGTTAAAAAGGAACCCCTTATTACGCAGAATCGTCTCAGGCAAAGCGATTTTCGAGCCTTCGCCTGTTTGTCCCACCACCTGAAGCTGTTTGCCTGTGCTAGCCATTGCCAATATTAAGAAAAGTCTATTTACCCAAAAATACCACGTTAGATATTGAGTAGAGAAGAAAGAGTTTTTTGCCGTTGAGCAAGTCTAACCGCAGTTTCGGACGGGATTCGTCAGTGAAATCGCTGTGGAAGATTAACAAGCCGGGGCGTGCCGAATCAAGGGTAACAGAGACTTTCCGCCCTGCCGAGCCCGTGCCGTTTAGCCTGCGGAGATTTATTTAGCTCCAGTTCAGACGGATTTAACATCGCCCGTTTAAGCTTTTCAGTTCCGAACTATTAAAAGGAGAAGCAATGGCCCTCTTAAAGAAAACTTCATTAACAAGGCTTGCGGTATTTGCGGTCGCGTTGTTTGCGCTCGCGGCGTGTAGCGGCGGACGCGGAGGCACGGGCGCGGTCAGACTTCAGGGCGCGGGCGCGACCTTTCCGAATCCGCTCTACCAGAAGTGGCTCAGCGAATACGGCAAGATTAATCCGAACATCAAAATAGATTATCAATCCATAGGCTCAGGCGGCGGCATCAAGCAGATAAGGGAGCAGACCATAGACTTCGGCGCATCGGACTCGCCCATGTCCCTTGACGATTTGAAAAGCTCGCCCGGAGCCATCCTGCACATCCCGACTGTTTTAGGCGCGGTCGTGCTGACCTACAACTTGCAGGGCGTCTCCGCCCCGCTCAAGTTCTCGCCGGACGTAATCGCAGACATCTTCCTCGGCAAGATAAAGCGCTGGGACGACGCGCGCATAAAGGCCGACAATCCGGGCGTGACTTTGCCCGCCGAGAACATAGCTGTCGTACACCGCTCGGACGGAAGCGGAACGAGCGCCGTCTTCACGGACTATCTCTCGAAGGTCAGTCCCGAATGGAAGGAGAAAGTCGGGGCGGGCACTTCGCCCAAATGGCCCGTCGGATTAGGCGGCAAGGGCAACGAGGGAGTCACGGGACAGGTCAAGCAGACGCCTAACACGATAGGATACGTGGAGCTGGCTTACGCCGTGCAGAACAAGCTGCCCGTGGCGCTCATCAAAAACAGCTCCGGCAATTTCATAGAGCCTTCGCTGGATGCCGTGACGGCTGCGGCTGCCGAATCAATCCAGACCACGCCGGACGACCTCAGAGTCTCAATCACCGACGCGGGCGGAGCCAACGCTTATCCGATTGCGAGCTACACCTACATTCTCGCCTATCAGGAGCAAAGGGACGCCGCCAAGGGCAAGGCGCTAGTAGATTTTCTCTGGTGGGGGATACATGACGGAGAAAAATTTGCGAAGGATTTACAGTACGCTCCGCTACCGGAAGAGATGGTCAGGCGAGCCGAGCAGAAGATTAACTCCGTAACCTACGGCGGCAAGCCCCTGCGCGAAGCGCAAGGGAAGTAGCCGTGTACTGGCCCGACTGTTCGTGATGGCGAATCCGCAACCAAACATCCCCACCCCGGCAGCCGGGTACGGAGCCACCCTGCACCGTTGGAGCTTCAGGCGAGCCATGTCTGCTACGGGCTCAACGGGTGACGCGGTCTTCCGCGTGGCGCTGCTCTTGGTAGCGCTTCTGATTCTGTTGATTGTCTCATCTATGGTCGTGGCGATGGCCCGGAACTCCATGCTGTCAATACGCGAGTTCGGCTTCTCGTTTCTCTGGGGGCGCAACTGGGATCCGATTAAGGGAGAGTTCGGCGCGCTCCCTTTCATCTACGGCACTCTGGTTTCAAGCCTCATCGCGCTCGTCATAGCCGTGCCGCTCTCGCTTGGCGTAGCAATCTTTCTGGTTGAACAGGCTCCCGCGAGGCTCGCCCGTCCGATTGCCTTTCTGGTTGAGCTGCTGGCCGCCATCCCTTCCGTAGTCTACGGCCTTTGGGGCATCTTCGTGCTCGCGCCCGTCATGCGCGAGTACATAGAGCCGCCGCTTCAACGCTCTTTGGGATTTCTGCCGCTCTTTCAGGGGACAATCACAGGCATAGGGCTTTTCACGGGCGGAGTAATCCTCGCCATCATGATTACTCCGATTATCTCTGCGGTTGTGCGCGACGTGCTGGCCGCCGTTCCCGTGTCACAGAGAGAGGCGGCGCTGGCGCTTGGCGCAACCAAGTGGGAGACGACTCGCGTAGTGCTGGCAAATGCCGCGTCCGGCATAGCGGGCGCAATCATCCTCGGATTGGGCCGCGCCATAGGCGAGACGATGGCGGTCACTATGGTCATAGGCAACCGCCCGCAAATCTCCGCCTCGCTCTTCGAGCCTTCTTATACGATAGCTTCCGTCATAGCCAACGAGTTCACGGAAGCCACCGGCGACCTTTACCTGAGCGCGCTCGTTGAGATTGGCCTGATACTCTTTCTGGTGACTTTCATCGTCAACGGCATAGCCAAGCTGCTTGTCTGGAGCGTGACGCGCGGAACGAGCGGGACAGCGAGGGCCAGCTAGATGCAAGCTTCCAAGCCCGTGCGAAATAGCCGTCGGACGATGAACGCCATCATGACCACGCTCACCTCTGCGTGCGCCTTTTTCGCCGTCTCCATGCTCGTCCTCATCCTCGGCTATATAGCCATACGCGGGCTGACCTCCATCAACCTGCAATTCTTAATAGACACGCCAAAGCCCGTGGGCGAGGGCGGCGGCATAGGCAACGCTATCTTGGGCTCGCTGGTGCTGCTGGGCTTAGGCTCTTTAATCGGCCTGCCACTGGGCATTGCCGGGGGGATTTATCTGGCGGAGTTCGGAGACGGCTGGTTCGGTCATACCGTGCGGTTTGTGACCGACACGCTGACGGGAGTGCCTTCAATCGTGATAGGCGTCTTCGTCTATACGATAATAGTGCTTCCGCAGAAACAGTTCTCCACGATGGCGGGCGGCATCGCGCTGGCGCTCATCATGATTCCGATTGTGATGCGCACGACCGAAGAGATGATTCGTCTTGTCCCTACATCTTTGCGCGAAGGCGCGCTTGCCTTGGGCGCTCCGCAGTGGAGAGTGACGCTCGGCGTAGTGCTTCCGGCTGCTAGCACAGGCATTGCCACGGGCTGCATGCTGGCGATTGCGCGCGTTTCGGGCGAGACTGCGCCGCTTCTGTTTACGGCCTTCGGGAGCCGTTTCTACAACTACTATCTGGATGAGCCTATGGCCTCATTGACCGTGCAGATTTACAACTACGCCATCTCGCCTTACGACGAATGGCACGGGCTCGCATGGGCCGCTACGCTTGTGCTGATGACGCTTATTCTGATTATCAACATCACGGTGCGCTTTTTTACAAGGAAGAAGTTTTAGGAGCATATGGCCGCTTCGACTACATCAACGATGAAGACCGCGATTGAATCATCTCAGACCGAACGCGCAAGCGATGGCTCTTTGAGCGAATCTACGGCTGCGGCAAGGATTAGCGTGCGCGGGCTCAACTTCTACTACGGCTCGACGCAGGCGCTCTCGAATATCTCCATAGATATTCCGGAGCGCATAGTGATGGCTTTCATAGGGCCTTCCGGGTGCGGCAAGTCAACCTTCCTGCGCACGCTCAACCGCATGAACGACACCATTCCGGGAACGCGCGTGGAAGGCAGCGTGATGATAGACGGGCGCGACATCTACGCTCCCGATACTGACGTGGTAGACCTGCGCCGCCGCGTCGGGATGGTCTTTCAGAAGTCGAACCCGTTCCCGAAATCCATCTTTGACAACGTCGCGTACGGGCTCAAGATAAACCGGCTGGCCTCCGGCAAGGCGGAGTTGAGCGACCGTGTGGAGGAGGCTTTACGAGACGCGGCCCTGTGGCCCGAAGTCAAAGACCGTTTGAAAGCTTCCGCTTTAAGCTTATCCGGCGGACAGCAGCAGCGCCTCTGCATAGCCAGAGCGCTCGCGGTCAAGCCGGAGGTCGTGTTGATGGATGAGCCGGCCTCCGCCCTTGACCCGATTGCAACGCAGAAGATTGAAGAGCTTGTGGTGGAATTGAAGAAGCAGTACACCATCGTCATAGTTACGCACAACATGCAGCAGGCGGCGCGCGTCTCAGACCGTACGGCCTTCTTCTGGCTCGGAAAGCTCATCGAAGTAAACTCTACGGAGAAAATCTTTACCGCCCCGGACGAGAAGCTGACGGAAGACTACATCACGGGGCGCTTCGGTTGAGGGCCGTGACGCGACGGGCCGGGAGAATGAAAGAGCGTCCCGGCCGGGCGCCGCGTGATTTCTAAAAGGGGGAGAGATGGAGCACCAGAGGATTTTAGACCGCGCGCTGGATGGCCTGCGCGACCGCGTGTTGCTGCTTGGCGGCGAGACGGAGACTGCGCTGCAAAGAGCCATGTACTCCTTAACCGAGCGCGACACACGCACGGCGGAGCAAGTCTTAAAGGATGACGACGCCATAGACCAGTTGGAGGTGGAGATTGACCGCCTGTGTGTGGACACCATAGCGCGGCGACAACCGGCCGCGCGCGACCTGCGCTTCGTCATCTCCGTGGCGAAGATTACGCCCATCCTTGAGCGCATAGCCGACCACGCCTGCAACATCGCGCGGGTCGCCATAGACCTTAACAACGAGCCGCAGCTTAAGACCCCGGTTGACCTGCCGCGCATGGCCGCGCACGCGGCCTCCATGCTTCGCACAGCCCTGGACGCTTTCACGAGCGGGGACGCCAGCGCCGCCCGCGCCGTCATTGAACAGGACGACGAGTTGGACACGCTCTACGACCAAATCTTTCATCAACTGATTAACCTTATGGTCAATGATTCTTCTACGACCACGCGCAGCGCCCGGCTCCTGTTCGTAGCCAAGCACATTGAGCGCATAGGCGATTACGTAACAGACATCTGCGAACTGACCGTCTACATGGCCGAGGCTGCCTTTATCAAGCACAGCAACTGAGTTGAGGCTTGCGGAGAAAGAGCATGACAAAACCTGTATTGATTATCGAAGACGACCCGGACATAGCGGAGAGCCTGCGCTATAACCTTGAGCGAGAGGGGCTGAAGGCTCTGGTTGCCGAAACCGGAGAGAAGGGTTTGTCTGCGGCTCTGGATGCTAAGAATCCGCCTGTTCTCATCATTCTGGATTTGATGCTGCCCGGCATGAGCGGCACCGAGTTGTGCCGCCGCTTAAGAAGAGAGCCGCAGACAAAGCGCACGCCGATTATTATGTTGACGGCGAAGACGGGCGAGGCGGACAGAGTGGCCGGGCTCGATTTGGGCGCAGATGATTACATCACGAAGCCGTTCTCAGTGAGAGAGGTGATGGCCAGAGTGCGTGCCGTGCTTCGACGCGTTGACGAAGGCGCGGGCGCGAATTACGAGGACGAGTTTCTACAGATTGACTATGCGAACATGCACGTCACTTGCCGGGGCACAAGGATTAAGCTCACGCGAAAGGAGTTCGCGCTGCTTACAACTCTGGCCCGCAGCTCAGGCCGCGTGGCCACTCGCCAGTGGCTTCTGGACGACGTTTGGGGCTATCAATATTACGGCGACACCCGCACGCTGGACGTTCACATACGCCGCCTGAGGCAGAAGCTTGGCGCGTGCGGCGATGCCATTGAGACGGTGGTCGGCGTTGGCTATCGCTTCATCGGATGCTCTTCCTCGCGGGCTGAGGAGGAGCAGCAATACGCGGCTGGCTCCGCTCAGTGACGACAGGCGCGCTCTCTCATTCCGGCCGCCCGGTTATCCTCACCATCACGTTTTATCACCTGCGTTCTTCTCTCTGCCGGAGCGGGCCCTTCTCTTCGGGCTAATAACCTGTAGCAACGATTCATGCTATATTAGAAGGCATTGATGGTGTGACGTATATTACTCCGGGAGAGGTAAATGAGTATCAAAAAATCTGCCATTATACCTTATCGTTTTGGCAGGGAGGGGCTGGAAATCCTTATCGTCACGAAATCTACCAGTGACGAGTGGGTCATCCCCAAGGGGAAAATCGAGCCGCCCCTGAATCCTCATATCTCCGCCACGAAGGAGGCGTTTGAAGAGGCAGGAGTCTTGGGCCGACCTCATCCTATACGCGTAGGCAGCTTCTACGACAACTCTTCTACGGAGCCCATCCCGACCTTTCTTCTGGAAGTCGAAGTCGAGCTTGACGAGAAGGACTGGCTTGAGAAGAAACAGAGGTCAAGATTGTGGATTGATGCCGACGACTGCTCGGATTACATCAGGGACAGCGACCTGCTGACAGTCGTCAAGCGGGGCATCAAGTGCCTGCGCTCGAACGGCGAGTATTTCAAGCGGGCCGTGAAGACCTACTGCGAGGAGCATAATCTGGAGCTTGCAGAGATAGATGAAGACTACGGCGAAGTGCTGTTTGTGATACCCGTTGACCGCAGGAAGCGGCTTCGACTGGCCCGATACGATTCGACCGTAGAGTTCTCGCTGCCGGGCTTCACCTCCCCCGATTCCGAAGACGAGCTTCCCGGCAAACTCTCCACGCACCTGCTCCTTCGGAACGCGCGGAAGAAGGTGGGCTTCTGGTGCATAGATAAAATCAAGGACAAGTTTGTTTATTCCTTTATGCACAACGCCGAGCTGAAGCTTCTGGACAGCCAGCATTTCTTCAACATAGTTTCCGGCCTGGCGGCCGAGTCCGAGGCGCTCGAAGAGTTGATAATAGAGATAGCGAAGCAGGAGGCCCGGAAGAGAAGTAAGGGCACCGATGCCAAGGACTGAGCCGGGGCTCAATCTTTCAGCCTGTTAAAGCAGTCTAGGGTCAAGGAGTTCTAAGAAGGGGCGTAGCGATACCATAGATGACAAACACCGATACCGATAATCGTGCTTCTCAAGCGGAGAAGCGTAGCCGTGGGCCTGCCCCTACAAATATTAAGCCGGGAGAACCGGCCTCACTTATCAACCGCGAGCTGAGCCTGATTGAATTCTTCCGGCGCGTGCTTGAAGAAGCGCGGGACGAGACGCAGCCGCTTCTCGAAAGGCTCAAATTCCTCTCCATCTTCTCTTCCAATCTGGACGAGTTCTTCATGATTCGCGTCTCCGGCCTGAAGGAAACCTTTGAGGAAGGCGTGAAGACCGCCTCGCCCGACGGGATGACGCCCGGCGAGCAGTTGACGGAGATACGCGCGCGTATCATCCCCATGCTGGCCGAGCAGTCGCGCTGTCTTGAAAGCGAAGTTCTTCCAAGGCTCAAAGAGGAAGGCATTGAAATCGTCTCTTTCGAGACGCTCACTGAGACGGAGAAGCAGGCGCTTGAAACCTATTTCATGCGGAAGATTTTTCCAGTGCTCACGCCGCAGGCCGTAGACCTCGGACACCCGTTCCCCTACATCTCCGGCGCGAGCATTAACCTTGGCTTGACGGTCGGCCCCGTGCGGGAGCACGGCATCACTCAATCGCTCACGGGCAGCCCGGAGCCCAGATTTGCGCGCATAGAAGTCCCGCCGCTCGTCCCTAGATTAATCAGGGTCGGAGATACGGGGACAAGGTTCGTGCTGGTGGAAGATTTAGTCTCGGCCAATCTGGCCGCGCTCTTTCCACGCATGCACCCCAGCAATTGCTACGCGTTCCGCGTCACGCGCGACGCGGACGTTGAGGTCAGAGAGGACGAGGCCGTAGACCTGCTGCACGTTATGGAGCAGACGCTCAGGAAGCGCCGCTTCGGCTCGCCCGTGCGGCTCGAAGTCACGCGCGGGATGCCGGACGAGATGGTCAACTATCTGGCCGGTGAAGTCGAGATTACGGCTGAAGACATTTACAGGATAGAAGGGCCACTGGACATGACCGGCCTGATGGCGCTTTACGAGCTGGACAAGCCTGAGCTGAAGGACAGGCCGTTCGAGCCGACCGTGCCGCTCATGCTGAAGAAGAAGGAGTCCATCTTCGACGCGATAAAGCGGCAGGACGTTCTTCTTCATCATCCTTACAACTCCTTCTCGGTCGTCACGGATTTCATAGAGTCCGCCGCGCAAGACCCGGATGTCGTGGCCATCAAGATTTGCCTCTATCGCACGGGCAAGAACTCGCCCATCCCTCAATCGCTGATTGAAGCGAGCAAGAGCGGCAAGCAGGTGACTGTGCTGATAGAGCTGAAGGCCCGCTTTGACGAAGAGAACAACATAGAGTGGGCAAAGCAGTTGGAAGAGTTCGGCATACACGTCGTTTACGGCCTAATCGGCCTGAAGACCCACTGCAAGCTGGCGCTGGTGATACGTAACGAGGGCGAGAACCTGCGGCAGTACATGCACATCGCCACGGGCAACTACAATCCGGTCACGTCGCGCTTCTACACCGACCTGAGCTTTTTCACCGCAGACGAAGAGATAGGAGCGGACGCCACAGACCTCTTCAACTTTCTGACAGGGTTCTCCAGACAGAAAGAGTATAACAAGCTGATGGTCGCGCCCGCTTCTCTGCGTCAGGGCATCCTCGGGCTCATCAGGCGCGAGACGGCGCACGCCCGCGAGGGGCGCGAGGCGCGCATCATAGCCAAGTTCAACCGGCTGGCCGATACGGAAGTCATACGCGCTCTCTACGAAGCGTCACAGGCCGGAGTCTCTATTGACCTGACCGTGCGCGGCGTCTGCATGCTGAGGCCCGGTGTGGAAGGCTTGTCTGAGAACATACGCGTCAGGAGCGTCGTCGGGCGCTTTCTTGAGCACAGCCGCATCTTCTACTTCGCCAACGGAGGCCAGGAGGAGCTTTATACGGGGAGCGCAGACTGGATGCCGCGCAACTTCGACCGCCGCGTAGAGGTCATAGCGCCCGTCAAAGAAGAGCGCCTGAAAGCGCGTTTGAAGGAGATACTGGACATTTATCTGGCCGACAACGTGAAGGCACGCAGGCTGCTGCCCGACGGCAGCTACGAGCGGGTCAAGCCCGCGCCGGGCGAGAAAAGAATCAACAGCCAGACCTACTTCATAGGCACCTGAAAGCAGCGTTGAGACGCAAGGCGCGTGACTGAAATCCTTTATTTATAGGTGATTTCACTCATGACGGGAGCGGCGCTCGCTGGCTATAATGCGTTGCACTCGGATAGGGGACAAAGCAATGTCCCACCGTCGCAGTGATTGGGGAACTACGGCGAGTGCTCCTTAAGGTAGACGGGTGAAAGCGGTGGTAGCGGGTAACTGCCACCGCTTTTTTGTATGCAGCGAGCCATCTATGATTGAGAGAGGACAGGCATTTTGCTTTGCCTGTCCTCTCTCTTTTTCTGCCTCCGGTGAGCGCTGGCTCTATCTTCCGGGAATTAAATCCGGCTTTATACGGGCAGGCGTAGTAAGCTTGAGCGAAGGCGAGGCGGGTTTCGCGCTCGGGATGCGTAGACTGGACGGCCACGTCATCTAGCTGGTAGAAAAATAGCCTGAAGCTTCGGAGAAACTTTTATGAGCGTAGAGCGACCCATCTTTATCCCCGTCATCCTCGGCACGACCCGAAAGGGAAGGGCCAGCGAGAACGTTGCGCGCTTTGTGTACGGCGAGCTTCTGAAGCTTGCGGGCGTCGAGACTGCGCTTGTAGACGTACGCGCCATTTCTCTTCCCACGGATGACGCTGGCGAGGCTATTAAGGATTCCGATTTCAGCGCGAGCGTCAGCCGCGCCGACGGGCTCGTGATAGTCACACCGGAGTACAATCACGGCTACCCCGGAATGCTCAAGCACCTGCTCGACACGAACCTGAAGGAGTACGTGCATAAGGCCGTGGGCGTGTGCGGCGTCTCGGCAGGCGGCTTCGGCGGCACGCGCGTCATAGAGAATCTTTTGCCTGTCCTGCGCGAGCTGGGGCTGGTGACAATCTTCTGGGACGGAAATTTCTCAGGCGCACAGAAGCTCTTCGACCATGAAGGAAAGCTTCTCGACGAGTCATACGTCAAGCGCATAGAGAAGTTTTTGAAGGAGCTGGTCTGGATGTCGAAAGTCCTGCGCTACGGGCGCGAGCATGTGTCGCTGGATTAGATTTTTCGGGAGCAAGAGATGAACACAAGAGAGAAGATGATTTGCCCTGACTGCGGCGTGGAGATGAATCATCACGCCGACAAAATAGATTATTCCGAAGCGCTCGAAGAAGCGGGCGAGGCTGACCCTGCTTTCGGCGGCGTAGTCGAAGAGGCGCACACCTGCCCCTCCTGCGGCAGAACGCACACGCGCCCGGCCGATTATTATCCGAAGTCGTGATTCATTCCGGCCCGTCTTTGCGCGTTAATCAGTAGAGCCGAATTTATCTAAAAAATAAGGGAATATATTTATGGCTGGGAGAACCATTCGTATCAATCTAAAAACGGGGCTGTCTACTCTGATGCACGTTCTGCCTTTCAGGCGTCGGCACAGAGACGCGGCCGGGGCGAATTCGAGGCGGAATTCAGGCTCCGTGAGCTGGGCTCAGACTTCGTGGGGCCGCAAGTTCATAAAATCCACGACGCTCGTGCTTGCGCTCTTCTGCTCTGCCTCCATGACGCTGGCCGACATGAAGATAACCACCAAAAGCACGGCAAGCGGCCAGAGCTTTACTAGCACCACCTACATCAAGGGCGCGCGTCAACGCATAGAAGGCATGGGCTACACCACCATCTATCAATGCGACCTCAAGCGCATGATTCAGATAAACGATAAGACCAAGAGCTATCTTGTGACGGCCTTTGCGGGCGCAACCGGGACTGCGCCTGCCGTACAGAAGGCGGGCGCGCGGCGTGGCGGAGTGCTAACTTACACGACTACGGCTACGGACACGGGCGAGCGCAAAGAGATACTCGGCCTGAAGGCCAAGCGCATCAAGTCTAAAATTGTACTCGAAGCCTCTGAAGGCGCGTGCAATACCATGAACATGGAGATGGAGACGGACGGCTGGTACGTAGACCTGCCCGGCGGCCAGAACTGCCAGTCGCAGACAGCCTCAAGCTTTGACACGGGCCAGTCCGATTGCGTGGACGAAGTGCGCTACAAGACCGAAGGCTACAGCAACACTGGATACCCTGCCATGACGACGACCACGATTAAGTTCAACATGGGTGAAGGCGCACCTTCGGTTCCGCCTTCGTCGTCAACACAGGAAGTCACGGAGATTTCAACCAAGGCGCTAGACCAGTCGCTGTTCGAGATTCCGGCGGGATACAGGGAAGTGAAAAGCTCGCAGGAGCTTGGCAGCCCCTACTAACATCACAAGCGTCAACGGAAGCGATGAACTTTTAAGGCGTGCGCCGACGGGCTCTGTTCCGGCGGGCACGCCTGCGTTTTGAATCTGTCGGCGGCTGTGCGGAGCGCGCGGGCTGCGCCTGATTGCCGCCGCTCGCCTGCTGTGATTCGGCAGCCGCGCCAGTCGTGTTAATCGCTGCGCTCTGCTGGTAGGCTGCTGTCTCTGCGGCGCTGAGCGCGGTTTGAAGCCGCGTGCGGCTCGTGGCCAGTTGGTCAAGCTGAGACTGAATGCTCGCCCTGTCTCTTTCAAGCTGGCGTCTGCGCTGCTCCCTCAATTCCTCCGGTCGCGTGGAGCCCGTGAGCCTCAACGACCGCTCAATATTTTCGGGACGCATGTCCTCATCCAACTGCCGGAGCCGCCCCTCAAGCGCAGCCTGTTTCGCTTCTACGTCCTGAAGCTGCGAGCGAAGGCTCTCCACGCTCTGCTGCGCGCCGGAACTCTCCTGAGCGCGCAACACTTCAGGCCACATCAAGAGTAAAAGCAGAAGCAACGTCACGCACAATCCGTATTTCATAAGAGCCCCCTTCAGATTGATTCAAGAATATCACACGGAGCGTCAGCGACGCATGGAGCCTTACTGGAAGAGGTTTGACATTTCCTAAATTTATAGGTTAATGAGATATGTCCAGACATTCATTGCACAACTACTCGTTACCTTTAAGGTTAATAGCCGGTCTTCTATTGTCTCTAATCTTGTACGCTCCAGTGACCGCGAGCATCAACAGCTTATTTGCGGAGAAGCGGGCCGCAGGCTCGCCGGATGCGCTCATGCCTGCGGGCTCGTATCAGGACGCCGGGCGCGACCTTCATTCCTATTCGAACCCGCATGAGGTCAGGGTGCGTCATCTGGATTTGGATTGGGACGTGGACTTCGGGCAGAAGATGCTCAAAGGCACGGCCACGCTGACGCTTGAGAGACTTTCGCAGACGAGCGACGTCTTGATTCTGGATACGCGGGCTTTGAATATCTCAAAAGTGGAGGCCGCGAGCGCGTCCCAAAGCTTCAGGGATGCGGAGTTCACCCTTGGCTCAAACGACCCTGTGCTTGGCGCTCCGCTCACGATTCGCCTGCCCCGTGGAGCTACGCGTGTGCGCGTGCATTACTCGACAAGCCCGAATGCTTCGGGGCTTCAGTGGCTCAACCCGCAGCAGACGGCAGGCAAGCGAGAGCCTTTCCTCTTCACACAGTCTCAGGCGATTCACGCTCGAAGCTGGATTCCGCTACAGGATACGCCGCAGGTGCGCGTCACCTACTCGGCGCGTGTGCGCACGCCCGCGCGCCTTCTGGCCGTGATGAGCGCCGAGAACGAGCCGAACGCTAGGCGCGACGGCGATTACAGCTTTCGCATGACGCAGCCCGTGCCTTCGTATCTGATAGCGCTTGCCGTTGGAGATTTGAGGTTCCGGCCACTGGGCCGCCGCACGGGCGTTTACGCGGAGCCTTCCGTCGTAGACAAAGCCGCGCGCGAGTTCGCGGATACGGAGAAGATGGTTGCGGCCACGGAGCGGCTTTACGGGCCTTATCGCTGGGGGCGCTACGACCTGCTGGTGCTGCCGCCCAGCTTCCCCTTCGGCGGCATGGAAAACCCACGGCTAACTTTCGCCACGCCGACTGTCTTGGCCGGAGACAAAAGCCTCGTCTCGCTGGTGGCGCACGAGCTGGCGCACTCGTGGTCTGGTAATCTCGTGACCAACGCCACGTGGAGCGACTTCTGGCTCAACGAAGGCTTCACGACCTACATAGAGCGCCGCATCATAGAGGCCGTCTACGGGCGCGGGCGTGAAGAGATGGAAGCGACTCTGGGCCGCCGCTCTCTCGAAGAAGAGATGGCCGGGATGGAAGACAGAGACAGGATTCTTCACGTAGACCTGAAGGGGCGCGACCCCGACGC
The DNA here is from genome assembly GCA_036389255.1 of Pyrinomonadaceae bacterium. Classification (GTDB taxonomy): domain Bacteria; phylum Acidobacteriota; class Blastocatellia; order Pyrinomonadales; family Pyrinomonadaceae; genus JACVRN01. The sequence continues at coordinate 688,733 of DASVQI010000006.1, forward strand.
AGGCTTCACGGGAGTCCCTTACGAAAAGGGCGCTCTCTTTCTGCGGGCGCTGGAGGAGGCTTTCGGGCGCGCGAGGTTCGACCGGTTCTTACGGAGCTACTTCGCGCACTTCGCCTTCCGCAGCATACGCACGGAAGATTTCACCTCCTACTTGAAAGCAAACCTGCTAGACAAGTATCCGCAGCAGGCCGCGCGCGTGCCGGTCGAGGAATGGATTTATAAAGCGGGCTTGCCGCAGAGCGCGCCGCGTCCCGCCTCGGATGCTTTCAAGCGCGTCGAGGAGCAGTCGTCCCGCTGGCTCAAAGGAGAGATTGCCCCGGCCGGAATTTCTACAGCCGCGTGGTCTACGCAGGAATGGCTGCACTTTCTTCAAAGCCTGCCGCAGGATTTGGGAGCCGCACGGATGGCCGAGCTGGAGAGGGCTTTCAGGCTGACCGCGTCAGGCAATTCGGAGATACTTTTTCAGTGGCTGCTGATGGCTATACGCAACCGCTACGAGGCGGCGTATCCGAAGCTGGAAGAGTTCCTGACGAGCATTGGCCGCAGGAAATTTATCAAGCCGCTTTACGAGGAACTGAATAAGAGTCCCGAAGGGCGCGAGCGAGCGACGACCATCTACAGACGCGCGCGTCCCACCTATCACCCGATAGCCGTCACGACCATTGACGAGATTCTAAAGTGGAAGGGCTAGCCTCAAGCTTGAGGCTAGCCCTTTATCTTCGGACGCGGCTATTCGGCTTCGCCCGCTTTGCCGAGGGATTGGCGTATGAGGGTTTCGTCGGGGCGCGTGCCGTCTATGAAGGCGAAGACGTGGAAGTGGTCGCGGTTCTCGCGCAAGACCTCTATGCGCCCGGCGTCTTCCAAGCGCGCTAATTCGTCCATCACGTACTGCTGCTCTTCGGCAGTCATGTACTTGTTGAAGATGTCGAAGGCAAGACCCGTGGAGTGCGGCGGCGTCTGCATGCGAATCGCGTTCGGGTTCACCTTGCTCAGCTCGAACTGGTACTGGTGCGGGCGCACAAGCGAGCTTATAGGAAGCGGGCGGTCGAACTTCTGACGGTATGACTCGGCGACCTCTTCCAGCACGCGAAGCGCTTCGGGGCGAAGGTAGCTGAGCATACGCACCTTCATCTGCTTGCGCGAGCCCGCGTCCGATAGGTCGTACTCGCCGCCGGAGAAATCTTTCGCCAGCGCCTCAAGCTTTTCCTGCCTGTCGAAGAGGCGCTGCTGCCCTGCGGAGCTACCGTAGTAAGAATCGAGCGACTCTTTTCTAGCCAGAACCTCCTTGAGCGACCTCTCTTTCGCGGCAATCTTTGTTTGCAGCTCGGCTCGCTTCGCACGCTCTTTTTTAGAGACGGAAGCAGATTCTGTCCTGAGCGCGGCTATCTCGTCTTTCAAGCCTTTGGATGATTCGGCAACGCGCTCGTACTCGCCCGCAATCTCGGCCTGACTCAAGAGCGGAATGCTCTTGCGGCTTGAGGCGTCGTAAACAGTGAAAGGCTCGCCGGTGGCGCGCCCGCCCACGCCGTAGAGTATGTAGCTGTCGCTGACGGGCTTGACCGGCGCAAGCTCTCCCCTGCTAATCAGAGCGGCCAAATCTACGTAGTCCTGCGGAGTCTCGAAGCGATGCTTGCGCCACTCGGCCACCTGTATGGCCAGAAAGCGGCGGGTGTCGTTGTAGTGGCGCAGTTCTTGAGGGATGCTGACCTTGGCCTGCTTGCCCACTGGCTCGCCCCTGTCTTCTACGACCCTTTGCACGGCCCTTTTCCATGAGGGAATCTCGGCGGCCTCGGCGCTCGCGGGCGAAGGCATAAGGCCGCTTTGCCCTGCGCGCATGCGCCCGCGCCCGCCGCCGACTAAAAACAGCCCGGCAAAGACCGCAGCGATTAACATAGCTGCGGCCAGAATTGCGCCTCTAGCCTCTTTTCTTTTCACTCTTTTGCCTGACTCCCTCTTAAAAATAGAAACGCCTGTCAAGGGGCTCTCAAAACCATACATGCCGACCTCGACAGGCTGACGGAAGTTTGATGTAGCAGCAGGGGAAATGGTGTGCCGGGCGATGGCCGCTTGGGGTTTGAAAATCGCAATAAAGAGGCAAGCTGGTTACAATGGCGCGTGCCGAAATTAATTATTAGAAGCCGGGGAGATAAAGAATGCGCATGATTCTGGGAGCCGCAACGGACGCAGGCGCGTGGGTGCTTGTGACGCTCTTCCTGATGCTGGTCGCGGCAAAGGTCATGGCCGAGCTGTTCGAGCGCCTTCGCCAGCCAGCCGTCGCGGGCGAGATTCTCGCCGGAGTAATCATAGGGCCGAGCCTTCTGGGTTGGGCTGCGCCGACGGAGATTACCACGACGCTCGCTGAGATAGGCGTCATCTTCCTGCTCTTCACAGTCGGGCTTGAGACAAAGCCCGCAGCCATCTTCCGCGTGGGCCGCAGCGCTGCCATCGTCGCCGTGCTGGGCGTCATCCTGCCTTTTCTGGGCGGCTGGCTTTTGATGAAGGCGTGGGGAGCGACCAGCGTCGAAGCGCTCTTCGTAGGCACGGCTATGGTGGCGACCTCAGTCGGAATTACCGCCCGCGTGCTTTCGGGCTTAGGGCTTCTGGACGCTCCGACGGCGCGCATAATCCTTGGAGCGGCTGTCATAGACGACATACTCGGCCTGCTGGTGCTGGCCGTAGTATCCAGCATGGCTGCGGGCTCTATTAACTACGTGGAAATCCTCACGACCGCCGCGCTCGCCATAGGCTTCACGGCCTTCATAGCGCTCGTTGGCGCTCCCGTCGTGACGCGCCTCTCCCCGCGCATAGGCAGGCTGCGCATAGGCAATTCGTTATTCGTCTTCGGGCTGATTCTCTGCTTCGGCTTGAGCGTCGCCGCGTCCTACATAGGCGTGGCCGCCATCATAGGAGCTTTTCTGGCGGGCATGGCGCTGGCGGAAGCCTCGGAAGACGACCGCACGATGCACAGGCAGACGAATGGTGTGACGGAGTTTCTGGTTCCGTTCTTCCTCGTCAACATAGGAATGCAGCTTAAGCTGGATGTCTTCCGCGACCCCGCCGTCATAGTGCTTTCAATCATAGTGACGCTGGTGGCCGTAGTGACCAAGCTCATAGGCTGCGGCGCGGGCGCTTGGAATCTGGGCGCTAGACGCGCCGGGCAGGTGGGCATGGGGATGGTTCCCAGAGGCGAAGTCGGTATAGTCGTGGCTCAGATAGGCTTGAGCATGGCGGTCATCAACGCACAGCTTTACGGCGTGGTGCTCTTCATGGCCGTGGCGACCACCATAATATCGCCGCCCTTCCTCAAGTTGCTATACGCCTCGGAGGAGGCCGCGCGCTCCAAGGTGGATACAAACGACGCTGGCGGCATCGTCGCCGGAGACAACCTCTCCAGCATCAGTTAAGGATTAGCAGTCTCTGATTTCAGACCTGCGACATGCGGCAGAATTTATCTGCGAACAGCTTCACCGCAGAGACGCAGAGAGACGCAAAGGACTCGCAGAGAATTAAGCTTTTCTCAGCGCCCCCTCTGCGTTTCTCTGCGTCTCTGCGGTGAATGTACTCGCTATAGACCTTACTTGCCGCTATTCGATTCCCGCTTTGCGAATCCACGCTTGCGCATGAGGGCTTCCACCTTCGGGTCGCGCCCGCGAAATGACCTGTAGCTCTCCGCCGGGTCAATCGTATTTCCGACGGAGAAGATGTACTGGCGCAGCCGCCCTGCGACCGTCTTGTCGTATGGGCCTTTGGCTTCCACGAACGCCTCGTAAGCGTCCGCGTTAAGCACGTCAGACCACAGGTAGCTATAGTATCCGGCTGAATAAGCGTCGCTTGAAAAGACGTGCCCGAACTGCGGCGTGCGGTGGCGCATGACAATCTCGCCCGGCATGCCCAGTTCCTCCAGCGTCCTGCGCTCGAAGGCGTCCGGGTCAATCTTCTGGCTTCCGGCCAGATGCAGCTTCATGTCCACGAGCGCGCTCGCCAGATACTCGACCGTGGCGAAGCCCTGATTAAATGTCTCTGCCCGCTCGATTCTATCCACCAGCGCCTGCGGTATGGGCTTGCCCGTCTGGTAATGCACGGCGAAGCGCTGTAGAACTTCGGGCGTGGAGAGCCAGTGCTCAAGTAGCTGCGAAGGGAACTCGACGTAGTCGCGCGGGACGGCCGTGCCTGAGAGCGAAGGATAAGTGACGTTTGAAGAAAGACCGTGCAGGGCGTGGCCGAACTCGTGGAACATAGTGTTGGCGTCGTCCCACGAGAGTAGCACGGGCTCGCCCGGCTTGCCCTTAACGAAGTTGGAGTTGTTCGAGACTATGGTTGTGACTTCGCCGTTCACACGCTCCTGACGACGGTAAGCGTTCATCCACGCGCCGGAGCGCTTGCCTTCACGCGCGTACGGGTCGAAGTACCACAAGCCTATGTGCCGCCCGGAGGTCTTGTCGGTCACTTCCCAGACGCGCACGTCCGGGTGATAGACCGGGACGTTCGTGACGGGCGTGAAGTTGAAGTTGAACAGCTCGCCCGCGACCCAGAACATTCCCTCGCGCAGCTTCTCAAGCTGCAAGTACTGCTTGACCTCGTTCTGGTCAAGGTCGTAGCGGGCCTTGCGAACCTTCTCGGCATAGTAGCGATAGTCCCAAGGCTCAATCTTGATGTTCGCTCCCTCCTTGCGTGCGAGCGCCTGCATGTCCGCCACTTCCTCGCGCACGCGTTGGACGGCAGGCTTCCAGACGGCCTCCATCAACTGCAAGGCCCGCTCCGGCGTCTTCGCCATGGCGTTCTCAAGCCGCCAGTGCGCGTGCGTCTGGTAGCCCAGAAGCTTTGCCCTCTCGGCGCGCAGTTGCAGAATCTCCGCGATGATGGAGTTGTTGTCGTGCGCATCATTGTTGTCGCCGCGATTGACGAACATGCGCCACGCCTTCTCGCGCAAGTCTCTGCGGTCGGAGTAGGTAAGGAACGGCTCGATGGAAGAGCGCGTGTTCATAATCACCCACGAGCCCGGAACCTTCTTCGAGGCTGCCGCCGTGGCGGCTGCGTCACGCACGGACTGCGGCAGCCCCGCCAGCTCGTCCTCGCTCTTGAGAGTCATGAACTGTTCCGTCTCGTCGGCCAGAAGGTTCTGGCTGAAGCGCGTGTAGAGCCCCGCTAGCTGCTGGTTAATCTGAGAGAGGCGCGATTTGGCAGCGTCGTCGAGGCGCGCGCCCGCTCGCACGAAGTTGGTGTAATAGAGCCACGCGAGTCGCTGTTGCTCAGGCGTCAATCGCGCTTTCTGAGGCGAGTTGTAGACGGCCTCTATGCGCTGAAAGAGCGGCTTGTTCTGCGTAATCTTGTCGTTGAAGGCGGCGATGCGCGGGGCCATCTCTCGCTCTACCTTCTGGAATTCAGGCCCGTTCATGGTAGAGCTCCAGATGCCGTAAACGGTCTGGACTCTCTGAAGAGTGCGGCCCGCGCGCTCCAGGGCCGCGATGGTGTTGTCGAAGTCAGGCGGCGCGGGATTGCTGGCCACGCGCTCTACCTCGGAAAGATTCTCAGCCATAGCCGCTTCGAGCGCTGGCTTGAAGTCGGCTACTGCAACCTTATCGAAAGGCGGCACTCCGCTATAGGGGCCGCTCCACTTCGCCAGAAGCGGGTTGTCCTCGCCTATGACGCCGGCATGTGCTGTGGAAGATTGAGTGATTTGATTATCCATAATGGTCAGAGCACCTGCGCCGTAGATGGAAGCGCAGATAAACGCGGCCGTCGCAAGCGACAGCAAACGGGTGAGTGTAGGCACGTTACGCATAATTTTCATCTCGCTATTGGTAGTTGAAGCCACATAATACCTGCAATTCGCGCCGAAGAGAAATCAGCATGCGCCGTGACGTGACAGAAATCTATGAGATAGGCTATGCTTGATGTTTGCCGGTTATTTGAGATTAAGGGCGATTCTTTACCGGGCTCTTTTTAATCGGAGAGGTGCAGGAGTGGCTGAACTGGCAGCACTGGAAATGCTGTGTACGGGGAACCGTACCGTGGGTTCGAATCCCACCCTCTCCGCCAGTAAAATCTCGTGTCGCGGCCTGACGGCCGGCGGGGGCGCTCCCCGCCGGCCGTCGCGCTTTTGAAGGAGGCGGAAAATCCCCTATGCGTAAAGCACAACTCCTCTGCGCCGCCCTGCTCGGCCTGCTGGCGTCCGGTCTGCCGGCCGGCCCCTCGGCCGCGGCCCGCCAGCGGCGCCCGCCGGCGAAGAAGGGGGCCGTCTGCGGCGACCCGACCGCGCCCTGCCGCACGACGGCGGAGTTCAAGCCGCACGACCTGCCCTTCCGCATCCCCCCGCAGGGCGCCATCTGGGAGAGCGAGCAGTTCTACGCCGTCATCCTCAAGAGCGTGCGCGACGAGAGGCTGGACGGCACGGTCTTCGTCCCCGAGGAGGAGCGCGTCGCCGCGCAGAAGCTCTTCCCGCGCAACAAGGTCTTCGCCTCGCGCGGCGGCGGCGAGCCGGGCGAAATCTTCTACTCGAACGTCAACGGCGACCAGCAGTTCATGGCCGTCTACGCGGGGCGGACGCGCGCCGAGGCCGCGGCCGTGCTGGCGAAGGTGAGGGCGACGGGCCAGTTCCCCGGCGCGAACCTGCGCCGCATGCACATCGGCTTCAACGGCACCTGACGCGGGAAACCCTGAGTCCCGGCCGCCGCGTCTGCGGAACCCCCACCGCGGGCGTTTGCCAACCCGCCCGCTCCGGGTTAAAGTCTGAAGCTGAAAGCTGAACGCTGAACGCTGACAGCTTCCTTGAAAACTTATCAGGCTTCGGGCTCCGCACAACGCTTGCCCCGCGAACCCCGCCAGGCCGGGAACGGAGCAACGGTAGTGGCGGCGGCGTGTGTTGCGGGTCGGTCCGGAGCCTGGCCAATTCTGAAAAGAGTTGCCGCGGGCAGGGCTTGCCGAACCGCGCCGCGTCGGGGCACAATCCGCCGCGTGCGCGAGTCCGTTCGAGCGTGCCCCCCGCGGCGACTCTTTTTCTCTTTCGGCCCGCCCACGCCCGCGAGATGAAGAACCCCTCCGACATACTCAGACTGCTCGCGCTGGCGCTCTCGGCCGCGGCCGCGCTCTCGGCCGCCGCCCCGGCCCCGCGCGCGTCCGCCCGCCGCCGGCAGCAGCCGCCCGCCGCGCCCGCCGCGCAGGAGTCACACCCCTTCGACGCGCTCGACCGCGCCGTCCAGAAGCGCTTCCACAACGTCATCGGCTTCGGCATGGCGCGCATCGCCACCGAGCGGAAGTTCGAGCCCACCACGCCCGAGGAGAAGGAGGCCGTGGGCGGGCTCAGGCGCGACGGCTACAGGGTCGGGCTCTACCTCGCCGGGCGCGGCATCCTGGCCGAGACGCCCGCGGAGGCCCGCGTCGTCAAGACGCGCTTCGGCTACGGGTTCGGCGCCGCGTTGAGCGGCCCCATCTTCGTCAGCTCGTCCGGCGTGAAGGGGCTGCCCGGCGGCGCCGAACTCTGGGAGGAGACGCGCCGCGCCCTGGAGTCGTTCGCCGCGGGCGGCGAGCGGTACGGCTTCAGCGCCGGCCCCTGGGAGGTCGAGGCGCGCCCCGTGCGCGCCAGCGACGAGTCGTGCCTGAAGTGCCACAGCCCGGACATGACGGTGGAATACGGGCGGACGCCCGACGGCCGGCTCACCGCGAGTTACGAGCGGAAGGGCGCCATCCTCAAGGTCGGCGACCCGCTCGGCGTGCTACTCTACGCGTACCGGAAGGCGCGCTGAAAAGGGC
>DASVQI010000007.1:0-2480 GCA_036389255.1 Pyrinomonadaceae bacterium
TTTTATTTTGAATTGTGTTTTTATAGTATTTATCAATTGTCCTCTGTAGCTCCCATCCGCAAATATTTTTACTACCTTTTTCCAGCTTTCGCACAGCTTTTTGACAACATCAACTGCACCATCTCTGTCCTGTACTGATGCACTTTGTATAACCACTGCCAGTATCAATCCAAGTGTATCTACAATAATGTGACGTTTAATACCTTTTATCTTCTTGCCAGCATCAAAGCCTTTGTCCTCGCTGCTTACAAGGGTATTCTTTACAGATTGTGCATCAATAATGCCAACCGTAGGTTCTTCTTTTCTGCCCTCCATTACTCTTATCTTCTCCACTAATGCTTCATGGATTACTTCAAAAATTTCTCCTTTTTTCCACTTTGAAAAATAATAGTAAACGGTTTTCCATGGTGCAAAATCCCGGGGTAACATTCGCCATTGACAACCTGTATTTACTAAATATAAAATCCCATTTACAATTTCTCTTAAATCATATTTCCTGTTTCGTTCCTTATCTAAATATTTGGAGATAATTTGCCATTGGCTATCGCTTACATTTGTCGGATAATTTGTCATACTAATTGAGTTTGTGGTTATTCACAATTAGTACAACTTCTTCCTCAGTAAGTGATAGCTCCTTTATAAATAATATTCCCTTACCCAATTATCCACATCATATACTTATTTTAAATAATTTTAGACAGCTTCTAAGCTGGACTTTAGCCAATTAAGCCGCTCTGGCCAGTAGTGTAGTAAGCTCACTGAGCAGGGCTCTTGGTATTTGTATGATGTCACTTTGTTGATCGGAGATGCAAAATTTTCGTTGTTCCCATATCTGTACACGCACGGCTGCCAAAGCATCGGAAAATGTTGGCTGCTCTTTGTGATACCAGGCTGTGGGTTGGATAGCGAGCAATTTACTTTTCGGTAGGCTGTTGGCCCATATAGTAACTATACTGAACAAGGCCATCAGCGATGGGGTGGTTCGGGCGATAGCCGGATCACTCCACTGCCTTTGGGATTCTACGCCCAAGTGTGCTCTTACTTCTTTAAAAGTGACCTCCATACTCCAACGCCTGATAAAACATAAGATAATCTGCTCGGCACTCATCTGTGTATGGGTGGAAAGCAAAGCTACGGGCTCTTTGTTTCCCTCTTCGTCTTTGATGAGCACCCATCTAATCGCAACAGGTGGCATTCCACTGTGATACCAAAGGGCAGTACCGGTAGCTACCAGCACTTTCTTATCCTTTTGATTGTACCATTGCGCTATGACCAGGCTTTGCCAAGAGAGGCTCTGCTCAGTAAGTCGTTGAATGAGCGTAGGCTGACGGGCTCCTTTCAGCCGCTTGGGGCCGCGCTTTCCCGGCTCTTTGCCAGGAGCAGGATCATAGAGGGCTGCATCCAGCCGCAAGCGGGTGATAAAGCTCACATATGGGCTAACAGTGCCCAGCAACTCAATGACTGCATAACTGCTGTCTGCCACTATTATCAGCGCTCGGTTCGGCAACCATCTATAAAGCTGAAAAATCAGTTGACGTGCCCACTCGGTAATCTTCTTATGCCTGATGCCCTGCTGTTCACAGTAGCGTTCAGAAGGAGCCAGCACCGTAAAAAAAGGCAGTGCCCAGATGCGCTTAGCCCATGTGATTTTGCACAGCAGCATCATACTGATCCATCTGAGCCCACTGCACTTCGCAAAGTGGGTGTGTGAAGAACGAACAGGGTCGCGATAAATACCTTTGGCCTTGATCTTTGTTCCTCGTCTGCGTTCTATAGTCTCATCAATACCAAAGACCAGCGGGTCTTTACTATTGACAAAACACTTTATCAATATGTGCAACAATATCTTTGATGCGTTCAATCCTGACCAGTTGACTCTGCTGAGCACCCGATGATATTTGTGAAAACAACCTTGTTGTTCCAGGCCCATAAAGCGCAGGGCTGCACACACCGTATGTTTACCGACAGTAAGCACGGCACCCAGCAGCAGCACCTTTACGTGCTCAAAGACTTTTTTGGAAAACAACGAACGAAATGCTAATATTACCTGAGAACCTTCGGTTGGCATAGATGACATGGTGATTTACAGTTTGGTCACTATAAATTTACTTGCATTTCCCACTTGAAGGTTCTTCTTATTTGGCTAAAGTCCAGCTTAGGCGAGAGCTGAATAACTTCCAGAGAATAAAGTAGAAAAGGCGATCTGCTTTTAGACCGCCTTTTTTGAACAACCTATATTTAAACCTTAAAAACGATTTAATCCTTCAGGCCCAAATATCGTTTTACCTCTGCGTAATTATTCCAATCAACAGTACTACCATTAGGTTTACGACCTGCAGCAGTGCCGCCAGGAATAAGAACATACCTGAATTGATAAAATTTATTCCCGTTTTCTGTATAGGTGCTTAGATCAGAGTTGGCGAATAGCGAAATTGTGTTCCTGGCGAAATAGACATTTGTCAAAATACCTGATATTAAAA
>DASVQI010000008.1:0-2043 GCA_036389255.1 Pyrinomonadaceae bacterium
CCCGGCGGCCGTCATGGGCCGTCACTCCTACGGGAGAGCCAACGGGGAGAACTGAAACATCTAAGTATCCCCAGGAAAAGAAATCAACCGAGATTCCCGGAGTAGCGGCGAGCGAAACGGGACCAGCCCAAACCGAAGTCCTTGTGGCTTCGGGGTTGTAGGATCAGAGCGGGACTTGTTCCGCTCGTGTTTGGAGCTTAGCCGAAGCCGTCTGGGAAGGCGCGCGAAACAGGGTGACAGCCCCGTAGGCGAAAGGCAACCAAAGCGAGTGGCTCTGACACCTGAGTACAGCGGGACACGAGAAATCCCGCTGGAATCCGGGGGGACCACCCTCCAAGGCTGAATACTCGTCCGTGACCGATAGTGCACCAGTACCGTGAGGGAAAGGTGAAAAGAACGCCTGACGGCGAGTGAAATAGATCCTGAAACCGTGTGCCTACAAGCGGTAGGAGGGAGCTTCAGGCTCCTGACTGCGTGCCTTTTGCATTATGATCCGGCGAGTTGCTGGTCACGCGCGAGGTTAAGGTCTTCAGGACCGGAGCCGCAGCGAAAGCGAGTCTGAACAGGGCGTTTAGAGTGCGTGGCCGCAGACCCGAAACCGAAGCGATCTACCCATGGCCAGGCTGAAGCTGGGGTAACACCTAGTGGAGGGCCGAACCCGTTTCTGTTGAAAAAGATTGGGATGAGCCGTGGGTAGGGGTGAAAGGCCAATCAAGCTCGGAGATAGCTGGTTCTCCCCGAAAACTATTGAGGTAGTGCCTCGGGGCATGTGAGCGGGAGGTAGAGCACTGGAAGGACGCGGGGCCCCACCGGGTTACCAACTCCTACCAAACTCCGAATGCCCGGCTCATGGACCCCGGGAGACAGCATACGCGCGATAATGTGCGTATACGAGAGGGAAAGAACCCAGACCGTCGGCTAAGGTCCCGAAGTACAGTCTCAGTGAGAAAGGATGTGGGCGTGCCGTGACAACCGGGAGGTTGGCTTAGAAGCAGCCATGCCTTGAAAGAGTGCGTAATAGCTCACCGGTCAAGTGCGCCTGCGCCGATAATGGTCGGGACTCAAGACTGTCACCGAAGCCACGGATTCGACTCACTCTACGGAGTGGGCGGATGGTAGGGGAGCGTTCTGGTAGCGGAGAAGCGGCGGTGGAAACCTTGCCGTGGAGCGGCCAGAAGTGAGGATGCCGGAATGAGTACGCGATAAGAGGGGTGAGAATCCCCTCCACCGAAAGCCTAAGGGTTCCAGGGGCAGGCTCGTCCGCCCTGGGTTAGTCGGTCCCTAAGCCGAGGCCGAAGGGCGTAGGCGATGGAAATCGGGCAAATATTCCCGAACCACAGGATGCGCGTTATCACCCGCAGGGGGGACGCAGGAGTGAAGCATGAGCCGGGCGCTGGTCGTCCCGGTGCAAAGGCGTAGGCGGTCCGGGGAGCTAAAAGGCCCTGGTAGCCGAGACCTGACGCCGACTGGTGCCTTCGGGCACCGGGAGTCATGTGAACCAGGCTGCCGAGAAAAGCCCCGGTGGGGAGTTCATCTTGTGACCGTACCGCAAACCGACACAGGTAGGCGAGGCGAGTAGCCTCAGGTGCGCGAGTGATCTGTGGAGAAGGAACTCGGCAAAATGTCCCCGTAACTTCGGGAGAAGGGGAACCCCCGGTACTCGATGAGAGCTAGCCTCTCGGAGGGGAAGGGGGTCGCAGAGAATCGGCCCAAGCGACTGTTTAGCAAAAACACAGGTGTCTGCAAAGTCGCGCAAGACGACGTATAGGCACTGACGCCTGCCCGGTGCCGGAAGGTTAAGGGGAGAGGTCAGCCCGCAAGGGTGAAGCTTCGAACCGAAGCCCCGGTAAACGGCGGCCGTAACTATAACGGTCCTAAGGTAGCGAAATTCCTTGTCGGGTAAGTTCCGACCTGCACGAATGGCGTAACGACTTGGGCGCTGTCTCCTCCACACGCTCGGCGAAATTGGAGTCTCGGTGAGGATACCGAGTACCCGCGACAGGACAAAAAGACCCCGTGCACCTTTACTGCACCCTGACATTG
>DASVQI010000009.1:0-77663 GCA_036389255.1 Pyrinomonadaceae bacterium
GGTGGTGTCCTAATTAGAAAACTCTCTGCGCTATCCTCTGCGTTCCTCCGCGTCTCTGCGGTGAAGATAGTTTGAAGAACATTCACCGCAGAGGCGCAGAGAGACGCTGAGGGGGCGCGGAGAATTGAATTTAGGACACTACGCTTTTTTCCCTCTCGTTTGTTCCGCGCGCGCGGGTTGCGTTATGATGCGCGTCGCCCGTGCAGTCTTTATACGGCTCTCATATCTTCGGCTTCGGCGGTGCAGCACGCTAATGATTACCTGCAATAATTGCGGCAGAGTCAACGATGAGTCCACGCGAATCTGTAGGTTCTGCGGAACGGTGTTAGAGCGCCAGAAGACGCAGACGCGCGATTACACGCCGCCCGTCGCGGACGCAACCGGCTTTGGCGACGCGGCCCAGCCGGTGGAGACTTACAGCCCGCCCGGCGCGGCTGCGGCTGCCGGTGGCTACAGGTGCCCCAACTGCCAGAGCGCCATCCCTCCCGTGGCGGAAAAGAGAATCTCCGTGGAAGGCTGGATAGTCTTCTGCGCGCTTCTAATCTTCTGCCTGCCCTTGTTCTGGGTTGGCCTGCTGATGAAAGAGGAGCGGCGCGTCTGTCCCATGTGCCGCGCACGGCTAGCATAGTGACTCTTGAGCGGCACTGAATTACTTGTTTAGGTTTCCAACCGGCTTTTAGGTAGTGTCCTAATTTGCGGGCTGCTTGAGCAGGCGGGCCAGTAGATTCCGCAGTTGGTCGTGGTCTTCGGGGTAGGTAATCCAGTCGTTGCCGCCGACGTTCACGTCAGTACCGTCCAAGTCCTTGCCGTACTTCTCCGCCATCACGACGAGCGGCGTGTGCCCGTCGTATTTCGCGTGCGCCCGTATCCTGCGCCCGATGGCCAGCGCAACTTCCGGGTCTTTGCCGACGAGGTTGATGAGGACTAAGTCCGCCGCCGCGCCCCCGCCGCCGACCCTGTCGAAAGCGTCATCTTCGTCGAGCGCCAGCAACAAGCGGTAGCCTTCGGTCTGTAGATTCGCCTTCAAGACGCGGCGCGTCTCGTCATCCTCTTCGACCAAAAGTATGGTGCGGCGGTTTTCCCTTCCAATCATCGCGCTTGTCCCTTTTGCCCAGACCGAATATTTACTCTTTAAGCAGGCTATTCTAGCAATACTGTCAACGAGCTTGAGTCCAGAACCGTACAGAGTACGCAATCGTACCGGGGGGGGGGAGGTGATTATGCTATACTGCCCCAAGTAGTTAGATATTGTTCTTCGACATAAATATAGTTATTCGACATAAATTTAACTTAGCACCCTATCCTTATGCCGACTCGTAATGGCCCCAAGGCATAAGGAGCTTGCTAATGTCTTCGCTATCAGCGAACAGCCCACCGAGCGTCAACCGGATACTCAACCAGCTACCGCCTGAAGAATATAAGCGCATGTCGCCCTTCCTTGAGCCTATCACGCTGGCTCGCGGCGACGTGCTCTACTACCCGCAAGACCCTGTCTCTCACGTATACTTCCCCAACTCCGGGACAGTCTCCGTCGTGGCGACTTTCGCTGATGGCGGGAGCGTCGAAGTGGGCGTCGTCGGTAACGAAGGCGTGTTCGGCATCAACGTCGTCTTAGGCAGCGTGACCACGCCGCACGAAGCGATGGTTCAACTTCCGGGCGACGGCATGCGTGCGTCCTCAGAGGCGCTCCGGCGGGAGTTCAAGCAGGGCGGGCAGTTGCAGGATTTATTGCTGCGCTACACGCAAGCCTTCATCGTCCAGATATCGCAGACCGCCGCCTGTAACAAGGTACACCCGCTCGACGGGCGGCTGGCGCGGTGGCTGTTGATGATCTGCGACCGAGCGCCGGGACAAGACTTGGAGCTGACGCACGAGTTCATAGCCGTCATGCTTGGCACCCGGCGGGCGGGCGTCACCGAGGCGGCGGGCAGGCTTCAGGACGAGGGCTTAATCAGGTACAGGCGGGGACACGTCACCGTCCTAGACCGACAGGGGCTGGAGGCCACGTCGTGCGAATGCTACCCCGTAGTGAAGAAGGAGTTTGAACGCCTGCTGGGCAGTGACGGGCGGGCCGCGTGAAAGGAAACTCCGTCCATGCCAATTATTAACTGCGCCCTGCTCACACCCGCGCCTTTATTCTAATCAGAACACTACTGACTTTTGCCGCCACCTGACACCCGGCGGCTTTTTTGCTACTCTGAAGGCTCAATTTATGATTAGAGGTAACGGCTAATGCCTGACGAGCAAAATAGTGTTAATAATTCGCTGACTTACTTAGTCTCCGCAGACGATTTCACGTTCGAGACTGTGGAGCAGGAGAACGGGCGCGCGGTGGTCGTGCGCTTTCCGCTCGACAATCCGCGTTATCACGCGGGCGACGTTCTTCTGGTGCTTTCGGGAACGGACATACACTTTCACGGTCTTATAGGCCAAATCGAAGACGGCTATGGGATAGCCACAGACCGCAGGGACTCTCTGCTGCCCGCGACTGTTCAGTAAGAGCTTGAGAACAATCTTCTCCATTGTGGAAAAGCTTTGAGCTATTCAGTCACAGAAACGAAGAACCTCGCCCCGACGCCGCTAGACCACGAGCTTCAGCCGTATCTGGCGGAGCTACTGCAATTCTCTTCCACGCCCGAGTTGGAAGCCTCCCCGCTCTACCAGCGCCTCCGGCCCGAAGTCGAAAGGGTTTTGAACGGGCTCGTAGAGGAGGACTTCTCGCACGCTTCGGATGAGGGCAGCGCGGACGAGTTACGCCCGGTTCGCGTCACGGCATGGAACATAGAGCGCGGCTCGCGGCTTGAGAGCATCATAAAGGTGCTGCGCGAGCATCCTTCTATACAGGGGAGCGACCTGCTGCTGCTGACAGAGCTTGATTACGGGATGGCCAGAAGCGACAACCGTTTCGTGGCGCGCGAGATTGCGCAGGCGCTCGGGTTGAGCTACGCCTTCGCGCCCTGCTACCTGTCGCTCGTAAAGGGAAGCGGGCTCGAATCCAACACCGTGGGAGATAACACGCAGGCGCTGCACGGCAACGCGCTCTTTTCCCGTTATCCCATACGGGGCGCGCACCAGCTTGCACTGCCGAACGGCAAGGACAAGATGCGCGGCAAAGAGAAGCGTTTGGGCGCGCAGCGCGTTGTCATAGCGGACGTACAGCACCCCTTGGGAGAGTTTCGCGCGGTCAGCCTTCATCTGGACGCTCACTCCACGCAGCGCCATCGTCACATGCAGATGAAGCTCCTGCTAGACCATCTGGAGACTTTGAGCCCGAAGCTTCCCGTCATCATAGGCGGCGACTGGAACACTTCGACTTACAACTCGCGCCACGTTCTATATGCCGTCATGGGCTTCTGGCGGCGCGTCATGATGGGCGTTGATTACTTCATACGGACTCACTACCCTCACCCGGACAAGTGGTTCGAGCGCGGGCTGTTCAGAGAGCTTGAGCGGCGCGGCTATGATTATCGCTCTTTGAATGAGCCGGGGGTCGGGACGCTCCATTACAGCGTCGAGGACATAGCGGTCAACACCAACATGGGTGACTGGATACCGCAATGGTGTTTTCACTTCCTCAAGTGGTCGCTGCGCAATCATGGCGGACGCGCCTCTCTCAAGCTGGACTGGTTCGCCGGTCGCGGCATCACTCCGGCTCCGGGCAGCCGCCCTCACGTCGTTGGCGGCCTGCTGGATGAAAAGGGCAGGCTTTCCGACCACGACGCTATAGTGCTTGAGTTTCTGCCTTCGAACTAAAATTCGTAAAATTATACGGTTTCTTTCCGCCTGCGGTTGGATGTATATTACCGGCGCTTCTTTTGATTTCGGATTTTCGCCACAATCGCCTTGAATGAATCCGTTGACAAAGAGAAACTCGTAGTCTCGGCAGGGGAGGAGCCGTTGGCAGCAGCGCCCGAAGCTTTAACCGCGCCCGTAGACATACGCGAGCAGGAATGGGCCGCGCTCGTTGAGCGCATGGCACTCGGGGACGAGTCCGCTCTCTCGTCGCTCTATGACCGTTCGAGCCGCCTCATCTTCGGCTTGCTGCTACGCATACTGAACGACTCCGGGCTGGCCGAGGAGGTGCTGCTGGACGTCTACATGCAGGTCTGGCGGCAGGCCGGGAAGTACGACCGCCTGCGCGGAAAGCCGCTCGCGTGGCTGGTGACGATTGCGCGCAGCCGCGCCATAGACCGCTTGCGCTCCATGCGTCAGGAAGAGATGCGCAAGGAGTCGCTGGACGCTGCGGGCGGCCAAGCGGTTGCTCTCACGACCGCGTTCGAAGACCCGACCGTAGCGCCCGAGCGTCAGAGGCTCGTGCGCGGCGCGCTCGATTCCCTGCCGCCCGAACAGCGTCAGGTGATAGAGATGGCTTACTATCTGGGCCTGAGTCACAGCGAGATAGCCGCGCGATTGGGGCAGCCGCTCGGCACGATTAAGACGCGCACGCGTCTGGGCATGATGAAGCTCAGGGAGCAGCTCAGAGATTCTTATAGAGGGGTTTTGTAGATGCACCGCTTCAGCGATGAAGAGATGAGGGAGAGGGCGTCGCTCTACGCGCTCGGCTCGCTCAGCCAGTGGGAGGCACGCGCCTTTGAAGAGCACCTGTCGGAGGGCTGCGAAAGCTGCGCGACCGAGCTTGAGAGCTTTGAAGCCGTGACCGACTTACTCGCGCTCGGAGCAATGGAAGCCGAGCCGCCCGCTCACGCGCGCTCGCGACTGCTTTCGCTCGCCGCGCTGGAAGGTGCGCGCACGCGTCCCGCCGGTGTGCCTGAGTCCCCTTCACAGATGCTTTTGACCTTGCGCGCTGATGAAGGCCAGTGGCACGAAGTAGCCAAAGGAATCTCCATCAAGCATCTCTTCACAGACCCGCAGAACGGCATGGTCACTACGCTTGTCAGCATGAAGCCGGGGACTCGCATCCCCCTGCACAGGCATCGAGGCATAGAGCAGTGCTACGTCATAGAGGGCGATTTTCACGCCGCCAATCAGAAGCTTGGCCCCGGCGATTTTCACTGCGCGCAGGCCGGAAGTGTTCACGAGCCCGTCTACACTATGGAAGGCGCGCTGGTTCTCATCATAGCGCCGCAGGACTATGACGGATTCGCGCCAAGCCACGCTTAGTTGCGGCGGGGACAACTCCTCTGCCCCTACAGTTTTCTGAATCGCTCACCAAATCCACCCGCACGCAGCTTTACGTATCTTAAGCTGGTATGGCTGCCAACGAATATCACTTCATCACAGAGTGGCGCGTGGAGGGCACTGTGGAAGAGGTGTCCGCCATTTTGGAGGACGCGCGAGCTTTGCCGCGCTGGTGGCCTTCCGTCTATCTGGAGGCCGAAGAGCTTGAGCCGAATGATGAGAGCGGCACGGGCCGCGTCGTCAGCCTCTACACGAAGGGCTGGCTTCCCTACACCTTGCGCTGGAAGTTCCGCGTGACGGAATCTCGCCATCCGCACGGCTTTAGCCTGCGTGCCTTCGGAGACTTTGAAGGCACCGGCGTCTGGACGTTCAAGCAGGATGGCCGGTTCGTTGAAATCATTTACGACTGGCGGATTCGTGCCGACAAGCCCATGCTCAAGGCTCTCTCGTTCCTGCTCAAGCCAATCTTTTCAGCGAACCATCGCTGGGCCATGTCGCGCGGCTTGGAAAGCCTCCGGCTAGAGCTTGCCCGCCGCCGCGCCCTCACGCCCGAAGAGGCCGAAAAGATTCCCGCGCCGCCCGGCCCAACCTTCCTGCATAACCTGCACAGAAAAGCACGAGCGATGGCTTCACGCGCCTAGCCCTCCCGCTTAGGCACTGGCTTTTTGACGATACAGCAGGAAGCCTATGACAGCGCCTGCCAGCAAGCCTCCCCAGTGACCGGCCTTTATGTAGCCCGCCGCCAAGATGTCCAGACCAAACTGTATGCAGACTAAAACGAGCATGGTAATAAGCCTCGCGGTCTGCTTACTGCGCCGACGCAACAGGCCCGATGCGACGCCGCCCGCCAGTCCCATGACTGCCTGAGACGCGCCCGAGCTGACCAGCGCAGGAGTCGCGGCCACGCCCACGAGTTGACCTACCGAGCCGCTCACAAAGTAGAGGACAAGGAATCGCCACGCGCCTAAATCTCTCTCCAGCATCCCGCCCAGCAGAAGCAGCGCCAGCATGTTGAAGAGCATGTGCGGGAGATTGACGTGCAGGAATTGCGAGATGAGGATTCGCCACCACTCTCCCTCGCTCAGCAATTGCCAGTTGGCCGCGCCCGCGCGCAGCAACAGCGTGGAATGCTGCCGCGCAAACGGCGACAGGTTAAAAATCCGGGCCACGGCAATCCACGCCACAAGGTTCAGCGAGATAATCGCGCAGGTGGCCGGAGGCCAGCGAAAGCTCCCTCGCGCCATGAATCTAGATAGGATTTTTACAGAGAGCAACGACATGAATCAGCACGGCCTGCTTATCTGGCATCGAACCCGTAAGGGGCTTTAAGCATCTAATTTACGGTTTTTTAGAGCCTCAAATTCCGGGACGCTCGAAGGGGCGTTTCCCATCAAGCTGATTAAAACAGAAGGACATTAAGATGACTACGAAAAAGAGACAGATTATTAAGAAAGAGGATTTCAGTCCGGCTGAGCAGCGAGCCGCCCGCTCCGAGCGAATCCTTGTCAACGAGGCGGAGCCTTACGGCTGGATGGCGCGCTCGGAATCGGGCGCTGAAGCCGACTACCACCTCTTCTGCGAGCCGCAGACGCGACGGCTGGCCTGCACCTGCGCAGACTTTATCTTTCGCGGCAACGCTGAGCCCGGCTACGAGTGCAAGCACGTCTCGGCGGTGCTCAAGTTCATCGCCCGCAGGTTCCTTGAGACGGAATACGACCCGCGCAGACGACAGCCCGCACGCGCTGCGTAAGGTAACGACAGCCATTGAAAATGTTAAGGCCGGGAGCTTTCGTGACGAAAGCTTCCCGGCCTTAACAGCTTAAGCCAGCTCGTCTACTGGCTGCGCTTCATCTGCGGCGCGATGTAGCGCACGGACTTCAGCTCGGCCAGACTTGAAAGCTTCTCAATCGCTATCCGGCCTATGACCAGCTTTGAAGTCTTCGGGTCGAGCGAAAGCTCAAAGCCCAGCCGCTTGAGCTCTTCCAAAGCCTGCGACGTCTTGTCAAAGAGCCAGACCTGTATCTCCGCTTTGCCGTCCGTCACGAACATCTTCTCGTCTGCGGAGGCCGCCGCTCCTTTGCTGAGCAAACGGCTGAGCACGGCTGCGACAGACGGGTGCATCTTGGCCAGAAGCTCCTGTTGCCGCTTCTGCTCGGGCGTCAGATTCTCAGTAGCCTTCCTTTGCTTCTCATCGGCATTACCCACAGATGAGTCTGTGGTGTTTAGGCCGTCCACTATGAAGTTACTGTTGTCACTGCGACCCGCTTTTTCTTCCACCTTAACCTTGCCGCCGGTTCCTTTGCCCGCTCCTTGACCACTACCCTGACCGCTTCCCTGACCGCTACCCGCAACGCCAGCTTGAAGCCCTATCAGAGACGCCGGAGAGTTTCGTACCTGTAAGGGAAGCTCCCTGAGCCGTCTTTCATCTATGGTAGCGCCCGAGTTCGTAACGACTCTGAACTCTTCGGTGCCGCCGATTGCGTTGTTGTTGACGCCTTCGGGAAGCTCAACAGGAACTTCTACGCGGCGCGGCTGGCCGCCGTCTGTCACTACGACCTCTTCGACGGCGACGAACGATGTGAACTGCGTCATCAGTCTATATTCAAGCCCTAGCTGCGTGATGGTCTGTTTCAAGCCCTCCTGCATGGCTCCCTGTTGAGCGCCCTTGTAATCCTTGCTCATCAAATCATCTATCCGCGTGCGCGCCCAGAGCGTCGCCAGCACGTCGTGATTCGAGTCGGCGTCCGGCAGATTGACGGGAATCTCTCGCACCACCTCGCGCCCGCTCATCTTGCCGCGCAGCCTGATTGTGCCGCTCGCGTGTCCCGTGTAGCGGCCCGTCAGTATCACAGGCTTTGCGCCGAAGAGGTCGGGAATGCGTTTCGGATAAACGTCCGCGACCGGCAGCCCAGACCAATCCACAGTGATGTCCGTCAACAGTGGGTTACGTACTCGCTCGTGAAAGCGGCGAGCCGCCAGCGACCCGTCGTCATTGAGAGAAACGTACTCGACTTCGCCGCGTCCTTCTTCGGCCATCTTGTCCAGCAGGTAACGGTTGACGGAGCTACCTATGCCGAAGGCGAAGACTCGCGCGTTCGGGTGCTTCTGAATCTCGCCTATTATCTCCATGTCGTTGCCCACGTAGCCGTCCGTCATGAAGCAGACAATGCGCACGTGGTTCTGCGCGTCCGAAGGGTCAAGCGCGGCGCGTATGGCCTTCATCATCTCGGTTCCGCCGCTCCCCGTGCGTGAAGAGAGAAAGTCCTGCGCCTTCTTCAGATTCTCAGGCGTAGCCCGCACTGGCCGCTCAAACAGTATGTTCGTGTCGCCCGCAAACGTGATGAGGTTGAACGTGTCCTGCGGGTAAAGACCGTCGAGCGCGAGCTTCATAGTCTCCTTGGCCTTCTCAATCGGGAAGCCGTTCATGGAGCCGGAGGTGTCCAGCACGAAGACCAGTTCCTTCGGCGTCACGTCCTCTGCGGTCACTCGCTCGGGCGGCTGAAGAATCATAGTGAAGAAGCCGCCGCGCCCTCCGCGATGAGTCATGACGGCGTCGCTCACAAGCTTTCCCGCCACGTCATAGCGGAGCGTGAAATCCTTGTTGGGTATCTCCGTGCGATTCTTCAAACGCACAAGGGCGCTCGACGCAGACTTTCTATCCACGTCAATCTCATGCGATTTTGAAGTGATGCCGTCAAGACTGACGCCCGCGTCGAGCGTGACTTCAAGAGAGATGTCGTGGCCCGCGCGCATCCCTTCGCGCATCACGGGCGGAGTGATTCTGGAAGCGTCCGGCACTTTGTCCGTGTCCGGCTGTGTTCCCGTCCCCTGCTGTCCCGTTGGAGTTCCGGGGTTGTAGCGCGGGCCAACCACCATCGGGAAAGTGAACTCGTACGTGCCGTCCTCATACTTTAGTGTCTCCACGTAACTTATCTCTACCGTCACGCGCTCGCCCGGCATGATGTTGGCCACGCTCTGCGTGAAGATGTTAGGGCGCTCCTGATTCAGCAGGCTTGCCACCTGCCCGTTGGACTTGGCGGACTCGTACACGGCCTGAGCTTCTTCGCGTTTGAGTATGCGGCCACGCACTGTGCGGTCGCCAACCTGCATGGTCATGTCGTCCACGGCAGCAGCCTGCGGCAGAGGAAATGTATAGACGGCCTCTATCTTCTCTTTGAACGGATTCTCGAACTCCTGCGTGACGCGCACGCGCGAGAGGAATCCGCTAATCTCTGCCTTAACGGTCGTGCGCTTGAGCGGGCACGAGCCGGCCACGTTGCCGCGAGCGTCTATGACAGCAAGCTCGCCCTGCGTGCCGCCGCTCGTCTGTGCGCGTGCAGGCTCGGTGCCGGGCAAGAGTGTCAGGGCGATTAAAGAGGCGCAGGAAATTGCCAGAAGGAAAGCTAAGATGGTAACGGGACTTCGACGCATGGGAATTCTCCTTCAAAAAAATAGTCACACGGAGACAGCGTACGAAGGGCACGCTTCGGTTAAAGAGCGCCTCGCACTTTTGCATGGCTTCTATCCGGTCATGGAATGGGAGCTGACCATCTTGAGCCCTGACTTAACTACTCCGGTGCTAGAACGAGAAAAGCTGGGGAGCCTTGCATTGATGTTCACGTAGATGCGAGTTTCGTTTACAAGCGTTTCCCAATATCCGAAATATTTTTCCGAAATTTCGTCTCTTAAAAATTCGGAGCGGCGATTCCTTCACTTGTAGAAATCGCCGCTCCCGGCTAGAGCCTGATTGTAGCCTAGAGCCTCCGGCGGCTCTCTTTCAACTGCGAGTCAGGTCAGTAAAGATTAAAGTTATACTCAATCTGAATATACTGGCTGACATTTCTTCCATCCTTCTGAGCAGGCACGAACTTTATCTGTCTCGCGGCAGCTATCGCCTTTTCAGTCAGCCCGTCAGGCAATCCCTTCACTGCCTTGATGTTCGTCACACTTCCGCCTGCCGAAAAGACCGCCCTGAGGATGACTGTTCCCGTCACCTGATTCCTACGGGCTTCTTCCGTATATTGAGGCTCGGGTCTGGACAGTATCCTTGCCTTGCTCGTTACGTCTTTCGTCGTGTAGACCTTGTTCGGGTCTGGTGGGCCGCCGGGGCCGCCGCCTGTCCCACCGCCGCCTATATTAGGGTCGCCGCCGCCAGTGTTAAAGCCGCGACCGGGGCCAACACCCGCGCCGTCACCTTTGCCTACGCCGGTGCCTGAGCCGCCGCCGTAGCCTTCGCCACTGCCGTTCCCGCGCGACAAATCCGTAGATTTAGAGTCCGGCATACCGTAAGGAAGGTTCCTCGTATCGGGCGGAAACAGCGTCGGGTCTGCTCTCACCGTAGGGGTAACCGGCAGCAGCGCAGCCTGCGGCGGAGGGGGCTCAGGGCGAGGAACTACAATCTGCGGCTCAAGACTGGCCGGAGGCAGTTTCCCTGCGCTCGCCTGTCTTGTCTCTGCTTCGTCACCGCCGCCACCGCCGCCTCCGGCCCGCTCTTGTTTAGGCTTAAGACCGCCGCCAGTCCCCTTTCCTGCGCCTGCTGCTCCCGCTTCGCGCTCCTCTTCTTCATCGGGAATATCAACCATCTCAACGGTCAGGCGCTCCTGCTGAGCCTGAGCCATCTGCTCCTGCTTTACCCTTCTATATCTCTCTAATCCGTAGAACCCTCCTACCAGAAACAATATGAACGCAAATGCAGCCACTCCTGCCAGCGCCATATTCTTCGTCTCTGCTGTCTCTTCCGTGGACAGCGACCGGTATCTGTTCGGCAACGATGAAGCGACGACGCCAGCTAAGATAAGAAACAGAACTCCGAGAACGACCATGACAATTTTGGTCATTACTGTTGACTGGCTTCTCTCTAAGAGCATGATGCCGGAGGCAATAACGAGCATCACCAGAATGGCTGAGATTAAAGCAATGGCGATGTTCGGGCGGGTGACGAACTTCCAGAAGAGATTGGCACCTGCGCTTGCGCCTCTGCGGGTAAATCCTACAGGGTCTCTTTTAAATTCCGGCCATGAGAGCTGGGCGTCGTGAGCGAACTCCTTTATCTCTTCTGAGAGCCGTCCTACTATGGAGCGATCTTCTATTATCGTTAAGTGATATTCGTTGGCTATCACAGCAGAGCCGTCGCCCTGTTGCTCCAGATTGTAGCTGGAGGAAACGGTAGCGCCTTCATCGAAGCCTTCGCTGACGATGACGTTGGCTTCCGCGACAGGCTGGCTCAAAGGCGTGCCGTCAACCGGGCAGAAGCTGAATTTATCTGCGAATTCTTCCTGGCATGTGGAACAACGTTTCATTTTCATTACCTCGCTCTCGTGGGGTGTGGCACTTATCTGCCGTCGAAAAGCGTTTGTTATCCGCTTGTCCATAGGTGTAGGCGGCTCCGGCGCTCGCCAGAGCATTAGCATGGCCTTAAGCTCACTATCCGCTTCCGACTCTATGGCCGGAAGGTCTTGCGAGTCGTCAAGCTCCCGGCCTGCTTCGTCAGTGGAAAATAGTTGAGTCTCTTTCTTGTCTGTCATCTTCGCTTCTCTCCAGAACAACTATTTCCTGAGCGTCTCTCCAGTAGGGCTCAAGCTCGCGCTTTAACCTTGCGCGTGCGCGGTGAAGTCTGGCCTTCACAGTGCCCACGTCCGCTTCTACTATGACGGCAATCTCCTTCAGCGAAATCTCTTCGTACTCGAACAGCACGAGCGCCTCGCGTTGAAGCGGCGGCAGAGATGCAATGGCTTGGCTCACAACAAAGGCAAGCTCTTCGTCCAGCAGCTTGCGAAGCGGTTCTTCCGTCAGTCCCGGCCTCGGCTCTTCGTTGAATTCCTCAAGCCCCACTTCCTGCCCCTGCCGGTGAAGCGACTTCAGCGAGAGATTTCGCGTAGCCCCCAGCAGGTAGGTGCGAAGCTTTGCCCGCGATTCGTCAAAAGAGTCCGGCCTGCGTACAAGACTAAGAAAGCACTCCTGAGTTACGTCTTCGGCCTGAGCGGAATCCCCAAGCATCCTGTAAGCGAAGCGAAAGACCGCCTCACGATGGCGCTCATAAAGGAGCAGAAACGAGGCTTCGTCGCCACGGCTCGCTCTTTTAAGCAGTTGTTCGTCCGTCATGCTACAGGATGTTTCCGGGCCGTGAGCCCTGAGAGCGATTATCATCGCCCTCAACTATTATTCCGCCGGTACGCTCAAAAGATACGGCTCTAGCCGCCAACAATTTTCGTACGACCCCGAGCGCCAACCTTTGCCTAGCCGGTTTGGCGCTCTCTAAAAAGCTAAATACTCTTAAGGAAGGTTCGCTTGGCCACGGCCACAGGCTGGCTGCGGCAGGCGGCGGGATGACATTTCACTCCCCTTGATGCCGCTCTGATGAGGATTCGCCCATGTCTGGTTGTTCGCCCGGCGGCTAATAGTTTCTAAAAAAACGCGTCTCGCCTCAGATAAGCGAGCCGGGACGCGAATATCAGATTGCGTATTTTGGTTGCGCTTCCAAAAACAGACGCGCCTAAGCGGGATTGAAAGCCGAAGCCTCTCTCTTCTCTTACCCCTCTGAGCCTTATAGCTCCTTTACAGTATGTCTCCGGCTATGGCGGGGCGATTGTTAATCGCCGCGTCCAGCTTCTCTGCGAGCGTGGGTTTGAGATTGCGCAGAATCTTCACCTCTTCGAGCGCGGCCGTCTTGTTGCCTAGCTTCATATAGGCCGTGCCCAGACCGTAATGCGCCTCTGCATAGTTGGGCTTCAAATTTATCGCCTGCCTGTAGGCGTCAACTGCCTCCTTCGGGCGGTTGGCGTTGTTGTAGGCGTCGCCAAGATAAAAGTGGGCCTGCGCCCAGTCGGGCTTGAGGACGGTGGCCTGCCTGTAAGCTGCTGCGGCCTCCGCGTAGCGCTTGGCGTTAAAGAGCGTGACGCCCAGATTGAAATGATAATTAACGTCGCTCGGCTCAAGACGAATCGCTTCCTTGTAGGAGCGCACGGCGTCCTCCGTACGCTTCAGCTTGTCGTAGGCGTCGCCCAGATAAAAGTGGGCTCTAGCCCAATCGGGCTTTAGGCGCACAGCCTGCTCGTAAGGCGCTACGGCATCTTCAAAGCGATTCGAGTTGTAGTAGGCGTTGCCGAGCCAGAACTGAACGTCCGCGTCTTTCGGGTCTAGCCGGGCGGCCTGCTTGAGCGGGGCGACGGCATTCGCATACTGCTCAAGCTCGTTGTAGGTGCTGCCCAGTGCCTTGAAGGCTTCGAAGTAGTCCGGCTTGAGACGCGTCGCTTCCTTGTATGACGAAGCGGCGCTCTCGAACATCTTCAACTGGAAGTAGGCGTCACCAAGATAGAAGTGCGCCAGCGCCCAGTCGGGCCTGTAGTATGCAGCCTGCTCGTATGGGCCTATGGACTCCGAGTACTGGCCAGAGTTGTAGTAAGAGTTGCCCAGATAGAGATAGACGTAAGGGTCTTCGGAGTTGAGGCGAATCGCTTTTCTCAATGGCGTGAGGGCTTCCGCGTAGCGATTCAACGCGTTGAGCGTGTCGCCCATAGACCTGTAGGCTTCAAAGTAATCTACACGCAGCCGCACTGCTTGCTGGTAAACCTTCAGAGCCTCCTCGTAGCGGTGCAACTGGTAATAGGCTTCGCCAAGGTAGTACTGAGCCTCCGGCCACGTTGGCTTGCGCCTCACGGCTTCAAGAAACAGATCCAGCGCCTGCTTGTACTGCTCGCCCTCTAAAAGCTTCTTCCCTCGCTCCAGAAGCCTCTCAAGCTCGTCCTGCTGGACTGCCGCGCCCGCAGCCGCCGGCTTAGCCGCGCTGCCGTTGTAAGCCTTTGTAGAGACATGCGCGCCCACGGCTTCTGCACGAGCAAAGGCGGGCGTCACAAAGCCAGCCAGAAGAAGCAAAGCCAGCCGGATGAGTCTCATTTTCTTCATCGTCTCTCCTTCAAACGCCGCGCTTAGCGGACAAGCCTTCCAAGCAGGCGGCGTATCTTCTCTTGGAAGCCACTCTAAAGAATGAACCCGTGGCCGCTTTCTTGCGGGAAGTTCCCGGCTTTCGAGCGCCCACGCCCTGAGCCAGCCGACCGCGCTCGTAAAAGACGCCCGCGCTTTTTCCCTTTTGCTTGCCGCAGAGAGAGCGCGCGCCTGAGAATCAAAGCCCTCCGCCTCCTTATAATGATAGCAGAAGACGAAGCGCATTAAGAGAAGCTTTCGAAGATTACGCGTGAATTCCCGAATCACAAATCTCAAAAGCGTGTGCGGTTGACACTTAAAAAGATGTACGCTACTTTAAAAAAGCACCTAACCATTTGCGTCCCGTTCGTCTAGCGGCCTAGGACACCGCCCTTTCACGGCGGCGACACGGGTTCGATTCCCGTACGGGACGCCAAATATGTTCAATGAGATACAGTCGCCCAAATGGCGGCTGTTTTCATTTACGGACACATTCAAAGCTCTGTTGCCGTGTTGGGTTAATGTAATGAGCCGCCTCTGTAGTAGAAGCGGCTCGGCAACCGGGCGCGGCATGAAGTACCCGATTTAATCGCAGCAAACAATCATGAAAGCCATTCAAGCCGCGCGCCGGCTGAATGAGTTGTTAGGCGTCCTCAACTCGCCAGAAATTCGGGTAATGAGTTACGAAGCCCACATCATCCAATTCCAACTCGGCAACAAAGCGGCCTCCAGCGCTCTCATACCGATACGTAGAAGTTTCAATTCGGCGGTAAATCTGGTCGAGAGGCTCAAACTTGAAACTCGGAAACCTGAGCCAGGCAGCACGCACGTTTGCCTCCTGCCCAACAGCAAGATTCAAGCGCCGAATCGGGAGCAGATTAGTCAACGGGCTGAAGTTAAGGTCAAGGTCTATGCAATCTGCCACTTGGTTACACTCCTCCCCGTTGAGCCGCCACCGGCGGGCAGGGTCAACTGAAATATCAACACCGACCGTCTCATCTCCCACCCAGCCCACAATCTTTCCCGATACTGTTTGCCAGTGGGAATCACATTTCAGCAGGTAATCAAGGCGGCATGGTTGACGGTCATGTACGAACACTGCTGTTCCAGCCAGATGCCAGACGGAGTCTAGGAGAAACAGTCGAGCTGACTCATGTCCTGGCCTATCTAGTCTGCGCCAAATGATAGTTCGTTCTGTAACCATCTCACTTCCCAATCTCGCGCCAAGGATTTGCACGGACACCCAACGCCCGAATTAACGCCGGGGAAGAATCAAACCAAGCCTTCAAGCCCTGCGGATGAGATACATGCTATTTCCGCTCGCTTTGAATGAGTTGTTAGGCCGACGCCGGACTTTCACGACGGCGACACGGGCTCGATTCCCGCACGGGACGCCACTTTCCTTTCAACAGTCTATCGGTATGGTAATGCGTTGATTTTTAATCGGGTAATGTCCCACCCTCACGTCGTTACGAACAAGAGATTTAGACTTGTACTTTACCAATTCAGCAAAACGCATTACTGATCTTTGGCAACATCTGTAAAGTCAACTGCCGTAATTTCAAACCATGGCTTAATGGTCGGGGCTTTTACTTGTGTAATTACTTTTTGCTCCTTAAGGCGGGTTATCAGGGATGATGCTACTTGACTCAGTTCCTTTCCATCCAGTTGCTTTCCGAGGATGAGCGACAAGTGTCGTGGGACATCCTTTTTTGCTAAAACATGGGTGAACTCTGACAGTTGAAATTTAGGAGGCGTGCGGGAAGATATTTTCTCGTTGTCGCACAGGCGCGAGAACATCAACTCTAATCCTTCATCGCTGGAAACAAATTCTACCCATCTCTGATCTGACCTCTCCCTAAGCCATGTGACAACGAACGCGCAGCAGGCTAGGATTGTGACCACCATTAAGGTCAAAAGGATTCGCCTATCGGCTGTCTCCAATACTCGCTTTTTGGCTTTCGGCAACTGTTCACGAAGTTCGGAAATACTCTGGTTTGCAGCTCGGGCTTCGCGCAGAACAGGCGCAAGCACAAAGTAGAGATCTCTAAGCTCCTCCTCACTAAGCTCAGATAAATTAAATGTCGTATCAGATTGGGGTGCCGTATTAGGCCGGGGGCTGCTTTGACCTCTTATAATAGGCTCTACTCTTCTCTTGTCAATCTCAGAGCTTAAGGCCTTTACACCTGCGGATACTGACTTCTCAAGCTGGGTGTTCATTTTTTCTAAAGATTTGAAAAGCTCGGCCTCATCCGACGAATACAAATCTACATCCGAAATGGCCGTATTCTGTTCTAACCAAGATATGGTCAGCTGTTTATTGCTAAGCAGGATTACGTCCGGCCAATCATCTATGTTGACGAGTCTCATTCGCCGCATCTTGCGAAAAGCACCGTAATCGAAGGACGGCGAAATATTATAAGCCACACGGCTAAGATCATTCGAGAACAGGGCATATGCTTCATTCATCTTTATACGCCCTCCCTCACGATTGATTGCGTTGATGATTCTTACCTTATCTTCGTTAGCGAAAATATTGACCGCTAAACGATAGAACGGGCTGTTTTTGAAATTCCCCAAGAAGGAAAACAAGGTGAAGCATAAAGCGGCGATTAATGCCGAGGTAATCTTTGGCAACGCATATTTCCGCCTGAGTCCGCGCCGGAATTGCTCCTGTGCCGGTTGTTGAGAAGGTTGCTCTTTAACCTGAGCCAGTGCCTGTGCTTTAGCGATAGCTTCAATCATGCTGGTTACATGTTGAATAGGCACCATCTGCATGGAGGCGGATATCTCGCGGTCAAAAAGGTCACGAAGTTTCAGAGCGCGGGCGAGTTTTTCCTTCTGTGCTTCGTCAACAAAAACGCCCCCGCTTTTGTCGGGATGCAGAGAGGCGATGAGGGCTATGATAGCCTCGCGCGTGTTGTCGGGGTTATTCGGATCTGCTTGCAGATTAAGCTCTGTGAGAAGTTCTTTAATTTCTTCTGAGTACATAGAGTTTTATATAAGGTCGTGCTGGCGATGAGCCTCATACTCTCTACGGCGTGTGCCGTGTAAGGCAGCCAGGAGGAAAGTAATTCCAGTGTTAGAGGGATGTCAATGTTTTTGACGGCTTAAACTTTGCAGTGATTAATATTTAAGCAACAGCAGCTTTTTTCCGGGCATCAATTACGAGTAAGGGTGTTCGGGCCAGCCTCTACTGGCTGGCCTTATCTCTGTTTGACATAGCTTCGGAGGGCTATTAGGGTACTAGGTTGTCGCTTATGCTCGGGCGTGATTTGTTCAGCTTATTAAGGACAGGATTTATGTTAAGACGTAGCTCAATCGCTTATACGGTCGCGGCGCTTCTGGCTCTGGCGGCGCTTTTCCCTGCATATCAGCCGGAGGCTCAGGCGCAGGCTCGCGCCAGCAACGATGTGGTGCTGGTGCTGCCGTTTGAGAATACCACTAACCACGCGCAGTTCAACTGGGTGGGCGAGAGCTTTGCAGATTCGCTCGCGGAGCTTTTGAACGTGCCGGGACTTGTAGTTGTCTCAAGCGACGAGCGCGAGCTTGCTTATCAGAAGCTCAGGCTGCCACTGACGACGCTGCCTTCGAGAGCGACCGCTATTAAGCTGGCGCGCGAGGCCAAAGCGACCATGGTCGTGCTTGGCACTTACAGTATCAAGCCCGGACAGGGAGAGACGCCCGCTTCGCTCACTGGGACGGCACGTGTCATAAAGGTGAACGAAGGGCGCGTGATGGGCGAAACCATGCCGGGCGGCGTCTGGGCCACACGCGAGTTCGACTTTGGCGGGGCGCTGACAAAGTTGCAGGAGATGCAGGGGCGGCTGGCCTATCAGGTTCTGTACCAGCGCGACAAAGCGCTTCCCTTCTCGCAGAATCAGTTCGTGCAGCAGGCCACAAAGATTCCGCCCAAGGCTTTCGAGGCTTACATAAAGGGCGTGCAGACGGATGACGAGGAAACGCGCGCCAACTATTTGAAGAACGCCATAAAGCTTTACGCTGACGCCAACGCTGGAGCCATCTACCCGCAGGCGGCTTTCGAGCTTGGCCATCTATACCTGAAGAAGCAGGACTGGAAGGGAGCCGCAGAATATTTCTCGCGCATACAGAAGAGGGAGCCGCATTACGCTGAGTCGGCCTTCTATTCCGGGTATGCTTTCTGGCGAATGGGCGACATGACTCGCGCACTATCTTCGCTGGTTCCTCTGACGACGGACATGCCGCTCACGGCTGTTTACAACAACGCCGGGGCCATCTCCATTCAGGCGGCGCGCGACGAGAAGAAGCCTGACGAGCACAACCGTCTTCTTACACAGGGGCTGACCTTTCTTTCCCGCGCCTCGCAGTCCTCGCCCGGCGATACGATGGTGCGATTCAACTACGCTTACGGACTGTTTCTGGCCGGTAAGTACGCGGAGGCGGCAGACCAGTTGCGCCCTGTGATTGCGGGCGACCCGCGCGACGGCTACGCATATTTCCTGTTCGCCAAATCTCTTGAGCGCACGGGCAAGACAGGCGACGCGGCTGCTGCGGACGATCAGGCTAGACGTTACCTGCAAGCCTATGCCAAGTGGCAGACGGAGTGGCAGAAGTCACAGACCGTCGCAGAGGTTCCGCTTCGCTTGCGGCAGGTCTACGACCGCGAAGGCCAGTTCACCATACGCGCAGACCAGGGAGAGGATGTGGCGAGCGGCAACACGCAAGACCTGCTGATAAAGGCGCGAGAGCTTTACAGTGCCGGGCGTGACGAAGAGGCGCTGCCGGAGCTTCGTCGCGTGCTGATGATAGAGCCCATGAATGCTGAAGCCTACCTCTTGATAGGCCGCATACATCTGAGGCGAGGCGATCAGGAGCAGGCCATCAGCGCTCTGAAGACCGCCATCTTCTGGGACTCCAAGCTGATTGACGCTCACGTTCTGCTGGGCCGGGTCTTTCTTGAGCGCGGCGACCGGGCTATGGCCATGACCTACGCGCGCAACGCCATGCAGATAGACCCTAACAATCAAGAGGCCATCGCGCTGCAACGACAGGTGGATACCGGCGGGAAGTAAATAGAGCGAGCACGCATGAGGATTGGGGGTGGCAAGTTTGATGGCTGCCCCCTATTCTTTTCTTTTTTAGCTCGCAGCTTGTGTTAAAATGCGACTCTTCCAGGGCTTCCTGCTCGCAGCAGGGTTTGCGAGCTATCCGCTTTTGTCTGATGAGTACGCCAGCGCTTACGGCAATCTTTTTGACCTCAGCTCTTTTCATAGCCTTACTTGGCTTGATAGCGGCCGCATCGCGCCATAAGAAAAAGGCTCTTGGCGCACTTCATCTGGTGGGACGCCTCGCGCGCGTGGAAGCAGACCTGCAACCGGAAGGAGCCGTCATAGTCGCGGGCGAATTATGGCGAGCGCGCCTGAGTAACGAGGCCGAGCCCCTGCGGCGCGGAACCCTCGCCCGCGTGGTAGGAGCCAACGGCCATCTGCTTGAGGTCGAACCGGCGGAAAAGCCCGGCGGGTGACAGTTGACGGCCGACAAGTTAAGAGCGCCTATCTTCCGCTCGTCACTTATCGCTTATCACTCATCACTGTTTTTGATGGCTACAGAAACCACAAATCACGCCGCGCAGTCAGAAGCAGAGACGCGCCACTCCGCGCTCGAAGAGTTGTATCGTGATGAGCGACGCCCGGCTCTGCTTCTACTGAGCGCCCTTGCTATAGCCGTTCTCTTCTTCGCTCTAGGCCTCATGGTCGGCAGGTGGATGAAGACCGACAACGGCTCAAGACCCGGTGCTTCTCCGGCTGCGACTCCGCAGGCCACGCCCTCAGTCATCACTCAAGGCGCGCAGCCGGTTGCGCCTCCTTCAACCGCCAACGCCGCTCCCAGTCCATCGCGTAGCTCCGAGCGCCGCCATGCTCTGCTGATAGCCACCTTCAACACGCCCGAAGAGGCTCAGCCGCTAATCAAGAGACTTGAGGACGCGGGCTATAAAGATGTACGCACGAGCACTCCTCGCGCCAGCGAGCGCCAGCCCAAATTCTCCATCTTAGTAGGCCACTACACACGCGACGAAGCAGAGCAACTGGCCACACGCATGCGCGCCACGGGCGACCCACGCCTGCGCTATGCCCGCGTCATTGAAGAGTAAAGATGAACCACTTCTCTCTTCCCGCAGGGCGCCGAAATTTCTAATAACTGACTCTTTCCAGAAAATAGTTTTTCTGTGGCACGCGACGTGCTCTATCTATAGTCGGCAAGCACGGAGTAAGTAGTTAAAGCCGTGACCCCGCCGCCATCACTTCTCTGAGCGCTGCCTGCCGCCGCGCCAGCCGCCCGCCGAGCGATCCTTCAGTCGAACCAACCTTCTTGTGAACCCGGTCAGAAATGGCCGGGTTCTCCCACTTTTAGGCCAACCTTTATAAAATCCAATCAATTAAAGCTTTCTTCGCGCTCTTACTGTCTCAGCCCCTTCGTCTCCGTGTGAGAGGTGCGAAATACGGCAAGTGACAAATTTCGTCGCTTCGGGTGTGACGATTTCTGTCGTTTAGCGCTATAGGGTAGACGATATGGTCGGGCTAAGGTGTATTGAGCGAGCCCCTGCGAAAAAAATTTTTCGGCTGTGACTGGCCGCTCCTTCTTTGTTAAACTCGGAAGAGTATGAGCAAGGCGGTACAAGTAGCGGCCGGGCCGGGAGTGCGCCGCCTATCCGGACTGCGTGAAAGAGCGCGCGCCGCTACACCCACACGGGTAGAGACGGCGCTGGCCCTCGCGTCCTCATTACTTCTCATACTCTCCTTCCCGGACTTCAACCTGTGGCCTCTGGCTTGGGTAGCTCTCGTCCCGCTTCTTATTATCGTAGCGCGTAGACCGGAAGCCCCGCGTGCTTTCCTGCTCGGCTGGCTGATGGCCACGGTCTTCTTTTTCGGCTCATGTTACTGGCTGACTTACGCGATGGTGCGCTACGGCGGCATCCCTGTCTGGATAGCCTACCCGCTTCTGATACCGGGCGCGATGGTGCTGGGGCTCTTCCCGGCCCTGTGCTGCCTGCTGCTGGCGCGTCTAGTCGTGCGCCGTGGAGCATGGGCGATTCTTCTAGCGCCTCCTATCTGGGCTGCGCTCGAATGGGCGCGTCTAGGTGTGACGGGCCAGTTGTGGAACGCGGCAGGCTATTCGCAGGCTTACGTGACGCCGCTCATTCAATCCGCTAGCTGGGGCGGCGTCTACAGCGTCAGCTTCCTGATTGTAGC
The DNA here is from genome assembly GCA_036389255.1 of Pyrinomonadaceae bacterium. Classification (GTDB taxonomy): domain Bacteria; phylum Acidobacteriota; class Blastocatellia; order Pyrinomonadales; family Pyrinomonadaceae; genus JACVRN01. The sequence continues at coordinate 21,291 of DASVQI010000009.1, forward strand.
CGTCAATGCCGCAATCAGCTTCGCACTTGTAAAGAGAACGGGACGCGCCGCGTTGCTCTCCGCTTCGGTCATAGCTTTCGCAGGCTGCGTGATGTTCGCTTCAAACCTGTACGCGAGCGCTTCTTCCGGCGCGGCCGGGCCCGACGCAGTCGCGGTCGCGGTGCAGCCGAACGTGCCTATGGAGCCTGTGGAAGACCTAGCGGAAGTGGAAGCGCTAGCTGAGCGACACAGGACTTTGACACGAGAGGCGTTAGGTCGCTGGGAGCAAGAGGGCAGGCTGGACAACGGTGGCGCGGGAAAGATTTACGGGGCGCAAGGTGAAGCGCAAAGTTTAAGGCAGTCTGTGCCGCGACTGGTCATCTGGCCTGAGTCGCCCATGAACTTCGCCTATGAGAACGACACGAGCTTGCGCGAGTGGACAGCACGCTTCGTAAGGGAGAATCGCACGGCTCTCATACTCAACTCGCTTGAGCCTGCTCCGGCGAACGGAGCATATAATTCAGCCGTGATGGTCAATGAAGAGGGCCGCAAGGTCGCGCAGTATGATAAGATTCGCCTGTTGCCGTTTGGCGAGTACGTGCCTTTGCCGCGCTGGCTTCCGGGCGTGAACATAATCCCCGTTATGGTGGGAGACTTCACGCCGGGCGCAGAGTACAAGCTGATGCAGGTATCTGATGTGCGCTTCGGGGTCTTCATCTGTTTTGAATCGGCGTTCCCGTCCATCTCGCGCGAGTTTGCCAGAGGCGGCGCAGATGTTTTAATCAATATCTCTAACGACGGTTACCTCGGGCCTACGCCCGTGATGAGACAGCATCTTGCGAACACAGTCTTTCGCGCAGTGGAGACGGGCCGCCCCGTGTTGCGCGTGACGAACACGGGCATCTCCGCCTATATCACGCCGCGAGGCGAGGTCATAGGCGCGACCGGGAGTTTCAAGCCGGACGTGCGCGTCTGGGCTGTCAACCGCTCGACCGGCGGCAAGACTTTTTACACCAGATACGGCGACCTCTTCGCGGGACTCTGCGCCGCGCTGAGCCTGCTCGCACTTGCAATGACTATAAGAAAGTCTAGAGAGTCTGGAGAGTCTTGAGAGTCAAAACGTTCTTCTCTCAAGACTCTCTAGACTCTCCAGACTCTCTAGACTCGAATTCGGAGGGGTGATGTTAGAGACTTTATCAATTCAGGATTTGCGGGCATCGTATGAAGCCTTGCGCTCGCGCGTGGAACAGCTCGGGAGGTTTCTTTGATGTCCCGGCCAAACGCCTTGAGCTTGAGCGTATAGAGACGCAAGCCTCCGCGCAGGATTTCTGGAACGACCAGGAGGCGGCGCAGAAGATGATGTCCGAGCGCAGCCGTCTTGAGCGCGCTGTGACAAGACAGGCCGAGTTTGAATCCTCAATCGAGGACGCGGGCGTGCTCTTTGAATTCGCGGAAGAGGACGAAGCGTCGCTCTCAGAGCTTCGCTCTCTGCTTGAGCGGTTGGAGAAAGAGATTGGGCAGGCCGAGACTGAGATGCTGCTGGGCGGCGAGAACGACCAGCTTAACGCCATCTGCACGATTCATCCGGGCGCTGGCGGCACGGAGTCGCAGGACTGGGCCGAGATGCTGCTGCGCATGTACCTGAAGTGGGCCGAAAGTCGCGGCTTCAAGACGGAGATAATAGATTACCAGCCCGGTGAAGAGGCCGGAATCAAGAACGTCACCTTTCGCGTGGAGGGCGAGTACGCCTACGGTCTTCTTTCCGCCGAAGCGGGCGTGCATCGGCTGGTTCGCATCTCGCCCTTCGACCAGGCGGCTCGTCGTCACACATCTTTCGCCTCGCTCTTCGTCTTCCCGGAAATTGACGAGAACATAGAGGTGGAGATTAACGACAAGGATTTGCGCGTTGACACGTATCGCTCGACGGGCGCTGGCGGCCAGCACATCAACACCACCGACTCGGCCGTGCGAATCACGCACATGCCGACGGGGATAGTCGTGGCCTGCCAGAACCAGCGCTCGCAGCACCAGAACCGCGCCGTGGCCATGCAGGTCTTGCGCGCACGGCTCTACGAGCTTGAGATTGAGAAGCGTCGTGCTGAGACTGCGGAGCTTGAAGCCAACAAGCAGGATATCTCCTTCGGCTCGCAGATACGCAACTACGTGCTCGCGCCTTACCGCCTTGTCAAGGACGCGCGCACAAAGCTTGAGCGCGGCGACGTTGACTCTGTACTTGGCGGCGACATAGACGACTTTATCAAAGCCTATCTGCTCTTGCGCCGTGCGGCGTGAGAAGAAGAGAGGCTAAAGGCTAGAGACGAGTCACTAGCTTCTTAGCCTCTAATCTCCGGCCAATGCTTTTTGGAGCGAATATGGCAACTACACAAACGGACGTGCGGACTAAGGGGAAAGAAGCGCCGAAGAATACGCGACGCAATGAGATTATAGCCATAGCCATCTGTGCGCTCGGCGTGCTGCTGGCCCTGTGCCTTGTCTCCTACAGGCCAAACGACCCTTCATGGAACACTGCCTCTGCTGCCGAGACTCATAATCTTGTGGGCAGAGTCGGAGCCAACGTCGCAGACCTGCTCTTCCAGTCCGTAGGACTGGCCGCGTATCTTCTTCCGCTTCTGCTGCTGGCCGCAGCATGGCGGCGCTTTCGCACCCGGCGGATACGCGCCCCGCTCTCGCGCGTCACGGGTCTGGTCACACTGGTACTATCGGCCTCTGCCCTTCTGGCCCTCTCAAGCCTAGGGCCTCTGATTGATAAGAGCTTCAGGCCGGGCGGCGTGGCCGGGACGCTCATAGCCGAAGTGCTGGCGGGCGCTCTCAACACCGTCGGCGCGAGCGTGCTGCTGTCGGCGCTGGCATTGACGGGCCTGCTGCTTGCGACCAACTTCTCTCTGGTTAAAGCATGGGAAAGCTTTGGCAACGCCTTCGGCAACCGCTTCCACTTCTTCCGCACTATGCCGGAGCGCTTTAGCGCATGGCGAGCCGAGCGTCGCGCTCGCGCCCTCGAACGCGTGGAGATGCGCCGGGCTGCTCGTGCCGAGCGCGAGGCCGTAAGCAAAGAATTCAGACGTGAAACCGATAAGACGGGAGCCGAGCGCGTCGCTGAGTTCATGCAGGAGACTTCGACGCAAACGGCGCAGTCTCTTTCCGCAAGCACCGCCATACGTAGAAACGCCGCAGCGTCTCAGGCTGAAACCGAGTCGCCCACATTGGGCGATACGGAGTCGGTCACCGCAGCTTCGCTTCAATCCGCCGCGAACGTCTCAGAAGGCGTCGCTGTCACCACGCAGCCCGTCGTGGCCAAACGCGGCGCGGCCGTCGCGGCCTCTTCCGCCGCTCAGACGGCTGAAGACGCTGAAATCGAAGAGATGGTCAGGGACGCGGCCGTCGTGCGAACCGAAATCAAAGATGAAGCAGGCACGCGTCAGGACTCCAAGACGTCTGAGCGCTCGCGCCGCGCAGCCGCGCCTGTAGGCTATGATGATTACAGGATGCCTGAGCTTGAGTTTCTCAACTCTCCGCCGCCGCACAGCGAGCAGGCCGACGAAGAACTGCTTGGCCTCGCCACTCGCCTTGCCGAAAAGTGCAAAGAGTTCAACGTCACGGGACAAATCAAGCACATCTGCCCCGGCCCCGTCGTCACCACCTACGAGTTCAAGCCAGACCCCGGCGTTAAATACTCTCGCGTCACGGGTCTGGTTGACGACCTCTGCCTTGCGCTCAAGGCCGAGTCCATACGCATAGACCGCATGCCCGGCAAGCCGCACGTGGGCATAGAGGTTCCCAACCCGGAGCGCGAGACTATACACCTGCGCGAAGTCGTGGAGTCGCGCCAGTACCGCGAGTCGGAATCAAAGATAACAATCGCTTTGGGGAAGACCATTGACGGCTTAAACTACGTGGCTGATTTAGCACGCATGCCGCACCTGCTGATTGCTGGCGCAACCGGCACGGGTAAATCCGTAGCCGTCAACTCTCTCATTGTCTCCATTCTCTACAAGGCGCGGCCCGACGAAGTTAAATTCATACTCGTTGACCCGAAACGCCTTGAGCTTGGACTGTACGAAGGCATACCGCACCTGTCCACGCCCATCATCACGGAGCCCAAGCGGGCCACTGTCGCTCTCAAGTGGGCCGTGCGCGAGATGGAGGAGCGTTACAAGAGGCTTGCGGGCTGGAGCGTGCGAAACATAGACGGCTTCAACACGGAGGTCGCGCGCCGCAACTTCGCCAAGGACTACGACGACAACGGAGAGCCTCACAAGCCTCTGCCCTACATCGTCATCATCATAGACGAGCTTGCGGATTTGATGATGGTTTCAGGTCACGAGGTAGAGGAATCAATCACGCGTCTCGCGCAGATGGCGCGCGCCGTCGGCATTCACCTTGTGCTTGCCACACAGCGCCCGTCCGTAGATGTCATCACCGGCTTAATCAAAGCCAACTTCCCCTCGCGCATCTCCTTCCGCGTCTCTTCAAAGGTTGACTCGCGCACCATCATAGACGCCAACGGCGCGGAGCAGCTTCTGGGCCGTGGCGACATGCTCTTCCTGCCGCCTGGCACCTCCCGCCTCGTGCGAGTCCACGGCGCTTACGTGGACGAGACTGAGATAGGCCGCATAGTCTCGCACATAAAGGCTCAGGGTGAGCCTTCCTATGATGAGTCCATCACGCAGACGGAAGAAGAGGCCATGGGACTCGACGGTGCTTCGGGTGAGCGCGACGAGTTGTTCGAGGACGCCCTTCGCATCTGCGTGGAGATGAAGCGCGCTTCTACCTCCGTGCTTCAGCGCCGACTACGCATAGGCTACGGGCGCGCCGCGGCCATTCTGGACATGATGGAGCGTGAAGGCTTCATAGGGCAGGCCGATGGCGCACGCCCCCGCCCCGTTCTTGGCCGTGCTTACGAGATGATTTCGGATTGGGACGAGCAGGAGCAGGGATGAAAAGCAGTCTGAAGGATGAAGTAAAAGGAATTTCTCCTTATCTTTCATCACTACGCTCTTATGCTTGTTTTTCTGTGACATAGTTTTGAGACTTTTCCACAGTTTCTGTGGAAAAGCCTGTGGAAAAGAAGCCTTTTGAGGTTACAAGTTTCTGAAAAATTTAGACTTCTAGCGTTTTGCACACATCGGCTGCATTTTTTTCGGTTTCGTTTCGAAGAGCGATTTGCGCGGATAGAGCCACGGCTGCACTTAGCCGGTAGCCTCCCGGCGCTGTCTCTTATCAGCACTCTTTTTCTCCTTTCATCAACTGCCTGCGTCAAGTTGGCACACACGCCCCCTGCCCGCGCAAGTCAGATTGCGTCGGCTCCCTTCTTAGACCCTGAGCGTGTGCCGCAATCGCCCGTCAACATCAACACCGCTCAGGCGGAAGAGCTTGAGCGGCTTCCGGGCATAGGTCGCGCTCTGGCCGCTCGCATCATCGCCTTCAGGGAAGAGTACGGGCCGTTTCGGCGGGCGGAGCATTTGATAATGGTGCGCGGCATAGGAGACAGGCGCTTCCGGCGTCTGCGCCCCTTCATCACAGTGTAATGAAGCCGCCTGAAGCCGACCTTGAAGGTTTACGCCGCGCGGCGCGAGAGATTTTTTTCGCGGCGCTGGAAGAGGTGGATGCCGGTCGTGCTTTAAGCGAAAGAGTTCAACTGGCAGGCACAAGGCTGAAAGTCTTCGACGCTTCCTACAATCTGGAAGCTTCGGGCGCGCAGGTTTATTCGGTCGCCATAGGGAAAGCCGCGCGCTCAATGGCTGCGGCGCTGGACAACATTCTGGGAAGCCGCCTGTCAGCAGGCGTAGTTGCCGCAACGCCTGAGCCGGATACGAACGCGGCGCAACTTCTTCAACAACTAATCTCCGCCGGACAAATCTCTGCCGAAGAGGCAGGAGCGGGAATCTTTGACGAGATTGTGCGGCGAGCCGTCGAGCAAAGAGGGAGTAGCATTACTTCAAACTCCACACGCCTCTCTTCTCGCTGGACTTTTTTTTCGGGCGGGCATCCTCTGCCGAATCAGGGAAGTCTTGATGCGGCGCGAGCCGCGATTCAGTTGCTGCGCCGCGCAGATAAGACAGGTGCGCTCGTTCTCTTTCTCATCTCCGGCGGCGGCTCCGCATCCTTTGAGTTGCCGGTTGATGCCCGCATCACGCTGGAGGATTTACGTGAAGCCAATCGAGCGCTCGTTTCGTGCGGGGCTACGATTGCCGAGATAAACTCCGTGCGCCGAGCCTTCTCCGCCGTCAAAGGCGGACGCCTTGCCGCATTTGCTCCCCGTGCGCGTCATGTAAGCCTGATTGTCTCCGACACGAATCCCGGCGAAGAATCAACCGTAGCGTCAGGCCCGACCTTTGCGCCGCCCGAGAATGCGCCGCGTGCGCGCGAGGTCGTCAAACGTTATCAACTGGAGCGAAGGCTCCCGCCCTCTGTCCTTAGCGTTGTGATGGAGGCATCAATCGAAGATGAAAGTACTGCTGCCAGTCCTGACTCTAAGCACTATCTACTTTTAGACAACGGCTCGGCCATAGAGGCTGCGCGGCGTGAAGCAGAGGCACGCGGCTTCGTAACTGAAGTTGAGGCCGACATCATAGAGCAATCAATAGGCGACGGGTGCTCGGAGCTTCTCTCAAGACTCTACGACGGCAAGGCTCGAAACAGAGGCGAGGTCTTCTGTCTCATCTCAGGCGGCGAGTTTGCCTGTCCGGTTAGAGGCGACGGTGAGGGAGGCCGCAATTCCGAGACTGTGCTGCGAGCGGCGCTCGATTTAGAGAAGCGGCGACGCGCAGCCTCTACATCAGGCACGGCGCACACGGTCATGCTCAGCGCGGGCACGGACGGCATAGACGGCAATAGTATGGCGGCTGGCGCGATTGCCGACGAGACTACATTAGAGCGAGCAAGGAAGCGCGGCATGGATGCTCAACGTTTCCTTGAGCGAAGCGACGCGTACGCCTTCTTTCATAAGCTGGGAGACGCGATTGTGACCGGGCCTACGGGGACGAACGTGCGCGACCTCAGAATCATGCTGGCCGTGTGACCCGTAGGGCCAGTCGCCCCGCGCTTCTTCCTCAAAAGATTGACCGCGCGCGTCTCTCGCCGTTACTATTCAACGTCCGTAGAGCAACTGAGTCTCGCAGCTTAAGGCAACACAAGTTTTCCGGGAGGCCATCAAGATGTCCACTAGCGTCGAGCAGCCGAATGTTACTCCTCGTGCCGAAGATAAAGCGCCGCCTTCATCATTTAATCTGTTTCTGAAGCGGCTGAGCGAGATGCGCGAGCCGCCCCTGCTCGAAGACCTTCACGATTTGCTTCACGATTTGACCCTGACGGAAGAAGACCTGCGCCCGCACAGGGGCTTCAAGGCCGGAACCTACGCACGCCACCGCGTCTTTCGCAACGAGTTCGTAGAGTTTCTAGTGCTATGCTGGCGGCCCGGCCAGCGCACGCCGATACACGACCACAACGGCTCTTATGGTGCCGTGCGCGTCTGCGAGGGCGTAATGTGGGAGACTATGTTCGACCTTGACGAGACACGCACCCTCTTTTATAAGTCGGCGCGGGAATGGAAGCCGGGCGAAGTCACGGGCGCTGACGTTCCGGACATACACCTGCTGGGCAATCCCGAAGTGAGCGGCCAGAACCTGATTACGCTTCACCTTTACGCGCCGCCCCTTAACGTGCTCAATACCTACAAGGTCGGAAGCTCCGAAGTCGGCCACTACAGGCCGGACGAATTCACGGACGGAGCCGGAATCTGAAAAAGCAGACAACGAAGAATGGGCCTCTTAACTCTCTTTAAGCTCTGCGCGGGCTTTGTCATGGCGGCCCTGCTTCTAGCGGCGTGCGGCCGGAGCGCCGAGGTGTCGGACGAGACAAATCCTAAAGTGCTTTACGTGGCGGCGGCAGCAGACCTTACGCCCGCATTTGAGGAGTTGGGCCGTAACTTCGAGCAGGCTACGGGCATCCGGGTGATTTACAACTTCGGCTCGACGGGGATGCTTGCAAAGCAGATTGAGAACGGCGCTCCCGTGGACGTTTTCGCGGCAGCCAACGTGGAGTTCATAGACGGGCTTGAGCGAAAAGGATTGATTATACCGGACAGCAAGGCTCTCTACGCGCGCGGCCGCATCACCATCTGGCTGAAGTCTGACAGCACATTGCGAATCGAGCGGCTTGAGGATTTGGCGCGGCCCGAAGTCGAGCGAGTGGCTATAGCCAATCCGGAGCACGCGCCCTACGGTGTGGCAGCGCGCGAGGCGCTACAGGCGGTGCGCGTCTGGGACATAGTTCAGCCCAAGTGCGTCTTCGGTGAAAACGTGCGTCAGACTTTGCAGTACGCGGAGAGCGGCAACGTCAGCGCCTCTATTGTGGCCCTGAGCCTCAGCGTTCAGAGCAACGGCCGTTGGATACTTGTGCCGGAAGAGCTGCACAAGCCTTTAGAACAGGCGCTTGCGGTCATGAAGCGCACCCGACGCGAGCAACAGGCTAGACAGTTCGCAGCCTTCATCAACGGAGAACAGGGCAGGCCCATCATGCGTAAGTACGGCTTTCTGCTGCCCGGCGAGCCAATCGCCCGCCAGTGACGAACTCTTAAGATTACTTCCTTTTTGCGTACGCTCAGTTGCTCATGTAAGTCTCTATTCTCAAATCTCCTCCGTCCGTGCTGATGGTGACGGTGCCGCTTCTACCCGTGATGAGAATCTGCGCGCCCGCAGCTCTCCAACGCTCCAACACTTCTTTATGTGGATGGCCATAGATGGAGCTTTGGCCCACTGAGATAATCGCGTAGACGGGAGAGGCGGCGCGTATAAAGCTCTCGGTCGAGGATGTGCGCGAGCCGTGATGCGCGACCTTGACTACGTCGCATCTTAAAGTTTCCGGCGCGAGCACGAGAGCAGCTTCCGCAGTTCTTTCAATATCTCCGGTTAAAAGAAAAGCTCTCTCGCCAAGACGCAGCCGCAAAGTCACGGAATCATCATTGCGCGACGGGGCGGCTCTATCGCTGGTGCGCTCAGGCCAGAGCACCTCTAGGGTGACTGCGCCGAACTGTAGCGTGTCTCCGCGCGCCAGAGTATGAACGGGCACGCCACCGGCGGCTGCCGTCGCCGCGAAGCGCCTGTATTCATCGTCGTAAACCGGAGCACGCCCCACGAACGCCGCGCGCACATGAAAGTTACGCATCACGTCGTTCAGGCCATCCATGTGGTCTGTGTCCGCGTGCGTGGCTAGGATGTAATCAACTCTGTCCAGCCCGCGCCACCAAAGATATTCCGAGACGACCGCTTCGCCTATGCCGCGCGCATCACGCTCAAACTTCTCTTCCCCTTCCATGTCGCCACTCCCGGCGCGCTCGTTGAAGCGTGGGCGACCGCCGCCGTCTATCAAAAGAGTAGTGCCGTCCGGCATGGTCACGAGCGCCGCGTCGCCCTGCCCCACGTCCAGAAAATCTACACGCAATCTTCCGTCCGGTCTTGGCGCGCTGAAGGGATGAAGAATGATGAGGGCGGCGAGCACCGCCAGCCCTACACCCGCCAGATGAGGAACGAAGCGCTTGAGAGGGTGCGTCTCATCATCCGGCATCAAGCCAATATGAAGCGGACGCCAGCGCGAGAGCAGCAGGGCCAGAGCCGAAAGCGGCAGGTAGTAAAGAGCATAAACAGCCGAAGCCCAGCCGCTATATTCGGGCAGGCGCACAGACGCCAAGCGTAGGCTCACGAAAGGGTCAACGCTATGCACCATGAGCCAGTTCAGGTGCTCGGCTGTCCAGACAAGGGGCGCTGCCAGCGACGCGCTCAACTGGCCCAAGCTTAGAGCCATGAGAGAGACAAGAGCCAGCGCGGTCATCAAGGCTCCGACGCCTATGTTCAACAGAGGCGCGGCTACCGGCAGGCGATGAAAGTAGAGAACCAGCAGGGGCAGCAGCACAACCTGCACGCACGTTGATACGACCAGCGCTCCGAAGCCGTAACGCAGCAGGCGCTGAACTCGCCAGCGCTCAAGCTTTGCGGCTAGCCCCGTCTTCCAGAGCCCGTAGCTGTAGACGGACTGCTCCATCTCGCTCTTCCAATCTCGCTCGCTCCAGTACAGCGCTTCGCTTAGCCTTCGGATGATGCGCGGGCAGACAGGCGGGTGCGGGGTCGCGCGCGTGGGCCGCCACCGTCCAATCTCTTCTAGTTTCTTCAGAAGCGGCCAGCCCAGCCCAACTATCGCCAGCACTGATAGGAAGGTCAGTTGGAACGAAGGGTCGAAGAGTTCCACGGGCCGTCGTATGAGCAGCACGAGCGCGGCAAAGGCAAGCGCATTCATTGACCTTGCGCGGCGATGAAAAAGGGGCGCGAGCGCTACGACCGTGAACATGAGGCTGGCGCGAACGACAGAGCTTTCCGCTCCGACAGCTAGCGCGTATGCCCACAGAAACAGAATCGAGACGGCAAACTGTAAAGACCTGCGCCCGATGACTCGCCTGATGATGAGAAAGACCAGCCCGCCGATGAAGCTTATGTGCAGGCCGCTTATGACGAGTATGTGAAAGGTTCCGCCCTGACGAAAGCGCTCGGCTGTCGGGCGCGAAAGATAGAGCCGGTTGCCCAGAAGCGCGGCCTTGAGCACGCCCGCCGTCTCCACGTTAAACCTCTCGTCAATCATCACGAGCAGTCGCTCGCGCCAGCCGTAAAGCCATGCGAGAGGCAGAAAGACTCGCTCGTCCTCCAGCCGCTCAATGAGCAGAGGGCTTTTGATAGTCCCGGTCGCGTCATAGCCGCGCCGCTCCAGATATTCCGTGAAGGAAGAGACGCCCGGATTGCGAAAGCTCTCGGCGCGGCGGAGCGCAACCATCACTGAGATTCGCGCCCCGTATCTCAGCTCAAGCTCCTGATACTCCGCTCCGGCTGACAGGTCGCTCGCGGGAGCAAACAGCCACACGACGCCCTTCGCCACGCGTTCCGTCCCTTTGAATCTAATGCGCTCGACGCGCAGAGTTAGATAAAAGCCGTCGGGCGATTGCTCGGGCGCAAGCATCAGCGAGCCAGTCAGCTCTACCGGCTCGCCGGAGCCTATAACTCCATCGTCATACAGACGCTGCAAGCGCTCCAGCTCAATCCGGCTCTGCTCTATTGCCGCAAGCGTAGCGCCCGCAGAGAAGAAGCTCAGCGCCAGAAAGGCTACGATAAAAGCTTCCCTTCTCAGCACGAAGAGGGACAGCGTGAGCAGCGAGGCGATTATGCAGGAGATTAAAGAAGCTCTGAGCGAGGCGGCTGACAACCGCGAAGCCGCGATGCCGCACGCAAAGCAGACCGCGAGCAAGGCTAGAGGATTCGCCGCAAACGGTCGCACGAGAGGTCGAGCGCACATCAGTCGCTAACGGACAGGCGGGCCAAGCGCTCGCGCCGTAGCCCGTACATACTCTTCAGATTCGGATAGCTTAGATTCTGTTCGACGCGTGATGAGGTGAACCGGGATTATAGACTCGGCCCGTGTGGATTGTCTCTACAAAAGTTCGGGAAGCCGTGATTTAATTATGGCAATGCGGAGGGGAAGCAGGCGGGTGCTTCCCCTCTTTATTTAACTACCTCGAAATCTATCCAGTTAATCGCCGTGCGATTTTTTGTCTCTGCGCGAAGGTCTGTGACGATTACCTGTAGCGCGTACTCGCCCGGCTGTAGCCCTCCGAGTTGCAGGCTGCCTCCGGCTACGAGCCGCTCCATGTCCGCTTGGCTTCTGGCTTCATAGGGCGTCTCGCGGCCCGCGAAAATCTCTTTGCCGTCGCGGTAGAGCCTTATCTGGGTCACCAGTTGCGGCAGGCTTCTGCCTTTGTCCGCCTTCGCGTTGAAGATGACGTAGGCAAACTGCATGACCTGTCCCGCGCGGAAGCGGCGCATGGCCGCCTGCGTCAGCATGCTTGCAGTCTCGCCGCCGGAGGCAGCGCCGGTAACGCCCGCGCTGTTTGTCGCTGCCACAGGGTCGAAGCCGCTCAGGGCTATGCCGGATAGCGCAAGCTTATCTTTACCTACGTCCGGCACGTTGATGAACTGGCTGGCCGAGCCTACCTTTGCCGATTTGTCGTCGCGCACGGCTACGCGCAACTGGTATGCGCCGGACTTTTTGATGGGAACGTTGAGCGAGTAGACCAGCCCGCTCTGTAGCGCCCTGTCATAAAGCTTATCGGAGAGCGTGACGGTGTGCGTCTCACCGACCGAAGAAATAACGGCCCCGCTTTCGTTGAAAGTGTAGGCCACGACGTTAATCACAGCCTCGCGCATCCCGTCCGGCTTCCGGGTAAAGGTCAGTCCCTCGGTAGAGATGTGAACGAGGGAGCGCACGAAGGAGCCCGCCGCAGCGTCGTTTCCGAAAAGCGCCGTGAGCCGCAGGTTGATGTCGTCGGAAGCGAAGGGCGAAGCCAGCGCACGCATAATCTGCCGCTCCGGGCTATTTGCTATGGGCCTTACCTCTTCGTCCGTAATCCCTAGGAAGCCGCTTCTGTAGCGAACCTTCAGGCCGGGGCCTTTGACCCTGACCGTAAGGTGATTAAAGCGGACTTTGGACGCGTCGAATGCCGAGGCGTCGGGCTGAAAGCCTATCAGGTAATAACTCTTCTGGTCGTCCAGAGTCCTTCTGATGCCTCCGCCGAGGTCGTTGCTGTTATAAATGGCAAAGCCGCCCGTGCGCTCCGCTATGTATCTCAGTCCGTCCTGCGGGCCCATCAGCTTCTCGCGGTTGGTTCTCATCACTCCCTGAATCTCATTGACCCCTAGGTTCGCTACGTTCTGGGCTTCAGACGGAGTCATCCCTTCCGCGACGAGTCCTCTGGCGTCCATGGTGTAGACGACGACTCCCGCCCGGCTGGAGCTGTCAATCAGACGTTCTATAGCCCGGCGTACAAGCTGGCCCTTGCCCGGCTCGTCCGAGTCAACTAGGAAATAGCCTTCCGACAAGAGCAGCACGGCCTTACGGCCCGGCAAGTCTCGCATCCCACTGACGACATAGCTCGTAACGCCCAGCGAAGCTCTGGCCAGCGTGTCGTCACGAAATTTTTCAGGGCTCTCGGGTCTTACAATCCCTCTGTCCTGACTATCGGTAGGCATTCTGGTGCGAGGCTCCATCCCGGCAGCCACGTCGCCGCCCGGCTCGAATGAGCGCAGGCGACCGACTAGAGGGTTATACTTGATGTTCTCTATGGCGGCGTAAAGCTGCTGCTTGTTGAAGGTGAACTGCTGCAAAGCGCCCACGCCCGCGCTCACGCGCACTATGGCTACTAAATCACCGGGCTGCATCTGCTCATCAACAAACCTTTTCAGAGCCTGCCTCACCTGATTCATACTTTCAAAGGATAACGTCAGGTCGTCTACGACGAGCGCTATCGTCCTCCTGACCTGTTCCGGGCGAATCACTGCGGGCGGAACCGGCACGCGGCTCCTGTCCGTTCTTGTCGCCCCGGCCACGGGCTGCCCTGCGGTCTGCACTTCGTTCGTCACCAGAGAGAAGTTTGTTATCTTCTGCGGCTTGCCGTTGACCAGCACCTCGAAATCTTCCGCTCCGAGGTTTGTGACCAAGCGCCCCTTGCTGTCGGTCACCACCGCGTCAATCTGTACCAGATTTGTAGTGATGCGAACTACGGAATCTTCATCGGCGGGCTGAACTCCTTGCTGCCGAGTCGGCGTAGGCGCGGGAGAAGGCGTCTGAGCCCGAGCAGTCAGAGAGGCAGAGACAATTACGTAGAGGAAAAAGAGAGATGCAAATTTTTTCATTGCTCAGAGGCGTCCTTTGCAATCAGGGCAAGATTTTAAAGACCGGGGAGGAGAGGCCGGAATCATACAAGAAAAACTTTTACATTGTCATCTCAAATTATTCCGGAACCGCCTGCGAGCGATAGATTATCCGGCAAGCGTATGGCTGAGCCTGACTACCGTTTCTACGTGATGTGTCTGAGGGAACATGTCGAAGGCGGCGAGGCTCTCTGGCGTGTAGCCGCCAGCGACTATTTCCCGCAGGTCGCGTGCTAGGGTGGCGGGGTCGCATGAGACGTAGGTGATGCGTCTCGGACGTAGGGCAAGGATGCCTTGGGCCGCTCCTTCTTCAAGCCCCGTGCGCGGCGGGTCTAGCAGTACGAGGTCAACCGGCGCGTGATGATGAGCGTTCTCATTCAACCATGTGCCGACGCCCGCGCACTCTACCTGCGAGTTCCGAAGCTCCGCGTTCAGCAGATTCCGGCGTGCATAAGCTGCGGCGGAGGGGTTTCCTTCCACGCCTATTACCTGATTGAAGCGCCGCGCCAGAGGAAGAGTGAAAAGCCCCACGCCGCAATAGAGGTCAATAGCCGTGCCTCCACGCGCGTCGTCCAGAGCGTGCGCTACCAGCGACGGCAGAAGCGACTGGTTAATCTGGAAAAAGCCTTCGGCGCTGAAACGGTAACGATGCTCAAGGATGACGCGGCTGGCTTCCAGTGGCTCTTCGCCGCTCAGAGTGGGAGAGAGCGACACGCCTTCGTCGCCCGCCACTGCCTGAAAGTCTTCCGACCGGGGCGGCAGAGAGCCTTCGCTCATTTGCTCGCGTAAGCCTGAGAGCGTGGATTGAAGCTCGGGGACTAGCACGGGACACTCCGCTACGTCGCAGACGCGATGCGAGCCGCGCTCGTAATAGCCGATGCGATGGCGGGCGTCGTCGTGTTGCCACTGCGCGCGCGCACGGTAGCGCCACTCAAGCGGGCTTGGCGTGATGGGAATCTCGCCGGGCTCTATGCGCGCGATGCGTCTCAGGCAGTCGCGTATAATCTCGACTTTAGATTCCAACTGGGCGCGATAATCCATCTGTTGAAAGTCGCAGCCGCCGCAGCGTCCGAAATAGGGGCAGGGCGGCTCTACGCGAACGGGCGAGGGCTCCAGAACTTCAACTATGGAAGCGAACGCGACGCGACCTCGCACGCTCTCAATCCGCGCGCGCACGAGGTCGCCGGGCGCGGCAAGGGCCACCAGCAGGGTTCTTCCTGCGGCGTGCGCCAGCCCCATGCCTCCGGGCAGGATGCGCTCTATGCGCACCTCAAGCTCCGGCTCGTGCAGAGGCTCCCGGCGTCGTCGTCTGGATTTATCACTCATCGCCCGGCAATGATACCAGATTAGAGATAGAAGAGGCTGAGGCGGGGCAGACCGTGTTGTTCGCGCAGTCGTTTGAGAAGAAGATTGTCGAATGTCTGCTGGTACGTGGCGCTCTCCATGCGGTTCTTGTAGGGCTGTAGCTGCTCTTCCGTTTCCGAGCGAGCCTTTTCCAGCTCGCTCGCGGACATGCTTTGTAGAACCGCGTCGTCCAGACTCTTTTCCAGACTGGTCAGGTCGCTTTCGAGCCTTTCCGCATCGGGGCGACGCGCGTGAGAGAAATCCTTTTCAAGCTCTTCCAGCCGCGCAGCCGTGCGCCCTAGCGCGTCGAAGAGAGCGTCTTTGCGCTTTCTCTCACGGCAGATATTTATGAGCGAGAGACGAGCGCCTGCCATGTGCTCAAGGATGATGCTGCGCGGAAAAGGCAGGCGCTCGTCCGACTCCTCGACTTCCTGCCCGTCTTCGCCGTTCGATGCGGCGTCCGTCGCGCCGAGTTGTGATTCGAGCCACTCCGCGAACTGTGCTTCGACCTCCTCCTGACAATAGAAGAGAGTCTTGACCGTTCGCTTGCGCGGCTTTGATTCGTAGGAATCGAATGCCTGCTCGATGCCTCGCAGAGCCACGTGAAGCGGAACGCCCATCTCCTTCCAGCTCTCAATCAGCGCCCAGTCCATAGGACTCAGCAGCAGACTGCGCCCCCTGCGGCGTATAAACGTGTCCTCGATTTCCGTAAAGTAGTTGAAATAGTTCATAAAAGCGGTGGCCAGTGACAGGTGACGAGCGCCGAGGGCGGAAGATGTCTTATCTTGCCACTCATAACTCGTCACTGCTTTTTCTGTCTCTCGTAAACCAGTCTGAGGCCGTCCAGCGTGAGGTTGTCGTCAATCTCTTTGATGTATTCGGAGCCGCTTGCTATGAGCGGCGCCAGGCCGCCCGTGGCTACGATGCGAACAGTCGCCCCAAGCTCTTCTCTCATCCTCTTCAGGATGCCGTCCACCAGCCCTGCGTAGCCGTAGTAGAGGCCGGATTGCATGGAGCCTATGGTGGTGGAGCCTATGACGGAAGCGGGGCGCTTAATCTCTACGCGCGGCAGCTTGGCCGTGCGCGCAAAGAGCGCGTCCGAAGAGATGGTGATGCCCGGCGTGATGACTCCGCCCAAGTATTCGCCGCGCTCGTTGATGGCGTCAAAGGTCGTGGCCGTCCCGAAGTCAACTATGATGCACGGGGAGCCGTACTTATGTATGGCTGCAACGGCGTCTACTATTCGGTCTGCGCCCACGTCCGACGGCGGGTCGTAGAGTATGGGCACGCCTGTATCGGTCGTGTGGTCTACGAAGAGCGGCGCGTGATGAAAGTAGCTCTCGGCCATGCGCCGCAGCGTGAAATTGAGCGGCGGCACGACGGAGGCTATGGCGATTGCCGTGATGGCTTTGAAATCCAGCCCCGCAAGCTGGAAGAGGTTGCGAGCATGCACGCCGTACTCGTCCACGGTTCGCTCTCGCGCCGTAGTCAGCCGCCAGTGCGTAAGCAGACGCTCCTTGTCGTACACGCCGAGCGAAGTATTGGTGTTGCCGACATCAATCGCCAGAAGCATAAGCGGGCTCTTCCCTTTCGTTTCGCGGCGCGGAATCTTTAGCGAGCATCATTTCTATCAACTCGGAAGCGCGGGCCGCGCCGTCTTCCTGCCTGACCAGAGCGCCAACTTCTTCGGCCCGGCGCGCAACTTCCGGGTCTGACAACAGGGCTTTCAGCTCTCTTGCGACGCGCGGAGCCTTGTATTGCTTGCGCGTCAACATGCGTGCGATTCCCAGTTGCATGACGCGCCACGCGTTGTCCGGCTGGTCATGACTGAACGGCACAAAGAGAGCGGGCTTTCCTGCACGCAGGGCTTGAGCTGTCGTGCCGACGCCTCCCTGATGAACCACCAGTTTTACGCGCGGCATAATCTCGCCGTAGGGAGCGTATTCAAAAGCGGCGCAGCCTTCGGGAAGATTCTGCGGGCGATTGTCCTCCGGGCCTATAAGCAGCACTGCGCGCTCGCCCAGACCGGCAGCCGCCTCCACGCTCTCCTGATAGAAGCTTTCAGCGTTCCAGACAGCCGATGAACCAAGCGTGAAGAGAATCGGGGGCTTTCCCTTCCGAAGAAAATCTTCAAGCTCGGGCTGAAGCTCTGCCGGTTCATCATTGGCCTCAAGCTTATCGTAAAAGCAGAAGCCCGTGACGTGAGTGTTGGGCGGCCAGTCCGGCTGCGGCTCGGCCAGCACCTTAGAGAACATGGCCAGCACCATCTCGGGCGAATGCTGTCCCTCGAAGACAGGAATCCCCCTGTACAGCAGGCCGAGTTCTTTGCGAAGACTCTCGACCGGCTCGAACCACGGCTTGATGGCGCGCTTGGCCACGGATTGCATCACTCGATTGAGCGGCACGGGGATGTATGAGAAGAGCTTTGCCATCCCCGCGAGGTGCGGCGGGATGAGCGTGTCGTAGGCCGAGAAGAAGATTAAGGGAGAAAGGATGCTTGACGCCCAGCGTATGCCCGTCACCTGCGCCACTAGCGGGCCGGCGAAAGTAATCGGGTGGGTGACGAGAAGGTCTGCGCCTTCGACTGCCTGCGTCAAATCCGCGTAGCTCTCGCGCACGTGCGCCGCGAACAGCTCCCGCGTGACGAACTCCGAGCCCGTGCGCGCGTCCATGGCGCGACGCGTCAACTCCTTCATCAACTCCGGATGCTCTTCGGGCGAAGGGAAATCGGGCCGGGTCGGATGAAACTCTATGCCGTGCGGCTCCACCTTCTCTCTGAAGACAGGGCTGGTCGCTATGACGGGACTGTGGCCGCGCCGCTTCAGCTCAAGCGCGAGCGCTATGTAAGGATGAAGGTCTCCGAGCGAGCCGTAGGTGGTCAGGATTATGCGCTTAGGCTTTTGGCTTCTCATCCTCGGCTCTCTTTAAGTCCGCCCTCAGCGCCCAGACATCTCCTGCGCGCACTAGCTTTATGTCGCCCGCAACTGTTTCTACACGCAAAGCGCCGTCGGGTTCAAGCCCGCGCGTCACGCCTTCGATAATCTCATCCGATAGCTCCACTCGCACAGGCTTATCAACGGCGTAAGACGAGCGCGCAGACCACTCGCCCAGTATAAGACGAGCGCCCCCCGGCCCCTGAAGCGCCTCATATTTCTTCAGGAGCGAGGCGACGAGCGATTCAATCAAACGCTCGCGGTCAACCTCGCGGCCCGACTCGGCTTCAACCGAAGTCGCCACGGTTTTCAGCTCTTCAGGAAATGCCCGGTCGTTCAGGTTAATGCCGATTCCGATTATGACTGCCCTTCCCGCGTCTGACTCGACCGTCTCGGCCAGTATGCCGCAGAGCTTTCGCTCTCCCGCATAAACGTCGTTCGGCCACTTGATGTCCGTCTCAAGAGAGCAGGCTTCCAAGAGCGCATCGTGAACAGAGAGAGAGGCCATCAGCGTCAGCAGTGGCCAGTGCTTCTGCTCCATCTTCGGGCGCAGCACAATGCTGAAGTAGAGCCCAGCGTCCAGTGGCGAAATCCATTCTCTCTCGCGCCGCCCGCGCCCGGCAGTCTGCTCACGAGAGATAACGCAAAGCCCTTCCTGCGCGCCCATCCCCGCCGCACGCGCCGCCTCCGTATTCGTAGAAGGCAGAGAATCATAACGAAGAATCGTCGGAAACATATAAAAGGCAAGGCAGAAGGAATTGATTCTTTGATTCAAGGAACCGACGAATCAAAGAATCAGTTCCTTCTGCATTATCTAGGAATAGGTTGCGGAGTGTCCGCGAGCGCGTAGGCCAGAACGGCCATGACGGCTGCGTTCTCCGCCAGTTCCTCAGGCACAACTTTGTCGAAGGTATCGGCCGAGGTGTGGTGATAGTCGAAGTAGGTGCGCGCATCCTGCCAGAGCCCGAAGGCCGGGACACCGGCGAGCGAAAGTGGCGTGATGTCGGCTTCTGGCGACTCTTCTTCGCGGCGCGCGAGGCCGGAGCCAGAGCTTGCCAGAATGGTAGAAACCGGGGCCAGCATCTCAAGCGCGGCTGCACTCGTCTTGGCGGCATAGCCGAGCGGGTGGCCCGCGCCCCTGTCCATCTCTATCGCCGCGATGTGGTTCTTTAGCTGCGCCTCGTAGTCCTTGACATAAGCGCGGCCTCCCGCCAGCCCGTTCTCTTCATTCATCCACGCGACCATGCGTATCGTTCTGCGCGGGTGAAGCCTTAGCTGCCTGAGCAGTTGAATAGCCTGCATCGCAACGGCCACGCCGGAAGCATCGTCAATCGCGCCCGTTCCCAAGTCCCACGAATCCAGATGGCCCGAGACTATCACTATCTCTTCGGGGCGCTCTATTCCCCTGTAATCGGCTATCACGTTGTAGCTCACGGCATCCGGCAGAGTCTTGGGCGTGAGCAGCAGCCGCATGCTGACCGGCCCTTGCGAAGCAAGACTAGCTATCAGGTCTGCGTCTTCGGCGGCGACGGCTGCGGCGGGGATTTGCGGCGCGTCGGCAGCGTAGCGCGTGGAGCCCGTGTGCGGCAGCCTATATTGCGCGCCGCCCACCGAGCGTATCAGCGCAGCCACAGCGCCTAGACGAGCGGCCGCGCTGGGGCCGCGTCCCCTGTAGACTACCGCCTGTCCATAAGCCTCTTCGCCGTAGCCCTGCTTGGCCATGCGGTCATCGAACTTCACGTTGAAGAGGACTATCTTTCCCGCCACCCTCTGGCGTCCCAGTGCATTCAGTTCATCGAAGCTGTTGACGACGACAACCTCCGACGCCATCCCTCCGGGCGGCGTGGCGACACTGCCGCCGAGAGCGGTCAGCACAATCTTCTGCGTAGTCCCTCTGGCCTGTCCCGGCCAACTGACGAGCGCGGCCTGCTCTTCGCCCCGCACCCAGTGCGGCACCATCACCTTCTCAAGCGTCACCTGACAGCCCAGACGGCGCATCTCTCCCGCCACGTACTGAACGGCGGCTTCGGCCTGCGCCGACCCGCTCAGTCTCGGCCCAATGTTGTTGGAGAGGTGGCTCACCTGCCGTAGCGCGTAGTCGCTTGTGAGCGCGGCCTGCTGTATGCGCTTCAACTTCAAAAGAAGCTGCGGTGAAAAGCTGGCGGGCTGCGGCTGGGCCTGTTGCGCCTGCTGGCCGGGGTAAAGTCCAGTGAAAAGCAGCGCGGCAATAGCTGTGAACACGGCTGCGCCCCTGCGAAAAATGTCATGCGGTCTGAAAGCCATATAGCAAATCCCCTTCGGAATCTGGAATGAGCGCTCGCGCAATTTTCTTGTTGAAGAATAATAAGGATTAGGCGTGAGAAAGGCCAGCAGGCTTTGATTATGAGAGAAGGGGAAAGCGGGTGACAGGTGTCAGGTGCCGGGTTTCGGGTAAAAGAAAATCAAGTTCTCTTTCTTCCCCGGCACCCGGCACCTGACACCCGTCACCCATTTCATTCCTATCCGAGCAGGCCGCGAAACTTCGACCCGTTCAGGCCGTAGCCGGGGAAGACGGTTTGCAGGTTCGTGTTGCCAAGATGTTTTGACGCTATCTCGCCAAAGACATCGCGGAAGTCTGTCGTCAGCGCAAGGTCGCGCCCTTCATAGAGCTTATCCGATTTGAGCCCGGGCCATTCTCCGTAGACGCGCCCGCCGCGCACCTGATTCCCTATGACGAACATGGCGTTGGCGTGGCCGTGGTCGGTTCCGCGATTCCCGTTCTCGCGCGCCGTGCGGCCGAACTCCGACATGGTGAGTATGAGAACGTCGTCCATGCGCTTGCCTAAGTCTGTGACGAGCGCGCTGATGCCTGCGGCAAAGTCCGTCAGGCGAAACGCCAACTGGCCGCGCGCCCCGCCCTGATTGACGTGAGTGTCCCAGCCGCCTACATCCGTGAAGGCGACTTCAAGGCCGACGCCCGCTTTTATCAACTGCGCAATCTGTAGAAGCGCGGTGCCGTATGCGCCGCGCGGATACTGCGCGCCGTTCTCCGGCCTGTACTGCGCCGGGTTCACCTTCTTCAGATAGTTGACTGCCTCGAAGGTTTCGCGCCCGGTTCCGCCGAGCACGTCCCGCACGCTCTTCTCATAAATGCTCTCAAAGCCGCCCTGCACGCTCTGCGAGTACGCGCCCGCGCGAATCGTGAAGTCCGCAAGGTTAGAGATTGCCAAAGCATTGGCGCGACCCTGAAGAACTCGCGGAAGGTTCTGCGTCATGGAGACGGCACGGAAAGGCGTAGCCCGCTCGTCCGGCTTGGACTGAAGGAAGCGATTGAGCCAGCCGTCCCGTGTAGATTTGACGCCGGGCGTGGCCGACTCCATGTAATCCTGCGCGTCGAAGTGCGAGCGAGTGTTATCGGGCGAGCCCACGGCATCCACAATCGCCAGCCGCTTAGAGTCCCAGAGCGGCTTAAAGGATGAGAGCGAAGGATGAAGGCCAAAGAAACCGTCTAGGTCTATCGCCGCATCTCTGTTGCCCGCCTGCGGCTTTGCAATCGCCAGCGAAGGACGCAGCTCGTAATATTCCTTTTCACCGTAAGGCACGACCATGTTCAGGCCGTCAACGGCTCCGCGCTGGAAGATGGCAATCAACGTCTTGCGCCGCCCGCCCGTCACGTTTTGAGCCTGCGCCACCCGCTCAAGAAAAGAGGGCGCGACACTCATTATCCCTATACTTGCGAGCGCCACTCCGCCCGACTTCAAGAAAAACCTGCGATTCATATACTTCCCTTTACTGTCTCTGAAATTCTGGAGAGCCCAAGATTAGACCGGCTATCTTGACGACTTCTGGGTTGCCGACGACGCGGCCCGTGTCTGCGCGCGCCATCTGTCTCTGGCCTCTGCCGCCGCGCCGGGCCATATCGTCTTGCGCGCCTTCGAAATCCGCAGCCTGCGCGGGCGGGCCTGAAGGAGCCGGAAGCGGCGCGTTCAACTGGCCGGTCAGCGTAAGTTTGGTCTGCGGCGAAATTTCTCCGTTTAAGATAACGCCTATGAAGCGCTCCATGACTCTCGCTTTATCAATCGCGCCGCCGCTTACTCCAGCCTGCGCTGCCTCGCCCGCGAAGCGAGAGAGGTCTACGCGCGTGCCCGGAATCCGGTTGGATGCGAGAGCGAGCGCGAAGTTCATTCTTTCCAAGAGCGAGCCCGTGTTGACCCAATCCTCTGCTGTGTCAGGATAGCCGGTAGGAGCCTGATACATGTAGAGCGGCTCGCCCATGCGCGCTATCCATTGATGAATCGCGGGGCCGCCGTTGGTTTCGCCGCCGAGCGTGCGTATGGCGCTGATGGCAAGCTCGAACGGCGTCTTGATTTTCGCGCGATATGCCGCCTGCGAGTTGAACTCCGGCGAAGTGATGACGGCGCGCAGCGTCTCTCTGATAGAGCCGTCGCTCTTCGTGTAGGCGGCGCTGATTCGAGCTATGAGTTCAGGCGACGGGTCATCCATCACGAAGCGGCGCGCGAGCTTTGTCGCTATAAACTTTGCCGTGGACGGATGGCGCGCAAGAATCTCCAGCACCATCAGGCCGTCGCGCATCCCGCCTCCTGCGGGAATCTTCTGGCCCAGCACAACCTTCTCGCCGTCGTCGTGCATGCGCTCGTTGAAGAAGAAGGTTCCTGCGTCCGAGTCTGCGCCGCCCGCGCCGCGCGGTGCGCGTATAGTCCAGCCCGTGAAGCAGCGCGCAACCTCCTGCACATCCCTCTGCGTGTAGCCGCCCTCCACGCCCAGCGTGTGAAGCTCCATCAGCTCCCGCGCGTAGTTCTCGTTGATGCCACGGCGCTGTCTCTGCTGCTGCTGTTGCGGTCTAGGCTGTTGAGCGTCCGGCATCCCCTGCTGATTCTGGCGACGGGCGCGCATCGGCCCGTCAAGCAAAGGTCGTCTGCGTTGCTGAGCATTCGGGCTGGCGCTCTGAAAGTTATCCAGATAGAAGAGCATCGCGGGGCTTTGAGCCGTGGCGACGAGCAGGTCTTTGAACTTGCTAAAGGTGTTCGGGCGAATCGTGTCCCGGTCGTAGGAGACAAGCAGCCACCTGTCGGCCCCCTTGGCGGCGAAGACGTTGAAGTGATTCTCCCAGAAATCAACCATCACCTCCTGCAACTGTCGCTCGCTGTAGACGGCGCGAAGGATGCGCGAAGCCTGTAGCTCGGCCACCAACTGCTGCGGCGAGCGCAGCCCGTTCTGAAGGTAATAATCACGAATCGCTCTGCGGTACTGGTTATCACGACCGCCCTCGCCTGCCGCATCATTATTCTGAGCGGCCATCGCGCCGCTATTACTCTGCACCGACTGGGCAGGCATGTTCGGCTGGTTGCTCCTCATACGCTCTTCGACGGCTGCCGCCAGCTCGGGCGGCAGCTTTCCCTCTCTCTGCATACGGCGAAGGAGCTGGTTCGGCTGCGGGTACTTTGCGTAAAGCTCGGGCGTGGACATACGCAGCGAATCGAGCCTTTGCAGCTTTGCCTCCGCGCCCGCGTCAGCAATCTTCTCAGGGTAAAGCTGCTCTTCTATGTAACGCTCAAGCCCCATTGCACGCACCCGCTCCACGTCGCCCGGACGCGCGCCGAAACCCAGCCGATTCAGCACGTGCAGAATCCTCTGGTCTTCAGCCAGCCGCGACCCACTTTTCTGCGATTGCTGCTTCTGCGCGGTCGCTGAAAAGGGGCCGAACAAGGGCAGCAGGAGCGCCAGCACGGCACAGAGCGCAGAGGCCCTCCGAGCCGTAGAAAGCAGAGAAAGATTTTTAAGACTGCTCATATAATCACCAATTTTAGGGTCTATTTCTGAAAGAAACTGTTCAACGCCGGGAATCAGGTAACTGCTTTTCCAGCGCCGACAGTTTAGACGCACGCGCGCCCCGGAAGGTTGAATTTTTTGAGCGCGGAGTTAAACCATTAAATCACAAGAAACAGCACGAAAGCTTTATTCAGCTTCCGTGCTGTTTCTTGTGATTTAGTGGTTCATGCCTTGCTTTATCTGACGGGCTTCGGATAGCTGACGGGGCTACGGTTTCCGTCCCCGTCCACGGCGCGCACGCCGAAAAAGTAGTTATCCTTGGACATTCCCTTCATAGTGAAGTTTGTGACGTTTCCCACCGTGCGCGAGTTCGTCCAGACGGGCGAGGTCGTGTCACGCCAGACGATTTCGTAGCCCGCAAGGTCTGGCTCCGTGTTGGCATCCCACTTCAAATCCGTGTCGTTGGTCAGACGCGCCGTGACTATGGCGACGTTCTTGGGCCGCGCGGGCGCGAGCGCCAGCAGCGCAAGGCTGACGGCGTTCACGCGCGCCACCTGAGCT
This sequence comes from Pyrinomonadaceae bacterium, assembly GCA_036389255.1. Classification (GTDB taxonomy): domain Bacteria; phylum Acidobacteriota; class Blastocatellia; order Pyrinomonadales; family Pyrinomonadaceae; genus JACVRN01. The sequence goes on from DASVQI010000009.1 coordinate 45,640, forward strand.
ATGTAGCCGAAGTCCACGAACTCCGGCAGGTCGCCGTAGCGTATGCCGTTCTCCACGCGCACGTTCTGATGCTGGTGAGTGTAGTCCTCGTTCGGCTCCGTAAATCGCACGGCCGCGAAACCGCGCTCAAGAAACGGTATGTGGTCGCCGCCTCTCAAGTACCGGTCGCGGCGATAAACCATCATCACGTTCATGGAAGGAACGTAAGCCGTGGCGGCCTCCTTGATGAAGCGAGCAAGCTGGCGCGAGGCGGAATCATTCTCGCCGCCGACGCCGCGCCTGACGTTCGCTTCCTGCTCCGTCTCGTTCGACGGCACGCCCTCGGAAAAGACTCTGACGGTGTTGCGGTCGCGCACGCCGTTTCCGCCCAAGCTATTGCCTATGATGTCGTTGGTGAACATGGCCGCTATGTCCATGTTGTTCTTCTTGGCCTGCTCGGCAAAGTAGGTTGAGCCCAGAAGTCCCTGCTCCTCGCCCGCCACGGCCATGAAGACAATCGTCGCGTCGAAGTTGTACTTCGACATCACCCGCGCCATCTCAAGCACAGCCGCCGTGCCCGAGGCGTCGTCGTTTGCGCCCGGCGCGTCACACTCAGCATCTATCGGGCTGGTGCACATGGAATCATAATGGCCACTGACGACGTAAACGCGCCCCTGCGATGCGGGCTGTGTGCCTCTAAGCGTCGCCACGACGTTCGTTATCACTGTAGGCTTCAGGACGCGACCGCGCGGAGGCGGATTTGCCTCCTGCGTGTAGGACTGCTTTTCGACGGTCATGCGACCGCCCGCCTGCGCGGCTATGTTTTGAAACTCTTGATAGAGCCAGTCTCGCGCCGCTCCTATGCCGCGCGTGGGATTGTCCTGAGCGGAGAGCGTGTTGCGCGTGCCGAACGAAACCAGCCTGCGTATAGTCCTCTCTATGTTGCGGGCGTCAATCTCGCGCACGATGCTCTGCACGGTTCTATTGAACGGCCCGGTTTGCGACCCGGCATTGTTCGGTGGCCTTCGTCTTCTTCCCTGTGCCTGAGCAAAGGGCGTGTTGACGGATAAAGAGCAGGCTACAAGAGCGATAATAACAAGCGTCGTCAGAAGCGTGCGGGCGTTTCTCTGTCTCTCAATCATCTCTCGTCCCTCTTGAGCTTTAATTGTTAGCGTCGGCCTGAGCCCGTTCCCGTTCCTTGAGGACGCGGCGCAGGATTTTGCCGGAAGCGGTTTTGGGAATCTGGTCTATTATCTCAAGGCGTCGAATCTTCTTGTGCGGCGCGACGCGCTCGGCCACGAACTCCTTAATCTCATCGGGCGAGACTTCGCCCTTGAGCACCACGAAAGCCTTTGGGACTTCGCCTGCTTCCTCGTCCGGGCTCGGAATGACTGCGGCGTCAGCTATGGCCGGGTGCGAGAGAAGTATGGCTTCCAGCTCTGCGGGCGCAACCTGAAAGCCCTTGTACTTAATCAACTCCTTGACCCGGTCAACTATAAAGAGATGGCCGCCCTCGTCTACGTAGCCCACGTCGCCCGTGTGCAGCCAGCCATCTTCGTCAATCGTGGCTCTGGTCGCGTCCGGCTTGTTGTGATAGCCCTTCATCACCTGCGGCCCGCGCACCCAAAGCTCCCCGCGCTTTCCTACACCGAGCGCCTCGCCCGTATCAACGTCAACCAGCTTTGCCTCCGTATTCGGCACGCACACCCCCACAGAGCCGTGCTTTATATTTCCCTCGTCGCTCCCCGTGCAGTGCGTGGCCGGGCTAGCCTCCGTCATGCCGTAGCCCTGCCTGACCCGGCAATTCAGCCGCTCGATGCAGGCCACGGTGATGGCTTCGCCAAGTGGCGCAGCGCCGGAAAAGATTGTGCGAAGATTTGAGAGGTCGTAGCTACCCACCGACGGATGCTTCGATAGGGCGAGCATAATCGGCGGCACAACGTGCGCGAACGTCACACGGTATTCCTGCAACAGCCGTAGAAAATCCTCAAGCTCGAAGCGCGGCACAGTCACTATGGTTGAGCCCTTGTAAAGTCCAAGGTTGAGTATGACCATCAGGCCGTAGATGTGAAAGAGCGGGAGGACACAAATCAGATTGTCACTCTCATCGAAGAGACGCATCTGCTCCATCTGGCACATGTTCGAAACCAGATTGTGGTGCGTGAGCATGACTCCCTTCGGCAGCCCGGTTGTCCCGCTAGAAAACGGAAGCGCGCAGATGTCTTCGCGCGGATTTATGGAAGCAGGCGGCACGCGCTCGTCCCGTTCGAACAGAGAGTCGAACGAAGTTGCGCCTTCGGCTTCACCGAAGACGAAGATTTCCTCCACCTTCGTCTCAGTCGCAGCTTCCAGCGCCTTGTCCAGCAGCGCGGGTACCGTCACCAGATACTTCGCGCCCGCGTCCTTTAACTGGTGTGCGACCTCTTCGGCCGTGTAAAGCGGATTGATGGTCGTGACGACGCCGCCCAGGTGAGATGCCGCATGAAAAGCTATGGCGTATTCGGGGATGTTGGGGCTGAAGATGGCCAGGCAGTCGCCTTTTCCAAAATCTCTGCGATGAAGACTTGCGGCGGCGCGTTCTATCTTCTCCGCAAGCTCGCCATAAGTCAGGGTGCGCCCGCTTAAGCCTTCAACCAGCGCGGCCTTGTAGGCGTAACGCCGGGCGCTCTCCAGAATCAGCGCAGTCAGCGACCCTTCGGGAATCGCAATCTCCGCTAAGGGGCTGCGGAAGATCATACGTTTCTCCTTTCTCTTCGCCGGTAGGAGCTTTGGAATTGCGCGGGTAGTTATAACACAAAAGCAGTTTCCAGTTTTCAGTAAAAAGCAGACTCGTCTTCCTGTTGAAAACTGAAAACCGAGAACTGTCTTTAATAGATGTGATAGGCTCTGCCGCCGACTACGACTATGACATCGCCGCCGAGTGAGCTTGAGACTGTGCCAATGATGGGCGCGTCCGCCACCAGCGCACGGTACTGCTCCGAGCCGCGCCTGACCCTAGTGGCCGAGCGGGAAGAGTTGTAAGAGGTATCCACCCAAACGCCGTTCTGTTGGCGAAATCTTTTTCCGGCGACCGTGCGCGTCGGAGAAGAGTCTTCGTCAGCGCCAGCCGTATCCCGCCGGGCGCGACCGACCACCGTCGCGGGCGCTCTCCTTGCCGCCTCCTTCTTCTGCCGCTCCTCGTTGGTGCTGTCGGTCGTAGCGGCAAGCCCGGCGCTGCTGTTCTCAGGTTCCCTGCTCTGGCTCCTGCGTCCGGTTCCCGAAGCGGCCCCGGCTTGCGCGCCGCCAAAGGTCGCGTCGTTGCTCTCACGTCTATTCTGATTTATGAACCCTGAGTTGTCCCGCTCTTTCCCGGCTTCTACGGACTTATCAGCCGGTGCGGCAGCCTGCGCTGGCGGCTGCGTCTGCTTTACCTCACTCTCCTGAACAGTAGCCGGAGCCGGAGCGTTCGCGGGTGCGTCCGCCCCTCTGCGCGTATCGGATGCGCTCAATCCGTCGGGCTGCGTGGATGTAGTCGTCGTGCCCGTTTCCCTCGGAGCCTGTGAAGCGGGGCCTGCGGCTTCCGGCGCAGCGTTGCCTGTACCTGCGCTCACAGGAGCAGGCTGATTAGCACTGGCGCTGTTGGAAGTTCCGGCGCTTGCCGGTGGCTCACTCTGTTTCGCGTCTCTGTTCGGAGCCTGCTCTGCCGTCTCCGCATCTTTTCGGGAAACTAAAGAAGGGATTTCGCGGTTGCGCGTCACGACTACGAAGATTATTGAAGCGAAGGCGACAAGGGCCAGCACAGGCGCTGCGTAGCGCAAGACCGGCGGCGATAGCAGAGCGGCAAACCATTCACGCCACGAGCGAGACGGCGTCTCTAAGGTCTGCGCTACAGTACCGGGCTCTTCGGCTTCAACGGCTGACGACAGTACAAGCTCCGTGACTATCTTTCGGCATGAATCACAGTCCGCCAGATGCAGCATGTAGCGCGAGCGCGACGCGTCCGGAAGAGCGCCTTCCGCATACGCGCTCAGCTCGTCCGCGTCCATGTGCGGCGATTCGGGTTTCGCGCTGGCATCTGCCAGACCTGAAGCGCCGCGCCGCGCATGACGGCGCAACAACACGTTCATCTCTTTGTCGGAATCGTGATTCATCAAAACATGCGTGCCCGCGCTTGCCCCTCAATCTTTCGCGCGGTCTGTTTCTAGAACGCTCGGCTGCTCTTTTGCTTGCAGCCCTCCATTATCAAGCCCCTATTCGCTCTGCGGCGCTCTCTGCTCGCCTTTCGCCTTCTCGCTCGTGAGCATCAGCTCAAGGTCGCTCTCAAGATGCGTCGCGGCCTCGCTCAAAGAGCGAGTCGTTTCGACTTCCGTCCACCCGTGCTCTTTCATCAAAATGCTTTCGACCCTTGAACGAACTTCCCCGTGTATGCGTGTCAGACGGCGGCTGGCGGTCGCTTCATGCACGCCCATCACGGCCCCCGCTTCACGAAGCTTGAGGCCGTCGAAATAGTATAGCTTCACCAGCAGCCTGTCTTCCGGCGCAAGCTCCCTCATGGCTCTGGCCAGCGCCTCTTCGACATCGTGCGCGGCGCTTCTTTCCGAGAAGGCGTGCTCCGGGTCGGGTGAAGCGTGCGTGATGCTGAAACCGCTTTCGACGTGTGCGCCCTGCGCCAGCTTATCAAAATCCGCGTCCTCTTCCGTCTGAACCAGCCGCGACTGGCGGCGGTGCTGGTCTACGGCCAGTTGGCCCACGACCGCGCGCAGCCAGCCTCCCAGACTCCCGCGCCCCGAATAGTAAGCAATCTTGCCCGAAGGCTGCCCGTCCTCGCGTACTCGCAGGCCGTGCAGCTCCGCCCAGATGGATTGCGCAAGGTCTTCCGCCGCGTCCTCGTTGGAAGCGGTGCTTCTGGCGGCTGCGCGCACCGTAGATTCATAGCGCCCCACAAGGTCGCCCCAGGCGGACTGGTCGCCGCGCTCGCAGGCTACTATCAAGCAGAGGTCGTCAGCGTGAAGCGCGTCAACAAAGCCCGTGACCTCTTCTGCCGAAGCCTCCGCATCGCCTGAGAAGAGATACTTGTCCAGACTCTTGCGCACGCGCGGCGCAAGGTCGGAGACTTTCAGGGAACGAGCATCAGCCGCACGCTGTATGAGGCGCGCTGTCGCTTCGGCCACGAGTCTCTCGATTTGTGGGTCTGCTCTCTTCACAGGGGATTTCGACTTCGGGAAGCCTGCCTGAACTCTTCTCCGGCCCGGCTATGCTATCACGAACGGCTCTCTTTACACCCTTCTTCTCTAAAGTTTAAGCCCCGGCCCATCGCTCAACTGAGATGCTCTAAACAATGCACAGGGAGGCTTTTGACAATGCAGAAGTCAGAATGCAGAATGATGAATTGAAGACAGCTCTGCTTTCCATTCATCATTGCGGCAGTCTGACTTCTGCACTGCTTTTATCATGCTTCGCGTTACTGAAATATTCCGCTCGATTCAGGGCGAGTCAACACACGCGGGCCGGCCATGTTCGTTTGTGCGGCTGACGGGCTGCCCCATGCGCTGCGTCTGGTGCGACAGCGAGTACACTTTCAAGGGCGGCGAGCAGATGACGATTGAGGAGGTGCTGGAGAAGGTTCACGCCTACGGCTGTCAACTCGTGGAGGTCACGGGCGGCGAGCCGCTTGCACAGCGCGAGGCTTTCCAGCTTATAGAGCGGCTTTGCGAGGAAGGCTACGAGGTGCTGATAGAGACGGGCGGCTACGTTTCCACAGAGGGCTTAGACCCGCGCGCTAAAATCATACTCGACGTGAAGTGTCCCGCTTCCGGCGAGGAGGCGCGAAACCACTGGCCTAACCTTGAGCGGCTGCGCGCCGATTGCGACGAAGTCAAATTCGTAGTAGCAGGGCGCGAGGATTGGGAATATGCGCGGCGCGTGATAGAGCGCTACGACCTTGAGCGGCGAGCGCTGGCCGTGCTTATCTCGCCTGTCTGGGACGCCGTCAATCTGAAAGAGCTGGCCGATTGGGTTTCGTCTAGCGGGCTGAATGTACGCATGCAGCTACAGATGCACAAGCAGATTTGGGGAGCGGAGGCGCGCGGCGTCTGATGGGCGGATTTGACGAAAGCGCACTTGAGCAGGCTGGCGCTCAGGTTGACGAGACGGAGCCGGGCGGCCTTGCTGTCTGTCTGGTTTCCGGCGGCATGGACTCCTGCGTCACCGCCGCCATCGCCCGCGAAGAGAATGCAGAGCTTGCCTTTCTTCATGTCTCTTACGGTCAGCGCACCGAAGGAAGAGAGCGCCGCGCCTTTGAAGAGATAGCAGATTTTTATCACGTTCAGAGACGGCTGGCCGTCTCCATAGAGCATCTGGCCCGTATAGGCGGCTCGTCTCTGACGGACGAAGCTATTCCCGTCACCCCTGCTAATCTCTCATCCAGAGAGATACCCACAAGCTACGTCCCTTTTCGTAACGCACACCTGCTTTCAATCGCCGTAAGCTGGGCCGAGGTCACGGGCGCTCAGAGAATCTACATAGGCGCTGTAGCCGAAGACTCTTCCGGCTACCCGGATTGTCGGCCCGAATTTTACGAAGCATTTCAACAGGTCGTTGACAGAGGCACACGCCCGGAAACGCGCATAGAAATCGTCACACCTGTCATACACATGCTGAAATCCGAGATAGTTCAACAAGGCTTTAAGCTCAACGCGCCGCTCGCTCTGACATGGTCTTGCTACAGCGCAGATGAGCGAGCCTGCGGTCGCTGCGATTCGTGCGCGCTCAGGCTCAGAGCATTCGAGGCTGCGGGCGCGCCAGACCCTATCCTATATGCTTGACACGGCATGTCTTGAGCGCTAATGTGAGGCCGTTTCAGGATAGCCGAACACAACCCATTTCTCCCGCTTGGCATCCTAGTCAAGTCTTCTATGTAGGGGACTTGTTACAACTCTGGAGGAATCATTCGATGCGTCGTCAACACTTATTTACTTCACTTGCAGCTATCGCCGTGTTGCTCTTCGGCTCGGTCATGGCCTCCGCGCAGGTCGCAGAAATGCGCGGCGTGGTGGTAACGAAAGGAGCGGACGGTAAAAACGTCCCTGTGCCCGGTGCGATTATAGATATTTACCGCACGGACATGAAAGCTAAATACGAAACCAAGACCGACAGTAAGGGCAACTTTGTATTTGCCGGCCTTCCTTTCATAGGGACTTACCTTGTCGTGGCGAGCGCCCCGAGTTTCCGTCCTCAATACTTTGCCGGGGTAAAGGTCAGCACCGGACAACAGGTTAGCTTCCTGCTCGAGGCTGGCGACGGCAGCCGTCCGACCGAAGAGGAGGCTCGCATGGCGGCGGCGAGCGGCCCCGGAGCCAGCGCGGAGGATAAAGCCAAGGCTGAAGAACTTCGACGTAAAAACGAAGAGATTCAAAGAAGCAACGAGAAGAACGTCAAAATTAACGAAGTAGTCGGGCGTACCTTTAAGGCCGGGAACGAAGCTCTCAAGGCCAAACGCTACGATGAAGCCATTGCCAGCTACAACGAGGGCTTGGCGGCTGACCCGGAACAAATCGCACTCCTGACTAATAAATCCTTCGCGCTCATACAGCGCGGCGTGCAAAGATACAATGACGCACTGAAAATCTCGGACGAGGCAGGACAGACAGCAGCCAGAGATTCTGCCAAAAAGGATTGGAGCGAGGCCGCAGACGCAAGCTCCAAGGCCGTGACCTTGGTTAAATCCCAGCCCGCAGGGGACACAGCCGAGCAGCAGAAGAATCAGGTTGCCAACAAGCTTTTGGCTCTCTTGGCCCGTTCCGAAGCCATGAGATTCGTCGCCAGCAAGGTTGACCCCTCAAAAGCGGATGAGGCTTTTGCGGCCCTGCAAGAATATGCTGCCGCCGAGACTGACCCGGTAAAGAAGCTTAAAGCTCAAGTGGATGCCGCACAGGTCTATTTCGACGCCAATAACCCGGCCAAAGCCGCCGAAGCCTTCCAGACCCTTCTGGCCTCGAATCCGGACAATCTGGATGCGACGCTGGGCGCTGGCCTCGCACTCTTTGCCACTGGTGACAAGAGCAAATATCAGGAGGCCGCAAACTATTTGCAGCGCTTTGTAGATAAGGCACCTGACACACATCCCCTTAAGGCTTCGGCCAAGGAGTCTCTTGATTACTTAAGGACTCAGGAGAAAGTACAGCCGCAGCGTACTACCGGCGGCTCACGCCGTCGCGGATAACTTTCGCCCCTCCTTTTTCAGAAAAGCCCCGGTGGAACCTTTTTCACCGGGGTTTTTCTGCGTCATTTTGACCGCAAAACTCATCTTGACACAACACTGTTTAAGCGGTAATATACTTGCCGCAACGGTGTTTAGCGCCGTTTGTTATAGCAGATGCGCGTAGGTTGTGCGGCCATCGTTGCAGCCGCTCCGCAATTCTCTAAACCGCCCGCCTTTGAACCAGTGTTCGCTAATAACCTTTGGTAATTCATAAATGTCAGCCAAACTAGGCGAAATACTCGTCCGCGAAAACCTTCTCAGCCCGCAGCAATTGCGGGAAGCTCTTGATTACCAGCGAGAGCATGGTGGTCGTCTGGGATTCAACCTGGTTAAGCTAGGTCTGGTATCTGACGACATGATTACGGCAGTCCTCTCCCGGCAATACGGGGTGCCGTCCGTCAATCTTGAGCTTTTCGATATAGACGAATCCGTCATACGCCTCATCCCACAGGAAGTGGCGCAGAAATATTCCGTCCTTCCTCTTTCGCGCGTCGGCGCAACGCTGACGCTGGCGATGGTTGACCCGACCAACGTCTTCGCCATGGACGACATTAAGTTCATGACAGGCTTGAACATAGAGCCTGTGGTCGTCTCTGAGGCGAGCGTGCAGGAGGCCATCGCAAAATACTACGCGCAATCCCGCGAGATAGAGCTGGCAGGTCTACATTCCGACGTTGTCGTTGAGGGACTTAAAACGAACGGCAACGGTAACGGCCACGCCAACGGCATTACTAACGAAGACCTTGTCTCGCTGGGCAGCCTGGATTTTCAGGCAGATGGCGCGGACAATCTGGAGGTCATAGAGGACAACGAAGAGATTGACCTCTCCAGCCTGACGCGCATGAGCGAGGACGCGCCTGTGGTGCGTTTGGTCAACGTCCTTCTGGTTGATGCTCTCAGGCGCGGCGCATCCGACATCCACGTAGAGCCTTACGAGAAGGAGATGCGTATACGTTTTCGCATTGACGGCGTGCTCTACGACATTATGCACCCTCCCCTGAAACTGCGAGACGCTCTTATCTCGCGCCTCAAGATTATGTCCAAGCTGGACATCTCCGAAAAGCGGCTCCCGCAAGACGGCCGCATCAAGATTAAGGTCAAGGTGGACACTCGCGCCCGCGAGCTTGATTTCCGCATCTCAACGCTTCCCACCCTCTTTGGCGAGAAGGTAGTGCTTCGCCTCTTGGACAAAGAGAACCTTATGCTCGACATGACCAAGCTCGGCTTCGAGCCTGAGTCTCTGGTCAAGTTCCAGCGCAATATACAGAAGCCTTACGGCATGGTGCTGGTCACGGGCCCCACGGGTTCCGGTAAGACCAACACGCTCTATTCGGCCCTACAGTCTCTGAACACGCCTGAGACAAACATCATGACGGCTGAAGACCCGGTGGAGTTTAACCTTCCGGGCATCAATCAGGTTCAGATGAAGGAGCAGATTGGCCTGAACTTTGCCGCAGCGCTCAGAGCCTTCCTTCGCCAAGACCCGAACATCGTCCTCGTGGGCGAAATTCGAGACTTTGAGACGGCAGAAATAGCTATCAAGGCTGCGCTCACGGGCCACATGGTGCTCTCCACCCTCCACACCAACGACGCGCCCTCCACCATCTCGCGTCTGATGAACATGGGTATTGAACCCTTTCTGGTAGCCACCTCCGTCAACCTCATACAGGCTCAGCGCCTGATTAGACGAATCTGCAAGGACTGCAAGACCGACAATCCCTTGCCGCCGGAAGCTTTGCTGGAAGTCGGCTTCACGCCTGAGGAAGCCAAACAGATGAAGACCTACAAGGGGCGCGGTTGCCAGACGTGCAACGGCACCGGCTACAAAGGCCGCGTGGGACTTTACGAGGTTCTGGAAGTTACGGACGAAATTCGTGAGTTGATACTGATTGGCGCATCAGCTCTGGAGCTACGCAAGAAGGCTATAGAAGACGGCATGATTTCTCTGCGTGAATCCGGCCTGCATAAGATTAGGGGCGGAATCACCACTCTGGAAGAGGTCGTGCGCGAGACTGTGGCCTGATTAGAGAGGTAAAAAAAGTATGCTACGTGCTGCCGTCTTATCTTTACTGATGTTCTTATCAATCGCCACCACGCTGCCCATAGCCGATTCGCTGGCTCAGGGCTTTAGGGTGGAGCGTCCTTCGTCTTCGCGCAACGCACGTCGCCGTCGCTCGCGCGCGTGGTGGCGTCGCTATCGCGCGCGTCTCGCACGTCGCCGCGCCGCAGAGGCACGCGCACGCGAGGTGGCAGCCCTTCGCGGTCAAGCGCCGGGCGAGCCCGACGCAATCAATAATCCCGACCGCTCTCGTTTCTCTAACGCAGTGGCGGCAACGGGCGGCGTCTTCAACGACCCTTCCGGCCAGTGGAGCTTGAAGCTGCCGCGCGGCTGGAGCAATCGCCCGGCCATACAGAATGGCGAGATGCGCTTTCGCGTCTTCGAGAGAAGCGGAAAGCCCGTGGGACAGGCCGCTTTCGCCTTTGTCACGTCTGCTCAGCCGATGCCGGACGCTACCTTGAGCGCGCGCGCTCGTAAACAACTGCTCGCCGGGGTTCCCTTCTCTGAGCTTCGACGCGCGGTCATAGACAGGATGGTCATGTCCAACGGCTTCGTGACGAACGACATGGAGCGAGAGATTGCCGGTCGTCGCGTCTACGTGGTGATTGCACAGACAGCCGCGAGCGCCGACGGTCGCACGCCGGAACAGTTCCTGACCTTCTACTTCACAGAGGTCGCGGGCCGCATATACAGCCTCGGCGTGGCAGCCACGCGCGAGAGCGCCGACCGCCTTAACGCCGAAGCCGAGCAGGTCTTGAACTCGCTCAGCACAGGCCACCGCTAGACTTGAGGGACGGCGAAAGAGAGTCTGAAAACCTTTCGCCGCCCTGATTCTTCAGGATGAGGTAACAACACCTTCCCCTAGCACGAGCGGAAACAACAGATGCTCCGCCTCAAGTTTCGCTCGTCGTACAGGAGAAACAGAGCTTATGATGTCGAATGAAAACGCACCGCAGATTTCGCTCTCCGAGCTGCTGAAGAAGCTCACGGAGCTGAACGGGTCTGACCTTCACATTACCACCAACACTGCACCGCAAGTTCGCGTAGACGGTCACTTGCGCCCGCTTGAAGGTTATCGTCCACTGACTTCTGCCGAAACCAAGCAACTCGCCTATTCGGTCTTGACCGATGCGCAGAAGCATCGCTTTGAAGAGAATCTGGAGCTGGACTTTTCATTCGGCGTCAAGGGCCTGTCACGTTTCCGCGCCAACATCTTCAACCAGCGCGGCGCTGTCGGCGCGGTCTTTCGCGCCATCCCTTACGAGATTAAGCCGTTCGATGCTCTGGGTCTTCCGCCCGTCGTCAAGCAGCTTTGCGACAAGCCGCGCGGGCTGATACTCGTCACCGGCCCGACCGGCTCCGGTAAATCAACGACGCTCGCCGCCATGATTGACAAGATTAACGTGGACAGGCACGAGCACATACTGACCATTGAAGACCCCATAGAATTCCTGCATAACCACAAGGGCTGTCTGGTCAACCAGCGCGAAGTCAGCGCCGACACGCGCAGTTTCGCTGACGCTCTCCGCACCGCCCTTCGTCAAGACCCTGACGTGGTGCTCGTCGGCGAAATGCGCGACCTAGAAACCATTGAATCCGCTCTGCGCATAGCTGAAACGGGCCACTTGACTCTGGCGACGCTGCACACCAACAGCGCGGCCTCCACCATCAACCGCATCATTGACGTCTTCCCTTCCGCCCAGCAGGCGCAGGTTCGCGCGCAGCTCTCGCTGGTGCTTGAAGGCATCCTCTGTCAGACGCTTCTGCCGCGCATAGAAGGAACCGGGCGCGCCATGGCCATGGAAATCCTTGTGCCGAATCCGGCCATACGCAATCTGATTCGTGAAGACAAGGTTCACCAGATTTACTCCATGATGCAGACGGGCCAGGAGAAGTTCGGCATGCAGACCTTCAATCAGTCGCTGGCCACGCTCTATCACAAGCGGCTCATCTCGCTGGACGTAGCCATACAGCGCTCGTCCAACCCGGACGAGTTGAAGGAGCTCATAGAGCGCGGCTCAGGCGTCAATACCGGCAACGGCAATGGCGCTCCGGGCGCGGGCAACATGCGTCCCGGCACACACCCGAGCCCCTACGCACAGGGCAGGCCGATTGGCTCGCGTCCCGGCGCTCCCAACGGTCGCTAACCTTTATCGCTCCTTTAAGCTTTTGAACAAGATGGTTGAGAAGGACAGGAAAAAATTTGTACGGGGAGAGAGCGGCCTTCGCACGATGCGTTTTGTCGTCATGATTGCTCTGACTCTGTGCGCTTTCGTCTCAGGTGCTTCGGCGCAGCAGGCTGGCCGCCGTGCGACGCCGACGCTTACTAGCGAAGACCTGCTTGACCGCCCTTCGGCTTACACACCTACGGCGACACAGTCGCGCGTCTCGTCTTCCATCTCAGCATCTTCCAGACTCTCGCCCGTCGGCTCGCTTTACCGAGACCCTTCGGGCACATTCTCGCTTAATCTTCCTTCCGTTAGCTGGCGGCTCAGCACAAAGTCTGAAGGTAAGGGAAAGCTTTCAGACCTGCGCGTCTTCAGAAAGCTGGACGCGGATGGATTCGCCTCCGCCACGGCCAGCGTTTACGTACTCTCTTCAAACGCGGCTCTCTCCGTTGGCCGTATCGCGCCGGGTGATGCGGCAGGCCAGCGCGCACTAGCCGAAGCTCTGGCCGCACGCTTTCTTAGCAGCAACTCATCCGTCGTTTCGGCCGCGCTTGACCGGGCGGTCTTTCAGGTCGTAGCAGACCAGACGGTTTCGCGTCGAGCCGTGGTGCGCGCCAGCATCCACGCCTTTGAGCAGGACGGTAAGCTCTACGTGATAGTCTGCCGCGCCCCGCTTGAATCATTCGACTCGCAGGCGCGCGAATTCTCTGCCATCACACAATCTCTAGCGTCATCCGTCGCCCGTCCGTCCTAAGGTGGCGGCGCTCATGTTTATCCAGGAGTCTTCCACTTATGCCCACATACGTTTTCAAAGGCCGCAACCGCTTGAACGAGACTGTAGGCGGCGAGCGCGTCGCAGACAATCGTGAAGCCCTGCGCCAGATTCTGCGCAAAGAGCAGATCACGCTCACCTCCGTCAAGGAGAAGGGGCGAGAGATGAGCATCCCTAAGCTTGGCGGGCGCAAGAAGGTGAAGGCCAAAGAGCTTTCCATCTTCACGCGCCAGTTCTCCGTCATGATTGATGCTGGCCTTCCGCTCGTACAGTGCCTCGACATTCTAGCGCAGCAGCAGGAGAACAAGCATTTCCAGCAAGTCCTTCTTCAGGTCAGACAGGATGTTGAAGAAGGCTCCACGCTGGCCGGGGCTATGGCTAGACACCCGAAGGTCTTTGACCAGCTCTACTCGAACATGGTGGAAGCGGGCGAGACGGGCGGTATCCTGGACATCATTCTTCAGCGACTCTCGACCTTCATAGAGAAGATAGTCAAGCTCAAGCGCGACGTTATGTCCGCCATGATTTACCCGGCGGCGGTTGTCGTCATAGCCGTGGCCGTCATAGCGGTCATCATGATTTTCGTCATCCCGCAGTTTCAGAATATCTTCATGGGGCTCCTTGGGCCGGGCGAGGCACTGCCGCTCCCCACTCGCATTGTCGTAGGCATCAGCGACTTCATAGCAGGCTGGGGCGGTCTGGCAATCCTCATCGCCATTATAGGCACAGGTATAGGACTGCGTGCCTACTACAGGACGCCAAATGGCCGTAAAGTAATTGACAGGACTTCTCTGAAGGTGCCGCTCTTCGGCGGCATCCTGCGTAAGATAGCGGTCGCGCGCTTTTCACGCACTCTCTCGACTTTGCTCTCTTCCGGCGTGCCGATTCTGCAATCTCTGGACATCACCGCGAGAACCGCAGGCAATGTCGTCATCGAAGAAGCCATTCTGAAAGTTCGAACAGGCGTGGAACGCGGCGAAAGCTTCGTTGACCCCCTAAAAGCCACAGAGGTCTTCCCGCACATGGTCGCGCAGATGATAGGCATAGGCGAGCAGACGGGCGCGCTCGACGCCATGCTCGGCAAGATAGCTGACTTCTACGAACAGGAAGTTGACGCGGCCATAGCCAACCTCCTGACACTCATAGAGCCCATCATGATAGGCTTTTTGGGAGTAACCATCGGCAGCATAGTCATCGCCATGTACCTCCCCCTCTTCACCCTCATAGGCAAACTCGCCGGTTCGCATTAAAGCCCTGACGGTCACTCATAGTGTGGAAGAAAAATAATTAGCGTCCCTAGAAAATAATTACCATTTCCAGGAAAAAGTTAGCGTCTCACAACAACTTTAATGACTGCGCCAAGCTTATAAGCTTGGCGCAGTCATTAATTTAATGCGACATTTACTAGTATGCCTCATGGATCCTAGTCACCTTGACCTTCGGGTACATCATTAGCGAGTATTAGATTACGCCCATTCATCAGAGAATCCACGAAAGTATCGGAAGTAATCCTACCTTCTATTACTCGAACGAAAAGCTCACCCAACTCTTGTATAGGAATAAGTTTATAAGTGGTATTTGGGTTAATTGCATTATTCATGTTGGGGGCATTACGTACGGCTAAGTCATGAAACCCCGGGCGGCCGAACACTGCATAGGTGGTCGGATTAAACCGAGCTCCGGATCTAACTATTTCAGTGCATTTGCTATCCGAAACATTTGTTCTGGAGGCTGTAACTGAACCTACCAAAATTCCATTTGATACCGGTAAAAGGATGTCAGGTTCTCCTTCTCTTTGTTTAGCGATGCGAGTAGCTGCTAATTCTAGGGGAGGAGAGTTAAGCAATTCAACAATCGCGTGCTCCAACGCTGTCCCTTCTAGCTCATATATTGCATGTATAATGCGTGGGTCACGACCATGTTTTTCTAAGCAGGCTGCTTGATTGTGTTTTGCTCTTTCTTGGGACTCTCCCAGCCTTCTGATAATCGCTTCATGGATGCGCTGCGCAGTTCTTGGATTAATGATGCCTCTGAAATCATCTGCTGGGGTATCAAGGATTCTATCGAGTGAAGAATACCCGGCGTCAACCAGTCGCTTAACTGTCATTCGAGTGCCCCCACGCACACCGAGCTTATGCAATTCTATACCTTCGGTTTGGACGCCTCTAATCAATCTTTCACTTAGAACTCGCACCTCAGTTACAAAACCGGCATCATACTTTAACGCGAAAGCAATACGGCGAATCGTATCTGTCATCCATGCCGCTGTTTCCGCAATCCTCTGTACGATTCCCGACAGAAATCTATTTCCTCCAGGTGCATATCTGTTCTCTATCTCACGCATGTCTGTGCAGTTAATCCAATCATTTAAGAGAAGAGACACCTGTATTCTTCTGTCTAAATCGATTTGGCTACTTACCACCGTAGTCTGGCTTGACCATTCGCAAAGACCCTCGCGATTCCTTGGGTCAAATGCTTCTAATCTCTGCCATGTTTCGTTTCTATCTGGAGCTCGGAAGGTAATCCTTAGCTGATCGCTGATCTCTCGACAATGTAAACACGCGAAAATCAACTCCCAAGGTTCCCAGTTAGTTGGGTCAATGTTTTCGAGGGCTTGTTGAAGTAGGACAAAGCTCTCTACCTCTACTCTACTGGCAGCACATAGAGATCCAAGAGGAGTAGTAGTAAAGCCGCCTTCATTAGGTTGTTCGAGTAAGCGGTGGCGTTGTAAATACGTAATATTATCTGAGATCCGTTTGATGAATGACTCACGAGTTTTAGGGCTACTATTTATTAATTTACCGAAGCGTCTTCCGGCATCTCTGGTCTACAGGAAACTCAAGCCCCAAGCGCGAGAGTAGAATTCAAGGCAACTATGTCTTGAGAGACAATTCCTTTCCTGAAGCACAACCTGCGGCCTCGATTTCACTGAATCCCTGAACAACTGCCTCAATTTGCTTTCCTATAAATACATGTGAATTAAAATCTCCTTTCTCAACTGCGGTGACTGCATCTCCATGCAATTGCTTAAGATGTTGGGCCAGTTCCGAACCAACGTATAACGTTAATAATTCAACCAACATTCCAGGCGGCAAGCCGGGCGTGAGGACATCCACCAAACGCAACGGTGCGTCAAGCGTCAAAGATTCTCGTTTATTCCCTCCTATCATCTTTGGAGTATTGGTAAGCGTCTGATGAAGGCAATTAAGTCCGGTATGCCGGACAATTCGTCCGGCATACCGGACTTGTGCAAGCTATTAGCCGTAAGCCATCCGAAAAAACTCCAGCAAAATCCGTTTTTTTGGAAACGCTCCAGAGGTACAGTTAATGCATATATCGGAAATATGAAGCCAGCTTCAGGCTTCGAAAATGTACTGTACCAAGAATGAGCCGCAAGGCTCAGAGAGGAGCTTTAGTCGTGGTCAAACTCGCATATTGGATGCAAAAGCTAACAGGGTCGCTGCTGGGCAGTTTCATGGCGGCTGTTCTGGCCGGAGACATCATGGTCTGCGTAGCACTGATTCTGTTCGGCTTCGACATCACACCTACACCCCTCCACACCCTGGCCTAAGGGTTAGGCCAGGGTTTACTTTTGTGAACTGCTGGCGGTGCGCGGATTCGATGCGGCCGGAGCAAGGCCGCATCGAACGCAAATCGTTATCCTCAGTTTATTCCCCGTCGGGTTCGTCACAGACGAGTGTTGACTTGCCGATAGAGCAAGAGGAAGGAGGTTAAGAAATTACGGTTCGGTATTCGGAAGTCGGGCAAAGAAGTTACGACCCTGATTGTGAGCCGCCAGAACATGGCGCGCATTTGGAGGAAAGCAGGCCGCGGATTTAACGAGTCTATCTCCTTCCAGCAGTTCGCGCACGGACGGATGACGTTGACTCAGGAAGTTGAGGAATACCTTGAAAGTTTTCGACAACCTACTCAATAGCCCCGCCACGAAGCCGATGGCGTTGCGACGCATCCGGCTGACATCAATGGCGCTGCTGGTTATCTTGCTCTGGCTGGTTGCTTTCGCCGCGATACCCCTGCATTGGAAAACCCTTTCGACCCTCTCCGGGCTCACCGCCACTTATCCTTTGTACATCCGGCTGACTAACTGCGTTATTGCCGCTATCTGCGCCGCTTTCCTCTTGTGGCCCAGAGAGGGCAGCCGACTGGTGGGATGCTGGAACGATTATGCCGGGCTGGCCTTCGCTACTTTCTCCGTGCAGTACGGAATACGTGTTGTCGCCTTCCTCCTAAAGATTCGGTTTCCCCAACACGCTTACACAATTGATTTAGTCACCGACGTGGTGGTATATGTCGGCTCGTATCTCAACAACATCCTCTTTCTGGCGGCGGCGCGGATCCTTCTGAACAAAAACCGGAAGATTTATGAGATTCATCCGCCAGAGAACAAGGCCAGGGTCTTCCAGCGCCTTATAAATACCTGGTACGGGCTGCGCAACGCATTGCCCGCATGGTATGGACTGATGTTCCTTCTGACCTTGATTGCACTGCTCGAACACCCCTACCCCCTGTCGCTGTGGGTGCGCTGGCCGGACGCAATCTTCTCCGTCTACTGCCTGAGTTGGTTCGCCTACGCCATCTGGCTCAGCTTCCACGTTCGCCACAAGTTAATGCTGGCGTGGCTGGGCTTTCTACTGGTGCTTGCCTATGCGGCAGGCCAATTGGTCTTTGCGGCCAACCCCCTCATCGCTTATTCGGTTTCCAGTTATGATGGCTCGCAGCGCCCCCCAGCCACATGGGTCAGAGATTATCTGGAGACGGAGGAAATTACAGAGAGCATAGGCCAGATCGCAGTTCAGGTTCGCAGGGAAGAGCTTAGTCGAGATGCAGGGACGAATGTGGACAAGCCTATTTATAAAAGTGAGGTGACGCAGGATAACTATTTCGAAGGAGCAAAGAAGTTTTTCGACGGTGCTATTTTCGCCATCCTCTTCCCTATGAAGTCGCTGCTCTTCCTGCCTGCCTTTATCTTGTATCTGCTGTTCATCATCTCGGCCAACAGTTTCCGCAAAGCATTGCGCGAGACGACGAGCATGCGGCAGGACTATCTTTCCAAAGACGGCATTCTGAGAGCCATAGGCAAGAGCACGGAGGCCGATGAAGTACGGCTTATCATCAGGCTGCCCGGCGGCAGAAAGCTGCCGTCGAAAGAGGAACGCGTGATAGCGGAAGTGTGGAGCGCGCCCGAAACTCCGCCCTTAAAGAAAGAGCCTAGAATTTATCCCCTCATCGCCGACAAACTGCTAATCCGTACGATGTTGAAAGAGGGTAAAGAAATAATTATCACGAGTGAAGATCGTGGCGAGGTCGCCGACAAGTTGCGCGAAATCGGCCCGTCCCCGCAGACTCTGGCGGTTATCCCTATTAAGTTTCATGGCGGGGTCATAGGAGTCTTGAAGGTCTATTTCAGGGGATACGGCAAGTACAACGACGGCACGCTCGAACAACTCAAGTTCATGGCCGAGCTTATTGCGCCCTCGGTTCAGGATTTCAGGACGGTATCGGCTGTTGACAAGCTCGGGGCGCGCCTTAACCGCGTGCAGGCCAGCAAACCGAGCGACAAACTCAGCCCGGGGAATAAGCTAACCGGCGGCTTCAACACTGCCGCCGAGAAGATGGCCGAGTCGCTGTACGACTTGCTCAATCCCTTAGGCATCGGCCTGTTCCTGGAATGTGGCTTTACCTTTATCAAACCCATCTTCCCTGAAGCGGGCACGTACCACGACATACTGAAGAGGCCGGAGTTTGGCTACTACGGAAGGCCGAAACAGGATAAGACCAAACGTGTCGAGAAACAGGACGCTGAGCAGGGAAAGAAATCGCCGGATGTCGTCCCGACGGCTGAAGGACCGGTCAGGGTCGAACATGACAAGCTAATCGTCAGCACAGAAACGGGCGTTCCCTTTGAGTTGGGCAACCTGGTGTTAGCTATCCCCGACGACAAGGATAAGTTTGAGGAACCCACGCTGGCAGCCTACTACCTGACGCGCCGTATGCTGGCTTCGCTAGCGGCTAACGGGATATTCAACGCCGCACGCAATTTTCTGGGCGTGGTAATCCAGGACTTAGGCGTCGCACTCAACCAGGAAACTCTATCCGTCGAGGATTGGTTCGACAATGTGGAGACGGCGAGTAAGAAGTCGGGCGTGAGATGGGTAGTCGCTTCAGAGGGAGACGGGAAGCCTTTGCTGGGACAATCCGAGCACGTAGAGCTTATCACCGGCCTCACGAGCGCGGACAAAGAAGCGCTTATGAATAGTCCTCTGGGCTGCATCCCCTACCACGCGGTCACATACGACACGCGCCATATCATACACCTCAAGCTTAAGGACGATGGACACCATCTCTGGCTCGGCGTAGAGCGCGCCGAGTTCGGGGCGGAGCTGAACTTCCAGTCATCCCCCTGGAAAGTTTTTCTCCTGAAACTGGCGAACGTCGCTGGCACAGCCCTCGCGCGCATCGAAGAGCGCCAAAGGGCTGAAGTGAGGAGAATTGAGGAGGAGGACGAGCGACTCAAGGCAGCGCAGGAAGAATGGCAGAGGACTGTCGCTGACATCGGCGCGTTGTTGATGCACCAGCTCCTTAATATGGGGGGCAGCATGCGCGCCAGCGCGAAGGATTTGCTCAAGAGGATCGGCAACAGCCCTTTCGCGCAGGACGACCAGTGCTTAATCTCCATCACCAATATTAGAAAGAACTCGGTGATGATGATGCAAATGACCAATGCCTTCAACAAGGCCACCGAAATGGGTGGCCCACCCGCTTGCAGCATCAGCGAGGCCGCGCAACTAACCAGGAAGCTGTTTCAGTTCGCGCTCAGGAAGAAGGAGATTGAAGTCGAGATCGACGCGCCGCCGGAAGTGTCGGTAAAAGTTCCGTCTCATGTGCTCGCTTTAGCGTTGGCAACTTTAATCTACAACGCCATAGACGCGATCCGGTCACGGGGCAGAATCAAAATCAGGGCGAAGGCGGTGGACGGCATCGTCAATTGCGAGGTAACAAATAATGGACAGAAGATTACGCCCGGCATAATAGACGACCTCTTTAAGCCCGTTCCAAAGGGTAAGAAGAACGGACACAGCGGGCGGGGGCTTTATTTCGTTTACCGTTCCTTGAAAAACTACGGGGGCGAGATCGCTCTCTCTTATTCAACCTCGGAGGAGACCTGCTTTACCCTTCGCCTGCCCAGAACAAATCATTAGCCAACCCCTACCAGTTTCCAGGCCGCTCAGGCGAGGCGGCACGACGTGCGGTTCGAAGAACGAGACAAGGGCAGTACGACCTGCCAGGGTGGCTCTCTATTGCTCTTTCATCAAACTGTACGAGGAGATAATGCGATGCAGGAAAAAACTGTAGTAATTGTGGAGGACGACGACCCGACGCGAGAGAATCTTCAAGAAGAGATTAAGATGCGAGGGTTTCGAGCACGCGGGGCGGGGACAGTAGCCGAAGCTTATCGAATCATTCAAGATCTTGGAGAAGAGACGGATGTGATGGTTTTAGACATGGCTCTCGAAGACCCGGACGACCCGGAGACAGGGGCGGACATTGCCATTCGAGTTCGAGACCAGCACCCCACCTGGCTGCCCGAGTATTTAATCATCACGGGCTACCCGAATGTGTTGAATTATTACAGGCTGGCGCTACGACTGGGGGCTGCGGCTTACCTGGCAAGAGGTGAAGTTGAAGACGAGGACATTGTGCGGCACATCCGCGCGCTCGCCTTGAAGCGTTCGTTGCGTGTCGAACGCCCGGCGGTAATGGAAGCTTTAAGGTCTATCTCGGAATCAACCAAGAATCTTTCCGAAGCCGTGAGAAAGTTTTGCCGCGAGATGCTGGCCGGAGAGTTGACGACGTGTCTCGGCGCTCCCTACATTTTGTTGCTGACCGACGAGCGCGGGACACAGAACGTCGCCACCAACACCAACCTGCCGACCGGGTATGAAGCATCCTACGCCGCCATTCAAGCTATGGCACATGCCATCACTAAACCCGCCTCGCCGCATGTTGTTTCGCTGGAGGACATAGAAAATTTGCCGCCGCCGGCCAACGTCGTAGAGAAGGAAGTTCTAGCGAGGCTCCCGGGCGCAGCCCTCCTCCCTCTTGGCGCTGCTATGAATTTCCGTCTGTCACTGGCCTTATTCGTTCCCCGGCCTGAGGATTTGGGATATACGGAAGACACTGGCCTGCTGGCAGCAGTGCTGGCTCAGCATGTTCGACCCAGTATCGTCGAGCACTTTCTGGGAATCCTCGTTCATCTGGACTCGCAGAAGCGCGCGATGCTCAAGAGCATCTCATATTTTTGCCTTTACGTAGGTCAAGATCAACAGAGGATTATTGATGAAGGCGTTGCCAGCAAAGAGTTGCAGGAAGAGAGCGGCATACATCGCAGTTTGACAACAATGGCGGACGATCTCAGGCAAACGGGGACGATTCTGAACAGCGCTGTAAAGAGTCTCCCTCAGGATGCACTCACAACCTTTGAGATGAAAGACCTGATTGAAAGAGAGTTTGCGGATTTGAGAGAAGTGATGGGCTTGGGTGACTTTGAACTCAGGATAGAGGGCTCCTGCCAGGTAAAGGCTGGCGATGACCTCGCCATTGCTATCAAAAGAATGCTGCAATGGCTCGCCCAAAGACGTGCCGAGACGCCGCCGAATTTGAGTCCCGCAATCCATGTCCGGTGTATGGAAAGAGAATACAGCTCGGTGATTACATTCGAAGATCGCAGCAGAAGATTGTCCGCGAAGTTTCGCGAGCGATTGTTTGAGCCCTTCTCCACCTCGGTCATCCTGGCTGCGGGCGCGAGCAGTTCCGGCCCTGGCCTTTATCTGCCCATGTACCTAGCAAAGGTACTGGTCGAAGAGAAGTACGGCGGGTGGCTCAAAGACGAGTCAGACCTTATGGAGGGCGAGACAGGACACAGGCTTGTGATGAGTTTCGGCGCGCCGCCCAGCGCAAGCGGCGCACTCGACCGCAGTTGAATCTTGAAAAACGGTCTCCAACTGATGCGGCAGCTATATACAGAGGGCAATACTTTTTTCGGGATGTTTACGTCAAAAGCTGTTAAGCTGGGCGGCGAGTTAAAAGCGTCAACGCCCATCTTTTA
The DNA here is from genome assembly GCA_036389255.1 of Pyrinomonadaceae bacterium. Classification (GTDB taxonomy): domain Bacteria; phylum Acidobacteriota; class Blastocatellia; order Pyrinomonadales; family Pyrinomonadaceae; genus JACVRN01. Next base: position 67,984 of record DASVQI010000009.1, read on the forward strand.
AGTTGCGAGAGAATCCTCATGTCCATCACGCTTATAGCAAAAGATGACGTTCCTATTGACGAGATAGGCCAACGCCTCACCAGTCAGGGCGTGCCAGGGGTGTCCTACGCAAAGATGAATGAAATCCTCTACGAAGGAAAGACAGTTAACCAGACCGACCTGGTCATTCTCATTTCGGCCACTCAGAATACAGATGACGCGAGCGACGGGATAGAACACATCCGCCACAGGCTAAGCCCCGCCCAGAGGCTGGTGCTTTGCATGCCGTACACGACCTTTTCTGAGCTTCTTATTCAACAGGGCGCAGACGAAATAATTCAACCGGCAGGCCAATCCGTTGACCGCATCTTCGAGCGGATTCTGGGCTATCTGATTCAGGAGAAGCGAGTCGAGCAATACGCCTATCAGGGAATGCGCGGCGCGACATGGCAGATGCGCAAAATATACGGCGACATCGAAAAGTACGCGCGGGTCAACCGCTCGGTGTTGATTCTTGGAGAAACCGGCACGGGCAAGAGCCTCGTTGCACAGGCGCTCCACAATTTAGCCGGTAGGAGTGGCAAGCTGGTACACATAGACTGTCCTGCCATTGGCCCCGAAGTAATCGAGAGCGAACTGTTCGGCCACATGATAGGGGCTTTCACCGGAGCCGTAAAAGACCGAATGGGTCTCATCGAGACGGCGAAGAAGGGCACCGCGTTCGTCGATGAGATAGGCGATCTGGCAGAGCACTTGCAGGCCAAGCTGCTGGATGCGGTGGAGAACAATCGAGTCCGACCGATGGGCGGTAATGATTATAAAAAGGTGGATACGCGTTTTGTTTTCGCGACGAACCGTGATTTGCCAGAGCGCATGCGCGAGGGTAAATTCCGCGAGGATTTGTACGCCCGTATTAATACGCTTGTCATCAAAATGCCGCCGCTTCGCAAGCGTCTGGCAGACATTCCCTTACTGGCCGATCACTTTATCGAAAGATATAATCACGATAACAACAGTTCTGTGAAATTGCAGCCAGGTGCCATCGATGAATTATTTCGCTATCACTGGCCTCACAATGTTCGAGAACTTAAAAACGTCGTGGACAGCGCCGCAGCCAAGGCTGGCGAGACGGGGAACATCACGAATGTCATATTGCAGGAAATTATCCGCGACCTCAGAGAGATTTGGCAGGGTCACACGAAGGCAACCGGACAGGAAAACTCGATTAGAATTGATCCTCAGACCGACACCTGGCCTGCACTGGAAGCGAGGGCCAAAGAAACATACTTCAAAGCGCTGGTTGAAGTAGCTGAAAACATGAAGCATGCTAGCGAGTTGAGTGGGATACATAGGTCACATCTTCACGAGATACTTAAAGGTTACAATCTTAAGTTGAGGCGTTAATTATTTTTTTCTTCCACTTTACAGGATCAAGCTTCTACTTCTCATTAATCTCAGATAATGGCTTCAAATGCTGGACGTGCAACTATCGGCTCATGTTAAACCTATCATCCTTAGTCGCAGCTACCTATACAGAGAAAACAACCGAATCAGCCCTCCAAATAGCTGCTTGCTTGCAGGTTGCGCAAGGAAAATTCATAATTAACTGAAAGGCAGAACCTCTCTTGTCATCGGCCCCACGCCCGCGCTTGATGCGTACTCTGCGAGCACCTAAATAACATTCAACGTCAACCTCGCCCGAAAACGGCGAAGCTCGTTCGCATTCTTGAGTGATACGTTGACGCATCTTGAGAAAGATTAAGTGGTGTGGTCGGAGGAGCTATATAAAGACAAATGATATTTATATTGATCGTAAAATCATGCGCCAACGAGAAAGGCCACTGTTAGTAAGAAGGACGATTCGTATATTCTGCACGTACTTGGGTTGGAATGAAGCAAAGGTTCGTATAGCCTCAAGTGTTAATTTGGCTGCCAGCTCCATAGGAACGTCTCCCACACCTGTCCCTAGCGCCGGGAATACTATCAGCTTAGCCCGACGAATTTCAGCCCCAAGAAGTGTGCGAAGAGTGCATCGCTGTAGACACACGGCTCCGCTCATAGCGGAAACTGCGTGTGCGAGCCAACGGGCCTTCAGGTTGCCGGCTCCAGTCCAGATCACTCCTCCCATGGGAATAGGCGCTTGTTCCATTGCTTCCACTTCAACCTCCGGGCCGGCGACACGCTTCAGAGCGGCGGCGACCCCGAGGTCCATAACCATTTCAGAGTTTGCGGCGTTGACTAATACATCACCCTCACTTGCACTCAAATCACCGACGGTTAACTCTATTTGTAGCGGGCCGACTCGCGCTTCATCCTGCCCGGTGCAGACAATCTGAGGGGGCGGTTCGGCAACGACTTCAAGAACACGGCATAGAGCTTCCCCTGTTTGATATCTTTCCTCAGTCTTTTTACGTAAAGTCCGTTCAATTACCGAAAAGAGATAAGCTTCTGCCGGACTGGTCTTGGTCGGTGGTTGATATGATTGGTGGATGTGCGCAGAGGCCAATTCACCTCTAGTGCGTCCTTCAAAGGGAGGCTTACCGGTGAGCAACAAGTGGCCAGTCGCACCCAAGGCGTAAATGTCTGTATAGCGTCCCACCTCACTTTGAAGCCACTGTTCCGGCGGCATGAATAAGGGCGTGCCTGAAATCAACTGTTCCTCTTTAGTGCGCGCGGAGTCCACAGCGATTCCGAAATCTCCAACTGTTGTTACGCCGTAGCCAGTTAGAAAAAGATTGGCTGGCTTAACATCACGGTGAATCACGCCTGCCTGATGAATGGCATGTAATCCCTTGGCGGCATCAATCAGGATGAGACAAACTGTGTTCACAGGTAAGTGCCAGTTGCCTTCTTGCATGAATTTGATTAACTCTGCCAGATCAATCCCGTCCATATAGCGCTGAATGACAAAGGGCACTCCCTTCTCCACTCCTGCATCAATAACACCGACAACGTTCGGCGAGACGACGCGCGCGGCGAGGTGAGCTTCATTAAAGACATTCCAATGCTCTGCGGTCTTGAAAGTTTTAATCACCAGAGGCATTTGTAGAATGAGATGGCTGGCGAGATAAGCTGAACCCATGGCTCCTTCACCGAGCACACTATGAACCAACAAGCCGCGAAAAGAGGGTTTGTCAGCGATAGGTAGTGGGGGCTTAAACTCCCGTGTCAATTCTCCCTGCGGATTCAATGGGCGCTCGGTCTCAGCATACTGCGTGGATAACATCTGTAATATGTTATCTGTCCGTTGCACGGAGAAGCCGCAAAAGTTGCAGATAAGTACTTCCTCTTCCAAAATATTTTCGCATTGCGGGCAATCCATATGGCCTCCACCAATTCCCGAACGTCTCTGAGAACTACTCTCCTTACTTAATTTACTAGATAGAGGTGTAAATAATCTTAGACAGAATAAACAATCCTTATGGGGACAAGCGCAATCATAATCATTGTGGATTGCATATTAACATCGGCCTACATTGATTTATAGATTTATCTTGCACGCCGGGTGAAGGGCGTACGAGTTATCGCTTGATGAACAGCCTGATTATTTAGACTTTTCCAGCAGAGGAAGTACGTCCTTCTACGTCTTGTCGGACCTCTTCTTTCATAGCATCAATCAATTTCTTTAATTCCTCCGAGCCTCGAATAAGGTCGAAGGTATCTTTAATTAATGATTTAAATGAATCCGTATCAGGCGCGCCGTTACTGCTTTTGAAGGATTCATGCAAGCTCGCTATGTTAAGGATGATCTTGCCTTGCTTCTGAGTTACGGCTCTAAATAGAGGCTGAACGTCAGGAGATTTGAAGTAGATTTGAAGCTTTTGATCTACAGTCGCAATTGTCGTATTCCATTGCCGCCTTGCATCCTGAAACTTTCTTTCGAGTTCCCCCATATCGCTCAGTGACCTTTTTTCAGGAGGTCTCAAAAAGAACCCCAACAATTCAATAATGGTGGAATTATTGTCCCCGACAGCTTTGATAATCTCATCCATCATCTCGTACTTTTGTTCGACTCCTTTTATCTGAACAAGACGAGATTGCTGTCTGTCCCATTCTCTGCTTTGCCATGCTGTGGCTATCCAATTCGTTAAAATAAAAGTCACCAGCAGTAGGATAATGGGATGCTTGATAGCATCAAAGAGGGAGATTTTCCAATCATTTTTTTGAAGCTCATTGATAATCTCTTTCTTGAGAGTCTGTCGATTGAGGTCAGCCAGCACCTCTTTTTTCAGAGCATCCTTCTCCGACAGCTCCGGCTTAACTTTGCTTTGACTCATTATATTTCCTTCCTTCAATTAAGTAGCTGTCACTAAAGAGATGAAATACAGACATCGGAATTTAACTGTGAATCGTAGAGGAGTAATATGAGTGGATAATATTATTTCTCTTGTAAGCCGGAACAGCCCGTGAAACGAAGGGTACAATATTCTTTCTAACCAATGAGTGTCAATACATTTCCCGCCAGCAGATTACTGTCGAAAAATTTACGCCATCCAACCCGCCAGAACATCTTACGCGATAGCGATAGACACCCGCCCCGTACGGACTACACACACTCTTGGGGTCTGAGCAAAGTTCTTCTGTTCATTGCCTCTGTCACCCAGAAAAAGTTTTTGCAGGTCGCATCGCCTTCACCTGACTTTAGTCTCTTAATCGTGCCCGGGACTCTTGAGTGATAAGGCGGCGACGGCTATTGACATTTAACATTTATAGGCATAATTTATGCAGGCTTGAAAGTTTGATTGAACCGTTGCTGGGGCGCCGCCTTTCGCGCTCTCGTCATCTCTAGAGCCTGCAAAGAGTCGCTCTTCTTTTAGAATCTCACGGCGAGGTTTTCTTAAAAAGAGAATCCGAATACAACTACGAGCATTCTCGGGCAGCGAAATACTGAATCTTAAAGATGGCTCCAATCTGGGATGCCATCTGCGCAAGCGCATTCTGATTTCCGTCTCAATGCCGCGCCTTCTTTAAAATGCTCATACCGGCATTGTGAGTCGACCGGCCGCAAATGCTTCCAGTAGCCGGTGTGCTGTTTATCATTACCAGCAACTCACGGTCGGTACGTTCGGTCTCAAGCACTGATACTCGCATCAGTTGGCTAGTTCTTAACCCACGATGGAAAGACCTGCTTCTCAAGTATAGGCAAGCCCCAATGGCAAACAACAATCAGAATAACAAAATCAATTTACTCTTTCTTCTGGCTGTAGCTAACTTGCTCGCAGCCTTTGGCGGCGGCTCTGTATTGCAGAGGGCGCTGGCAGAGGTGTCTGGAGAGAGAGGAAGCTTCCCCGAAAGGTTCGATGAGCCGCTCGTCGCATTAATGATAGGCACCGCCATCGGGCTGTTGTTAATAGTATTGATGAAGAAGGTCAGGGTTAAATGGTTGCCCAAATCACGTAAAGTCGGTAGTTATTTTTCCTTCGCCGGGGGCTTGTTCTCCATAGCCTTGGCTGTCGTATTTAATCTTCACAAGGGCCATCCCCAAGACAAGGTTGACGGGCATTATTACCTCTTTTACGCTCTGCTAAGTATTCTCTTCAGTTTATTGTTTATTCCTCGGGTCTTACGTTCAGATATAGCTGCCGGTGACAAACAAAAAATCGGCTGGGTTGAGTTCTGTTATTCCACTGGCATGGTCTTAGGGCTTCTGGCATGGACAAGTCTGGTTGATGAAAGGGCCCAGCCGGAATTTGAAATGGTTTTATATTATAATGTCGGCTTTCAAGTTCTCGCCGGTATCCTTGACTTTACCTCGAGCCACCTCACTTTTGCAGATGTCGCCCGCCCCTCTTCGTCTTCAAATATTCAACGCCCTCTAGCTTTTAACTGGGATCTGTATATCAAGGTCACCATAGCCGTGATCGCATTAACGATTAGCATCCAAGTAGTCACCATTGAATTCCGCTCAGCATTTAAAGGGCTATGGCAACCGAATATTATACTTGCGACTTTTTATTTCGGGGCGGCAATCGCAGCATTAATGTTTAGTATGGTTAAGACTAAAGTCGAGTTGCCACATTCCTCACCAAAGGCTGTTAGTGGAATACTCGCCGTCGATATATTTAATAAAACAAGGCGTATTCCTTTCATTTTACTTTCACTTCTGACAGCCTTGCCTTTATTACTTGTCATTACTCTCAACTGGAACCGTTGCCCCGCCCAGTTGCCGTGCTCCCTGAAGGACACTCAGGATAAATTAATGTTCGCCGTGTTCGTGCTATTTATAACACTGTCTGCATTTCTCTTCGAATGGATTGTCCTTGCACTGTTCAACTTCATCGGACTCAAGGCAAAGGAAAAGAACAGGGAAGGGTTGGTGGCCATAACTTTCGGCTCTATGGGTATCGGGGCTGCCATCAGTATTTTTTGTCTTAAAGTGGCACAAGGGGTCTTAACAAACTCCTTAACAAGACACCTGTGCTGGGTGTTGATACTGATGGCGGGTATCATCATTGCCAATTTAGCCATCGGCTCAACCATCAGGAGTGTGAGGTTCATTCCTACCCTACGGTTTGATTTCGTGAAATTAATAATGAACACTTTTAAAGTTTCAACCAGACGTCGAGCGAATAATTATGAACGGCGATAGAGAAGTCGCAGATATAGCGGAGAAGTTACGGGCCGAGAAGAGGTGGGGGAAAGGATGTACCTTGCTGATAGGTGCTGGCTGTTCGCACGCAGGCGGTATCCCTCTGGCTTCCGAGTTTATCAAGATAATTGAAGAACTTTTCCCGGAAACCTACCGGAAGGCCAAGGAAGAGGAGATTAAAGGTCTCGTTGAGCGCGGCGCTGAGGTTGATGAGGAATCTTTTGTCCCTTCCTATCCGAACTGCATGGGCCAGTTAGCCCCGGCCTTAAGGCGACAGATTTTCGTTGATTACGTCAATAAAGCGAAGATCAATTGGGCACACATCTGCATTGCGAGTTTGATTAAGGCGGGCTACGTGGATCGGGTTCTAACCACTAATTTCGACTCGCTCATCGTGCAAGCCTGTGCCCTGTTAGGCGAATACCCCGCTGTTTATGACTTCGCAGCATCGCAGACCTTAGTACCGCAACATATACCGGCCAAGTCCATTTTCCATTTGCACGGGCAGCAGACGGGCTTCGTGCAATTTATTACCGAGGAAGATTTTACTGAGCACTTTACGCTCTTAGGGCCTCTGATGCAGGCATCAAGAGGGCGTATCTGGATAGTAGTCGGCTATAGCGGGCAGAACGACCCCGTCTTTGAACACATCGCGAAATTCAATCAGCTTGAAAACGACCTGTACTGGGTAGGATATATGGATAACGCCCCCCCAGAACATATTAAAGAGCGGTTGCTCAACAAAAGGAATGCTAATTACATCAAAGGCTTCGATGCGGACTCGTTCTTTGAACTGCTGGCGACTAAACTCGGTCTCTTCCCTCCAGACCTTGTTTCACGCCCCTTCAGCTATCTGGAAAAGGCTCTCGAATTTCTAGTGCCCAAAGAGCATCTGGTCAGGGAAACGCGTCAAAAGATTAAGCTCGCCATCGGACAATTTGAAAGGCCAGATTCTATCGCCATCATCACCGGAAATTTTGTCCGCAATCTTCCTTCGGATGCGACACAACAACAGATATTTGACGATCTGCAAAACTTGATCGCACACGAATTGCACAACCAAGGAGCCCAGTCGGCCCGTTCGGAACGATTAGCATGGGCATATTTAGCTCTCGGCAACCTGCTCTCAAGTCGAGCCGCCATGAAAGGCAACGCAGAGGCTGATATCTTATTCGCTCAGGCAGCAGAGAGGTATAAAACTGCGCTTGAGCATAAGCCCAACTACTATGAGGCGCTCAACAACTGGGGTGTTTCTCTCTATAATCAAGCGAAGACCAAGACAGACGAGGAAGCCATTCAATTCTTCAATCAAGCGATAAATAAGTTCCAACAGGCGCTTGAGCACAAGCCCGACTACTGCGAGGCACTCAATAACTGGGGGGCATCACTCTATGCACAGGCTTTGAATATAAAGGGCGATGAGGCGACAGACCTTATTCATAAGGCGATTGATAACTTCGAAGCGGCGTTGAAGATTGAAGATAATCTCTATCAGTCATACAACAACTTAGGCAACGCGATACTGTATCAGCTCAAGTTCAAGTCTGACATTGAGGCCGATATCTTATTTAAAAGGGCGAGAGTGAATTTTGAGAAGGCGCTCTTTATCAAATCGGAACAACTGCAAGTACTCAACAACTGGGGCATGGCTCTGTTAGAGAGACATAGAAGTAAGCAGAACGATGAAAAAGAACTGGATGAACTTGGCGATGAAATAGTTAAAATATCGGGACAAGCCGAGAGAGTGAAACCCGGAGGTGGCTACTATCTGTCGGCCTGCTTGAACGCTTTAATTGGCGACGAATTCGGCTGTAGATTCGCGCTCATGAAAGCGAACAAATTTAATACTCTGCCTAGCCGCGAATATCTTCTTAACGATCCTAATCTTGAGGGCGTCCGCGATTCGGAATGGTTCCCTGTCCTCATTAGTGAAGTTTTTAAAGACTAGAAAGAACAGCAATAAAGAGCAGCAATGCTGATTCTCTCTTAAAGACAGGAACTGTTCTTAAGCCATCACCCCGACGCCAACAGGCCGACAAGTACCGCTTATGTTTGGGAGTCCGGGCATGCCCCTCCCACAGCAAACATCAGACGCAAGGCTTAAGTAAGCTCTTAATTGGAATTTGTTTCGCTTAAATAGGCGACGAAGACCGCGTATTCTCTAACCACATCATTAATTTCAAGCCGCTGGTGATAATTCTCATCGTATAGCACCTTAAAGCGGCGCTTTTTGATGCCCTCAATTAATGATCTCATGTTGTATTTGATAATCGTGTACAGTGAAATTTCAGTTCCTTCAGGGATCCGCAACTTCTTACGGGGCATCTCTAAATCAAAATCGAGTCGGTAATAGAAACGATAAATGTGTCCTTCAATCCCATGCGAAGCGCAGTAAGGCTTCGGAACCACATCTGGAGTTCGTCTAAGTTTACATGCGCGCTTTTCGTCCAAGAACTCATCAGGTTCCTCATCAGGAATCGTAAATTCATTCCAGCTGTTTTGCGCCCATGGCGATTTGATGGAGCGTAGAATTTCTATGTTGTTCAAAAGGTGATGGGGAGTTTGCAGCAGAAATTCATCGAACGAGCGCGTGTATTTATCTGGCTCATACTGCCCATTAACCTTACGCACAACTGATACTCCTAACAGTATTGCTAAAGGTTTATTATTCGGGAACGCCTTGGAAATGGATGAAAAGATATAGTTCTCCCTATCAGGGGCATCATTACCAAGGCAGTTGCCTAGATAAGTCGCAATCACCGAGCAAGACTGTGGCATGAACTCCTCTTCTCTTAGCAGAATGCCATCAAGCACGAATTTCGCGCGCGCCTGAGCAATGGCTTTGTCGAGTTCAGAGAATACATCGCTTAAAACCCCGGCGCAGAGGAGTCGGCCTTCCTTCAACTCCTGATCAAAAACTTCTCTAATCGTCTCAATATGTGCGACCAACAGCACGGGCGACAGATCAACAGCCAGATAATGTACCATGTAGCCGTCGGCCAAAATCCGGCGCAACAACTCTATCTCGCCCAGTCCTTCGCCCGTGGCCAACCCGACCACTCCGATGACTGAGGATGAAGAGTTGGCGACCAGATCATTGAGTTTGAGCCGT
>DASVQI010000010.1:0-1881 GCA_036389255.1 Pyrinomonadaceae bacterium
GGGGGCATTTTGCCGAGTTCCTTAACCACAGTTCGCTCGATCGCCTCGGTATTCTCTACCTGACCACCTGAGTTGGTTTGGGGTACGGGCCGCTCGGAACTCGCTAGAGGCTTTTCTCGGCAGCATAGGATCATCCCATTCGCCTCATTCGGCTATGCGTCAGGCCTCACCCTCGTGCGACGCGGATTTGCCTACGTCGCGGGCCACACCCTTGCACCGGTACTACCACTCACCGGTAGGACTACCTTCCTGCGTCACCCCATCGCTTGCCTACTACCAGTCCGGTATCCCGCGCTAGTTCCGGCAACCGATCCTCGAAAGAACCGGACACGGGCGTTCGGGCGGTTAGCATCGCTGGGTCCGGCATGGGCGTTCCTTCGCGGGTACGGGAATATCAACCCGTTGTCCATCGACTACGCCTGTCGGCCTCGCCTTAGGTCCCGACTCACCCTGGGCGGATTAGCCTGGCCCAGGAACCCTTGGTCTTCCGGCGGGGGAGGTTCTCACTCCCCTCTCGCTACTCATGCCTGCATTCTCACTCGCGTGGCGTCCACGGCTGGATCACTCCGCCGCTTCGACCGCCACACGACGCTCCCCTACCCATCCACACACCTGGCCGGCTCCTCGAGGGAACCGGCGGGCGATTGTGTGAATGCCACGGCTTCGGCGGTGTGCTTGAGCCCCGCTACATTGTCGGCGCGGAACCACTTGACCAGTGAGCTATTACGCACTCTTTCAAGGGTGGCTGCTTCTAAGCCAACCTCCTGGTTGTCTGTGCGACCCCACATCCTTTCCCACTTAGCGCACGCTTAGGGGCCTTAGCCGGTGATCTGGGCTGTTTCCCTCTCGACCACGAAGCTTATCCCCCGCAGTCTCACTGCCATGCTAGAAATACTGGCATTCGGAGTTTGGCTGAGTTCAGTAAGCTTGTCGGCCCCCTAGCCCATCCAGTGCTCTACCTCCAGCATCCACCACACAACGCTGCACCTAAATGCATTTCGGGGAGAACCAGCTATCACGGAGTTTGATTGGCCTTTCACCCCTACCCACAACTCATCCCCCAGGTTTTCAACCCTGGTGGGTTCGGTCCTCCACGCGGTCTTACCCGCGCTTCAACCTGGCCATGGGTAGATCACTCGGCTTCGGGTCTAGAGCACGCGACTGTGCCGCCCTGTTCGGACTCGCTTTCGCTACGGCTACCCCACACGGGTTAACCTCGCCACGTACCGCTAACTCGCAGGCTCATTCTTCAAAAGGCACGCAATCACCCCCACGCACAAGTGCGCATAAGGCTCTCACGGCTTGTAGGCACACGGTTTCAGGTACTATTTCACTCCCCTCCCGGGGTACTTTTCACCTTTCCCTCACGGTACTTGTCCGCTATCGGTCACTAGGGAGTATTTAGGCTTAGCAGGTGGTCCTGCCAGATTCGCACGGGATTTCTCGGGCCCCGTACTACTTGGGATACCTCTCACAAGACCACGCCATTTCGTCTACGGGGGTGCCACCCTCTGTGCCGGGCCTTTCAATGCCCTTCGACTATGACGCGGTTTGGTAACTTGTCGCCAGCTCGGCAGAACTGACCAAGAGGTCCCACGACCCCGAACACGCAACGCCTGCCGGCTATCACACGTGCCCGGTTTAGCCTCTTCCGCTTTCGCTCGCCACTACTCACGGAATCGCGGTTGCTTTCTCTTCCTGTGGGTACTGAGATGTTTCACTTCCCCACGTTCCCTCCGCACGCCCTATGTGTTCAGACGTGGGTGACTGGACATGACTCCAGCCGGGTTTCCCCATTCGGAAATCTTCGGATCAAAGCTTAGTTAGCAGCTCCCCGAAGCTTATCGCAGCTCCTTGCGTCCTTCATCGGTATCTTACGTC
>DASVQI010000011.1:0-2140 GCA_036389255.1 Pyrinomonadaceae bacterium
CCACCACCTGCATCGCTTGCAGAGAATGTCCCCCCAGCCCGAAGAAACTGCTCCTCCGACCGACTCTTTCCACCCCCAGCACTTCGCCCCAGATGGCCGCCACCATCTCTTCTATTCCGCCCTGCGGCTGCTCGTCCTCGGGCTCTGCCTCTGCGGCTATTGGTGTGGGCAACTGCTCTACGGCCACTTTGCCGTGTGCGTTTAGCGGCAGTTGTTCCAGCAGCACGATTGCAGACGGCACCATGTAGCTCGGCAACTGCTGCTCCAGAAAGCGGCGCAGCTCTTTGTCAGTCAATTCCACCCGGCCTGATATCCCGTCATTCTCAAGACCCGCTATCTCATTATCCGTCAACATGCCGTTGTCTTCTGCCGCCGCGCCTTCAGCTTCTTCACTCCCCAAATTTCCATAAAGTTTCCTATAGAACTCTCGTCGCTTTGAACCCCGGCCGTGATGCGGCAGCTCGCACTTCACCGCCACTTCCACGCCATTGCTCCTGCACACTCTTCCGTCAATGTTGTAATCAGGGTTCACTCCATTGTCGCTGAGTCGCGTCTCGCACTCTATCTCAATCCAATCACCGGCACTGACTTCCAACGGCTCATCGAAGACCGGGACGTATAGCGGCAGCCAAGCGCACTCATCCAGCAGACTGTCCAGCTCATGTCCATCTTCGATGTCTAATCGAATCCATAGCAGGAAACCGTCCATCTGCCCGTCGCTCTCTACCTTCAGACGAAGTCTGCGCCGTTGTTCCTCAACCAGATTGCCGTTGAAGTCAAGCTCCTCGAAGACCTGCACTTCGCTCAACATACGCTCTCGCGGAAAGTTCTTAAGGCAGACCCTCAAGTCGAAACGTTCTCCCATCGCGGCAAAGACCTGCTCGGCATAATATTCCCCCAATGGCGTGAGCTTCGGTTGGCGTCTTATCTGCTCAGGCAAACTCACAGCAGCCATCAACGTCGTACAGCGACGCGGAATCATCGCGCCGCCGTTTTTCAGCCAGCGCCGCGCTCGACGCAAAATCGTGGCTGCGCCTTCTGAGCTGCCGATAGTCCCTATCAACTCCGAAACGCAGACATCCACCGCTTCAGGTAATTCGACTTGCAAGGCATCGCCATGAATCAATGTCACCTGTCGCTGCATCCCGGCCTCTGCGATGCTGGTGCGCGCCTTACGGTAAGATTCTTCCAACACCTCTATGGCATAGACGCGCGCGGCCCCGGCCTCAACGCAGAACTTGGCTAACAGTGCTTCGCCGCCCGTGCCGACATCTACGGCTGTCTTGCCTTTGACGAGCCGGTTGAGCGCGGCGCGATAGCCGCGATTGCGCAATTCGTCCCGGCTCATAGCATAGTAAAGAAGCTCATCGTAGATGGGATATTCTCCGTGTGAAGGCCACAACTCGATATTGAGTGGCGGTTCCTGCGGCGCGGCCTGCGTGTAGGAAGGCAAGTCAGGCGCGGACATTATCGAAGTCTCCTGTGCTGATTGCCGTTGAGTACCATCCGGCGCAGCTAGCGGCTTCTCAGTAGTGCGTTCACTCAAGTTCTCTCTAGGTACAATGTAAGCCACTAACTGCTCGTCCCCTTTCTTATCCTGCCGCGTGATGACGACCGCTTGGGAGACTTTGTCATGACTGACTAGTACAGCCTCCACCTCCCCCGGCTCTACCCTGTTCCCTCTCACCTTCACCTGCTCATCTACTCTCCCTACATATTCCAACTCCCCTCCTTCTCCCACATACCTCACCACGTCTCCCGTCCTGTATAACCTACCTCCTCTCTCTCCGCTTATCCCATCCGGCACAAACCGCTCCGCCGTCTGCTCCGCTTTCCCCCAGTACCCTCTCCCTACACACTCCCCTCCGATGTATAACTCCCCCTTGATTCCTACCCCCGCTATCTCTCCCCTCTCGTCCAGCACGTACACACGGCTGTAATCTATCGCCCGCCCTATCGGTAACTCCCCATATTGCTCTCTCTGCTCTCTCTCAGCTTCCCCTAATCTATAAACAGTAGTTGTGACAGTAGCCTCCGTCACCCCGTAAACATGCACTAATTCGGCTTCTGTTATCTGCTGCCATTCTCTGACTCTCTCCCGGCTCGCTCTCTCCCCTCCGATAATCACCATCCGCACGCA
>DASVQI010000012.1:0-235759 GCA_036389255.1 Pyrinomonadaceae bacterium
CGCCAACGGTTCCCGGAATGGCTGATGAAGAATAAGCAAGGACGGGAAGCTTCATGGACATGGCTTCGATGAGAGGGACGCAGAAGCCTTCGTGCTGGCTGGTTATCATGAAGAGGTGAGAAATCATGTAATAGGCTTTCAACTCCTCGTCCGTCACTCCGCCCGTGAAGATAACAGCCTCTTCCAGACAGAGGGATGCGATAAGCTCGTTAAGACGCTGATAGTATGATTCGAAAGCCTCGTCCCGCTTGCCAACAACAAGGAGGCGAGAGTTGCTGTTATAGTTGTAGTAGTAGTTGGCGAACGCTTCTATCAGGCTCGCGTGGTCTTTGTTAGGGCTCACGCGCCCGACCGTCAAAAGGTTCGCTCTCCCGGTTCTGTACTCATCAATGACGGAAAGGTCAGGATGGATGGAATCTAGGAGGTCTATGTGATGAAAGGGAGGGAGGACGAAGTTCTTGGAAGGCTCCGCGCCCGTTTCTATCAACTCCCTCATGTTGTACCCGGAGTCGGATAAATAGAGGTCGTGCTTCCTCGTGACGAGCGACTTGAGCTGCTCGCGTCCCGCGCCGCATTTGTCCGCGAAGTCGGCGGAGATGCCCGCGAAGAAATCCGGCGGCGTGACGTTGTGATACTTGATGACGGTTCTGCAACCGGCTCTGCTCAATAGCTCACGGCTAAAGTCCCAGCCGATGGAATGATGATAGATGAGCAGGTCTGCGGGGCTTTTGAGGAAATCCTCTACGAGGCTGGCCGCGTGGACTTCCGGCTCCGCGAGCGTGCAGCCTTCGGCATAAATGCGAACATCGAAGCCCCGCTTTGTGAGCGCTTCATACATTCCCAGAACATCATTGCCTACGGCATCGCCACGGGTCACGGTTCTGGTCAGTATGGCTATGCGTGTCATGCTCTATTTCTTAGAGCCTATAATGGCGTAGTCGCGCGGGCCGTAAAACCACATGTGAAGCGACTCAAGGCTTTTGTCCGCGCTCTCGAAAGGGCTGCCCTCAACAGGGTGCAGAAACTGCAAGCGTATGTCACCGAAGCCGCGCTCAGTCAGGATGAACTTCAGAGTATGTGCCGAGACGGGCCTGTTGTGCGTGGGGTCTGAATAGAAGTTGCAGGTGGCCACGACCAGATTCTCGGGGCTCGGCGTCTCAAGCATGATGAGGCCGCCCGGCTTCAGCACTCTACGAATTTCGTCCAGCAATTTTACGAGCGTCTCAAAGGGAAGATGTTCTATGACGTGAAAGGCCGTGACCGCGCTCAGGCTCGCTTCCGGCTGTGAACGCAGGTAATCGAGCGCGTCCGACTGAGCTACCTTAAAGCCGCTTCTGCGGCAGCTTTCGACCAGCACGTGGTTGCTGTCAACCGCCTCGGCTTCTATCCCTTCCCCTGCGAGCAGCTCCAGCCAGTCGCCGCGACCGCAGCCAATGTCCAGCACGCCGCCCGTTATCCCCGCCTCCCTCAGAAAAGGCAGATAGTAACGCAAGCGCTCCTTGACCTCCTCCTTGTCGCCGCGAAACTCATCTTCGAACGAAGCGTAGAGCGCATCCAGATGATGACGGTCTTCGCTCAGAGGCGCGCGTGTGCCTGTCGAAGCGGCTTCGCCCTGCTCAAGTCGCCCGGCCGTCGTAGCCAGAAAGGCCGCGACCCGCTCCTGACGCGCAAGCTCGGCGCGCAAATCTTCTATCTTCTGCGAAAGCTGTTTTACCTGCTCTTCCAGCTCGGCGGGCAACTCGCTCGCGCCCGTGTGCTGCTCCAAGGCGTGGCGGGCGTTGATGAGGTCAAAAAGCTCTTTCTGCTCGCCTATAATCTGATGCTGCTCACGAAAGAGCGCGTTGATTTGCTGATGCTGCAACTGCGTCAGGGTTTTGAGCGCTTCCTCAGTCGCCTTAATCTTCGTGTTGAACGAATCCTCAGTCCTGCCGATGGAAGCTTCCAGCGAGGCTATAGTTGCGCGCAGGGATTCATCAACGGTCTTGACCGAGACGGCTACTTTCTCGACCGAAGCCGCGACCGTCCTAATCATCTCAACGAGCTTCTCTCTCTGCACGAACGAGTAAGCCTCGAACTGCGAGTGGTTGCGGACTAGAACCGGCAGCCGCAGGAGCGCCACCGCAAGCTGTATGAAATAACCCAGGGCCGGAAGACGATAAAGACGCCGCAGCGTGGAAGGCACGCGCAGGCCCTTGATGCGTACGCTTCTCTCTTCACCTTCCGGCGAATAGCGCAGGGCGGCCAGAATGTCCACCTTGTTATATCTGCCGCTACGCAGGTTATCCAGATAATGGTTATAGCCGGAATCGTCCGCCTCTCTTTTAAGCACCGCGCGGTAAGCATTACGCACGAACTCTTTGTCGTGGTACTTCAAAAGCTCATTAACGTGATACTCGTCGTCGCCGCCCTCTATGAGCTCCGTCTCAAGATTTATCTGCGGGAGCGTAATCTGTATGGCGGAAGGCGAAGAGACGGTGGAAGAAGCGGCAGGCGAAGCGCTCTCCGTGCCGGAGTTGGCCGGTCGTAGCTCGCTCAAGAGAGCGCTGACATCTATCGCGCACAGTTTCCCCTGAGCCTCTTTGCGGGCCACGGATTCTCGAATCCTGTCCATCAACTCGCTGACTTTCAATTCGTGGGAAGCGCCTTGAGTCTGCATAATAGTGCGCGTGCGGGTTATGCCAGAGGTAAGTTAGAGTCCTGAGTTCATTGAACTATTCTTGACAGGGAAATAATGTGAAGATAAACCGTAACCCGTTTGGAGAGTTTAGTCAACTTGAAGATAATCTAGCCTGCATGAGAAGGCGCTAGGCAATAATGGTGAACGCCCTTTGAGACTCGCAGAGCTTAAAAAGCATTGGCACGAGTTCGGCAAGACAGACCCGTTGTGGGCCATCCTTGCCGAGCCTGATAAGAAGAATAATCGTTGGGACATAGACGAGTTCTTCAGGACGGGCGAGACGGACGTGGCGGCCATATTGAAATATATAGAGGAGCTGCCGTTTAGGCTCAAAAGAGGCAGGGCGCTTGATTTCGGCTGCGGCGTGGGAAGACTGACGCAGGCGCTCTGTGAGCGCTTCGACTACTGCTGCGGCGTGGACATAGCGCGCTCTATGATTCGGCTCGCGCAGAAGCTCAACCGTCACGGCGAAAAATGCCGCTACGTTCTGAATGAGCGTAATGACTTGAAGCTATTCGGGACGGACACTTTCGATTTCGTCTGCTCTCTTATCACGCTACAGCACATGAAGCCCGAATACAGCAAGAGCTACATACTTGAGCTGCTTCGCGTGCTAGCGCCCGGAGGCATCCTCTTCTTCCAGCTTCCGGCACGGCGCACTGAGCCCATCCCGCTCACTAATCACAACGGGGTCGAAGATGAAGCGCCGTCAACTCAAGCCGCCGGGCGAGAGAGCCGCGCGCGCAGCCTCTATCAGAAGGCGCTTGAGCTGTTCAGGGGGAAGGCGAGCCCGGTTCCGTTTGAGCCTGTGATGGAGATGTACTCGGTGCCGCAGGAAGAGGTCTTTGAGCTGATTCGGTCGGGCGGGGGCCGTGTCGTCAACGTGCAGGATGACTTTAGCTGCGGCGCTGGTTGGCTCAGCTTCCGTTACTTCATTACGAAATAGTTATTCGCGGGCCGCGCTCTAAAGAGAAAGGGTCGTGTCGGGCAGAGCGTCCCTTTCTGCGTCACGCGTCAGGGCTCGCGTCGTGATGCGGGCGTTCAGGTTGGCCACACCGTCCATCGTCGTAGGGCTTATCACCTGAAAGAACAGAACGTCGTCCAGCCAGTCGAAGCTTATGGCATCAACGCTGTGTACGGCGAGCGTGACGGTGTATGTGTCGGGCGCGAGCCATGCTTCGAAGGCGAAGGTGACTTCTATACGGTCGTTCCGCCTGACGGGGCCGAAATCTACTCTCTGAAGCTCCGTGTTGGTGCCGTAAACGTGTATGCCGTGGCGATTGCGTATCAGCAGCCCGCACACAGGATGCTCTACATCGGCGTTGAAGCGAATACCGACTCGCACCAGAACAGTCTCGCCCGTCTCAATCAACTCCACGCGCCGCCCCAGCGAGTCCGACAGTTGAACGCCGCGTATGACGGCGGTGCCGTCGCCGTGGCGGTAGTTATACTGAAGGGAATCCGGCAGATCGTCCAGAGGCGCGTCCGTCTCGGCTTCTCCCTCGCCGCCCGCAGGCTCGGTCGCCTCGTAAGCTTCCTCTCGCGCCATGATAATCTTCTGATATTGATTGAGCACGTCAACGGGTTTGCCGTCGGCTATGGCTCTGCCCTGATTGAGCAGTATGGCGCGCGAGCATAGAGCGCGTATGGCTCCGGGGTCGTGCGAGACGAAAAGTATCGTCACGCCCGCTTCCTGTAGCTCCTTGATTCTGCGCATGCAGCGATGTTGAAAGACCGCGTCGCCCACGGCCAGCGCTTCGTCCACAATCAGTATCTGAGGCTCTACGCTGATGGCCACGGCAAAGGCCAGCCGCACGTACATGCCGCTCGAATAGGTCTTGACGGGCTGGTGCAGGAAATCGCCAAGCTCCGCGAAGCGTTCAATGCGGGGAAGCATCTCGCTCATCTGTTTACGGGAAAAGCCGAGCAGAGCGCCGTTCATAAATACGTTCTCGACTCCCGTGAATTCGGGATTGAAGCCCGCGCCCAGCTCAAGCAGGGCCGAGACGCGACCGTCGCACCAGACCTCTCCGTGTGTGGGCTCAAGCGTGCCGGTGACAATCTGCAAGAGCGTGGATTTGCCGCAGCCGTTGGGGCCTATGATGCCCGTGGTCGTGCCCGCTTCAACCTCGAAGCTGATGTCCCTGAGCGCCCAGAATTCGCGGTGCCACTTCCAGCGCCCGCGCGTCAGAGTCTCTTTGAGGCGGTCGCCCGGATGCTCGTAGATGCGATACTGTTTAGAGACATTCTCGACGCGCAGCGCCGTCTTCGTGTTCATAAAAACAACCCGGACTCTTTGATAAGGAGCTTTAAGCTCAAGCGCCAGCGCCCCTGCTTCCGCTTTCAGCTTCGGCGGCCCTCACGTCTGCCTTCACCATCTCGCGCACCAGCGCGGGAAACGTAAAGGTAGGCTCCCAGCCCAGCTTCTCTCTGGCTTTGCTCGCATCGCCTACCAGCAGGTCAACTTCCGCCGGGCGGTAAAACTTCTCGTCAATCTTCACGTACTCTCTGTAATCAAGACCCGCTTCGGCAAAGGCAAGCTCGCAGAACTCGCGCACGCTATGCGTCTCGCCGGTGGCTATGACGTAATCCTCCGGCTCCTCCTGTTGCAGCATCAGGTACATGGCGCGCACAAAATCCGCAGCGTGTCCCCAGTCCCTGCGCGCCTCAAGGTTTCCGAGTCTAAGCTCCGAAGCCATTCCCAACTTGATGCGAGCGACGGTGCTTGTAATCTTGCGCGTGACGAACTCGAAGCCCCTGCGCGGCCCTTCGTGGTTGAAGAGAATGCCGCTCAGGCAGTACATACCGTAGGCTTCACGGTAGTTCGTAGTCAGATGAAAGCCCGCCACCTTGCTGATGCCGTAAGGCGAGCGCGGGTGAAAGGGTGTCGTCTCGCGCTGCGGAACTTCGCGCACGCGACCGAACATCTCACTTGAGCCAGCGAAATAGAAGCGGCAGTGCGGCCTCAATTCGCGCAGAGCGGCCAGCATGTAGTGCGTGCCGCCGATGTTGGTAGACATGGTGGAGAAGCCGTCCGAGAAGCTCTCAGCCACGAAGCTCTGCGCCGCCAAGTGATAACACTCATCAAAATCATGCTGGCTGACGACGTGAAAGATGCTGGCGTAGCTTTCCAGACTGGCCGGATGAAGCACAACCTTGTCGAGCAGGTGAGAGATGCGCCCGAACCTCCGCTCCGGGTCTTCGAGCGCGACGCGACGGACAAGCCCGTGTACCTCGTAACCAAGGCCCAACAGGTGCTCGGCCAGATAGCTGCCGTCCTGACCCGTGATGCCGCTAATCAGAGCCTTCTTAACCACAACTTATGCTTTCCATTGTTCGCTGACTCTTTCAATCCGTGTAAACAGCCTCAAGTTCATAAAATAACTAAACCTGTGCAAGAATGTCGAGCATGCTTTCCAGTCAAAGAGCGAGGCGAGACGTGTGGCGGCCACTTTGGGAACTGCCGCGCCGCTTCGACATCATCCTTTCGCTGACGAGAAGGGAACTGTCGGCGCGATATAAGGGCTCCGTGCTGGGGATATTCTGGGCCGTGCTGACGCCCGTAGTCACGATTGCCATCTTCACTTTCATCTTCGCGGGCATCTTCGGCGCGCGCTTCGGCGCGAGCGGCTCGCCGTGGGATTACGCGATTTATCTCTTCTGCGGCGTGCTGCCGTGGACTGCCTTTCAGGAGTCGGTTCAGCTATCGTCTCAGACAATCGTCTCTCACTCCAATCTGGTCAAGCGCGTAGTCTTCCCTCTGGAGATACTGCCGGTATCCCAAGTCCTTTCGTCGCTTGCCAATCAGATGTTCGGCACAATCGCGCTGCTTCTGGCCACGCTCATCATAGAAAGAAGGCTGCACGCGACGGCCTTCATGCTGCCGGTGGTAGTCCTGCCGCAGGCGCTGGCCATGCTCGGCGCATCATGGCTGGTCGCTTCTCTGGGTCTTTTCTTGCGTGACCTGGTGCAGGGCATAATGCTGCTGCTGATGGCGTGGATGTACCTGACGCCCATCATCTACCCGGAATCAATCGTGCCGGAGCACTTCCGGCCCTTCATCAACGCCAATCCCTTTACGCCCCTAATCAGGAGTTACCGCCGAATCCTGCTCGAAGGCGCAATGCCGGACTGGTACGGGCTCTGCTATTTCGCGGTCTTCGCTCTACTCTTCTTCATCTTCGGCTACTGGTGGTTTGCGCGCACGCGGCGCAGCTTCGCGGACGTTATCTGAAGCGCGGCTTTAAACCGCTAAGTCCTGAAGTAAACGCATCTTCAGCTAAAAAGAGCTTCCGTTAAAGGGCGTTGACACTCGCCGTTGGCGCATGTTAGCGTACAAAGTCACGGCCTTTTCACGGGGGGCCGCGTACGAATCAGACGGTGCGTCATCCGAAGCGGGCGCTTTTAAGGCTTTGGGAGCAAGACCATGCGCGCCGCCCCACCGCTCGTGGTCGTAAACTTCCCTGTAGAGTTCAAGAGAGACATTCGACTCCTGATGGGCTTCGATAAAACAAAGGTTATACGTGCGGCTGAGAAGTTCCTTGCACAGGGCAAAATCCCGGCGGCCATCAAAGAATACGAGAAGATCGTAGAGGAAGACCCGGAGGACTTCACTACGCTCAACATGGTGGGCGACCTCTACGCGCGCTCGGGTGACAAGCAGGAAGCCGCCAAATGCTTCGCGCTCATAGCCGAGCACTATCGCGAGCAGGGCTTTAATCTCAAAGCCATCGCGATGTACAAGAAGATTGACCGCATTCAGCCCGGCAGCCCGGAGATGGCGGCCAAGATGGCTCCGCTCTACGAGGCACAGGGGCAGACGGTAGAAGCCCGCGCCAGCTACCTCATACTGGCGGACAGCTACACGCGCTCAGGCCAGTCGCAGAAGGCGCTTGAAATCCTACGCAAGATAGCAGACCTTGACCCGAACAACGTCGAGATACGGCTCAGGCTCGCTGACGGTTTCCTGCGCGAGGGATTCAAAACGGACGCCGCAGAAGCCTTTAAGCAGGCGGGCGCGCACTTCTTTGCGCGACAGAAGACCGAGCGCGCGCTTGAAGCATACAACAAGGCGCTGGCGATTATTCCCGAAGACCGCGAGGCATTGAGCGGAGTCGTCGAGGCGCAGCGAAAGCTCGGCGCAGCTTACGAGGCCGCAGAGGTTCTGGAGCGCGCACTGAGCGCTCGCCCCGAGGACGTGGAGCTTCTCTCCATGCTCGCCTCTACCTACGTGGACGCGGAAGACGCCGTCTCGGCAGAGCGCGCAACGCTTGAGCTGGTCAGACGAGAAGCGACCAGCTACCCGCGCTTCGCGGACGTGGCCCGCCTCTTCCTGAAGAAGAATGACGTTGACAGGGCCGTGAACCTCGTCGCCGGCATCACGGAGCAGTCGCTCGTCGCAGGCGAGGACGCGCAGGTGAAGGAGCTTCTGAATGAAGCTCTGGCCCGGAACCCGGAGCACCTTGAAGCGCTGCGGCTTCTCTTCCGTCTTTGCACGTGGCATCAGGACGAAGATGGCATGCGGGTCACGCTTGAAAGAATGATAGAGGCCGCGCGTGCCGCCGGACAGGATGACGAGGAGCGGCGTGCTCTTGTGCATCTGGTGCGACTAGTGCCGGATGATAAGCACAACATACGACGGCTGGAAGCGCTGGGCGGCTCGCTCGATGATTCGGAGGAGCAGATATACGCGGCTGAGCCCGCGCGAAGTGAGGTTCCGACTTTCGAGAGCTTCATGGGCATGAACGAGCAGCCGCCGCCGGTTGAAGCGCCCGCAGAGCAGGAGGCCGCAACCAGTCAGGCTTCGTCAATGGAGTTCGAGTGGAATTCCGTTGCGCAAGAGGCGCCCCAGCCGCCGCAGGCAGACCCTTCATCCTCCTTCGCAGACCTGAACGATTGGACTGACACCGACAAGCAGGAGGCACAGCCCGCCTCCACAGGCTTCAACGAGTTCGACTTCAGCGCCCCGGCCCAACCCGGCCCGGCGGCGGCAGGACAGACGGGAGCGCCCGCCGAGGGGGTAGACCGCGCGGCCATTCTCAAGCAGGAGCTTGAGAGCGTAGATTTTTATATAGCGCAGGGCTACACAGATATAGCGCGCGACACGCTCAACATGATAGAGCGGCAGTTCGGCGCGAGCCCCGAAATCGAAGCTCGCCGCAGCCAGCTTCAAACAGCTTCTTCTTCATCTTCCGACTTCTCTTTCGCTGAGGCTGCGCCGCCGCCTTCGCCAGAGTCACAGGCTCCGGTTGAGACATCTGAGGGTGTCGCCTTCACAGGCTTTTCGCGCTATGACGTGGCAGAGGAAGTGCCGCAGCCCGCATCCGAGGATGAGGACGAAGTGGACGCGGCTTTCACCAGCCTATCAGGCTGGGACGAACCGGAAGATGCTCAGGCTTCGCAGAAAGCAAAGACGGCACCGCCTCCTTCTCCGCCTCCGGCAGCCTCCGCGCCTGTGGCTCAGGGGATTGACCCGGGGCTGGCTGCTGTCTTTGACGAGTTCCGCACGGCGGTCGAAGACGAGTCCGCCATGCCTACGGACGAGGATTACGAGACGCATTACAACCTCGGGCTGGCCTACAAGGAGATGGACTTGGTTGACGAGGCCGTCGAAGAATTTCAGATGGCAGCCGGGATGGTTTCGCCGCAGGACGGCACGCCGCGTTACCTTCAGTGCTGCAACCTGCTTGGCCACTGCTTCATGCAGAAGGGCATCCCGCGCCTCGCCGCCATGTGGTTCAAGAAGGGATTGGATGCGCCCGGCCATACGGAGGACGAGTATCAGGCGCTGCGCTACGAGCTTGGCATATCCTACGAGCAGATGGGCGAGCTTGATAAGGCCATAGACATCTTCACGGAAGTCTACGGTATAAACATCTCCTACAGGGGCGTCTCGGAAAAGCTGCGTGAGCTGCAAGCGCAGAAGACAAGCCAGTAAAAGCAGTTTTCAGTTTTCAGCAAAGACACGCCTTGGTTTTAACTGAGAACTAAAGACCGAAAACTCGCTCCCCACTTGTCACTTGTCACTTCTTTATTTACTATTTACCAAGTATGTCTGCGAGAATAACGGTCATCTTCTACATTGTCCTGTGCCTGGAGGTCGGCATCGTGCTGACGTTCCTGCCGTGGATTCACGTCCTGCCGTTTCTGCCTTCGTTCGGGCTGGGCGATTGGGGTGACAATTTTTTCCTGCTTTACGCTTCGCAGAAGATGGGCTTGCAGGGCTTGAGGCCGATGATTGCTTCGGGCTGGGTGCGCGGCGCGGTGAGCGGCCTCGGAGTCCTGAATCTGGTCATAGCCTTCTGGGAGATGACCCATTTCAAGCAGACCGTCCGCGCGCTCCAGACGGGAACAAACGTTATCCCTCGAACCGAAAAGGATGACGCTCAACCTACAACAGCCGATTCTCTACCTGATAACGGGCGGCGAGACGACTCGCCAGACCGTGCCGGACAGCCCTGAGTTCAAACGCCTCCTTGAGCTAATCCGCGCCGCCGCCATAGCAGGCATAGACTTCGTACAGCTACGCGAAAAGAGTCTTCCGGCGCGAGTCCTGTTCGAGTTAGCAAGGCGGGCCGCCGCAATCACCGGCCCTAGCCGCACGCGCCTCCTCGTCAACGACCGCGCAGACATTGCGCTCTCGGCCGCCTGTGACGGAGTTCATCTAACCACTCGCTCCCTTAAAGCCGACACAATCAGAGCAGCCTTCGGCCCGGACTTTCTCACAGGAGTCTCCGCGCACTCTCTGGACGAAGCACGCGAGGCGCGTGATGCTGGCGCGGACTTCGCCGTCTTCGGCCCCGTCTTCGACACGCCTTCGAAGCGAGCCTACGGCCCCGCGCTCGGCCTTCAACAACTGGAAGCCGCCTCAAGCGAGCTTTCGTCCTTCCCCCTCATAGCCATCGGCGGCATCACGCTCGAAAACGCGCCGCAAGCTCTACGGGCGGGCGCGAGCGGCGTCGCTGCCATACGGCTATTCAGTGACGCGAATAATCTGGAAGAGATAGCGAGGAAGATAAAAGAAGGGCAAAAATGAGAAGAGAGAGAAGATGCTCTCTTCTCTCTCTTCTACTTTTACCTTTTTACTTTTGCCTTTATTCGGACGGGATGGGTACGCGCTGAGCCATCTGTGCAAGCTCTTTGGCGCGCGGCAGAAGGTCTATGGCCTTTATTATCTGCGGGTCGTCGTGATTGAAGACCTGAAACGCGGTCGTAGTGCCGTAAGCAGCCGTCGCAAGCTCGTAACGTAACTGGCGCTCAATAAAAGCCCGCTCTTTGTCTAGCTGCGCGGGGCTTATCTTGTAATCCGTCTTAGTCGCCACGAAATCCTTGAAGGCTTTGAAGAGCGCGTCCGTGACGGTGAAGTCCGTCGTCTTAAGGTCGGAGCGATAATCTATGCCGCGTTGCAGCTTGTACTGCTCAAAGCCCGCGACGCGCCCGCGAGACACCTCAAGAGCGAATGCAAATGTCGGGTCAACCAGTCGCTGCTGCACGCCGGAAATCAGGCGCGGCTTGACCGTCTCGTCCGGCATGATGCCGCCGCCGCCATAAACGGCGCGACCCGTATCGGTGCGGCTTTCCGGGCCTGTAGGCTGCTGCTGCTGCGGCGTACGATTCTCTGTACGATACGAGCCGCCGTTCGTGTAGTAATCGTAGAAGCTTGAGTTCGAATAATCGCGCTGAATCAGTCGGCCCGAAGGCGTGTAGTACTTGGCAATCGTCAGCATCAGCGCCGAGCCGTAATCAACCGGGAAGGGAATCTGCACCAATCCCTTGCCGAAGGTGTTCTCGCCGACGATGATGGCGCGGTCGTGGTCTTGCATCGCGCCCGCCACGATTTCCGAGGCGGAAGCCGTGCCGCGATTGACCAGCACTACGAGCGGGCTTTTATCCGGCGCTTCGTTGTCCGCGACGTAGGTTTCAGAGCTTCCGCGCACGCGCCCCTTCTGCGTGACTATAAGCTGGCCGCGTCGAAGGAAGATGTTGGCAACCTTGACCGCCTGATTCAGCAGGCCGCCGCCGTTGCCGCGCAAATCCAGTATGAGCATCTGCATGCCCTGCTCGTGAAGCTTATCGAGCGCGACTCGAAACTCGTCTGCGGTCGTCGTGTTGAAGCCGCCCGTCATGGCTACATAGCCTACGCCCGGACGAATCATGTAGGCTTCCGGTATGGAAGGCTGCGGAACGGCGTCGCGCGTAATCTCTACAGTCTCCGTACGACCGTCCAGATGCTCGACCGTAACTTTGGCCACTGTCCCACGGGGGCCGCGCAGGTTCTCTCTCACCTGCCCGTAAGGCTTGCCCACCATAGACTGGCCGTTGATGGCCGTGATTTTGTCGCCGTAGCGAAGCCCCGCTCTATAGGCGGGAGAATTTTCGAAGGTCGCGCGGATGTAGGTGTTGACGGTGTCGGCCGTGCGCAGGTCGCCAATGGTAGCGCCTATGCCGAAGTACTCGGAGCGCTGGTCTGTGCGAAACTCGTCGAACTCAGCCCGGTCGAAGTAGTTCGAGTGCGGGTCAAGCGTGCGAAGCATCCCTGTAATCGAGGACTTGAAGACGGAGTTGTAATCCAGCTTGTTGCCGTCAACGTAGTTGTCCTGAATCACGGTCAGAGCTTCGGCCAAGTCGTTCTCTATATCCTCGCTGGTGACGGGGCCTGAGCCGCGCTCGCCGCGCCCTGTGCTTTTATCCGAAGACGACCTTTCGGCCGGAGCGCCCTGCGCGACCTCCTTGGCAGGCTTGCCCTGTTGCGCATGAATGAAGACGGGGAGTGCTATGGCCAGAATCAGGATGGCGCTCAGCGCAAATTGAAATCTGTTCCTCACGCTTGAAAATCTCCTTAAAAACCTTCGCGGCCTTGTCGGATTTGGAAGGATGCCCAAAAAATTGCAGACCGAAAAAATTGTCTTGACTCGCAGTATAACACGGGAGTTACGGGCCGGAAGACCGGGCCCCGGCTTGTAGTACGAAAAGAACGGCTCGTCGGTTGCTATCCTTCTGTGCGAAAATTCCTGAGCTATGAGTAATCCTGAAGCCAATCGGTTGCCCGTCGCTTTGTCCATAGCGGGTTTTGACCCTTCGGGCGGGGCCGGACTGGTCGCTGACATCAAGACCTTTACGGCCTTCGGCTGTTTTGCCACGGCCGCCGTCACCAGCCTGACTTTCCAGAACACGGTCGGCGTCTTCGGCGCGGTCAATCAAAGCGCCGAGACTGTGCGCGCACAGGTACTGCCCGTAGTGGAAGACTTCCATGTTAATTGCGCCAAGACGGGCATGCTGCCGAGCCGTGAAGTCATAGAAGAGGTCGCGCGTCTCTTTCGAGAAGCGCCCCTGCCAGCGCCCGTGGTTGACCCGGTCGTGCGCTCCACCTCCGGCTACGACCTGATTGACGACGACGCCCTGCGCTCGCTCGTAGAGCAGCTTCTGCCGCTCGCGCGCGTCGTGACGCCGAACATCCCCGAAGCCGAACGCATCACCGGACTGAGAATCAGAGATGAGGAAGGGATGCGCGAAGCCGCCCGGCTCATGCGCCAGATGGGCGCACGCTCCGTCTTGGTCAAAGGCGGCCATCTAGAAGGCGACGCGCTGGATTTATTGGACGACGGCGGGCGAGTTCAAATCTTTCGCGCCGAACGAATCGAAACCACTTCGACGCACGGCACGGGCTGCACGCTGGCAGCCGCCATTACGGCTGGATTGGGCCACGGCCGCAGCCTTGAATCATCGGTCGCCGCAGCCAAGCGCTTCGTCACAAACGCCATCCGTCATGCCCCCGGACTCGGTCACGGCCACGGCCCAATAAATAATGGGGAAGTCCGCAGTGCGGAATGATGAACGGAAAAAGAATTGACTCATCGGCTCATTGAATCAATGATTCAATGAACCGGTGAGTCAAGCTCTTTAGCTCGTCATTGCTCTATCGTTACCTTCTCCATAGTGACAGGCTGCGTGGGCTTGTCGTTTGCGCCTACCTGTGTGGTGGCGATGGCGTCCACTACGTCCTGTCCTTCGGTGACGCGGCCAAAGATGGTGTAGTTCGGCGGGAGCGGATTGTCCTGATGCATGATGAAGAACTGCGAGCCGTTGGTGTTCGGGCCGCGATTCGCCATAGCCACCGTGCCGCGCTTGTAGCCGCCACGATAAAGCTCCGACTTGGAATTAATCTCGTCGTTGAACGTCCCGCCCCATGCGGATTCGCCGCCGTAACCCATTCCGAGCGGGTCGCCTCCCTGAATCATGAAGCCCTTGATGACGCGGTGAAAGATGACGCCGTCGTAGTAGCCGCGCTCTGCCAGCAGGCGAAAGTTCTCCGTAGTCTTGGGCGCTTCCTCTTCCAAAAGCTCGAACTTAATCGTCCCCTTGTTTGTCTGTAATACTGCCGTCCGATTTGCCATATGCTCTCCTTAAGCGTTGATGATGAATTTTTCTATGGCCTGAGCCACGCCGTCTTCGTCGTTGGTGGCCGTGACGTGAAGGCCCGCTTTCTCGCTGAGCAGGCGAGCGTCCGCGTTGCGCATCAGGACGCCCGTGCCCGCATATTCCAGCATCTCAAGGTCGTTGAAATTGTCGCCTACGGCCATGACCTCCGAGCGCTCTATGCCCGCTTCGGCTGCTGCTGCGGCCACGCCCGTTCCCTTTGAAGCTTCGGCGTTGAGCACGTCAATGAGTGCAAAGTCAGTCTTGGTGTAAAGGGTTGCGAATACTTTGACGCTTCCTCCAAGCTCGCACTTTAAGGCTTCGCCCAGAGCCTCCATGGCCGCGCAGGTGCCCGAGTAGGTGATGTGTACGGGCGCGTGGTCTAGATAATCTTCCAGAGACTCTACCTTGCGCACGCTCTCTTCCGCCTCGTCGCCGTGAATGCGGCGCGACCACTCTATGTAACGACGAAACGCGTCATTGTCGTCGTTGATGTGGTCGTAGACCAGAACGCCAGCGCCGTGCGGGTCGTCGGAAATCATCGCGTCCAGATTCCGCTCGCGCCCTATGCGCAGAACTTCCCGCGCCTCTCTCAGGGGCAGAAGCGTGACCGACACGGTTTCGAGCGTGCGCGCGTGCTTGGTGAGCGCGCCGTTGTGCGAGATGACGGGCGCGTCCAGACCCAGAGAAAGGGCCAGAGGCCGCGCATCACGAAAGCGCCGCCCCGTCACAAAGGCCACGCGCACGCCAATAGAGCGCGCCTCTTCAATCGCACGGCGGTTGCGTTCAGACACTTCGCCGCGAGAGTTCAGAAGCGTCCCGTCCAAATCCAGAGCAAGTAAACGTATAGGCATTCGAGAACGAAAGGGTACATGAAGAGAGAGGCAAAAGTGAAGGCAGGTGCCGGGTATCAGGTGCCGGGTGACGGGGAAAAGGAAATCCATCTCTCTTTTATTTACCGGCACCCGGCACCTGTCACCTGACACCCGCTTTCTTTCAGGGTGCAGCATATTTGCTACAGGTGACGGAAATTTCGTGCGAGCGTTATTATGAAAGAGCAGCTTTCAGGCGGGCGACTTGGCGTAATCCGGAGCCCGCTTTCATTACGTATCTTAATTGTTGAAGGGAATCTCTGAATGAACGTTTCGCATCTGGAATGCGCGGCTTGTCACGAAACTTACGAGGCACGTCGCTTGCTGAATCTGTGCGAGCGCTGCGGAAAGCCCCTGCTGGTTCGTTATCATCTGGAGCGCGCCGCGCAAACTTTGACAAAGGAATCTTTGAGGAATCGCGTGGCCAGCCTCTGGCGCTACCGAGAGGTGCTGCCGGTGGAGCGCGACGAGAACATCGTCACGCTGGGCGAAGGCTGGACGCCGCTCCTTCCCGCGCCGCGTCTGGCCGAGCGCACGGGGTTGCGCGAGCTTTACATAAAGGACGAGTCGCAAAACCCCACGCAGAGCTTCAAGGCGCGGGGGATGACTGCCGCCGTCTCGATGGCGCTCGAATTGGGAGCGCGCAAGCTGGCCGTGCCGTCGGCAGGCAACGCTGCCGGAGCGCTCGCGGCCTACGCAGCGCGAGCGGGGCTGGAAGCGCACATCTTCATGCCGCGCGACACGCCGCGCGCAAACGTCGTCGAATGCCGCGAGACGGGCGCGAACGTAACGCTTCTTGACGGGCTCATCACGGACTGCGGCAAAGCCGTCGCCGAGAGGCGTGAGAGCGAGGGCTGGTTCGACGTTTCCACTCTCAAGGAGCCTTACAGGGTCGAGGGCAAGAAGACCCTCGGGTATGAACTGGCTGAGCAGCTTGCTTGGACTCTGCCGGATGTCATCATCTACCCGACGGGCGGAGGCACGGGGCTCATAGGCATGTGGAAGGCTTTCGATGAGATGGAAGCCCTAGGCTGGATAGGCGAGAAGCGGCCCCGCATGGTATCCGTGCAGGCCGAAGGGTGCGCGCCTATCGTCCGCGCCTTCGAGGAAGGGAAGCGGTTCGCGGACGAGTTTCCGGATGCTGAGACGGTGGCTTCGGGCCTGCGGGTTCCGCGCGCCATAGGCGACTTTCTTATTCTGGACGCGCTGCGGGCATCCGGGGGCGCGGCAGTCGCCGTCAAAGACGAAGAGCTGATTGCCGCCACGCGCGAGATAGGAGCGAGCGAAGGACTCTTCGTCGCGCCGGAAGGCGGTGCCTGCCTGCCCGCGCTGAGAAAATTGATGGCGAGCGGGGACATCGCGCCTCATGAGCGCGTGGTGCTCTTCAACACGGGCGCTGGCGTCAAGTACATAGAGAGTTTCGACGGTTCTTAATCAGGAGTTCTACAGGAGTTCGGAGGAAGCTTTACACATGATAGTTCGCAAGAGCCTGTTGCTGGTTCTGCTGCTCGTCTTCGGAGCGGCGCAGGCGCAGCAATCCCCACAGGCCATCAAAGGCGGGATGAACGATACGGAGCGCGCACGCTTTGACGGCCTTCGCAAGAGCGGCTTCGACGCTCTGTACAATCTGGACTACGAGACGGCGCAGAGCGCGTTCAAAGAGATAGAGCGGCTTTTCCCTGACCATCCGGCTGGCCCGCAATTTCAGGCCGCGCTGCTCTGGGCGCGGGTGCTCAACGAATCGCGCCGCTTGCAGTCATCGCTCTACGGCTCGGACGAGTTCTACGAAGGCAGCGAAGACAAGGTGGATGCGCGCATAGTGGACGAGTTCAGGGATTACACGCGGCGGGCGCGGCTGCTGGCCGAAGCTCGCCTGAAGCGCGACCCGAAAGACGTGGAAGCGCTCTACTTTCTGGGCTCGACCGAAGGGCTCAAAGCGGCGTTTGCCGCAGGCATCCAGAGAAGCTTCATGTCCGCGCTGCGCGACGGCCAGCGCAGCGTTGAGCGTCATCGTGACGTGGTGAAGCTAGACCCTTCGTTTCTCGACGCGGAGTTGACTATAGGGCTTTACGATTACGTGGTGGGGAGCCTGCCGCTCCCGGTCAAGCTGGTGGCGAGCCTGACGGGCGCTCGCGGCTCTCGCAAGCGCGGGCTTGAGACGCTGGCGCGCGTGGCTAATGAAGGGCGATGGGCGCGCGACGATGCGCGGGCGCTTCTGATTGTGCTCTACAAACGGGAGAGGCGATATCCGGACGCGCTCAAGC
Source organism: Pyrinomonadaceae bacterium (assembly GCA_036389255.1). Lineage (GTDB taxonomy): Bacteria > Acidobacteriota > Blastocatellia > Pyrinomonadales > Pyrinomonadaceae > JACVRN01. The sequence goes on from DASVQI010000012.1 coordinate 17,229, forward strand.
TGGCGCGCGAGCTTGGAGAAAAATATCAGCGCAACTACCTGTTCAAGCTTGAGGCGGCCGACGCGCTCTCTTCGCAGGCTGCCATGGAGCGAGCGGCCGGAAAATCCACAGAGGCCGCAAACCTTGAGCAAGAGGCGTTCTCAATCTTCGACTCGATTCTGCGCGAAAAGCCTCAGCGTGGGAGCGCTCTTAGCCGCGCTCAAGACCAGATACATTTCCAGTACGGCGAAACGCTCATGTACTCGGGGCAGTACGACAGGGCCGCGAAAGAGTTTATGGCGGCTGCGACTACGGCGGGCGCGGAAGCGGGGATTGTCACGCAGTCTTATCTTCGCGCCGCGCAGAATTTTGATTTGGCCGGAAGAAGAAACGAGGCGCTCGCGCAGTATCGCATCGTCATCAACCGGCCGGACATATACGACTCGCAGGAAGAGGCCCGGCGCGGCCTTCGTGAGCCATATAAATTGAGGCAGGAAACAAAGGCCGCAACAAGGGAAGAATAGGCCGCGAGGTCAAACAAGATGAAAAACAACGGAACTAGCACGAGGGCCGGAGAGTCAAGGCCGCGCAGGCTGCTGCTGTGCCTGGACGGCGTGCCGCTTGAGGTGATGAAGGCGGCAAAGGGGCGCGGCCTTTTCGACAATTTCAATGCGCCTTCGCGCCTGCTTTCGCCTTTTCCTACCATGACGAACATAGCGCTCTCGGCCATGATGCGCGCCTCCGCGCCGCTAGGCTACGAGAGCCTATACTTCGACCGCAAGGCGCGCGAGATGCGCGGCGGCGTGGGCAAGTACATTGGCCGACGCACGCCCGACAAGGTTCCTTCCAGCTACATGGACGAGCTGGATTATCAGGAGCCTCTGCCCTTCGAGTATCTGGTTTACGTCGCGCCGGAGATGGTCTGGCGCGCGGACATGCGACGCTTCCGCGAGCGATTCAACGAAGCCTCGCAAACGCGCGACTACTTCGCTTTCCTCAAAGGCACGGACGGATTGCTTCACATACGCGGGCGCGAGCGGCTGGACGTGGCGCTCGTGTCACTGGACAAAATCCTGCGTGACATTCAGGCAAGCTGCGGCAGCGAGACGGAAATCGTGGTCTTCTCGGATCACGGTATGAATCTGGAAGAGAATCGCCGCGTCCATCTTCAAACTCACCTGCGCCGCAACGGCTATCAGATTACGGACAAGTTCAGCGAGCGCGCGTCGCGTCGAGTGGCCCTGCCCGCCTTCGGCCTCATAGGCTTCTCTGCGCTCTACTGCGCGGACGAAGAGGCGGCCTCGACCCTTGCGGATTCGCTCTCCGAGCTTGAAGGCGTTGACTTCTCTCTCTTCAGCGAAGGCAAGGGCGTCGTGTGCGTTCGCGGAGAGAAGGGAAAGGCGCGCATTCATCGCCGCCGCACGGAAGGGGGCGAAGTCTCTTACCGCTACGAATTGCTTGAGAACGACCCGCTACAATTAAGAGGGATTGCGGACAAGCTTCATGCTGAAGGCGAGATGAATGAAGAAGGCTTCGCGTCGAGCGAAGCGTGGCTCAGGCACACGCACTCGCACACTTACCCTGACGCGCTTGAGAATCTGTACGAGTCTCTTCAGGGCGAGCGCGTGCGCCATCCTGCCGACGTGCTGGTCAGCCTCAAGGACGGCTATTACTACGGCTCATCCATCTTCAGCCGCTTCGTGCGACTGGCCGCGACACACGGCAACGCCATGCTCTCTTCCACCTCAGCCTTCATGATGAGCACGCACCGCCAACTGCCCGAAGCCATACGCGCCAGCCAAGCCCAGCCTATCTTGAGAGGCTAAATAGACACCCCGCGCACAACAGGCGGGCGGCACTGACAAGAGAATTGCTCTTTCGTGCCGCCCGCGTGTTGTTTGGTCGTTTAGCTTTATGCCCGCGCCGTGGAAGTCTGCCCTGAGTTACGCACGCGCGTCGTCTCGCGCTCGAAGATGAAGGCCAGAGACTTGTATATGAGCTTGGCGCAGAGGAATGCCGAAGCCGTCTGTCCTTCGACATACGAGTACTCCGTCAAATCCATGCCCACTACGCGGCGCTTGCGTGCGAGCGTGCGAATGAGCCCGACCGTCTCGTACCAGCCAAGGCCGCCCGGCTCAGGCGTCCCCGTCTGCGCCACCAGCGACGGGTCTAGCCCGTCTATATCAACCGTCAGATAAACGTTCTCCGTCAGCCCGTCCACAGCCTCGTCCCACCAGTCTGTGCGCCCGACAATATCTTTGGCCCAGAAGATTCGCGTCGGATATTGATTGAGCGTGCGCGCCTCTTCGGCTGAGATGGAGCGAATCCCGCACTGCACGGATGGAATCTTCATGTCCTTAACCACTCGCGCCATAATTGAAGCATGAGAGTGCGGCGTGCCGTCATACGTGTCGCGCAAGTCCGCGTGCGCGTCAATCTGAAGCACGGAAAGATTCTCGTACTTTTCCGCGTGAGCGCGAATCACAGGCCCGCTCACGGAGTGTTCGCCGCCTATCATGGCCACAAATTTTCCGGACGAGACAAGCTCCCTTGCTCTTTCATAAAGCGCCTGCATCATGGCTTCCGGCGGCTCAACCGAAGGAGTCTCGGCCACTGTGTGTATGCCAAGCTTGTAGACTTCGGCATCCGTCTCCTCGTCATAAAGCTCCATGTTGCGAGAAGCGTCAATAATCGTCTCGGCCCCTCGCCCCGTGCCCGTCCCGTAAGAGACAGTGCCCTCATAAGAGACGGGCCACACAAGCACCCGCGCACGCTCAAAACTGCTGAACTCTTCTTCTTCAATCCCGCCGAAGTTCATTGGAAGATTTGCTGATTCGGACATGCGGACAGTTTAAAGTGACAGGTCGGCAGGTGACAAGCGGCGGGTAGATGAAAAGCAGCGATGCGTACTGAGTGAAAGACGGAAGCTTTCTTACTCAGCACGCATCACCCGTCACTTCTTTTCACTTGCCACTGCTTTTGAGATGAAGCTGCTCACTTCATCCGTGTAGGGCTTTTGTGCCCCGGCAGGCCAGTTGGCTTGGTCTGCGTAGAGGCGTTTGAGGCTGGCTAGAATCTCAGGGTTTCCACCCGTGAAATCTTCAATCAGCCCATTCCATCTGGCGGCGAGAGCCTGCGCGCGCTCGCTCGAAGGGTCTACGCCTTCCGAGATGGCCTGCTCCACTTCCTTCAGCAGCGCAGCCCATTCGCGTTGTCCTCGCTCCAAAACTTCTGGAGTCCCGCGCGCGGCCAGCTCCGCCAGTTGTTCTTCCGTGTAATATTTCTTGACCCAGTCCCAGCTATTCTGCATTTCAATCACCTCGATTATTTTAGCGAGCGCTTCCCAATCCGCTCCTTGCCCCGAAGCGATTTGCCGCTCGGCTTTTTCAATCGCTTCGATGGCAGTCTCTATCTGCCGCCGCCTCTCTCCTAAAATCTCTCTCTGTAGGCGCAGAGTCGTCAACAGGTCTGGCGCGTCCCGATCAAGCATGCTCTTTATCTGTTTCAGAGGCAGCCCCATGAATTTCAACGTCACAACCTGCTGAAGCCTTACGAAGTCGCGCTCGCCGTACAGGCGATACCCTGCGGCAGTTCTCCCGCTAGGCTTCAAGAGCCCCAGCCGGTCGTAATGATGCAGCGCCCGCACGGTCATGCCCGTGAGCCGGGCGAACTCGCTCGCCTGATACAGGTTGTTTGTCTCCCTCATTGGCGTTCACCTCGCTTCAACACGGATGCTAAAGCCTGACGTAAGGTCAGGGTCAAGATGTTTTTTGAAAAAGATAGAGCCGCAGGCGCCGAGGTTACAAGCACCGTCCTGTAGAAACAAAAAAGCCAGCAGTCGGATTGCTGATGACTGCTGGCTTCTGAACTCTGACTCCTGCTTTTACGGAACTTCGACCGTCAGGTCTTTGCCCATGAAGGTGAAGTTTGGCCGCTTGCGTCCCTTCATGTACTTGGCTGCGGTTTGCGAGAGGGCTGTGACCAGAATGGGTAGCGCTATCGTCGCGTCGCAGTTGACGTAAGCGGTCAGAGCGCCGCGCGCCAGCTTGCCGAAGAGCAGCGAGTCGTCGCTGAAGGTGGAAGCCGAGCGCCCGCCCGGATGCGGCGCGTCCGTTGAGACTGTAATCGCGTACTTGTGGCCGCGCGCCGGAATCTTGAAGATGTTGGTCGAGACTTCAGTCTGTTGTATGAAGTTTTTGGCCGTCCCGCCGCCGAGGTTTATGACGCCTGAGACGCGCGCACGCGCGCTTATCTGCGTCATGTCCAGCACGTCCTGAACTATGTCGAACTGAAAATTATTCTTCTTCTCGAAGCGCGAGCCCGCTATGCCTACGGCTATGGAGCTGTTGGCTATGTTCGGGCAGAAGACGGGCACGCGCGCCTTGTAGGCTGAGGTCAGCACGCCGTCTTCGGAAGCTATCTCGGCCAGCTCGCGCCCGAGCAGGTGAAGGAACTCTCGCGTCGAATAGGGGCGCGTCTGGTCTAGCTGGTTAGTGAAACCCCCAACCCACTCGTCTGCCTCGCGGTACTCTTCGTCCGAGGCCAGCAAGTCCCACATGCGATTTATCTGTGACGCCTCAAGCTCTGCGTCCGTCATCGAAGGATGCGCCTGAAAGTGGTGGCGGCCCAGAGTCTCGTGCAGGTCGTGAAAGAGAATCGAGCCTGAGAGCACCAGCACGTCCACGAAGCGGTTCTTGATGACGTAGGCCAGCAGCCGCCTCATGCCGGAAGGAATCAGTGCGCCGGATGCAGCTACGAAAACGGTCGTGTTGTCGCCAAGCATGTCCAGCCAGATGCGATGCGCCTCGGCCAGTTGCCTTGCGCCCAGCCCGGTGCCCTCCATCTTTTCCAGAAGCCCTGCCACCGAGCGGTCACGATCCACCTGTATGGGCCGCGTCGGCACGGTCAGATATTTAGAGGGTTTAGGTTTTCGCTGAGTTACCATACGTTTCTCCGAAAAGCAGTAATCCGTAACCAGTAAAAGCAAAACGGTCTTTGCTACAAACTGCAAACTGATTGCTGAAAACTGCTTTAATCTCTTCTGCGCTTGCCGCGTGTCCCCTCGCCGTTGACGGCCAGATAGGTGTAAGCGTCATAGCGCGATTCGTAAAAGTCTATTATCTCGGCGGCTTCTGCTTCCGAGAGTTCTTCGTCCTTGACGCGCTGCGCTACCTGCCGGCGAAAGCCGTCGTGCAGCAGCCCGCGCTCGTAACGTGCGCGCTCTGCGGCCTGACCCACGGTCGTACCGCGTATCACTTTCTTTATCAGGTAGCCCTCTTCGTCAATGTGTATGTGCGCTTCGTTAGGCGTGCCGAAGAGGTTATGGTTATTGCCCATCACTTCCTGGTACGCGCCTACGAGCATAAAGGCGAGGTAGTAAGGCTCGTCCGGCGTGAGCTTGTGAAGCTCAAGCACCTGCTTGACATCGTGCAGGTCTACGAACTTGTCCACGATGCCGTCCGAATCACAGGTGATGTCGCACAGCGTCGCGTATTCCGTCGGCACCTTGTTAAGCCCATGTATCGGGACGATGGGGAAAAGCTGATCCAGCGCCCAGTGATCCGGCACCGAGCGAAAGACCGAAAAATTGGTCAGGTACTTGGCGCACAGAAGCTTGCGAAGCTCGCCAAACTCCTCCGAGATGTATTTGGCCTGCTGCGCATATTTGTCTGCGCGCTCGCACACATCCCAGAAGAGGACTTCTCCCTTGGCGCGGTCTTCAAGGGAAATCAGACCCAGATTGAAGAGCGTGAACAACTCTTCTCTATGCTCAAGCGCGTCGTGGTAATACTCACGATAATTCTTGACGGAGATGGATTCGCGCAAGTCTCCAAGCTCTACGACCACCTGCGGGTCATCCTCTTCAATCTCCATGGGCGAGATGTCTTCCACCACAGTCTCAATCTCGTCCACGACGTTGGTGACGATAATGGCGTGATAGGCCGCGAGGTAGCGCCCCGATTCCTGAATAATCGTAGGATGCGGCACGTTCTCGTCTTCGCAGACGGTCTTAATCGTGTAGATAACGTCGTTGGCGAACTCCTGCGCCGTGTAGTTGGCCGAAGAATCGAACGCGGTCTTGGAGCCGTCGTAATCAACGGCCATGCCGCCGCCCACGTCCAGAAGGTCTATGGGCACTTTCATCTGCCGCACCTTGGCGTAGACGCGCGCGGCCTCCTTCATGGCGTTCTTGATGCGCTTGATGTCGGTAAGCTGCGAGCCAATGTGGAAGTGCAGGAGCCTGAGCATGTCTATGCGTCCGGCTTCGCGCATCCGTCCTATGACTTCCAGAATCTCAGTGGTCGTCAAGCCGAACTTGGCCGCCTCGCCGCCCGACTTTTCCCAGCGCCCCGAGCCCTTTGAGTAGAGCTTGACGCGCATGCCTACCATGGGCAGCGCGCCTTCCTGTTCTTCCGAGATGCGAAGGATGTGCTCAAGCTCGGACAACTTCTCTATGACGATGACGATGCGCTTGCCTGCCATCGCGCCGCAGAAGGCCAGCCGTATGAACTCTTCGTCCTTGAAGCCGTTCAGCACGAGCAGGCTGTCCGGCGATTGATCCATCGCCAGCGCCGCGTAAAGCTCAGCCTTAGAGCCCGCCTCAAGGCCGAAGTCATAGCGAGTGCCTTCCCTCAGATACTCTTCAACCACAGCTCGCTGCTGGTTGACCTTCATGGGATAGACGCACATGTGCGTGCCCTGATACTCGAATTCGCGTATCGATTTACTGAAGGCACGCTGTAATTTTCGTACCTGTCCGGCAATGAGCTGCGGAAAACGCAGCAGGACGGGCGCAGTTATACCGCGACGGTTAAGGTCGTCTATTATCTCTTTCAAGTCCGCCGCGCGGCTGTCATTTTCCGCCGGATGGACTATGAGATTGCCCTTGCGGTTTACGTCGAAGTAACCGGCTCCCCAATTCTCTATGCCATAGGTTTCAACCGTCTGTTCGATGGCCGTGGTCAATTCTGAGATTCCCCCCTTGCCTGCCCACTCTCGCGGGCGCACAGGCTTACATTCAACGAGGCGCGAGAGCAGCCTCTCTTATTCAAGTAGCGGAGATTCATGGCTGGAACACTAAGACTCGGCAATTTAACAGAAAAAGCGGGGCTGGTAAATAATTTTCTTCCCGCGCGAAAAATCCATCTCGCTATTTAAGTCTGCACGCTCGAACACTTTAGGTTGTAAAAGCAACGGTTCCTCTCTTTTCATGAGACTTTTCTGTCACAAAAAAACTTGACATGCACGGCGCGGCCACTATAATGCAAAGCTTTTTACGGTCGTCCGTAGTATGACGGCAAGATTCATCCCGCACACCAGCCACGGTTATTCCCTTACGGCCGCGCCAGCCGCTTCAAAAAGCGCGGTTCGCACCCCCAACACTCCCAAAAAAGTTATTCAGGAGAAAATATGAACGCTAAAACTGCCTTAAAATATGCAACCGACCAGGGAGCAAAGTTTGTCTCCGTGCGTTTTACGGACTTGCCGGGCGCCTGGCATCATCTGACATTTCCGATTAACCAGCTTTCCGAAGACTCTTTTGAAGACGGATTTGGCTTTGACGCCTCTTCCTTGCGCGGCTGGGCTTCGATTCACGAATCAGACATGCTGCTTATCCCGGACTCCACGCGTTTCTGGATGGATCCCTTCTCGGACGAGCCGACCGTCTGCTTCATAGGCAACGCCGTTGACCCCATCACCAAAGAGGGCTACGGGTTCGACCCCAGAAGCGTGGCCGTGCGCGCCGAAAGCTATCTGAAATTCACGGGCATAGCCGACACGGCCTTCTTCGGCCCCGAAGCCGAGTTCTTCGTCTTCGATTCCGTCAAGTTTCACAACGAGCAGAACTCTTCCGGTTACACGATTGACTCGGACGAGGCGCACTGGAACTCAGGCCGAGACGCTGACGAGTTCAGTGGCACAAACCTTGGCTACCGCATTCGCGCCAAGGAAGGCTACGTGCCCGTCCCGCCTGCGGACTCTCTGAGCGACCTGCGCTCGGAAATCTCGCTGACGCTCGCCACCTGCGGCATCAACGTGGAGTGTCATCACCACGAGGTCGCCACGGCCGGACAGTGCGAGATAGATTTCCGCTTCTCCACGCTCTTGGGTACGGCCGACAATCTACAGCTCTTCAAGTACGTGGTGCGCAACACCGCATACAACTACGGCAAGGCCGCGACCTTCATGCCGAAGCCCATTTACGGCGACAACGGCTCAGGCATGCACTGTCACCAGAGCCTCTGGAAAAATGAGAAGCCGCTATTTGCGGGCGACGGCTACGCGGGGATTTCAGAGATGGCGCGCTACTACATAGGCGGACTTCTCAGGCACGCGCCCGCCATTGTGGCCTTCGCAGCGCCGACCACGAACAGCTACAAGCGGCTCGTGCCGGGCTTTGAAGCTCCGGTGAATCTGGCTTACTCGGCGCGCAATCGCTCGGCGGCGATACGCATCCCGATGTTCTCCACCAACCCTAAGCAGAAGCGTCTGGAGTTTCGTCCGCCCGACCCGAGCTGCAACCCATACCTTGCCTTTTCAGCGATGCTGCTGGCGGGGCTGGACGGCATACAGAACCGCATAGACCCGGGCGAGCCGCTAGACAAGGACATCTACGACCTGTCGCCGGAAGAGCTGAAGGACGTGCCATCTTTGCCGGGCTCGCTGGATGAATCACTCAGGGCGCTCGAAGCCGACCACGAGTTCCTGCTCAAGGGCGATGTCTTCACGCCGCAGATGATTGAGCGCTGGATTACATACAAGCGCGAGCGCGAGATTCAGCCGCTCAACATGCGCCCGCACCCGCTTGAGTTCGGCATGTACTTCGACATCTAAAACAGTCTAGAGAGTCTAGAGAGTCTGGAGAGTCTAGAGAGAAAGAATCTAGTTGACTCTCCAGACTCTCTGGACTCTACAGACTCTCTAGACTCTAAGGACTCTCTGGACTTCTTTATGCTTGTTCGTCCCGTCACACTCGAAGGCCGTTTTGTGCGGCTTGAGCCGCTTTCTCTATCTCATCTGGCGGAGCTGTGCGAGGCGGCGTTTGATGAGGAGCTCTGGCGTTACACGAACTCCGTGATAAAGACCGAGGGAGACTTGAGGGAGTACATAGAGACGGCGCTCAGGTGGCAGGAAGAGGGGAGCGCGCTTCCCTTTGCTACGATAGATAAAACGTCCGGGCGCGCAGTTGGAAGCACGCGTTTTGGAGCGATTGACACGGCGAACCGCCACATGGAAATCGGCTGGACTTGGATTGCCAGAGAGTATCAGCGCACCTACGTCAACACGGAGGCGAAGTATCTGATGCTCGGCCACGCCTTTGAAGACTTGAGCTGCCTGCGCGTGGAATTCAAGACCGACTCTTTGAATGAAAAGTCACGCCGCGCACTTTCGCGCATAGGCGCTCTTGAAGAGGGCACGTTCCGCAATCACATGATTATGCCCGGCGGGCGGATACGCCATTCGGTCTACTTCAGCATCATTGACACGGAATGGCCCGAAGTGAAAGCCGCCCTCGAAGAAAAGCTCGGCTCAGGACGGAAGTAAGCAGGCAAAAGTAGAAGAGAAGGAAAGCACAGCTTCTCTTTCTCTTCTACTTTTGCCTCTTTTATCTTCTTTGCCTCTTAGAGATTCGGAGTGACACGCAGGGTCGGTTCGGGAACCGGATAGGGCTCCTCTTTCATCAGCCCAAGGTTATCCGTCCACCGGGTCGTCTGCATGAAGGTATGCACGGCGTCAAGAAGCTTGGTCACGTCCTCTCCCCATCCAGCCTTGTTTGGAAAGAAGAGCCCTTCGCGGCGCTGTAGCTCTATGAGCATCTTGTAGTCGAAGGCGGGCGGGTCGCTGGCCATCACTTCCTTCAGGCGAGAGAGGTTCTTCTCCAACTCGCGCACCAGCACGCGGAAGCGAATCCATTGATGATGCTCGAACTTGAAATAATGTAGCAGCTTCTCGCCAGCCAGCTCTCCCTTGACGACCACCTCCTGAATAATGTCGGGCGGCATCTCCAGATTAAGGCCGCCCTCTTTGTCAGAGAGCGCTATGCTCACTATGCGCTCTCTGTAGCCGGGCAGGCGTGACTGCGTGTTGTCGCGGTAGTTCTGCGCTATGTTGAAGATTTCTCCCAGAAAGCGTGTCAGGCTGGGAATTTCAACCCAAGTCGGCAGCATCTCGTCTCGTATGCCCGGCAGGTAGACCGCCTGAGAAGTGTCCTTCTTCCCTTTGCTGCTTATGTCGGAGGCGGCCTGCTCCGTCACCAGGCTGTAGTTATCCATCTTCACCTCCATCATCATCATCTTCTCGTCCTTGGAGGTCTTCAGCCTGTTTTTCGGCTCGTAATCGTCGCGCTTGCGTTCGGGCAGCGAAGTCAGGTTGATGCCGAAGGTCGGGCGGCGCGGCAGCCATGAATCGAAGAAGTGTATCGGGAAGTTGCTACAGATGCCGCCGTCGCTGAAGAGGTTCTCCTGCATGTGCCGCCCGTCTAGCACAACCTCTTGGCCGCTACGCTGTGCATCTATTACCTCTTTGTCGGGCATGATGGTGTAAAGGGGAATGGCGGAGATGAGCACGGGAAAGCTCAGGCTCATGCGCGTTGCCACTATGACGGGGAAGTCTTTGGCTTCGGGCAGAAACAGGTAGCCTTCAGGAGCCTTGTAACGAGTCTTGCCAGTGCTGTTATTTATCTCCTTGATTGCGCTGCCCTTCTTCGTCATGTGCTCCACGACATTCGGGGGGAACAGCTCTCCGAACTCTTTCACGTTGAAGAGAAAGAGCTTGCCTTCAAAAGGCAGAACGTAGGGCTGGCCCTGACTCAGGTTCGATGTCACCATCGTCAGGTCAATCTGTTTCTGGTCGTTATCCTTCTCCTTGCGCCACAGTTGGCCGAAGACGAGCGGCTCTTTGCCTTTCGGCAAGCCTGCTAGGCTGTTAATCCGCCGGTCTAGCCAGACCGTGAGGGGCGGAATGTTTGACGGCCTCTCACCGCTCACCCCGTCGCAGATGCCGAACCAGTTCTCTTTCAGCTCGTAAGTTATTATGTGAAGAAGGCGCTTCACGCCATTTATGATGCCCCCCGCCCAGTTGCCCGCGATTCCCACTAGAACTGCGACCGTCATAATCAGTATCGCGAGCGGCCACAGAGCATCCGTCCAGTTGACGGTTCTGCCGAATATCCAGACGGCTGAGACGTAGTAAAGAAGAAGCGAGAAGATGGACACAATCATGGCTGCGCCCGCGCCGCCAGCAAGCGACCTGACCCACCATTCGTTGCTGTTCTCTTCAAAGGCCGCAGCGTCCGTCTGCTTAAAAGCATCCCTGAAGGTTGAAAGAGCCTTCACCGGGCTCTTGTTCCAGTCTTTATCAAGCTTCGGGTTCGTAAGATAGAGAAACATATCCAGAAGCGGTCGCGTCTCAGGCGTCGGCTGGAAAAGGTTGCGCAGGTTGCTGCCCTTTCCGAGCCATTCCTGCACCTTTTTCAGGCGCTTGAAGGCTCCGGTGCCGCGCCCGCCGAAGCGGCGACCGTGCTCGGCAGCCGCAGTCACGGCCGCGGCTATGGCCCCGGCGCTCGTGCCGCCCACGTTGCGGAAGCGGTATTTGCGCGCCAGCTTAATCACCAGAGGGGGATAGACTATGCCGCTCGTGATGCCGCCCTTCATTATCAGGTCGCACTCCTTCAGGCACCCTTCATCCCCGCACAGGCAGCCCGTCTGATTATCCTCAGGGCTAGCGGCGCAGTAGTCGCTACAGTAGGGCGCGTGGCTATTTTGCGCCTCGCAATTACAGCCTTCGTGCGCGCATGTGTTCGCGGGTTCGCTCGTTGAGGGAGAGTGGTCGCCGTTGCTCGCCTGCGAGGTTTCTGTTTCTTCGTCCATGTTTTTGACTCCTTGTGTGGCTCAGGCTCGATTCCTGCCAGAGTGTTGTAAAACAGGATTGCGGATTTGAGATAGAACGCCCTTGCGGCGCTCTTTGATGAGAGCTTCGACCTTCGGCGCGGGCCTTAGACTTGCGGCGCAATATATCATAATCGGTTTGCGTAAAGTATAAATATTGAAGAGACTATTGCCGTAGAGGTTTTCTAAGAAGTGTTAGCTTAGTCTCCGTTCGGGAGGCGGTTGATTGATTTGACTTCCACGCGGGAACAGATAGAAGCGCTCGTCAGAGATTTGCCGGACAGGGAGGCTGCGCGCCTCTTTTACGAGCGAGCAACGTCGGAGAACGCGCAGGCGGCCCGCATGCTGGCGCGCGACTCCGGGCTGCTCTCCGACGTGCTTGCGCTCGCGGCATGGAGCCCGCTTCTGGCCACCACGCTTGAGCAGAACGCGGAGTACTTTCAATGGCTGGCGCGTGAGCGCACGCACCCGCGCCTTAAGACTCGTGAAGAGCTTGGAGAATCGCTCGCGCGCTTTCACCTGACCCATTCGCAGCTTGACCCGCAAGTCCTGCTGGCTCGCTTTCGCCGCCGCGAGTTGCTTCGCATATACCTGCGCGACATACGGCGCATCAGTACGCTGGTAGAGATAACGGAAGAGCTGTCGAATCTGGCTGACGCCGTGCTGGAGCACGCGCTCTCGATTGCGCGTCAGGAGCTTGATAATCGCTACGGCACGCCGCTTCGCATGACCGAGCGAGGCCGCACCGCTTCCGCCGCTTTCACCATAGTAGCTCTGGGCAAGCTAGGCTCCTTCGAGTTGAACTACGCCTCCGACATAGACCTGATGTTCATCTACTCGGACGAGGGCGTGACCTCCGGCAAGGGCACGCGCGGCGAGACAACGAATCGGGAGTACTTCGTCAAGCTGGCCGAGATGGTCGCGCGCCTCGTGGGTGACCCGTCGGGAGAGGGCGCTGCATACCGCGTTGACCTGCGCCTGCGACCGCACGGTCGCGTAGGCCCGCTCGCATCGTCACTGGAAGAGGCCGTACGTTATTACCGCGAGGCCGCGCAGGCGTGGGAGCTACAGGCATTGATTCGCGCGCGCGCGGCGGCCGGTGACCCGGCGCTTTACACTCGCTTCGCAGACCGCGTTCGCCACAGGGTCTATCGCACGGACGAAACCGTCACGCGCGCTCTGGCGAACGTTCGATTGGCCAAGCAGAAGATTGACCGTCATCACGGCGCGAGCGGGCGCGGCTTCAACGTCAAGCTGGGGCGCGGCGGCATACGCGAGATTGAGTTCATAGCGCAGGCGCTGCAACTGGCGCTGGGCGGGCGCGACGACTGGCTCAGAGCGCCGCACACGCTCATCAGCTTGGGACGCCTTGCCGACCGCCACCTCATCACGGAGCGCGAGCGCACGGAGCTTTTCGACGCCTACGTCTTCCTTCGCACGCTTGAGCATCGTCTACAGATGGAGCAGGGGCTACAGACTCACACCGTGCCGGAAGACCTCGCGCGCAGGCTGCTTGTAGCGCGGCGCATGAACTTTGATGGCCGCGAAGCGCTCGAAAGCTTCAACCGTGCGCTCGCCGCGCACACGCGAAATGTCTGCAAAGCATATGACCGCGTCTTTGTAGAAGCGGTGCATGAAAGCGACGCTAATGTGGATGAAGGAGCGGCTTGTGAAAGTCGGCCGGGAGAGGCGGAGCTTGAAGCTTCCGAAAGGCACACGGCTTCAGCTTCGCCAGCTTCCTCTTCATCTTCCGTGCAGCAGCTTGAGCCGACCGAAGAGGCTCTCATACACGCCGCCGCTTCAGCCGCAGAAATCTTTGCCGCGCGCCTTTCCTCTGCCGGGCCTGCCGCAAAGCAGATGAAGGCGGAAGAGTTGACGCGACTGCTTCAGGAAGCGGCGGGCGGCTCTCTGAATCCGCGACGGGCATTGATGCTCATCTCGCGCGTGGCCTCGTCTCTGGATAAATCGCAGGCGGAGGTGGAGGTTTCGCTCGCGCGCCTTTCGGCGCTGGTAGAGTTGTGCGGGGCATCCGAGCGCTTCGGTGAGATGCTCGCCGCCAACCCGGTCTTAATCAACGCGCTGCCCGTAGAAGAAGAGGCTAGAGCCGCGCCCGATTGCCGCGCTCTGTTGCTGGCGGCAGTAGAACGCGAGGAGAGCTTCGGCGCGGAGTTGGCCGCGCTGCGCCGCGCTTGGGCCGCCGTGATGATTGAGACGGGGGCGCTGGATGCTGCGGGCGCAATCTCAATCAGGGAGTCCAACCGCCGCCAGACGGAGCTGGCCGAAGCGAGCCTGGATGCGGGATACCTGATAGCGCGGCGCGAGTTGGAGAGACGCTACGGAGCGCTTCAATCGGAGCCGCGCATGGCTGTGCTCGGGCTTGGCCGTCTGGGCGGAGGCGGCGTTGATTACGGCTCAGACCTTGATGTCATACTGATTTATGACGACGAGCGGCCTTCGCCCCTCTCTTCGCTCAATCACGCAGAAGCTTACGGTCGTTTGAGCGAGATGCTGGTCGCGGCCCTCTCAAGCCTGACGCGCGAAGGAACCTTGTATAGAGTAGACCTGCGCCTAAGACCCGACGGGCGAAACGGCGCTTACGCTTCCGGCGCTGGCGCTTTCCTCAGTTACCTGAAGGAGCGCGCGGTCGCGTGGGAATGGCTGGCTTACGTGAAGCTGCGCGCGGCTGGCTGCGAGCGCGAGCTTGGACTCGGAATCGAGGAAGAGGCTCGACGCACTCTTCACACGGCGGCGCAGACAATCGCGCCGGACATACTGCAAGCGGAGACGCGGCGGGTGCGCGAGCGGCTTGAGCAGGAGAGGGTCGGAAAAAAGAGCGGCCGCGTGATAGACATCAAGTACGGAGCGGGCGGCATGCTGGATGTTTACTTCGCCACGCGCTATCTTCAGCTCAGGGACAACGTGCCCGACGAAGCCTCTGACCGCTCCACGCGGGCCACGCTCTCTCGCCTTCACGATGCGGGCTCGCTCGACGAGCAGGCGTTCGAGGCGATGAGCGCGGCTTATGCTTTCCTTCGCACGCTCGACCACAACCTGCGTCTGGTACTGGGCCGCTCGACGCGCCTGCCTTCAGCCGACAACCCTGCGCTCGCTGACATCGCGCGCAAGATGAATTTCGCTTCACCGGCAGAGCTTACAGACGCGCTCGCCATTCACATGAGAAAGACGCGCGAGGCGTACGACCGCATCACAGGCTCCTGAAAAGGGGCGCGCGTGAGATTCTATCCTCTCTCTTCCCGTGCGGTCGCTTCGTGCCAGCAGCGCGTACACCAGCGATGGCGCGCGCGACGCTCTTCCGGGCTGTAGTCCGTGTTGGCAGGCAGTCGTAGAGTGACTTCGCGCTCTTCCTCCGTCAGCTCGTCCCACGGAAGCATGCGGCCTTCACCGCAACGAGAGCATCTGTCTACAAGAGATTTCATGCGGCCCGTCTCCCATCCTGAATCCTCAAAGGGTAACATAGAGCGTCTGATGTCCGTACCAATCGGAACTCATAGACTTATTTACCTTCTGATAGTTGCCATACGTTAACAGTCTTGTCCTCGCTGGCGCTGGCAATCCACGCTCCGTCGGGACTGAAGGTCACGAAAAATACGTCGTTGGAATGCTCTGCAAAAGTTTGAATTAACTTTCCGTCCTCAAGGTTCCAGAGTCGCATCGTGACCCATTTATTGGAATCCGAAGCGCCGAAAATATTCTGCACAAGCTCTCCGAAAATATTTCTATCTCTTCCGCCGCTCAACACCCGCTTGCCGTCCGGGCTCAAAGCGACTGAATAGATGTGCTCGCTATCGCCCTGAAAGGAGCGTATCAAACTTCCGTCGCCAGCATTCCAGAGCTTCACGGAACTGTCATCGCTGCTGCTGGCTAAATACTTTCCGTCTTTGCTGAACGTCACGCTCAAGACCGCTTCCGTGTGGCCTTGAATTGTTCTGGCGAGCTTGCCCTCCGTCAGGTTCCAGATGTTTATCTTCTTATCAAAGCTCCCGCTCGCAAGCCATTTCCCGTCGGGACTGAAAGCAACCGACCAGATGTTAAGAGAATGCCCCTGCAAGGTCTGCCGCAAACTTCCCTGATTAACGTCCCATAACTTTATGGTAGTGTCTTCGCAGCCGCTCGCAATAGTCTCGCCGTCAGGACTGAAGGCTAGCGCCCAGATTGTCCCCGAGTGGCCGGAAAAGGTTTTAAGAAGTGCGCCGTCCGCCACCTGCCAGAGCCTCACGTTGGAATCGAAGCTGCTTGTCGCCAAGTAGCGCCCGTCGGGGCTGAACGCAAGGCCCGTTACGCCCGCAGGATGCTCAAGAGTACGAAGCACCCGGCCATCTTTTTTCTGCCAGATTCTGACCTTGCCATCAACGCCAGCGCTCGCCAGCGTTTCGCCGTCCGCGTTGAATCCGACTCTGAGCACTACATCCGAATGTTCCGTGAATTTGAGATGATGCCTTGCGATTCGGCCATCTACCTCCGCAGGCTTCTTCCAGACTTGAAAATAGAGAACGGTAAATGTAGAGAGCAGTAAAACCGCCGCGACGGCGATGTATATCTTCACTTTCACAGCTTTTTTCATACGGGCTTTCGTGCGACAGCGCTCGGCTAAAATCTGCCCGCGACTTGAGCCACGGACGAATAGTATTAACGCGCGAGGCCGGGTTTGATTAACAATCTGATGCGGGACTTCAGCCGATGTTTGAGTAAAAGAGTGAAAGCGATGTAACATCAGGCCCGTCGTCTCTTAAAAAATTGAGGAAGGCAGAAGGCTTTAGCCGGAAAGATGATTCTTAAATCGGGTCGCACGCTTACGCTTGCAGCGCTCCTCATTTGTCTAGCACACGCGCCTTCGATTCAGGCACAGAGCGGCAGTAGCGGCAGCGCTCCCGACGCGCCATTCGATTTCTACGCGCGCGGGCCTTACCGCGAGAATGTGCCCCGGCCTCAGAGCATACTGGGCTACGACGTGGGCGCGTTTCACACAAACTACGCGATGATGGAGCGCGTCATTGGCGCTATGGCTCAGGCCGCGCCCGACCGCGTGCGCGTCACGGACATAGGCCAGACCAACGAGCACAGGATGATGCATCTGGTGGTGCTGAGCGCGCCGGAAAATCTCTCGCGGCTCGCAGAGATAAAAGCGAACGTCGCTCGTCTGTCATCCCCCGGCGCGCTCCCGCCGCAGGAGGCCGAGCGCATCGTTGCTTCGACTCCGGCAATCGTGTGGCTCAACTACACTATTCACGGCGACGAGACGGCCTCGTTCGAAGCCATGATGCAGGTCGTCTATCAGCTAGCGGCTTCAAACGAGCCCGCGACTTTAGAGGTGCTGAGAAACTGCGTGGTGCTGATAAACGTCTGCGCCAACCCGGACGGCCACGAGCGATTCGTGGCATGGTACAACTCCATCTCGACCGGCAATCCTGAGCCGCAGTCGGCCGAACATCGCCAGCCATGGTCTGTCTACGGTCGCTACAACCGCTTTCGCTTCGACCTGAACCGCGACAACATAGCTTCCACACAGGTCGAGACGCGCAACATGGAGCGCGCCTTCCTTGAGTGGAATCCGCAGGTCTTCGTTGACCATCACGGCCAGCCCTCGCAGTTCTTCTTCCCGCCCGCCGCGCAACCCATCAATCCCAATCTTCCGAGCGCGCAGACCGCTCGCTGGCTGACGGAGTTCGGCCGGGCCAACGCAGCGCAGTTCGACCAGCGACGCTGGGATTATTACGTGCGCGACATCTTCGACCTCTTCTATCCGGGCTACTGGGACTCCTGGCCCGCCCTGAACGGCGCTACGGGGATGACCTACGAGACGGACGGCGGCGGCTGGAAGGGAATCAACTGGCGGCGAGATGATGAAACAATCGTCACGCTCCGCTCAGGCGCGGCCAAGCATTTCATAGCTTCTTTGACGACGCTTGAGACTACGGGAAGAAATCGCGCCGCGCGGCTCGGTGATTACTACGAGTTCAAGCGCAGCGCCATAGAAGAGGGTCGCCGTGGCCCCATGCGCCGCGTGGTTATCCCCTGGGGGCCGGACGTAGTCAAGACTACGGAGCTTGCGGAGGTTCTGCTGCGCGCAGGCATAGAAGTCAAAGTCTCGCGCGAGCCTTTTCGCTCGGCCCGCTCGCACAGCCACACAGAGCCCAACGGCCCGCCCACGGCCAGAGTCTTTCAATCCGGCTCCATAGTCATAGACATGGAGCAGCCGCAGAAGCGCCTCGCCAAAGCGCTGCTTGAGCCGCAGACCGAGCAGGACGCGCGCTTCATGCAGGAGCAACTGGCCCGCTTCGCGCGTAACGAGCGTCGCGGGCGCAATGCCGCCAAAGAAGAGTACAACTTCTATGACATCACGGCGTGGTCGCTGCCCCTGGCCTTTGGCCTTGAAGCCTACTGGACGGAGGACGCAGGCGATTTTCAACACGCCCGGCTCCGTCTCTCATCTCAAGTGGTCGTGACGGATGCCGAGAGAAAGGCCATAACCGAGCGCGGCGAGTATCTGACTAGCTGGCTGCTGGCAGACAACTACAACACGGGCGTCATGCAGGGCCGCGCTTCCGTGGCCTACATCATTCCTTACGAGCGGGACGGCGCGGCGTCGCTCGCTTATCGCCTTGAGCGAGAAGGCTATCGTGTCAGTGTTGCTACCCGGACGTTGACTGCGGGCGGGCGCGACTGGCCGCGCGGAACCATGGTCGTGCGCGTCTCTCGTAATCCCGAATCGCTTCATGAAGCGATTGCAAGACTCTCGCGCGAGGCTGGCGTGATGGTGACGGCCATCAACTCGGGCTTTAACGAAACGGGCGAGACGGGCGTCGGCTCAGAGAACGTGGTGGCCCTCAAGCAGCCGCGCATTATAGTGGTTGCTGATGAAGGCGTTGACCAGTCCAGCTACGGCGCAATCTGGTGGCTCTTTGAGCGCTTCCGCATTGAGTGGACGCCCATGACCATCAACAGCCTCAAGAGCGCGCAGCTAGACCGTTACAACGTAATCATACTGCCGGACGGCTCAGCCGACCGCTACTTTTCGGCGTTCGGTAAGGGAGGCGTGGAGCTTCTTCGCGGCTGGGCAGAGCGCGGCGGAACCTTAGTCTGTATCAAGGGCGCGGCCGTCTTCGCCGCCCTGAAGGATGTGGGCCTCACCACCTCGCGCCTTGTCGGCAGCGACGAGGACGACCAGAAGGGAAGCGCCGGGACGGGAGAAGCGGAAGATAAGACGGAATCGAACGGTGCTGCGGGCGATAGTGGACAGACAACGGGCGGCGGCGGAAGAAGAAGAGAGAATAGCGCCTCTCAGCAACAAGACCGGACGGGCCGCGAGACTCCGGCCCAGACGGAAAAGCTGGAAGGCGCACCGCCGGAATTGCCGCCCATAGCTTCGCCTTCGGCGCGTCCCGGTCAGGTTCCCGAAGCCGTGCCCGGCGCAATCATGCGCGCCACGGTTGACCGCACGACATACTTGACTTACGGTTATGAAGCGGCGGAATTGCCCGTGCTGGTCAATTCGGGCTACTTCTTCCGCCCGTCAAAGGAAGGCACCAACGCGGTTGTCTTCGGGCCTGAAACGAGCCGGGGGCTGCACCTTTCGGGCTTCATCTGGCCGAACAACACCGAGCGGCTGCTCAGAGGCACCACTTACGTCATTGACGAGCCCACGGGGCGCGGCCACGTTATCCTTTATGCTGAAGACCCACAGTTTCGCGGCATCTGGCGCAGCATGACGCGACTCTTCTTCAACTCGATTTTGTTTGCGCCGTCACTAAGCTAAGGAAGAGATTGACTGTGTTCAGAATCAAGGCAGAGTATAGCGAGCAGATAGTTGTCAGGGCGAGTATAGATAGAGCGCGGGAGTTTTTCGGAGAGATACGCAACTTCGTAGAGCTGATGCCGGGCATAGAGAGCATACGGCGCGAGGCGAACGGCGTCATGCGATGGATGGTGCGGGCGGAAGTCCCGGCGCTCGGCACCATGCGTCAGGCGTTCATGGTCGAGCTGACCGAGGACAGGCTAGAACGCATTGAATGGTCTCCGGCGGCGCAGGAGAATAAGAACTACCTGCGATACGCAGCCATCTTCGAGCCGCGCGGCGCGCGCTCTACACTCGTGCGTATTGCTCAGCACGTAGAGTTGCGGCGCAAGCACGCCAAAGAGCTTCACCTGTTGGCCGGATTAATCGGGGAAGGGCGCATCTCCGCGGAGATGCAGAAGCGCGTCACAGAGATGATTAAGACTTTCCTCGAACGCTCGCGCACGAGACTCGAAGGGCAGGGATTGTCCCTCGTCGAAGAGCCGGGCAGATAATCGAACTGAAGTTCACCGCAGAGGCGCAGAGAGACGCAAGAGGGGGCGCTGAGAACTTAAATCCTCTGCGCGTTCTTTGCGTCTCTCTGCGCCTCTGCGGTGAAGTCTTTCCTATCTTCCCTGTCCCTTATTGGTGCGTCCGTAGCTGAGCATGTTGGCGAGCACGCGATACGCGCCGGGGACGCCTTCGCGCAGTTGCCTGTACCAGACTATGCTGGTGTAGATGTAACGTCCCCGTCCCGTTTCGGCCGCCAGCAGCCCGCCCTGTAACTGCGGCTCTCCGGCATCCGACATTGAAAGCGGCGCGCTGAATCGCTTGTCCCACTCTCTGGGAAAGTAGAGCCCGCGTTCCTGTATCCAGCCTTCGAAATCCCGCTCGCTAATCTTGTTCGGAAAGTTCAGCAAAGGATGCTGTGGGTCTGTGAAAGTGACGGGCGCAGTCTCGTCCGTGACGCGCGAGTTGCCCAGCAGTATCGGATAAGGCGCGAGCTGCGGGCGGGCTGCCTTCTCATCCGGATTCCACTCGTTGGTCTTGTGATAAAAGACTATCAGCGTGCCGCCCTGTTCTGCGTAGTCCAGCAGCTTCTGATTGACCTGCATCAGCTCCGGGTGCGCCTGATAGCCCCTGTTGTCTATGATTATGGCGTCATAGCTTCCAAGGTTGCCCGCGCGAACTTCATCTACCGTCAGCTCCTTCGATTGAATGCCGAGCGCGTCTAGCGCAGCAGGCAGCGTGAAGTCCGTGCTGCGCACGTAGCCCACACGCAGCTTAGGGTCAACGCCAGCGTCCGCGTAAACTATCTTTACTTCGCGCTCGGTGATGGGCGCGCTGCTGGCCGGGTTGACGCGGTTCAGAGAGAATCGCGCCGCCGTAGACAGCTCGCCGCGCTCCCTTATGGCTTTCAAGTCCTGAGCCGAAAGCATGAAAGAGCTTTCGTCCTCAATCGAATCGCGCGCGGGAACGCGCTCCCAGCGTGGCTCCGCCGCGCGAGCCGCGTATACCATCTGCTTTGTGTTCACGCGCACGTCTATGGGAGCGCTCGTGTTGTTGCTGATTTGAAACTTGAAGGCGTGATTCTGGTTGAGCGTCTGCGGCGTCACGACCAGCAGGCGCGGGCTTATGCTCTGAATCTCCACGGGCGGCGCGACGTTGAAGCGCTTCGACGCCCTGACGGTGAACGTAGCGCCTTCAACTTCCAGTTGAAACTCTTCGCTCAGCTCCTCGCCCCACAGGCGACCGTCATAAAGATGCTCGTACTGCGGAGTGTTCGTGAGCGCGTCACGCGGCACAGTGGCCGTCCCCGTGGAACGATACGGCTGATTTCTTTGAAGCGGCTTGTCGCCACGGCTCGCGCTCAGAGTGTTGCCGTGGAAGCGAAACGCGCTGGCCTTTATCGTCAAGTCCCTTTCGCCGCCGTTGTAGAGCGTGACGGTGTAGGGCATCTGCGTGCCGGGTATCAGCAGTGGCGTGCCGTCCGCGCGGAAGGCCGCAGTGATGCCCGAAGCTACCGCGAGCGCGTTATCCAGACGCCTGTCCATCAACTGAAAGCGCGGCTTGTCAGTCGAGTCTGCGGGCGCTGCGAACACGTTCATTTGCCTGAGCGAAGCCAAGGCGCGAACCAACTGGTCGCGGCTGGCCTTCTGTGATTCGTAAAGAGCGAGCACGGCCCTGACAGCCAGAGGCACTATCTTTCTCTCTGGCTCTCCCGGTATGGAGAGGTTGTCCAGAAAGCTTTGCGCGTTCGCGGGCAAAGGGGCGGCTCCCTTCGCTTCGCGCACCAGCCGGTAGCGTATGGGCGGCCAGCCCTGCGGTGGAAGCGTCTGCGGCCAAGGCCCCTGCGAGGCATGGCGACGGAGCGCCTGTAGAGCCTGCTCGGCGTAGGTCGTGCCTCGCACAGGGTCGCGCTCGTTGCGGTCTACGCTGATGACGCGGGCGTCCGGTTGAGCTTCGGGCTGCCTGTTTTCCCCGTCGCCGCCGAAACCGAAACGCACGAAGATTCTCTGCACCTGCCACGGCTGAACTTTACCGTCGCGCAGTTGTTCGGGAAAGCGCGCAGGGTCTGCCGCAGCGTCGAAGGCTTCCAAGACAAGCCTGCCTGTCGCCTGATGATGGCCGTGGCCGCTCGTCGTGTTGTGATTCGTGATGATAACGTCCGGGCGAAGCTCACGAATCTTCAAGACCATCCGGCGCAGCGCTTCGTCGTGGCCCCAGATGCGAAAAGCCTCTTCGGCGGATTTTGAGAAGCCGAAATCCCTCAAGCCCAGAAAGTAAGGCTCCGAGCCCTGAATCTCGGACGCCTCTGCCGTCTCGCGCGCGCGAATCACGCCAAGCTCTTCGTAAAGCTCCGGCCCCGTGGCGTTCTGCCCGCCCTCGCCGTAGGTCGAAAAGAGCGTCACCGTATGCACGCCCATCTTGCGCCTTAGCACAGTGAGCGTCGCGCCGTCCTCGTCGTCCGGGTGCGCCGCCACGCACATGACCGTCCACGGGTTTGTCAGGTCGAGCAGCGACTGGTAAAGCTCTGCATTGAGCTGCGCGGACTGTGCCTCGGCCCGCGCTGTTTTGAGAGAAGGCGCAGCGCCGACGAGTATCGAGGCCAGCACAAAAAGCGCCAGCACGGCGCGCACCGAAAGCTTCGCGGCTCTAACTTTTGATAGCTTCATTTTCATTCTCATAGATTGTGAGACAAGAAACCCTTTATTCAAACTCTACGCAGAGGTCGAAAATTCTGCTCGGCAAACGAACGTCAACGCGGCTGTCAGATACGTCCACGCCCACGACGCGGTTGCAGACGAGGAGCATGAGACGCTTACAGCCCTCAAGCTCTTCGCCCCTGCTGAACTCTATGTGAAAAGCGCCGGGGCTTAAAGCGTAGGTTCCGCTCATGCGCTCGTTGATTCGCATCACCAGGCCCTCGCGCCCTAGGTCGAAGAGCGCTCTGGGGCCTTCCGCGAGCGCGAACGTGCCGCCGCTTTCACCCGCAGGCTTGAAATTTATGTCGCCGCGCGCCGAGACTTTCTCCAACTCTGACGCGGGCGCTCCCGGCGCAAAGATGCGCGCGAAATCTACCACAGGGATGGAGAACCCTGCGCCCGCCCTGTGCCCCTCGTGCATGCGCGTTATCAGCTCAATCGCCACGCCGCGCATCTCCGGCCATTTGAGACAGTTGAATAGAGACATAAGGTGCAGCAGGTCAGAATCAGCTTTGTGTCCGTGCATCATCCGAGCGATTCAAGATAAAATCGGGAGCGCATAGATTGTAGCCTGTCCAGTAGGGAGAGAGCCAATGCGTATAGAGAGAATCAACCACGTACAGATAAGCATACCTCCCGGCACAGAGGACGAAGTCAGGCGCTTTTATCGTGACATACTCGGCCTAACTGAAGTGCCAAAGCCGGAATCGCTTCGCGGGCGCGGCGGCCTCTGGCTGGTTGTAGGCGACCAAGCCATACACTTCGGGACGGAAGAAGTCTCAGACCGCGCCGCCTCAAAACGTCACGTGGCATTCGAAGTTGAAGATTTAGACGCGGCTCGCCGTGAGCTTCAACAGGCCGGTGTGAAAATACTGGAAGGCATACCCATTCCCGACTACGACCGCTTCGAGTTCCGCGACCCCTTCGGCAATCGCGTAGAGCTGATGCAGAGGACGGGCAAATAGTAGAAATCGCTTTTATCTATTCACCAGCCAGCCTCTATTATTCGCCCTTCCTTTACCTTTCAAGCCGGGCGGCGATTGTCATGCTGACGGCAATCAGGGCAATCAGCAGGACGCCGTAGGCCGCCGCCGTGCCGAGGTTGAAGTCGCGCATCTCTGCGGCGATGGCTATCGAGACGGGACGGTTGCGCGGGACATAGACCAGCACGCTTGCTACGTATTCGCCCAGCGCTATGACGAACGCCAGAAGCGTCCCGGCCAGCGCGCCCGGCCAGATTAAGGGAAGACGCACGCGCAGGAAACGCCGGAAGGGGCGCGCGCCCAGACCGGCCGCAGCCTCTTCCAGCGCCGGATCCATCTGCTCAAGGCTAGCCTGAACAGAGCGCACCACTAGCGGCATGAAGCGCAGAAAGTATATGACGGGCAGAATCCAGAAGGTGCCTACGAGTATGAAAGAGCCGGTCATGGGATTTGATTGCCCGTAGGCTTCCGCTATAGAGACGGCCACGACCGTTCCCGGCAAGGCCCACGGCACAAGCACAAGGAGCGAAATGATTCTTCGCCCGCGAAGCCTGCGGCGCGAAACTAGGCTCGCCACGCAGAGGCTCCACACCAGAGCCAGCAGGGCCGCGATGCCTGCCATCTCAAGGCTATTGAAGAGCACCGACAGCGCATCCTCTTCCGTAAAGATGCGCGCGTAGTTATCAATCGTATAAGCCGACGGCAGCGTCTGCGTCGTCCAGCTTCCGGTGCGCGCGAAGCTCACAATCAGAAGCGTCACTACGGGCAGCGCCAGCAGCGTAGTGAAGAGAACTCCGCAGGCGGCCGCAGCAAATCTGGCCGCGCCGCTCCTGATGGGCTGTCGCCTTCGCGGCGCTCCCTTCATGGCGGCGGCCACGAACCGGCGCGTCCCTTCATAACGCTGGAAGAAGACGAGAGCGCCGAGAGAAATCACCGCCAGCAGGACAGTCTCGGTCAAAGCGAGCCTAGCGTCGCCGCGCTGCCTCGCGTTGAAAATCTCCAAGGTCAGCACGCGCACGCTTCCGCCGAAGAAGAGCGGCGCGCTGAACGAAGCCATAGAGGTCATGAAGGTCAGGAGCGCTGCGGCCAGAAGCGACGGAGTCAATTGTGGCAGCACCACGCGAAAAAGCACCCTTAAGGGGCTCGCTCCCAGACTTCGCGCGGCCTCGCCAAGGCTGGCGTCTATGCGCCTGAGCCCCGCGCCCGCCAGCACGTAAAAGAACGGGTACATAGTGTAGGTGTGAAAGAGCAGCATGGCCGTCCACCCGCGCAGCGACCACGGCGCTTCCCTTAAACGGAACAGGTGCTGAAAGGCGCGTGCCAGTATTCCGCTCTCGCCGCAGAGAAAGATGAAGGCGACGGTGCCTACAAGTGGCGGCAGCACTAGCGGGAGCGACGCCAGAATCGAAAAGATGCGTCGCGCCGGAAACTCATAACGCTCGAAGAGAAACGCTAGCGGCACCCCGACCAGAGCGCAGAAGAGTACCGTCAACACAGAAAGCCAGAGGCTTGAGAGAGTCGCCTCCAGCACGGCTCGCTCGCTTAAGACTTCTACGTAGTTGGAGAGCGACCATGAGCCGTCCCGCTCAAGAGAAGCCGTCAGCACATGCAGGTTCGGATAGACGACGCCGTAAAGAAGCACCACGCCCACGACAAGAGCAAGGACGATTACGGAAGGGTCTGGAATGAAAGCGCTCGTGCTTTTGTTGATTCCGTTCCTCATCCCGCTTTAGTCCCGTTCTCTTCTTCGTGTCGTTTCCTGTCGCTTGGTGGTCTATTCTCTTCTCACTTCAGTATGATGATGCGTTCGGGCGGAAGCCGGACTGTGACGCTCGCGCCCGGCTCGAAGCCGTCCGGCTGAAGCACTAGCGCTTCAAGTGAAAGACCTGCGGCCTCAAGCCTGATGGTAGTGGTCGCGCCTGAGAAGCTGACGCTAGAGATGCTGGCCGGGAGAGCGTTCTCCGCCGCTTCGCCTTCGCGCGCTCTCTCTTCGTACTCGCTCTTTCCGTAGAGTTGAAGGTGTTCGGGGCGAATCGCCAGCGTGCAGGGCTTGTTCAGAGGAAGATTAGCGCCGACTTGCGTTGCCACGCGAAGGCTATGGCCGCCCGTCGTTGTGCGAAACATGGAGGCTTCCGCGTGGCTCGCGCTCAGGCGCACGGCCTCAATCAGATTGTTGCGCCCAAGGAAGCGCGCGACGCGAACCTCCTCCGGCTGCTCGTAAAGCTCTCGCGGAGTGCCTGTCTGAAGGATGCGGCCTTCGCTCATGACGCTGATGCGGTCGCAGAGCGCGAAAGCCTCTTCCTGATCGTGCGTGACGTACAGAGCCGTGAGCTTCAGTCGCTTGACCAATTCGCGCAGCTCCGTACGCGTCTCTTCACGCAGGGCCACGTCCAGATTCGAGAGAGGCTCGTCAAAGAGCAGAAGGTGAGGCTCTATAGAGATTGCGCGAGCAATCGCCACCCTCTGCTGCTGGCCGCCCGAAAGCGCGTCAACGCCTCGCCGCTCGTAGCCCGAAAGGCTGACCATCGAGAGCGCTTCCGTCACGCGACGAGAAACCTCTCCCGCCTCAATGCGGCGTGCGCGCAGGCCGAAGGCCACGTTCTCGAAGACGTTCAGATGAGGAAAGAGCGCGTAGGATTGAAAGACCATGCCGAAGCCCCTGCGGTCTGCCGGAAGCCGCGTGATTTCCCGCCCGTCAAGCTCTATCTTCCCGTCATCCGGCGCTTCAAGCCCGGCAACCATTCTGA
Organism: Pyrinomonadaceae bacterium; assembly: GCA_036389255.1. Taxonomy (GTDB): domain Bacteria; phylum Acidobacteriota; class Blastocatellia; order Pyrinomonadales; family Pyrinomonadaceae; genus JACVRN01. The sequence continues at coordinate 43,824 of DASVQI010000012.1, forward strand.
GCGTAGTCGTCTTGCCGCAACCCGACGGCCCCAGCAGCCCGAAGAACTCGCCCGCCTCCACCTCAAGCGACACGTCCGCCACCGCGCGCGTCGCGCCATAGCTCTTGGAGATGTTCTGTAAAGATAGAAAACCCATCAAAAGAATTGATTCACCGGCTCATTTCTTCATTGAGTCAATCAACCGTTGAATCAATCATTTTTGCCTTCCTCTAATCTCGGCATCCCAGTAACGGAGCCATTCGCCGCCTTCGCGTCTGAGTAAGTCCCAGTTCATCTCCATCTGCTTGAAGGGCTCGTTCATCCATGCGGGCAGTTGATTGCGGTCAATGTCTGTGCGAATCGGCAGGCGGTAATATTTCTGCGCCGCGTAGGTGATGCTCTCCGGCGTGGTGACGAACTCGTAGAAGCGGCGGGCTTCCTCTTCGTGCGGAGCGCCGCGCACAATGGCTATGCCGTCAGTGATGACGGGCGTGCCGCTCGCCGGAAAGTTGTAAGCCAGATGAGTGAGTCCCTTCTGCTCCTTGTAAATCCAGACATCGGGCATGTTCCAGAGACTGATTGCGCCTTCGCCCCGCGCAAGCTTCTGCATCATCAGAGTTCCGTCAGCCGTGTACTCGTGAACGTTTGCGTCCAGCTTCCTGAGCCAGTCGTAGCCGCCCGCAGGCGAGTTCGTCTCCTTATAGAATCGCCAAATCATTGCGCCGAAGATGACCCGCATGGAGTCCGACGGGGGCGGGTTGCGAATCAGAACACGATCACGCCAGCGCGCATCCAGCACGTCGTCCCAATCTCGCGGCGCTTCTTCGGGACGCACAAGCTGCGTGTTGTAGACTATGACTTCCGGCGTCTGGTAAGTGCCGTACCACATGTCCTGCGCGTCACGCGAAGTCGCGGGCACTTTGTCCGCCCACGTGGGCTTGTACGGCGCAAGCAGGTTTTCCTCGGCAGCCGTCTGAAAGGTCAGGTGCGAAGCTCCCCACCAGAGGTCTGCCTGCGGGCGATTGCGCTCGGCGCGAACCCTCGCCAGCACCTCCTGAGAGCCCATGTCCAGAAACTGCACGTTCACTTCCGGGTTCGCCGCTTTGTAACGCGCAGCGAAATCCTTCAGCATGTCCTGACCGTGCGGCGTGTATATGAGAAGAGTCCGCCCGGAGCCGCCGCCGCCACCGCGCCCGCACGACAGAGCGAGCAGCAGGCCGCAGACAAGAAGAAGCATTGACGCTATGCGAACGCTGTTTGAATACATTCTTTGTAGCTTGAGATGTTAAATATTTTTTCGAGCCCGTTTATCCTAGCATACTCCCTGCGAGCGACGTACCGCATCAAAGCTGAGCGGCCGGGCTTGTTACCGGCCGACGTAGGAAAGTAAAATGGGCCACAAGAAGATTACAGAAGGAAAAACGAGATGGCGAACATAAGGATGTACACGACCGAGTGGTGCGGCGACTGCCGCAACGCCAAGCGGTACCTGCGCGAGCTGGGCGTGGAGTTCGAGGAAGTCAACATTGAAGAGAACGAGCAGGCGGCTGCTTTCGTAATAGATGCGAACGAGGGCAAACGAAAGGTGCCCACGTTCGAGGTTGACGGGCGCACCTTTAATCTCTCCCCCTTTGACGCGAAGAAACTGCGCACGGAGCTTGGCTTGAGCTGAGAGAGGCTGAAAAGAGGGAGGATTGTTGATTATGACGGCAGGCATGAAGAGAAGGGTGTTGAGGGCGGGCGGCTGGAGTCTGGCCAAGAGAATCGTCAAGCCCATTCCGGTCGTGGGAACGGTCGTAGCCGTCGGCCTCGCGGGCTACGAGATAAAGAGGAAGGGGCTGATTCCCGGCGCAATCCACGTCGGTCTGGATGTCACGCCCATAGTCGGCACGGCCAAAGGCATAATCGAAATCTTCACGGGCGACTGGATTCCTGACAAGAGCGCGCGTCGCTCTCGTTCAAAGTAAGGGCAGAATAAGGCAGGGAAAATCCTATTCGGAGGAGAAAGCCTTGTGAGCCGGATTGTTCAACGCGTGGGTTTCGGAGCGCTCCTGCTGCTTTCGTCTATTCTCTTCATCCCTTCGACCGCCCCGGCGCAGACGGCCGGGACAAAACCCATCTACCGCATTGAGTTCAAGCCGGGCGCGCGAGCTACGATTGTGGAAGGCACGGTCACGCAACCGGCTGGCGAAGGCGACATGCACAACTCCGGCTCTGAGAGATATACGCTCAGGGTTAGGGGCGGGCAGACGCTCAGGCTGGAGATAACGTCAGACAACAACGAAGCCCTCTTTTCTCTTTCCACGCCCGACTTCGAGATAGTTGACGCCGCCGCAGGCGTCAAGCGCTTCTACGGCAAGCTGCGGTTTTCCGGCGATTACTACATCACGGTCTTTGCGCGCAAGAGCGCCTCTCGCTTCAAGCTCAAGGTCACGCTCCGTTAGAGGTTTCATCAGCAAGCGCGCTCACCGCCGGTCTTGCTTGAAGCGGGTGCTTCTGTTCGTAAGCGTGCGCCAGCCTGACGAGCCCCGCTTCGTCCCAGTGTCGCGTCATCAACTGCAAGCCGATGGGCAGACCTTCCTTTGACAGTCCGCAGGGGACGGTGATTCCCGGCACTCCAACCAGATTTGCCGTGCAGGTGTAAATGTCGTTCAGGTACATGGAGAGCGGGTCGTCCACCTTCTCGCCTATGAGAAACGCAGGCGTCGGCGTAGTGGGCGTCAGTATGGCGTCACACTTCTCGAAGGCGCTCCTGAAATCAATCTTCAGAAGCGTTCGCACCTGCTGGGCCTTGCGATAGTAAGCCTCGTAGTAGCCTGACGAGAGTACGTAAGTGCCTAGCATGATGCGGCGCTTGACCTCCGCCCCGAAACCCTCGTCGCGCGTGCGGCTGTACATCTCGCGCAGGTTCTTAGCCTCTTCTGCGCGGAAGCCGTAGCGCACGCCGTCAAAGCGAGCGAGGTTAGAAGAGGCTTCCGCCGTGGCTATGATGTAGTAGACGGCTATGCAGTACTTGGCGTGCGGCAGCTCTATGTCAATAATCTCCGCGCCAAGCTCTCTGTAAGCTTCTATAGCGCTCTCGACGCGCTCGCGCACCTCTTCGTCCAGCCCCTCGCTCAGCAGAGAGCGCGGCACGCCTATGCGCACGCCGCTCACGTCACCCGTCAGGCTTTCTGTGTAATCCGGCACAGGCACGTCGGCGCTGGTGGCATCTAGCGGGTCACGGCCCGCAGCTACTTTTAAGACCTCGGCAGTATCGCGCACGGTGCGGCCAAAGATTGAGATGTGGTCTAGGGATGACGCGAAGGCCACAAGGCCATAGCGTGAAAGCCTGCCGTAGGTAGGCTTCAGTCCGACTATGCCGCAGAGCGCGGCTGGCTGGCGGACTGAGCCGCCCGTCTCGGAGCCCAGCGCTACGGGCACAATCCCGGCCGCGACAGCCGCCGCAGAACCGCCCGATGAGCCGCCCGGCACGCGCTCCGTGTCCCAAGGGTTTCTTACCACGCCGAACGCAGAGTTCTCGTTCGACGAGCCCATGGCGAACTCGTCCAGATTCGTCTTGCCTATGACGACAGCGCCCGCTTGCTGCAAGCGCTCTATGACGGTGGCGCTGTAGGGCGGGTGATACGGCCCCAGGATGCGCGAGCCGCAGGATGCCTGTAGCCCGCGCACGCAGATGTTGTCTTTGACCGCGAGCGGAACGCCCGCGAGCGGAAGCTTCGATTCTGTGTCATGCTGCGCTGCGCTCAACTCGTCTGCTCTTGCCATTGCGCCCTTGCGGTTTATCTCAAGGAACGCGTTGAGCGTTTCATTGAGCCGTTCGGCGGCCTCTAAAGAACGCTCTATGGTCTGGCGCGGGCTGGCTTGGCCTGAATTGATGCGGCTGCGAATCGCTTCGACGTTGTATTCTGATGAAGACATAGTTAGTAATCGGCAATCAGCAGACAGCTATCAACAATCAAGCGCGGCGCTCATCGCCCGGCTGATTACTGGCGGCTGAAGGCTGAAATCTTTTAGAGAACTTTAGGGACTCGGAAGTGGCCGCTCGCTGGGTCAGGAGCCTCATCTAGCGCAAGGCTCTGGCCGAGCGAAGGCCGGGTGACATCTTCGCGCGAGGCATCCGTGGCTTCATGCTCAGGCGTCAGCCCGCCCGTGGCCGGTTCAATCAGGCTCGTGTCCAACTCGTTGAGCTGTTCTACGTAGGCCACAATTTCGGCTATCTGCGGCGTAAAGGCGCGGCGCTCTTCGGGCGTAATCTCAAGATGAGCGAGCGCCGCAATCTTCTCTATATCAGATTCTGTAATAGGCATAATTCGAGTTTGGATTTCGGATTAGCGGGACTGATTGAAGCTCATTAAGCTGGATTGTCGCTCAAACCCGAAATCGTCAGATTCCTTTGTCTCTTTCGCGTCTGTCAATGCAACTGCCTGCGGCAAGCAGGAAGCGGCGGCGCAGGTCTTCGTCCTGAATCGCCACGGCCGCGTCCATCAAATCAACTGTGGCACGCTTGAGCGCTCGCCGCTCCTGCTCTTCGCGCTCCGCCTGCTCGTGGCGCGAGGCGCTGCGAGCGGCGGCCACGGCCTTCGGGTCTAGACGAAACTCTATGTAAGTCACTATGGCTTGGCCCAGCAGAGAGTTGATACGAAAGAGAAGCTGGCCGCTCATGGCCTCCAACTGCCTCTGCCATGTGGAGTCTGCTACGGCCACTATCAGCGTCTTTCGATAAAGCCGGAATGGAACGGCCTGTCGGCTCAGCTCCGGGCCAGCCACGCGCCGCCATGCTACGAGCGCGGCGGCCTCAAGCACCTCTTCGCTCTCGCCCGCAGCGCGCAGCAGTTTCGGCAGCGCTCGAATCAAATCGTCCATGATGCGATTTAGCCGGATTTTAGATTGAAGCAGCGACGAGAGTTTGAATAGCTTTAGCCCGTCCTGATAATCTAAAATCCAGAATCGCGTCGAGTTTAGTTTAAAAAGCGGCGGGGCCACAAGCTATCAGAGGGAGCGTATGACCGGAGGGAAGCTTTTCAAAGAGAGACTATTGCTCGCTTCTCAAAGCCCAAGAAGGGCGGAGATTCTGCGCTCGGTCGGCTGGCCCTTTGAAGCCTTCGCCGTGGAGATTGACGAAACACCGCGCGCCGGAGAGAGCCCGGCGAGCTACGTGGAGAGGCTGGCGCTCGAAAAAGCTGAAGCGGCGGCGAGGATAAGGCACGCGCCGCTTGTGCTGGGCGCGGACACGACCGTTGTCGTTGACGCAGCGATACTCGGCAAGCCCGAATCCGACGGGGACGCGCGCCGTATGCTGCGCCTGCTGACGAACAGGTGGCACGAGGTTCTGACGGGCGTCGCGCTCGTTTCGGGCGGCGGAATCGTAGAAGACAGCGTGCGTCGCAGTATCGCGCATGAGAGAACGCGCGTGCGTTTCGGCCCCATGACAGAGCAGGAGATTGATTGGTACGTGCGAACGGGCGAGCCTGCGGACAAAGCCGGGGCTTATGCCATACAGGGCCGCGCGGCGCTCTTCATAGAAGGGATTGAAGGCGACTACTGGAACGTGGTGGGCCTGCCCGTCAGGCTGGTCTACAAACTGGCGAACGAGTTGTATGGCCGGGCATAAACTTAAAGGGGCTGGCTTCCAGATTGGAAGCCAGCCCCTTTAAGTTTATGCTCAGGCTGAATCTTACTTGAGCAGCTCGTTCAAAGGCTCGGCTAGCTGCTCGGATAGATTTCCTTCCGGGTCAAGGCCGGTGATGGGCGAGCGAAAGACCTTCCCGGTTCTGTCCAGTATGACTATGGCGGGAAGCTCACTGACGCCCATCTGCTTGACTATGGCGGCTTCCGGGTCGCGCAGGACAGTGATGTTCAAATCGTGGCGACGCGAGAATGCCTTTAGCTGCTCGTCAGTAGCGTAGTTTCTGGACTTGGGTGATTCGGAATCGGTGCTTACCCAGTAGACGACAACGCCGCGCTTGCCGTACTCGTTGGCGAGCTTGCGAATGTTCTGGGCCTGCTTGCGCGAGAGCGGCAGCCAGCTAGCCCCTACGGCCAGCACTACAACCTGCCCGCGCACCTCATTTGCGCCTATGGCCTGCCCGTCAATCGAGCGGAACTGGAAATCAAGCGGCTCCTGCCGGGCCTGAGCCGCCTTCTGCGGCGTGAGAACCAGCACCGACAGGGCCATTAAAAATAAAAAGGTCGCGGCAGCCAAAGACCTGCGACTCGTTGAAATCATCTCTCTCTCCTTTGCGTGCGCGCATTCTCTTTGACCTGCTTATCGTGTTGAAGGAACCGGGGCACGCAACTACTTTGATGAGCTTAAATGACGTTCAGTTGGATGACGGGTCTGCTTAATTAACTCGCGCCGCTTTCATGTTGTACATCTACTGCGGGCGGCTCTGCCCCGAAGACCTCTTTGAAGAGCGCGCGGTAATCATCCCACGTATCCATATCGCGCGCAATATAAGGCGACTCTACGGGGACGCGTGAGACTTGCCCCCTGTACCTGTCAAAGAGAGCGCGCAAGCCTCCCTGCTCGTCTAAGCTGAGTAGCTCCGCACGCAGGCTGGCATCTATCAGAACGGGATGGCCCCCTCGTCCGGCGTACTCGGGGACGAGAAGCTTCGCGCCCGAGCGTTGCCACTCGTGAATCAAAGCTCGGGGCACGCCGGGCGGGATGGCTGGCTGGTCAACGAGCGCCACAAGAATAGCCGCCGCGTCAATGGAAAGCCCTTCCACGCCGAGAGCTATGCTTCTGCCCATCTCGCTTTCGGCCTCAGGATTGACGGCAAAGCTTACGGGAAGGTGTGTGAGAGCGCGTCGAACCTCGTCGCCGCGCGTGCCCGTGACGACCACCACCTCGTCCGCGCCGCCTTCGAGCAGATAGCGCACGCAGCGCTCGGCCACTGTGGCATCTCCGAAGGGAAGAAGCGGCTTAAACCGGCCCATGCGGCGGCTTCGCCCTGCGGCTAAGAGAATGGCGGCAATGCTCACTGCATTTTCAGGTCTTCGAGGGCGCGCAGGACGAACGGACGCGCCATCTGCTTGCGCCAGTACATCAGAAAGTCCGTGTTGTCCAGAGGGCGAGCCTTCGTGTAGCAGACTTCCGCCGCGCGCTCCATTCTCTCAGCGTCCAGTGGCCCGCCTATCAGAGCAGCCTGCGCGTCCTTGACTTCCATAGGTGCGGGCGCAACGCCGCCCATGATGAGCTTTGCGTCGAGCACGGTTCCGCTCTCGTCCAAATCAACGCGCGCGGCAATCCCCAGCACGGGGAAGTCGAAAGCACCACGGCGGCGCAGCTTCTTATACGTTGCGCGCCAGCCCTTTGCGGGCGGCAGATGAACGTCAACCAGCAGCTCGTCCGGACGCTTGTGAAGATAATCTATGCCGTCGTCGTTGTAGAGCCCGGCGGCCTCCACCATACGCTCGCCCAGCGTGGAAGCCAGCCGCACGCGCGCTCCTATGGCCACCATCAGGGGCACGAGGTCTGAGGACTGAACGGCCCAGCACTTCTTGCTTCCGGGCGCCACCCAGCAAATCTCGCCGTCCTTCTTCATGCAGAAGTTAATCCCCTTGCGCCACTCATAATTCTGGTCGTAATAGTTGCAGCGCGTGTCCAGCAGCAGGTTCCCGCCAATCGTCCCCATGTTGCGAAGTATCGGCGTAGAGATTGTCCTTGCCGCCGCCGCCACAAAAGGATAGTCACGATTAATCACCGGATGCTCACACACGTCCGTCAAAGAGACGCCTGCTCCTATGACAAGCCCTGATTTGCCGTCGCCCGTAATCTGATTAAGCTCCCTGAGCCTAGTCACGGAAATTACAGTCTTAGGCGTCTGCTGCCGCCGCTTCATATTCGGGTAAAGGTCTGTGCCCCCGGCCACGAACTGACCCTCCGGCCCGGAATCGGCCATCATCTTCACAGCGTCCCTGATATCCTGCGGCACGCGGTAACTAAACTTGGGAAGTCTCATCATAACGGTCTAACTTATTCCTTCACTTCTTATGAATGCACCGCGACGCGTGGCATCTGGCGAACCACTTTAATCATCAAGCTGCTTCATCTTTACGAAAATAGAGTTTCATGAGCTTGTCGGCGGGCACAGCCACGAAGGCATAAGCCGCGCCCGTTTCATCGCTAAACTCAACTTCAAAAGCACCGTCATTCCATTTCTCGACGACTGTGCCGACTTCGCCGCGTCTGAGCCGCACCCCTTCTAATTGCAGATTCTCTGTCAGCGCCACTACGTCAAGCACTTTAATTTCATCCATCTTCTAAAATCTCCTCTATAGGATGTAGCAACTCGTCAAGCGCGGGAAATCTTCATCATTCCTAATTATCCATGCCGTGCGTATTACCTTCGATGTTGCTACATATTTATCAAACGCGGTGGCTTGAAGGTCTACGACAAATCTTTTCCCATAGGAACTGGGCGGTCGTTCTTCAGCTTCTGCTGTCAAGACTGCTTCCAGTATCAACTTTCGCAGGCGCTCTGCATCATCAGCCTTCAATCCTAAAGTAGAGAGAAACACGTGAGCCTTATGTTTACCTTCGGGGTGATTCGGATTCAAGCTGTAATCACGCAGTTTCTCGATGTCTACAACCGCGCTATCAGCATTAGGTAGTTTCATCTAAAACTCTACCTCACGAATGCACCGCGACGCGTGGCATTTCGCGCCCGTCTCCGCCTTCGTCCGGCGTCAAGACCTTTAGCGGCTGCGGCCAGTCCATGTCCGGAACCGACTTGGGGCCGTAGCGTGGGTCTTTGCCTTTGGCTTTGTCCCGCAGAGCGGCCAGAACCTTTTCGGGCGTGATGGGCACTTCGTCTATGCGCACGCCGACCGCGTCGTAGACGGCATTGGCTATGGCGGGTGGAACCGGCAGGAGCGGCCCCTGTCCGACTTCCTTCGCGCCGAAGGGGCCGTTGGGGTCTGCGTCTTCGACCAGATAAGTCACAACGTCGCACATCTCCAAAGTGGTAGGGCTCTTGTATTCCAGAAGGCTGGGAAACTTGTGTACGACGTTTCGATTAGCGCGGTAGACCATCTCTTCCATGAGGGCTTCACCGAGGCCCATGTAGACGCTTCCTTCTACCTGTCCCATGACGAGCACGGGGTTGATGGAGCGGCCTATGTCGTGGCCTATCCAGACGCGCTCTACGGTGACGATGCCCGTTTCCGGGTCAACGTCAACTTCCGCGACGGCAGCCGAGTAGCTGTAGGCGGGAGAGGGGCCGACGCCTGCGCCCTTGAACTTTCCGGGCGACCGAGGCGGCGTGTACGAGCCTACGGTGCCTATGGTGCCGAACTTTGATTCGGCAAGAACGACTGCCTCCGCAAAGGTGACGCCCACTTCGGGATTCTCCACGTCAAAGACGCGGCGCTCCGCAAACGAGAGATTCTCAATCGGCACGGAGAGTTTTTCCGCGACGGCTATCGTCAGAAGCTCGCGTGCACGCTCTGCGGCCTGAAGCGCGGCGTTGCCCGTCATGAGCGTGACGCGGCTCGAATAGCTCCCGAGGTCTACGGGCGTCAAATCCGTGTCGGCCGTGATGACGCGTATGTCGAAGGGGTCTATCCCTAAGACTTCTGCCACGATGTAGGCGAGTATGGAATCAGACCCTTGTCCTATGTCGGTCGAGCCGCACTGCACGCAGACGCCGCCCTGCCGGTCTAGCCTGAGCTGCACGCCGGAGTGCGGCATACTGTTCCAGTAGATGGGAAGACCCGCGCCGCAGATGTAGGAGCTACAGGCTATGCCTATGCCTTTGCCGTAGGGAAGCTTTCTGTTCTCTCTATCCCAGCCGGAGAATTTGTTCTTCCAGCCGGAGCCTTCCACGACCTTTTCTATACACTTGCCGAGCCCCATGGAGCCTATGCGCAGGTAGTTGGCCGTGACCGAAAAGGGCGGCGCGAGATGCTTCAACCTGATGTCGGCAGGGTCAAGGCGCAGCTCTTCGGCAATCTTGTCCAGATGAACTTCCAGAGCAAAGCGCGGCTGCGGCGTGCCGTGCCCGCGCTTCGGGCCGCAGGGCGGCTTGTTTGTAAAGACACGCGCCCCCCGGAACTTGTAGCGCGGCACCTTGTAGGTCACGGTCTGGAGCGCTCCCGTGTAGAAGGTCGAAGCCACGCCATAAGAGCCGTATGCGCCGCCGTCCAAGAATGACTGGAAGTCCATAGCCGTTATCGCGCCGTCCTTTTTGACGCCGGTGCGGACTTTCATCAGGACAGGATGGCGACCGCGATGGCAGTAGAAGACCTCTTCGCGCGTCAGAGCAATCTTGACGGGGCGGCCTGTCATCATGGAGAGCTTTGAGACGACTATCTCGTGATTGAAGGGGTCGCTCTTGCCGCCGAAGCCGCCGCCGTTCGGTGTGGCTATGACGCGAATGTGGCTCGCGGGAAGACCGAGCGTTTTGGCAAGCGCCCTGTGAACGTAATGCGGCGTCTGCGTGGAACTCCAAAGCGTGAGTTTCTCGTCCGGGTCGAAATGGGCGAGCGACGCGTGCTGCTCCATAGGCAGGTGCGTGTTGCCTTCATAAAAGAGTATGTCTTCGCGTATAAGGTCGGCCTCTGCGAATCCCTCTTCCATGTCGCCAAATTCGAGCGAGACATTCTTGTGGACGTTGCCGTAATCGCCGTAATCATGTATGCGCGGCTCGGTAATCATCACGCCCTCTTCTATGTTCGTGATGGTCTGAAGGCGCTCGTACTCGACCTCAATCAGGTTCATGGCGTCGAAGGCCGTGTCTTCGTCCACGGCCGCGACAGCCGCCACGGGGTCGCCTATGAAGCGCACACGCTCAACACAGAGCGGGTGCTCGTCCTGACTGACGGGCAGTATGCCGTAAGGGATTGGCAAGTCACGGCCAGTGATGACGGCCATGACGCCGGGAAGCGCGAGAGCCTTCGATACGTCTATGTTTTTAATGATTGCATGCGGCTCGTGGCTGCGAAGAATCTTGCAATGGAGCATGCGCGGCAGGACTATATCGTCCGCGAACTTCGTCTGGCCCGTGCATTTCTGGCGGGCGTCTACCTTGCGAAAAGGCTTGCCGACGACACGAAGCGGCCCATTGTTCTTTCCATTTGCCCCATTGCCGTTTCCGTTCTTACTCATAACCGTAGATTATCTCCTTGGAGGGCAGCGCCTCTTCGCCCCTCATTCTGGCAGCCGCCAGCTCGACCGCTTCGTAAATCTTTATGTAGCCCGTGCAGCGACAGAGATTGCCAGCGAGCGCTTCCTTTATCTCATCGCGCGAAGGGCTAGGGTTCGCTTCCAGCAATTCTTTCGCAACCAGCAGGAAGCCCGGCGTGCAGTAGCCGCATTGCGCCGCCCCCAAATCCGCGAAGGTGTCTTGCAGGGGATGCAGCCCGCCCTCACCGGCCATGCCTTCGATAGTCGTCACGCTGCGCCCCTCGGCATCCAGCCCCAGCACCAGACATGAAAGCACCGCTCGCCCGTCCATCAGCACAGTGCAGGTGCCGCATTCGCCAAGCTCGCAGCCGTGTTTCGTGCCGGTCAGGCTCAGGTCTTCGCGCAGTACTTCCAGCAGAGTCTTGTGCGGGGCGAAGGCCACCTCCACGGCTTCGTCGTTCAGCCGGAACTCAATATGAGCTTTCTGTTTAGTTCTCTCAGTCATGGCTTTGATTGTATGCGAGAAATGGCGTCGAAGCGAAATGCGGAAGAACGGGGCCGGTTGCCGGTTAATAGAAAGAGAATCGGCTCTTCCTTGCCCGGCACCTGACACCCGATACCCTTTTATGAGGATTTGACAGTCACATCTTCCTTCTGCTTGGCACGGTTGAGAACCATGTTGTCAATCAGTCTGGTCTTGCCGACGTGGACGGCTAAGGCTATGAGGACGGGCCGGTCGTCCAGCTTCTCCAGCTTTTCGAGCGTGTCCGCGTCCGCGACGCTCACGTAATCGAGGCGCGCGCGCGGCTCCGCGTCAACGGTTGAGCGCACCCAGTCCGCTAGGCGGGAAGCGTTGCGCTCGCCGGTCTTGTAAGCCTCCTTGGCCGTGCGAAGCGCGCGGTAGAGAACCGCAGCCGCGCGGCGCTCGTCTTCATCCAGATAGGCGTTTCGAGACGATAGCGCCAGTCCCGATTCTTCTCGAACGGTCGGCAGTATGACTATCTCCGTGTCGAAGGCTAAGTCGCGTGTCAGCCGCTTGACGATTAGGGTCTGCTGCGCGTCCTTCTGGCCGAAGAAGGCGAAGTCGGGCCGGACTATGTTGAAGAGAATCGTGACGACGGTCGCCACGCCGCGAAAGTGGCCGGGACGCGAAGCTCCTTCAAGCTGGTCTGACAATCCCTCGACTTTGATGTAAGTGGAGAAGCCCTTCGGGTAAATCTCTTCCATAGAAGGCGCGAAGATGTAGTCAACGTTCAGGTCTGTCAACAGCGTGGTGTCTTTCGTCAGGTCGCGCGGGTAGTGCTGGAAATCTTCGTTGGGGCCGAACTGCGTGGGGTTGACGAAGACGGAGACGACCACAACGTCGCACATTCGTCTCGCTTCACGAACAAGGCTCAGGTGGCCTTCGTGCAGCGCTCCCATTGTCGGCACGAGCCCTATGGTCTTGTCCTCTTCGCGGCGCACCTTGCGCGCGACACTGCTCATGCGTTGGCGGCGATTGATAATCTCCATAAACAGTAATCAGTAATCAGTGTCCAGTAGCCAGCCGGTTTAGTCCCGGGCCGACTATTGATTGCTGATTACTGTTTGTTAGTTTCCGTCTTCTCATCTTTCGTTGAGATGTTAAGCTCTGCGGCGGCTTCGGGAGGCAGGCCGTAGGACTCATCTTCGGACGGATAATTGCCGCTTCTGACATCTTCAGCGAAGCGGCTCACGGCATCCGTCATTGTCTCGCGCATGTTGGCGTAGGGGCGCACGAAGCGCGCGACCTTTCCGAAGGTCAGCCCCAGCATGTCGTGCAGAACCAGCACCTGTATATCACAGTGCGGCCCTGCGCCTATGCCTACCGTGGGAATCTTGACGCTCTCCGTGATGAGCTTGGCAATCTCGCGCGGGACGACTTCCAGCACAATGGCGAAGGCCCCCGCGTCTTCGAGCGCCTTGGCGTCATCCAGCAGAGCGCGTGCCGTCTCGGCCGTCTTGCCCTGCACGCGGTAGCCGCCCAGCTTGTTGACGCTTTGCGGCGTCAAGCCTATGTGGCCCATCACGGCAATCTCTTCGTCCACCAGCCTTTTTACGAGCGGCGCACGCTTGCGTCCCCCTTCCAGCTTGACGGCCTCGGCCGCGCCCTCTTTGATAAGCCTTAAAGCGGCGCGCACTGTGTCGTCAGCGCCGGTGTGAAAGGAGCCGTAAGGCATGTCGGCAACGAGCAGCGCACGCTGGACTGCGCGGCGCACGGCGCGCGTGTGCATGACGATTTCGTCCATAGTCACCGGCACGGTGTTGCCGTAGCCGAAGATGACGTTGCCTATGCTGTCGCCGACGAGCACCACGTCTATGCCCGCTTCGTCAACGATGCGCGCCGTGGGGTAATCGTAAGCCGTCAGACAGACAAGACGCTCGCCCCGCTCTTTGCTCGCTCTGAGAGAAGGGGCGGTAACTTTTTCGGGTCGCTGCGGTTTGAGATAGGCCATCCTTTTAGACTTTCTACCAAAGTGATAGGCGGCGACTCCCACATCCAACAGAAGTGACAGCCACCGCTCGGTTTCGCTTCAAGCTTTTACATAAGGGTTCCCAGAAGTCACCAATTATAGGCCGATGCGTCGGAAAAGCAAGGAGGAAAACCGGTGCCGAATCACCGTTGCGCCTGCCAGCGCTCCACACGCGAGTCGTCCTCCACTCCGGCTAAAAGCTTTGCGATTGGCTGTTTGAGAGTGGGATGCAGTAGCTGCGGCGCAAGCTCCGCGAGCGGCGTGAGCACGAAGCGGCGCAGGTGCAGGCGCGGGTGCGGCAGGATGAGAAACTCGGTCGCGCGCTCTTCGTCGCCGTAGAGCAGCAGGTCAAGGTCTATGATGCGCGGGCCGCGCGCAAGCCCGGCGCGGCGTCTTCCAAGCGCGTACTCTATGCGAAGCAGCCGCGCCATCACCTGTTCCGGCGAAGGCGGCTGCTCAATCGTCAGCTCCGCGACCATGTTCAGGAAAGCGGGCTGGTCGGTCACGTCCACAGGCTCCGTCTCGTAAACGGATGAAAGGCGCGAGACGCAAAGCCCGGCGTTCATCATCCCGCGCACGCCGAGCAGCAGATTTCCCGCGCGGTCATACAGGTTCGAGCCCAAACTGACGTAAACTTTAATCCGCTTCTTTTTCATAAGGCAGAAACTTAAACCCTCCGGAGCCGCTTTCACAAACGCGGGCTCTGAGAGCCGGATGCGTTCATGTTATACTGCCACGCGAACTCAAATATAGTGCAAGAGTTTCAGCAAGCGCTCGCTTTATATGGCCTCGGAATGTTCTGGCCTTGCGGGCGTTGAAATTAACCGGGAGCGGCTAAGGCGTCTCAAAGATAGCCGCTCGGACTCCAGCGATGCGCCGGAAGTGAACGCTCTTCAAGCGCATCCGGGCGGGATGGCAGCAAGCCCCGTCCAGACAAAAATGGCTCGCAGAAAATTTCGCAGCAACCAACGGCACGAACCCGTCACGGAACGCTCTTTTCAGGAGTTCCTGGCCTCCACTCCGGCCCCGCAAACCTCTCGCACGGAACTGATGCGAATGGTCAGAGGCGGCGAAGATACCTTCCTTGAGCTTAAGGTCAAGCTCTCGAACACAGAGAAGATAGCGCAGGAGATTGTAGCCCTTGCCAACACGGGCGGAGGCGTCATTGTCTTCGGCGTCAACGACCAGATGCGCGTCGAAGGCTTGGACGATGCAGAAGGCGTGCAGGAAGAGCTTGTGCGTATCTGCCGCGAAGAGGTAGAGCCGCCGCTCGTGCCTTTAATAGACCGCATCGCCTTCGACAGTGGCCGCCGCATCGTGGCGCTCGACGTCGAAGGACGTCGTCGTCCGTACAGGACGCGCGACGGCCGCTACTACATGCGCTTCGGCTCGGAGAAGCGAGAGGCTACGCGCGAAGAGTTGTCGGCCCTGATGGACGACGCGCGCCCGCTTCGTTACGAGAACGTGCCGGTCATGGGCGCTCGCGTAGAAGACATTGACGAGGCGCACCTGTGGAGCTACCTCAGAGAGTTCGAGGGCGATGCTTTTGACGAGGCGAGCGCCGCGAACTATCCCACGGGCGACGTGCTCAAGCGCGACCTGCTGCTGGCGGCTACGCGCGACGGCGACGTTGTGCCGACCGTCGCGGGACTTCTGCTTTTCGGAAGGGACGAGCGCGTGGCAGAGCTGCTCGCGCGCTCAAGCATAGTGGCGGCTCGCTTCGCTGGCGAGACAACTCAAGCAGAAGTGATTGAGCGCGTCACGCTACAGGGTAATCTACACACGCTCTTTGAGTCGGCCCTGAGTTTTATAAGCCGTTACGCAGACCTGTGGGAGACGCGACCGCGCCGCAACTTTCCGGAAACGGAAGCGCAGGAGACGGCTCTGGTGGCACGCTCCAACTACCATCGCGGGGCCGTCAGCGAAGCGGTCGCAAACGCGCTCGTTCACAGAGACCTTGCGCTCAGAGACATCCCGACACGGCTGCACATCTTTGACCGCTCGATAGAGATTATCAACGCGCGCCGCACACTAGGGTTTGCGCCGCTCGCGCAGAGGGCCATACGCTACGGCATACCGCAGCGCCTTAACCCGCAGGTCGCAGCCATCTTCTCAAGCCCCGCTTACGGGCTGTCGCTCGCACAGGGCGGCCTGCCCGAGCTGCTGCGAGCCTCGCGCGCCTTCTCGGGCCAGCGCACAGAGCTTAGAGCCTTCAACGACGAGTTCCGGCTTCGTCTCAACGGCATCTAGGCGAACAAAGCAGGGCAGAGCTTTCGCGCTATTAAAGCAAAAGGGTGAGAGGAGTTATGTTCCTCTCACCCTTTTCGCCGTATGGATTCCGCAGGCTCTTACTTCTTAGGCGGCTCGTCTTTTGGCGCGTTGTAGTACTGGCGATTCTGCACTACGTACTCTTTATCGTCGTACTGGCCATCACCGTCAACGTCCACCTTGACGACAATCTTGTGCTGTTTGCCGTCGCGCCGCTCGCCGGGGTTGTAGCCCAGACTGTACTGGTTGCGAAGCAGCGTGTTGATGCTCTGAAGCACGTTCGGCAACTCGCCCGCGAAAGTGACGGGGTAATAGGCTCCGCCGGTTTCGGTGGCGAAAGTCCTGAGCGTGTTCTGCGCCTGTAGCATGGTCATGCGACCGGGATTGCCCAGCAGGTCGTCGTTCGGATCCATCATCTCTCCGAACCTCTTTAGGAAGAGATTGGCCGTGCCGATGATGTAGATGGGGACGCCTGCGTTCTGCGCTATCTTTCTGGCCTGCCCGTAGTTGATTTTGCTGAAGGTGTCTATGCCGGAAGCTACCAGCAATATGGCTTTGCGTCGTCCCTGAACTGCGGCCAGCCCTGCGTACTCGGCCGTTCGCTCCCTTGAGTTATCCAGAACTACGGCGTCGCCGCGCCCGCCTATCAGCGTGAACTTGAGCGCGTCGAAGAGATTCGTCTCTCTAAATGCAGGATAGTTGCTCAGGAGCAGGTTGATGACCTGCCCTATGCGGCCGGGGTTGTTGGTAAAGTCCGTGAGCGGCGTCGGCCGTATGTCGTAGGCTATGACGGAGACGTAGTCGTCCGGCGGCCTTACGAACTGTGAGAGGAACATGGCAGCCGGGCGCAAGACCTCTTCGCGCCCGTCGTCGTAGACGGTCGTGCGGCCAAGCGCGGATGAAAGCTTGCTGTACTCAAGCACGAGCGCGACCGTGATGGGCGCTTCCGGCGTGGCGAAGTTCGTAATCTCCTGCTTGACGCCGTCCTCGAAGATGGCGAAGTTCTCCCGCTTGAGCCCCGGTATTATCCTGCCGGTCTTCTTGTGATAGACGACCGCGTCCACGTTCACCAACTGCGTGCGGACTGAGATGGTTTCGGCCTCCTGCGGCTTGCCCACGAGGTCAGGCGGGAGCGGCTCCTCCTGCTGGGCCTCCGGCTTGCTCGGGTCAGGGCGCTTATTCTTCTTCTGGTTGCCGGTCTGCGTGGGCGGCTGCCTGCGCGACTGTCCGAAGGCAGGGATGCTGCCCGCCAAGCCTGCCAGCAGCGTCAAGGAGAGCGCAACGGCAGAGAGGCGACTAAAGAAACGGGTGCTTTTCATACAGATAAATCCTTACAAAAGGAGGGACGATTTTCGCGCGTATGGCTAGCCCAAAATATATGGCGCTACCCGCCAAAGGGTCAAGACCAGACCGCACTTTCGACTAAAGATTATCTTGGATGCAAGAGGGGACGCGCCCGTTGGCAAAAGGGCGGCTAAATAGTAAATGGTGAATAGATAAAAGCAGTTCTTCTATTCACCATCCACCATTCACTGCACTTCTTATCTGACCGCTTCGGCCTCTATCACGGCGTCGAAGCCGCCAGTGTTGTCGTTGAGGTTGCCTTCGTTGACGCCCAGAAAGAGAACCCCGTCGCGCTGGGCTGTGAACTCGCGGCTGCGGCCTATCAGTATGAAGTCGTCGTTGTCGTCGCCTATGACGGCTATGAGCGCGCCCGTAGGCTCGTCGCGCATCAGCTTATCGCGGTCGGGCAGCGTGCGTATCCCTGCTGGCGTAGAGACTCGCCCGGCTCCTAGATTGACGTTCCCGGTGGCGGTGATGCGTATGCGCTGGCCACGGCGAACGACCAGCCCCGTGTTAGTCCAGCCATTAGTCGTAGCATCGCTGCGCACGCGCGTATTTATCTGGAATGTAGGCGGCGTTGACGCGGGCCTAGTGGTCGAAGCGTTGCCGCCCGTGTTGCCCCCTGTGTTGCCGGAAGTGCCGGGGCGCGTGCCGGTGTTGCCGGGGCGGGAGGTCGTAGGAGCGGTGGAGCCGTTGCCGTCGTCGGTCGCGCCCCCTGTGTTGCCCGCCACGGCATTATCAAACTCTATGGACTCAACGTCCTCCATGTAGATTCTGACCTCGCTGCGGCGGCCTCTTGCTCCCTGACCTACCAGCACTATAAACTGCTGGTCGCGGAAGCCTACTATCTGGCCGCGTATGACGCTGCCGTCCTTCAGGCGTATGGTGTCGGCCAGCACCGACAGGCTCGTTGTCAGGATAAGTAGGATTGCTAAAAAGGCAGTGGTGAAGCTCTTTTTCATTTTCTCCTCCGGGCGCTCAGGATTCCGCCGGTTCTCTCTTGCAGTGGCTATCAAAATATGACTCTGGACGTTTAGCAAGACTCGCGCGGATTTGCAAGCGGGAGAGAAAGAATTGCTACCGAGCGATTGATGCGCCCCGCGTCCGAGGTGGTTGCTTTCGAGACACGCGGGCCGGGGGATAAAGCCTCCAAATCGTTTATCACAGCAGCAGGCCGCTTCGTCCCAACGTGCGCCCGTTTCGTCACAAATCTTCGCCCGCGCTCCTTGCTTGCAACTATGTTTCGGGATTCTACGTAAGACGGCTATGTATGTCGGCCGTATTCCGGCGCTCGTCACCAGCACTGATTTCTAAATTTTCTAAGCACAGCCAGCCTAGTCCTGAATAAGAAACGAATTTGTGACCCTTCTCAGCTTTCAGGACGACCAAGGGACTTGTTTGAGATGACAGGGGCGAGAAAACCCCCCTTTCCAGAAAGGAACCGCTCATGAAAAGACGCGATTTTATGGTAAAAAGCTCTCTCGCTTTGGCGGCGGTCGCTTCCAGCGACCTGTGGATGAGTTCTATCGTTCGCGGAGAGTCTATGCCTTTGAACTTACCCGTCCTCGACACCTACTTTCAGGTGAGCAAGGATGAGATGAACAAACTTCTGGCGGCCACGCTCTCTAAGGGCGCGGATTTCGCAGACCTCTTCTTCGAGTATCGCATCACGTCGTTGCTCGTTTTTGAAGAGGACAAGGTTAAGAGCGCGCGGCGCGGCGTCATCTCCGGCGTAGGCATACGCGCCATCCGTGGAGATCAGGTCGGCTACGCCTTCTCCGAAGACTTGACCATGGAGAAGATGATGGAGGCGGCCGGAGCTGCTGCGGCAATCGCCAACGACCGCACGGCACGCCAGCGCGTGGCCGCCATCAGCGAGATACGCCCCAGAAATCTTTACCCCGTAAAGGAGCTCGCCACCTCCTCCGACCTCAACAAGAAGCTGGCTTTCATCAGGGAAGCCAACGAAGCGGCCAAAGCCTACAGCCCGAAGATTGTGCGCGTCAACGCGAGCTTTGAGGACGAGGTCAAGCATCTGGCTTACGTCAACAGCGAGGGCGTCTCGTGGACGGACATGCAGCCGGTCTTCGTCTTCGGCACATCGTGCATAGCCGAAGAAGGCAAGCGGCGCGAGACGGGCTACGACTCTGGCGGCGGTCGTATAGGGCTCGAATACTTCGACAGGAAGCGCAAGGCCGCAGACATCGCGCGCGAGGCTGCGCGCCTTGCCGTCATGAACCTGAAAGCTGAGGACGCCGAAGCAGGGCTGCAAACGGTCGTGCTCGGCGCGGGCGACTCAGCCGTGCTGCTTCACGAGGCGGTAGGCCACGGGCTCGAAGCCGATTTCAACTATAAGAAGCTCTCCAACTACTCTGGCCGCGTGGGCGAAAAGGTGGCATCGGAAGCCTGCACGGTTCTGGACGAGGGACTCTTTGAGAACATGCGCGGCACAATCAACGTGGACGATGAAGGCAACGCTCCTACTTCTACCATGCTGATTGAGAACGGCATCCTTCGCGGCTACATGTGCGACCGCATCAGCGCTCAGCAGATGAAGACGAAGCCCACGGGCAACGGGCGTCGTCAGGCTTATAACTACATGCCTATGGCTCGCATGACCAACACCTACATGAAGCCGGGCAAGTACGACCCGGAAGAGATAATCAAGAGCGTGAAGAAGGGCATCTACGCCAAGCGCTTCACGGGCGGGCAGGTGGACATCACCAAAGGCGACTTCACCTTCTCGGTCGCGGAGAGCTACCGCATAGAAGACGGCAAGATAACTGCGCCCCTGAAGGGCGTCACGCTCATCGGCAACGGGCCGGACGTGATGACGAAGGTGACTATGGTCGGAAGCGATTTGACGTTTGCAGACGGCGGCTGGACGTGCGGCAAGAACGGCCAGAGCGTCCCCGTGGGCATGGGCATCCCTACCGTCAAAGTCTCTGAGATAACAGTGGGCGGCACGAAGGTTCAGGCGGCCAATACGGAAGCCAATGCAAAGGAGTCGCGCGATGCCTGATTACAAGAATTTAGCAACAGAGCTGATCGCGGCCTTTCGCAAACAGGGCGTTGACGCCGCAGACGTTTACATAGTCTCCAGTAACGGCTTTAACACCACAGTCCGGCTGGGCCAGATAGAAAAACTACAGCAGTCCATCAGCAAGGGCCTCGGCATGCGTATCTTCAAGAACAATGCGACCGCCCTGACCTACACGACCGACTTCACGGACAAGAGCGTGCGAGAGCTTGTCAGCCAGACTATGGAGATAGTCAAAGTCTCCAACCCGGACGAGTTCAACGGGCTCGCGCCGAAAGAGCTTTTGGGAGCCTATACGGGCAAGCTCATGATTTTTGACGAGGGCCTCGCGCGCGTCACACCCGAGAAGAAGATAGAGATGGCCAAGGAGGCTGAGGCCGCAGGGCGCGAGTTCGACCGGCGCATCTCCAACTCGCAGGGCGCAAGCTTTTCCGATTCGACTTCGGAAGTGACGCTGGCCAACTCGGACGGCTTCGTGGGCCAGTACAAGGGGACTTCCTCGAATCTCTCCCTGAGCCTTCTGGCCGAAGAGAACGGCGTCAAGCAGACCGACTTCTGGTTCACCTTCAACCGCTTCTTCAACAAGCTGGACTCGCCGAAATCGGTGGGGCGGAAGGCGGCCGAGCGCGCTGTGAAAAAGCTGGGGGCGCGCAAAGTCAAATCGCAGAAGGTTCCCGTAGTCATAGACCCGTACGTCTCTCGCCTGCTGGTGAGTCTGGTGTTCGGGGCGGCGTCGGGCGGCAGTATCTATCGCAAATCCTCCTTCCTGATTGACAAGGTCGGCTCGGAGATAGCATCGCCGCTCGTGACCATTCTGGACGACGCTACGAAAACGGACGGGCCTTCGTCTCGCCCCTTCGACGCCGAGGGCGTGAAGTCTCAGCCGGTCACGCTGGTAGAAAAAGGCGTGCTCAAGACTTACGTCTGCGACTCTTATTCGGCGCGTCGCCTGAAGCTGAAGCCCACGGGCTCCACCTCGCGCAGCTATCAATCGCTGCCCTTCGTGGGTTCCACCAACAGCTACGTAGTGGCCGGGACTAGCAGTCCGCAGGAGATAGTCAAGTCCGTCAAGAACGGTCTTTACCTGACGGGACTACTGGGCTTCGGACAGGGCAACAACAACGTGACGGGCGACTTCTCGCTCGGCGCGGTCGGCTTCTGGATTGAGAACGGGGAGTTGACCTATCCGGTGCAGGAGATAACGCTGGCAGGCAATATGCTGTCGGTACTGAAGAACATTTCCATGGTCGGAAACGACCTTGATTTCAAGTTCGGCGGACTGGCCGCGCCCACGCTGCTCGTCTCAGAGATGACCATCGGCGGCGCTTAAAGCTCGTTGAAGTAAAGTTAAAGTAGAAAAGCGGCGGTCGCTTCTCAAGCTTTGAGACGACCGCCGCGTTTCTCTGTTCAAAGATATGGCTCTCTTTCTCACAGCCTCCGGACGATTAGAAATCGCAGCCGTAGGACTTCATTGAAGTTCTGGCCTGCTCAATCGTCGTCTTGCAGGCTGCTGCCAGCGTTCCCTTCGTCGCGGGGTTGGCCGCCAGCGTCTTCCATGAGTTGCGCCACTGGTCTAAAGAGGATTTGTACTGCGCGCGCGCCGACTCGGGGACTTTGGCCGACACGCAGGCATCATATTTGGCTATGAACTCGTCGCACTCCGCGACGCCAATCTTCTCGCCACTGCCGGAAGTGGTCGTGGTTGTGTTCGTCGTAGTGGTGTTAGTGGTCGTGGTGTTCGCGCTGCTCCCCTTGTTGCTAGTCGCCGTGGTGGTGTTGGCCGTGTTTGAGGTTGTAGTGTTGGTGTTCGTGTCCGAGCCGCCGCATGCTACCAACAGGAGCCCGAAGGCCGCGCATAGCATCAGGGGGATAAAAGTTCTTTTCAACAACTGAATTCTCCTTACAGTCTGGGCCAGCGAGGGAAGGGCCAAACCCTATCGAATAAGAATGGTAAAGCGCGTGGATTATACATGAAATGTTTTAAAATTCGACAATCCCTCGCGGGCCGGAATAGTATTCGAGGCCGGGGCGCTGCCGCCGCCCGAAATTTTCGGGGAGTTAGAGGAGGATTTTGACACAGAAGACAAATCTGCTTTTAGGGGCGACGGTTCGTGACGGCCTGCGCTGGGCTCGCCAGCACGTCTATGCGCTGGCTGTGCTGGGGCCGCTCGTGCTGGGGATGAGCTACCTGACGCTGGCGCAGGCTGCCAGCTACGACCTGAAGCTCGCTGAGCCTTCGCTCTTCGTGCAACTCCTGCTGTCTGGAGGCTTCGTGCTGGGCGCTATGGCGGTCAGCCTCTCGCGCGCGAGCCGCGAGGTATATCATCTGAGAAGGCCGTCAATCTTTGTCGAAGCTCTGCCCTTAGAGCGCCGCGACCATCTTCATTTCGCCCTCTTCATCAGGGCAGGCCGCACTCTGCTGCTCGGCCTTGCGCTCCTGCTCATACATTCCGTCTTCGGCAGGGAAAGAGTGACGATTAATTCGCTGCCGGCGCTGGCAATCTTCTGCGCGCTACTGACCGTGTCGGAAGCCTACGCGGCAATCAACTGGATTCACTGGGGTCACGCGCGGCGCAAAGTCAGAGCCATAAAGGCGCTCGCGGTCTTGACCACAGCCGCGCTCGTGAGCAGCCTGCTTCTCGTTATCTTTTTCAACGAAGCGGCCGCCATTTATTTAGCCGGTTGGTTGCGCCTGCCGGGCCGCCTGTGGGCGGAAGCAATCGTTTACGCGACAGGCGCTCTTCTTATCCTGATAGTCTACCTGCTCGCGCGGTTCTCACACGAAGCATGGCGGGGCGAAGACATAGACTATGCGCTGCGACTTGAGCAGAGAGCTTGGCCGGAGCTTAACTTCACTAGACTGTTGCGCGGGCGCTTGCCCCGGTCAGTGTGCGCTCTGCTTGAGCGTGACCTCTCGTTGTCGCTGCGCGTCTTCTCTTCCGCCGTCTACGTGTCTGCCGGCATCTCTCTCTTAATCGTAGCCCTGCTCCTGACGGTGCTTGCGGGCGGGGCGCTCCCCGGCGTGGAAGAGACGCTTCGAGGGCTCAGGGATTTGGGCTGGATTAGCGCGATGTGGTTTCCTTCTTCGCTGGCCATCAAGACGGCTGTGCTGGCGCTGGTCGTGTGCCTCGCCTCCGTAGTTCCCGTTTTGGTCAGCCATCAAATACCGCACGTCTGGCTGGAGCGGGCCGTGGGCGCAACCGCGAATGACCTGTGGCTGGCGAAGCTCTGGTACGCCAGACTGCTGACGCTGCCCGCAGTGATTGTCGTCTACGTCGCTGGCGTTTCAGCCGCTCTCATTGGCAACACGCCACTTCCTCTCTACTATCTTGTGCCGCTTCTGGCGGAGTGTTTATGGCTGTGGTGGCTGGCAAGCTCAATCATAGGCGGGCTCGCTTTCGAAATGCCCGACAGGCCCGGCCTCGCGCTCGTGCTAGTACTGGGCCTCTCTTTATCGCTGGGCATGCTGACGGTGATACTCTGGCCTATGGGGCTGGGATTCTACGGCATGGGCGTCGAGCAGGTTAAGGAGCGAGGCATTATGCAGACGGCGCGTTACCTTATGACGGAGGAGTTGTGAGCGAGAAGCTTGTAGAGGTCAGGGAAGTCAAAAAATCTTACGGCCCCACGCTGGCCGTTGCCGGCGTGAGCCTTGAGATATACGCGGGAGAGATTTACGCGCTCGTCGGGGCCAACGGCGCTGGCAAGTCAACGCTCATTCGTATGCTGACGGGGATTACTTACCCTGACGAAGGCAGCATAGAGGTCTGCGGGGAAGATACGCGCCGAGGCGTGCGCGCCAAGCGCCATCTGGGCTACCTGCCCGAAGAGCTTACCTTTTATGAAAGACTGAGCGGCAGGGAATACCTGCGGCTCGTAGCCGGGCTGAAAGGGGCCGAAAGCCAGCAGGTTGACGAGGCGCTCGATTTCTTTGAGCTGAAGACGGTCGCGGAGAAATGGGTGGGCGGCTACTCTCTGGGGATGAGAAAAAAGCTGGGGCTGGCTGCGGCCATGATAAATGACCCGCAAGTGCTGGTTCTGGACGAGCCTTTGAACGGGCTGGATGTTGAGATGATGCGAAAGCTTCGCGCGCGCCTAGAAAGCCAGAAACAGATGTCGCGCTCTGTGCTCGTCTCCTCTCATTACATGGATTTCGTAGAGCGCATAGCCGACCGCGTCGGCGTCATGAGCCGTGGGAAACTGGTCGCGGAAGCTTCGCCCGAGAGCCTCAGACGGCAGGCAAATCTCCCCGGCGCGTCGTTCGAAGATGTCTTCTTTAATCTAGCCAGATAAAGCAGTTCCTCTCTTTATTCGCCTAAAAAAGCCTGCCCCGGAAACTTTTTTCTCTCGTGGCTGATTCTTTTTTCGCGCCGTTCCCGCGTTATTAGATAGAAGCAGTTAATTCGGAGTTACAGGCGGCAACGGCGGGCGTTTTGCTCTCAGGGGAATTGATTCCCCTGAGAGCAAAACAGGGCAAATCACCATGAACGCAAATAACAGAATCAAGGTCGTCAAACGCGCGGAACTCGATTCGGGGCACAAATCGGAGGCGGCGCAGACAACGCAAACTCCGTCGAACGCAACGAAGACAGTCGCGCGAAAAGTGACCATCTGGGTCAAAGAGTTCCAGCAGCGCAGAGTACAGGAAGCCGGACGCAGTTTCGAGAGCCTTTTCCAGCGCGCCTGACCCCATCTTTCTAATCTTCAAGCATGAACGCCCAAGCCGGGCGGGAGCCTTTCAGTGAAAAAGTTTTTCATCATTACCGGATTCATTCTTCTTTCATCAATGACGGCGGCGGCGCAGACCGACTACGCAAAGCGCGACGAGACGGAAGCGCCAGTCATTTCATCCAAGACCGAGGCGGGCGCAAAGCGCAGGCAGACTGAGCGTGTAGTTGACGGGCGAGTGCTGCGAGTTGGCCCCACTAGCACTTATCTCAAGAACGGCCTGAGCACGGACGAGGTAGTCAAGCTGCTCGGCAGACCGTCAAGCATCTCGGAGCGGCTCGAAGACGGCAAGCTGCTGGCGTTTTACATCTTCCCGCGCAGCGAAGGCCGCGTCCTTGTGGCCCAATTCGAGAACGGCCTCCTGACTGCCTCGCGCATGGACACCCTTGAGCGCAGCGAAAGATAGTCCTGTTCACATAAAGAGACGCAAGCGGGGGCGCGGAGAATTGAATCTTCTCCGCGCCCCTTTGTATCTTTCTCTCTCTCTGCGCAAATTTCTGCGTCACCCGGCGTCCCTGCCCTGAATAATTCGTTTGGAATTCAAACTGACCGACGACTCATAGCGCGAATCAGGCGTGGAAGAAAACTTGTACGAGGCACGAGGCATTAGCAATTTTCGGACGAATTTCCATAACAGACTGATGATTGATATCAGCGCCGAAAGCAGATTGTGAATGAGGGGGCTGAGGGCGCGCTAAAACACTGGATTTTGTGTGGGAACTGGTATATAAGTCTACGCCCTTGAAAATCCCCCTTACCCTTTACCTTTACCCTAGCGAAGGAGTTTACGATGAAAATCAGAGCAATCGCCCCGCTTTTACTATTTTTTCTACTCATCCTCGCGTCACCCCGAAACGCGAGCGCAGAGACTGCTGCCGGAAGCTACAAGTTCTCATTTCAGGACGGCTACGCAAAAACACTGGAGTTCGACGCGCGCAAGCAAGCCGACGGCTCGACCGTGGGCCAGATGTATTTGACTGACGAGGCGACGCTCGTCTACAGGGATTTGGACGGCGCAGGTGACCCCAGCACCAAGTACGCGGGATATTACATATCGGCAACCTTTGACGACCTTGTAGTTAATAAGAATCAGGCAGTGATGAGCGGAACCATCACGGACTCAAGCGTTAGAGAACTGATAGGAAAGCGAGTGCTTCTGACGGTAGAAGACAACGGAGACAACACCAGAGTCCTCGATCAAGTGACTTGGGGAATATATAACCCTGTTACCAGAAACTGGATACCTACGGATGCCGAGCGCAAGGACGATAACGGGGCGAGCCTGAAGTGGTGGGCCACCGACGCCGAGGTCAGAGGCGATACCGGATACGCCATGCCCAGAGACGAATCTACAACCACCGGCAGCTTTCCCATGGCGTCCTATGCCTTCGCGGAGCTGGACACGCAGTCGGGCGATATACGAGTCGCGCCGTAACGCGCCTTGCGCCTGAATTCCAGCCCGTTAGATGACGGCCGGATTCAACCCCGAATAGTCGTAGTAACGCAAAGCGGAGCGCAGAGAGAGAGAAGCATAAACAGCCTCTCTCTGCGCTTCGCTTTGCGTCTTTGACGACGGCGTGAAAAGATTCCTGTTGTAAACTGATGTAGAATCTATACAGTGTCGAATCGCTTGCGCCCGCCGCATTTGCCGGTCAGCTTTTGACATCGCTTTTATATCAATAGGAACGGAAGACAGAAATGAACTATCACGACAACATTCTCAACCTTATCGGAGGCACGCCGCTCGTAAAGCTCAATCGTCTTACTAAAGGCATGAAGGCTACGGTGCTGGCCAAGATGGAGAATCTTAATCCGGGCTATTCCGTCAAAGACCGCATAGGCATCTCCATGGTTGAGGCTGCTGAAAAGGATGGACAGCTTAAGCCGGGCGGAACCATTGTCGAAGCTACGTCCGGCAACACGGGGATAGGGCTGGCGCTGGCGGCTGCCGTCAGAGGGTATCGCTGCATCTTCGTGATGACCGACAAGGCTTCCGTAGAGAAGGTCAGGTATCTGAAGGCTCTGGGAGCCGACGTGGTAGTTGTTCCCTCTTCTGCCAAGCCGGGCACGCCCGACCACTATGTCTCGACCGCCAAGCGCATCGCGGCCGAGACTCCGAACTCTTTTTACCCGAACCAGTACGCGCATCCGGCGAACCCTCTGGCCCACTACCGCACCACCGGGCCGGAACTCTGGGAGCAGACCGAAGGCAAAATTACACATTTCGTCGCGGGCCTCGGAACGGGCGGGACGATTTCAGGGACGGGC
Organism: Pyrinomonadaceae bacterium; assembly: GCA_036389255.1. Taxonomy (GTDB): domain Bacteria; phylum Acidobacteriota; class Blastocatellia; order Pyrinomonadales; family Pyrinomonadaceae; genus JACVRN01. The sequence continues at coordinate 71,074 of DASVQI010000012.1, forward strand.
CGCTTCCTCAAGGAAAAGAGTGCCAGCGTGAAAATCATAGGCGCAGACCCTTACGGCTCTGTCTTCAAGACCTACAAGGAGACTGGAAAGCTGGTCGAAGCCACGCCTTATCTGGTTGAAGGGATAGGCCAAGAAGTCATCCCCGATAATGTTCAAATCAAATACGTGGACGAAATTATCAACGTGACCGACCGCGAGTCCTTTGAGCTGTCAAGACAGCTCGGACGACAGGAAGGGATTTTCTGCGGCGGCTCCACGGGGACGAATCTGGCCGCCGCTTTGAAGGTGGCGCGCGGGCTGGATGAAACGGGGCTGGTCGTCTTCATAGTCTGCGACACGGGCGAGCATTACCTGACCAAACATCACTCGGACGAGTGGATGAAAGAGAAGCGGCTGCTTGAGCCGCAGAAGATTACTGCGGGCCTCATTAGCGGCACGAAGGGCCAGCACGCCCCGCAATCACTCATCACCGCGAGCCCGACCGACAGCGTCGCCAACGTGCTCTCGAAGATGAACGAGTTCGGGTTGTCACAGCTTCCCGTGCTGGAAGATGGCCGTCCCGTGGGCTCGCTCAGAGAGGGCCGCATGCTGGCAAAGGTTCTGGAGAATCGAGAGCTGCTGGAATCAAGCGTGAGAGACGTGATGGAGCCTGGCTTTCCTGTTCTGGACGTGGATGCTCAGGCCGCAGAGGTCAAGCAGCAGCTTCAAAATTATCCCGCCGTCCTCGTGTCAGAGTACGGGCGCATCGTAGGCATCATCACGCGCCACGACGTGCTGGACACTTCTATCCTGAATCGCAGGTAAGCGAAAGCTTTCTTCAAGACTATTTTGTGGCTGCGCCCGCCTGCTTCTGCTTATCGAGCAGGGGGCGCAGCGCGTTGTAGACCGTGTCGGCTACGATTCGTGTGCCTTCTGCGTTCGGGTGTATGCCGTCCGGTTGATTCAAGGATTCGATTCCAGCCACTCTGTCCAGAAAAAATGGGATGAGCGTGACACGACGCTCGCGCGCAAGCGACTGGAAAGCTTCGTGGACTTCTCGCTGATATTCCGCGCCCGCGTTGGTTGGCGCGTACATGCCCGCCAAAAAGACTACTACGCCTTTCGCCTGTGCGCGCTCGATTATCTTGTCCAGATTGTTCTTCATCTCGCGCACGGGCAGGCCGCGCAGCAGGTCGTTTGCCCCCAGCTCAAGAATCAGGAAACGCACGTCGCCTTCGAGCGCCCAGTCTATACGCTGCAACCCGCCTGCTGAGGTGTCGCCTGAAACTCCCGCGTTGACTACTTCGTATTGATACCCGTCCAACTCAAGCTTCTTCTGTAGAATCGAAGGATAGCTCTCGGCCCCCGTAAGACCCAGCCCTGCGGTCAGGCTGTCGCCGAAAGCTACAATCTTCGGTAGACTCTTATTTGTAGGAGAAGGCGAAGAGACTTGCGGATTCTGTGTCGTAGTATTCGAATTGTTCTCTGGCTTGTTGCCGCCGCAGGCGCATAACAGGGCCGCGAAGAAGAGTAAAAGAGCTGTTAGATAAAGTTTCATGATTGAATTATACAAGGTTTCAAAGATAGTTCCTTCGGGGACGGAGCAGTTGACCATCCTTCATTCGCTCGATTTGGTTATCCCTGCCGGTCAGTTCGTCTCGGTCGTAGGCCCGTCGGGTAGCGGCAAGTCAACGCTGCTCGGCCTGATAGCCGGTCTGGACGCGCCCACTTCGGGCCGGATTCTTCTGGACGGCCGCGACATCACGCGCATGAGCGAGGACGAGCTGGCCGCACTCAGGAGCGAGAAGGTCGGGTTCGTCTTTCAATCTTTTCATCTTATCCCTTCGCTCACCGCTCTGGAGAACATACTCGTGCCGATGGAGATTGCCGGGCGTGCGGACGCACAGAGCCGCGCGCTCCAGCTCTTGCGCGACGTAGACCTTGAGGCCCGCTCTCATCATTACCCGTCGCAGCTTTCGGGCGGCGAAAAACAGCGCGTGGCAATCGCGCGCGCCTTCAGCAACGAGCCCGCCATAATGCTCGCGGACGAGCCCACGGGCAATCTAGATTCGACAAACGGCCAGCACGTCTTCAGCCTCATGGTAGAGCTGAACCAGAAGCACGGCACCACGCTTCTGCTCATCACGCACGACCACGAGCTTGCGGCGCAGGCCACGCGCAGGCTCTCGCTGCGTGACGGCCGCGTAGTCGCGGACAGCTTTGAAGGCGCGCCTGAAACGAGACAGCCGGGAGAGACGATTGGAGTGGCGGGCGCTTGAGATTTATCTTTCAAATGGCGCGGCGCGAGATTAGAGCTTCGTGGAAGCGGCTGCTCTTCTTCTTCCTCTGCATAGGCATAGGCGTCGGCTCCGTGATAGCGCTTCGCTCCATCATACAGAACGCGAGTCGCACGGTGGCGGGCGAAGCGCGACAGCTTCTGACGGCGGACGTGCAGATTGATTCGACCCGAGAATGGAAGCCGGAGTCGCTCGCCGTCATAGAACGCGTAGCTCGCCCGCCGCTCGTACTGGCCCGGACTGAGACTATAGAGTCGAATACTATGGTGCGCTCCGCAGACGCGTCGGGTGAAGGCTCCATGATGGTAGAGCTGAAGGGAGTCGAGCCGCCTTTCCCGCTCTACGGAGATTTCAGGCTGGCTGACGGCAAACAGTTCGACCACTCGCTTCTGGCTGATGGCGGCGCACTGGTGGCTCCACTGCTGCTTGAGCGATTGAGGCTCCGCACGGGCGACTCTATAAAAATCGGAGAGTCCACGTTCGAGATTCGCGGGGTGATTGAAGAGGAGCCGGGGCGCGGCGGCGGATTTCGGTTAGGGCCGCGCGTACTGATAGCCCGCTCTGCGGTCGAGGCGACGGGCCTCACGGGCTTCGGCAGCCGCGCGCGCCGCCGCATCCTTCTGAAGGTGAGGGAAGGGGCGCTTGACGAGGTCGTTCAGGGTTTACGCACGGAGTTGAAGGGACAGCTCGTCACAGTCAATTCCTACAGGGACGCGCAGCAGAACCTGAGCGAGCAGTTCACGCGCACCGAGAACTATCTCTCGCTGACCGGCCTCATCGTGCTGGTGCTCGGGGGCATAGGAGTCTCAAGCGTCACGCGCGTCTTCATAGAACAGAAGAGGGCATCAATCGCCATGCTCAAATGCATAGGCGGGACGGGCAGGCAGATACTCGCAGTCTATCTGGCTCAGGTTATGGTGCTGGGCCTGGCAGGCTCCCTGCTCGGCGTCGGCCTCGCGCAGCTAGCCCTAATCCTTGCCTCGCGTTACTTCGCGGAGAGCCTGCCCGCGAACATGAGCTACCAGCTTTCGCGTGGAGCGATTCTTCAGGGCGTGGGGCTGGGCGTGCTCATCTCTCTTCTTTTCTCGGCGCTTCCGCTTCTGAGAATCAGGCACATCAAGCCCAACATGCTGCTGCGCGAGGAAGAGCAGGGAGCGCGCACACGCAAAGTTGACCTTGCTCGCTGGCTGACGGGCGTGCTTGTAATCCTCGGCCTGATGACGCTCTCCTCTTGGCAGGCCGGGAGCCTGCGCGTCGGCCTTATCTTTCTGGGAGGCTTGGCCGCGACGGCTCTTGCTCTTTACCTTACGGCACTTCTGCTCATCTGGCTCATGCGCCGCGCAAGGCCCACCGGCTCCTTCGCGCTGCGGCAGGCCGTCTCCAGCCTCTATCGTCCGGGCAACCAGACGCGCGTGATAGTCATGGCCGTGGGCCTCGGCGCATTCGTAGTCATGGCCATACACTCTCTGCAAACGAACCTGCTGAACGAGATTGATCTTGCGCGCAGAACCAACCTGCCCAACATGTTCCTGATTGACATACAGCCCAATCAGAAGCAGGGCGTGGAGCAGATTGTAGAAGCGGCGACGGGCGTGAAGCCTGAGCTGATTCCGACCGTGCGCGCCAGAATCTTCGCCATCAATGGCCGCGAGGTTGACCTTGAGCAGAGGGATATGCAACAGGAGAGGGGCCGCCTCGGCCGCGAGTACGTGGTGACGTACAGGCCGGGACTGGAATCGAACGAAACGGTTGTGGCCGGAAAGTTCTGGGACGGGCAATCTTCGCCGGAGCCCGAAGTGTCCGTAGAGGAAGGGATGCGCGGCCTTTCCGGCCTCGACGTCGGCAGCACCATTACTTTCGACATCGTCGGACGAAAAATCACAGCGCGCGTGACGAGCATACGGCGCGTTGACTGGCGAAACTCGCGCACGGGCTTCATAGTGCTGTTCCGTCCGGGCTCGCTTGAGAGCGCGCCGCAGATGCTGATTGCACCGATTAACGCTCCCACCGGCCAGCAGGAGCGCGCGCGCTTTCAACGCACGCTGCTGGACAGTTATCCGAACATCTCCGTCATAGACGTGACGGAAGTCGTCGGCACGCTCAGCCGCATACTTAACAACATCACGCTCGCCGTCACGTTTCTAGGGGGCTTTGTGCTCCTGTGCGGTGTGCTGATACTGGTAGGGTCAATCGCCATGACAAAGTTCCAGCGCGTCTACGAGGTGGCGGTCTTAAAGACACTGGGAGCGAAAAGAAAAGTCCTGCTGGTGATTCTCTTCGTGGAGTACGGGCTGCTTGGGCTGACGGCGGGTCTGGTCGGGGCGCTGGCTTCGCTTGCGCTCTCTTACTCCGTCGCGCGATTCGTTTTCGAGATTCCGTGGAGCTTCTCTCCGGCAATCTCCGTCGCGGGAATAGCCCTGACGGTTCTGCTCGTCACGGCAGTAGGCGTGCTCTCAAGCCTGAACGTCCTCTCGCAGAAACCCTTGGCCATCCTGCGCGCGCAGTAAGCTGTCACTTCTGATACCTTGCTTTAATCTCATCCCAGCTCACGGCCTTGCCCCAGTAGGGGACTACCTTTTTCATCAGAAAATCTTTCTCCCGAGCATCGCCGGAATAGGTGTCTACGCCTTCGTGAAGGACGCACGGCTGATAGCCCCTGTATCGAAGCTCTTCGAGCGCGGACAGTACGCAGCAATCAATCGTCAGCCCTATCAGGATTACCTCCGAGCCTTCGGCGGGCAATCCTACTGTGCGCGCGAGCCACCGGCTGAAACCTTGCGGGTCTGGAAAGGGCAGCCCCGGCTCCTTATCGGCGCGGCCTCCGTGCTCGCGCACCCAGCCGGGCGAAGAGAGAGCCTTGACCCAGACATCTTCGTGCTTAACGTCCGCAGGGATTTCCGATTCGAAGCCTTCCGTGCCGGGGATGCAGGCGTGAAAGCTGCTGCCCTGACGCGGCAGCCTGTAGTCCGAAATAATCTCCGCGATTTTCAGCCCGCGCTCCCGTATGTGCGGCACAAGCACATCCTTGATAAATGGAATGCACGGACGCTCTACGTAGCACCGCCCGCCCGCAGAGGAAAACTCTTTCTGGAAATCCACGGAGATAATCTTCATCACAGCATCATTATACGATTACAGCCCTCAGCATTCATCCGGAAAGTTGATTTCATAAATGTGCGTCTTCAGCGTAAGACAAACCGGCGTGACTGTTGGTAAGATTAGCGGAGCGAGGCGACAGGAGTTTGAGCTTGAATATAAGAACAGTGACGGCGACCAGATATGTCACGCCTTTGCGTGAAGGCGGCTCGCTGCCCGCGATTGTCGAAGCGGACGACGATGGCCTCTACGTCCTTAAGTTTCGCGGGGCGGGGCAGGGGCCAAAGGCGTTGATAGCCGAGCTTGTGGTGGGCGAGCTTGGACGCGCCGTAGGTCTGCCCGTTCCCGACATAGTCTTCGTGGAATTGGACGCGGCGCTGGCAGGCACGGAGCCAGACCCAGAAATCCAAGACCTGCTGAAGGCCAGCGTCGGCCTGAATCTAGCGCTCGATTACCTGCCGGGCTCCATCATGTTCGACCCGTTGGTGGAGCGCTTAGACCCTTCCTTAGCCTCTAAAGTAGTCTGGTTCGACGCCTACACGACGAACGTTGACCGCACGGCCCGCAACACGAACATGCTCATGTGGCATAAGAAATTATGGCTCATAGACCACGGCGCGGCCCTCTACTTTCATCACGCTTGGACAAATTACATGGAGCGCAGCCGCGCCCCCTTCGAGCTTATTAAAGAGCACGTGCTGTTGCCCTCCGCCTCCATGCTGAAGGATGCGGACGCCTCGCTCTCAAGCCTTGTGACGCCCGATGTCATCAACGACATAATGAGCCTCGTGCCCGAAGCGTGGTTACTTGCGGACTCACTCTTTAAGAGCGCGGACGAAGCCCGGCGTGCTTATGCCGAGTACTTACTGAGGCGGCTGGAGACGCCCAGACTCTTCGCGGAGGAGGCGGAACGTGCCAGAGCGTCACTCGTTTGATTACGCGGTAGTCCGTGTCGTCCCACACGTCGAGCGCGAAGAGTTTCTGAACGTAGGGATAATCCTCTCGTCTCAATCGGCGGGCTTCCTCAAGGCGCTCTTTCACGTCAACGACTCGCGGCTCTCCGCCCTAGCGCCTGAGCTAGACCTCAAAGAGGTTCAGAGTCATCTGGAAGCCATACGACTCATCTGCGAAGGCGGCGCGGAAGCAGGCCCCATAGGCCGCCTCCCCCGCCGCGCACGCTTCGACTGGCTCACAGCCCCCCGCAGCACAATAATCCAGACCTCCCCCGTCCACACCGGCCTCTGCCCCGACCCGCAGCAAGCTCTGGAGCAACTCCTGCGAAAGATGGTCAAGACAGAGCAAGACGCCCGCTAACTCCACACAGAGAGATGCTGGAGAGAGATTGAATTCAGCACAAGCGGGATTCAATCTGCGGGCATTTGATTGATGATTTCTACGGTCTTGACGCTCACGGTGCAGACGCGCTTGAGCAGTTCTATGACCTGTTCCTTGTAGTCACTGAAGCGGTAGGTGTTGAATTGCGCGGCGATGGTCGCGTCCGAAGGTTTCTTCTCTTTGTACTGGTCTAGAATCCATTCGAGCGCGGAGCGGTTGCCAAGACGGTATTCCCACGCCGAAGGAGGAATACCCTGCAAGACTGTTTCCGTATCGAGTTCGATTGTGCCCTGCGTTTTGTCCGCCTTTAATTTCGGGCGCGGCGTCGGAGAGCCTGTCCCGGCATCAACTCTCTTCAGCCGGAACGGCTTCGCGGTCTCATAATTGATGTGCAAGTCCATCAGCTCCTTGCCCCACCCGGCCCACTGGCGGAAATCTTGATAGAAGGGGAGACGCGGAAACTCTCGCTTGAGATTCAGCTCGTACTTTTTGCGGTAAGCCGGATGATGAAGCACGGCGTAGGTGTAATGAAAAATATCCTCGCGCGTGATGCGCTTTGTCTTGTAATGAGCCTGAAACTGCTGCAAGCCCCAGTCCGTGATGTTGTCGTACTGTTCGCCATTGGAATCATAATTGTAAAGAGGGAAACATGCAGTAGTGCCGCCACCCACTAACATACATGCTTCGTCTAAAGGCACATTGAACGCGAGTGATGAAAACAAAATAGAGCCGTTGTTAATAGCAATAACTTTTTTCTCTAAGTCGCTGCTTTCAACAAAACGCCCCCAGTCATAAAGGTATGAGATTAAAAACTTGTCTATGTAAATAAACTTCTTGGAGAAAGGTCTAGGAAAACCTTGTGTGATTTTATTCCTGTCGAAGGTTAGGTTCACACGATTGTTCAAATGCCTAACTAATTCCCTTGACCATTTTATACTTGGATTAAGCGGAACATCTTCACCAACTTCTTGATTGTTGAAAATTTGAACAATGTGATTTATTTTTCGCCCGAGATTTTCTGAAGAGAAGTCATAAATCCATTCTTGCCGTTTACTTTGTAATCCTTTATTTATGTTCGCAAAAATAGAATCTCTACTAGCAAAAGTAGCTATAAGACTACTCCAATCATCTTTAGTTTGATTAATCCAGTAATTATTTTTGTCTGGAATAATCCGCTCAAAATCGAGCGTTTCAAGTCTATTTTCACGCAAATAGTCTTTCTTCTCGCCAGATTTTTTATAGTCTGCAATTTCATTATAAAAAATCTTGAAGTTCGTCTTTTTACTGTTTTTGATGAAAAAGAAAATTGCTATACCGACTCTTATCTTGTCATCAAAAACGTTCCCACCCTCACTCCGACGCCGCTCTCCGCTAGTTCGCGCATTACCTTTCAAATTAACAATCCATACTTCATTAAATTCTTTACTAACAACTTTCCGAAGTCCGTCATATGTCTTTGAGTCAATAAATGAGTCACCTAGCACAAAAGCAATGATTCCGTCTTCCGTAATTCTGTCGGAGGCCCAACGAAAGAAACGAGTGAACATGTTATAAACCTCATTCTGATTTTGTGCGGTGCCTTGTTTAATATAAGTGTCATATATTCGTCTATCAATTTCCCCATAACCACGGCTGGCATTTTGTTGGCTATAATTTTCTTGTCGCGCGAAATAAGGCGGATTGCCAATGATGACTGAGATTTTGCGTTCGTTCTGCTTTTGAATTCTCACAGCGTTTTCGCTACTGATGCCAAACAAGAGGCTTTGTTTGTTTTTGTAGCCGAGCGCCCCTGTGTTCTCTAGGGTGTCTACGAAGCAGATGTTTTTGAACTCCGCGTATCTCTCCATCTTCTGGTGATACGTGTACTCTATGTTGAGATTGGCTATGTAGTAGGGGAGGATGGCTACCTCGTTGGCGTGTATCTCCTGCTCGTATTTATACGGAAGATACTGCGGCGGGATGTGCTCTATCAATTCGGCTACGAAAGTCCCTGTCCCGGTGGCAGGGTCTAGTATCTCCACGTTCTTATCCGAGAGCGAGCGGTTGAAATGTTTTTCCAGCAGGTAGTCCGTGCTCTCTATCATAAACCGCACTATCTCGTTCGGCGTGTAGACCACGCCCAGGCGGTCTGCTCCCTTCGGATTGTAAACCTTGTAAAAATTCTCGTAGACGGTCTTGAGGAATTTCTGCTTCTCGTGATGGTCTGCGATTCCGGCTGCGGCGTCGCGGATGGTGTCGTAGTAGCTGCGTATGTCCGAGAGATAGTTCTGCCGCACGCTGTAGGTCATAAAGGTTTCTATGACCGATTCAAGCTCGCGTGCTATGTTGTTGTGACGGTGAAATTCCGCGTTGGCGAAGACGTTGGTAAAGATGTCTTCGGTCAGGATGTGCTGAATCATCATCTCGCGCACATCTTCAAGCGTGATTTCCGGGTTAATCTCCGTCTGACAACTCAGTAGGAACAGGTCGCGCTTCTCTATGAATGCGCCGTTGGTGTCGGCTTCGGTTTCAATCAGGTGGCGCAGGCTCTCTACAATCGTCGGCACGTCTTCCGTGAACTTCTGTAGCGCCTTGTTGAACTCCCTGACGCGTTCCGGCTCGAAGTTGACGAACTCGTGCAGGATTCTTTCCAGCAGCTCCGCGTCCCGCATGGGAACGCGCATCACCTCCGCGTTCTCCTGAAAAAGCACGGCCTCGCGGCTGTCCTCGAACAGGGTGTTGACGAGCGGATAACCCTTGTTGATTTTCGCCTGAATCTCTTTGTCTATGTCGTCCTTGATGTCCTTGCTTTCCCAGTACCCGAAATCAAGGCGCAGGGCGTTCTTCAACGTCCCATCAGGAATGATGGTCGTACCCTTAGTGCTTTTAACGGCTATCTTCGGCACAAGGCGCAAATTGCGCCGCTCTGCATAGGAATCAACTAAATCTATAAAGGCGTGCTCAAGAGAGGACTCATTCCGGCTGCCGCCGAAGCGTATCATTTTGTCTAATTCATTATAATAATTGTTGAGGTGCTGCTTGGACATGAGGAAATTTTACACCAAAGCCCGCCCGAAAGTCCTCTATTCGCAAAACGCTGCGGAAGCCCTGAAAATCAAGAGCTTAAGCTATTTCCACTGGCTTCAGTAAATGAATTATTGGAGGGAATAACTCAATTATTGCTCTAAATGATTGCCCCATTGCCTTCAATAATTGAGTCATCCCCGGAAATGATTCACTTAGGGAAGCCAAGCAAGAGTCCGCTAATGAGAAAAGCCTCTGTGCTATCTCTCGCGTCTCTCTGCGTCTCTGCGGTGATTGATACTTAACTTTATTCACCGCAGAGAAACAGAGAGACGCGAGCGCAGAGACTCTCAAATAAAGATGTCCGGTGTGGATTAGTAGCGAAAATGAAAACGGCGGGAAACATCCCGCCGTAAGTCATTGAGTCTTTAAGTGGAGCAGAGGGGGATCGAACCCCTGACCTCCGCATTGCGAACGCGGCGCTCTGCCAAACTGAGCTACTGCCCCAAAAGCGAATTGATATTAGATAGTGCTTGGATGAGTGTCAAGCCGCAAAGCGATGCTTATTCGGGCCGAATCGTACAGCTTTTGCTGTGCTAGCTCTCGAATAACTTTTCTGCGGCAGCATCGAGCGCGTCCGGCAGTCTCTCTATGTTGCGCCCGCCGCCCTGAGCCATTTCGGGGCGTCCGCCGCCTCGTCCCTCAAGTTGCCGGCAGGCTCCGCGCATCAGTTCGTTCATGTCTCCGGGCGCGTCGTTCGAGCGTGCGAAGACTAGGCGCGCCCCTTCCGGGTCGGTTGAGGCTAGAAGCGCCACGATTTTCGGTTGTCGTATGAGGGTGAGCGCAAGCTGGCGCAACTCGTCTGCGCTTCTGCCGTAGAAGATTTGTTTAATGATGCGTAGCCGGTCGTCGCGTGCTTCGGCTTGAGAGAGAAGCTCCTGTGCTTCCGCACGCGAGGCTATCTCTTCCAGAGAGCGCAGGCGGCGATGCAGCCCTTTGTTCTCTTCAATCAGTCGCGCAGCTGCGTCTGCGGATTCGTCACGGGCGGTGCTGAAGAGCGCGGCGACATTGCGCGCCGCGTGATTGACGCGGCGGTAATCCTGCGCTACGCGTCCTCCGGCGAGAAACTCCATGCGGACGAGCCCCTTGGCGCGTTCCCACGAGCGCACGCAGATGACGCCGACTTCGCCCGTGCGCGTGGCGTGCGTCCCGCCGCAGGGGCTCAGGTCGTAATCCTCTATCTCTATCAGGCGCAGCTCGCCCTCGCGCGCGGAGTCTTTACGAAGAGGAAGCCCTGCGGCCTCTTCCTGAGTCGCTTCGCGTATGTGGACGGGACGGTTATCCCAGATAACCCGGTTGGCAAGCTCCACAGCTTTGTAGATGCGCTCGTCCGTCGGGTCATCAAGGGCCACGTCAATCTCGGAGGCTTCGGCCATCATACGGAAGCTGCGCGTCTCTGCCTGAAAGAGTCGTACGAATGCCTGCGAGAGAATGTGCTGGCCTGTGTGCTGCTGTATGTGGTCGAGGCGGCGCGGCCAGTCCACGTGACAGCGAACGGTTTCGCCCACTTGCGGCGTGCGTCCCTGTATCAGGTGAAGAACGCCTTCGTCTTCACGGTCAAGGCATTCGACTACGCGCGAGCCCGCGAGCATGCCCGTGTCGCTCGGCTGGCCTCCGCCCGTGGGATAAAAGGCCGTGCGGTCAAGCGTCACGCCAGTCCAACCGCTCACGCGGTCTGTAACTTCAATCACACGCGCCTCGAACTCAGTCTGATGCGAATCCTTATAATAGAGACGTTCGGTTCTGCTCATACAGGGTTTCAAAGCTACCGAACGCAGCACACGCGAGTCAAGGCGAAGATGGGCGACGGGTGACGGTAAAAGAAAAAGGTGGTTGTCTTTCCTTTACCCGTCACCCATTTTATCTTTTGCCTTCTTTGTGAGAAACGCTGATAATCGGTCGCGTCTCTCGCTTTAAATCATTCAGGCTGTTGGTATCGGAGACCAGCTATGAACTCTGGCCGGAAATTTATAGCCCTGCGCGCTGTGCTAGCGCTCGCGCTTGTCTGCGTCGCGTGGGCGGTTGCGTACAGTGCGCAGCAGCAGCAGAAGATAAACAGCATCAATTATAGACTGGGGATGTCGCGTCCAGTGTCGCATCTCTTCGAGGTGAGTATAGAAGTAGAGCTGGCGGGGAAGGCTGCGGGCTCCGTGGATTTTCAGATACCCAGATGGTCGCCGGGGCGTTACGCCGTCTTCGATTTCTCGAAGAACGTGCAGGAGTTCCGGGCTCAGGGCAGGCCGTGCGCCATCAACCAGAGGTGCGGGCTGCTACCTTTGACTGCCATGCGCGCCGACGACCAGACATGGCGGGTAGATGCGCGCGGAGCGCAGACTTTGGTCGTCAGCTACAAGGTCTTCGCGGACGACCTTTCGGGCACCTTCTCGCAACTGGACGAGCGGCACGCCAACTTTAACGGCGCATCCATCTTCATGTACATGGCCGGCCAGAAACAACAGGCCGTATCGCTTCAGATTGAGCCGCCGCAGGGCTGGCGCATCATCAACGGCCGCACGGAGCGCCTGGATCAGCGCCGGTGGCTGTTCCCCAACTACGACATAATGATTGACACGCCCACGGAGATTGCGCCCGATTGGACAATGGAAGAGTTCAAAGTGGACGGCAAGACCTACCGCGTGGTGGTGCATTCGTTCGGGGACGAGGGCGGCAAGCGCCCCTCGCTTGTACGCGACATAGAAAAGATTGTGCGCGCGGAGACGAAGCTGTGGGGGCCGCCGGAGTTTGAGAGCTATACGTTCCTCATACACTTTGCGGCGGACGACCGCTCCGGCGACGGCATGGAGCATCTGACCTCCACGCAGATAATCGAGCCGGGCGCGCTCGCTGAAGAGTCCGCTTACGCGGGCGCAATCGGAACCGCCGCGCACGAGTTCTTTCACGTCTGGAACGTCAAGCGACTGAGGCCGGTGGAGCTGGGGCCGTGGGATTTCACACGGCCGCTTGCCACGCGCTCGCTCTGGATTGCGGAAGGGCTCACGAACTACTACGGCCACATGATGCTGCACCGGGCAGGGCTCTGGACGGAAGAGCAGATGCTCGCTCGCGTGGGCGAAGTCATAGGCGGAATAGAGAACGCGCCCGGCAGCCAGTGGATGAGCCCGGAAGAGTCCTCGCTGGTCGCGCCTTTGATTGACGGCGCCGTCAGCCAGCAGCGTGTTGATTTACAGAACACAGCCATCAGCTACTACCCGAAAGGCGAAACCATAGGCATAGTCCTAGACCTTCTGATTCGCGGTCGCACGCGAGGGGCAAAGTCACTGGACGACGTGATGCGCGAGATGTACAGGCGCTTTTATCTTGAGAGCCCGAACGCCACTTACTACCTGCGCGGGCGCGGCTACACGGGAGAAGATTTCGAGCGCGTGGCGACGGAAGTCGCGGGCTTCGACCTGCACGATTTCTTCGAGCGCTACGTGCGCCGCGCAGAGACGCCGCCTTACGATGAGGCGCTAGGATTCGCCGGTCTGCGTCTTGTGCGGACGATTGCCAGCGAGCCCTTCAACGCCGGCCTCTCCGTCAACTGGGGCGAAACTGAGGCCGCAACCATAGGTAGCGTGCGTCACAACTCGCCTGCGGAAGAGGCCGGGCTGTCACAGGGCGACGTGCTGCTCACAATCGGGGCCGAGAAGGTGACGCGCAATAACTGGCGCGAGCTGCTCGGTCGTTTCAAGCAGGGCGAGCACGTGCCCGTGACTGTAAAACGCGACCGCCGAACCATACAGGCAAACATCACGCTGGGCGCACCCGACCGCTTCCAATACCGCGTGGAAGAGCTACGCGGCGCAACAGCACAAATGCGAGCCTTGCGCGCGGCGTGGCTGCGAGGAAAGTAAAGCCCTGCTCTACTTTTACTTGATTACGTTTATGTGAAAGGGAGCGATTTCAAAAGTCATGGGGAGCATGCCCAGTAGCTCGCCGTCTACCTGCACGAGCGCCGGGCCAGTGGCTCGCGCCCGTGTCGTGCGGAAGTAATGAACGCCAGCGCGATTCGAGTCTATGCCCTGTCGCATGGCGTATGAGAGAAGATGCAGGTAGCGCAGGCGGCTGCGAGAATTAATCAGGCAAATCTCAAACTCTGGCCTGTCAAGGCGCGCGCGCGGCGTGATGGCAAGGTCGCCGCCGTAGCGAGATGACTTGCCTATGGCGGCGAAGGTTGCCGGAAAAGTTTTCCCTTCGACTTCAACTTCAAACGGCACGGGCTTCCACATGGCCAGATGCGAGAGGCCGGAGAACCAGAATGCGCCTTTGCCTATGCGCCGCTTCAGGCGCGGGCGCACGCTCTGCACGACAGAGGCGTCTAGCCCTATGCCTGCCATCAGAAAAAAGAAGCGACGCTCGCCCGTCTCTTCATCGGTCGCGCAGCCCACGTAAATGCGCTCCGTCTCTCCGCGCGCGACTCTCTCCGCAGCCTGTCTCGTATTGAATGGAAGCTTTAACTCGCGCGCCAGAACGTTCGCAGTGCCGCGCGCCCAAATCCCGAGGCGCAAGTCCGTCCCCGCCAATCCCTGCAAGGCTTCGTTGATGGTTCCGTCGCCGCCGGAGATGATTACCTGCTTTGCGCCTTCGGCCGCGGCCCGCTCTACAAGCCGCGTGGCGTCGTTGGGCCCTCTGGTCTTCAAGGCTTCTACGGCCTGCCCAAGCTCCTCCATGTAACTGCAAAACCTTGACACTTCACGCTCGCGCCGCGCGCCCCCGCGCCCCGCGTTCGGGTTGTAGATTAAGATGGTCTTCTCTTTTGACATCAGCTTATCCAGCCCAGAGCATACGATAACCTTCTCGCCATTTGAAGCGGCGGCAAAATCTTATTGACTATGGGCCTGAAAAACATTTAACGTGGCGGCACACAAACCGGAGGCAATTTTTATGAAACGTCTGGCCCTATTCTTAGCGGTGCTGCTGCTGGTCTGTCTCTCGACCACCTATTCGCGCTCGGTACAACAGCAGGATTTCTCAAAGGTCGAAATCAAATCCACTCTCGCAGCCGGAAACATACACATGCTCGAAGGCGCGGGCGGCAACATAGCCGTCTCCGTCGGCCGCGACGGCGCTCTGATGGTGGACGACCAGTTCCTGCCGCTCGCGGATAAGATTCGCGCGGAGCTGAAGAAGCTGGGCGAAGGAAAATTAAAGTACGTGCTCAACACGCACTGGCACGGCGACCACACGGGCGGCAATCAAGCCTTCGGGCAGGAGGCCACAATCGTCGCGCAGGAGAATGTGAGAAGACGGCTCGCCGCCGGGCAGATGCTGCTCGGGGATAAGATTCCGCCCGCGCGGCAAGAGGCGTTGCCCGTCATCACCTACAACGCTTCCATGAACTTCTACTTCAACGGCGAAGAGGTGCACGTAGTCCATTACCCGCACGGCCACACGGACGGGGACAGCGTCATCTTCTTCACGGGCTCGAACGTGGCGCATCTGGGCGATGATTTCTTCGCCGGGAGATTTCCCTTCGTGGACTTGGAGAGCGGCGGAAGCGTGGAAGGATTGACGAAGAATATAGCCGAGATAATTCGCGTGCTCCCGGCGGGCGTGAAAATAATTCCGGGCCACGGCCCCTTGTCAACCATCGAAGACCTGCGCCTTTATCATCGCATGCTGGTCGAGACAACAAACATCGTGCGCAAGGGCATGGCCGCCGGAAAGAGTCTGGAGCAGATAAAGAAAGAGGGACTGCCCGAAGAGTGGAAGACCTGGGGCACCGGCTTTATCAAAACGGAGCAGTGGATAGAAACCATCTACAGGAGCTTTTCGACCGGAGCAGGGAAGGGGGCTAAAAACCACTCGCACAGCCACGCGTCCGGCTCTTACATCTATCACGGCCATTAAAGTGGCGCAGCCAGATTTCAGCACGGCCTTCAATCCAGTATGACTGCCGAAACGCTCGCGCCGGGACGTAAAGCGCTGTGGCCCGGCCTCATCATAGCGGCAGTTCTGGCCGCAACTGCTCTCGTGCTGCACGCACAGGGCCGGTTGTGGCTCTGCTCCTGCGGCTACCTGCTGCCGTGGACTGGCAACGCGTGGAGCGCTGACAACTCGCAGCACTTCTCAGACCCTTACAGCTTCACACACGTACTGCACGGCTTTATGTTCTGCTGGCTGCTGTGGCTGCTCTTCCCGAAGTGGAAGCTTCGCTGGCGGTTCGTTGTGGCAGTCTCCGCAGAGGCTCTGTGGGAAGTCGTTGAGAACTCTAGCTATGTGATAGAGCGATACCGCGCGGCTACGGCAGCGCTGGGCTATCAAGGCGACACGGTCGTCAATTCTCTGGGCGACATTCTATTTTGCGCCGTGGGCTTTCTGCTGGCCGAACGCCTTGGCTTTCGCCGCTCGCTCGTCCTCTTCTTTCTGACCGAAGCGGTCTTGCTAATCCTTATCAGAGACAGCCTGCTCCTGAACATACTGATGCTGCTCTACCCCTTGGACGCAGTCAAAGTCTGGCAGACGGCCCATTAGCTTTATTCAAGACGATAGTTCGGCGCTTCCTTCGTGATGATGACGTCGTGTACGTGCGACTCTCTGAGGCCAGCCGAAGTTATGCGCACGAAGCTAGTCTTCTCCTGAAACTCTTTTATGTTACGGCAGCCCGTGTACCCCATGCCGGAGCGTAAGCCCCCTACCAGTTGAGTGACCATGTCAGCGAGCGTGCCGCGATAGGGAACGCGCCCCTCTATGCCTTCTGGCACAAGCTTGGATTCGTTGTGCGTGTCTTCCTGACTGTAGCGGTCGCGCGAGCCTTCGCGCATGGCCCCGATTGAGCCCATGCCGCGATAGGACTTGAAGGAGCGGCCCTGATAGAGAATCACCTCGCCCGGAGCCTCTTCGGTTCCGGCAAAGAGCGAGCCAATCATCACCACGTCAGCGCCCGCAGCAATCGCCTTGGCCACGTCGCCTGAAAACTTTACGCCGCCGTCCGAGATGACCGGCACGTTCGCCTCTCGCGCAGCCTGCACGGCCGATTGAATAGCGGAAATCTGCGGCACGCCCGCGCCCGTGACGACTCTGGTCGTGCAGATTGAGCCGGGGCCTATGCCTACCTTTATGGCGTCAACGCCCGCGTCAATAAGCTCGCGTGCGCCTACCGTGGTGGCTATGTTTCCGGCTACGAGCTGCGTGTCGGGGTGGCGTCGCTTGATTTCCCGCACGGCTTCGACCACGCGCGTAGAGTGGCCGTGCGCCGTGTCTATCACCAGACAATCCACGCGCGCTCTTACAAGCTCGTCGGCGCGCTCTCTGAAATCTCCGGTCGCGCCTATGGCTGCGGCGCAGCGCAGGCGGCCAAGGTCGTCCTTCGCGGCGTTCGGATACTTGATTGCCTTCTGTATGTCTTTGACCGTGATGAGCCCCTTGAGGTGCTTGTCGCCGTCTATGACCAGAAGCTTTTCAATACGATGCTTCTGCAAGACGGCCTTGGCCTGGTCGAGCGTGGTGCCGACAGGGACTGTCACGAGCGGCTGCGGCGTCATCACTTCCGAGACGGGTATCTCGTAGCGAGTCTCAAATCTCAAGTCGCGGTTGGTGATGATGCCCACGAGGTGGCCGCCTTCGTCAACGACGGGGACGCCGCTAATGTGATAGCGCTCCATGACGGCGAGCGCGTCGCGCACGGGCCGGTCGGGCCGTATCGTCACGGGGTCTACAATCATGCCGGATTCCGAGCGCTTCACCTTGTCCACCTCTTCGGACTGGCGCTCTATGGGGAGGTTCTTGTGTATCACGCCGATGCCGCCCTGCTGCGCCAGAGCTATGGCGAGCGCGGCCTCCGTCACGGTGTCCATGGCGGACGAGCAGAGCGGAATCTGAAGGCGTATGCCGCGCGTAAACTGGGTGGAGGTGTCCGTCTCGTTGGGCAGCACGTCCGAGCGCGCCGGCATTAACAGAACGTCGTCAAAAGTCAGTCCTTCCTGAATATCCGGTTTAGTCATAATGGCTGTTAAATACTCCTTCCGATGAAAGCTCCGGGCGGGATGCTCATGTCTCAATCAGGTTTGCTTCAAGTATAAAACGAAATGCCCGCATCTCTAAGCGGGCATCATGAAAGAGCGTGAACTGTTGCGTGCGGCTCTCCGGCAGACCTTCTTCTTCTGACCGAATGTGCAGAGCCTCTCGTGCCGCAATGGCGCTGGCGGCGACCTCGAATTTACTGCGAAAGCTGTCCGTAATTTTCCTTGGTGATGACTATCTCGGCAAGGTTCCCGCGTGACTCCGGGCTAACTTTTGCCGGGCGATTATTGATGCTGACTTCCAGCGCATTCACTTTGCTGCGAGAGACAAGAACGCTTACGCGCTCCGTTGGCTTGAACTCCCTCGTCTCGTCCGCCTGAAGCATCAGTTCGGACGACACGCCGTCGTCAACCTTCGACCTAGTCCAGACGCTCTCGCCCCGCGCCTTAATCTGTACAGTAAAGCCTCCTGCGGGGTCTGAAGCGCCCGGCGCTGTACCGGCTGCCGGGGCGGCCCCCGTGTTAGCCGTAGCCGGTTGACTCACGCCCGTCTGGCCTGTCTGCTGAGTGGGCGGCGCGCTTCCCTCGTCCGAGCCAATGGAAGCCTCCCGGCGCTGATACCAGTGCATCGCCGCGTAGACTCCCAGAGAGATAACCGCCAGTATCAGAATCGTCAGAAGCAGCGTGACGAGCGGAGAGCGCGAGTTGCCGTCCGTGTAGACTCGCGGCTGGTAGGGCGTGGAGACGACATCGTCGGGCGAGGTGCCCTGCTCTTTCGCCGTGCGCGCGTAAGCCTCAAGAGCCTCCTTTTCATCAAAGCCTATGTACTTGGCATAAGCCTTTATGAAGCTCTTGTTGAAGATGCCGCCCGGCAGACGCTTGTAGTCGTCCGACTCGATTGCTTCAAGATAGCGCGTGGAGATGCGTGTTTGCTCGGATATTTCGCGCAGCGTGATTCCGCGCGCCTCACGTGCGAGCCGCAGTTGTTCCCCAAAAGATGTTGCCATCACCAATCTGCGTCCGCCCTTCGGGAGTCTGAAATTTGGGGCAAAAGATAAACCTCTCTGACCTGCTCCGTAAAGAACATACTCAAGCTTCGATTCCGAAGAGCCTCTGTAAATAAGCTTGCCGAAGTTACGTCGCGCCCTCGACTGAGGCAGGCCAAAGTACCGTTTGCGCGCACTATAACGTGCGCGGCTAAACATTGTCAAACTTTTGTTCGGCAAATGCTTGCACGCGGTCTTGAAACTTTCGTCGCGCGGTGATACGTTGATGCAATCGAAAGCAATGAACCGTTCCTTTTAATTTCTACAACTGAAGAATCGAGGATACCCAAAATGCCTCTCGAAGCACTTGGAATGGTGGAGACTAAAGGCTTTGTCGGCGCAGTCGAAGCCGCCGACGCCATGGTCAAGGCCGCCAACGTACAGCTCTTAGGTAAAGAATATATAGGCGCAGGCTACGTCACGATTTTTGTGCGCGGCGACGTGGGCGCAGTCAAAGCGGCGACGGACGCCGGAGCCGCAGCAGCCCGCCGCGTGGGCGAGCTAATCAGCGTACACGTCATCCCGCGCCCGCACGGAGAAGTCGAGCGCGTGCTGCCCACGAATGGCCGCACGGGCTACAGCCCGGACGAGCGCGCCATAGGCGGCGGCTCGGCAGGCCAACTGAGCGAAGGCGACGCAGGCGGCGGCGGTAGCCGCTCCCTTTCCGGCTCGCGCGAGAACAACAAGGAGAGAGCGAAATAAAGCAGTGATGAGTGACAAGTGAGAAGCGACGAGCAAGAAGTTTTTTCCTGACACTCGTCACTCATCACTTGTCACTGCTCTTTGGAGGTGCATCATGTCGGTTGATAAAGACCTGGTGTCGGTACAGCAGGCGCGTGACTTGGTCGAGGCGGCTCACCGCGCTCAGGTCGAGATGGCTCGGTTCGATCAGGCAAAGATTGACCGCATCTGCGAGGCCATGGCGCGAGCGGCGCTCCGCGAGGCTGCGCGCCTTGGCGCTATGGCCGTGGAAGAGACAGGCTACGGGATTCCCGCCGATAAGGAGACGAAGAACCGCTTTGCCTCCGAGAATGTTTGGAACTACTTCAAGGGCCTGCGCACGGTCGGCGTCGTCTCCGAGTCTAAGGACGTGGTCGAGATTGCATCTCCTCGTGGCGTGGTGGCCGGAATCATTCCTTCCACCAATCCAACATCAACCGCCATCTTCAAGTGCCTGATTGCCATCAAGTCCCGCAACGCGATTGTCCTGAGCCCGCATCCGTCGGCTGCGCGCTGCATCAACGAGACGGTCAAAGTCATAAAAGAGGCGGCCATCAAAGAGGGCCTGCCCGCAGAAGCCATAGGCTGCATGACGACCGCAACGATTGAAGGCACGGAAGCCCTGATGAAGCACAAGCAGACGGCCGTGATTCTGGCCACGGGCGGCATAGGGCTCGTGCGTGCCGCTTATTCATCCGGGAAGCCTGCCTTCGGCGTAGGGCCGGGCAACGTGCCCGTCTTCGTAGAGAGAAGCGCGAACATAGCCAAAGCCGTGCAGGACATTCTGACCGGCAAGACCTTTGACAACGGAACCATCTGCGCTTCGGAGCAGGCCGTCGTTTGTGACGCGCCGGTTGAGAAAGAGGTGAGAGAGCAGTTTCGCGCACAGGGCGCGCACTTCCTCAGCGCGGCCGAAGCCGAGCAGTTAGCCAAAGTCGTAGCCACGCCGCAGCGCTCCTTGAATCCCGGCATCGTCGGCAAATCCGTTGAAGTCATAGCGAAGCTTGCGGGGCTGAATGTACCTTCCGGCACGCGTTGCCTTATGGCGGACGTTGGCGGTGTGGGCCGGGACTTCCCGCTCTCTATGGAGAAGCTTTCGCCCATACTGGCTTTCTACGTGGAAGACGGTGTGACAAAAGGCGCTGCTCGCTGCTTTGAAATCCTGAGCTACGGCGGCATGGGCCACACCGCAGGCATTCACACGCAGTCGCGCGAAGCGGCCGTGCGCTATGGCGCGGAGATGCCCGCCTCGCGCATCACCGTCAACACGCCTACGACGCACGGAGCGATAGGCTTCTCGACGGCTCTTCCGCCTTCAATGACTCTGGGCTGCGGCTCATGGGGCGGAAACGTCACGTCGGACAACGTCTCGCCGCTTCACCTGATGGACATCAAGCGCGTGGCCTTTGAGACTAGGCCGGTCAAGAGCACGCGTCCCGCAGTCTCCGCGCAGAAGCCTATCGAGATGCAGTCTCCTGCTCTTGCTCAATCGTCAGCGACAGGCGGCAAGGGCATTGGCCGCGAAGAGATTGCCGCCATCGTTGACCGCTTTCTGGCCGGGCGCGGCGACTCCGGCACGGCTGCTACGGGCGGACACGCAACGCTTCACGCCACTGAATCGCCCGCGCCGTATCAGTCAATGACGGACGTGAGCGGCGTAGGCAAGTACGCTGCGCCCGACGCTGCCCCGCACGCCGAAGCTGCTCCAACGGCCGTAGCCTCTAACGGAGGAAACGGCTCCGGAAACGGAGCGCCGCAGCCGCCAGCGCCGCCCGTCGCTTCGACGCAGCCCGCGCCCGCACAGGCCGGTGCAGCCAATTCGCCGCAGCCCGCGCCGGGCTCGAACGGCAACAGCCGGAAGGCCGTGGATTTCGTCAGCGAAGACGATGTGCGTCGCGCCATGCAGAAGGGCGAGAAGATTTACGTAAACGCTCGCACCATCATCACGCCGTCCGCGCGTGACATGGGCGAACCGGCCGAGGTCTTTGCGAAAGTTTGAAAGACAGGTGTCGGGTATCAGGTGTCAGGTGCCGGGAAGGGCAAACCTCTGACACCCGGCACCCGGCACCCTATAACCTTTTTATGTTTTTAGGAAAAGTAGTCGGTACAGTTTGGTCAACTAAGAAGACGCCTGATTTGGAGGGCGTCCGTTTTTTGATTGTGCATCCGTTTGACCTGGACAAGGAGCCTACGAAGAACATAGTCGTAGTAGCAGACCGGCTGGGCGCAGGCGTGGGAGAGACGGTCATGGTCGCTTACGGCAAGGCTGCGCGCTCGGCCATAGGCAATCAGGAGATGTCAATCGAAGCCGCCGTGGTGGGCATAGTTGACCGCATGGATATACAGGACACGCCCTCGGACGAACTGCGCGAAAATGCGCGCGAGCTGCACGCGGGAGACAACAGGAAATAGCCTCTTATAATGGCAAATGAAGAGTTGATTTACAGGATTACGCGGGCCGTTTACGGTCGTCTGGGCACGGGGGCCGACGAGCGCGTCGTGGAGCAGCTTGTGACCGACATCTATCGCGCTATAGAGCCCGTGGTGGAGAACGGCGGTGGCTCCTCCGCTCAAGCGCAGCAGGATAGATACAGAGCAAGTGCCACTACGGCGCGAGAGCGCGAGGCGCGTGAGCAGGGAAGCGAGCAGCGATTGATTGTTTCTGTCTTCGGTCTTGACCATCCGGGTATAGTGGCGGGCGTCTCGCAGGTTCTGGCAGAGGCCGATTGCAGCATCATAGACATCAATCAGACCGTGGTGCAGAGCAAGTTCGCCATGGTCATCATCGCTGACATGTCGCGCGCACGCGAGTCCGCCACGGCGCTCAAAGACCGCTTCCGCAGAGAGGGCGAAAGGCTTGGCGTACGCATCTATGCCCAGCGCGAAGACCTCTTCAACGCCATGCACAGAATATGAAGAACAGTCTCCGGTTTTCAGTTTTCAGCAGAGCGACGGTTGCTTTTAACTGGAAACTGGGAACTGGAGACTGAAAACTGCTTTTATGGAGCCTGAGATAGATCGTCGTTGTCCTGATTGTGGTGCGGCTGTGCGCGCGCGCTCGGCTTTTTGTCCGCAGTGCGGGCGGGCCATGAAATCGGAGGGGACGGGAGAGCCCGGCCCTGTTGAGCAGAAGAGCGCCGGGCAAGAGCCTGAAGTTCTGCTTGATGAGAAAAAAGACGGTAGCAATTCCACCAGACCCCTCAACGTCACGGCTCCTTCCATGAAAGCCAGCGACATGCCTTTACCGCCCGCGCCGAAGGCCGAGCCCATCTCACACCCGGCTCAGGTGGCGCGCGAGCAGATTGTTTCGGGAAAGGCCGTAGAGCCTTTGCCCGAGCCCAGAGCGCGCGGCAAAGGGCAGAGAGTAGTGGGCGCTGCGCGCGACGTTGTCGAGGAGCGGATTGGCCCGCGCGTGGAGAAGCTCAAGCAGGCTTCCAACGTCGTCTGGGGAGAAGCTCAGGACGACCCCAACCTGCGCTTTATTCTGGTCGCGGTCTTTCTCTTCATACTGGCGCTGGTCATCATACTGCTCGGCACTTATCTCAGATAGATTCCCGGAAACTTCATGGAATACACACAGGCGGAAATCCTGCAAACCGTGCGCATGACGGAGATGGAGCATCTGGACATACGCACCGTCACGCTGGGACTTTCACTGCGCGATTGCGCGACCGATTCCATAGAGCGCACCGCCGAGCGAGTGCGTGAAAAGATAGAGGGCACGGCCGGGCGGCTTGTCTCTATCGTCAACGAGATAGGAGACGAGGTCGGCATACGAATAGCCAACAAGCGCATCTCGCTCACGCCCGTCTCGCAGATTGTCGAAGGAGCGCGCGGGCAGGGGAATCTGATGACGCTCGCGCAAGCGATAGACGAAGCCGCCAAGACAGTCGGAGTTGATTTCGTGGGCGGCTATTCGGCCCTCGTGCATAAGGGATGGACAAAGAGCGGCGGAGCATTTCTGGATTCCATCCCCGAAGTTTTGTCGAAAACCGAACGGCTCTGCTCTTCGGTCAACGTCGCTACCTCGCGCGCGGGGATAAACATGGACGCTGTGCGACGCGTCGGTGAGTTGATAAAAGAGATGGCCGAGCGCACGCGGGAGCGAGGCGGGCTGGCCTGTGCCAAGTTCGTTTGCTTCGCCAACGCCGTCGAAGACAATCCCTTCATGGCCGGAGCCTTTCACGGCACGGGCGAGCCCGAAGCTGTCATCAACGTGGGCGTCTCCGGCCCCGGCGTAGTCAATCACGCAGTGCGCCACGCGCCAAAGGATTTACCGCTTCACGAGCTGGCCGAGCTTATCAAGAAGCTCTCCTTCAAGCTCGCGCGCGCGGGCGAGCTTGTCGGAAGAGAAGCTGCCAGACGTTTAGGGCTTCCTTTCGGAATCATAGACCTGTCTCTTGCGCCTACGCCCGTGCCCGGAGATTCCGTGGCCGAGATTATAGAAGCTATGGGATTCGAGCGGGCTGGCACGCACGGCACTACGGCGGCGCTGGCTCTTCTGACCGACGCCGTCAAGAAGGGCGGCGCTATGGCTTCCGCTTCCGTGGGCGGGATGAGCGGCGCTTTCATCCCCGTCTCCGAGGACGCCGCCATGATTGAGGCAGCGCGAGTCGGCGCTCTCTCTCTGGATAAGCTCGAAGCGTGGACGAGCGTCTGCTCCGTCGGCATAGACATGGTGGCCGTGCCCGGCAACACGTCCGCCGAAACCATCGCCGCCATCATAGCCGACGAGATGGCCGTCGGCGTTATGAATCACAAGACGACAGCCGTACGCATCATCCCTGTGCCCGGCCGTGAAGTGGGAGAGATGGTAGAGTTCGGCGGCCTGCTCGGCTCAGCCCCCATCATGCCCGTCAACTCCTTCTCGTCCTCCGACTTTATACGCAGAGGCGGCCGCATCCCCGCTCCCATTCACTCGCTGCGGAACTAATAACCGTAAAGCCAGCCTCATTCGTCCCCATCCTGCTCCGGCAGGCTAGGGCGTTTGACGCTGGGTCGTTTGGCGCTGCGTCGTCTGGGACGCGGCGGCCTTCTGGCTTCGAGCAAATCTTTGTGGCGCGTGGCTAAGATGAAGGACAATGATTGATGTGTGATGCCTAGAAGCTCCGCCGCCTGAGTCACTTTCCCCTGCGTCGTATCGAGCGCCAGCCGAATCAGCTTTCGCTCGTAACTTAAAACCTCTTCCTCAAGCGAACAGCCTTTCCAGTCGCGCGAAGTCTGCGGCTCGTCCACGTGGGACGCGCCCGGCAGCCTCGCGTCCAAGACGCGTCGCGCACAGCCACGCAGCCGCGCTAATGTCGAAATGTCCTGCGAGCCTGAAAGCCGCTTATCCGCGCTGTGATAAATCGAGCGCAATTCGTCTGCGGGCAGTTGCGCGTGCAGTTCTTCTATCAAGGTGAGCAAAGCCATTCCGGCGCTCTGAAAATCTTCCGCCTGCTCCGCCAAACTCGCTGCGCGCTCAAGCGCAAGTCGCGCGAGATTGTGGTCGCCAGCGCGAGCCAGAGCCGCGCCCTGTGTCATTAAAGCCTCCGGCAGCAGCCCCTGCTCAGTCCCGTCTTCCAACGCGCGCACGGCGCTTGCCGCCGCCTCTACGGCTTCGCGCTTGCGCCCTTTACTCAGTAACGCACGCGCCCGCTCAATATCATCTCTTATGGACAAGCTCTTTATCCTCTGGTACAGACCGGCCTCAGCCTGCTCCCCTCTGCTCCCGCCTGCTTTTTCCACCTGCTGGCCCAGTCTTACGATACTAATTCGCCGCGCTCCTGAAAAGTTCCTCGTGTAGAATTTCATCGGCGTCCCAAGCGGGCGACTCTGTGTTACTATAAGGAGCGAATCCTTTATCAAGCTTAAATTTTGTGAGGCACGAAAAGCATGGAAGCGCTTGGCATGGTTGAATGCATGGGGTTGGTGGCGATGATAGAGGCTGCGGACGCCATGGTTAAGGCCGCGAATGTTCAGCTCGTAGGCTACGAGAGGATAGACGCGGGGCTTGTGACGGCGATTGTGCGCGGCGACGTGGCGGCTGTCAGAAGCGCTGTGGATGCCGGGGCTGCCGCCGCCAGCCGCGTAGGCAAGGTGGTCGCAACGCACGTCATCCCGCGCCCGCACTCTGACGTAGACCAGAGCATACCCGTTCTCAAGACAGGCGAGACTACGCGCAAGAAGATATCTGGCTCCGTGAGAGCCAAATGAAAAATGCGCGTGCTGCGTAGAGCCTGTGCGCCCGCTTTCGCGTGACGCTCTGACGCGCCACCTGTCATCTTTTTACTGCGCCAGCAGCAGTCACCACACTTCTATCTAATAAGCCGGGCGGCCCGTGAATTCGGGCCGCTTTCGATTTTTACAGAGAGGTTTCCCTTGCGGCACTGCGGTTGCGATGCAGAGCCTCAGTAAAGGAGGGAAGCGAAGCTTGAAAAACATCCTGACGGCGATTCTTGTCGTCGTCTCTCTCATGATGCTGAACGTGCGGCCTGTCGCCGGTCAGGAAACGGCAAAGCCCAAGTCGGAAGAGATTCCAGCACGGGAACCGGCGCAGGGCACGCAGGGCGCGTCCTCAAGCCAGAGACAGACTCAGCCTTTGCCGCTCGACGATAAGGCGCGGAAGATAAAACGCATGGTCGAGAAGATAGGCGTGGCGGGAAGGCTCACGCTCTATCTCAAAAACGGCGAGAATCTTTACGGCAGCGTCGTGCGCTATGACGAAGAGAGCTTGCAGGTGGCCGAAATTGACCTCAAGCAGGTCATCACCGTTCAATACAGGAACATCAAAAAGATACGCGAGGATTACGGCAAACGTGATCCCATCACGGGCCAGCGAAGCAACCCCCCGAAGGGCATCAAATTAGGTATCTCCATTGGCCTTCTCTTTGTGGCCGTAGGTCTGCCCATAGTAGTCCTCGCCAGCATGAAAGACTAAAGCAGGCAGAGGGTAAAGTAAAAAGGCAGAAGTGAAGCGGGCGCTCGTTAGCGCCTCTTCTTCGCTTCTGCTTTTTTTACTTTTACCTTTTGCCTTTATAAAGCGTTATACTTCGCTTGTGCGTGCAACTCCGAGCGAGGACGTTCTGAAGTGATTACTACGGTCTGTCTGGACAGCGTATCGAAAGAATTTACCGAGAGGATTCCCGCAGCCGACATCAGCGAGGTTTGTCTGGATGAGCACAAGATTGTCTGGGCGGACGTGGCCGACCCCACCAGCCAAGACTTCTTGGATTTGGCTGAAGAGTTCAACTTTCATCATCTCTCTATAGAGGACTGCCGCAAGGAGCACCAGCGCCCCAAAGTCGAAGAATATCAGGGCTACTATTTCATAGTCCTTTACGAAGCTCAGCTCATAGGCCCGGAGCAGCATCTTGAGCTGCGAGAGCTGAACATCTTTCTTGGCCCGAACTTCCTTGTCACAGTCCACAGCCAGCCCATACGCGCCGTCAAGACCGCAGGGCGACTCTGGCACGAGTGGACGGATAGAGCCGAGCATGGCTCAGGGCTTCTGGCCTACCTGCTGATGGACGCGATAGTTGATGATTACCTGCCGCTTCTGGACATACTGTCCGAGAGGATGGACGACATCGAAGACCAGATTTTCGGAGAGTTCAAGCCGGAAGCCCTTGAAGAGATTTTCAGAATCAAGAAGCAGCTTCTTTATCTTCGCCGCTCAATTACGCCGCTCAGGGATGTCTTCAATACCCTGCTCAGGCGCGAGCAGCCGCTCTTCGCGCGTGAAACGCACGTCTACTTTCAGGACATCTTCGACCACATCATACGCGTGGCCGATACTATAGACAGCCTGCGCGACATGCTCGCATCCACTATGGACGCTTATCTCTCCGTGCAGGGAAACCGCATGAACATGGTCATGAAGCGGCTGACCTCGATAGCCACGATTCTGATGTCCGTGACTTTAATCGCTGGCATCTACGGGATGAACTTCCAGCACATGCCTGAGCTTGGGTGGAAGTACGGCTACATCTTCGCGCTCTGCTCAATGGTCGTGGTGGGTATTGCGCTCTATATATATCTGAAGAAGGTCAAGTGGCTATGACAAGAGACACGCTGCACGATCACAACCCGCTCAAGGCAAGTCATGAGGATGCCGCCGAGCTGGCTTCCGGGCTCGCCCCACTGGAAGAGCAGGAGCGAGAAGCCAGAGCCCGTCGCAACGGGGCGATAGTTTTAGACACGCAGGAGCTTAAGCTTCCGAGAGAGTTGATAGATGAGAGCAAGCCCGCGAAGGGCCTTGGCCTTGAGCCGGTAGTCATCTTCATACTCGCGCTCTCGCTGGCCTTCATAGCCTTTATAGCCTACCTGATTTCGATTGAGCCGCAGTAGTAGTAGAGAAGAGGCTGCGAAAAAGCCTAGCCGCTAAAACAGAGGAAGCGGGACGAAAGTCGTATCTCTTTCGTCCCGCTTCCTCTGTTTTAGCGATTCAACTCTTTCCCGTTCCGGTTATCCCGTCAAGGTCTGCTGCGTGGCCCGGTCGAAGTGGGCTGAGACCTTTGCGGCGCGGTGTTGTTGCCTCGCGTGTTGGGCGCGCCCGTATTGCTCGTCACCGGCTGGGTCGCTCCTTCTTTCGGAGCGATGCGGCCCGTGCGTGTCAGCGCTATGCGCTTTTCGCCGCCGGGGCCTTCCGCTATCGCCACTCGAATCGAGCGGAAGCTGCCGTCGCGCACCTTGTTCGTGGGGTTGTAGCTTACGACGTACTGCGTCCGCAGGTCGCGTATGATTTCGTTGGCTATGCCGGGCAGCTCGGACAGAGAGGACGGGTAGAAGGCGCGTCCTCCCGTCTCTTTCGCCAGCCGGTTCAGGAAGTTCGTTGCATCCTCGCGCGACGACCTGCGAATCAAATTGCCGTTCTCTCTCTCAAGGTCGTTGACGAAGCCTATGACGAAAATCTGTACGTCCTCTTCTCTGAGCTTGGCAAATAGCTGCTCCTTCTTGTAGTAGCTGTTGCGCTCCTCGCCGTCCGTCACAAGAATCAGTGCGCGCCGCCTGCGGTCGTCAAAATCGGTCTTCTTGTATCTTGAAACGTGCTCGCTTGAGAGATAAACGGCGTCAACTATAGCCGTCTGCCCGCCTTCTATAAACATGCTGTCGAGCGCGTCCATGAGCGCCTGCTTGCTGGAGGTGAAATCCTGAAGCGTCTCTATCTTGTCGCTGTCTATGAAGCGCACCAGAAAGGTTTCGTCGCCGGGCTTGTTGCTGTTGACTATCTCCTTGGCGGCCTCTATCACCTTGTCAATCTGCGAGCGCATGGAGCCGGAGTTGT
Source organism: Pyrinomonadaceae bacterium (assembly GCA_036389255.1). Classification (GTDB taxonomy): domain Bacteria; phylum Acidobacteriota; class Blastocatellia; order Pyrinomonadales; family Pyrinomonadaceae; genus JACVRN01. The sequence goes on from DASVQI010000012.1 coordinate 99,836, forward strand.
CTACCGCAAGGCCGTAGGAGATGGGCACCTCTTCGCGCGCCACCTGAAAGATGGGTTGCAGCACGCCGTCCTCGTAGACTTTGAAGTCCTCCTGCCGCACGTTGTTGATGGGCGAGTTGAAGCGGTCTATGACGCGCACCTGAAGGTTCACGAGATTGGTATCAATCTTAAGCGTCCCGCCTTCGTCAATCTCCGCGCTTTCAACGTCAGGCGTCGGGACAGGCGTGGGCTTGGCCGGGGGAGGCGGCGGCGCTTCGTCCAGTATGGGAGGCTGTGTCCTGCGCGCGGGCGTAGGAGTCGGCTGAGCCGTTCCGGCGCGGCGCGTGCGCCCGTCCTGCTGCCGGGTTTGAGCAAAGCTGGACAGACCAAGGATGACGAACAGGAGCATCGAGACGCCTGTGAAAACCCAGAGACGCGCGTTGCTGCCCCCGGTTTGTGACGATTGGCGGATTTTCATCATTGTGACCTCTGGAAGAAACCGATAAGACCCGGACGCTTGGATGCTGTGAGCGGCCAGTTAGTTGATGGCGGTCGCTTCGAAAATTAAAACTTATTTCCCCTCTTAAGCCAAGAGCGCCCTGCCCTCAGAGAAGCCTCCCGCCCGTAAACGGCCACCGGGAGAGGCGTTTTTTGAGTCGCAGGGCGCTCATAGCTTTATGAGCCGCCAATTTTATTAGTGGCTCCGGTGCGGCTGGGGCTTAACCGTTAAGAGCACGCGCGGGTGGCGCACATTCCCCTCGGTCTACTGCGCACACCTTGCTAGATGCCAATCGAGGCTTTGCCGGTTGGCCATTCGCTCGCCCTCGCCCCCGGAGCTTTCGCCCCGAGGACGACCCTCAGCGAGGATTGGTGACAGCATAATAGCCTTCGCGGCTTCGCACAAACAGTCTGGGCAGCCCGCGCGGCGGCGTGACCTTCACTTTCAGCTTGTGCCACTTGCCGTCGTTGGCGAAACTCTTGGGCCTGTAGCCGATTGAGTATTGATGGCGAAGCTCTAGCGCGATGCGCTCGAAGATTTCATCCATCTCTGCGGCGGAGTTCGGGAAGAATGCCTTGCCGCCCGAAACGCTGGCCAACTCGTCCAGTATGCTCTGGCCTAACATCCCCTCTGTGCTGCCCGGGTCTGAGCCGCCCAGTATGCCTATCCCGTAGAGCACCACGTCAGACTCTTTCAGGAGCTTGCGGACTTCACCGAAGTTGTAGCGCGAGTTGTTATCCTGCCCGTCCGAGATGAGTATGATGGCGCGTTTCGGATGAGCGCCGCGCTGCACTTTCTCCACGCCCAGATAGCATGCGTCGTAGAGCGCCGTCTGCCCCTTGGTCTGTATAAAGGTGAGCTTGTCGAGCACCGCGTCGCCGTTGCGCGTCCTTTCCATGAGGAGCTGCGCCCGAGAGTTAAAGCCTATCAAAAAGTATTCGTCCGAATTATGGCTCGTTTCTATGAAGCGTGAGAGCGCTTGGCGTGCGCGGCTAATCTTATCGCCCGACATGGAGCCGGACAGGTCAAAGACTATGCCTACTGAGACGGGCGCGTCGTCGTCGCTGAAGTACGTTATCTCCTGCTCTTCCTTATCGTCGAAGACCTTGAAGGCGTTCTGCTGTAGTCCTGAGACGTAGCGCCCGTACTGGTCTGTGACCGTGACGGTCAAAGTCACAAGGTCTGTGTGAACTATGACGGGGCCGTCGCCTACGGCAGAGCCGTCCTGTCCATCCGGCGGAGGAGTTGGTTGTGGTCTTGCGCCTCCGGCAGACTTCTCCTGTTGTGCAGTAGAAAGCTGAGGCGCTATGCCAGCGACCAGCAAGAGGGCGAGCGAAGTGACGAGCGCAATGTGGAGTGCTCTGGAGCGCGTTCGATTCATTATTCTCCCCCTGTATCTTACGGCAATGCCCGAAGCCCGGAACCTGATGTGGGTGAGCCCCGTTAGATAAAGGATAGTTCTCTCGCATCCCTTCCCAGCCATTTACTACCGGGTGACGAAAAGGAATACGCCGCAATTTTTAGAAGCGATCTTCAGACCGGCTTTCCATGCGGGGGAGACTACCGCTCGTTCGGCTTCGGTCAATTAGTCCGTGTGGCTAAATCACATTGTAGCCAGATACGCACCACGACGCAAGAATACAAAAGAAAATGATTCACCGGTTCAGCTCTTCATAGAATAAATGAGAAGCTGAGCCGGTGAATCAATCACTTCTGTCTCGCTCTGTTAATTACCTGCGTCGAGTGCGGCGATGGCGTTTATCAGCTTGTCTTTCGTGGCCGGGCCTACTTTCCCGTCAACCTTCAGACCTTTGCTCGACTGGAATTTTCGCACGGCCTCCAGCGTGTCGTTGCCGAAGACTCCGTCATCGTCTCCATCATTGAGCAGGCCGAGACGTATCAAATGCTGTTGAAGCAGCTTGACGTTATCGCCTACGTCCTTGATCCTGATGACCGCAGTAGAAAACTGCGCCGGTTGAGGCTGCGTGGATGAAGTCGTCGTGCCGGTTCCTGCTGTTCCACCGACCTCGCCTGTCACCGCGACACCCAGTCCCGTCAGAATGTCGCGCGCCATCTGTAGCATCACCGTGCGCTTCAAGGCTCCGCAGTCGTAGTGCCACGTCGGCCCCTGACCCGGCACCTCCATGTGCATCCACCAGCCCTTGGCCGCAGGCCAAAGACCGTGCGCCGCCTGAAGCCTTCGCCGGTTATTAACGGCCCAGGGCTTGGGGCAGTCCATGCCGTCGTCAGTCCATGCGGGCGAGGGAACCTGAAGCGGAATGTCCAGCCCGTTCCCGGCAGCCCAAGCAAGTATGGCGACCGTCGGCTTCAAGACGTTATCAGCCGGAATCCACGGGTCATACGCGTGCTTGGCGAAGTCCGGGTTTCCGCCCGTAAAGCCTACCATCTCAATTTGCAGGGCCGCGTTCGTGTTGGCATTGAAGGGCGGGTTTCCGTGCAGAGCCGCGGCCTGTTTGCTGAGCGGGCGGCATTGAACTATGCGATTTTCACCTACGATGAAATGCGGCGCGCTGTTATGAGCGCTCAGGGTAGTCCATGCTGCATTGACTGTGTTTCCTTCCGTCGTGTGCAGCACCCCTACTTGCGAATGAGCTATGGCGTAATAAGGCTTGCCGCCCTTGCGCGGAATCTCGCGGCGCTCAACCTCAAAGTCGAAAATTTTAGCTGGCCAATCCGTAATCATAGATAGTTCCTTTCAGGGTAAAGGGGAAATTTTTAAGTCTGCATAAAATCAATCAGAACGGTGGGACTCAATAAAACATATGACCGGCGCGGATATATACCTTATGGCTGCGCTGTGTCAACAAATTATGGCGATGGGCCAATTCCAAAGCTGACGAAGACCGCTCTCAAATTAAGAAAGAGCTGCCGGCCCGGCTTACTGTTCTCTAAATGTATATGTCACTTTATGGCAAAAGCTTTCATCGTTTTGTCTGCGTGTAAGCCGAGGGCTGTGGCCGGTCTGGCAAACCGGCCCGCTACCCGGATTATTCTTAAGAGAGAGCGCAACTTTTCGCAGTGTTTTGCGTGTATCAACTTGCCGGACGCGCGCGCGCAGAGGCTTGGCTCAGCCCGTTGTCGGATGTGCGGGGGCGAGCGCGCATGCTATACTTTTTCCGTAACGCTTTATTGCCGTCTGGCATCAAAGAGCTTGTCTTTCTCTTCCCGACTATCAGGTAACAAATGGCCGAGTTTATTTGTCGTTTAGGAACTCCGGCGGGCGAAGTCGTCACGCGAACAGTGGAGGCTGCGGGCGTTCAGGAGGCGCGCGTGCGCCTTGAGCGTGAAGGCTACAGGGTCTTTGCCGTTACTCCGCCAAAGACATCGGGCGTGGCCGCGCTGACGCGGCGCGGCGGCAAGGGCGCGCACTCGCGGGTCAAGGCCGGGGACTTCCTGCTGTTCAATCAGCAACTGGCGGCGCTCCTGCGCGCGGGCATCCCAATCTTGCAGGCCATCTCCATGCTGCGTAAGCGCTCTGCCTCGGCGCGGCTCAGAAGCGTGCTGGCCGACGTCGAAGAGGAGATTCGAGGCGGCGCTGCGCTCTCGCAAGCCTTCGCCAAACAGGGAGCCATCTTTCCTAGAATCTACACCGCGTCCATCCTAGCTGGCGAGAGAAGCGGCGCGCTCGATGACATCCTCACGCGCTATGTAGATTACATGCGCCGCAGCGTGGGCGTGCGCCGCAAAGTGCGCGGGGCGCTCGCTTACCCGATGCTGCTTTTGGCTGCGTCCTTTGGCATGGTGGTCTTCCTGACGGTCTACGTAGTCCCGCGCATGTCCAGTCTCTTTAAGGATTTCAGCAAGACCGGGCTGCCTATGCTGACGCAGGTGGTCGTAGGCATCTCAAACTGGGTGACAACGAATCTCTTCTGGTTCGGCCCGCTCCTGCTAATCTCCGCCACGGCCCTTATAGTCTGGTCGCGCACGCCCGGCGGCAAGCTGACGATTGACCGCACAATCCTTAAGATTCCCATCATAGGCGGCCTGCTGATACAGGTGGCGACCGCTCAGGCCACTCGCTCGCTCTCGACGCTGCTGGCGGGCGGAATCACTCTGGTCGAATCGTGGGAGATTGCTGCCGAGAGCATCACGAACCGCGAGCTGCGGCGCAGAAGCTCCGCCATCCTGCCCATGATTCGCGAGGGGCGCTCCTTTACCGAGAGCTTGGATAGCGCGGACTGGATGCCGGACTTGGCGCTGGACATGATAGGAATAGGAGAACGCTCGGGCAGTCTGAGAGAGATGCTGGAAGAGGTTTCGACCTTTTACGACGCGGAAGCAGAGGTCAAGCTTGAGCAGTTGACGACTACGCTTGAGCCTGCCATCCTAATCGTCATGGGCGGCGTGGTCATAACCATTCTGCTCGCTATTTATCTCCCGATTATTCAATCAATATCGAATGCGCCGACGACATAGGCATTTCAGCCACCGGCCATCGGTCATCAACTTAAATAGCTTTTATGAAATCTGAAGAATACACGGAAACCATGGTCTCTTTTGGCGAGACTACGCAGCCTATATCGCAGGATGACCGCGTGCTGCCTTTGCCGGAAGACGCAGACCCGCCAGAGGTGCGCGAGGCCAAGAAGCTCGCCCTGCGTTACCGCCTTCCGTACATAGACCTGCTGCCGCCCGAAGGCGATTCACCGATTGACTACAACCTGCTGGCTGAGATTCCTGTAGACCTGATGCTGCGCCACCTGTTCGTCCCGCTTCGTCGTGAAGGCCGCCGCCTGTACATAGCCATGGCAGACCCCACAGACCTCGAGCGGCTGGACGAGCTTTCGAGCGCGCTTCACGCGCGCATACACGCTTACGTTGCGACCGCAGGGGCCATTGACGTTGTGCTGCGCAAGGGCGACGCGACGCAGAGAGTGCTTCAGGAGGCCGCCTCTAATTTCCGCATCTCGCTCGTCAAAGAGACGGAAACCGGAGAAGAGATTCTAGACCTTGACCGGCTGGCGACAGACTCCGAGATGTCGCCTATCATCAAGCTGGTTGATACCATCATCTTCAACGCCATGGAGTCGCGCGCTTCCGATATTCACATCGAGACGCGCGACACCGAAGTACAGGTCAAGTATCGTATTGACGGTGCGCTCTACCAGAAGGTTGACCCGATTGACCTTGCCTATCACCAGACGCTCATCTCGCGCATCAAGGTCATGTCGGAGCTGGACATTGCCGAAAGAAGAGTTCCGCAGGATGGGCGCTTTCGCGTTCGCTACAAGGGGCGCAACGTGGACTTTCGCGTCTCCATCATGCCGACCATTCACGGCGAGGACGCAGTCATTCGTATTCTGGACAAGGAGCAGATTAACGAAGAGTTCCGCAACCTGAACCTTGACGTAGTGGGCTTTGGCGAAGAGGACTTGAGAAAGTTTCGCCGCTACATAGCAGAGCCCTACGGCATGGTGCTCGTCACTGGCCCCACGGGCTCCGGTAAGACGACTACGCTCTACGCCGCCTTGAACGAGATTAGAAACGAAGAAGACAAAATCATCACCATTGAAGACCCAGTAGAATACCAGCTTCACGGCATCACGCAGATTCCCGTCAACGAGAAGAAGGGCCTGAGCTTCGCGCGCGGTCTTCGCTCAATCCTGCGCCACGACCCGGACAAGATAATGGTCGGAGAGATACGCGACACGGAGACGGCGCAGATAGCCATACAGTCCGCCCTGACGGGCCATCTGGTGTTCACGACCGTCCACGCCAACAACGTGATAGACGTTATAGGTCGTTTCCTGAACATGGGCGTTGAGCCGTATAATTTCGTCTCAAGCTTGAACTGCGTGCTGGCGCAGCGACTGGTTCGCATGCTCTGCACCGTATGCAGGCGAGCTTACGATATTTCGGACGAAGAGCTGCTGGAGTCGGGCCTGCATCCTGCGGAGCATCGTCACCGCACCTTCTATCGCAGCGTGGGCTGCGACGCGTGCCATCACACGGGCTATCGCGGTCGCACGGCTATTCACGAGCTTCTGGATTTGACCGATAATATACGCGAGATGATTGTGGAGCGGCGTCCCGGCTCGGAAGTGCGCCGCGCGGCGGAGGCCGAAGGCTTGAGCAGCCTGCGCGAATCGGCTATAGAAAAGGTCTTCGCGGGCATCTCTACGCTGCACGAGATAAATCGCGTCACGTTCGTAGAAGAGATAAATTTAGATTAGGAGTAGTCAGCAAACAGCTTTTAGCTGATGGCTGACTATTGATGGCTGATTGCTTTTTAAAGGAACCGCGCTCGCTGCCTCGCGTGTAATTTTAAGTATGAGTGGGCAGCAATGGCGCTCGTTTCTGATTTTGCTTAAGAACTGTTTCGGAGAGGTTATAGATGAAAAATCTTGCCCGTATGCGCTCCATAATGTCGCTTATAGTCGTCATCAGCCTGCTGGCCATGCCTACGGTTGCGCTCGCCAAAAAGGGCGAGAAGTACTACAGACAGGGACTCGACTACGAGAAGGCGCAGCAGTGGGAGAAGGCCGTGGAGCAGTACGCGCTGGCCGTGGCGGCCAGCCCGGAAGACACCGAGTACCAGTTGCGTTACCGCCGCGCTGTCTTCAACGCCTCGCAGGTCTTGATGCAGCAGGGACGCGCGCTCGCGGAAAAGGGTGACTTCATAGGAGCCTATAACGCCTTCCGGCAGTCTTACGCTTACGACCCGGTGAACGAGCTTGCAGTCTCGGAGATGGAGCGCATGATGCGGCTGCAAAAGGATAAGGAAGCGGGCCTGCCTACGAACAACACGGGCGTCGGCGGGACGCTTAGAACAAGCCAGACCTCTTTGCGTGACACGGGCGCTTTGACGAACACCACGCCTCCGGCCATCTCCGGCGGACGCGACATCGTCGCGCCTCCAGTCCCGCCGCAGCGCGTAGAGAACCTGCGCGTCATCACTTATAACGACGACCTCAAGAAATTCATACGCAATTACGCCGAGATACTCGGCCTCAACGTCGTCTTCGACAGCCAGAGCTTTCGACAGCCAAGGAACATAGACATCCTTTTGAAGGATGTGACAGCCGCGCAGGCGCTAGACTACGTATTCCTTCAGGAAGGGCTCTTCTTTCAGAAGCTCGGGCGACGCACCATTCTAGTGGCAGACCAGCAGCGTCGCGGAACTTACCAGCAGCTAGTCATACGCACATTCTATCTCTCGAACCTGAAACCTGCCGACGCCGAAAAGTATATTAGCCGCGCCATACCGGCGCAGGCCGGTCGCCCCACGACCATAGCCATTCCAGACCCGGACACCAACAGCATCACCATACGCGACACCGCAGAGAACGTGCGCCTGATAGGCGACATTCTGGCGAGTCTGGACAAAGACCGCGCGGAGGTCGTGATGGATGTCAACATCTACGAAGTCTCGCGTGATGACCTGCTGAAGTTCGGCAACCAGATAGGCACGTCCTCGAACCTAGTCACCCTCGGAAGTATGCAGGGCGGAATCACTAGCAGGGGGAATTTCCCCATAGCGTTGCCGACGGCGCTCGGCATAGGCATAGCGCTTCCGCCTTCGGCCATAGCCGCTCTACAGGGCAAAGACCGCACGCGGCTGCTCTTTACGACGCAGATTCACGCCTTCAACAATGAAGAGTCAACGGCCCGCATAGGCCAGCGCGTGCCCGTGCAGACGGCCCAGACTTTTCCCTTCGGCACCACCAACACTACGACACAGCCCGGCGGCGTCAATCCGGGCGTAGGCTTCGCGGGCGGCTTTCCTGTCTTCAACTACGAGCAGACGGGCTTGACGCTGAAGTTCCAGCCGCAAATCTTTCCGAATCTGGATGTGCAGGTCAAGATGAGCATAGAGTCGAAGGACGTGCTCAATCCGGGTAATCCCACGCCCACGTTTACGGAGCGCTCGATTGCGGGCACCGCGCGCATACAGAACAACCGCACGATGATGCTGGCCAGCATTGCGCAGGGCTCTCAGTCGCAGTCGCGCGTCGGCCTGCCGCTTCTGGGGCTTATCCCTGTCTTGGGCCGCCTCTTCACCGCGCCGGAGGATAGAAACCGGCAGGTTGACATAGTCATAGCCGTTACGCCGCGCGTGCTGCGCGCTCCGGCTGTCACGCCGGACGACGAGCTGATGCGTGCAAGCGGAACTTTGCAGACGCCCACGAGCGGCTCCGTGCAGGCCGTGCTGGAAGATGCGGAGCGCGAAGACCAACTGGCCGCGATTCGTCGCAGGCAGAATCAAGCGCTCGCGCAGAACGCTCAGGCTCAGCAACAGACGCAGCCCGCACAGGCGCAGCTACAGAGGCCGATACTCGATGAAGAGCCGCCCGCTTATGTGCCCGCGCCACGCGCTCTGATGGGTAACGGCGTTCAGGCAAGTGCGCCTTCTACCGGAACCGACGCGGCTACGAATATCTCCACGACTCTTCCGGCCAACATCAAGCCCTTGCCTGTGAACGTGCCGAAGACAGAGCTGACCGCGCCCGGAAATAGTTCGGGCAGCACGGCAGGCAGTACCAATGTGTCCAATCTCTCAGCGCCCGCCGGTACAGGCGCGGCAAGTGATGCGCCCGCGATGCGCCCACTGGACAACTCAGCGCCAGCCGTGAAGCCTTCGTTCATAGGCCCGCAGCTTGAGACGCAGGACAGGCCGGACGATGCGCGGCCCGCACGGCCCGCTACTTTGAATAACAGCACGACCGAATCGTCTCAGCCGAAAGCGGCCGCGACCGTCGAGACGCCGCTCGTTGCGCGCAGCGCCGCAGGGTTGATGCTGCTTCCTAAGTTGCAGGAGATGCGCGTGGGCGAACGACGACGCATCACGCTTCTGCTCAAGACGGACGCGCCGCTTGGGCTGGCTGCTCTGACCTTCAAGTTCGACCCGCAGCAGTTAAGAATCGCTGGCGTAACGACGGGCAATCTGTTGACGACGGCTGCCGACGGCTCGCAGCCAATTCTGACGCAATCGGTTGACGCGAAGGGCTTGCTGATTGTTTCGGTCGCGCCGCCCTCAGGCGCTCAGCCACTGACGGGCGCTGGCGTCCTCGTCTTCATTGACGTGGAGGCGATTGCTGCGGGCGAGAGCAGCTTCAGCTTCGATAAGAATAACGTGCATCTGGTCGCCGCAGACGGCCGCTCAGTCCTGATTGACCTTTCGGAAGTCAAGGTAGTTGTAAAGCAGTAGTAGTAGTAAATGAGATTAAAAAACGCACAGGGCTTCACGCTGCTTGAGCTTGTCATCACGATTTTTATCCTTGCGATTCTGACGCTGGGCGTGATGCCGCTCGTACAGGTAGCCATACAGCGACAGCGCGAGGCGCAACTGCGCGAAGCTCTGCGCGAGATGCGCGGCGCAATAGACCAGTTTCGCCGTGACGTAATCGGCGGCCCCTGCGCTCCGCCTCCGGCCGGACAACAGGGCCAGCCGCAGCCGAATCAACCCGGCCAACAGCCCGGCCAGCAGGCCTCGATTGACCCGCGCAGCCGCGTCATGATTACCGACTGCACAATCTTCTCCACGGACAATCCAGACCGCTACCCGCCCGACCTTGAAACTCTGGTCAAGGGAGTCAACGTAGCGCCGCGCGCGGGCGCAGGCAACCAGATGGGCGGCGTCGGCCTCGGCACGGATACGCGCAACGCTACCGACGTGAGCGGAACGCTTTCGACTAAGAAGAAGATTTACCTGAGAGAGATTCCGATAGACCCCATGACGGGCAAGCGCGAGTGGGATTTGCGCTCGCTTTATGACACTGCGGATTCCTCTTCATGGGGCGGCGAGAATGTCTTTGACGTGCGCTCGCAGTCCAAGTCTACGGCGCTCAACGGGGAGAAGTACAATGAGTGGTAAGCAGAGAGCCGCTCGCGGCTTTACGTTGCTGGAATTGATGATAGTGATGTTCATCCTTGTCATTCTGGCATCGGTCGCTCTGCCGCAGTATCGAAAGATGATGCTGCACGCGCGCGAAACGGTTCTGCGAGACGACCTCTTCCAGATGCGAAAGGCCATAGACCAGTACACCGCAGACAAGGGAGAGTTGCCGAAATCGCCCGAAGACATAGCCGGGAAATACCTGCGCGAGATTCCGGTTGACCCCATCACGAACGAGCGCGACTGGAACTGGATTACGGGCGAAGACCCTTACGCCACGGAAGGCGGAAGCGGCATAACTGATGTAAAAAGCTCTTCCACCGAAGAAGCCTCCGACGGCACACGCTACAGCGACTGGTGAAAAATAGGTGCCGGTAAAAGAAAGAGAATAGTTCTTCTTTTACCGGCACCTGATACCCGACACCCGTCACCTCCTACTATATGGATAATCCTTTTAGAAGACTTGTGAATCCGCGCTTGCCTGCGGCGGCCATAGGGCTGGAAGCGGGCGAGGCTGCGGCTGTGCTTTTAGAGCGGCGGCAATCTCTCTTTACCATCAAGCGTGCCGCCACCATTAGCCTGCCGCGAGAGCTCCTGAAGCCGAGCTTTGAAGAGACGAACATCTCGGACATGAACGAGCTGGCCGAGGCGCTCGCTCAGCTTGTCGCCAGCGCCGGGCTTCAGAAGCAGAAGAGGTGGTCTGTGGCGCTGCCCGGTGCGGCAACACGCTCCTCCATAGTGACGCTGGAGAGCGCACCCGGCTCGCGCTCGGAGGCCGACGAGGTCTTGCGCTGGAAGATGGAGCGCGTCTTCGGCTACCCGGTAGAGGAGCTTCGTATAGCACACGAGCGGCTTGCGCCGGACGCGCAGGGCAGAGCCCGCTACATGGCCGTCGCCGCGCGTCTCAGCGTGCTGGCGGAATACGAGACGGTCTTCGCAGCGCTCGGCTGGCGGACGGGGCTGATACTGCCGCGCCACGTGGCCGAGATGCAGTGGCTAGAAAAACGTGGCCCGGCCTGGCGTGGAGACAGCCTGCTGGTCAGCTCGCACGCGGAAGGCTTCACGGCGGTCATAGTGCGCGGCACGGAGCCTCTGGCCGTCCGGGCCATCATCTGCGACCCGGAAGACAGGGACGACGAGCTTTACCGGCTGCTGCTTTTTTACAGAGACAGGCTGGCTGCGCCGCCCGAGGCCGCCGAAGCTCACAGTATAGAAAGGCTGCTCGCCTTAGGTGAAGGAATCAAGACCGACCAGATAGGAGAAGTGGTAAACGACACCCTTGGAGTGCGGCTGGCCTCTATGGAGGCGGCGGAAGTCGGCCTCGCGCTCCCCTCGGCAGAACTGGGCTTCGACGTCATAGCCGCCCCCGCCGGGCTCGCCACCATGTCTTGGAGATGAGAATAGGGGATGGGGGATAGGGGATGGGGGATAGAGAGAGAAAATACAACACTCTTTCTTTTACCAGCCCCTAACCCCCGACCCCCATCCCCCATATTGAAACTTTTAATATTATCGCGTCGTAAAACCTGAGCATGAGTGTGAACGCTATCCCTCTTAATCTGAGCGCAATAGCCGATTGCGACCTGGTGGCCAGAGCCATCAAGGGGCGCGAGGACGGCTTCAACGAGTTGGTGCGGCGCTACCAGCGCCCGATTGCCGCATACGTCTATAGAATGGTAGGAGACTACGACGCGGCGCTGGATTTGACGCAAGAGGTCTTCATCAAAATCTACAGCTCGCTTGAGCGCTACCGCCCTGAGTTCAAGTTCTCCACCTGGATTTACAAGATTGCGCATAACGCTTCCGTTGACCATCTGCGCCGCCTCTCATCGCGCGAGCAGGCGCTCTCGTCCGAAGTGGACGGCGAAGAGCGGGAGATGACGGTCATGAGCCGTAAGCTCTCGCCTGAGCAGGAGTACGCGGTGGAAGAGCGGCGCGCGGAGATTGAGCGAGTCGTGCGCCAGCTTCCAGCCGTCTATCGTGAGCTAATCATCCTGCGCCACCAGCACGATTTGAGCTACGACGAGATAGCTGAGGTCACGAGCCTTCCGCTAGGCACGGTCAAGAATCGTCTCTTCCGCGCGCGAGAGATGATGCGACAGCAGTTCGTAGACAGAGGCATCACCGGAGTTTAAGCGCGCGCTTTCAGACAAGAGCAATGACGGAGCTTACCGCGAACAACATGACTTGCCGCAGCACTGAGGTCGCCGCCTATCTGGACGGCGAGCTTGGAGCCGGGGCGCTTCTGGCTTTCGAAGAGCATCTGAAGCAGTGCCGTTCGTGCGCCACTAAGCTGGAGGAGCAGCGCCGTCTTCTGTGTACGCTCGACATGGCCTTTAATGATGAGAAGACGCTTGCGCTGCCCGCAGACTTTGCCAGAGTCGTGACGGCGCACGCGCAGATGGACATGAGCGGCGTGCGCGAGCAGCGTGAGCGCGGACGCGCTCTGCGTCTTTGTATAGCACTCTCGCTCTTTTCCTTTGCGCTTTTGGGGAGCGCGGCGCTGTCCGATTCCGTCTTCGAGCCTGTGCGAGTGTTCGGACGACTGGCCGGTACAGGGCTGGGCATACTGTGGCGCGCGATTTACGACGCGGGCGCGACCTTGGCCGTCATCGTGCGAATCATAGGGCGCTTTGCTTTTGAATCGCACCCGCTTGGCCTCTTCAGCTATCTGCTTCTGGGCATGGCGCTGCTACTGCTGCTGCGCCTGATTCGCGGCTATCACCGGGCGCGTGCCGCAGAGTGATTACCGGAAGGGAATTGATTATCAAGAGGAGAATGCTTTTCCATTAATCGCTCTCCCGTTTTAATAGACCTGTTGTGAGCTATCTTTTACTGGACAGACCCTTTGATTGGCGCAACGCCAGAAGCTTCCTGAACGCGGCGGCTGTGGCCCTGTTCGCGCTTTTTCTGGCGGCGGCGGCGACCTACGCGCAGGCGGGCTCTCAGCGGGTCGCGCCACGGCCCCAAGATGCTTCGATTGTGGTCGAAGGCGTGAGGGGCGGCGATGTCGTCGTCTTCAGAAAGTCCGTAATCGTGCGCGGCTCCGTCCAGCAGGGAGTCATCTCAATCGGCGGCAACGTCATAGTAGAGGGGCGCGTGGAAGGCGACGTGGCCTCAATCGGCGGCGATGTCATACAGCGCAAGGGAGCTTACATAGGCGGCGACGTGATGGTGCTGGGCGGCCTCTACCAGCACGAGTCGGGAGCGGAGAGCCGCAACCCGCAGAGCGCCACCATTATGTACACAGGGTTTGAGCAGGAGCTGCGAGAGATTCTGCACGACCCTGCGTCGCTGCTGACCCCGCGCTTTTCCGCAGGCTACGTGGGCCAGCGACTTCTGGCCGTCCTCTTCTGGTTCATAGTCTCGCTGGCGTTGACGGCTGTGAGTCCGGGCGCGGTGAGCCGTGCCGCAGCCCGCCTGCAACTGACCTCCGTACGCGTAGCCGTTATAGGTCTTGTCTCAACGCTCATCATCGTCTTTGGCGTCCCCGTCGCGGTGAATCTTTTGCCGACCTTCATAGGTGTTCTGCTCGGAGTGATGAGCGTGCTGCTGCTGGTCATGTCCTACCTCTTCGGGCGCGTGATTATTCATGCGGCCACGGGGCGGTGGCTGGAGCGCCGCCTTTTGCCGGAAGGCAAGCGCTCTGAAACGGTTGCGCTTGCGATGGGCGCTCTCTTCTGGTCGCTCATGCTCTCGCTGCCTTACGTCTGGCCCGCAGTGGTAGCGGGCCTGCTCATCACAAGTCTGGGCCTTGCGCTCACGGCGCGCTATCGCATGGGCTGGCGGCCCGCGAAGAAAGCCGCCTGAACCGCCTCTTCCATCCTCGGCGCACTTTTCCCTGAAAATCCAAAAAATTGAAGTAATAAAAGGCCGGGTCGCTCGTCTTATATTTGAAAAGGTTTCTCAAGGGGCTCTTTCGGGAACTTTTTCCATACCTTGAGTGAATAATAGTGGCGGCCCGCTTCATACGAAATTTGAGACTTTGGGAAGTCATAGGCCACTCACCCCGTATGAGCGCAGTCGCCAGCCAGAGAGAAAATTAACTTTAAGGCGATATTGTTCATGAAATCTAGAACAATCATCGCCATTTTTGCGTAGAAAGAGTGTCGCTGCGACCAAGGCTTCTTCGGCAGACAGACAACTCATAGATAACTCGAAACACTTGCAAGTCAACCCGCACAGCTTTTTTTGCGGCAGCCCTAAACAAGGATGAATTTAATGAGAAGGTTTTTAGTGCATCTAGCGCTTTCGGTTTGCGTCCTCAGCCAAATCATAGTAGTAGCGCAGGCACAGGCGGACGACCCGGCCATTACGGCCACGCGCGTCTTCGGCAAGATTACAACCATAGACGCGCCTTCCGGCAAGCTCACCGTTAAAACCGACGCTGGCTCCACGGTCGTAGTGCAGATTAATACTGACACTACCTTTGAGCGCGTACCGCCGGGCGAAACCGATACGAAAAAGGCCGTCGCCATAAGTTTGTCCGACATAGCTGTGGGTGACGGAGTCTACGCGCGCGGTCGCGTGGCCGAAGACCGCAAGAGCGTCCCTGCGCAGAAAGTCATAGTCGTTTCCCAGAGCGAGATTGCTCAGAAGCAGGAGCGCGAGCGAGCGGAATGGCGCAAGCGCGGCCTCTCCGGCATCATCGAATCCCTCAACCCGCAGGCCAAAGAGATAACGGTCACAGCGCGCACGGCTGAAGGCAACAAGCCCGTCATCATCTCTATCACCGACAAGGTGAAGATGCGCCGCTACGCGCCCGATTCCGTCAAGTTCAGTGATGCGAAAAAGAGTTCCTTCGATGAGCTGAAGGTAGGCGATCAGGTGCGCGCCAAGGGAGACAAAAGCCCGGACGGCGCACGCTTTACCGCAGAAGAGATTGTGACGGGCGCTTTCCGAACTGCGGGCGGCACAATCAAGACCGTTGACGCGGCGACCGGCCTGATTCAGATTGAAGACATACAGACCAAACAGGCTCTGACCATAGTCGTCAACAAGGATTCTACGCTCAAGCGCATCCCCGAAAACTTCATGCAAATGATGCAGGGCGGCGGCGGCGGCCCCGGCGCAGCAGGAGCAGGCGCTCCCGGCGGCGGTGGGCCGCAGCAGGCACAGCAGCAGCAGCGCCCGGCCGGCGGCCCTCCCGCAGCAGCGCAGGGGACACAGACAGCGCAGGGCAGTGGCGCGGGCAACAACGCTCGTCCCGCAGGTCAGGGCGGCCAAGCTAGTCAAGCTGGTCAGGGCGCACCCGGCGGCGCAGCAGGCGCAGGGCAGGGCGGCGGCCCCGGCGGCGGCTTCGATATTCAGAGAATCATAGACAATCTTCCGGCTGTAACTCTGGCGGAGTTGAAGCCGGGCGACATGGTTCTTCTTTCCAGCACGAAGGGCGCAGACCCTTCGCGCGCAACCGCCATCACACTCGTTTCAGGCGTAGGGCCACTGTTCGCCATGATGCAGGCCAGACAGGGCGGCCCGCCGAATCGTCCGCCCAACCTCGGCACCATCAACCTGGGCATAGGCGGCCCGTGAGGCAATAATCCAAAATCGTAAAAGGCTATAGATTATGAACTTTATCAAGAAAACTATTCTGCAATCGGCGGCGCTCCTGTTTGTGCTCTCGCTCGCTTTCTCGCTGGCACAGGCGCAGGGCGTTACGGGGATTCGCGGGCAGGTAACGGACGAGCTTGGCGGCACAATCGTCGGCGCGACCGTGACGCTCATTGATTCAAGCGGCGCGCAGAAGACCGCTACGACCAATGAGGAAGGCGTTTACGTCTTCAACGGCCTAGCTCCCGGCAAATACACAGTGCGCGTGGCGCAGCAGGGCTTCGCCGTCTTCGAAAATAGCGAAGTGACGGTCGTCGCCGGGCGGCGCGAGCAGGTAGACATCAAGCTAGGCGTCACCATAGAAGAGCAGCAGGTCAACGTGGCTGACGAGCGCAGCCTTAGCACGGAGTCGGACAACAACGCCAACGCCATTGTGCTAAAGGGCCGCGACCTTGAGCTTCTGCCCGACGACCCGGACGATTTGGCGGCTGCGCTGACGGCGCTGGCCGGCCCGTCCGCGGGGCCCAACGGCGGCCAGATTTACATTGACGGATTCACGGGTGGCCGCATGCCTCCGAAAGAGGCCATACGCGAAGTGCGTATCAACCAGAATCCCCTGAATGCCGAGAACGACCAGCCCGGTTTCGGTCGCATAGACATTCTGACCCGCCCCGGCTACGGCAAGCTGACCGGCAGCGCGGGATTCCAGTTCAACGACGAAGGGCTGAACTCGCGCAATCCGTTCGCGCCTACGCGCACAGATTTCCAGCAGCGACTCCTCAACTTCACTTTGAGCGGCCCCATCACAAAGCAGAAGTCATCCTTCTTCATAGATTTTCAGAAGCGCGACGTGGATGACAACGACATCATCAACGCCACCATTCTTGACCAGAATCTCAATCCGGTCAGTTTCCGCGAGGGCGTGGTTCAGCCGCGCCGCTTCACTACCTTCAGCCCGCGTTTTGATTACGCCATAAATCAGAACAACACGCTGACGATGCGCTACACCTATTCGCGCAACAGCACCGAGAACGGCGGCGTGGGCAACTTCTCGCTTCTGGAGCGCGCCATCAACAGCTCCTTCACGGAGCACACTTTCCAGATAACGGAAACGGCCGTGCTCAACCCGCAATGGATTAACGAGACGCGCTTCCAGTTCATACGACGCAACAGCGAGCAGGAGGGCGACAACTCCCTTCCGACCGTCAACGTCAGCTCGTCCTTCGTGGGCGGCGGCGCGGGCGTAGGGCTGGCGTCCGTCAAAGAGACGCGCTGGGAGTTGCAGAATTATTCTACCGGCACGATGGGCCGTCACGTAGTACGTTTCGGCGCGCGCCTGCGCGGAGTGCGCTTCACGGACAACTCGAATGGCAATTTCAACGGGACGTTCACCTTCGGCGGGCTGACCGGCATCACAAGCCTTGAGCAGTACCGTCAGACGGTTCTCAACACGGCTGGCTTTGTGCCGTCGCAGTTCATACTCAACGCGGGCAATCCGGAGGCGAGCGTGAGTCAGGTTGACCTCGGCCTCTTTATTCAGGACGAGTGGAGACTGCGCCCGAACTTCAACGTCACGGTCGGTCTGCGCTACGAGAACCAGTCGAACATCAGCAGCAATTACAACCTCGCGCCGCGCATCTTCTTCGCGTGGGCTCCGGGCGGGAGCAGCACCGGGACGATTGGACAGGTTGGCGCGGGCCAGCCGAAGTTCGTGATACGCGGCGGCGTCGGCCTCTTCTACGAGCGGTTGGGCGAAGGCGCAACATTGCAGGAGACTCGCTTCAACGGCATCAACCAGCTTCGCTTCATCGTTCCCGGCTTCGTCACCGACGCGCAGGGCAACCGCGTCGTCAATCCGATTCTGGACAACGTGGTCTTCAACGCGGACGGCACTGTCAATCCCGCGACCGTCCCGACCGTAGCCCAACTGCAAGCCTTTCAGGCCGTGCAGTCCAGAACCGTCATCGCGGAGAATTTTCAGGCACCGCGCTCTTTACTGGCGGCAATCAACGTGGAGCGGCAACTGCCCTACAACTTTACGGTCTGGGCCGTGCTGTTCAGCTACAACACGCGCAACGCCATAGTCATGCGCAACATCAACGCGCCGCTTCCGGGAGTCTTCGACGCGCAGGGACGCCCCGTCAGGCCGAACGCGGGCGGAGACGTTTATCAGTATGAGTCAAGCGCTCGCTTCAACGACATACGCTTTCAGATGGGCGTGCGTAATCAGTTGAGCCGCAACTTCCTTCTCTTCGCCAACTACCAGACGGGCAAGCCTACGAGCAACACCGATTGCATCTTCGGCAATCAGGGCGGGTGTTTCCCGGCCAACAGCTACGACCTCAACGGTGACTTCGGTCGCGTGGCCTTCTTCCCGCGCCACAGAGCATTCTTCGGAGGCTCGTTCACCTTTGAGCGTCTGCGCCTGACGCTGAGCCCGACCATAGTTGCCTCGACCGGAAACTTCTTCAACATCATTACCGGGCGCGACAACAACGGCGACTCAATCTTTAACGACCGCCCGGCGTTCGTCTCGGCTACAACCAAACCCGAAGACATACGCGAAACGCGCTTCGGCACCTTTGACATCAATCCGGCAGTCGGCACTCCGCTCATCCCGCGCAACTACGGCGAAGGCCCAAGCTTCTTCATAGTGAACCTGAACATGAGCCGCTCGATTGGCTTCGGAGATATGCCCGGAGCAAACTCTGCTGCACCCGGCCCGCAAGGCGGAGGTCAACGCGGAGGCGGCGGAGGCGGTGGTGGCGGCCCTCGCGGCGGCACCGGCCCTGTCGCGGGCGGTGGCGCTGGCGCGGGCGCTCGTCGTCCGGCGTCCGCTCCGGTCGAGAAGCGTTATAACCTGACGTTCACGGCAAACATCATCAACATATTTAACCGCACGAACCTGTGCGCCCCTGTGGGAAATCTGTCCTCGCCGGCCTTCGGCCAGTCAACAAGCACCACAGGCCCGTTCGGCGGCTGCGGCTTCGGCGGCAATAACCAGTCGGCAGGAAACCGCCGCATACAGCTTGGCGTACGCTTCAACTTCTAAAAGAAGAAGTAGCTGAAAAGTAAAAAGGGAAGAAGGTTGAATCCTTCTTCCCTTTTTACTTTTATACTTTTGCCTTAACTAGACGTGCAGGAGTTCCTGTTCTTTTGATTTCGCCAGCTCGTCTATCTTGCCTATGTAGGTGTTCGTGAGCTTCTGTACTTCTTCCAGCCCGTCACGCTCTGCGTCCTCCGAGATGGCCTTGTCCTTCAGTAGCTTCTTCAAGCGGTCGTTGGCGTCGCGGCGCAGGTTCCGTACAGCCGTGCGATGGTCTTCGGCAATCTCGTGAACTTGCTTGGCCAGTTGCCTGCGGCGCTCCTCCGTCAGGGGAGGGATGGGAATGCGAATGAGCTTGCCGTCGTTCGTCGGGTTGAGCCCGAGGTCTGAAGTGCGTATGGCCTTCTCTATTGCGCCGAGCTGAGTTTGATCCCACGGCTGAACCGTGAGCATGTTAGGCTCGGGCGCGTGAACCGAAGCCATCTGGCTGAGCGGCGTGGGCGTGCCGTAATACTCGACCATGATTGAATCCAAAAGGCTGACAGCCGCGCGACCCGTGCGAACGGTCGCAAGCTTCTTGCGCACATCGTCAATTACGCTCTCCATGCGCGGGCGCGTTTCCTTAATGACATCCTTTTCGCTCATATCCTTCTCCGAGTAGGTGGTGAATAGTAGATAGTAATAAAAGAGTATTAGTTCGTCTATTCACTTCTTTT
Source organism: Pyrinomonadaceae bacterium (assembly GCA_036389255.1). Lineage (GTDB taxonomy): Bacteria > Acidobacteriota > Blastocatellia > Pyrinomonadales > Pyrinomonadaceae > JACVRN01. The sequence continues at coordinate 119,482 of DASVQI010000012.1, forward strand.
CTGGCTTTTCTACGCAGACTCGTGTGCCGACTGCTTCGTCTCCCATGACGACGCGCATGATGTTGCCGGACGTTCGCATGTTGAAGACGACAATCGGCAGGTTGTTGTCCATGCAGAGAGAGATGGCCGAAGCGTCCATCACCTTCAACTGCTGCTCCAGAACTTCCTGGTACGTGATGCAGTCGTAGCGCACGGCCTCTTTATCCTTCATGGGGTCGGCTGAATAGATGCCTTCAACCTTCGTCGCTTTGAGGATAACGTCGGCGCGTATCTCAAGCGCGCGAAGCGCCGCCGCCGAGTCCGTAGTGAAGTAAGGATTGCCCGTGCCTGCTGCGAAGATGACCACGCGGCCCTTCTCCAGATGGCGTATCGCGCGACGGCGTATGAAGGGCTCTGCCAGTTGCGGAATGTCTATGGCCGACATGACGCGCGTGTAAACATTCACCTTCTCAAGCGCGTCCTGAAGCACCACGCCGTTCATCACGGTCGCCAGCATCCCTATGTAATCGGCGCTTGAGCGATCCATGTTGCCCGCGCTCTTCGAGACGCCGCGAAAGATGTTGCCGCCGCCCACGACCACGGCGACCTCTACGCCCAGCTTGCTGATGGCCTTTATCTCTTCGGCCACAGCGTGAGCTACGTTCACGTCTATGCCGTAGTTCTGCTCGCCCATCAGGGCCTCGCCCGAAATCTTGAGCAGGATACGGCGATAGGCCGCAGAGGTTTGATTACCCGTTGCTTGCTCAGTCGTCATTTACGAGTCCAAATTCCAAGTCCCGGATTCCGAGTCCAAAGTTCCAAGCGAAGTGCCGGGATTTTTGGACGTCGGAGTCCGGGACTTAACTATTTGCCGCCTGCGAGCGCGGCCACTTCGCTGCCGAAATCGTCTTCGCGCTTATCAATTCCTTCGCCCATCTTGTAGCGTGTGAAGCGGCGAATCGTGATGTTCTCTTTAATGGTAGCGACCTTTTCCGTGACCAGCTCCCCCACGGTCTTCGCGGGGTCTTTGACGAAGGGCTGGTCAAGAAGCACGGCCTCTTCGTAGAACTTATTGAGACGCCCCTCGACTATCTTGTCAATCACGGCGTCGGGCTTGTTGGCGTTCTTGGGGTCGTTCTTGGCCTGCTCGCGCACAATCTCGCGCTCTTTATCGAGAATCTCAGCAGGGACTTCCGAGCGTGTGACATAGCGCGGCTCCGCCGCAGCTACGTGCATCGCAACGTCCTTGATGAGCTGCTGGAACTCTTCGCCTCGCGCCACGAAGTCCGTCTCGCAGTTAATCTCAACCAGCACGCCGACCTTCCCGCCCATGTGAATGTAGGAGCCGACGGCCCCTTCTGCGGCCACGCGCCCCTCTTTCTTCTTGGCCGAGGCGAGGCCGCGCTTGCGCAGGATTTCGATTGCTTGTTCCTCGTTGCCGCCCGCCTCGGTGAGCGCGCTCTTGCATTCCATCATGCCCGCGCCCGTCTTCTCGCGTAGCGACTTGACTGCGCTCGCCGTTATGTCTGCCATCTTAAAATCTCCCTGAATAGAATCAGTAATCAGCAAGCCAGTCTATAAGCTGATTACTTTTATGAAAATGCGCAGCCCGGCGGGTTCTCCGCTATCGAGAGGCTGCGCACGCCGAAAAATTTGAAATCCTAAAAGTTTGCTATCTTCTCTCTGTTTTCGCTCTAGCTGGCGACGCCGACAGATTCCGCGCCCTTGTCGGCTTCGGGCGAAGACGGATGCTGTAACTCGCTCTCGTCTTCACCGCCGCCGTCAGCCCCGCGAACAGGAGCCCCCGTTCCGGCCTGTGGGTGGTCGCCAACGGAATCCGGCTGCTGGCCTGTGCGTCCGAAGCCCTGATTGCCGGGAACGGACGTCTGCGTTTCGGTCGAAGGCGCGGCGTTGCCCGGGTCGGCCACCATCGCGGCCTCGCGGCCGGGGTCTACAGAGGTCGTGACGCTGGAAGTGTTATCAACGCTTGCGCTGGCGCGGCGCGGGCGGTTAGCTTCCGTAGTCCCTTCGGCGCCAGCCTCTGCTTCTTCTCCGCCCTCAGTTCCCATCTGCTGGCCCTCCAGCACGGCGTCTGCGATGCGCGAAGCGAAGAGCCTGACTGCTCTGAGCGCGTCGTCATTGCCCGGAATCACGTAATCAACGCCTTCTGGGGAACAGTTCGTGTCTACGACCGCGACCACAGGGATGCCAAGACGATTAGCTTCCGCGACGGCAATCTCTTCCTTCTTCACGTCTATGATGAAGATGGCGTCAGGCAATCTGCTCATGCTCTTGATGCCCGCGAGGTTCTTGGTCAGGCTCTCGCGCTCACGGTCAAGCTTGATGCGCTCCTTCTTGGTCATCTTCTCGTAGCGGCCATCGGTCTGCATGGACTCAAGGTCTTTGAGACGCTTGATGGACTTCTGTATGGTCTGGAAGTTGGTCAGCAGTCCGCCCAGCCAGCGAGAGTTGATGTAATACATGCCCGCGCGCTCGGCCTCTTCGCGTATGGCGTCCTGCGCCTGACGCTTGGTGCCGACGAAGAGAACCGTGCGCCCTCTGTCTTCGCTCACCATGCCGGTGACGAACGCTATGGCGTCGCGGAACATCTTCTGCGTCTTCTGTAAATCAATGATGTAGATGCCGTTGCGCTCTCCGAAGATATATTCCTTCATCTTCGGATTCCAACGGCGAACCTGATGGCCGAAATGTACGCCGGCCTCCAGAAGCTCTTTCATCGTGACGGTAACCAAACGAAATCTCCTTTTTGGTGAATTGGTTTAATGTACTCGCCGCCGCTCTCAGGCTAGATGAAAAATCAGCAACCAATTCGAGCAGCGACAATGGACTTAAAAACGGTGACAAGTGATAAGTGACGAGCGAGAAGAAGTCTTTTCTTATCACTCGTCACTGCGTTCTTAGCGTTTCGAGAACTGGAAGCGCTTGCGTGCGCCCTTCTGGCCGTACTTCTTGCGCTCCTTGATGCGCGGGTCGCGCGTAATCAATCCTGCCTGCTTCAAGGGCGGTCGAAGGTCTGCGTTGAACTCAAGCAGCGCGCGCGTGATGCCGTGGCGTATGGCTCCGGCCTGACCCGCAGGGCCGCCTCCGGCGACGTTGACGACGATGTCGAACTTCGCCGCGGTTTCGGTCAACTGAAGGGGTTGACGAATCACCATGCGCAGGGTTTCGTTCGGGAAGTACTGCTCAAAGGGCTTGCGGTTGATGACGACCTGGCCTGCGCCGGGTCTCAGGTAAACACGCGCCGTTGAGCTTTTGCGCCTTCCGGTTCCGTAATATTGCATCTCAGCCACTTCGGTTCTATTCCTTCTTACTTTTTGTTACGAGAGTTGATTTCGAGGGGTTGGGGACGCTGTGCCGTGTGCGGGTGCTCGCTGTCGGCGTAAACCTTCAGCTTCTTGGCCATCGCTCGCCCCAGCTTATTCTTGGGCAGCATGCCTTTGACGGCCAACTCAATCACGCGCTCGGGGTGGCGCTCGAACTGCTCCTTGACGGAGATTGAGCGCAGGCCGCCCGGATAGAGCGTGTGATGATGATAGACCTTCTGCTCGGCCTTTGAGCCTTTGAAGACGGCCTTGCGAGCGTTAATCACTATCACGTGGTCGCCCACGTCCATGAAGGGCGTCCACATCGGATTGCGCTTGCCCGTCAGGATTGACGCGACCTCTGTGGCGAGGCGTCCGACCGGCTGGCCTTCTGCGTCCACGACGTACCATTTACGATTTTCGGCTAGTCCGGTGCCGCTAGGAAACTGTGTTGACATAGATAACTCTCTCTTAATTTAGCGCCTAAAACGCGAACGGCTAGAATACAGAAGCGCTCTGAAAAATGTCAAGCCGCGCTAGGGGGCCTAAACGGTTCAATTCGCAGATAAAAGAGGCTCTCCACAATTACCTCGTGGAGAGCCCCTGGAGAAGGCTTTTGCGGGTTCCGCCCCGAACTGCTTACGGCTTGGACGGGTCGGTCGGAGTCGAGCCGTCGTTGCGCTTGAGCTTCGGCGGGTCGGACGGCCTTGTGTTGGACGGCTGATTAGTGTCATCCGTCGTCGGCGCGGTCGTCGAATCATCCGGCGTAGGCTGTCTGCGCTTGAGGGTCGGGCGTCCGGGCGTGCCGTCGTCCGAGCTTCCCGGCAGCGCTCCGTTTGTGGTCACGCGTGCGTTCGAGAGACGCAGCAGGCGTCCCCTGACGCGCTGAAACTCCGAGGTGCTGATGACGTACTCTTCGCGGTCTGGAAAGCGTGCGGCCAGCGCTATGGCAGCCGCGCGACGGTCAGACGGCATAGGATGCGACGAGAAGGCCTTGGAGATGAAGCCGGGCTTCTTCTGATTCTTGGCCATGAGCTTCTCGAACATGGTCGCCATGGCGTTCGGGTCGTAGCCCGCCGCGTACATGTACTGCACGCCCAGCTTGTCCGCTTCCTCTTCGGCCGAGCGGCTAAACTTCATAAAGCCAAGGAGAGCGCCGAACTGCGCGGCGTTCTGTATGACAGCGCCGAGGATGCCGCCCAGAAAGATTGAGCCGGCCAGCATGCTGTACTCGGCCAGCATGGCTTTTGTCTGATTCTCCATCGCGTGGCGAGCCGCCACGTGCGCAATCTCGTGCGCCATCACGCCAGCCAGTTCCGCCTCGTTATCGGCAGCCAGAATCAGGCCCTTGTTGACATAGAAAAAGCCGCCCGGAAGCGCGAAGGCGTTGACTTCGTCCGAATCAATCACCTTGATGGTGAAAGGGACGCGCGCGTCCGAGTGCAGCACTATGTTCTGGCCTACACGGTTGACGTACTCCGTGATGACGGGGTCGTCTATGAACTTGGCCTGCTTGTCCACTTCCGCAGCGATGGCACGGCCGAGCGCCACCTCTTTCTCAAGCGACCCGCTCATAGAGGCTATCAAGCCGCTATTAATCTTGCGCCTGCCAATCATGGCCGGGTCTTCGCTGGTCGAGAGCGGCTTTCTGGAAGTGGTCTGGGCCGTCTGAGCCGTCTGCTGAGTTCTAGTAGGCCCGGTGGTGGGCGCTTTGGGTGGTTGCTGTGTTTGCGGCGTCTGTTGCTGTTGCTGCTGCTGCTCCTGCGTCTGTTGCTGGAGCGGTGCTGCGACCGCAGAGATAGCGCCAGCCCAGATTGAGAGAGCCAGAACCAGTGCGGTCAGGGAGCGTGATGTGCTGCGCATTGCGAAAAGCCTCCAAAAGCTTTGTGGAAGACCCAAAGGGGGCCTGTCTTTAGAAGAAAGCCGCTCTTAAAGCTTTTTACAGCGCCTTGGAGAAGCTTTCCGTCCGGGGACGGCCTCTTGATTAAAGTTATAACCGGTTGAAGTGCGAGCGCGTGCCTGCCGGGTGAAAAGATGACTGTAATCGCCTTGGAGGAACGCGCAACCGTTTTGATGCCGCAACACGTCCCAAGGGTTGTGCTGCCGCAGGCCGGAAAACTCGCCCCCGGAAAAGGGCTTATGGAAAAGCCCCGCCCCAATGGAATTTTTACTCTTCAGGCGGTTGCCGGTCAGGCCATTATAGCAGCTAGCCGCCTGTAAAGACAGAATGATTGCGCCCCTGACGCGCCGCGTGCTACAGTCCGACAGAGGGGTTCTGGCACCCCGGATTCGCGGGCGAATCTCGGCACTTTCGCAGGTTTCCAGCCTTTTTTGAGCAGCACAACTCTTTCCCGACCATGAAGCGCACGCAGGAGAAGATAAAGGATTTCGTAGAGCCGCAGCTTTTTGAAGCGGTCGAAAACTACGTAGAGAATCCACAGGCTGCGCTCTCCGCTTACCGTTTTACGGACGCCACGTCAGACCTTCTGGCACGCTGGCTGGACGCGCTGGCAGACCTGCCGCGCAGCCGTGGCGCGGCACGCGCGCTCGCCGGCCTGCGGGGCGTAGGCAAAAGCCACGCTCTATCGGTCTTTGCGGCGCTGGCCTCCATGCCGGAGCTGCGCGCCTCCGCAGTCTCGGACGCGCACGTGGCCACCAGCGCGCGTCGTCTGCTCAACCGCCGCTACATGGTGGCGCGGGTGGAACGCGGCACGCGCGGGTCGCTGCTTGAAGAGGTGGGCGCGGCTCTTGTGCTGGCCTTCGGCGGGGACGAGGCGGATTGGTTCGGAGTCGAGCCGCAGCAGATGCTGGCCGTGGCCGCCTCTCGCGCGGGCGACACCCCGCTAGTGCTTGTGATAGACACGGCCTTCGGGCGAGAGTCGCGCGTCAAGCGTGACGATGGCCCCGCCCTGAGCCAGCTTGCCGCAGCCACAGACAGCACGCACGTCTTCATAGCCCTAGCTCTGGACGACGACATAGAGGGGGCTGAAGGCGTCAACGCGGTGCTGGCCGGGACGTACCAGATTGACTACCTAGACCCGGAGCACCTGTACCGGATAGCCGACCTGCACCTCTTCCAGAAGAACCCGCAGGCCCGCCTTGCGCTTCACGAAATCTACAACAGTCTGCGCACGGTTGTCCCCGGTTTCAACTGGAGCGAGCCGCGCTTTACGGCCATCTACCCGGTTCATCCACTGATAGCCGACGTGGCTTCGGCCGTACGCCTTTACGCGCCGAGCTTCGCCTTCCTGCCTTTCGCGGCTCAATCGGTAGAGCGCGCGACGAACCGGCCCGCGCTCTCGCTGATAGTCCTTGACGAAGTCTTTGACCGCACGGAACAGGAACTGCGAAAGGCCGTTGATTTGGAGAAGGCGTTCTCTGTCTACGACCAACTGTCGGCAGACATAGCCTCGCAGATTCCCATCATGCAGCGCCTTCATGCGCGGCTGCTCTTGAAGGGGCTCTTCATTCTCAGTCTGGACGGGCGGGGCGCTACGGCACGCGAGCTTGGCGCGGCGATGCTGATATACGACGAGGCGGACGCTGAGGCTGGCATAAGCCGCATAGCGGAGCTGCTGGCACGCTTCGCGGAGCTTTCGCCGGACGGCGGCGTTCGACGCAGCGACGAAGCTCAACCGGAGCCGCGCTACCGCTTCAACATCAGCACGGCCGACGCTTTCGAAGAGGCTCTCGCTCGCGCCGTAGAAAATATTGCGCCCGACTCATCGTTGATGAAAGAACTGCTGCGGGGACTTCCTCGCCCGCGCTTTCCCGATTGGCCGCTCGCGGAAGCGGGCGAGACGCCTGCACCTCCCGCGACAGACTTTACCCTCATGTGGCGCGGCATGGGACGCTTGGGCCGCATCAGTTGGCAAACGTCTCAGCAGCAGAGCGCGGAAGGCGAGGCGACAAAAGCTTCGGGTGACGGCATCTTCTACGACTGGCAGATGACCGTGCAGGGGCCGCACGCGGGCGCGGGCGATGAAAGCGCGGCTGAGGTTAATCCTGCGGATGCTCCGATTAAAATCGTCTGGCGGGCCGCCCCGCTCATGCCCGAAGAGCTTGAGCACCTGCGGCGGCTGATAGCGCTTCGCACGGACGCTCTGCTTCTCAGCGAGTTCGGAGAGACTGCGCGGGCAGCCGAAAGGACGCACACGGGGCTGGCCGAGCGTATATGGATTCGGGCTTTCATGCATGAAGGCAATCTTCTCTGGGAAGGCGCGGCGCACGCTTTTACGGATGAAGCGCAGGCCGGTCACACGCTCTCCGAAGTGCTGGAGCGCATGCTTCATCCTCTGTTCGAGGCGCGTTACCCGCAGCACCCTGCCTTCACGGAAGCGCTCACGGAGACGGAAGTGGCGCGGCTGGTCGGTGGATTTTTCGGAGCCGCCAGCCAGTCGGAAGCTGGCGTGCAGGAGCTTGCGCGCCGCTACTGCGCGCCGCTCGGTCTGGTGGCGCAGCGCAGCGACGCTTATCTGCCGGAAGCTGGCGACGCGGTTCTCAAGCAGCCTTGGATAAGAGAGGTGCTGCGTCTGACGGATGAAGCGGACGGCATGGTCGTGCCGCTCGATTCCGTCTACGCCAGTCTCAGGAGCGAGCCCTACGGCCTGCAACGAGAGGCGCAGCACCTGATACTAGCCGCGCTCGTGGCGCAACGACGCATAGAGCTTGTCACGGCGACGGGCGACCGCATAGGCCGCCGCACTTTAGACCTTAAGCTTCGATGGGACGAGCTGAGCGGAGTGGCGCGGGCCGCAGCGCTTATGCACGGCGCGGAGGAGCTGACCGGCTGGGCCCGTCGGCTGACCGGCACGCCGGAGCTTGCTTCGATTGCGGAGCCGCAGGCGCGCGAGGCCGTGCGAGCGGCGCTGCGTGAATGGATTGAGGACTGGCGCTCGCGCCGCGTGCTGGAGAAGTTCAACGCGCTGCCGGACGAAGGCTTAACAACTCGCGTCTGGACTCTCGCGGCGAGCGTGCGCAAGAGCTTCGGCGTTGCAGCCGATGCCATTGAAGCCGCGCTGGAGGACACCATCTCCCTTGAAGAGAGCTTGCAGCGAGTGGCCGACGCCTTCGCTGACTCGGAAGAGAATTTCAGGCGAAGCACAGAGCAGTTGGCTTCTCTCTCAAGCTTTACCGGCGGCATTGAGGGGCGCGTGCGAGCGCACGACTACCTTATGCTGGCAGAGCCAACAGACCGCAACGAGATAGAGAGCGCGCGGAGAGAGCTGCTGCGCATAGCCGAAGACGTACACCAACTCTTAGACCATGAGTCCTGCCAGCGCTTCGACCTGCTCTGGCGAGAGTTCCGCGTCCGTTACGTAGAGCATTACGCGAGCCTGCATGACGAGACGGTCGGTGCTTCACTTGACCGCCGCTCGCTGGACGAGTTCCTGCGAAGCGGTAAGTGGCGGGAGTTCGAAGCCCTCTCCGAGCTTTCGATTCTCAACACACGCTATCATGAAGAGGCTGCGCGGCTGATGGATGCGGCTCGCAGCCTGAGCTGCACGCTTCCCGTCAGGAAGATTCTCATGAATCGCCCGTCGTGTGATTGCGCGTTTCGGCTGGGACGCGCAGACGCGCTCAAGCGTCTCTCGCAGGAGTTGCGTGAGACGGTAGAGGTCGGCGTGGAGACTACGCGGCGCACGCTTCAGCTTATGTCTGCGTCGCTCGCGGCAGGGCTTGAGCGCACGCGCGCTGGCGCGCAGACGGAAGAAGAGAGAGCGCACGCCCTCTCTCTCTCGGAAGCGTTCTCAAGCGGCCAACTGCCTGAAAGCTTTTCCCGTACGGATGTGCGGCTCATAGAAGAGGCGCTGCGAGATGGCGCTCTGGCTACACCCGTGCGCGTCGCTCGCCCGCCCGTAGAGGCTTACGGCCTTGTGACGCGCGAAGACCTTCGCGCACGACTTAACCAGTGGCTGGACGAGCTGCCTGACCAGCCCGCGATGGTCGAAGTCACGGGCGACCACACCGTCTCTGAAAACAATGGCGACTAAAAGAGTAGCGCGCCGCCCTACCGTCTCAATCGTGGGAGCAGGCCGGGTAGGAACGGCGCTGGCTCTGGCCCTCACGCAGTGCGGCTATAGAGTAGAAGCATTGGTGGCGCGCAGAAAGTCGCACGCGAAGCTCGCCGCGAGCCTCATACACACAAAGCCTCTGGCGCTCTCTTCCGCAGAGCTTGACCGTCTTCCCGAAAGCCGTCTGCTATTCATCACCACGCCCGACGACCTGATAGAAGAGACTGCCGCGCGTATAGCCGCCTTGACCGGCGAGCAGCCGCAGCAGAGGACGGCGCTTCACGCTAGCGGCGCTCTGTCGTCCGGCGTCTTAAAGAGCCTGCGCGACGTTGGCTTTCGTACCGGCTCTATGCACCCGCTCGTGGCCGTCAGCGAAACGCTTCCCGGAGCCGAGAGCCTGCGCCGCGCCTTCTTCTGCATAGAGGGCGAGGCGAGCGCAGTGAGCGCGGCCCGCCGCATTGTGCTGGATTTCGGCGCCCGCTCCTTCTCGGTCAACACGGCAAAGAAGGCTCTCTATCACGCCGCCGCCGTCACCGCTTCGGGCCACATGGTAGCCCTCTTCGACATAGCGACGGAGATGCTAGGGCGCTGCGGGCTGAAGGAAAAAGATGCGCGCTCCATCCTCATGCCGCTAGTGGAGAGCACCCTCGCTAATCTGAAGGAGCTTCCGCCCGCGAAGGCGCTGACCGGAACCTTCGCGCGCGCAGACATACGGACGGTTCGCCGTCATCTGGAAGCGATTCAAAGTGAAGAGATGAGGGATGCGCTCGCGGCCTACAAGATTCTGGGAAGGCGCTCCGTTCGTCTTGCGGAAAAACGCGGAGCGGGCAGGGAAGCGTTGGAAGCTATTCTCGAATCGCTGGATGATGTAGTTGAAGAGTGAGCCAAAAGAAAGAGGCCGCGCTTCTCTTCAAGAGAAGCGCGGCTTCTGTTGTTCGGTTAGAGACTCCGGTTAGTAGCCTCTGTAGCCGTCAGCATAACCGTTGGCGAAAGCCTGTCGGAAATACTGTCTATACATCTCGCGGTTTCCGTAGCGCGAGTTGTAGTCCTTGTCGGCGCTGCGATACTGGCTAGAGTCCGCGTAGTTGTAGCCACGACCACGGCTGCGGTCTTCCATACCGGCCTTGCGGCCTTCGTTGTAGCCCGCGTTCAGAGCGGTCTGACGAAACTCGTAAGAGCCGCCGTAGTTCGCGTAGTTGTCATCGTTCCCATAACCGCCGTTATTTCCGTAACCGCCGTACCTGCCATTGTTGTAGCCGCCATTGTTGCCGTATCGTGCGGCTTCGCGCTGGCGACGACGCTGTTCGCGCTCCCATTCACGTTGGCGACGGCGCTGCTCGCGCTCGTACTGGCGCTGGCGTTCGTACCGGTCATTCTGGTACTGCGCCTGAGTAGTTACGCTCGATGCGAATCCTATTCCTAGCAGTAATGAGACACCTAGAATTGCGCTACCTATTCTGTGCTTCCAAAATTTTGTTTGCATCTTCTATAACTTCCCCCTTCGCCCGTATAAGCTAACAACTGGCGTGCCGCTCCGGCGCGAATTAAGAAGTTGAGGCTTTATAAGAAGTTACGGTTTGAGCTAAATATGAGGCACCGCATATCGTGTTGTTATTGCTAACAACTGTAGCAAAAAGGTGCGTTGATATAATACAAGACGACGATGGCAGATTGACCGCGCCGCGAGGCGTACATCTTCGCTGGATTAATAAGGTTATAGAGCTTCACCGCAGAGACGCAGAGAGACGCCGAGATTAGCGCAGAGAGAGTGTTGAATGCTTTTCTCAGCGCCCCCTCTGCGTCTCTCTGCGTCTCTGCGGTGAGGGTCTTATATAGTCATTCACCCCAGAGACTCTGACAGGAGCGCAGAGAGTTTTCACATCAGGGCACTACTGGTTCTTTGCCTTTCTAGCGGGTTGGCGTTAGAGTTTAGGCAATTCCCCCAAGCTCTGTATTGACCTTTGGAAAGGAGAACTTCCGTCTCTTAAGAAGCCATGCACAGCACACCCAGCGCGAGTTACACAGTTACCCTGCGCGTGAAGTTGGCCAGCCGCGCGGGCACGCTCGGAGAAGTCACCACGGCCATTGGCCACGCGGGCGGCGACATAGGAGCCATAGACATCGTCAGCGTCAATCGTGATTCGATAGTGCGCGACATCACCGTTCAGGCCGGTTCCATAGAGCATGAGAATGAGATAATAGAGGCCCTGCGCGACATAGACGGAGTAGAGGTTGTCAACGTCTCCGACCGCGTCTTTCTCATGCACATAGGCGGCAAGATAGAGGTCGTCAGCAAGACGCCTCTGAAGACCCGCGCAGACCTTTCCATGGCCTACACGCCGGGCGTCGCGCGCGTCTGCGAAGCCATTCACCAAGACCCTGAGAAGGCTTTTAATCTGACCATCAAGAAGAACACCGTCGCCGTCGTCACGGACGGTACGGCGGTGCTGGGCTTGGGCGACATAGGCCCCGCTGCGGCCATGCCTGTCATGGAAGGAAAGGCCATGCTCTTTAAGGAGTTCGCGGGCGTGGATGCTTTCCCCATCTGTCTCTCCACGAAAGACCCTGACGAGATTGTGCGAACCGTCAAGAACATAGCGACGGCTTTCGGCGGGATAAACCTTGAGGACATCAGTGCGCCGCGCTGCTTCGAGATTGAAGACCGCTTGAAAGAGGAGCTTGACATTCCGGTCTTTCACGACGACCAGCACGGCACGGCCGTAGTCGTGCTGGCGGCTCTCATCAACGCCTTGAAGATTGTAGGCAAGGAGATGGAGAGCGTTAAGGTGGTGGTCAATGGCGTGGGCGCTGCCGGGGTGGCCTGCACGAAGATAATCATGGCGGCGGGCGTGAAGAACATAGTCGGCTGCGACCAGGCCGGAGCAATCTATCCCGGCAGGCGCGAGCACATGAACTGGATTAAGGACTGGTACGCGCAGAACACCAACCCGAATCAGGAGAAGGGAACAATCCACGACGTGATACGCGGCGCTGATGTCTTCATGGGATTGTCCGTCCCCGGAGTCATCAACGCCGAGGACGTTAAGAACATGGCCGCGCAGCCGATAGTCTTTGCCATGGCGAACCCCACGCCCGAAATCATGCCCGAAGAAGCAGAGCCGCACGTGGCGGTAATGGCCACGGGGCGCTCCGACTATCCGAATCAGATAAATAACGTGCTCTGCTTTCCGGGCATCTTTCGCGGAGCGCTGGCCTGCCGCGCCTCCCGCATCAACGAGCAGATGAAGCTCGCGGCAGCGCACGCCATAGCCGCGCTCATCACCGAAGAGGAACTGCAACCCGAGTACATAGTCCCTTCCGTCTTCGACAAACGGGTGGCCGAGGCGGTAGCACGCGACGTTGAGGAAGCGGCCTACGCGACCGGCGTAGCCCGCCGCGAGCGCTCCTCTACAGAGCCTTTGATGTAATGAGAGCAGGGCCACCGTGACCGCTCTCCCAAGCAATACGGCGACCCTGCCCCTTGACCGCACGACCCAGCACCTCATAGCAACAGGCCGTGCAGTATGAGGGAGCGACCTGACGCTCCCATCATTCAATCTTTAGCTAATAGAGTTCTCTTGCTATCATGCGCGAGTTCTAGTCATTGAAAACAAGGCAACGGCTAATGCGTAGCTCACTCCCACAGTAGAGAATGAGCATCGCCGTTCGAGATAAGAGGCTCTTACTCACGGCGAATCAATCACGCAAGCACATTCTATACGTTGTTGCGGATAGAATCAAGTTATCTTGTGCGTGTTTTGTCCTATCAGGAGGTCGCTCCTGATGGGTTATGCGCGCCGCAGGCCGAAGCGACTTGCAGAGAAGCTTTTGCAGATTCGTAATAGCTTGGGCCTTTCTCAAACTGAGATGTACAGGCATTTGGATGTTGAAGAAGAGATTCCCTACACACGCATCTCGGATTTTGAGTTGGACAAAGCCGAACCGACTCTTATGATTCTCCTACAGTACGCCCGCGTCGCGGGTGTGCCAACAGAAGTTCTGATTGACGACGAATTAGACCTGCCCGACAAACTCCCCGGCCCGACCAATCACGAAGAAATCAGACGCAAGTTCGCCTCTCGCCGCAAGAGACGTTAGCTTAATAATTGAGATTCACCGCAGAGACGCGGAGAGACGCTGAGATTAGCGCAGAGAGTTGAATGCTTAACTCTCTGCGCCCCCTCTGCGTCCCTCCGCGTCTCTGCGGTGAATGATGTTGATATTGACCTGCTGCTCAGCTTTCGGGGCTTGGAGTGCTGCGGCGTCTATATTCGGAGGTCTTCTTCAGGCCCACTAGCTGCACTTCGTTGGAGTTGCGCCCGAACTGCGCCGTCACTTGGTCTCTCATGCCAAGTATGAGGTTGTGGAATGCCCACTCTGCGGCTGCGGCGTTGTCGCGCGCTATGGCCAGCGCCCCCTCCGCCCTATTCTCCGCCTCCTGTGCGTTACGCATGGCAGTCTCAGCCGCGCTCAGCGCCTCCATAGAATAATGCGGATTTGCGGGGGCATATCCTGCAATCTCCTTCACCCCGTCAAAGCTATCCCTGTCGCCTGCTAAAACCCCCGGTGAGATACGTTTTGATTGGTCTTTTGCCATAACAAGTAGCTCCTATCGCGTGAGAAATAAGGATAAAGCCCGATGAAGTGGCGCAATCCTATGCTAGATAAAGCCAAAGCGCAAGACATTTATTAACCCGCCCCCAAAAGCCAAATCCCCCCGCTTTGTCCCATAATGATACAGGAAAAGCCTCTTCGCCCACGAGCGAAGAGGCTTTTCCTGTATCATTATCAACTTCGCACGCCCGCGAAGCTTCATCGCCCTAGTGCGAAGTAACTTCGCACTAGGGCGATGAAGCTTCGCCCCTGCGCGAACTATCTTCGCCGCCCCGCAATGAAGCTAGGATGACGCGCGAAGAAGCTAATCACGCCATCTCAGAACCTTCGCCGCCCATCTTATGCTCTAAGCACGAGTGCTTAGAGCATAAGACCGCCATCCCAACCCCTAATCACGCCACCTTAGAGAATAATTAGAGACGATTTCAACGAAAGCTCAAACCGATATTTAATCTACTCTATTCTTTTAATGCCCAGATGCCGCGCTCAACTTGTACGAGAAAGCCCCTGTCGCGTAGCACCTGTAGCTGCTGGCGGATTTTGTCTTTGACATGGCGATTGTCTGGGTGCAGCAGTTCAAGCTGAGGTACAAAAGCATAAACATCGCTATTAGAGAATTCTGTTTTACCTAGAGAACGCACAACTCGCAGCACATCTAATGTCCAGCCCCGCTCCTTAGCGCCAATTTCTTCCAGTGGCTTTATTCGGTGGAAACTCTGTCGTACTAATTGAGGCGGCAACGGTACGCCGTTGGAGATGAGATTGATCCTCGCATCGGGAGGTATGTTTTTCAGTACGATGTTACACCCTACCCAACCCGCGCGGCGTGCATTCAATGCCAAAGGCTTTCGAGCTTCAATAGCAGAAGCTGAGAAGGCGAAATGCGGAATAAGAATTAAGTCTCGGACTTGCCAATAGAGCCTGCTGTAATGGAGTGCGTAAAGATTCGGTGTACGGTCTTCAAGTATCGCACGCATCATCGCTTGATAAGCAGCGTCAACGATGCGGTCACGTATAGGTGAGCTTTTGCTTTTGAGTTGAAAGCGAAGCCCGCAACGAGGACAAGTGAAATCGAAAGCTTCTGTATTGTTCGGCGCAGGTGTTAAGGACGGTGATTGGCAGTTAGCACAGTAAAGATTATCTTTTCCCCATGCCTCACTCACGACGCGTGCTATCTGTGCCGGGCTTTTGTACCCTTGCGCTAGATGTGCTGGCATCGAGAGATTCATATCGTAAGCGGTAGCGGCCTCTGCCAATCGGCTCGAAACGCGCTGATTGTCGCACGACACGTCGCACCGTGGAAGTCCAAGTTATATTTTTCTTCGTGCGCGGGCTTTGTTCTACAAGACGGTTAATATCTTTCAGGTTCCCCTCACCACCCAGTTCAGTTAGTGCCTTAGTCACAATTTCCGTCCATGTGCTTTGATGTTCTTCGTTAGAAATGGAATCTGTCCAGAAGATTTCGATTCGACTAAAGGATAGCATTAGTTGCTGCGAAGGAAATTCATCTTTTATTCTCGTAATTGCGAGTTCCAGATAAGGCATCATCAAATCAATCCCAATAAACCGCCTTTCGAGTCTGGCGCACAAAACGCCTGTTGTTCCGCTTCCGCAGAACGGGTCTAACACTATGTCGTGCGGGTTTGATGATGCCCGGACGATGCGGTCAAGAAGCGCTTCGGGTTTCTGTGTTGGATGTTTGCCGTATCGCTTCTCGCGCGCGGCGGGTGGCGTGATGTGCCAGAGCGATTGCATCTGCTTGTTGCGGTTCTCGCGCTTCATCTCTTCATAGTTAAACGTGTGGCGTCCTTTCGGCTCACGACGCGCCCAGATAATCGTCTCTGTCGCGTGCGTGAAATAACGGCATGAGAGATTGGGCGGCGGGTTGACCTTGTACCACGCTATGTCGTTCAGGATTTTGTAGCCGAGATTTTGCAGCGCGAAGCCTACGCTGTAGATGTTGTGCGACGTGCCTGTCACCCAGATAGTGCCGTTGGGCTTCAACAACCGCTTGCACTCTCTGAGCCAGTCCATGTTGAAAGCATGAATCGTCTCGAACGTGGCGGCTTTATCCCATATCCCCTTGTTGACGCTCACCATTCGCCCGGCCTGACAAGTGATGCCGTCGTTGGAGAGAAAGTAGGGTGGGTCTGCAAAGATGAGGTCGAACATCTCATCCTTTGCCTTACGCAGCAACTCCAGCGCGTCGCCTTGATAAAGACGAATGCCGTGCTTCTCGTCTACGAACACAGGGGCTGGCGCGGAGGGCTGCATCTCTGCTTTCCAAAGAGAATCTTCTGTTGGCTGGGCGCAAGCCGTGGGAATAGAAACCATTTAACTTTTGACCGAAAACCTCAAGACCTGACTTAAAGACTAGAGCCGATCTAAGATCGAATCCGGCAAAAGATCAAGGCCACGGGAAGGTGCAAGCGATCTCGTTTCAACTATTTAGGGCTTTATGAACGCTGAGAAGACAGGAATATGCTGTGAGAAGAAGTGATGATTGGCCAAATATAAAGCCTGCGAGCCAGTAACTCGCAGGCTTTGTCCTTGCTTGGGTTTGCCCCCTTGTTCGGGCGAGGATTGAATAGGTGCGTCTTTACTCTTTGATGACGGTCTTGCTCTCGCGCACGGCAACTACGTCACGATTGCGACGACCGCGCGCGGCCAGAAGCGCTATCGCTACGATGGTGATGAGCGCCACCGCGCCCAGCGCCAGATAGAGCGGGTCTATGCCTGTCGTGCGCTCGACCGGCGTGGTGCTCTTCTGCGTCGTGGTCGTGGTCTGTCTGGTGGTGCTGTTGTTACTTTGAACGGTCTGCGCGGGCTGGGCCTGCTGCTGCGTCGTGGTGGTAGTGGTGGTGCTGTTCTGCGCGAACGCGGGCACGCCCAGAGCCATGACGAAAACCAATATCGTAAGCCAACGTCTCATCTTAAATTCGCCTCCTTCGATTAACCGCCTCTGTCCTCTTACGCTGCACTGAAACGCCGCACGTTCTTCACCAAAAGCCTCTGCCCTGTAAATTATCAGTACAGCAAAAAGAAGCCTCGATGGTGATTAGCGACTGCCGTGCCAGACAATGGGGGAATAGAGGTTAGGGGTTGGGGGTTGGGGAGATAGAGCGTGGCTCTGAGCCATTATAATCTCTTTGATACCGCGTTCCGCAGTGCGTAGAGCTGCTTACTTAAAGATATAGATTGTTCCAAGACCTGATTAACTTGTTCCGATGACAGATAGCCAAGGCGTGCTGCAATTTCAATCTGTGTCTGTAATTCGGCTAAAGAAGCCTGAGCCATTGATAAGTGATGAAGGTATTCCTTGGTATGCTCTCTTGTGTGTCCTTCCGCGATATTTGAAGGAATCGATACTGCCGCGCGCCGCATCTGTATTGTTAGTCCATATATCTCTTGTGACGGGAAAGTCTGTGTAAGCTGATAGACACGCTCAACTAAATCCATGCTTACTTGCCAAACTCTGAGGTCTCTAAAGCTGTTGATAGTCACGCCACTACCCTCCAACCCCTACAACCCCCTAACCCCTAACCCCCGACCCCCATCTCCTATCCTATGAACTTATATCCGGCGCGGTGGACTGTGATGATGTGATGCGGGTCTGCGGGGGAGTCTTCGATTTTGTGACGCAGCTTGGCTATGTGCATGTCTACGGTGCGCGTGAGCGGGAAGCCGTCGTAGCCCCAGACGGCGTCGAGCAACTGGTCGCGCGTGATGACTTCGCCCTTGTGCTCAAGGAAGTAGCGAAGCAGCTTGAACTCGCGCGGCGAGAGGTCAAGAGTCTGGCCGTTCTTGTACGCCTCAAGGTTCTTGAAGTTGAGCACCACGTCTCCGAACTGGGCCTGCTCGAAGGCGTCCTCGCTGCGGTTGGTGCGGCGCAGTATGGCTTCGACGCGCGCCATCAGCTCAAGGAAGCTGAAGGGCTTGGTGACGTAATCGTCCGCGCCCGTCTTCAGACCTACAACCTTGTCTATCTCCTGCCCGCGCGCCGTGAGCATGATGATGGGCGTCTGGTTGCCGCTTGTGCGCAGGTGCTTGCACACGTCCAGCCCGCAGACCTTCGGCAGCATGACATCCAGAATTATCAGGTCGTGCGTCTTGCCGGTGGCGAGCTTCAGGCCCGCGGCCCCGTCACGCGCGACCTCCACCGTGTAGCCTTCGTAGGAGAAGCCGTCGCGCAGAGCGACTGCCATAGCCTGATCGTCCTCTATGATGAGAACCTTTCGCATGGGCTGCGTCTCGAAGTCCGTCAGAGCGCGATGCTGTGTGCGATTCATGGCTTCCACATTCTCACGATTGAGGGTCTGAGCTTGACCAACGCCTTCACTCTGCATAACGAATTAATCTCCGCGAGGGTTCTCTATTTCAGGTTGCCCGCTTGAACCAGATTGCCGCCGACCTTCCGGCTCTCCTTTTGCACGGCAGACTCTTCCGCCGCTCTTTCTTTGACGGGCAGGCGTATGGTGAAGGTGCTGCCGCGACCCTGCTCGCTCTCCACCGTGACGCGCCCCTTGTGAGCTTCGACTATGTGCTTGACGAGCGAGAGGCCGAGGCCGCTCCCGCGCGATTCGTGAACGAGGCCCGTGCAGACGCGGTAGAACTTCTCAAAGACCTTCTGCTGGTCTTCGCGGCTCAAGCCTATGCCGTGGTCTTGCACGCTGATAGTGACAAAGCCCTTCTCGCGCCCAAGCTCTACCTCTATCTCGTGCGCCGCGCCGGAATATTTGACGGCGTTGTCCAGAAGATTTATCAGCGCCTGCCCTATGGCTTCCGAGTCTACGTAGACGTGCGGCAGTGGCATAGGCGGCTCCGTCACATGAACGGAGAAGCCGCGCTGCTTGAGCTGTATGTCGAAGGTCTTCAGCGTGGAGTAAACCAGCGCCGACGGGTCAGTCTCGTTGAATTCGTAGGTCTTGCGGCCGGACTCTATGCGCGAAAAATCCAGTATGTTGTTGACAAGCTGCGTCAGCCTGCGGCTCTCCGTCTCTATGAACTCGCCGTACTCGCGTATCTTCTCCTCCTCGGAGACGCGCCCCATCTTCAGGAATTCACCGAAGACGCGTATGGAAGCCAGTGGCGTGCGAAGCTCGTGCGAGACGTTCGAGACAAAATCCGTCTTCATCTGCGAAAGCCGCATCTGTCGCTGCGCGGCCCTGAGCGCGAGGATGATGCCTGACAGCAGCGCCACCGTCATCAGCATGGAGAGCGTCAGGTTGAGCTTGAAGTTCCACGCGGCCCACTGCGCGGGCGTGCGATGGCGGCTGCGAATCGCCAGCCGCCAGTCGGAATAGAAGGGCAGCCAGACAAAGCTCTCGTCATCGAGCCCCTTGACGGGCTGGGTGGAGAAGACCGTCCTGTTCTTCTCGTCGTAAACGGTCACGATGATGCTGTCCTGCTTCTCTGCGGGGAAGAAGCGCGGCAGCGTGCTGGTGATGGTCTGCGGCAGGTAGATTTTGGCGAACAGCTCCTTGTCTATAATCATGCCCGCAGCGCCTATGACGCGCGCGTGATTGTCTATGATTGGCTTGAAGACCACGCGGTTCTCAGGGTCGCGCTCTTCTATGGTGAGAGCGCCGCTCGTGGCCTTGCCTTCTTCGTTGAGGATACGCAGAGGGGCCACCAGCATGTTGGCCGTGCGCACTTCGTCTGCGGGCGGATTGACGGTGCGCGACTGGTCGTAAGGGTCGTAGAAGAAGATTTGCGCGCCGCCTTTGCCGTCGAAGGTGGCTATGAAGAGCCGCTTCGCGCCGTCCACAGAACACTTGCCGAAGGGAAAGACTTCCGGGCTCACGCCGTTCTCTATGGAAGAGGCGGGGATGTTCAGCACCTTCTCGGCGTTGTTCCGGTAGAAGAACTTTAACTCCTTGGAGACATCCATCAGGTAGTTCTTTCTCCAGACCACGTCCGCCACCGTTGATGTCTCTTCCAACTCGGAGAGCGACCAGTACTGGAGCGCGAGCAGGCTCAACAGTGGAACCAGCACCGTCGCCAGCCCTACCAGCAGTATGTGATTTCGCAGGAACTTCTGAAATTTCGTCACGTCTCTTTAAGCACCTCTACTTCGAGCCGCGCATAACATACAACAAACAGGGCGCGCGAGTCTGTAGCCGGAAGCCGCTTTTTACAAGACTTTTACAAGATTTACGACTATTTACCCCTCTTTGATGACATTTACACGGCGCAAGCGTACTTTGCGATTGACCTCGCAGGTACATGTTTGAAAGCAGTGAAAAGGAGAGATCATGAGAAACAATATTCCGAGAAGCATATTGAGCATTTTTGCGGCGCTTCTGTTGTTAGCAGCGCTCTTGGCGCAGAGCGCCTTAGCCAGAACATCGAGCAGCCTTGTCGTACAAATCCCCTTCGACTTTCAGGTGGCAGGCAAGACGCTTCCCGCAGGCCAGTACGTGATAGAGCGCAGCACGCTCTTTTCGGCGGAGGGCCTGAGCCTGCGCAACACGGACAAGAAGCACAGCGCGTTTGTTCTGACCTCTACGGTTCAGTCCAAGTTGAGACAGAGCGAGTCAAGACTTGTCTTTATGCGTTACAAAGACCAGTACTTCCTTTCGCAGTTCTGGACTTCGGGCGAAGCGAGCGGGCGCGAGCTGATTAAGTCCGACAGGGAACTCAACGTAGAGCGCGAGATAGCAAAGGCGGGAGAAGCGCCGGAGCGCGTCTCTATAGCCGTCATGCAGAAGAAGTAAGGTGTTCGCATTAACTGGCCGTGATGCGACACTCTCTGCGCCCCCTCCGCGTTCCTCCGCGTCTCTGCGGTGAATAAAGTTTAAGAAGCACTCACCGCAGAGACGCGGAGAGACGCAGAAGAAGGCGCTGAGAGTATTGAGTTAAAGGGTGTTGCCGGAGCCTCTTTCCTATTCCTTTCTGGGCTTCGGCGGCTGGCGGTGCAGGGGGAGAGCGCTAAGTGTTGGGGATGGTCGCAATTTCCAAGGGCTAGAAGGCGCGGCTACAGGGGCGCTCTCCCCGCTCCGCTTCTATACAATCTGCTTTTCCTCTCTCAACTGCTTTGCAATCAACGGCACTATGCGGCGCGGGACGGCTATCGCCTCCTTTATGTGGCGCGCGTGCGTGAAGTGTCCCGCCACATAAACCCCCGGAACATTCGTCTCGAAAGTCTCGGCATCGTAAACAGGAATGTTCGTCAGCCCCGAAGCCACCGTCTCTACGCCAAGCTGCCGCATCAATGTAAAGTCGGCTTCGCTTCCAACCAGTATGAAGACGACGTCGTTGGGAATCGTCACCGGCTGGCCGTCTTCCCTCAGTATGCGAACTTCGCGCTCGCCTATCTCTTCCAGCCCTTTGAAGAAGATAACTTGCAGACGCCCCTGAGCAATTACACGCTCCAACGGCTCGCGCACCCAGTGCTTGATTGCTCCCTTTTTAGGGTCGCGGTTCTCCCAGTCGGCCCTCCAAATGGCCATGCTGGTGCGAGCGCCGTGCTCGGCCAGAAAGAGCGCGGCCTCTGCGGCAGAGTTCCCGCCGCCCACTACGAGCGCGTCCTTGCGCACGTAAGGGAAAGGCTCCACGAACCTGTAGTGAACCTTCGGAAGGTCTTCGCCGGGCGCGCCGAGCCTTCGCGGTCGTGCCATTGCGCCCGTTGCGAATAGCACCCGTCGCGCTCTGTAGCTTCCGCGCGTAGTCTCTACACGGAAGCCTTCGGCTGCGCTGCCTGCTATCTGTACTACCTCTTCCTCCGTGTTGATTCTCAACTCATGCTCAAGCGCGAAGTGAACATAGTGCGACAACAGTTCTTCTCGCGTCGGCTTTTCACGACATGGCTTGAGCGTGCCCTCGCGCATCTCCAACTCGTTGACGGTGGAGAAGACGGTCAGCCCCACAGGATAGTGATAGACCGTGTCTGCAATCAGACCCTTTTCGACTACGAGATAGCTCAGGCCCTCGGAGGCCGCCACGTCCGCCGCAGACAATCCGGCCGGGCCCGCGCCTATGATAAGTAAATCCAGATGCACTTCGCTCATAAAGTTAAAGTCCAGAGCTCGCAGTCTAGAATCTATAGTCCGCGAGAGTCAAACAGTCTTCCGGCTCCAAACTTTTAGAAGATTAAATGGCCTTCGGCAACGATTACGGAAGAGCCGCCGACGCGCACCTCTTCCACGCGCCCTCTTTCGCCGCGTATCTCTGCGTCAATGCGGCTGGGGCGTTCTATGAAGTCGCCCTGCTCTATTCGGAAGCGAAAGACGCCTTCGCTCGGCTGCAAGTCCAGCGCCCCCTGATAGACGAGATAGCTTGAAAGCGCCCCGGCGCAACTGCCGGTGGCGGGGTCTTCCGGGATGTTGTCGTCGGGCGCGAACATACGCATGTGCGCGCGTGACTCTCCGCCTTCACGAGTCTCACGTGTGAAGACGCAGCAGCCAGTCGCGCCGTGTCCCTTGTAGATTGCAGAGAGCAGGGTGGAGTTGATGCGGCAACGGCTCAGCGCCAGCAGCGAGTTCACGGGCACAAGCAGAAAAGAGATGCCCGTCGAAACGACTTCAATCGGCAGGCTCTCGTCGAAATCCTCTGGCGAAAGACCGATTGCGCGCTCTATCTCCGCGCGCTCGTGCGCGCCCTCAACGCTTCCCAAAGTTTTGTACTCGCCCTGCGTCATCACCACCCGGCTCGGCTCATTGTTCTTGAACTCTATGTCTACCGGCAGCACGCCTATGCCTAACTCCTGATGCACGCGGACTAAGCCGTCGCCGCCTTCGGGCTGCGGCACCACGCCTTCCCGCGCCAGCAGATTCCATGTCCCGACAACCGGGTGGCCCGCCATCGGGAGCTCGCGCGCGGGGGTATAGATGCGCAGCCGCCTCAGGGCGCGCTCGTCCTGCGCGGGCAGCACAAAGACCGTCTCCGACAGATTCATCTCGCGCGCAATCTTCTGCATGGAACTCTCTTCTATTCCTTCGGCTTCGGGAAAGACCGCGAGCGGATTTCCACTGAACGCATTTTTCGTAAAAACATCCAACTGTATGAAACGATGTCGAGCCATATTTAATGACCGCCTTTCGCTGACAGAGTAATGACCGGGCATCATTGCGGCAAACGCATCACCGGGTCAAGTCCGGGCCATATTCATGCCCCCGTGGTCGAAAATTATCTGTTGACATTTGGATTTACTGAGATTATCGTGCGGTCGCCCGCAGGGTTCTAACGTTCAGGATGGCGCGCACGCCGCCCTCGTTCATCTCGCTTTTTAATTCTGAGCTTCAGAAGTCCGAGCAAGGCTGGCCTGTTATATATCTTCTTACAAATACATCTTTAATAGAAGCGTCAGCCCGGATAGTGCGTCGCCGCCCTCTGCACACGCAGGGGAGAGCCCCGCTCACCTGAGTCAACACGCTGTTCTTAACATGGGCGCAGCCGCTCAGCGCCACATTAGATAGACATTTTCCACCGGCCTTCCTCCAAGCAGATACGAGCGTACCTTGCTAACCCGACAGGCCGGTGCGATTAGGAGAAGATAATGCTGAACATAGAAACGCTGGACAAAGTGATAGCGATGGTGGTCGTCCTTCTCGCTCTGAGCCTCTTTGTGCAGGCTTTGCAGGGATGGATGAAAAAGCTCTTCAAGATTAAGTCGCTACAGATAGAGCATTCGCTGGTGCATCTGTACCACTACGTGCTGAACAAGAACGCCATGGAGAACCTGACCCGTATAACGGACAACTCGCCCCTCCTGCGTATGATTCTTCCGCGCACGACTCACCCGGCCGACCGCGACCCGCAGGTCAAGGCCCTGTACGACGGCGTGATGCAGGAGTTCAAGAAGGTGGGGCGATTTACGGCGAGCGGCAAACTGATGCTCGACTCCATCTCGGAGGGCGACCTTCTGAAATTCATGGGCCGCATGCCGGTCGCCGGAATCATAGCCCAGATGTTTCCCGACTCGTCCTCCAAGTTTAACGAGATGCGGACGCAGATTAGCGCTTTTCTGAATGCTTACCAGAAAGTCAAAACCGAGTATCACTCGGTCGTGACCGGGGAGGAGTTCAAGAAGTTCGAGGAACTGCTGACGCCGCTTCTCACAGACATAGACAAGTTCTTAAGCGGCGCGAGCAATGATTCCGGCGTCATCCTTGACGACATAGCCAAGCTCAGGGAGATAAAGCCGGATGAAGTGCGCCAACTGATTCGAGATTTACCAGCGAGGATAGCCGCCATCAAGGCTCAGGTGGGTGCGGCCGCCGGTAAGCCGGAGGATAAAGCGGAGGTGCTCAAGGCTCTGGGAGTTATGGAGGAGGCTCTGGGAAAACTCTCCAAAGGGATTGAAGGAATCATAGCCGGGTTCGCTCACATACGAGACCTCAAGACGAGCATCGCTAACTGGTACGACACCGTGATGCAGAGCTTCGAAGAGCGCTACACGCGCAGCATGAGAACGTGGACGATTATCCTCAGCGCGTGCGTCGTCATACTGATGAACGCCAACATCGTCAACATCTACCAGGACATCTCCACAAGCTCTACTAAGCGCGCAGTCTTCCTGCAACAGGCCGACACGCTGATTAATAGGTCTAAGACTGCCAACTCAGCAGGCACTGCTGGAGCAAACGGGGCCGCGCCCGCCGCGTCTCCGTCCCCCGTTTCGGGACAAGCGCCCGCGCAAACAACTTCCGGCGCGCAGAACCCTAACGAGGTAATGGATACTTTCAAAGAAGGGCAGGCCGTCGTAAATAATAACGTAGCCTATTTAACCTCCATCGGCCTTAAAGGGCCTACGTGGTTCTCGAACATAGGGCCGGTCGTGTCCAGACTGGGCACTCAGCCAAAGTGGGCTCTAGGG
This sequence comes from Pyrinomonadaceae bacterium, assembly GCA_036389255.1. Taxonomy (GTDB): domain Bacteria; phylum Acidobacteriota; class Blastocatellia; order Pyrinomonadales; family Pyrinomonadaceae; genus JACVRN01. Next base: position 144,228 of record DASVQI010000012.1, read on the forward strand.
GTCATTCTCAACACGCTTCTGGGCTGGTTCATCATGACAATGCTGCTCAGCGTGGGAGCGCCATTCTGGCAGGATGTGCTTGAATCACTCTTCGGCCTCAAGAACAAGTTGCGGGAGGACACGGGCACTAGGAACGTAGAGAATCAGTCCGGCAAGGGTCAACCAAAGGCAACTTAAGCCGCGTCAAGCCGGGCACAAGAGGAAAACTTCACCGCCGGGACAGAGAGAGAGACGCGGGGATAAGCGCAGAGAAATTCAATTGCTCAGCGCCCGTTCCGCGTCTCTCTCTCTGTCCCGGCGGTGAGTCCCGATATAAGCCGTCGTTGCGCTCTCTTCGGAACGCTCGCTATAATGCCTCAATCTTGAAAGAGCAGAATCAAACAGACGTGCAACACATCTCTACAAGCCGCGCACTGGCCGAAGGCTTGCGCGGCATTCTCATTCCGTTCACGACTCCGTTCGATGAAAACTCCGAACTGGATTTGCGCGGCCTCGGCTCGAACCTTGAGAAGTGGAGCGCCGCAGGGGTAAGCGGCTTCGTGGCGCTCGGCTCAACGGGCGAGCGCGTGCATTTGACCGAGCGCGAGTGTTTACAGGTTATAGAGACTGCGCGCTCAGGCGTCCCGGCCTCTCTCCCGCTAATCGTAGGCGCAGGGCAGCAGAGCACCCGCCTGACCATTGAGGAAGTGAGGCGCTGGGCGTCGGCAGGCGCGGGCGCTGTGCTGCTGATAACTCCGAGCTATTACCGGGCGGAGATGACGCAGGCCGCGCTCAAGAGCTTCTACAGAGAGGTCGCTGATGCGTCTGCGGTTCCCGTGCTGCTCTACAACATACCGCAGTTGACGGGCATCACCATCTCGCCCGAGACGGTTGCGGAACTGGCCGAGCATGGAAACATAGTCGGCATCAAGGACAGCTCCGGCGATATAGTGGCGCTGGGCGAGACGCTGCGTCTTGTGCCGGAAGATTTCTCCGTCTTGACGGGACACGGCGCGGCCCTTCTGGCTGCGCTGGGAGTGGGCGCGGTCGGCGCAATCCTTGCCGTGGGCTGCTTTGCCCCGCGCGCTTCGGTGGAGCTTTACCGCGCGTTTCACGCGGGGGATTATGAGCGCGCGCGTGGCTTGCAAAGAAAGCTCGCCCTTCTTGTGCGCGGAGTGATGGGCCGCCACGGCATAGGCGGTATCAAGGCCGCCATGTCCGAGCTTGGCTTTGACGGGGGGCAGGTGCGCCCGCCACTTTCCATGCCTGCCGATGGCGCGCGGGCCGAGATTGCAGGGCTTCTCAAAGAGTCTGGACTGTTAGATGAAGAGGCGCAGGAGATTCAGTCAAATCAGGGAGTCGGAGCAGGAGCGAAATGAGTCGCACATTACCAGCATGTTTCAGCACGCCGGAAGAGGCCGCGCTGCGCATAGAGGCGCTGCCCTTCGAGAATATCCCGCACCAGACTCGACTGTTTCTGGACTACCTCAGAGGCGAGCCCGAGCTTCTGCGCTTTTATCCCTCAGCCGTGGGCTTTCATCAGGACGTGTCTCAGCGAGCGCCCGAAGTTCTGGCCGCGCATAAGACCGACCGCGACCTTCTCTGTGACGCGCTCGAAGCTTTGAATAGAGGATGGGGCGCTGGCCAAAAGACCATAGACTCAATCGCGCGGCTGCGTGAAGCGGACACGGTGGCGGTCGTGACGGGCCAGCAGGCGGGACTCTTCACAGGCCCGCTCTACACAATCTACAAGGCGCTGTCGGCAGTGAAGCTGGCAGGCTGTCTGACGGACAGAGGAACCAAGGCCGTGCCCGTCTTCTGGATTGCCACTGAAGACCACGACTTCGAGGAAGTCGCCACAGCCGAGTTCATAGGGTGCGATTGCAGATTGGCTGAAGTCTCAGTCTCGCCGGAGATTCATCCTGAAGGCGTGCCGGTCGGAAGCGTTCGACTCGATGAATCAATAGGCGAGACTGTGGAGCGCCTGCTGACGGTGCTGCCGGAAACCGAGTTCACGCCTGAGCTGCGAGCGATGCTGGTTGATTCGTGGGCCGCTGGCAGGAGCTACGGCGAAGCCTTCGCGCGCATGATGACGCACCTGATGACCGGCTACGGGCTCATCTTTCTTGACCCGCAGGACGAAAGGCTTAAGGCGCTGGCAGCGCCGCTTTACGCGGAAGCCGCCGCGCGTGCGCCGGAGATTGCCGCAGCCGTAGAAGCGCGCAGCCGCGAGCTGGTGGAAGCGGGCTATCACGCGCAGGTCGTGGCAACCGCAGACTCTTTCCCGCTCTTCCTGCACACTGCGGAAGGCTCTCGCCACGCCGTCACGCGCACCGGGAATGCTACATACAGGGCCAAAGAGACGGACACCGAATACACCGCAGAAGAGCTTGCGGAGATGGCGCGCCGCGAGCCTTCGCGCTTCAGCCCGAACGTGACCCTGCGCGCAGTCGTGCAGGATTACCTGCTGCCGACCGTGGTCTATCTTGGAGGCGCGGCCGAGATAGCCTACTTCGCGCAGACCACGGAGGTTTATAGAGTGCTGGGCCGCCCGCAGACGCCAATCCTGCCGCGCGCCAGCATGACGATTGTGGAGCACCGCACGGGGCGCACGCTCTCGCGCTACAACCTGAGCCTGAGCGACTTCTTCGCGGGACTCGAAAGCGTACTGGCGCGCGTGGTCGAAGAGCATCTTGGCACGGAAGCCGCTCAAACTTTTGATGAAGCCGAACGAGCCGTTGAGCGAGAGCTGGATAAGCTCAAGGAGCAGCTTAAGAACGTTGACCCCACGCTGGCCGACGCGCTTGAGACGGGACGAAGAAAGATAGAATACCAGCTCACGGGATTGCGCACGCGCTTTCATCGCGCGCAGATGAACAGAGACCGTGCGGCGCATCGCCAGCTTGAGCGGGCAGCCGCGCAGCTCTACCCTCAAAAGGCTCTACAGGAGCGGCACATCAACGTCACGTCGCTCCTTGCGCGTCACGGCCGCTACTGCGTCAACTGGATTTACGACGCAATCAACCTTGCCTCTCACGACCATCAGGTAGTCTATTTATGAGTAATCAGCAGGGAGACACGCTTGCTTTAACTTACTGCTGATTGCTGACTGCCGGTTACTTCTTTATGTCCAAAATTCGCGTTCTCTCTGACCAGTTGATTAACCAGATTGCTGCGGGCGAGGTGGTGGAGCGCCCCGCATCCGTAGCAAAGGAGCTGGTCGAAAATGCGATTGATGCAGGGGCGCGCCGCATCAATGTTGACGTGGAAGGCGGGGGCCGACGGCTTCTGCGCGTCGCGGATGACGGCGAGGGCATGACGCGGGACGACGCCCTTCTGGCCTTCGAGCGTCACGCCACGTCTAAGATAACCAGCAGCGACGACCTCTTTGCCATCTCGACGCTAGGGTTTCGCGGCGAGGCGCTGGCTTCCATAGCCTCCGTTGCGCGCGTGGAGCTTTTGACGAAGCGTGAAGAGTCGCAGGCAGCCACGCGCGTTCTGATTGAAGGCGGGCGCGTGAAGGACGTTAAGGATGCGGCGCACCCCAAGGGGACTACGCTCAGCGTGCGCGACCTCTTCTTCAACGTGCCTGCGAGGCGGAAGTTCCTGCGCTCGGAGGCGACCGAGAGCTTTCACCTGACGAACCTCATCACGCACTACGCGCTGGCCCACCCAGAGATAGCGTTCGCGTTGACGAATAACGGGCGCGAGACGTTGCGCGTAGCGCCCGCGCGGGACTTGCGCGAGCGTGCCTTTCAGATTTTCGGTGAAAGGTTCATAGCGAATCTGCTGGAAGTTTCGGGCAGCCTTGAAAATGTAGCGCGCGTGCATGGCTTCGTCTCGGCCCCGCGTGAGCGGCGCACGTCGCGCGATGCGCAGTATCTCTTCATCAACGGTCGTTACGTGCGCGACCCTCTGATTTCTCGCGCTCTCTCCGAAGGCTATCGCACGATTCTGCCACAAGGAGTTTACCCGGCGGCGCTGCTGTTTCTGGAGGTGCCGCTCGAAGAGGTGGACGTGAACGTTCATCCTGCGAAGACGGAGGTGCGCTTTCGCCGCGCGGCTGCTGTGGCGGACTCCGTGCGCGAAGCCGTGCGGCGCTCGCTGGTAAGCGCGGGCTATGCACGCGCGGGCGAGCAGGATGAAGAGGAAGCTACGGCACGACACGGCGCGGCGAAGCCTGAAACGCAGGCTGCGGACTTGCGCGGAGCGGTCGTCCAAGTCGAAGAGCCCGAACGCTCATTCTACAAACCGGAAGAGACGGATTCTGCCAGCGCGCAAGCCACGGTCAGACCACTCAAGCCCGTGCCGCCTCCCCTCCAGAGCCGCATAGAGTTTGGTCTTGAGCCCGGCAGGGAAGCGGACACGCCTGAACTCCCGAAGGCGCAGGCACATGACAAGAGCGAGCCTGACCCGCGCACGCGCAGGCCGGAAGTCGCCGCTTCACCGGCTACCTTTCACGACCACCCCGAGCCGTCGCGTGCGAGCGCCGAAAACAAGCTGTCTCATCTTTCCTCTATCTCCGGCATAGTGCGCGAAGTGCCTGCGGAATCTGTGGGCACAAACATCCGCCCGCTCGGACAGCTCGAAGCCAGCTTTATAGTGGCCACAGACGACGAAGGGCTTCTACTGATTGACCAGCACAAGGCGCACGAGCGCATCCTCTTCGACCAGTACAGCGCGCGCGAGCGGCGCATGACGGAATCACAAAACCTGCTCATGCCTGAAACCTTCGACCTGACGCCAGCGCAGGCCACGGTCTTCGACGCCGTGAGCGAAGATTTGGAGACATACGGCTTCGGCCTGATGCGTCTTTCGGGGCGCACCGTAGCTGTGCGAGCCGTCCCGGCAGACCTGCCGTCGGGCGAAGCGCGCGCGCTTCTGGCGGAGCTTTTGGATTCGATTGAAGCGGACAGGCGCACGCTGACTCGCGCATCCATGGACGAGCGCATCTGTCTGGCTCTGGCCTCGCGCGCCGCCGTCAAATACAACTCGGTGCTTGCGCCCGAGAAGATTAGATGGCTGGTTGACCGGCTGTTACAGACCTCTTCGCCGACGACCTGCCCGCACGGCAGGCCCGTCATACTCCGCATGGCAACGCACGACATAGAGAAGAGCTTTCGTCGCAACTGAGAGAGAAAAGCCCTGAGGGCTTTCAGAGCCTATGACCAACGCGAGCGATAAAAAAGGGGAGCCGGTAGATGTTCAGGAGTTCGTGGTGGTGCGGCTTGAGGATGAATATTTCGCTTTCGATGTCGCGGACGTGGCCGAAGTCCTGCCTTACTCCGAGCCCGTCAGGCTGCCTCGCGCTCCTAAGTTTCTAACCGGCCTCGTTGACGTTCGCGGCGTCATGCTGCCCGTAGTAGACCTTCGCCTGCGAGCGGAACTCAGCAACGCTCAAAGGCCGCGACACATTCTTGCCATAAGGCTTGACGAGCGATTCATTGGCGCGCTCGTGGACGAAGTGTGCGAGGTTTACTCGGCTGAAGACGGCTCGGTCGCAAGCGTGGCTTCGCTCGGAGACAAGCTTGACGCGCAATACGTCAGCCGCGCCCTTCGCTGGGGCCAGCGCCTTGTGCCCGTCATGGACGCCGTGCGCCTGCTGACCACAGACGAAACAATACGCCTCAAACGCCTGCGCTCGCCCAGAAGAAGAAAGGGAGAAAGGAATTGATTCATTTCTTCATTGAATCAATTCCCTTACAGGCTCTCGAACGTCCTCAAGACCAATTCGGTATCTGACAAGTCGGGCAGGAATGCGTCCGGGGAATGCGCCAGCAGGTCTTCGCGTGAATACATGCGGCCCGTGCCTACGGCCACCGCCGCCATACGGCCGTGACGCGCGCAGAGGATGTCGTTCGGCGTATCGCCTATGACTATGAACTGCTCGGGCGGAAGATTCAGTTTGAGATGACGATTGATGCGCTCTACTGCGAGCGCGGGCAAGTCTCTGCGGTCGTGCGAGTCATCACCGAAAGCTCCCGGCAGTTGAAAGAATTCCGAGAGCCCTATGATACGCATCTTCAGGTGCGCGGCTGGCTCTATGTTGCCCGTGAGAAGCGAGTTCAGATAGCGTGGGTGCCTGTCGGTCGCCTCCAGCGCCTCTCGCACGCCCGGCAGAAGATGAAAGCCCTGAGCGCCTTCACTGGTCGCGCGCTCCATCTCGCGCATGTAGTGTGTGCGTAAATCTCCCACGCGCTCGCGTATCTGCTCGGGCGTGAAGCCCTCTTCGCGCAAAGCCTCCACGACAATCTGCAAATCCGTCATGCCGGAGACTGTCATCTCTCGCAGGCGTCCGGCCGTGCCGAAAACATTCTCCAGAACCGGCACTGTGTAATCCTTGTAGGCATCCCTGCGATGAGAGCGCATGAGCGTGCCGTCAATGTCCCAGAGCAGAACGCGCAAGTCTTTGTTATCGCCGCTCGCGGCATTGTCTAAAGCTTCAGTCATAAAATGGATTGCTATTCCTTCTCGCGCTTCTATTCAATGACGGCGAGGACTTCGCCCGCGTTGACGGTCGCGCCCGCCTTCGTGTTGAGCGCCGTGACCGTCCCGGCTTTGGGCGACTTCATCTCGTTCTGCATCTTCATGGCCTCGACCACCAGAATGGGGTCGCCCGCTTCTACCTGCGCGCCTGCCTCTACGTGAACGCGCACGACCTTGCCGGGCATCTGCGCGACAATCTGTGCGGAGCCGTCCGACTGTGCGGCCGAGCTTGCAGTGGCGCGCAGCCGCTTAGGGTCAGCGAGCGCGATTGAGTAAACCTGTCCGCGCACGCGAACCTCTGCCTTCTCAGGCTGCGCCGCGCTCCGGCTGACGCGGCAATCGTAGACGCGGCCATTCATGATTAAGAGATAACGGCCGTCCGCGCCCTCTCTGACTTCCATCTCGACGGAGCGGCCGTCAATCTCAGCGAAAACCCGCTCGGCCTCGCGCCTGATGCGAAGCTCCTGCTTTTCGCCCTCTATGTCTGCAAGAAGTTTCATGCCTTTAATCAGCTAAGGAAAACGATGCCCGGCTTAAGCTCTGGAATTAATCAGAGCGGCGCGGCCCGCCCTCCGCCAATGGCTCTGCTCTTCCGCCTGCGGCTCCCGGCTGGCCTCTGACTGCTTCTGTCTCCGCGCGTAAGCGAGCGCGGCTGCGACGAGCGCCGCGTCACGCCGCTCCAATGCTTCTGCGCTCAACTCTTCCGGCTCTTCTTTCGCGCGCCGAGCCTGTCGCTCGTTGAAGCGCGGGATAAAGCCCGTGTCTAGTCGGCCCGCTATGAACTCTTCGTCGCGGACTATGGCGCGGAAGAAGGGTAAAGTGGTCTTGATGCCGTCAACGTTGTATTCATCGAGCGCTCGCCTCATGCGGTCAATCGCTTCCGCGCGATTGCTTCCCCACGCGGCGAGCTTTGAAATCATGGGGTCGTAGTAGATTGAGACTTCCGCGCCCTGTGTGACGCCGCCGTCGTCGCGTACGCCCGGCCCTGCCGGTACGCTCAGGAAGCTTATGCGTCCGGGCGAGGGCATAAAGTTGTTGTCCGGGTCTTCGGCGTAGACGCGGCACTCTATGGCGTGGCCCTGCCAGCGAACCTGCGCCTGCGTGAAAGAGAGAGGCTCGCCTTCCGCCACTCTTATCTGCTCGCGCACCAGGTCAAATCCTGTGACAAGCTCCGTCACAGGATGCTCCACCTGTAGGCGCGTGTTCATCTCAAGAAAGTAGAAGTCGCGCGTCACATCTGAGACAAGGAACTCTATAGTGCCAGCGCCAGCGTAGTTTGCCGCTCGGGTTATCTTTACGGCGGCCTCTCCCATACGCTCACGCAGGAGGCTGGCATCGTCAATCGGTGAAGGGCATTCTTCGACCACCTTTTGATGGCGGCGTTGAATGGAGCATTCGCGCTCGCCAAGATGCACCACGTTGCCGTGCGTGTCCGCGAAGACCTGAATCTCTATGTGGCGAGGGCGCTCAACGGCCTTTTCCAGATAGACCTCCGCGTTGCCGAAAGCGGCGGCGGCCTCGCTTTGCGCCGTCTCCAGAGCCGAGCGCAGCTCGTCTTCGCTCGCGACGAAGCGCATGCCCTTGCCGCCGCCGCCCGCAGAAGCCTTCAGCATCACAGGGTATCCAAGCCCTGCGGCGACTTCTCGCGCCTCTTCGTATGAGTCCAGAGGCTCTGTCGTGCCCGGCACAACGGGCGCTCCCGCTTCTATGGCTACGCGGCGAGCGTTGACCTTGGAGCCCATCAAATCCATGGCTTCGGGCGAAGGGCCTATGAAGACGAGTCCGGCTTCCCCTACGGCGCGCGCGAAATCCGCGTTCTCGGCCAGAAAGCCGTAGCCGGGATGTATGGCCTCAGCGCCTGAGCGAAGAGCGGCGTCCAGAATCCTGTCTATGCGCAGGTAGCTCTCTACGGAAGGCGCGGCGCCAATCAGATAAGCTTCGTCCGCCAGTCGGACGTGAAGAGCATCGCTGTCAACTTCGGAATAAACGGCGACCGGAGAGATGTTCAGGTCACGGCAGGCGCGAATGATGCGGACGGCAATCTCGCCTCGATTGGCAATCAGAATTTTACGAAACATAAAAATAGGGGATAGGGGATAGGGGGCAGGAGTTGGTAAAAAGAAAATACATTTGTCTTTCTTTTCCTATCCCCTGACCCCTATCCCCCATCCCCCGCCTTTCATACTACAACGGAATTTGTAGGGTGGCGCGGGTCGTAGCGGACGGTGATGCTTGCGCCGGGCTTGTACTCTTCCTGTCGGCGGCGCTGGTCGTGATTGAGCGTCTGCGATGATTCATAATCAACGCCGCTTATGTTGTAACTGTAGTAGATGAAGATTGCGCCCGACTCGTCCGTCTGCGTGTCGAAAATCATGCCGTCCGCGATGCGCCCGGTCAGAAGCAGCCGGGCGCGCCGCATCACTTCGTCGTTCCCATTCTTCTTGCGTCGAAAGTGGTCAAGCAGTGACATGGCGTTCGGGGGACGGGCTTCCGGCGTCCTTTAGCAGGAAGAGTGCGCGTCTCAATCCACCTTGCGAATGGATGGGCGCGCGCCTTGCTCGGCGTCCTGCTTGAAGGCCGAAGGCTTCAGAATGACGCCGTCGCGCATGAGCCAGTCGTCCTCCGTATTCAGAATCTTATCCTCGCCCGGAAGCCGCACCTCGTAGTTGGTGAAGGAAACCTTCTCGTCCGTGGTGGTGCCGTCGTCCGCAGTAGAGTCCAGAGCGGCGCGACGAATCTGCGCGGGGCGGCCCCTGCGCGTCTTGCCCTTCGTCGGCAGCGTCGAGGCTAGGTCTGCGCGCGGCGTGTAACCGCGAGCGTCAACCGAGTTGAGCGCGGCGGCGAGCCTGCCGTCGGGGTCGGGCAGCCTCTCGCGCAAATCCTTCATGTCAGTGGGATAGGTTCCGTAGCGAGCGCGATATTCCAGAAGCGCTCTCTGAATAGTGTAGCCTTCGGCGTAGATTCCGGCTTCAATCCCGCGCTGTCGCTGGCGCAGGCGCTCCGGCACGGTCACGCCTATGAAAGCCACTATCATGAAAGCTACCAGAGCGGAGGAGGCAAGTCCGAGGTGGGCCGCGCGCGCGCCAATGAATCTTTGCGGCTCGCGCCTGATGGAGCGGCACAGAGCCACGCCTAGCCAGACCGAGAGCAGGGCCACAGGCAGCACCATGAGCTTCAGCCGCCACGCAGCCGTCTCAGCCGCAGAGACTACAGACCAGAAGGCCAGCGAAAAAGTATCCTGCTCGTAGAGCGCGAAAGCAGTGGCGGACGCAAAGGTCGCCAAAAGCAGCGCGCCGCAAGCCGTGACCAGAGCGGCGCGGCCGTAAGCCGGAAGCTCACGTTCGGGACGGGCAAGTGGGGGGCCTACGGAGCGCGCGCCGCATCCGACGCAGCCTTCGCGCAAATCGCCTTCAAACTTCAGTCCGCAACAAGGACAGATTATCAATTCGCGTTTACCTCGAACAATTGAATGAGAGAGCGTGATTTTCTTGCGCTTTTAAGAAAAAGCGGCCCTTCGCTGGCTCCCCTTGTAAGTTATGGCTTCAGGCTTTATCCCTGTCGCGCGAAATCAGGCTCCGGGTGTCTTTTATCCGGCCCAGCTTTAGATGCTTTCTCCGCCTCTTTAGCTGCCGCCGCAGCCGATTCGGCCTCCACTCTGTTGACCTCTCGCCACGTGTGGTACATGCGGTGCGCGAAAGTCCAGTAGGAGCCCACGGCCAACACCCACAAGACTGCGGGCATGCGGTTGAAAAACGGGTTGCGCGAGGATGGATGCGTCGTCAGCGCTCCTATAATCAGCAGCACGACTCTTTCGGGCCGCCTGAGAAAGCCTACGTCGCATTTGGGAATCATGCTCTCCGCGCGTGCGCTCGTGTAGCTGACCATGACCGAGCCCATCATCGCCGCCCCGGCCAGAAAGACGTTCAGCGTGGAGTGAAATTGCGTGTCGCGCGCGTAAAAGAGCATCAGCCCGACGAAGACCACCATGTCCGAGAGACGGTCTAGCGAGGAATCCAGAAATCCCCCGAAGCGCGTCACGCGGCCTGACAGGCGGGCCACCTGCCCGTCCAGCATGTCAAAGAGGTTGGCTACAATCAGTATGACGCCAGCCCAGAAGAAGTTGCCGAGGCCGAAAAGCAGGCCGCAGCCGACGTTTATAGCTACGCCAATCACGGTCAGTATGTTCGGACTGATGTGGCCGTAGGCAAGCCCGCGCACCATCGCGTTGATGATGCGTTGCGCGCCCCGCCCTATACTAGCTCCAAACACCTAAACCTTCTCCTCTAAGCTCGACCTAACCTGTACATGCGTAAATCGCCCGCCTTTCCAAACCGAGCATCATACAGTGATGAGTGACGGGTGACAAGCTGGAAGACAAAAGCTTCTCTTACTCGTCGTCATGAATCGTCTTCAGGCTTCTAATCTCGAAGTTGCGTGCTCCGGCGGGTGTGCGAACCATGACTTCGTCACCTTCCTCTTTGCCCATGAGGCTGCGGCCCACGGGCGAGGTCGTAGAGATTAAGCCTTCCTGCGGGTTGCTCTCTTCGGCCGTCACGAGGCGATAAGTCACCTCCTCGTCCCGCTCCGAATCGTAGAGCAACACCGTAGAGCCGTAAGCCACGCGGTCGTGCGGCACGCGCGATTTATCTATTGAGGAGACTTCGCTCAGCCTCTGGCGAAGCTGCGCGATTCTGGCCTTGACCACATTCTGGCGGTCTAGAGCGGCACGGTACTCCGCGTTCTCTCGCAGGTCACCGAATTCCAGCGCGCGCTTAATCTCCTTGGGAAGATGCACGCGCAGTTCCGACTCCAGCTCGTCCAGTTCCTTCTGCAATCTGTCTTTGATGTCTTGTGTCAATTTCTTTAGTTCCCGCCGGGCTTTAAGGCGAAAGGCTTTCCCGACCCCCTCCGCGTTTTAATTCAGTCCGAAATTATATATGCCCACGCAATACTTAGGGAAGCTTATTGTGAAGAGATGGCGCTCATATTCTCGTCTCGTCTGGCGTGATGCTCCTGCTCGTCCGGCGAGCCGAAAGAGATGCCCGTGTCTCGCGCGGTGCGTACAAGCTGCCCATCCTGCGGGACAATCTTAATCTGTGCAATGGCCTCAGCGAGCGGCACCGTCACTATGTCCGCCGCCTGAAGCGCCACCATCCTGCCGTACTCGCCCGCCATGAAGGCGCGCACGGCGCAGGCTCCGAAGTTGGTCGCAAGCATACGGTCGAAGGCGTTCGGGCGCCCGCCGCGCTGCAAGTGGCCTAGCACGACCGAGCGCGTCTCTTTGCCCGTGAGCCGCTCAAGCTCTTGGCAGCAGAAGCTGGCTATGCCGCCGAGGCGCGGAGCACGATCCGTGCCGCCCTGGTCTAGATAGATGGCCTCGCCGCCCGCAAGACGCGCTCCTTCCGAGGCCACTATGATGCAGAACTGCGCCTCGCTCCTTTCGCGCTCTATGACCTTCCGGGCTACCATCTCCATGTCAAAGGGAATCTCCGGAATCAGTATCACGTCCGCGCCGCCCGCCACGCCCGAATGCAGGGCAATCCAGCCGCTATGACGCCCCATCACTTCAAGTATCATCACGCGGTCGTGCGATTCGGCTGTGGTGTGAAGTCTATCCAGCGCTTCCGTGGCTATGTCGAGCGCCGTCATGAATCCGAAGGTCAACTCCGTAGCCGCTAGGTCGTTGTCAATCGTCTTGGGAACGCCGACCACTGGAAAGCCGTAGCGGTCGAACTCTGCGGCGATGGTCAATGTCCCGTCGCCGCCCAGCACAATGAGGCCGTCAATCCCCAGCCGCTCAAGATTATTCAAAGCCTCACGGTATATATGCTCGGGCAGTATGCCGCGCCCTTCGGAGTCGCGCTCTACGAAGCGGCCACGATTACGCGCGCCAAGGATTGTGCCTCCGCGCGGCAGCAAGCCCCGCACGTCGCCCGGCCTTAACTCCCGCGTGTGCATCTCATCCAACAGCCCCTCGAAGCTGTCCTCGATTCCTATAACCCGCATGCCGTACTCGCCTACGGCCGTCTTGACCACGGCGCGCAGCACGGCATTCAAACCCGGCGCATCGCCTCCGCCCGTTACAACCCCGATTGTCTTCATAAATGGGTAATGGGTGACGGGTGTCAGGCGACGGGTTTCGGGGAAAGAAAATCAAGCTCTCTTTCTTTTACACGAAACCCGTCACCTGACACCCGGCACCTGTTTTATCCTCCTGCTTTCACTCGCGGCGGCTCGTACTGCTCGCCGTACTCCGGATACTCTATGGTTACTACCTGTCCCGGTCTGGTGTTTTCGGTCAGGAGCGTGAGCGCGTCCATCAGAACCTTGCGCTGCAAGTCCCTCATGCCGGGTCGGCCCAGACTGTTGCCAATCTTGAATCCCTTCGGATAGAGCGCTCTGGGCGGGCGCATCTGCGCGGAGACTTCCGGGCTCACAGTGATAAGCACCGTCGGGATGCCTTTCATCTCTATCTCGCGTTGAACCGCTACGACCGTGCGGTGGCAGACGTTCGGTCAACCTCCGGTGAGGATGACAGCATCCGCGCGCGAGCCTCTGTCAATCTCGTTGGCTATCTGCGGCGCTGTGCCTTCGTACATGGCCTTGAGCTGCATGGTGTAGCCCATGTAGCCCACGTGCTTGCGCGCGACATCGCCAATCATGCCGTCCGTCTTCAGCTCTCTGAGCACGTCGAGCGGAAAGACTACGTTGATGTCCTCATCCGCGTCCGTGTGGTCGTAGTGGTGATGCGTGACCATCAATTCGGCCGAGTCGGCTTCGTGCGTGATAATCCTGTAGCCCAAGTCGCCTAACTCGTCCGCTATATTAAACGGCTCCTGCTCTTTCAGGTGTACGCCGCCAGCCGTGACAATCGCCACGGTCGCGCGTTTAAGCTCGCCTTCAAAGGGCGTGAACGGGACGCATTTTCTGGAAATCGCCATAATGGAAAAACCTTGATTAAGTAAACCGGGCTGAGCCGCGAGAAAGTGGCTTCCTGAAAAGCGTTTCTAGCGGCCCAGCCCGCCGACTCACAGGGGACAGCCTTTAAGCCCCCGTGCTAACTGTCTATTCCAGCTTGCGAAGCACCTCGAAGAGGTCTTCGTTATCGGGCTGATCGCCTATATTGTGTATATCCTTGTATGCAATCTTGCCCTGCTTGTCTACGATGAAGAGCGCGCGCTCCGAAATGCCATCGCCCGCGCGATATGCTCCGTAAGCGCGGGCGACTTCGCCCTTCGGCTCGAAGTCGCTCAACAGGTCGTAAGAAAGAGTGCCGAGGCTTTTAGCCCAGGCCGAGTTGCACGGGACGCTGTCAACGGATATGCCCAGAACCTGAGCATCATAGCCTTTGAAGCGATCAAGATCTGCTTCATAGGCTGGCATCTGTGCCGTTCAAACAGGCGTCCACGCCAGAGGGTAAAACGCCAGAACCACGTTCTGCTTGCCACGGAAATCCGAGAGCCGAACCTTCTTGTCTTTCTCAAGATGGCTCTTCAACTCAAAGTCCGGGGCCATGTCGCCAACTTCAGGCATGGATAGTTCTCCTTCTAAAAATTTTAAGTCGTGCAAAGAACTGTTTGGAAAATCTACGGACAAGATTACTCTCCGCATCAGCCGTTTTCAAGCTCTTTACCCGAAAGGCACAAAGAGAGAAAGAAAATTACAGGGAATCACAATCGGCCGCCCGAAGGCTCCGCGCACGCTTTGTGTTAAATTCAGGTCGAGGCCGTAAATTCCGGGGCTTTCTGTGATGCAGGAAATCATTGTCACAAAACGAGGGGCCGAGCGCGTGCGCTCAGGTCATCTATGGATTTACAAGTCGGACGTGGCCGACACCAAGGGCGCTGCGGGCGGCGTCGTGGTGAGCGTTCTTGACGAGCGCGGGCGCTTCGTGGGCCGGGCTCTCTATAGCGACCGCTCGGAAATCTCGCTGCGCCTTCTGACGACCGTTGATGAGAAGATTGACCGCGAGTGGTGGCGCAAGCGTTTAAGAGAAGCTATCGGTCGGCGGCGGGCGGAGCTTGGCCCGGACACGAACGCCTGCCGTCTGGTCTACTCCGAAGGCGACCTGCTGCCTTCGCTCATAGTGGATGCTTACGGCGACGTGCTGGTCTTGCAGACCCTCTCGCAGGGAACCGAGTGCGTCAAGGAGATGCTGGTTGAGCTGCTGGTGGAAGAGCTGCGGCCCCGCGCCATCGTTGAGCGCAACGACGTGCGCGTGCGCCAGCTAGAAGGGTTGGAGATGAGCGTCGGCACGATTTACGGCGACGCGCCGGGAGAGCTTGAGATAATTCAGCACGGCATACGCTTTCGCGTTCAGCCTCTCGGCGGACAAAAGACCGGCTCCTTCCTTGACCAGCGCGAGAACCGGCTGGCCGCACGCTCTCACGCATGGGGCCACGCGCTCGACTGCTTCACCTTCAACGGCGCATTCGCCCTTCATCTGGCATCCGCGTGCGAGAGCGTGCTGGGTCTTGATATTTCTGCGGACGCCGTTCAGGCCGCGCGCAGGAACGCCGAATTGAACGGCGCAGAGAACGTCACTTTCAGCGAAGCTAACGTCTTCGACGCGCTACGCGAGATGGAGGGGGAAGGCCGCCGCTTCGGTACAATCGTGCTAGACCCTCCGGCGTTCGCAAAGAACCGGGGCAGCGTGCGCGCCGCCTCGCGCGGCTACAAGGAGATAAACCTGCGCGCCCTGAAGATGCTGGAGCCGGGCGGCGTCCTCATCACCTGCACCTGCTCGTATCACATGTCGGAAGAGATGTTCCTTGAGATTGTCGGCGCGGCAGCCGTGGACGCGCGCCGCCGTCTACAGCTAATTGAAAAGCGTGCGCAATCGAGCGACCATCCGGTACTCTTCGGCGTCCCCGAGACTTACTACCTGAAATGCGTCATCGCCCGCGTAGCTGACTGAAAAAAGAGGTAGGAAAATTAGACAGGCTCTCTGACCGCCCTCTTGCCTAAGAACAGGGCGGCCCGGCACTCACGCTGAGCGCGTTCATGATGCGGCTGGCGACTTCAAGGCTGGCTTGAATCAGTATGTAATCGTCCCGGTTCATACCGGGGTAACAGACGGGCAAGCCCTGCCCGCGACCTATACCTATAATGCTGCCTCTATCCTTCATGTAGACCACGCCGGAGTTCTTTGCCTTCCCCGTCACGGGCTCAAATATGTAGTAGTTGATGCGCATGTCATCGAAGTTCGGGCGGGCCGAGCCGGGCGCGGTAGTGAAGTAGCCCATCTGGTCAATTTGAAGGAAAATGATGAAGCCTTCCTTCGCAGCCTTGGCCCGATTGATAGCTTCTTTGCGCGAGACGCTCTCGCCTTCCGCCACGGCCAGCGCCGAAGCGTCCCTCAATCGTTTGCCAACCCATCTGGCTATACGCTCGGGCGACGCGATTGAGAAGTTTATGTTCTGCGAGATGTCGCTCAGTACCAGCAGGGAGATTTGAGGCTGCTTGGGCGTTTTGGGCTGCGCCGGCTGCTCAGGCTGCGGCGTAGGCGCGGGCACGGACGGGCTGGCCGGTTTCGCGGCGCGCCTTCCCGATTGCGCCTGCACGCCGCCGGCCGTCAGAAACAGCAGAAGAGAAGCAACAACAAGAAGCCATGAAGTCTCAAGCCGCGCACATCGCATACAGTCTCTCTCCTCCCAAAAGCTTCGACACAAGCATCTCACAGAAAGGCAAAAGGTAAAAGATAATTAGGGTGGGTCAATTTCAAAACCATTCACCGCAGAGGCGCAGAGAAAAGCTTTCAACTCTCTGCGTAAACCTCTGCGTCTCTCTGCGCCTCTGCGGTGAGAATTACTTGTTTAGATTTCTAACTGACCCACTACTAGATAATTACTAACCTCTAACCTGCGAGCGGCTGTCATCTGTCCACGGTCTTCCTCCTCCAAGCCGTATGATGGCCTCGCGCAGCCTGCTATGCTTCCGCAGCAGGCGCAGGTATCGTGTCTCGTGCCGCCCGGCCTTGGCCAGAACTATATCAACCAGAGCGCTCTTCTCATCATTGCTCCAGCCTGAAAGGCCGGGGATGAGCGAGATGATGAGCGACCAATCGCTAAGTGCGCGTCCTTCATCTTCGCTGAGAATGTCCGGGCGGAGGCCGAGCGCGTGTGAGACTTTCCGTATTGAAGCACGGCGCATCAGCCGCGAGTCGCCTTTGAAGCGCTCTCGCATACGGCGCTGTACGGCTAGGCCTAGATTCCTCATGTGAAAGCCATCCCACTCGCGCCTGTCGTCCTTCCCGCGCCCGTACTCGTAAAGCACGTGGCCGCTTGCGAGCCTGCGCAGAGTGGCGGCGGGCGTGCGGTACTCTTTGCGCCGCTCGATGCGTCTCTCTTCCGCTAAGACCAGCTTGAGAAGCTCAGGCTCCACGGGACGATAGCCCAGCTTCCTGTAGAACCAGAAAGCGCCCGAAGCTATGCCTTCCTCGTTGTGAAATCCCAACTGGTACGGGTCAATCGAAAAGGCCGTCACTCCCAGAAGCTGTCTAAAGAGGCGTAGCAGCCGGGCGTATATCCACGCGGACTCGCCCTCGCGGAATGTGTAGAAGAGGTTCAGTCCCACCTCGGAGCGTTCGAAAAGCGAGAGCGCTTCGGCATAGCCGTGCGGCACGCCGTTCTTCAGGATGAGCGCCGCGTGATAACCCAGAGTCGGCAGGCGATGTTCCGGCGGCACGCCCCACAACAGAAACTCCACGCCGCGACCCGCTTCGGCGCAAGTGAAGCTCGCGGCATCCCCGAAGGTGAAGCCGTGCAGCTCCCTGTAACGCGCTGCCATCGTCGTGAGTCCCATGTCCAGAAGCTCCTGCCCTTCGGCGCGCGTCAGTTTCCGAACCGGCAACGGCGGTGCCTGCAACTCGCGCTCAAGCGATACGTCGCGCCGATGCTTGAGTGGCGCGTCGTGATAGAAAATCTTTCGCGCGCGGAGCCTCATTCGCGTGCGCGTGCGGTTGCCGCCGCGAAACTCCCAGCGCAGCCAGAGCTTCAGCGAGTTAAAGAGCGATGACTTCTCATCTCCGGCTGCGTCCAACTGCTCGAAGCGCTTCAAGAGCCACGCAAGCTCACTTTCCCCTGCGGGACACGCGGCGCGCAGCCATTCCGGAAAGGGAAAGCGCGGCTCCACGTAGGCGTTCTCTTCCACGAGCGGCAGGAACTTTCTGGCGACAGACGCAAAGCGCTCGAACTCCTCATAGCCGTCCCAGTCAATGGATGTCTCGGAGGGGAAGAGACGCACAATCTCGCGCACCACCTCGTAGCTGAAGAGAGCCGAGAAGGACGTGCCCGCAATGCCCGACGCGTCAGGCTCCGAGAAAGGCCACATGTCTGCGCCGGATGCGCCGAGCCTATCTACGCGCTGTTTGAAGGAGGAGAGAAGGCGCTCGGTTTCGCGCAGGTGACGGGCGCTTTGAGGATAAGCGCGCATGAAAAGCAGCCCCTCGTGAAAGCGTATCAGCGCGTCGGCATCCGTGAAGCTTCTACGCTCAAGCCGCGCGAGAAGCTTCAGCAGCCGCGCAGAGTTCTCTTCAACGCCGCTCGGGCGCTTCAATTCTTCAAGCCTCTCTAAAAGGCGTTCGAGTGATTCGGAAGGCAAGGGGCTTAGCTCTTGCTTGCTTCAGCTCAGGATTGCGCCGTTGCGTATGCTTTCGGCCAGCCGCTTGGCGTCGGGCAGAAGCTCTATGGCGCGAAGCACCTGCGGGTCGCTTTCGAGCAGGACTCGGCTGCCTGCGTCCGTGGAGTAGGCGGCGGTGATTATCTCATCGCGCACGCGCAGGCGTGCGAAGTCAAGCTCTTCGTCAACCTGAGCAGGCTGAACTCCAAGCGTAGGGTCTTTGCGAAGGAAGGCGCGGAAGGCTTCCAGCACCTTGTCCGTGACAGGGTAGTCCGTGGAGCGCAGGACGTGACCGTACTCGGTCTTCTCAATCTTGTAGGATTCGAGCCCCTGTATCTCTCCCGCGACGAGCTGGCGCGTGAACTGGAAAGCTGCCTCAGCTATGCGCCCGCGAAGCGGCGAGGCGTTGAGCGGCTTAACTTCAACGTCGGGCGTGATGCCGCCGCCGCCGTAGAAGACGCGCCCGCCGGCAGTCTTGACGGCAGGGCCGGGAGGCGGCGTCGGCTGCGGCGTAGGCTGTGCGTTCGGAGAAGGCGCGGCCTGAGCGTTCGAGCTCGCGTTGTTGTCTTCGTCCGCGTCGTGCCGCGTGTAGTAATCGTAGAGCGAGCCGCTCGCGTAGCTGCGTTGAATGGAGCGGCCGTAGGGCGTGTAGTACTTGGCGGTCGTCAGCGTCAGGCCGGCGCCGAGCGGCAACTGGTAGACGCGCTGCACGAGAGCCTTGCCGAAGCTGGTTTCGCCTACAACCAGCCCGCGACCGTGATCCTGAATCGCGCCCGCTACTATCTCCGAAGCCGAAGCGGAGTTGCGGTTAATCAGCACGACAATCGGAAACTCTTCCGGGTCTGTACCCTTCGAGCGATACATAATGGACTGCTCGTACTCGCGCCCGCGCACGGATACTACCACCTGCCCGCGCGGCAGAAACTCACTCGCCACGTCAATGGCTTGGTCTAGGAGCCCGCCGGGATTGTTGCGCAGGTCAAGCACAAGCTGGCGCATGCCCTGACTTTTCAGGTTCTTGATTGACTCGTTGAGCTCTTCGCCTGTGGTGTGCTGGAAGCCTCGCGTCAGACCTATGTAGCCGATGCCCGGACGTACCATGAAAGTATTGCTGATGGAGGGAAGCGGCACGGCGTCGCGCACTATGGTAAAGGTCAGGGGCTCGCTCAATCCGGCGCGGCCCACCTTTATGCGTACCGGCTCGCCACGGTCGCCGCGCACGTTCTTGGATACTTGCTCGCTAGTCCACTCACGCGCGTCCTTGCCGTCAACCTCAAGGATTCGGTCGCCGTAGCGCAGGCCCGCCCTCTCGGCCGGTGTGCCTTTCACAGCCGACTGCACGTAAACGCCGTCGCGGTGCTGGAGTATGGTCACGCCTATGCCGTAGAAGCGCGAGTCCTGGTCTTCCTTGAGCTTCTTAAACTCGTTGCGGGTAAAATACATCGAGTGCGGGTCGAGCGTTGAGAGCATGCCCTGAATGGAAGCCTGCGTCGCCTTTTCGTAGTCAACTTCGCCGGCATAGTTGCTTCCGACTACGCTGATAGCCTCCTGATAATCGCCTTCAATCTGCTCGGCTGTAGAGGCCGCGCCCTTGGCCGGCGCGTTGAAATGGCGCGCGTTGGTTCCGAGCGCGCCGCCCAAGACGGTGGCCGTGATGAAGATGGCGGCTGCGACTATGAGAAACTGCTTGCTCATGGTATGCTCCGATAACTCTACGCGCCGTCCGTGCTATATAACCGTAGAAAGAAGACGGCACGTATCCCAAATATAACAGAGGTGAATGGTAAATAGTAAATCGTGAATAGACGAACCCGTCTTTCTATTCACCATTTAACATTCACTAGCTAAAGATGGCTCCTTCTCTTTCCATAGTCGTTCCGGCTTTTAACGAGGCGGCGCGAATCGGCGCATCGCTTCACACCATTCTGGATTACATGCACGAGCAAGTCCCTAACGGGGAATTGATAGTCGTGGACGACGGCTCAAGTGACCACACCTCGGAAGTCGCGGAGCAGAGCTTCGCTCATCGCGGGCAGGTGAGCGCTCGCTGCATCAGGTACGAGCAGAATCGCGGCAAAGGCTACGCGGTTCGCACGGGGATGCTGGCGGCGCAGGCTCCCATAGCTCTTTTCTCTGACGCAGACCTCTCGACCCCCATCACGGAGACTCCGAAGCTGGTGCGTCCCATAGAGCAGGGAGAGCAGGACGTGACCTTCGGGTCGCGCGCCTTAGACCGCGCCCTGATTGGCGTGCATCAACCTTGGCGGCGCGAGCAGGGAGGGAAAGTCTTTAACATAGTGGTTCGCGTGGCTACGGGCATGCCGTTCTGGGATACACAGTGCGGCTTCAAGGCTTTTCGCATGAGCACCTGCCGCTCGATAGTTGAGGCGGCGCGCATAGACCGCTTCGGCTTCGACGTAGAGCTGCTCTATGTAGCGCAGCTTGCGGGGCTGCGCCTGGCTGAAGTTCCCGTGCGCTGGGATCACAACGATGGCAGCAAGATAAGCGTCATGCGAGACAGCCTGCGCATGTTCAACGAAGTACGCGACATACGAAGCGCCGCGAAGAGAGGCGTTTATTCGGAAGCCATCAAGCTCGCTCAGGAAGCATCGCACGCTGCCGACAAATGAGAGCAGGCTTCCGCGATTGTCTGAAGTGAGCGAATTATGACGGCGCGGCTTAACGTAAACATAGACCACGTAGCTACGGTTAGGGAGGCAAGGCGCGCGCCTGAGCCGAGCCTGATAGCTGCCGCAATCGCCTGCGAGCAGGCGGGCGCGGACGGCATCACTGTTCATCTAAGGACTGACCGCAGGCACATACAGGACGACGACCTCTATCAGCTTCGCCGCGTCGTCACTACCTACCTGAACGTGGAGATGGCCGCCACGGAAGAGATGATGAAAATCGCGCTCGACGTGCGGCCCGACGCCGTGACGCTCGTAGCCGAGAAGCCGAACGAGGTGACGACCGAAGGCGGCATGGACGTGCGCGCCAATCTCTCTATGGTGCGCGCCGCCGTCAGCCGGTTAAGACAGGGCGGAATCACCGCCAGCCTCTTCGTAGACCCCGACCCGCATCAGATAGAGGCCGCGCATGAGGTGGCCGCGCAGCAGGTGGAGCTTTGCACTTCGGAGTATGCCAAGGCAACTTTGGGTGCCAGCGCCTTTCACACGGAAGGCGCGCTCAGCGCCGCGCAGGAGCTACGCCGCTTAAGAGAAGCGGCCACGCTAGCCTCTCAGTACGGCCTCAGAGTCGCCGCCGGTCACGGCCTCACGCGCAGGAACGTCGCCGCCGTCTCAGCCATAGAAGAGATTACGGAATTCAACATTGGCCACCACATCATAGCTCGCTCAATCTTCAAAGGGTTGGAAGCGGCTGTGCGCGAGATGCTGGAAGCCGTCAGGGCAGGGAACAAGAGCTGAAGGCTCTGAGGGCCGGGCTCTAAAATAAACACCGGGGCTCGCAAGAATGGAAATGGCTCCCGATCCGCTTCCACCCCGGCTGCCCCGGTTCTTTTCGGCCAGTCAAAATTGCCGACCGAAACTCGTTGATTCTCTAATCAGCTTGCGAGCACGCCCTGTTCAGGCTTGGGACGCGCCACGCCCATGTGCTTGTAGGCCGCGCGCGTGACCATACGGCCTCGCGGCGTCCGATTGAGAAAGCCTATCTGAATCAGGTACGGCTCTATTATCTCTTCGATTGACTCGCGCTCTTCGCTCAAGCTGGCCGAGATGGTGCCCACGCCCACCGGGCCGCCGTCGAACTTCTCTATGATGATGCTCAGCAGCTTGCGGTCAATCTCGTCCAGCCCGTAGCGGTCTACTTCCATCTCGTCCAGTGCGCGCTTTGCTATCTGCTGCGTGATGCGCCCGTCGCTCAGGACTTCGGCATAATCGCGCACGCGGCGGAGCAAACGGTTGGCTATGCGCGGAGTCCCGCGTGCGCGCCGCGCTATCTCGCTCGCGCCCGTTGCTTCAATCTCCACGCTCAGAATCTCAGCCGAGCGATGGACTATGATTTCAAGCTCCTGCTGTGTGTAGAAGTCCAGATGATGAACTATGCCGAATCGCCCGCGCAAAGGAGCGGTGATAAGACCGGCCCGCGTCGTAGCTCCGACCAGAGTGAACTTCGGTAGCTCAAGCTTGATGGAGCGGGCGGCCGTCCCCTGTCCTATCATGATGTCCAGATGGTAGTCCTCCATCGCAGGGTAGAGGACTTCTTCAATCTGCGGCTTGAGACGATGAATCTCGTCAATGAAGAGCACGTCGCCCTCTTGCAGGTTCGTCAGGATGGCCGCTAGGTCGCCGCCGCGCTCAATCGAAGGCGCTCCGACGCACTTTAATTCCGCCTGCATCTCTGCCGCTATGATGTTGGCTAAAGTCGTCTTGCCCAGTCCCGGCGGGCCGGAGAAGAGCACGTGATCCAGCGCTTCTCGGCGCGCACGCGCGGCCTTCAAAAAGATTTTGAGATTGTTCGTGACTCTGGCCTGACCTATGTACTCGGCCAAGCGGCGAGGGCGCAAAGAAGGCTCAGCCTCGGAATCTTCCGGCGTGGCCTCGCCCGCTACGGCGCGCACCTCTTCGTCCTTAATAACTGTTTCCTTGCTCTCTGGCATGACTTGCTTGAAACCCTTCCTTGACCTCTTTGTACGCCACTTAAGACGAAACGCATTATACCGCGTTCGGGCCATTGTTTCAAGCATGAAACAAGAAATATTTGGTGTTTCATGGGGCAAAAAGTTTGACTGCGCGCTGGTAAGGAAAGATAATCGTGCCCGCCGATTTTTGCGACCGCTCTTGAAAAAGCCTCGCGCCCGTTGAGACTTGCTCACGAAGCCACGCCGCCTTCAACTTCCGTCCAAGACGGACGGGGCCGCAAAATCTTCCCAAGTTTGAGAGACAGAATCTGAGAGGTGAGAAATGAGTTCCTTTATAAGAACCCGGCGCCGCTATTTATTGTTAGCAGCAGTTATGATTGCTTTGACGGTCTTGGCCATTGGCATAGGGACGGCGAGCCGCGTCAGAGCCTTGACGCCTGCGGACTGCGCCGGAGAATGCCGCGAAACACGCGACAAAAAACATGCTAAATGCGATGAGCTGCCCGAAGCCGTGCGTGACAAGTGTAAGGAGAACGCCAACAAGCAGTATGACAAGTGTATAGAGAGATGCAACGGCACGGGCGAGTGAAAGCGCTTCGAAACGCCTGTTGACAGGCCCGGCCTAGCGTCCGAGCGTCTCGCCCGTAGTCAGTTGAAGGCGAACAATGGAGCGCTCCAGCCTTGCGCGAGCTTTCTCGAAATCCTCTTCCGTGCCGCTCCACGCGCTCAGGGTCTTCTCGGCGTGCTCGCGCGCAATTCGCGCCCGCGCAGCGTCTATCTCTTCCGGCCTTTCGGCCACTTCGGCCATCACGCTCACGCGGTCACGATTGACTTCCACGAACCCGCCGGACACGTGCAGGCGTCTGGTTCTGTCGCCCTGCGTGTAGGAGAGCACGCCCGTCTGCAACTGAGAGATGAGCGGCGTGTGCCCCGGCAATATGCCAAGCTCACCATTCGCGCCCGGAACGTAGACGGCATCCACATCTTCAGCCAGCACGCGCCGCTCCGGCGTCACCACTTCCAATCGAATCTGTTCCATAACAACAGTGACGAGTGACAAGTGACGAGCGACAAGCAAGAAGAAGTTCTAACTTGTCGCTCGTCACTTGTCGCTGCTTTTTCATCCTCCGGCGGCGATTTGTTTGGCCTTCTCCTGTGCCTCTTCTATGGTGCCTACGAGGTAGAAGGCTTGTTCGGGAAGGTCGTCGTGCTTGCCTTCTATGATTTCGCGGAAGCCACGGATGGTGTCTTCCAGCTTGACGTACTTGCCTTCGAGGCCGGTGAACTGCGCGGCGACGAAGAAGGGCTGCGAGAAGAAGCGCTGAACCTTTCGGGCGCGCGCCACAATCAGCTTGTCTTCGTCCGACAACTCGTCCAGCCCGAGAATCGCTATGATGTCCTGAAGGTCTTTGTAGCGCTGCAAAATCTGCTTGATGGCCTGCGCCGTGTTGTAGTGCTCCTCGCCAACTATTCGCGGGTCAAGGATGCGCGAGCTTGAGGCGAGCGGGTCAACCGCAGGATAAATGCCAAGCTCCACAATCTGGCGCGAGAGCGCGGTCACGGCGTCTAGGTGCGCGAACGTGGTCGCGGGCGCGGGGTCTGTGTAGTCGTCCGCAGGCACGTACACGGCCTGAATCGAAGTGATAGCGCCGGTCTTGGTGGAAGTGATGCGCTCCTGCATCTCGCCCATCTCTGAGGCGAGGTTCGGCTGATACCCGACCGCCGAAGGCATGCGCCCGAGAAGCGCGGAGACTTCGGAGCCCGCCTGCGTAAAGCGGAAGATGTTGTCCACGAAGAGCAGCACGTCCATGCCCTGGTCGCGGAAATATTCTGCGACCGTCAGGCCCGAAAGAGCCACGCGAAGACGAGCGCCCGGCGGCTCCGTCATCTGCCCGTAGATGAGCGCGACCTTGGACTCTTCGATGGCCTTCATGTCCACCTTGGTCATGTCGAACTCGCCCGTCTCTTCCAGATTGTTATAGAAGCTCTCCCCGAAGTTGATAACCTTGGACTCGACCATCTCGCGCAGGAGGTCGTTGCCCTCGCGCGTGCGCTCGCCTACCCCGGCGAAGACGGAGAAGCCGGAGCGAGCCTTGGCGATGTTGTTTATCAGCTCCATGATGAGCACGGTCTTGCCGACGCCCGCGCCGCCGAAGAGGCCGATTTTGCCGCCGCGAAGGAAGGGCTGTATCAGGTCAATGACCTTGATGCCCGTCTCGAACATCTGTAGCTCGGTCGCCTGCTCGTCAAAGTCCGGCGC
Source organism: Pyrinomonadaceae bacterium (assembly GCA_036389255.1). GTDB lineage: Bacteria > Acidobacteriota > Blastocatellia > Pyrinomonadales > Pyrinomonadaceae > JACVRN01. Next base: position 169,172 of record DASVQI010000012.1, read on the forward strand.
GTGGCGGTGAATCGGATAGCGCTGCTCGGCCTTGACCGGCCCTAGGTTGTCCACGGGCTCGCCTATCACGTTGAGCACGCGGCCCAATGTCCCTTCGCCCACGGGCACTGTGATGGGGCCGCCCGTGTCTATGGCTCTCATGCCGCGCACCATGCCGTCCGTAGGCAGCATGGAGACGGTACGCACACGGCCTTCGCCCAGATGCTGCTGCACTTCGCAGATGACATTGATGGGCGTCGGCACGTCGAAGCCCTCGCTCGTCACGCGCAACGCCTGATAAATAGGCGGCAGGTGATGTTCTTCAAACTCCACGTCTACGACAGGGCCAATAATCTGCACGACGCGTCCGGCGACCTGCCCGTCCGTTAAATTACCATTAGGCGTAACCATACTCTTTTAGCTTGACTCCTCTTCGGGTTCTTGTCCAATAAGCGGAAAAAATTAAGTAAACTGAAGCCTGAGAAGATAACACATCGCCTGAATGTAGGCAAAGACGGCAGCCATCGGCAGCGCTTAGCCGCTACGTAGCAGATATGAGAGGAGCTTTAACGAGCAGCATCTATTCCATGTCGTCTATGCGAATCTTCATGCGCCGCAGCGTTCGCATGTCGTCGTCCGTCAGCTCAAGCGACACTTCTTCAGTAGATTCCATCTGTCTATTCAACCGCCGGAGGCCGATTTCAAGCCTCAGAGTCAGCTCCAACTCGTAGCCCACGTCGCGCAGGCGGCCGATGGCTAGCGCGACTTCCGAAGACCTTTCAACGGCGGAGTTAATCGCCGCGCCCAATTCTTCTACAATCTGTTTGGCCTCGTCGTTGATGTCCACCTGCAACAGCCCCCTCGGTCTGGTTAAAAGAGAGAGATAACACAATGCTTCCGTTCACTTGATGCTAAGCGACCGAAGCACGCAGGGTCAACTCTACATTTCCCTTTCGTTGCTAGGCTTAAATGCACTGTGCTACGCTTTGAGCCCTTCGCACAGGATTGATTAGACAGGGAATCCTGTCCTTCGGTGGTGCGTTACTAGATTATGGCAACGAAGACCAGCGCCGAGCGGCGCGTCCATTTCGAAACCAGCTCAGGCATAGAGCTGCCCACGGATTTCAATCCTTCAAATACGGATGCCGTGGATTACGAGCGCGATTTGGCCGCGCCCGGCGAATATCCTTACACGCGCGGTATCCGCCCCAACATGTATCGCGGGCGCTTCTGGACTATGCGGCAGTACGCAGGGTACGCGACCGCAGAGGAATCGAATGCGCGCTACAAGTACCTGCTTGAGCAGGGAACCACGGGCCTCTCCGTGGCCTTCGACCTCCCGACGCAGATAGGGCTCGATTCGGACGACCCGCTGGCAGCAGGCGAAGTCGGCAAGGTCGGCGTGGCGATTGATTCCGTGGAAGACATGCTGCGGCTCTTCGAGGGCATCCCGCTCGATTCCGTCTCGACTTCGATGACCATCAACGCGACCGCTTCCACCCTGCTCTGTCTTTACCTTGCCGTAGCACGAAAGCAGAACGTCTCTTTCGAAAAGGTCAACGGCACAATCCAGAACGACATCCTGAAGGAGTACATAGCTCGCGGCACATACATCTACCCGCCAGCGCCTTCCTTAAGGCTTGTGACGGACACCTTCGCCTTCTGCGCGCGAGAGGTGCCGAACTGGAACACGATTTCCATAAGCGGCTATCACATACGCGAAGCCGGCTCGACAGCCGTGCAGGAAGTGGCATTCACGCTCGCGGACGCCGTAGCCTACGTGGAAGCCGCGCTCTCAACCGGGCTCAAAATTGACGAGTTCGCGCCTCGTCTCTCCTTCTTCTTCAACGCGCACAACAATCTTCTGGAAGAGATAGCGAAGTTTCGAGCGGCTCGCCGCCTCTGGGCGCGCATCATGCGCGAGCGTTTCTCTGCGCGCGACCCACGCTCACTGATGCTGCGCTTTCATACTCAGACGGCGGGCTCTACGCTCACGGCGCGTCAGCCGGATGTCAACGTGGTACGCACTACGATTCAGGCGCTGGCGGCCGTGCTGGGCGGGACACAATCGCTTCACACCAACTCTATGGACGAGGCGCTGGCGCTGCCGACGGCGGAGGCCGCCCGCCTTGCGCTTCGCACGCAGCAGGTCATAGCCTTCGAGTCGGGCGTGGCGGACACGGTTGACCCGCTCGCTGGCTCCTACGCGATAGAGCAGTTGACCGGCGAGATTGAGCGGCGCGCAAATGATTACATAGAGAAGATAGACGCTATGGGCGGGATGCTGCGCGCCATAGAGAGCGGCTACGTGCAGCGTGAGATTCAGGAAGCCGCCTACAAGTATCAGAAGGCAGTCGAGTCGAACGATGAGATTGTCGTCGGCGTCAACCGCTTTCAGGTAGCAGAGGAGACGGACATTCCTACGCTTCGCGTGGATGCTTCTATAGAGCAGGCGCAGATTGAGCGCGTTCAGGCTTTGCGCGAGCGGCGCGACCACGAAAGGGCCGAAACCTCGCTCGTCCGGCTAGAAGAGGCTGCGCGCGGCACGGAAAATCTGCTGCCGCGCATACTCGACTGCGTCGAATCACTCGTCACGGTTGGCGAAATCAGCCACCGCCTACGCCGCGTCTGGGGCGAATATAGAGAGGCCGTGACGGTATAAAATGAGCAGCAATCTTAAGACGGGCAATCTTCCGGCTTTGATTGCCGAGGCCGGAACGATTCGTGACGAGGCCGCAGCCGCCTTCGGCCAGCTCTCGCCCGCGCAGCTTAACTGGAAGCCTAGCGCCGAAGAGTGGAGCATAGGCCAGTGCTTCGACCATCTGATACTGACCAACCGGCCTTACTTTCCAGTGCTGGAGAAAATCGCTGCGGGCCGGCAGCAGACAAGATTGTGGGAGCGCGTGCCCCTTTTGCCGGGCTTATTCGCAAAGCTGGTGCTGGGCGCGGTCAGTCCAGAGTCGGCGCGAAAGGTGAAGGCGCGAAAGGGATTCGTGCCTGCCGCGAGCGATGTTGACGGCCAAGTCATGAGCCGCTTCGTCCTGCATCAGGACGAGTTGATGCGGCTGATGAAGGCAACGGAGCCGCTTGAGCTTGATAAGATAATCATCACGTCACCCATCTCTTCAGCCGTCATCTACAGCCTGCTCGACGGCTACCGCATAATCGTCACGCACGAGCGCCGCCATTTCCAACAGGCCGAAAGAGTGATGGCGGCGGCGGAGTTTCCGCGAGCCTAAAGCCGCTCGACCGCGATTGCGCGCATCATCATCTCCTGCTGTTGAAAGCGCTCGGCCAGTTCTTTCCCGTAGTGCTTCCAACGGGCGCGGTCAAGCTCTTCCGTCATCACTTCATAAATCACAACCTCGTCGCGCGTAACCTGACCGGAATCTTCCTGCCATAGCCCTTCGGCAGGAGAGCGGCGGTAGGTAGTGACGCCTCCGAAGCGCTCGGTCAATTCATCGCGCACCATATCCAGCATGGATTTGTCGAAGACCCGGCCTTCGTTGTCGTAAAGCGGAATAAGTAGCTGCACCAGATACATTCGATTTCGCGCTCCCGGAAGTTTTCCGTCTTATACTACAATCGCATCGGACTGCAAAAATTGGCGCGCGGGCCCTCCAAGTTTTATGAAGTTAAAGCATCTGGCCATCGTTTACGCCCTCTTTCTGGCGCTGCTGGTTTTTATGGCAGACCATAAGCAGTACCAGTTCATCTTCCGCGTGGTGCGCCAAACGCCCTACGCCGACAAGGCGGGCCACTTTCTTCTGATGGGCGTTCTGTCGCTTCTGGTCAACCTGGCGCTCTCGTGCCGCAAGACGAGGATTGGGAAGCTGAGCCTTCTCACAGGCAGCCTCGTCGTGGCGGTCGTGGTCACCCTTGAAGAGTTCTCGCAGATTTTCGTGCGCTACAGAAGCTTTGACCCGGTTGACCTGCTGTGTGATTACGCCGGAATCATTCTTTTCGGCCTTCTGGCAGGCTACCTCACGACGCTCAGGCCCGCCGAGCAGGACAGGCCGTCTTAATTCATCTTCAAATTTGCCGCCCGTCGAACTCGCCTACGCTTTCCGTTTCGTTTACAATCGGCCGTAGATTAATTCTTAGATTATGTCGCATCTACTCGAAGTCAGAAACTTGCAGACGCAGTTTCCCACGCGCGCCGGGCTCGTGCGAGCGGTGGACGGCGTGAGCTTTCATCTGAACAAGGGCGAGCTGCTGGGGCTTGTGGGAGAATCCGGCTGCGGTAAATCCATCACGGCTCTTTCGGTCATGCGCTTGATTTCGTCGCCGGGAAAGATTGTCTCGGGCGAAATACTGTTCGACGGCGCAGACCTGCTCAAGCTCTCGGACGCGCGCATGCGGGAGATTCGCGGCGACGACATCGCCATGATTTTTCAAGACCCCATGACCTCGCTCAACCCTGTCTTTACAGTCGGAGAGCAGATAGGCGAGGCGCTGCGTCTACATCGAAAGCTTTCAAAGCAGGAGGCGCGCAAAGCCACGATTGAAGCGATGAGCGAAGTGGCGATTCCAGACCCGGCGAGGCGCGTGGACGATTACCCGCACCAGCTTTCGGGCGGGATGCGCCAGCGCGTGATGATTGCCATGGCGCTGGCCTGCGACCCTAAGCTGCTGATTGCCGACGAGCCAACGACGGCCTTAGACGTGACGATTCAGGCGCAGATTCTTGAGCTGCTCGACGAGCTTAGAAAGACAAGGGAGCTTGCCGTGCTGCTCATCACGCACGACCTCGGAGTCGTGGCTGAAGTCGCAGACCGCGTGGCCGTGATGTACACGGGCCGCATAGTCGAAGAGTCACCCGTCGAAGAGCTGTTCGCCAGACCGAAGCATCCGTACACCGAGGGCTTGTTGCGAAGCGTGCCCAAGCTGACGATGGAGCACGTGGAGAAGAAGGAGCGGCTTGAGACGATTGAGGGAATCGTGCCGAGCCCTACGGCGCTGCCCACCGGCTGCCACTTCGCGCCGCGCTGCCAGCATCGGATGCCGCGCTGCACGGAAGGAGTCATTCCGCTTTATCAACTGGAGGGCGGGGTCGCGGTGCGCTGCGTGCTGTTCGACTTGGCCGCAGCAGTAGAAGCAGACCACAGGAAGGAGCGTGCGAGCGCCGGTGAGTGAAGGGCTGAATTTCGATTTAAGGCCGGGAGCCGCGAGCGTGCCGGAGCGCGAAGCGAGCGCCGCCCGCCAAACAGGCGCGCGCGGCGAAGAGCTTGTGCGCGTGCGCGCTCTCGTCAAGCATTTTCCGGTAGAAGGAAGCGACGACGTGGTGCGCGCCGTTGACGGCGTCACCTTTGAGATTCTTCAAGGCGAGACTCTGGGACTGGTAGGAGAATCGGGCTGCGGTAAATCAACCGTCGGTCGCTGCCTGCTGAGGCTGATTGAGCCTACGAGTGGGGAAGTCAAGTTCGAGGGGCGCGACGTGATTGCCACGAGCGGAAGCGAGCTGAGGGCGCTCAGGCGCGAGATGCAGATTATCTTTCAAGACCCTTACGCGAGCCTCAATCCACGCGTGCGCGTGCGCGACATCATAGCGGAGCCGCTTGTCATTCACGGCATAGGCAAGGGCGAAGAGAGACGCGCTCGCGTGGCCGAGCTGCTGCGCCGCGTGGGGCTTGACCCGGACTACATGAATCGCTACCCGCACGAGTTTTCGGGCGGGCAGCGCCAGCGCATAGGAATAGCGCGGGCTCTGGCCCTGAACCCGAAGCTGATTGTCGCTGACGAGCCCGTCTCCGCGCTTGATGTTTCGGTGCAGGCGCAGGTCGTCAACCTGCTTCAGGATTTACAGAACGAGCTGGGCCTGACATATCTCTTCATCTCGCACGGGCTGGCCGTGGTCGAGCACATCTCCACGCGGGTCGCGGTGATGTACCTAGGGCGCATAGTCGAGATTGCAGGCGCGGCCGAGCTTTACAGCGAGCCGCTTCACCCGTACACGAAAGCGCTGCTTTCGGCCATCCCCATTCCAGACCCGCGCCGCAAGCGCGAGCGCATCGTCTTGCAGGGTGACGTGCCCACGCCCATCAACCCGCCTTCCGGCTGCCGCTTCCGCACGCGCTGTCCCGCAGCGATTCCCGAATGCGCTCAGATTGACCCAGACCTGCGCGAAATCTCTCCGGGCCACACGGTCGCCTGCATACGCGTTCCCGGCTGGGCCGAAGCTCCGACGGCTGCTTAACAAGTAATCAGGCAGGCTGGAGAACCGGCCACTCGTCAATTGAAACATCTCTCAAGCGGCTTGCGTACTAGGGTGCGCGCTCTTTTTGAGTTATTGATTTACGCGCTCAGCCTCGAAAAGCTAAAATTACTACCCGCCGCTCTTTAGGATTAAAACGCCTGGAGGAAAAACATGAGTGAACAGACTGGCCCCGGTTCCGAACAGGAAGCGCAAGGCTTCGTAGCGCCTCCGCCTCCGCCTTTCCCGCCTCAGGCGGAGAAGCTTGAAGGCCCACAACTCTCTACAGCAGAGACGCTCTCCGGCATCTTCTTCGACCCGGCTCGCGTCTTTGAGTCCTTTCGCCCGCGCCCGCGCTTTCTGGTGGCGGCCATCATCATCACGGTGCTGACGCTTATCTTTACCATCAGCTTCTTCCAGCGCGTAGGTTACGAGAACATAATGCGCTCCGCCGTCGAGAACAACCCGCAAGCCGACCAGATGTCGGACGAGCAGAAAGAGCGCATGCTCGATATTTATCGCAACCCGTTTATGAAGGCGATTACCTACGTCTCACCCATCTTCAACATGGCCATCTTTTTCGCGGCGGGGGCGGGGCTTTACCTGCTGGGCGTGATGGCTATGGGGAAATCCACGACTTATTCGCGCTCGCTTGCGGTCTGGACGTACTCTACGCTTCCGCCGTTTCTGCTGGCGATGCTGGCCAACTTCGTGCTGCTCTTTCTGAAGTCGCCCGAAGACCTAGACATCACGCAGCTGGGGCGCGGGCTCGTTCACGCAAACCTGAGCTTCCTAGTGAACTCGAAAGCCAACCCTGTGCTTTCGACTCTTCTGGGGGCCTTCGATGTCTTCAAATTCTACGGCCTGTTCCTTGGCTCGCTGGGCTTGCAGAAGGTGGCCAAGCTCTCATCCGGCGCGGCATGGGCGGTTGTGCTCACTATCTGGCTGGTAGGCGCAGTCGTAGCAATCGCATGGGCGCTCATCACAGGCAACCCCATGGGATGAGAACAAGTAAAAGCGGGTGACGGGTGCCATGTGCCGGGTGACGGGAAAGAGAAGTGGTTTTTCTTTTCCCCGAAACCCGTCACCTGACACCCGTCACCCGCTTTTACTTACTCGTACCTGAGCGCTTCAATGGGGTCTAGGCGGGCCGCTTTCCACGCGGGCCAGAGGCCGAAGATGAGGCCGATGCCTACGCTCGCTACGAAGCCGCCTATGGGAGCCCAGAGCGGGACGTAAGAGGGAACGAACAGTCGTATCAGCAGGCTGGTCAGCCAGCCCATGCCAAGACCTATGAGCCCGCCCATGCCGGTGAGCGTCATCGCCTCAATCAGAAACTGCATGAGGATGTCTGCGCGGCGAGCGCCTATGGCTTTCCTGATACCTATCTCGCGCGTCCTCTCCGTGACGGAGACGAGCATGATGTTCATCACGCCTATGCCTCCGACCATCAAGCCTACGGACGAGATGACGACCATCCCTATGGCTACGCCAGCCGTGATGGCGCGAAAGTTTGTGAGCAGAGCGTCGGCAGTCTCAAGCCCGAAGTTGTTAGGCTTGCCGAAAGGCACTTGCCTGCGCACGCGCAGCAGGTCTGTAATCTGATCCTGCGCTTCTTGCATCTGGCCGACGCGGCCTACGGCAAGTATATAAATCTCGTCCTCGTTCGGCTTCAGCTTGCGCGCGACGTTGAAGGGAACGTAGATGACGTTGTTCTGGTCGTCGCTTCCGCCGCCGCCCAAAAACTGCTCACGCTTTTGCAGCATTCCCACTACGCGAAACTCGCGCCCGCCTATATCCAGAGTGTTGCCGACCGGCGACGAGAAAGGAAAGAAGTCGTCCGCTATCTTGGAGCCTATGACGCAGACTTCCTGATTCGTGTCGTTCTCGAACTGCGAGAAGAAGCGTCCTTCTACTACGACTTGAACGCCCGCGCGCTCGAAGTCCGGCAACGTCCCCTGCAAGGCTACAGCCGCGCTGGTCTTGCCTTCACGCGAAACCAGAACCTTCTGGCCGAAAAAGTTGTTGGTGATGTCCAGAAAAGGAACGGATATCTCCACTGCGGGCAGCTCGCTTATGGCCAGAGCGTCCTCGTAAGTAAGCTCCTTTCGCATACGCTCTTCGCGCGAGCGACGGCCGACCTGTATGCCCGGGTCGAACTTGGTGATATAGATGGAGCGAGTCCCGAAGGATTCAATCTCGCGCTTAACGGATTCGTCTATGCCACTGATGATGGAGGCTATGGCCATCACAGTCCACACGCCAATGACCACGCCAACCACCGTCAGCAGCGAGCGCAGCTTATTGACGCGCAGGGTGTCCAGCGCCATCTTCAGATTCTCATAAATGTCTCCGCGAAGAATCTTCATCAATCCGCTCTCAACGCCTCGATGGGGTCTAGCCTAGCGGCCTTCCACGCGGGGAAGATGCCGGAAACAATGCCTATCACGGCGCTGACGGTAACGGCTATGATGACGGCTGCAACGGACAGATAGGTCGGGAAAAAGACGGCTGTCAAGACGCGGCCCACCAGCCATGCGATGGTGACGCCGATTGAGCCGCCTATGGCCGAAAGCGTCACGGCCTCGACCAGAAACTGCTTGAGAATATCTACGCGGCGCGCGCCCAGCGATTTTCGTATGCCAATCTCTTTGGTGCGCTCCGTGACGGAGACGAGCATGATGTTCATGATGACGATGCCGCCGACGAGGAGCGCGATTCCCGGAACGGCAATCGCCACGATAGAAATCGTGCCGAAGATGCGGTCACGTATGCCTGTGATGGCGTCGGGCGTGACTATCCCGAAGTTATCCTTCTCGTTTGGCGCGAGCTTGCGACGGGTGCGCATCAGAAATCGAGCCTCTTCGACCGCGTCGTTAAAAGTCTCGTCGGTCTTCGAGGTGGCCTGAAAAGAGAGCAGCCGGAAGCGAGTGAAGCCGCCGAAGTTGTTGCCGTAAGTCTTCAGGGGCAGTCGCACGAAGTTGTCCTGCGGCATCCCAAAGACAGTGCCTTTGACGGTAGCCACGCCAATCACTCTGTAAGGAATGCCGGAGATGGTTATCTCCTGACCCAGAGAGTTCCCGTTCGGGAAAAGCTTGTTGGCTACGTCAGCGCCTATGTAAGCTACGCGGGCCGCAGAGTCGTTCTCCGTCTCAGTGAAATAACGACCGTCTGCGATGTCTATGTTCTCTATCTCGGCAATGTTCGGAGTCGTGCCGCTCACGGGGACTTCGTCCAGAAGCTCCGAGCCGTGCTTTATCTGCGAGCGCGTGGCGTTGGCCTTGACGCCTATCCTGTCAATCAACTGGGCACGGGCGCGTAGATACTCATAGTCCTCCAGCGTCAACTCCTTGTTACGGCGCTGAGCGGCGTTAATGGTGTCTATGTCTTTGAAATCTTCGAAGCTGAAGCGCTGGACGGTGAAGGATTTCGAGCCTATGCCCGCAATCTTCTCGTCTATGTAGGTATTAAAGCCCTGTATTAGAGAGACAACCACGACGACCGCCGTCACTCCTATAATCATACCCAGAAGCGTCAGGACGGAGCGCAGCTTGTGCGCCCAGATGGCCGCAACGGCGAGTTTTAAAGTCTCTGCGAGTTTCACTGCTAGCTTCTACGCTCGGCGGGGGAGTTTGGTTACAATAACAATTAAGATGCGTAGAGGATACACCGGGTAGGCTGTTATTTTTGTGCCGATTCTGTAGACGTTTCGCCACAGCTATTCGTATCGCAAAGCTTCTATAGGGTCTAAGCGAGCGGCTTTCCATGCGGGCCAGAGGCCGAAGACTATGCCTACGAGAGCGGAGATGCCTATGCCGACGGCTATAGCCCAGAGTGGCACGTAGGCCGGGAGCGGCGAATACATGTTCATCAACAGGCTACAGACTTCGCCCACGGCCAGCCCCGTGAGGCCGCCTATGGCCGTGAGCGCCACGGCTTCTATCAGAAATTGCGAGAGGATATTAAAGCGGGTCGCGCCTACTGCCTTGCGAATGCCAATCTCTTTGGTGCGCTCCGTGACGGAGACGAGCATGATATTCATCACGCCTATGCCGCCAATCATGAGCGCGACGAAGGAGATTGCCGTCAGCACCAGCGCCGTCGCTCCCGTCAGTTGGTTGTAGATGTCCAGCAGAGAGTCCTGCGTGGAGATGCCGAAGTTGTTCGGCTCACCTCCGGGCACGCGGCGTCGCCGCCGCAGTATGTCCGTGATTTCATCTACTGAAGATTTCACGAAGGCGCGCGATTTCGGGCGCACCACTATGGCGAAAAGCGTCCCCGGCGCGGTGTAATCCGGGTAGTACTTGTCGAACGTGGTAATCGGGATGTAGAGCGCGTTGTCGCGTGACTGGCCGAAGAAATTCCCCATAGGCTCCATCACGCCTATCACCAGAAAGGGCGTGCCGTTAATCTTAATCTCTTTGCCGAGCGGCTCTTCGTTCGGAAAGAGAGCGCCCACGACATCCTTGGCAAGCACGGCGACGTTCGAGCGCTCCTGCATGTCTATATCGCCAATGAAGCGCCCGCGCCCTACGTAAGACGAGTGAGTAAATTCATAGTAGGGCGTCACGCCTATAAGGATGGGTGTGTCGGTCTGCCTCTCCGCGTAGCGCACCGTGGAAGAGATGTTACGGTGAAGCGGCGAGACGCTCGCCACCGACGAGGCTTCACGACGAATCGCGTCCGCGTCCTCAATCGTCAGCTCCTTGCGCTGCCGCTCCTCCATGGAGCGCATCTCGGGCGGGCGTCCGAAGCCCGGGTCGTACTTCGTGATGAAGATGGTATTAGACCCAAGTGCCTCAATCTGCTCCGCGAAGGCCCGGTTGAGTCCCTGAATGATAGAGACCATGAAGATGATAGTGATGACGCCTATGCTCACGCCCAGAATTGTGAGCGACGAGCGCAGCTTATTCGCCCGCAAAGTGTCTATGGCCATCAGGGCCGATTCTTTAACGTCATCAAATCTCACTTCAATTCACCTTGCTGTAAACGTCCAGCATGCGGCCCGTCTTATCGAACTGCACGTTAAGCTCGTAGCCGCCGCCACGGCTCACCAGTCTCCAGACGGGGCCGCGAGATTCGCGAGCGTACCAGTACCAGTTCTCGTCCGTCGCGCCCGCCTCTACACGATGCGGCTCTCCGAGCGCGGCGCGAACCTCGTCTTTCGTCATGCCGGTTCGCCCCTGTAACTTCCAGTAGCTGCCTTCCAGCCTGTTTGACTCCATGCGATAAACCACGTACTCGCGCCCGGCTTCAAATGCCACGAGCGCTATCAGAATGCTCAGGATAATGACAACGCGCTTTTTCGTTCTGCTCATACCGCTTCTACGAAATCTACTCCGCTCTCAAGGCTTCGATAGGGTCTAGCTTGGCTGCGCTCCACGCGGGCCAGAGGCCGCTGACTATGCCCACGATTGAAGAGACGCCGACGCCGAGGACTGCCGAGCTGACGCTGACCAGTAGCGGAAAGCCTATCAGCAACGCTATGACGTAGGCTAGGCCGAAGCCCAGCCCCACGCCGAGCGCTCCGCCGATGGCCGTCACCGTCACGGCCTCTATCAGAAATTGCATCAGGATGTCGCGGCGCGTCGCGCCCACTGCCTTGCGAATGCCAATCTCTTTGGTGCGCTCCGTGACGGAGACGAGCATGATGTTCATGACGACGATTCCGCCTACGACCAGCGAGATTGCGGCCACGCCTATAGTTACTATGTAGATGTTGGAGGTGGCTTTGCCATAAAGGTCAAGGAAGACGTCCTGCGTTTCGAGCGCGAAGCCGTCGTCTTCATCATTAAAGGTCTTGCCGCGACGATTGCGCATAATCGTTCGCACCTGATCTTCTACCGGCTCCAACTGCTCGGCCGACTGCGCCTGCACGAAGATAATGAGAGAGTCGTGCGCGCCGTAAATCTTCTGGTAAGTCTCGAACGGAATGTATATGACGTTGTCGCGCGAGACGCCGAAGATTTTGCCCAGAGGCTCTACCACTCCGACAATGTGAAAAGGGCGCCCGGCTATGCGAATCTGCTGGCCCACGACCTGTTCGGGCGCGGCCCCGCCAAAGAGGTTGTCCACAAGGTCTGTGCCTATCACGCAGACCTCGCTCGCGCCCGCCCCTTCCGGGTCAGACCACGCGCGGCCCGCCGCAATCGTGCGGTTGTCCATGTCCAGCACGGAAAGCGTAGTGCCTCTGACCAGCACCGCCTCCGATTTCTGGTCGCCGCGCTTGACCGTCTCGGCAGGAGCGTTCGCAGCGACGCCCGTGCGCCAGCAGGAAGTGCAGAGACGAGTGACGGCCTCCGCGTCATCTTTGGTGACATCCTTGCGCCGGTTGAATTTGACGAAGTCCTCGCGCGAGGTAATAACCATGGGCCGCTTGCTGACGGTAAAGACCGTGGAGCCTTGAGAGGAGAACGTAGTGGCCACAGTTTTATCCAGCCCCTTGATGATAGTGACAACGGCAATCACAGCCGCCACGCCGACAACAATACCTATCAGCGTCAGGCCCGTACGCAGCTTATTCGTGCGTAAGCTGAGGAGCGCGACTCGGAATGATTCCCACAGGGCGGCAAATGGCATGACTCTTTAATGGTAAATCGTAAATCTTCAAAGACAAAACTTTCCGGCACGGGCGCGAGGTGGCTACCTACTTATACGAAGCGGCTAGCACAGAAGTTTAGGCGGAGTCGGCAATCTGAGTTGCTAAATAAGCGGCAAGCGTAAGTGATAATGAAAACTTACAGGGCCTTCTGTATGGCCGATGCCGGGAACTCTCCGCGTGCGAGACGCACCGGCTTGTGATATAAAAACGAAGAAATATTGAAATCGCCTCTGATTGCTTTCATCTGTCGAGTATGAATATCGAGTTGCAGAGGATAGTTAATGGCTTGCATCATGGGGATTGCCTAGATGTTTTGCCGACCTTGCCTGCTGTCTCCGTTGATTTAATAGTCACATCGCCGCCTTACGCGGATAGCCGTAAAAACAGCTATGGCGGCGTACATCCGGATAAGTATGTCGAGTGGTTTCTTCCGGTCGCCGCAGAGCTTAAGCGCGTGCTGAAGGACGATGGCTCCTTTGTTCTTAATATCAAGGAGAAGGTCGTACGGGGCGAGCGTCACACTTATGTTCTGGAGCTGATATTAGCCCTGAGAAGACAGGGTTGGCTGTGGACGGAAGAGTATCTTTGGCACAAGAAGAATTGTGCCCCCGGCAAGTGGCCAAACCGCTTCCGCGACGCTTGGGAGCGCTGCCTGCATTTCACAAAACAGAAGAAGTTTAAGATGTATCAGGAAGCAGTGATGGTTCCAACGGGCGATTGGGCTAAAACACGGCTGAAAAAATTAGGCGAGAACGACATCAGAAGATTTAATTCGCAGGCCGGGAGCGGCTTTGGTAAGAACATAGCCAACTGGGTTGGACGCGAGATGGCTTACCCTACAAACGTTCTACACATGGCCACCGAATGCGGCAACAAGAACCATAGCGCAGCCTTCCCAAAAGAGTTGCCTTCATGGTTTATAAAGCTCTTTACTGAAGAGGCGGACGTTGTGCTTGACCCTTTTATGGGAAGCGGTACAACTTGTATTGCGGCCTATGAGCTGGGCAGGAACTATATCGGTATAGAGCTGAAAGAGGACTATTATCAGAGCGCTCTGTCGAACATGAGCACCGCGAAAAGAGCTCCCGCACAAAGAAAGCTAATATGACGGCCCTGCCTTATCAGCGCTTCCACGATTATCTTGCTGAACACGTCATCACGCCCTTCTACAAGGTCAGACTGAACAATCTGAAAGAGCTTAATCTGCGCAGCGTATTGAAGCGTAAGAATCCTTACCTCTTCAAAGCGAAAAATATTGAGCTGGCCGGAGATTTGGTAAAAGGCATTGTGGATGCTTTTCTCTCGTCACAGGAAGAGGCTATCTTCGGCAATCTTATGGAAGGCTTTGCCATCTATATTTCAAAGACCCTGTACGGCGGATTCAAATCTGATTTGAGAAGCGTTGATTTAGAGTTTGAGCGAGACGGACGATACTACATAGTCGGCATTAAATCCGGCACTAACTGGGGCAACAGCGATCAGATAAATAGAATGCGCGATAATTTCAAGGTTGCCATTGAATCACTACGCACGCGCGGCATCGTTAGCGAAATCATTGCCGTCAACGGCTGCATTTATGGTCAGGAGCGCCGTCCTTTCAAAACTCACGCAGACCCGGACAAGCAATATTACAAGTATGCCGGGCAGGAATTCTGGCACTTCATCTCTGGCGACGATGACCTATATAGAGAGATTATCAAGCCTATTGATGAGGAAGCGCGAGAGAAGGACGAGGTGTTTAAGAAAGAGTATGCGGCCAAAGTGAATGAAATGACGCATGACTTCATGGCTGGCTTCATGACTGAGAATCAAATTGATTGGGTTAAGCTCATCGAATACGTATCAAAGCGAGAATCATAAGAGGTCAACCGGCGTTTACAACAAAACACCCGCAAAGCTTTCACTAGCCTTGCGGGTATTTTGTTATTTCTGTCCGGTAACGTGTGTTGTCTTTTCTCTCTGCTTCAAACGCGACGGGGGGTTATTTGAAGCCGTAGAGATTGATGGTGTCTATCAGGTAGACCTCTACAATCCATGTTCCGCCGAGCGGGGTCGGCGGGTTTGTGGCCTTAATTCCTGAGAAGGCTATCAGGTTGCCGGTCGTCAAGGCTGTTTCCAGAAGCGTTTGCAGGTTGTGCGCGCTCGTCATCACCGCCACGGTCTTGCCCGGCGTGTCGCGCAGAGCTACCAGCCCGTGACAGCCTTGAAATTGCGGGAGGTCGTAGCCTTCTACAAATGTGACGTGGCCGAACAGTTGAACATTCGTGCCGGCAAGTTGTTTGGCGCTACTCCCTTTAATCTCAATCCCGGTGTCTGTATTTTGTTGACTCTTGGTTGCCATAACTTTTCTCCGTTGTGAGATGAGCCCCAGAGGGCGGGCTTCGTAATGTGACTCGCTGCCTGAAGTGGAATCGGCTAACAGAGGTTGGCAGAAACGACTGTTAGAGGTAGTGCGGTGAAAAGAGGTGTCTAGGCGGGCACTACCAGCGAGGATTTCATTTCGTCAGAGCGCAATCTATATGCCAGTCGTGCGCTAGGCCCGCATTGAGTCATTTGAGCCGAAAAGCACTGTTTTATGTAAGCCTCGCGGAAGATGTGTGAACGAGTGAGGACACAAGAGGGCTCACGTGTATACTTTTGTTGACTGGCGGATTAGTACAAGAAAAGGGTAAAAAGCGGAAAAGGGAGATTGTCTTCTCCCCTTTCCGCTTTTTACCCTATCCTGTTAATTGTCTTCTTCGTCTTTACCTGATGCGCTCGTCCTTCTCAATCATGCCGTCGCGTATGGAGATGACGCGGTGCGCGCGGGCGGCTATGTCGGGCTCGTGCGTGACCAGAATGATGGTGTTGCCTTCCGAGTGCAGCTTCTCGAAGAGGTTCATGATTTCGTAAGACGTATGTGTGTCGAGCGCGCCCGTGGGCTCGTCCGCCAGAAGGATGGACGGGTTGTTGACGAGGGCGCGCGCGATGGCTACGCGCTGGCGCTGTCCGCCTGAAAGCTCGTTCGGGCGGTGCATCATGCGGTCTGCAAGCTCGACTGCGGCGAGCGACCCCTTGGCCTTTTCGTGGCGCTCACCTGCGCTCATGCCCGCGTAGATTAATGGAAGCTCTACGTTATGCAGGGCGGTTGCGCGGGCCAGCAGGTTGAAGGTCTGGAAGACGAAGCCCACCTCTTTGTTGCGTATGCGCGCCAGCTCGTCGTCATCCATCTCGGAGACGTTCTTGCCGTTTATCCAGTACTCGCCGCTAGACGGCGTGTCGAGGCAGCCAATCAGGTTCATGAGCGTTGATTTGCCGGAGCCCGAAGGGCCTATGATGGCAAGGTACTCGCCCTTCTGCACGTCGAAGGAGACACCGTGAAGGGCATGCACCTTCTCCGAGCCCATCTCGTAGGTCTTCCAGATGTCGCGCATGGAGATGAGCGAGGCCGGAACCGCGTGCTGCGCCAGAAGCTCGCCGCGCTCCAAGCCCGATTCCGTGAGAGTTTCCGCCAGTGTCGCTTCAGACATTACTTGCCCTCGTTCGAGTTTGTGTTAGCGCCGGGTTTGCGCGTCTGTCGTTTGACCGTCGTGTTGTCCTTCAAGGTCTTGAGCACGCGGCTTGGGCCTGTGATGACCTCTGCGCCGGGCTGTAAGCCTTCCGTAATCTGTATGTCGGTTTCGCCTGTGATGCCCGTCTGCACCTCTATGAACTTCACCTTGTTACCCTGCAAGATGAAGACGCCCTTAATGTCCTTGGGCTTGCCCTGCGGCGTGGGCTGCGGCACAGAGCCCTGCACCGTGGGCTGAGGCTGCGCGCCTGCTGCGGGCGCTGGCTTCTCTACAATCGCCTGAAGCGGAACGGCCAGAACGTTCTGCACGACCTTGGTGGTGATGGTGGCCGTGGCCGTCATGCCCGGTCTAAGCGAGCTGCGCACGTCGTCCGGCATGGTGCGAAGCTCTATGACTACCTTGAACTCTTTCGCCTCCTGAACGTTGACGCGGTTGGAGATTCCGCCTGAGCCGGTCGTGTCGGACTTGCCTACGGCGAGCGGGTTCTTCTGCATGACAACGCCTTCTATCTCGCGCTCGCCCATGGCATCCACCTTAACTTTGACGGGCTGGCCTACCTCTACGGTGGCGATTTCCGTCTCGTCAACGTTGACTTCAACGTTAATCGTGGACATGTCAGCGATGGTCATAAGCGGGGTCGAGCTAAGGTTGGCTATGGCGAACTGGCCCACCTTGGCGGGGATGTCCGCGACGACGCCCGTCAGGGGCGAGCGTTGCAGAGCTTTGGAGGTCTGGCTTGACTGGCCGCGAAGAAGTGCCGCCTGCTGGTTGGCGCGTGCTTCGCTGGCTCCGACGCTAGCTTGCGCGCGCTCTACGCCGGTGCGCGCGTCACGCACGGCTACGCGCTGCTGGTTGGCCCGCGCGATTGCTTCCTGAACGGCAATCTTCTGCGCTTCAAGGTTGGCCCTTGCGGTTCGGAGCGCGACCTGCGCCGTGTCGTAGCGGTCACGCGCGGCATCGTATTCACCGCGCGAAGAGACGCCGGCTTCTACAAGCTCGGTCGTGCGCTTCAATTCGCGCGCTGCCGTGTTGACATCCACCTGAGCGCGGTCAACGTTGGTCTGCGAGGCAACGACCTGCTGGCGAGCCTGAGCCACTGAAGCTTCAGCGACCGTCAACGCCTGCTGAGCCTGCGCCACCTGATTCTGCGCGGCCATGACCTGCGTGCGCGCGTTCTGCACATCACTGATTGCGACCTGCACGCCCGCCGCCTGCGCTTCCTGATTGGACTGAAGCTGCGTAGGGTCGAGCCGCACAAGCTCCTGTCCGGTCGTCACAAGCTGTCCGGGGTTGACGTAAATCTCCTCTATGCGCCCGGCCACTTCGCTCGTCAGGTTGATGAAGCGCACGGGGCGGACTTCGCCCGAAGCTGTCACGGTTGCGCGCAGCTCCGGCCTGACTTCGACTTTGACGACCGTTACTTCCGGCTCATCCTTGCGGCTGGCGAAGATGCTGATGACTATAATCAGCATCAGTATTATGCCAGCAGAGGCAGCTATGATTATCTTTTTCTTGCGGCTCAGGGCCATCGCTCTTACCTATTCCTTTTCGGATTGTGGAGACTCGGTCGGGCTGAAAGCGTTTCGTTAAAACTCTTGTTGGCGGCTCTAAAGCTGAAGCCCTAGCGCTTTTAGGCTTGCTCGTGCCAGCAAAGCTTTTACGCTAAAAATCTGGAAACAGTTTCATTATATGCAAAATAAGCCGGTGGCTGCGAGCCATGAGCCGCCCCCGCCCGCTACAAATATTTCCCCGGCTCACCAAAACATATAAACGACCACGGGCCGCAGAAATTAACTATGCGGACAGCCCGGTCAGGATAAAGAATAAGCAACTACATCTTTTTCATCTTGCTTATCCTCTACATCCCGTTTGAATGGCGCTTTTAAATAGCTTCAGCCGGGCGCGGTTTCCTTAGAGATTATTAGATGTACGGCCCCGTCGGGCGATTGCTTCTTAATGTTGGTTGCCGCCTATTTTCGTTTCGCGCTACAATACGCCACGGTTTCTCGCCCGCCGCCGCGCGCCCTAGTAGAGCGCACGCCGCTTCGGAAGCGAGCAGGCCGTGCTGGCGTCGGTGATTCTCCCACTCGAACTGCAAAGAGGAAAGTTTTATGACCACCTGCGAGAGGTGCAAGACGGAAAATCTGGATGGCTCACAGTACTGCGATGAGTGCGGCGCTCCATTAGGCGCAGCCGCAGCGCGCGGGAAGAAGTCCTCTGCGACGGGCGATACCGGCGGGGAAACCAACGGCAAGAAGCCTGAGCAGGCCGAGGCAGCTCTGGCTGTGGCGGCAGCCGGGCAGCCCGAAGCGGAGCAGCAGTCCGAAGTGACGAAGGTGGCAAAGGTAGCCGCTTACGCTGCCGCTCTGGGCGCAATCGCCACTGTTGACAGCACGCACGCCAAGCTGGTCATAGAGCGCGGCCGCTCGGCCGGAAAGCAGTTTCCACTGAGCGATGACGAATCGCAGATTGGGCGATGGGACGCCGACGGCGGCATCTTCCCTGACGTAGATTTGGACGCCGACGACCCAGAGGCAAAGGTTTCGCGCAGGCACGCGCGCATCTTGCGACGGAACAGCCAGTATTACATAGAGGATTTAGGCTCCACGAACGGAACCTTTATTAATCGCGGACGGCGGCTGCTGCCGGGCGACAGGCACCCGCTTCGCGACGGCGATGAGATAATCGTCGGCAAGACGTTTTTGCGTTTCCACGTAGTCAAATAGAAGAGGATTTACGATTTTAGATTTCAGAGTTTTCGATTTAAGAAAAGACGTTCAATTCGTGCGGGCATCTCAAAGCCTAATCGCAAATCTGAGATCGCAAATCTAGAGTTTTCAACGATGGTCGAGAGCCCTCAAGGGATGTCTTTCTGTCATGAATGCGGCGCGAAGATTGCGCCCGATGATCCATTTTGCGGCAACTGCGGCGTGGCTCAGCCCGCGTCCTCTGCGGCGCAGCCGGACGAAGCCGTGCGCGACGCGACAGCCGAAAGCAATGGTGCCGGTGAGGCAGATGCTCAGAGCCGCGACTCGGAGCAGGAAGCCTCGCCTGCCTCAGAGGACGTGACGGAAACCCCCGACGCGAAAGAGTCCGCCGCTCCCGTCGCCGCCTCTTCCTCTTACGGAAACTTTGACGACACGGAGACGCCCGAAGCCAACGCCTCGCTGCTCGACACGACAGAGTCCCCAGACCTTGAGCCCTTGCCGCAGGCCGGTGCGAGCAATGACGCGTTGGCTCCGGGCGACGCCCAGCTTGAGAAAACCTTCGCCCCTGCTGAAGCGCAAGCTTCGTCGGCACAGGCAGCAATCGCCAGAGACACGGGCGAGATGCGCCGGTCGGACGAAGGGATTTCACACACGCAGCGCGCGGGCTCCACCGGAGGACGAAAGAGCGGAACGAAACAGCTTGAGCCGGGCTCTGTGCTCAATGGCCGCTACGAGATAGTCAGAAGAATCGGCGGCGGCGGCATGGGCGCTGTTTATCTTGCAAAGGATCAGCATCTGGGCGACGCGCCGCGCGCCGTCAAGGAGATGGTGGAGTCTCACATAGACGACTCGCAGCACCAGAAGGCTATAAACGATTTCAGGCGCGAGTCGCTGCTGCTCACTTCGCTTGAGCATCCCTCGATTCCGACCATCTACGACTACTTCTACGACGAGAAGGCCGCCCGCTTTTATCTGGTGATGAAGTACATCTCCGGCGGCGACTTCGCCGGTCGTCTCAGGAACGCGCCCAACGGCCGCATAGACGAGAAGACCATCACGGATTGGGCCATACAGGTGGCGGACGTTCTGGATTACCTGCACAATCACAGGCCACCGATTATCTACCGCGACCTGAAGCCCGCCAACCTGATGATTGACGGCAACTCGGGCCGCGTCATGCTCATAGACTTCGGGATTGCGCGCTGGGTCAAGCAGGAAGAGAAGGGCGTCACGGCGGTCGGGACTATGGGTTACGCGCCGCCGGAGCTTTTCAGTGGCAAGGTAGAGCCGCGCTCGGACATATACAGCCTCGGCGCTACCATGTTTCATCTTCTGACGGGCTCAGACCCGCAGGACAACCCGCTTCTCATCTTCGACTTTACGAAGAACCCGCGCCCGCGACAGATTAACCCGGCGATGTCCACAGAGATGGAGCGCATACTGATGCGCGCCGTGGAGTACAAGCCCGAAAATCGCTTCCGCTCGGCAGGTGAGATGCGCGACGTGATGATTGCCCATCTTGAGAAGCTTCGCGCCGGACAAGTCTCCTACGGCGCGGCTCCTGCGGCTGAGCTTGGCGGCGAGACGATTCAGACGGAGATGGTCTTCTGCGGCTTCTGCGGCGGGCGCATAGCGGCGGACGACGTTTACTGCGCGCACTGCGGGCAGCGACAGCCGCTCGTGGGCGTGGGCTCTGCGGCGCTCAGGCAGGCGCGCGCCACCGCCAAGCTCATAGTCACTGGCACGACTGAGCTTGACGCGCAGTTCCAGCTACAGAAAGAGAATAATCTTGTAGGCAGAAGCGACCCGCACTCGAATATTTTTCCTGAAGTTGACCTTTCCCGCTTCGACCCCGAAACTAAGGTTTCGCGCAGACACGCGCGCATCTGGCGTCAGGGCGAGACGTTTCTCATCGAAGACCTGAATTCGGTGAACGGCACGGTCATCAACGACGCCGTCAGGCTCGCGCCGCACCAGCCGCGCGTGCTGGAGTCTGGCGATAAATTACGTCTGGGCGAAACCACGCTCCATTTCCTTGTCGGATGAAACAAGTAATCGGCATCCAGCGTTCAGCAATCAGCAATCAGCAATTGATTCGCTCGTTGCCGGCTGCTGATAGTTGATTGCTGACAACTCTTTTATGACTGCAAAGGTTGAAAGCATGCCGTTGCCTAAAAGCTCAGAGGCGACGCGCGCTCAAATAGAGGCGCACGTGGAGAGATTCCGCGCTCCCTTCTCTCTGCGCTGCGGCGCGTTCCTGATTGATTACATAGTGCTGACGGGCATAGTCGCTTTCAGCACCCTGATTGCGCGCCTCTTGGGCGGCGGCGCAAGGCTCGCGGGCGGCACAGTAGAGACGATGGGCTTCATCATTGCCGTAGCCTTCACGGTGCTCAACTTCGTTCTGCTGACGGCGTGGCGCGGGCAGACTTTAGGCAAGTGGGCGACGGGCCTGCGCATAGAGCAGATGGACGGAGGGGAGTTGAGCATAGTGCGCGCTCTGCTGCGACATCTGGTCGGATACCCGCTCTCGCTTCTCACCGGGGGGCTGGGCTTTCTCGTGGCGATATTTAACGCGCAGGGCCGCGCGCTTCACGACCTCTTGGCTGGCACAGTCGTCGTGCGAGACCTCGGAGCGCGACGACCCGCTCCCGTAGAGAAGGCGCGACGCCCGCGCCCCTGAAGAAGACCTTCGCTCGAATAGAAGGCAGTAATGTCTCGACCATGTCCCAAATGTCAAACCCCTTGCGCGATGGAAGCTCGCTTCTGCCGGCTGTGCGGAACGCCGCTCAGGGCCACGGGGGCAACGGGCGAAACCGTGAGCCCCGGCGCAAAGACGGCCCCGCTCACGGACGAAGGACGCACCACTCACGGCCTTCCAACGGATGACGGGAGCGCCTCCGCGCCTGAGACGGCAAGGGTCAGACGCGCCGAGTTAGAAAACATACTTCGCCGCTCCGCCCAGCCCGCGCCGTCAAAAACCGCAGCCGCTAAATCACAAGCCTTAGAAGATAATGAAGCCACCGCCGCGCCCGTAACGACAGCGCTTGGGGCCGGGAATGACGCAGAGCGGGCGAGGGAAGATTCGCCCGTAGTAAAGAGCGTTCCGGCCGGAGCCGCGCAGGAAAACGGAGTTGTCAAAGCAGAGGGCGCTGAAAGTGCGGGCCGCGCTGCATCGTCTTCAGCCGCGAAGCAGAACCTTTCGCGCACGCGACCCGGCCTCCTGATTGCGGGACTCGCGCTCGGTGTGCTGGTCGTCGGACTGGGCGCTCTATACTATTCGCGTCGCGGCAGCTCGCCCGTCGAGACAGCGCCCGTCTCAGCGAACGACCAGAAGCGGGCCGTTGAAGAAAGGCTGTCCGAGGCTGAGACTCTTCTGGCCGAAGGCAGGACGGCTGAGGCGATTTCTCGTCTGCGCTCGGCTATACGCCTTGAGCCGTCGAACGCACGCGCGCACAGGCTGCTCGCGGAGGCGCTTGAGCGGACGGGCGCTGTGAACGAGGCGATTGAGGAATATCGTGCGGCGGCCCAGAGCGACCCCGGCAACGAAGAGACGCAGCTTCGCTACGCGGACGCGCTGCGTCGCGTTGGACGCACGGACGAGGCACGCGAAATCTACCAAAAGTTATCCTCTTCCTCTTCGCCTGAAGTCTCGAGCGTGGCCAGAGAGCAACTGAATGCTCAGAATGCTCAGTCGGCGCAGGAGCCCGCGTCAGACAACGGTGAGGCGCGCAACGCAGGCTCGCCCGGCAGCGAGGAAGAAGCAAGAGCGGCAGGCACGGAGTCTGCGCAGCCCCCGGCGTCTACGTCATCCAATGCGCGGGCGGGCACGACTACTGCTCCGCCCGCTAGCGGCAATAACGCCAGCACGGGCGGCGCTGCCAGACCGAAGAACGACCCCGTAGCCAGCTACAACACGGCTATGAGGATAATCGAAGGGAAAGACATCAGGAAGATGAATCGCGCCGAGCTGATACGCGCCTACGAGCTTTTCCAGTACGCGCAAAAGGGGCCTAAGGCGGCGGACGCGAACAGACAACTTCTTGCGCTTGATAAAGAATTGTTCGAGCGCCGCAGGCGCAAGCAGTAAAGTATAGGAGATTGATTCATAGACACATCTGTTCATTGAATCAATGAACAGATGTGTCTATGAATCAATCCTTCTGCGCTCTGACTTCTGCATTGCTTTTGTTATTATTATGGGCCTAATTTTTTAAGAGCTTCTTACCGTATATGGCAGAGTTGATTGTTAAATACCCCGACCGCTCGCCCGACACTTTTCCTTTGGGGCGGCTGCGTATCACCATAGGGCGCTCGGCCCGCAACGACCTGTGCATACCAGACCCGTTCGCCTCGCGCGTGCACGCGGAGGTGAGGCGCGAGGGCGACCAATATTTTCTACAGGATTTGGGCTCGGCCAACGGCACGCTTTATAACGGCGTGACCGTTGACGGGACTGTCCCGCTAACGGCGGGCGGGCGCATACAGATTGGCGAGACTGAAATAGTCTTTAACGACGGCTCCATCTCTACCATGGGCGCGACCATGATTACGGATGCAATGGACTCCGTGCCGGAAGCGACCATCGCGCTCAATTCCTCAGACCGCACCACCTCGGGGCTGCTCGAAGCCATTGAGGGAGCGCGCACGCAGGACGACCACAGCATGCCGAGGCAGGTTGCCAGACAGGGCGACCTGCTGGCCCTGATAAGCAAGGTGGGCGTGACGCTTCTGGCTTCGGCCACGCTCTCCGAGACACTTAATCAGATCGCTTTGCTGGTCTTCGAAGCCGTCCCGGCAGACCGTTGCCTTATCATGATGAGGGAGGACAGCAGCGAGGAGCTTAAAGTCGCGGCGGCGCGTCTGCGCGACCGTCAGGGCGAGATAGGCGAGATTCGCATCAGCCGCACCATCATGGAAGAGGTCGTGGGCAAGGGTAAATCCGTGCTTACCTCAGATGCGCAGCACGACCCGCGCTTCATGTCCAGCACCATGACGATTCAGGGCATACGGTCTGTTCTGGCCGTGCCGCTCGGAGTGGGCGAGAACGTCTTTGGCATAGTCTACGCGGATTCTCCCATAGCCGAAGGGCGGTTTACGGAAGACCACTTGAAGGTGCTGACTACTCTGGCGAGTGTGGCCGCCATACGCGTGGAGAACGCGCGCCTGCTCGAAGAGCAGATGGAGCGCGAGAGGATGGAGCACGAGCTGCAACTGGCGAGCGAGATACAGCAGCGCTTTCTTCCCACAGCGCCGCCGCAGGTTGCGGGCTACGAGCTTCAGGGCATTAGCTTTCCCTGTTACGAGATAGGCGGCGATTACTACGACTTCATCGAGCGCGAGGACAGGCGGCTGGTGATTGCGCTGGGCGACGTGTCGGGCAAGGGAACTGCTGCGGCGCTTCTCATGTCCAGCCTGCACGCGGCCATACACGCGCAGGCCACTTCGAATCACTCGCTCGTAGAAAGCATCTCGGAAGTCAATCGCTATCTGGCCGAAAACACTCCGACCAACCGCTTCGTCACGCTCTTCTATGCGGAGCTTGACGCGGAGACGGGCGCGCTCGCGTTTCTCAACGCAGGGCACAACCCGCCAATCATTACTCACGCGGCGGGCACCGTGGAGCATCTGGCATCGGGCGGGCTGCCGCTAGGGATAATGCCCGAAGCCTTCTACAAAGAGGGCCACACGCAGCTTCAGCCGGGCGACGTGCTGGTGGCCTATTCGGACGGCATCTCCGAGGCGGTCAATCCCGGCGGCGAAGAGTTCGGCGCGCAGAGACTCTACGAAGTAATCGCGCGCAATCTGGACGCCTCCGCTTCAGGCATACGCGACCGCATAGAGGCCGCGCTCTCGAAGTGGGCGCAGGGCACGCCTGCGGCTGACGACATCACGATGGTCATAGTCAAGCGTCAGGCGGAATCACTGTCCGTGGCCGCCACCGGCTTCAAGTAATCAGGTCGAGACATTCAGGTGAAATCTTCTCTTATGCAGAATCCTTCTCTTAGACGCGCGTCCGTCTTCGCGGCCGCATTAGCCGTGCTGTCGCTTCTGCTCTCCGCCTGCCAGCCCGCGCAGCAGGCGAACTCAAACGCGGGCGCTAACGCTTCAAACACCTCTACGGCGAACGCGCCTTCCAGTGTGCCTTCCAGCTACATAGATTTGGTAGGCAAGTGGGAAGGTCAGGCAGGCGGGCAGCCCTGCACGCTGACCATCACGACCCACATGGGCGAAACCTTTAGCGGAACCATGACCGTGGGCGAGAACCTGATAAACGTCGCCGGAGTCGTTGACCTCAAGACGCGTGAGATAATCATACGCGAAACGGACGTTAAGAAGGGGCCGGGCGGCTATTCACTGGGAGTGGGCAGAGGCGTGATTGCCGCAAACGGCAGGCAGATGAGCGGCGAGTGGAAGGCCAAAGGCACATCCACCTTCTCCTTCACCAAGTAGCATCTCTTTTACCGGCAGCCGGTACATTGAAGAGCGTTCGCTGGCTGAAGCGTGATGCTCGAAGCCCCGCGCCTGACCTGAACGGAGAGATTCCAGAAAGCCACGCCGCCTCTAGATTCCACGCGCCCCATCACCCAGTAATCTCCGGGCCTGATGTCCGTGAAGGTTACGCGTCCTTCTGCATCCGTCTTCCCGGATTGAACTACGTGCAGCTCCCAGAGCGGCCTAGACTGTTCCATGAAGTCCGCCACCTCCGGCCCCAGCGAGTAGGCTTCCCGCCTGCGCGCGTTCATCAGACCGGCCAGTGAACGCAAGCCGGGATTCTCACTGAAAACCTTCTCCCGAAGCTGATTCGTCTCGCAATCTTTCAGAACGACCAGCCTTATCATGTCTTCGTCCAGCAGGTAAAGCACGGCCCCTTGCGCGGGCGCTCGCTCATTGTCGGGATAGCTCAAGTGCGCGCTCACAAGAATGACTCCGTGCGTGAGGCGGTGTACGACGACCGACGCCAGAGCTATAAGCAGAAGTAGCCCTAAGGCTGCGGAGAGCGGGAGTAGGATTCGCCTTCGCTTCATGTACGCTCGGAGAAAGGCCCTACTGTATCTTCTGCATCGTCACGGTAACGACCGGGGTCGCACCGGCCGTGCGATTGTAAGATACCCAGTAGCCCGCTTTCGGATAACGAATCATCTTGAATTTCGAGCCGTCGGCCTTCGAGTCCGCGTCGGTTCCCGTCACCTTCTTGCATTCGGGGGCGTCGGTTCCGCCAATGTAGTCAACGGAGATGGCCGTAATCTTCTGAGTAGTCTTGTCGTAATAAACCTGCGCGGACTCTTTATCGCTGAAACTGTATAGGTCTACCTCTTCCGCCATCTCTTTAGGCTTGCCGAGCTTGAGACGCGCCTCGTCAATCTTCATACCAATCTGAACGCCCCTGTACTCGCTAAAGCAGGGCTGCTCGTCTTTCCCCGGCTTTTGCGCCGAGACGTTCGTGGTAAGGATGCCCAGACACAGGCAGGCAGCCAGCACGGGCAGGACTTTTCTGAGCGTGAAACGGTAAAGCGGATTTATGTTGCGAAGCATTGCTACTTTCGCCTCCCTTCGAGGAATTGTTTGCTGTGGCCGGAACGACCAAATCGGAGAGTTTTTGTGCGCGAGGCTGCGGCCTCTTGCCGAAAAAGCCAGCCTCTTGTGCGGAGAAAAAATATGCCAACCGCGCCAGCGAAGTCAATAGCCCTGCGTCAGTCGCGGCAAGAGAAAAATAATCTAAAAGAAAGAGAAGAAGAGCGGGCGAGGTTGCTAGACTGTCGTTTATCAAAGCCGCGCGCGGGGGAGCGCGCCCACTTCCGGGGACAATTTTGATATAATGCCGGGCGCGTGTCACTAGGACAACCAAAGCCGCCCGAGGAGCGTATCGCGCTGCCTCTGGCATTATCTTTCGCGCAAACGAAACGCAAACACAAAAAAATCCGCACTAAAAAGCGGGAGGTGCAGCATGAAAAGCATGACGGACGTTGCAATGGGAATCGTCGGGCTGGCTGCCCTGGCGATTGCAATCTGGTTGCTTATACTCTTCTTAACAGCCGTTGACCCGGGCACGAGACTCCCGGATATGACCTACGGGCTGAAGTATCTGTGGGGCGCAATCGCGGGCTTCATAGTAGCCTGCGCCACGGTGGTAGCATATTTCGTGCGCCACCCCAGAGTCGAAGAGCAGATTCACATAACAGACTAAAGAGTGGGAACAGTTTTCAGTAAACAGTTTTCAGTTTTCAGCAAAAGAGCCAGTCGCTTTTTACTGAAAACTGAAAACTGTTCTTTTCACCCGGCGCTGATTTTGAGGCTCCTGCGGATTCTCTCTGCGCTCTTTTCCCCGATGCCGTCAACCAGTTCGAGCCCGCCGCCTGCGACAAATTTTTTGAGGTCGTCGAGCGACGTTATCTTGAACTTCTGGTGAAGGACTGCGGCTGTCTTTCTGCCTACGCCGCTAACCTTCAGGATGTCCAGCACGGTTTCCGGCGTCTCTTGCGTCAGCTTCTCCCACGCATCGAAGGTTCCCTTTTCTACAAGCTCGATTATCTTGCCGCTAATGGCCTTGCCCACGCCGGGAAGCTCCTGCAAGGCTTTGGCTCCGCCTTCGCGCGCCAGTTTCTCCATCTCCACGGGCCACGTCTCAATCATGTCGGCTGCGTTGCGGTAAGAGCGTATGCGGAACGCGTCGTCGCCGCGTATCTCCATCAAATCGGCCAGACGGTTGAACCTCTCGGCAATCGCATAGTTGTCCATACGCTTTCCCTTGATACCCCTCTTGATTCTGCTTATGAGGCTACGCAACGCGCACGGCCCTTCTCACTCCTTGAGAATCCCTTCGCGGAAAAGGGGCTGGCCCGCGAGCGAAGTATAGAAGCTGTAGACGGCCAACCCCAACAGGACGGCCAGCGACAGTATGGTCGCGCTCGAATACCAGAGCGAAAAGTTGGCCGTCAGGGGCCAGAAAAAGCTGAGCGAGAAGAAGAAGTGCCATGACATTACGGCCAGCAGGCCGAAGCGAGCTACAGCCACGGTCAGAAGCGTGGCGATAATCAGGTTTGAGATAGCCAGATGCCACGAGCTAGCGAAGAACAGCAACTGAATGGCCAGTATGGTGAGCCACATCAACATGCCTGCAAGGCGCTGCTTTTTGACAAAGATGTACATCAGCAGCAGAAAGAAGAGAGAAGCCAGCCCCATGTAGATGGCCGACAGGAGGCTTGAGCCGAACAAGCTCATCACCATCACGCGATAGCCTCTGAGCGTATCCGTGTTGATTGACAGAATGGCAAAGCCCGGCGAAGACAGACGCTCCCTCAACCCGAAGCCTATGTAAATCGCCACCGTGTGGCCCAGCCCCAGAAGCCCGCCCACCAGTATGTCGCGCCCTATCATGGGGTCGCGGAAGTCGCCCGCCAGCAGGCGGCTCCACGAAATCAGTAGTCGCGGAGCGAAGCGCCTGACATAGGGCTCAAGCGCTATGTAGACGAGCCAGAGCCCGACGGCCACGAACAGGGCGTCGCGCGCAGACACGTAGAGCGTCCAAAGCTCTTTGCCGGGCGAAGGCACGTGGCCTGCTCCCAGAAACCTGCTGATGAGCATGACGGAAAAGGCGAAGAAGGCCAGCTTGAATGCTCCCTTGCGGTCGCCTCTTCCGAGCCGCAGGTTATGGCGCGCAAGCAGTATAGCCCCTATCATGACGACCGCTATCACAAGGCCGAAAGAGATAAGGGCCACCCACTCGCGGCCTGTGAACTCTGTCTCCTCCTGCCTGACGGGCTTCGTCCACGGATAGATTAGCTGAAAGTAGACGGGCTTGGCCTTGAAGCCTGCGGCCTCTATACGCAGAGGGATTTCGGGATGGTCTGGGAGCCGCCCTTCCCATGCTTTGCGCGTATCGTAGGCCACGGGCGGAACCCATTGCGATTCGGTCGGCTGAAAATTCGCAGGGTCAATCTCGGCTGCTGCGAAGAGAGCATTCCAGTCCGGCTCAGTCGCCGCGACCGGCTGAGCATCAAGCTGCTGAGGCACTCGGTAGAACTCTACAAGGCGACCGCGAGTGTCGAGCGAAAGATGCGTCAGCTCTGAGATATGAAGAGGCGGCGCGGGGACAGTAGAGTTTTCCAGTATGAGCTTGTCCAGATAGCGCGGGCTTTGACGATACCAGAAGTACAGAATCAAAGGCTGGCCCGTTTTAATCTTATCCCACTGGCCGGAAGCCGCCGGATGACTCTCAACGTACTCGTAATAGCTCGAATCGGAAGAGAAGCCACGGTCTGTGTCGAGCGGAGCATGCGTGTAGCCGAGTCTCCTGACAATCTCCTCCGCGCGCTCGCCAAGTACCTCCGGCGATTTCCCCATAGGTATTTTGTTGATGACTGATAGCCTGCTGGAAGCCGTCACGAGCGCAGCCAGCACGAGGAAGATGCCAGCCAAGCAGGCCAGCGCGACCCACGGACGAAGCGCGCCCTCTTTGAGCGCGGCGGCGACCATCTCGGGCGAAGGAGTTTCGCCTGCGGCTAGAGCTGCGGCGAGCGGGTCGCCGCCCGGCAGGGCCGCCGCGACCGAAAGCGCGGAAGACGGTCTTTTATCGGGCTCTCGCTCAAGACAGCGCAGTATGATGCGCTCCGTCACAGGGTCAATCTCTTTGACGTGGCTCGAAGGGCTCGTGGGCGTCGTCTCGCTCCTTCGTATCTCTATCAGCTCCGCCAGCGAAGCCGCCTCGAACGCTCGCTTGCCCGTGAAGATTTCGTAGAGCACAAGGCCCAAACTGTAAATGTCGCTGCGTATGGAGGCGCTCTCGCCGTTCAGTTGTTCGGGAGCCATGTAAGCGGGCGTGCCAGCGTTACGCTCCTCTTCCCGGAACTCTTCGGCCAGCCCGGCCAGCCCGAAATCCGTGATGCGCACGTTTCCTTCTTCGTCAATCATGACGTTCGAAGGCTTCAGGTCACGATGCAGAACGTTGTTCGAGTGCGCTGCTGCGAGCCCCGCGCAGAGCTGGCGCGCAATCTCCACGGCCTTATCCTGCGGCAGCCGCCCTATGCGTCTAAGAAGCGACGCCAGCTCCTCTCCCTTTATGTACTCCATGGAGAGGAAGTGATGGCCGTCCACCTCGCCAATGTCGTAGACGCGGCAGACGTTCCGGTGAGAGATTTGACGCGCCACCCGCACCTCTCTGTGAAAGCGAGCCAGCGCCGCCCCGTCGTTCAATAACCTCTCGGGAAGAAATTTAAGGGCGACAGGCTGGCCTAGCTTGAGGTCGTCTGCGCGGTAGACTTCGCCCATGCCGCCTCTGCCCAGCAGGCCCGCTATGCGGTAGCGCGCGGCCAGTATGGTTCCGGGGACGAAGCGCGAGTTGTCTATGGATTCGTAGGTTGACGTGGGCCGGGTGGGACTTTTCGAGAGGCGCTCGCCGCCGTTGCCGCTCTTGCCTTCGGAGTTCAACTGCTTCATGAAGGTCGGCGCGGTTTTATCCGCGACCGCCGTCCCGCAAGTGGGGCAGACGACTCGCTCGCCGGGTATCTCCTGTGAACATGAAAGACATTTCATAAGCTTTATGGCCGCGCATTTTATAGGAAGAAGGCCGGAAGCAGAAGGAAAAAGTAGAAAGGGAGACAGGTGCCGGGTGACGGGTGACGGAAAAAGAAAGAGAGCTTGCTTTTCTTTCCCCGAACCCCGTCACCTGACACTCGTCACCCATTTTCGCTCTCGTCCTGCCTTGACAGCTAATGCCTGCAACCGTTACTTATTTTCTGCATCCAAATTAGGAACGCAAACCCCAGTGGCCATTCCCCCGTTCAAACCTAAATTTTGAGGGATAAGATGAGATTAAGAAAAACGTTGTGCGCGCTTCTGGCCGCGCTTTTGTTGTTTTCCAGCCTTGGCGGAGGCTTCGCTCTGGCAGACGAGGGCATGTGGACGTTCAACAACGTGCCCCGCGAAGAGATTAAGAGAAAGTATGGATTTGAAGTGACGGACGCGTGGCTCAAGAAAGTGCAGCTCGCTTCCGTGCGCTTTAATAACGGCGGCTCCGGCTCCTTCGTCTCCGCAGACGGGCTGGTTCTGACCAACTATCACATCGTGGAAGATATAGTCGGTGAGATAAGCACGCCTGAGAAAGACTACGCCAAGCTGGGCTTTGTCGCACGCACGCGCGGCGAAGAGGTAAAAGCGCCCAGCCTTGAGCTGAACGTACTGCAAAGCATCGAGGACGTGACGGCGCGTGTCAACGGCGCGGTCAAGCAGGGCATGGCCGATGCCGAAGCCTTCACGGCGCGGCGCGCAGAGATTTCGGCAATCGAAGCCGAATCGTTGAAGGCGACGGGCCTGCGCTCGGATGTCGTCACGCTCTATCAGGGCGGGCAGTACAACCTTTATCGCTACAAAAAATATACAGACGTGCGGCTGGTCTTCGCGCCGGAGTTTCAAGCCGCCTTCTTCGGCGGCGACCCTGACAACTTCAACTTCCCGCGCTTCAATATAGACATGGCGCTCGTGCGCGTTTACGAGAACGACAAGCCCGTGCGACCCGAAAGCTACTTCAAGTGGTCTAAGTCGGGCGCGAAGGAGGGCGAGTTGGTTTTCGTCACGGGCCATCCCGGCTCAACCTCTAGGCTGAATACGGTCGCGCACCTGAACCAACTGCGAGAGACGAGCATACCCATCATCATACGGCTGCTTGAGCGGCGCGAGGCCATGCTGAAAAAATATATGTCCATGGGCGAAGAGCAGACGCGCCGCGCTCAGAACGAATTGAACAGCATACAGAACAGCCTCAAGGTCTATCGCGGCCAGCTCGCGGGCCTCAGGGACAAATCCCTGATAGACCGCAAGACCAGAGCCGAAGACGCGCTCAGGAAGTCCATCGCTTCGAATCCTGAGCGGCAGAAGATGTACGGCGACGCTTGGACGGCAATCTCCGGCGCTCATAGCACTCTTCCGACTTACATCAGGGAGAGACGAATCTTCGATCAGGCGGGAGGCTTCAACAGCGTTCTCTTCACCTACGCGCGCACGCTCGTTCGTCTGGCGGCTGAGAGCCAGAAGCCGAACGCGGAGCGGCTGCCGGAATACACGGACGCGCGCCGCGCCTCGCTTGAGCTTTCGCTCTACAGCCCCGCGCCCGTGTACGACGAGTTTGAGAAGCTGAAACTGGCTGACTCCATAGGCTTCATGGTAGAGCTTCTGGGCGCAGACCACCCGCTCGTCAAACAAATCCTGAACGGCAAGACGCCCGAAGCGCTCGCCGCCGAGCTGATTGACGGAACCAAGCTCAAAGACCCTGCCGCCCGCAAGGAGCTTGCCGCAGGCGGGCTGCAAGCCATAGAGGCTTCCACAGACCCCATGATTGTGCTTGCGCGCCTTATTGACGCTCGCGCCAGAGAGTTGCGTAAGCGCTACGAGTCGGAAGTCACGGGCGTTGAAAGGGCCAACTACGCGAAGATTGCACGCGCTCTCTTCGAGACGGAAGGCACGAAGCTTTACCCTGACGCGACCTTCACGCTCAGACTCTCTTACGGCAAGGTCGCTGGCTACATGGAGAACGGCCAGAAGATTCCCGCGTTCACTACTCTGGGCGGTCTGTACGAGCGCTCCGAGAAGTTCAAGGCGCAGTTCCCCTACAACCTGCCGCCGCGCTGGACGCAGAAGAGGTCTGCCATAGACCTGAAGACTCCCTTCAACTTCGTCTCGACCAACGACATCATAGGCGGCAACTCCGGCTCGCCCACGATTAACAAGGATGCCGAGCTGGTCGGCCTCATCTTCGACGGCAACATTCAGTCGCTCGTAGGCGATTTCATGTACGACGAATCGGTCAACCGCGCCATCTCCGTGGACTCGCGCGGCATGCTGGAAATCCTTAGAAAGGTTTTCGACGCCAAAGAGCTGGCCGACGAATTGACCAGAGGCTAACAAAGGCGATGATGAGCGCAGAATGCAGAATGATGAATGAAACTCTTTACTTCATCATTCTGCACTCTGACTTCTGCGTTGTTTTTGATGGTACAATCCGAGGCGCATGATTAAATGCCCCTCATGTTCGATACAGGTTGACGAGGCAACACAGGCTTGCCCGTCGTGCGGAACCTCGCTGGAAGACCTGTTCGCGCCGACGCGGCAGTTGTCGGACTCGCAACGTCAGGCCGCAGCGCATCGCAGCCAGCCTCCCGCCAGCCGCCGCACGCGGCAGGCTTCCGTTCATTCTTCCATCACACCGGATTACGTAGGGGACGCGCGCTTTGCTCCCGGCTCGGTCTTTGCCGAGCGCTACCGCATAGCGGGCCTGCTGGGCAGAGGCGGCATGGGCGAAGTCTATCGCGCAGACGACCTCAAGCTAGGCCAGCCCGTTGCCCTTAAATTTCTTCCTGAAAATCTGCTGGACGACGGGGCGGCGCTCGCGCGCTTTCACAGGGAGGTACGCACGGCGCGGCAGATAACCCATCGCAACGTCTGCCGCGTCTACGACATCGGTGAGATAGACGGCGAGCACTTTCTCTCTATGGAGTTCGTGCGCGGCGAAGATTTGGCCTCTCTGCTCAGACGCATCGGGCGGCTTCCTTCCGACAAGGCAGTGGAGATTGCGCGCCAGCTCTGCGCGGGGCTCGCGGCAGCGCACGACATAGGGGTGCTGCACCGCGATTTGAAGCCTGCCAACATCATGATTGACGCGCAGGGCAATGTGCGCATCATGGATTTCGGGCTCGCGGGGCTGGAGGAAGAGCTGCGCGAGGCGCGGGCCATAGAGGGCACGCCCGAATACATGTCGCCCGAGCAACTAAAGGGCGGAGAGCTGACCGCGCAAAGCGACATCTACAGCTTGGGCCTTGTGCTCTATGAAGTCTTCACTGGCAAGAAGGCTTTCGAGGCGGCCACTCTGGCAGAGCTTCTGCGCTTGAGAAAGAAGGATACGACGCCCGCCAGCATCTCTTCTCTCAACAAGCACATAGACCCGCTCGTGGAACGAATCATAGAGCGTTGTCTTGAGCGTGACCCTGAGAAGAGACCTTCATCCGCCATTCAGGTGGCGGCGGCCCTGCCGGGCGGCGACCCGCTCGCCGCAGCTCTCGCCGCAGGCGAAACTCCTTCGCCCGAGATGGTCGCCGCCGCGAAGAAGGAAGGGACGCTCAAGCCCGTGCTGGCCATTGCGTGCCTCGCCTCCGTCGCCATAAGCCTCGCCCTCATAGTTCTTCTTTCCGGGAACGTGAAGCTGCACCGCTTCGTGCCGCTCGAAAAGTCGCCCGATGTCTTACGCGAGCGCGCAAGGGAGATTATAAGCCGCGCCGGTTACACGAACCCGCCCGTAGATTATGCCTACGGCATGGGCTACGACAACAACTACCTGCGCATCATCAGGGAGACGGACACGTCGCCTGCGCGCTGGGAGAAATTGAGAACCGGCCACCCGCCAGTGCTCTTTATGTGGTACCGGCAGAGCCCGCGTTACCTTGTGCCTTATAACTCTCAGGTGGTGACGGGCTCAGACCCTCCGCCCGACGTGACGGGCATGGTCAGAGCCTCTGTTGATACGCAGGGGCGCTTGATGTACTTCGCGGCGACCCCGCCGCAGTTCGATGAGTCCGAAGGTCAGGCCGCGCCCTACGATTGGTCTGCGTTCTTTCGTGAGTCCGGGCTCGATATAGCAAACTTCAAGCAGGTCGCGCCTAAGTGGACGCCGCCGCGCCACGCGGAAGAGCGAGCCGCGTGGGAAGGAGTGCTGCCGGGAGAATCCCCCATCCCCATACGCATTGAGGCCGGAAGCTTCAGAGGCAGGCCCACTTACTTTGAGCTTGTCTTTCCGTGGGATCAGCCGTTTCTACAGATAGAGCCGCCGCGAAACTCCAGCGACAAGATAATCAACTCTCTGGTGTTCGGCTCGATAATAGTGGCGATGGTGGCGGGCGCGCTGCTCGCGTGGCATAACCTGCGGCTGGGTCGCGGCGACCGCAGAGGCGCTACGCGTCTGGCGCTCTTCGTGTTCATAGTAAGCTCTCTCAACTGGGTGACGGGCAATCATCACGTGGCGGAGCTTGGCCCTGAGTTCAACAGCTTCATGAATGGACTTGGAGCCACGCTGGTCTTTATGGGGCTGAGCTGGGTCATGTACGTGGCGCTTGAGCCGTTGGTGCGGCGTCGCTGGCCCGGCCGCATCATCTCTTGGACTAGATTCTTAGCGGGAGACTTCCGCGACCCGCTCGTGGGAAGAGACATTCTGATAGGCGGTCTTCTGGGGCTGGCGATGGTGCTCATCTTTTACTTCTGGAATCTTACGCCGAGCTGGCTGGGCCGCCCGCCCTATCAACCAGCCAGAATAGACACCATCACGCTTCTGGGCTTTCGCCAGTTCATCAGCCAGTTCACCAACAACGCTCTGATAGGACTGCTTGAAGCGCTGGGCTTCATGTTCCTGTTGCTGCTCTTATATATAGTGCTGCGCAAGCAGTGGCTGGCCGTGGGCGCGGGCTGGCTGATTCTCTCAATCGCTCTGTTCAACTTCGGCTTTGACGGTACTGTGGACTGGTTGTTCGCGGGGCTGGCGGCGGCGATTATCTTCACGTCGCTGGTGCGCTTCGGCCTGTTGACGAGCTCCTTTCTCTTCCTCTTCTTAAATACCGCGTGGCTGCTGCCCATTACCAGCGACTTCACCTCGTGGTACGCGTGGAGCACCATCTTCATCCTCTTCATGCTGGCGGCGTTCTCTGTCTACGGCTTCATCACCTCGCTCGGAGGCCAGAAGCTTTCGGTCGCCAACCTGCTGCAAGATTAAGCGCCTCCTCAGAGGCGGGTGATTTAGGTTTTAACTGTCTTTGCGAAGCTAAAGGGCAGAGTTCGTGGGGTATTTGTAAGGATTCGCCCATATCAGCCAGCGATTGCCGCGCTTGATGAGAGTATAAGGCTGTAGGATTTCGCCCTCATATACTTTCGTATATTTTCCTTGAGGCGTAGACCACCAGTATAAGTGCCACGACTCTTTTGTAGTAACGTAAGCCTTGTTCTCCCATAACCTATGTACTCTAAGCTCATGTAAGCTCTTGCGAGATTGATTGTATTCATTCCCGATTATTTCGCGGTCTTTTCTGTGCTGAGCAATCTTATCTATAATACGCCGGTGAGCAGGCCCGTCCGTAGCAAAGCAGCTTTCCAGCAGTGGTATTCCCCCAAGCCCCGGCAGGCTGCTGTAGACCTCCAGCTTTGAACTCATTGCTCTGTCAATCACCCCGTACAAAATATTCTTAATTTGGGGAGTAATCGGCAGCTCTGACTCTCTCCATGACACGAGCAGCATGTATCCGTTAGAACTCGGATAACTAGCACCATTCCCAAGTAATTTGGCTTTTTCTCCGACTTCCTTAAGCTGAAAGGTAAATTGCCGCTTCCTGTCCTTGTTTGTTGCGGCATAATGCTCTTCCAGAATCTTTTTGATGTGAAACTTATAATCGCGCGCTTTGGATTTGTGGCAATTGAAATCACCGCTAGCCGTGCCTACTAAAACACCGAAGCAGTGATGGAAAAAGTTCCATCGCGGTGAGCCGCGCCTGCCGACAACACCGCTGCCGGTAAGCAGCGTCTCAAAGTCCGTCATGATTTTGTCTTTGTAGAGCTCTATGTATTCTGTCGTGAGGAACTGGCTCATATCTAACTCCAATCTAAAGCCCGGAATTGAACTGTCAATCGAAGTAATTCTCTGAAAACTAATTTAATCTTCCTACGTGCGGAAAACTTGTTTGTGGATAGCTCTCATCATAGAAATCAACTGAGGAGCAGTGGGTGTGCAAAGGGGTTTTTTGAGTACTCACACCCGCTATGTCTTAGTAATTGATTGAGAGAGTCCTTAGAACTGGCGCAGAACCTAAGTTGAAGTTTTGCCCTTTAACTCTCACCCGATTGCTAAAAGGTATTGCTCCCTGACAGGAAGATGCGTCGGCAATCTAAGGCAAGAGGAACGACGCAACCATCTACAGAATATGAGTTGGCGAAAATTAAGCCACTATCTGCTCTCTGAAAGAGCTTGGGACGCTAAACACGCGGCGCATTGTAATGTAATGGCCGCTCTGAATGCCAGAAGTTTTGGAGGTTAGAGATGAGAAATTTGAGATTTACGCAACCACTGGTTGATTTATTGTCAGGCCCTCGCGGTGTTAAACGCGATTGTTTAACTCAAAAGCTTTCACCCGACATTGATATAGGAGACCATGAACATGTCTGAACTAAACATCTATGACGTATACAAATACCTCGCCGAAAATCCGCCAATCACGTTTGCGTCTACATTCACGATTGCTTTGATGGGCGCGGGGCTATTAAATAGCTTCAAGCGCAACATCATAGGCGCGAGATTCAGCCTCGCTATCAAGCAAACGCTGACCCTTTCGGGCGCTTGTAGCATTCTTGCTACAACGGCTGTGGTCTTGACAATCGGCTTGACCGTTTTGAGCCGCTATTTGGAAGGGTTAGCACCACGAACGGTTGAGCGCGTAGAGTGGTCGCCCATCTCCGTAGAACCGGAAAGCCTACGCCCCGGAAAGCCAGATTCTGTTTCTCCTAGAAGTGGACGGGAGAAGACGGAAAGTGGTAGTCGGCCCAAGTCCGTAGCCTCTCCAGAAGCTCAGCCTATACCTATAGAGGTTCAGCAGAATAAAGAGAAGTCGTCGCCAAAAGCGAATGGGAACTTCGCTGAAACGTCGCCGGGGCAGAGCGCCTGTCATGATAAGCCAAGTAAGCATTAGAGTACGGAGAATTAAATGATTAATCTAACGATTAATAGAGGGGCGCGCAGTTCCATATATACATCCTGAGAAGATGTAGCTGAACGCCCTTTTTATGCCGGTATTAGACGTATCTGATGTATTAGTATGAACAATCTCTTTATTGTTCGACACGGTAGATTGTATTCTGTGCTTCTGTCTTATTTCCGCTAAATTTATCAAGCTTTCTCAAGCCCTGCGTATTTTTCAATCAGCTTCTTCTGCCCGAAGCCGGGGAAGCTGACCGTGAGCTTTGCCGTGTCGCCTGAGCCTTCGCGCCTCAGTACGAGGCCGCGACCGTACTTGGGATGACGAACGTGCGTGCCGGGAGTGAAGCCGCCTGTAGCGTCCTGAGAACTGTTGGATTGTACGCCGCTTGAGGCGGAAGCCGCGCGGCGCTTGATGGTAGGCTCGCTCTGAGGAGCACGGGGGGTCGAAGAGCCCAGCTTTTGTCCTCTCTGGCGAAAGAACTCCGCGATTGAGTCAATGCTGTTGTAGGTCTTGCCCGAATAGCTAGTCCTCTGCTCGCTTCGTGTCTCGCCCCGCAGCGCTCGCGCGGCGTGACGATTCTCAAGCGTGGAGGAGTTTCGCGCGAACGAGAGCCAGCTTGCTCCGCGCGAGAGGTCGTCTATCAAATCAAGCGGCATCTCGTTTAAGAACTGCGAAGGCTCCGAAGCCATCTCTTCGCCGTAGACGCGCCGCTTCATGGCGTGCGACAGGTAAAGAAATCTCTCGGCGCGCGTAATCGCCACGTAACAGAGGCGGCGCTCTTCCTCCATCTCCGCAGGGTCTGTGGCGGAGCGCGAGTGCGGGAACAGGCCGTCCTCAAGACCGACTATGAAGACGAGCGGAAACTCCAGCCCCTTGGCCGAGTGCATGGTCATCAGGGTGACGGGCGCATCTCTCTTGTACTGGTCTACGTCCGAGACTAGAGCGGCGTGGTCTATGAAATCCCTTAGTCCCTCGCCTTCCTGCGCGTCATAATCAACGGCCGCGTTGACAAGCTCCTGCAAGTTCTCAAGCCGCGCTTCCGATTCGTCCGAGTTCTCCGCCTTGAGCGCGTTCGAATAGCCCGTATCCAGAATCGCAGCCTTGACCACGTCCGAGACGGGCGACTCCGTCTGCGACGCG
This sequence comes from Pyrinomonadaceae bacterium, assembly GCA_036389255.1. Classification (GTDB taxonomy): domain Bacteria; phylum Acidobacteriota; class Blastocatellia; order Pyrinomonadales; family Pyrinomonadaceae; genus JACVRN01. The sequence goes on from DASVQI010000012.1 coordinate 208,060, forward strand.
TTTTGAACTACGGTCACGAGGTCTGTCACTATCTTCTGAAAGCTCTTCAAGGCGGTGACGGCTCGCGCGCCCAAGCCTTCGGGCTGCTCCGTCATGATTGAAATCGTCTCCCAGTGAGAGACTCCGAAGTCTTTGGCGCGGCGCGCAATCTCGTCAAGCGTCTGCTTGCCAATGCCGCGCGGCGGGCTGTTGATGACACGGCTCAGGGCGATGGAGTCGTGCGGGTTCAAGGCCAGCTTCAGATAGCTGATGATGTCGCGCACCTCTGCGCGCTCGTAGAAGGAGAAGCCGCCGACTATGTTGTATGGAATACCGGCGCGGCGCAGCGCCTCCTCAAAGACGCGTGATTGCGCGTTGGTGCGATAGAGGACGGCTGCGCGAAGCTCCGGCTCGGCGCGGCGATGCTCTTCGATTTTTGCCGCGACGAAACGCGCTTCGGCGTCTCCGTCAAACGCCTGATAATAGCGTATGCGCTCGCCCGACGGGTTGGCAGTCCAGAGGCTCTTGCCCTTTCGCTCCGTGTTGTTGCGAACGACCGCGCCCGCCACGTCCAGTATGTTCTGCGTCGAGCGGTAGTTCTGCTCAAGGCGTATGACTTTCGCGTTCGGGTAATGCTCTTCGAAGTTGAGGATGTTCGTGATGTCGGCTCCGCGCCAGCGATAGACGCTCTGGTCTTCGTCTCCCACCACGCAGATGTTCTGCTGCTTTTCGGTCAGAAATCTTATCAGCGCGAATTGCAGCGAGTTCGTGTCCTGATACTCGTCCACGAGTATATAGCGGAAGCGCTCGTTATATTTTGCTCGCACCTCTTCCACGCGACGAAGTAGCTGCACGGTCTTTATCAACAGGTCGTCGAAATCGAGCGCGTTGTTGTTGACGAGCCTTTCCTGATAGAGACGAAAGACGCGCGCGATGGCCGCACGCTTCTCGTCGCCATACTCTACGCGCGCCGCGTAGGACTCTTCATCCTCGCCCCTGTTCTTGGCCGAAGAGATTGCGCCCTGCACCGCTCGCTGCCCCAACTGCTTTTCGTCGTAGCCCAAATCCTTTATGCAAGCCTTGACCAGCCGCACGGAATCGTCCTGATCGTAGATGGTAAACGAGCGAGTGTAGCCCGCCTGAAGCTTCTCAATCTCTTGGCGCAGGATTCGCACGCACAGGCTGTGAAAGGTGGAGATGAGCGGCGCGCTTCCCATCATCCGTCCCTTCAGTAGCTGCTCGACGCGGCCACGCATCTCCTGCGCCGCCTTGTTGGTGAACGTGACGGCCAGAATGTTGTGGGGCGCAACGCCGCGCTCCGCTATCAAGTAAGCGATGCGAAAGGTGATGACGCGCGTCTTGCCGGAGCCCGCGCCCGCGAGTATGAGAAGCGGCCCATCCGTCTCCGTCACGGCCTCGCGCTGCTGAGGATTGAGAGCTGATAAGATTTCTTCCATTGATTCATTGACTCTGCGGTTCATTGAAGCAATGAACCGCAGAGTCAATCCCTACTTGATGAGATTCTGAATAGCCTTGAACTGTTCGTGCTTTGCGTCTCTCATTAGCTCGAAGAGAGCCATCTCGGTTGACGAGGGGAGTGCGCCGCTCATCCGCATCTTGGAGAGCGCGACCTGCCTGTTGCTCTTTGAGCGGGCCGTGATGCAGTCGGTCAGCAGATGCACGCTCAGCCCTCTTGCCAGCAGGTCGTGCGTGGTCTGATTGACGCAGATATGAGCCTCAATGCCGCAGGCCAGAACGTGGCGCGCGCCGGTGCGCTCCAACTCGTTGACAAAGCTCTGCGCGCCGCAGGCGCTGAACGCGCTCTTCTCTATTGCTTCGAGCGTGGGCGGCAGCACCGCGCGTATCTCGTCCGCCGTGTGACCGAGTCCTTTGGGGTACTGCTCCGTGATGATGACGGGCAGGCTCAGAAGCTGCGAGGCGTGCGCGACGAGAGCAATGCGGGCGGAAGTCTCGGCAAAGTCCGAGATTTTGGAGCGGAAAGCCTCCTGCATGTCTATGATGACCAGCGCCGTGTGCTGTAAATCAAGCGTGTTCCTGTGCTGCATAGAAAGATACTACAGCGACCGGTGACAGGTGACAAGTTAGGCGAAGTTTTCACTCGCCACTGACTTTTGAGCGGTAAGCGGGGCGCGAGCGAACCTGCACGCCTTCGCGTGTCGAGCGCACCTGAATCTTGTGAAGCTTGCCGTCCTGCGAGCCCTTGGGCGGGTAGTAGCCAAGGCTGTACTGCGTGCGAAGCTCGGCCGCAATCTGCGAGAAGGCGTCGGGTAGATTGCCGAGCGTGTCGGCGCGCATGAGCTTGCCCCCAGACCTGTAGGACAGGTCATTCAGGTAGCTGTCGGCCTTCAGGTAAGCCGCGTCCAGCATGCGTGTGATGGCCGCGTCTTCCTGCTGCTCCTGCGTGGTCGTGGGCCGCGCCGGGTCGTTGCGCGTGTCCGGGTAACGAGAGGTGGCGTCCGGGCCTGTGCGGTCGGGGTCTGTGCCGCCGCGACCGGTCGTGACGACAACCGGGCCGGGCATCCTGGGCGTAGAGCCGCCGGTCGTGGTTGGAATGGTTTGTCCTCCGGGGAATGTCGTAGGCGTGCCCGGCGGGAGTCCGCCGCCTAAGATTGTGCCGAGGTCTATGCGCTGGCCTCCGCGTGCCTGTGCCCGCGCCAGCCGCTCTGTCTCCGCGCGCGTGTCGTATCGTATCGGATAGATGATGACGCCGGATTCTTCGAGCGCGCGAAAGTTATCCGTATAATCTTTACGCTCGCTGTACCAGTCCACGCCGTCCGTGAAGATGACCACGGCTTTGCGGCCTCTTATCCTTTCAAGAGATTTCAGCGCCACGTCCATAGCGTCATAGAGCTTCGTGCCACTGCCTGAGCGCAACTGCTCTATCATGCCGGAGAGTAGCGAGCGGTCGCTGGTAAAGTCTCCGAATTCGCGCACGCGCTCGTCAAAGGAGATGAGCTTTACCCGGTCGCCCTGTTGAAGCTGGCCGACGAAGGCGTTGGCGGCTCTCCGAATCTGGTAGAGCTTCTCTTCCGTGCTGGCGCTGGTGTCAATCATCAGGACTACGTGGAAGGGCTCGGTCACGGTGGCAAAGAATGAGACATCCTGCTGCACGCCGTCTTGAAGGATAATGAACTCGTCCTGTCGCATGTCGGGTATGTAAGTGCCGCCGCGAGTGCTGGCTATGACGGGCACGGTGACGAGGTTCGTATCAATCTTGACCGTCTCTGTCTCCTGCTGCGCTTCGGTAGGCTTTTCGGCCTCCGGGCCGTTGTTGCCCTGCGGGCGCGTCTGGCCCGCGTCTGCGGGGCTGGTCTTTTTCGTCTCTGTGCCCTGCCTTGAGCGACCGGATTGAGCGAGAGCGCCCGCGCTTATTAAAGTGATGATGAAGAAAGTGCATACCGCATAAATTAGTGTTCGCATGATTGTCATATTCGACCGGCACGGGCTTCGGGTTAGCTGCGGGTCATTAAGCTGTAAAGATGCACGAATGAAGGGAGGGCCTGAGCTTTCTACAGCTCGCCGGGCTGATTCCTGTTGCGACTTACGGCCATACGATGAAGCCAGTCGAAGAAAAGGTTGGCTCATGCGAATCCGTATCGAACGCTTATTTCGCCGTGTAGCCGAGCGAATAATCCTTGAGCTGCTGGCAGGGCTTTAGCTCAAGCGCATTATTCGTCTCTACGGCTTCTCGCCTAAGCGTCTTACGCCCCTCTTCGTCCCAAGCGAGCAAGCGCGGCGGCCTGAGTATGTCCGTCTGCGGCGAGAAGGGACGCAGCACTATCATGTAGCGGCCCGGCGCAAGACCCGTCAAGGTAAACGAGCCGTCGCTGCTTACGCCCGTCTCGGCGTAGCGAAGTATGTCGTCGGCACGCTCACGCTCCGCCGGAATCAGATAGACGCGCAGGTTGGCGGGGATGGCCGCGCCCTCGGCCTGCGCCGTGACGCGACCGCGAAGGCTGGCCGCGCCCTGCGCCACTGTGATGTTGATGCCAGAGGCGCGGGCTCCGCGTTTGAGAGAAATGGTGCCGGGCGGGAGCGCGTTCGCGGCTGCCGCCTTCGCGCCGGGAGTCCCTGCCTCTGCGGCGGGTTGCGTAACGGCGGGAAAGCTAGCGGCGCGCACGTACCAGTCATCGCCCGGCGGGCGTATGCTCACGCGAAAGAGCCCTTCGGAGAGATTGCGTATCACGAACTCTCCCTGCTCGTCCGGCACATCGCCGCCCGCAGAGAAAGTGGACGGTTGCAGCCGCCCCTTATCCTGCTCTTCGCGCCGGGCTGTGATGACGGTCTGCTGCATGGCGACTTGAGGGCTCACCTGCGCGCAGGCTTCCTGCGCCTTAAGCGGCTCAAGCGTGATGCGCCCGGTTATGCCGGACAGGGGCGTAAGCTCAAGCTGTAGGCCAGTGACATCGCTTCCTCTGACAGTGATGCTGCGGGGCGCTGAAGAGATAGCGTCGCCCTTTTCAAAAACGGCTTGTGACGTTATCTCGTAGTCGCCGTCGGGCACGCCGCTCATGGAGAAGACCCGCCGACCGTCCACCTCTGTCGCGTAGGTCTGTCCTTCAACGACGCCTGTCACGGCTCGCATCAGCGTGATGCTCAGGCCGGAGCGGCCGCTCGTGTCCGGGAAGCCGGAGACAGTTCCGCTAATAGTGTGGCCGCGCTCGCTTCTATAGCGTATGTCAACGCCCGTCACTTCCTCTCCCGCCCGCACCTGAACCTCCGCAGCAGTGTCGCGTGTGGAAGAAGGATAGTAGGTCGGCACGTCGCCATAAGAGACGCCGCCGTAGAAGTAAGGATTGTTGCCGCCTACGACCAGCAGGTAGCTGCCCGGCTGCAATCCGTATATGCGATAGATGCCCCGGTCGTCCGTCAGGCGCGGCATTGTGCCGGTAAAGCTCTCGGTAAAGATTCGACGCCCCTGCGTGTCGCGCACGCGCACGGGTCTGACGAAGGCTCCGACGACCGGCTCGCCCTGAGCGTTCAGGACGGTGCCAGTGATGACTCCTCCCTTGACCATCATAAGCTGCGTCGTATCGCCCGGCTTCAGGTATCTGGGCTCCCACGGACTCCTGTTCTCGTCCGGCTGCTCTATGAAGGAAGGGGACGCGACGCGCAGCCCATAGAGGCCCGGCGGAAGCTCCTTGAATTGAAAACGACCGGCGCTGTCGGTCGCGCTGCCCCTCGTTGCGAAGCCACTGTACACGCCGTAGATGGCGACCGCGACGTCGCTCATGGGCCGCCCGTCTTCGCCCACTACCCGGCCCGTGATTGAGCCCGCAGCAGTAGAGTCTTCAACCGCGCGCCCGCCCGCGAGGCGCTCATTCTGTGCCCGCGCCTCCTGTGAAGAGAGCGACAGCAGAGTGATGAAGAGAAGACAAAGGAGCGTCTGCGTGCCTTTTACGAAAGGGGATACGATTGAGCCTTCTCTCATAGCGTATAACCCTCCTTCAAATCCAGCACGATAGTCGTCTCCGTGTCGGCCCCGCTTGAGACGGTGACGTTCTGCTTGCCCGTGACGAGCTTTCCGCCCCAGCTCGCCAACGGAAGCTGTAACTGAACGACAACCCGATACTCGCCCGCCACGAGCCCTTCCAGCACGAAGCGGCCGCGCGCGTCCGACTGCGTGAAGGTGACGGGCGGAGAGTCCTCGCCATCGCTAGCCTTATGCACGGAGATGAAGACACGCGCTCCTTCGGGCAGCGTGCCGTTCTCGAATCGCAACTGACCGAGGATGCGTGCGTTGCCGTATTCGAAGACGACGCGCACGTTGGTTATCTGCTCGCCCGGCTTGACCTCTATGCCTTTCGGCTGAGCGACACCGTCGCGCTCAAGGCGCAGGAGCCTGATGTTCTTCTGAGACTGAAAGTCGAACATGAAGAGATGCACGGTTCCGGGAGGCAGGCCCGTCAGGCGAAAGCTGCCGTTCGGCTCTATGGTGGCCTGTCTATTTTCAGGCGGGCCGAGATTGCCGGTCTGGACTGAAGCGCCGAGCGCAATCTTAGAGAGCTTGGCCGTGGCGCTCTTGTCCGTGAGGCCTTCCAATTGAAGCACGCCCGTAATGGTTGCGCCGCGCTTCAGCTTAATCTCAAGGCCGGTGATGTCCGCGTCCGTGACCTCGAACGTGGCCGGGTCGCTGTAGTTCTCGTTCTCGCTCCAGACAAAGGCCGCGAAGCGACCGGGCAAAACTGACTCCAGCCTGAACTCGCCGCGCGCGTTCGTGCGGTACTGGCCGTAGCTGTAGGCGGTCATTATCTTTTGCTGCGCGTCGTAACCGCCGTAGCCGATTAAAAGGTTGGGGACGGGACGGCCAGTCTCAGCGTCCACGACGCGGCCCGCGACCACGAAGGATTGCGCCGCTCGCCCCAGCTTGATGTTGACATCCTTGACCTCGCCGCCTTCCGCGACCTCTATGATGCCTGCCTTCTTGCTGTCAGTCTCGCCCGGATAGTAGGTGCGCGTGTAGTAGCTGCGCCTGACATTGCCTCCCATCACCATGCTGTCGTCCGGCGAGACGCCCACGCTCAGCGTGTAGCGGCCGGGCGGGATGCCGTAGAGCCTGTAGACGCCCCTGTCATCGGTCTGGTACATGTAGGGGTTGTAGTAGCTGCCGAAGCGATTGGGAAAGACATTATCCACCGGGTTCAACTGCAAGCGCTCTTCTATGACGGGCTTGCCGTCCGCGTCCGTGATGCGCCCCGTGATGACGCCCGCGCGTATCAGAGAGAAATCAATCTTCTCTATCGTCTCGCCTTCACCGAGGATGACGAAGCGGCCTGAACCGCCGAAGCTGCTGTCCGCAGGCCCAATCATACTGGGCGCAACCGGCACTACGTTGAAGCGCCCTGCCGGAAGGCCCGTCAGACTGTAATTGCCCTCGTAATCGGTGACGGCCCTCGCAACCTCTCTCCTGTCGGGCCTCTGCTCGCCCGGCGTGGCAATCAGGATGATGCCCTGAGCGGGCTTGTCTCCGACGGACACGTGCCCGCTAATGACTCCCGTCCCTGTCCTCTGGGGAGTCTGCGCGGGGGCTTGCGTGTAGAGAAGAGTGAGAGCGGGGAGCAGCAAGAGAGCGCGTGCGAGTGAACGCATGATGGGAGTTCCTTTCCTGCCAAAAGAGGAGAGAGCCTTTCCGATTGCTCACGCAATCGGAAAGGCTGAGTTCCATGAATTTAGTTTGCGGTTGTCTCCTTCGAGCTTACTCGGCCTTCAAAATTCGCTTGTTGCGGTCAATAACCGGCACCTGTCCCGCCTTAAGAGGAATGGTGGCAGAGCCGTTCGTCATCTCTACGCGCTCAACTGTTGCGCCCCACTCTACTTCCACGGGCATGGGGAAGGGAAGACCGCCCGGCACGTCCCACCTGAGCAGCAGATTGTTGCCGTTTGTCTCCTGCACCAAGCGCGGCAGCTTGGGCTGGCGCAGGTAGACTTCAAAGAACCAGTCCAGCTTCATGCCTGAAGCATCTTCCGCTATGCGGCGAAAATCGTCCGTGGTGGCAAAGCGCGTCTGTCGCCCGTCCTTCAGCTTTTCCATAGACGGGTCTGGATAGGCCATGCGTCTGAGCGCCGTGAAGAATGCTTTGTCGCCTATCAGGTAGCGCAGGCTGTGCAGAATCCACGCTCCCTTGCTGTAGATGTCGCCGTCGCTGTTCACATAATCGGGAGCGCGAAAGTATATCTGTGTCGTAGAGCGCGACTCACGCGGCGCGACCGGCTGGAAATTTCCGATGCCGCCACGGATTCCGGCCAGATACTGCTTGTACCCCTCATCGCCCTTCAGGTGTCCGGCGTAGAGCGCATCCATGAAGGACTGAAAGCCTTCGTGCAGCCACATGTCGCGCCAGTCCGAAGCCGTCACAAGGTTGCCCCACCACTCGTGGCCTATCTCGTGAAAGAGCAGCCCGTCGAAGCCGTAGGAGTTCTGCTTGTAGTTGTTGCCGTAGGCCGTTATCGTCTGATGCTCCATCCCCAGATAAGGCGTTTCGGCCACGCCGATTTTGTCCGAGCGAAAAGGATAAGGCCCGAGGTGCGATTCGATGAAGCTCAGGTAGCCCATGAACTGCGTGAAGAGCGCCTGCGCCTTCTCGTAATTCTCCGGCAGCGCGTAGAAGAAGACGGGCACGTTCTCGCCCGCCACGCTCTTGAACTGGCCCTCGACCACGCGGTACGGCGCGATGTTGACGGACACGTCGTAGTTGTTAATCGGATTCGAGACGAGCCAGTTAAAGGTCTGTGTGCCGTTACGGTTCTTGACTACAGATTGCAGCTTTCCGTTGGCGGCGACTATGAGCGGCTCCGGCACCGTGATGTGAAGCGAAACCGTATCGGGCTCGTCCGAAGGATGGTCTTTGCAGGGCCACCAGAGGTCTGCGCCGTCGTTCTGGCAGGCGACCGCGACCCAAGGCTCGCCCGACGCCGTCTTAGACCAGATGAAGCCGCCGACCCAAGGCGGTCGCGGAGCAACGCGAGGCTTACCTTCATAGTTAACGCGCACGCTCACCTGAGCGCCCGGCTGCTTCGTCATGGGAAAGGCTACCCAGATTTTTCCGCCGCGCCTCTCGAACTGAAGAGGCCGTGGCCGGTTGGCCTGCTCAACGTCAAGGACGGTCAGGACATTCAGAGGCGTGTCAAGGTCTAGCACCAGCCACGCTACCGGATGAACTATCAGAGCCTTGACCGTCAGCTCGCCCGCGATGGACTGCTCAGTGGGATTGACGCGAAGCGCAAGGTCGTAGGACTTCACGTCGTAGGCGGCCTGTTCCGGCATGATAGGCCCGCCGGAATCCGTGGGCCGCACGCCAAGCTCTCTTTGCGCCTGAGCCGCGACCGCGCAAAGAGTCAAAAGGATGGTGATGACAAAGAGCCTGAAAACGCGCGCACGGCTTTTCTTTGGGTTAAGCATCTTGTTCCTCTCCGTAGAGCTTATGAATACGGCGGCGCACGCCTTGAGCCAAACGACATGCCCGCCCGTTGAGGCCCGCGTCAGCCTTCTCTATTCGTGTTTGGCGCGCGCTGCTGCCTGAGACGTATGACTCCGGCCAGCCCGTCCAGAGCCTTCTTGGCGAATCCGGTGGGGTCTTTGCCGCCGAGCATGGATTTCGCGTCCGCCAGTATTCCCAATAACTCGTCCTGCACAACCCGCCGCACTTCCTGCTTGTCTGCTTCCGTCATCTTTGTTGCCTTCCGGTTGGATTAAAAACATGAGAGCGTTATGGCTAGAACAGTAATCGAAATCCGCCTCTTCTGCAAAGAAGAAAATTATTGCGCGCGAGGTTAATGGCGGCGGCGGAAAACGCATGGCTCGATTAACTACTGCGGGCAGCTACGCTCCTGCCGAGCCTGATGGTAAGCTAAAGGGAAAATCACAACAGATTAATATTGAGCAAAGAGGAGTTTTTCGCTTGAAGCAATTTCGTAAGCTTATTTTCTGGTGTCACCTGACGGCGGGGACGATTGCAGGCATAGTTATCTTCATCATGTCGGTTACGGGCGTGCTGCTGGCCTTTGAAAAGCAGATTACGCGCTGGGCGGACATGCGCAGCTACACCGTCACGGCGCCCGCAGGCCAGCCCGCGCGCCTCTCCGTTGAATCGCTTCTACAAAAGGCACGTGAGACGCAGCCGCAAACGCCCGGCAGCATCACCATGTACAAAGACGCGAGCCTACCGGCCATGATTACCTACGCGGGCGGCCGCAATCTCTTCGTTAATCCATACACGGGCGAGACGTTCGGTGAAGGGGCCAAGGGCGTGCGTTCCTTCTTCCGCACTGTGACGGACTTGCATCGCTGGCTGGGAGCGCAGGGAGATAACCGCGCCGTCGCGCGAGCCGTCACGGGCGCGAGCAACCTGCTGTTCCTCTTCATAGTGGCAAGCGGCTTCTATCTCTGGTGGCCTTCAAAGCGCAATCGCACGCAGTTCAGAAACGTGCTCTGGTTCAGGCGCGGGCTAGGGAGCCGTGCGCGGGATTTCAACTGGCACAACGTCATAGGCTTCTGGTCTGTCGCTCCGCTCTTCATAGTAGTTCTCTCGGCTGTGGTCATCTCATATACGTGGGCCAGCAACCTTGTCTATCGCATAGCCGGTGAAGCGCCGCCCGCCCCGGCGCAGCGTGCCGCCGCTCCGGCGAATCCCGCTCAACAGGGCGGCGCACCGACTCTAGAGGGGCTCGACCCACTGTGGGCGCGTGCCGAGCAGCAGGTTGAAGGCTGGCGCAGCATCAGCATGCAGTTGCCTAACTCGCAGGATGCGCCCGTGACTTTCACCATTGACCGGGGGACGGGCGGGCAGCCGCAGAAGCGAGCCCAGCTTGTCTTAAAGCGAACGACAGCAGAGGTCGTGCGATGGGAGCCTTTCTCAAGCTACTCTACGGGCAGGCGGCTTCGCTCGTGGCTGCGGTTCGCTCACACAGGGGAAGTCGGTGGTATCATAGGCCAAACAATCGCGGCGCTCGCTTCACTGGGCGGAGCATTCCTTGTCTTCACCGGACTCTCGCTCGCGTGGCGGCGCTTCCGCTCATGGCGCGCGCGGCGGGGCGCAGACATCCCCGCACAAGCCCTGCCTGAGCAGGCGGATTGACGAAGACAGCGACCTTGCCCTTCAAACGCGGTCTATCCTGATAAGGAGGAACTCAACCTCATGGCGGAACAGATAAAAGGGGCGCTCGAATTCATCAACGGCAACTCGAAGGTGACGGTAGTAGTTGACGGCGACCACGCGACCATCAAAGTCGGCGTGGAGGGAACCGGCGGGCGCATCACCGTCGTCAACGGCAAAGGCAAAGAGACGTTTCAATTTAAGACTGAGAATACGGCCTGCCTCACGCTCGGAGCGGAAGGCTATTCAGGGCAGCTCATACTCACGGACGCTAAGGGCCAACTGGGATTCACGGCTGCGGCGAACTTCGTCTATGTGGGAAGCAAAGGGCTGGGAGGCCACCTCGAAATTCACCATGCGGACGACTCTACGGTCTTCTCCTTCAATAGTCAGGGTGCGCAGCTAAGTGTCGGGGCGCTAAATGGGCATCCGGGCAAGCTCACAATCATCGGAGGCGGCAAGCAGGTCGAAGGCGATAACGGAAGGCTGATAGTTCAGGATGGAGCCGGAAGGAATGTGTTTCAGGTTAGCGGCGCGGATGCTCGCCTCGGAGCAGAAGGGAAAGCAGGCTCTCTCCAAATCGTAAATGACAAGAACAGAGTTGTGTTTCAGGTGAGCGGGGAACAGGTTCTGATTGGGGACGAAGGCGGCGCGGGCGAACTCAATCTCGTTGATGAAAGGGGTAATATCTGGCTCGTGCTTACTACTGAACGCGGTCTTATAGTTGGCAATCAGGGAACGCCGGGTCACTTTCAGGTTCGTCACTCCGACGGCTCATACGTCTTTGTCTTTAACGGTGACGACCCGGATTTAATGATAGGAGATGCCAATCACGCAGGTCGCGTCACAATTTACGGGGGGAAGAGTAACTCCGGAAACCAGTCGGGAAAGCTAATCCTTAAGGATGACTGGGGCAGGGATGTATTTCAGGTGAACGGTAGCACGCTTCGACTTGGGGCGAAGGACGCGGGCGGGCGCTTCTCTCTAATAGAGAGCAGTGGTGCGGAGCACATCAGTTTTGACGGGTTCGCCGTCCGCATCGGAGGCGACTCAGGGGGAAATTTAAGTCTTCGCAATATCGGCGGAAAAGAGTCAATTCAACTCTCCGGCAGTACAGGTAACATCACTGTGGGAGCGGTGGGAAGCGCGGGAAGTATTAGCGTAATAGATTTTTTCGGGAACAAGAGAATCAATATCCTCGGAAACGAAGGTGACATAGAACTCTTGGGGGCAGACTGCGCGGAGGAGTTCGATATGGTCGCGGAGGTAGAGCCCGCTACAGTGATGGTGATTGACGCGGCGGGCGGGAAACTGCGGCCCTGCGACGAGGCTTACGATAGAAAAGTGGCGGGAGTTATCTCAGGCGGAGGCACGCTCTCGCCCGGCATAATGCTGGACAGGCAGGGCGGCGCGGGCCGAAGCCCTGTTGCGCTCGCCGGTAAAGTCATGTGCAAGGTTGATGCACAATACGGCCCCGTTGAGATAGGTGATTTACTTACCACTTCTCCTACCGCCGGTCACGCTATGCGGGTCGAAGACCCGGCCAGAGCTTTCGGCGCGGTAATAGGCAAAGCGCTCAAGCCTCTCAAAGCAGGTGTTGGACTGATACCGATTTTGATTGCTTTGCAGTGAGGATTCGTAGATGACATCCTTGAAAAGAGCGTTCGCCTGCATAGGTCTTGAAGGTAACGTCTCGGTGTGCAGCCAACTCTTCGGATTCAGGCGTAAGAAGGTGCCGCTCGACCCTACCGGAGCCATAGCGAAGGTTTCCATCAGGCAGCAGATACAGAGCCTGAGAAATCTCCAATTCAATCTGAATATAATCGCCGTCGGCTCAGACCTCTTCAGCGACGGTCATGACATGCAATTGGACTACACCATCTACAGGCTTCGCCAAATCTACGCGCAGGTAGGCGTCGCCGTAGGGTGCGTGCAAAACTACTATGTCCCCGTCGCGGAGGCGCTCGGACACCAGTATATCGGTACCGAAGATGCCATGAAGTTCATGACCCATAAATGGAGAGTCGCCAACGACGGCATTAGCGTGTTCATTCCTTTTGTGATGAGTATACCCCGGGAGGGCGGGAGCGGGACGATATTGGGAAAGTCTCCGGTTGGTGGCCCATGTGAAGGAGAGAATACAGATGACGACGAGTTGAACGGGTCGGTTGTCGTGATGTCTGGAGATGAGCAAACTGCGGCCGCCATTGCTCACGAAGTCGGACATTATCTGGGCCTGGAACACAGGGACGAGCCTAATAACGTGATGTTTCCGACTGTGGGCAGCAATCCCCGGCAGCGCTCTCAGTTGAACGAAGAACAGGGAGAAACTATCAGGCAGCACTGCCTTATAAGGGCCGGCTGCCTCTTACTGTTTTCTTAGAGGGCTAAAAGTGGAGACAGAGTCGCGTAAGCAATCCATCAGCATAGACGCCGACACCTTCACGCTAGAAGAGCTTCGTGCGGCGGTCTTTGGCGACGATAGCGAGCGCTTGTCGAAAATGCTTGCCGTACAACTGCTGGGCAGAAAAGATTACCCGGAAAAGCTCTCAGACCTTCGCCGCGTGTTACTGGATGAAGGCCAGTCCATACGCGCACGCCACTCGGCAGCCATAGAGCTGGGGCGCATGAATTCCAGCGAGGCCGCAGCCGCGCTTCGTGAGGCAGCAGGAATCAGAGACGATTTCGTGCGAAGCGCAGTCCTGCTTGCGCTTCAGCCGCAGCGAGACTCTTCCGGCACAAAGCCCGAAAAGTAATGGCCCGTCTTGCGCTATTCGACGGTGACGGACTTGGCTAGATTCCTCGGCTGGTCAACGTCGCAGCCTCTACGCACGGCTATGTGATAGGCCAGAAGCTGCAAGGGAATGATTGCCAGTATAGGCGAGAGCAAGTCCGACGATGAAGGAATCTCAATCACGTGGTCTGAGGCCGTTCTGGACATGGTGTCGCCTTCGGTCAGAACCGAGATGACCACACCTTCTCTGGCTTTCACTTCCACTATGTTCGAGTGCGTCTTCTCGTAGCGAAGCTCGGATGAACGGTTGCCCTCCTCTTTCGGATTGATGATGACTACGGGCAGTCGCTCGTCAATCAGAGCATTCGGCCCGTGCTTCATCTCGCCCGCCGGATAGCCTTCGGCGTGTATGTAGGAGATTTCCTTCAGCTTCAAAGCGCCTTCGAGCGCGACCGGAAAGTTTATGCCGCGTCCCAGATAGAGAAAATCCGTCGAGCGGAAAAACTCTTTCGCCAACTCTTCCAGCTCGTCCGCTTCGTTCAAGAGATGCTCTATCTTGACCGGCAGCTCCGCCAGTTGCTGCGCGTGATGACGCGCCTCGTCCTGAGAAAGCTTTCCGCGCAGTTGACCCAGATAAAGTCCGAACAGATAAAGCGCTATCATCTGCGAAGTGAAAGCCTTCGTTGACGCCACGCCAATCTCCGGCCCCGCGTGCGTCAGGATTGTGCCGTCGGCCTCTCTGGTAATCATAGAGCCGTAGACGTTACAGATGGAGAGGATTTTAGAGCCCTGCTCTTTGGCTTCGCGCAGGGCCGCTATGGTGTCGGCCGTTTCGCCCGATTGAGAGATGACCAGAAGCAGCGTGTCTTCATCAAGCACCGGCTCGCGGTAACGGAACTCCGAAGCGTAATCAACTTCGACGGGGATGCGTGCGAGCTGCTCTATCATGTACTTTCCGGCAAGACCGGCGTGCCAGCTTGTGCCGCACGCGGCAATCTTGATGGAAGTGAAGCGCTTGAAATCCGCTTCGGTGATGTTCATCTCGTCCAGATAGACCCGGCCCGTGTCCAGCGACAGTCTTCCCTGAACCGTATCGCGTACGGCGCGCGGCTGCTCGTAGATTTCCTTGAGCATGAAATGCTTGAAGCCGCCCTTCTCCGCCATGATTGGATCCCATGTAATGCGCTGGCGCTGCGGCTCCACTGAGTTGCCTTCAAAGTCCGTGACGCGCACGGAGTCCTTGGTCAGCACGGCTATCTCGCCGTCGCCCAAGAAGAAGACATCGCGCGTATGTTGCAGGATGGGCGGAATGTCCGAGGCCACGAAGTATTCGCCGTCGCCAAGGCCAATGACCACGGGCGGCCCCTGACGCACGGAGATGATTGTGTCCGGCTCGTCCGAAGAGATGATTGAGAGAGCGAAGATGCCGCGCAGGTCTGCCACGGCACGACGAACGGACTTCTCAAAAGAGCCCTCTGTGCGCGCGTACTCTTCTATCAGGTGAGCGACGACTTCCGTGTCAGTCTCCGTGACGAAGCGATGGTCGCTGCCTCTCAGGCGCTCCTTTAGCTGAAGATAGTTTTCGATGATGCCGTTATGGACTACGACGATGCGGCCCGTGCAGTCGCGGTGCGGGTGGGCGTTCTCTTCCGTGGGCCGCCCGTGCGTGGCCCATCGCGTGTGGCCTATGCCGTAAGTGCCGTCCAGAGGCTGAAGCCGTATGGCTTCCTCAAGATTGCGCAGCTTCCCTTCGGCGCGGCGAATCTCCAGATGATTCCCTTCGTCCACGACGGCTATCCCTGCGGAATCATAACCGCGATACTCTAGCTTCCTGAGGCCGTCAATGATGACCGGCACGACCTGCTTGTTTCCAACGTAACCGACAATCCCACACATGGTAGAGCAAGGATAAAGAATGAGTGATGAAGAGATGAGAGCTAAGGCTTACTCAGGCTGAGCGACCATGCTGGCATCTTTCATCGTTTCGTCTTTCTCCTTTTGTTCCTCCTTATTTTCGTTGAGCCGCTTTCTGATTGTAGCAGGTACGCCCGCGACAAGCGTGTCCGGCGGCACGTCTTTCGTCACGACAGCGCCCGCGCCCGTGACCGAGCCGCTCCCCACGCGGACGGGCGCGACCAGCATAGTGTCCGAGCCGATTTTCACGTTGTCCTCGATGGCGGTCGCGTGCTTGTTCTTGCCGTCGTAGTTGCAGGTGATTGTGCCTGCGCCTATGTTCGTCCTCTCGCCGATGGTCGCGTCGCCAAGATAGGTTAGATGCATTGACTTGGACTTACGACCGAGGCGCGACTTCTTCATCTCCACGAAGTTGCCTACGGCCGAGCCCTCTTCCATGCGCGCGTTCATGCGAAGGTGCGCGAAGGGGCCGACGGAGCAGTTGTCGGAGACTGCACTATCTACTATGACCGAGTGGTCTTTGATGGTAACGAGGTTCCCTATGCGAGAGTTTGTGATGCGAGTGCCGGAGCGTATCTCGCACTCTTCGCCTATGACGGTGTCGCCTTCGATGTGAACGTTCGGGTGTATGACGGTGTCGCGGCCTATCTGCGCCTGCGGGCTGACGTAAGTATGCGCCGGGTCAATCAAGGTCACGCCGCTATCCAGCATCAGCTTGCGCAGCGTGCGGCGGCGCAGGATGTTCTCGAACTCGGACAGCTCGAGCCGCGTGTTGATGCCCGAAACCTCGCGCGCGTCCGTGTGCAGAAAGATGCTCACGTCTTCGCCGTCGGCGCGCAGTATGCCCGGCACATCGGTCAGGTAATACTCGCCCTGAGAGTTCTCAGGCTTCACCTTTTCCAGAGCGCGAAAGAGAGCCCGCGTGTCGAAGCAGTAGATGCCCGCGTTGATTTCGTTAATCTGTCTCTCGGTAGGGCTGGCATCTCTCTGCTCCACTACTCGCTCGAAGCGCCCTTCGGAGTCGCGTATGATGCGCCCGTATCCCGTCGGGTCATCCAGCTTGACCGTCAGCAGCGTACAAGCCGCGCCGCGCCCTCTGTGCATGCGGTGCTGCTGAATCAGGGCGGCCAGAGTCTCCGCGCGCACTAGCGGCACGTCGCCCGACAGGACAACCAGACTGGAATTAGCATCGGAGAGCGACTCGCGCGCAGCCATGACTGCGTCGCCCGTGCCGCGCTGCTCTGTCTGGGTGACGAAAATAGCGCCTTCGGCTCCAAGCTCGTCCCGCACGGCCTGCTCGACCAACTCCGATTGGTGACCAACTATGACGTAGATGTGTGCGGGGTCTAGCGCAGTGGCTGTGCGGCAGACGTGGGCTATGAGCGGGCGGCCTCCGAGCTTGTGCAGGACTTTGGCCGTGCGCGAGCGCATCCGTGTGCCGAGTCCTGCGGCCAGTATCAGCACGTCCAACTGCGCCTGCGCCGTCGGCGCGTCCCCAAAAGTGATTTGAGTCTGTTTATCCATCGGGATTTTAATGCTCGGCTGTGGCTGTCCCTACCTTGCTGATTTGGCCGCTCGTGCGCGCCTGTATGGCACAGGCTACTACGACGCGCGCCAGCTTCTCAGGATTGTGACGGACTTTCTCGCCCTCGTCCAGAAGGTCTGCGCGTATTATCTCTGTCTCGGAGCCGAACTCTTTCTCCAGCAGGTGGTCGTGCATCCCTATTTGAAAGGCTCCGTCGGCGGCATAGAGCGCTGCCTGTTCTTCGTTGACCGCGCGGTTGTTGACTATCGTGTAGTTGAAATGAATCTCAGGCGCGTAGCGTTTTATAGCCTGAAGATGCTGGCGCGCAGTATAGCCGTCCGTCTCGCCCGGCTGCGTCATAAGGTTGCAGATGAAAATCTTCGTGGCGGGAGATTCACTGATGGCCTGAGCGACGCGCGCCACCAGAAGCGGCGGCAGGATGCTGGTGTAGAGGGAGCCCGGGCCGATTGTGATGACATCTGCGCTTCGTATGGCCGAGAGCGCTTCCGGCAGTGGAAGGCATTGTTCAGGCTCAAGCCGCAGGCGGCGAATGGGAGCGCGCGAGGCCGTAATCTGCGTCTCGCCGCGTACAATCGTGCCGTCCTCAAGCTCTGCCACCAGCCGTACGTCGTTAATCGTGGCGGGATATATGCGCCCCTTGCTAGCCAGAACCTCGGAGGACAAACGCACGGCCTCTACGAAGTCGCCTGTAACTTCCGTTAGTGCTGCCAGAAAGAGATTGCCGAAGCTGTGGCCGCCAAGCTCTCCCGTGCCGCGAAAGCGATGCCGGAAGAGACGCGAAATAAGTGTGGAGTCTTCAGAAAGAGCGACCATGCAGTTGCGTATGTCGCCCGGAGGAAGCATCTGTAGCTCGTCGCGCAGGCGGCCCGAGCTTCCGCCGTCGTCGGAAACCGTCACTATGGCCGAGAGAGATTCGAGCCACACGTTGTTTCCGTCGGGCAGGCCAACCAGCTGCTTGAGGCCGCTCAGTAATGTTGAGAGGCCCGTGCCGCCGCCTATGGCGACCAGCTTGAGGCCGCTCGTTGTCTCCGTCTGGTGCAAGGCTTAAGAGATTCCTCCTCGGATAGGCAGGTCGTTCAGGCGGCATCGCACGCGGCGCGCAAAAAAACCGAGCCCGTTTACGGAATCATACCGAAAAGAGCCGCAGTTTGAAACTTGCAAATCGTGTGCGTGGCGATAAGAGCCCAAGGCAGGGAGAGAGTGTGCGGCCTACGGGCGCTTTTAAAGTCTGGGAGAAAAAATCAGTCGCTCGAAATCCGGCAGGTTGCGCAAGACCAGTAAGTCTTGGTCGTGCTGCGCGCGTATGCGTAACGTGGGCTGAATGTCCAGAGCGCGTTGCAGCGATTCGAGAGCCGTGTCTATTGAGCCAAGCCGGGCGCGTGTGGCCGCCAAGCCGTAATGAATGTGTGCGGCCTCGGGCTCGCGCTTCAAGGCACGCTCGAAAAGCTCCTGCGCCGCAACGTACTCGCCGCGATTAAGCTCAATCACGCCTCTGTCATAGAGCGAATCGGCGTCGCGCGGCAGACTGCTCTCCGCACGCATACGCGTCTCTATAATGTTCAGGTAGGTGCGGGCACGTGCCGCAACCTCTGAGACTCCGGCGTGTTTGTCCAGAATGGCCCGGTAGAGCATGCGTGCTTCCGAAAAGCGTCCGCGCACAAACTCCTTGTGGGCACGGTCAAAGGCCCTGAGCGCTGACGCTTCGTCACGCGTCGGCTGCCGTTTCGGCGGCGGAAGAGCGGCTGGCGCGCTCCGCTTTGTAGCGGTCGGAGCGGGTTTCGCTTGCCCCTGTCTGGTTTTGGCGGCAGATTTTGCAGCCTTCTGAGGCTGTTTTGCGGGAGGCGTCTGCGTCTTACGCGGGGTCGTTTTGCCTTGAGCGCCGCCTTTTGCGCGTGCGGGCAGCGCCTTTCGCGCCGCAGTCGCGCCGCCCTTGGCAGGCTTTTTCGCTGCTTTGGCTTTAGATGAGGTGCTTGTGCCTGTTTTTGTGGCCTTGCGCGCAGGTGCTTTGTCCGCACCGGCAGCCCTTTTTGCCAAAGGCTTCGGGCGCGCAGACTTACCCGCGACCGCACGGTTTTTCGATGATGTCGCTTGACGCGAGGCCGGGCGCGCGGGAGAACGTTTGACGCCCTTGACGATAGGATCGCTCATGCGAAGCCCTCTTCTTTCCAAAGGGGCGCTCAAAACGGGTTGAGCTGCCACAAAAACTGAGGCAGAGCTTAACATATATGTCTCTTCTAAATCAACGTGAGACGGTAGTTTGCAGCCCTCATCCCCGCCATTTGCAACCAGTTCTGCCCTGTGCCAACAGCGAAAAACACTTGATGACATAATTTTGCCTGTGTTAGAGTGCAAAGCAGGGTCGCGCGTGCCTTCGATTCCTTGCCGGAGGCCGTGCGGGAGCGACCCGGAAGATTCGCCTGAACGAGCGAAATCTTTTAGGCTCTTCGATTTAAGTTCCTATAGTCGGGCGTAAATTTATGAGCGCTGTCCTGCGCCCATCCCGCCGCGCCCCATGCTGCCACAGAAAGCGTGTTCTAATGTCAGACACTCCCATAGTAATGCACGAGCAGCAGTTCAGGCAGATTGAGGCCGTCGTGGCCAAGCTGCTGCATGACGCTGCGGCTCGTGTGGTTTTTCTGGTTGATAAGGACGGCCAACAGATAGCCGTCAAGGGCGAGGTTGGAAATATTGACACAACCAGCCTTGCCTCTCTGGCAGCCGGTAACGTGGCCGCTACGGGCGGCATGGCGGAGCTGATAGGCGAAAAAGAGTTCCCCACGCTCTCGCACGAGGGCGAGCGCGAAAGCATACACATCTGCGTCATAGGCCGGGTGCTGCTGGTTGTAATCTTCGATGACCGCTCAAGCTTGGGGCTGGTCAAGCTGCGCGTCAAGCAGGTGACGCCGGAGCTTCACGCCATCTTCGAGGAAGTGGCGCGCGCGACCAAGCAGGCCGCAAGCGACGAATCCTTCTTCGCTGAAATCACGGACGAAGACATAGACAGCCTATTCAATTAAAAGGGGGAAGTAGAAGGGCAGAAGGTAGCGTCATTCGGGCTGTCGCAACTCATGGTTTAGACCTTTTGCCTTTGGCCTTAATCATCATGACTTTCATAAACTACGCATCGCGGGAGATTAACTGCAAGATTGTTTATTACGGGCCGGGCCTGTGCGGCAAGACCACCAACTTGCAATACATCTTCGACTCCACGGCTCCGCAATCCAAGGGAAAGCTGATAAGCCTTGCGACGGAGACAGACCGCACTCTCTTCTTCGATTTCATGCCGCTTGAGCTGGGCACTGTCAGAGGCTTCAAGACGCGCTTTCATCTTTACACAGTGCCGGGACAGGTCTTCTACGACGCCTCGCGCAAGCTCATACTGAAGGGCGTGGACGGTGTGGTCTTCGTCGCCGACTCTCAGGAAGAGCGCATGGACGCCAATATTGAATCGCTCTACAACTTGGAAGAGAATCTACAAGCTCAGGGCTATGACCTGACGGCCATCCCTTACGTGCTGCAACTGAACAAGCGAGACCTGCCGAACGTCATCCCCGTAGCAGACCTCTCGGCAGAGCTGCAACGCAAGGGCGAGCCCGTTGTCGAAGCCGTAGCTTCAAAAGGCGTGGGCGTCTTCGACACGCTCAAGGCAGTAGCCAAGCAGGTCTTGACAGAGCTTCGCAAGAGCTAACCTCTCTCCAAACGAAATCTCATCTTCCGTATTGACGGGCTGCTTCCGGAATGGGAGCACGGCTGGCCTCGCAACCTTCCACAACTGATGAGCGGACGGCTTCTCTCAGGCCGGGTGGGCCGCTTACACGAGCCTCAATCAAAGGAGCGACATGAAATTCAGAACCCGCCGGATTTTAGCTTTAACTCTCATCCCTATGATTTTCGCAACCGGCGCTTGCTCCTTAATCAAAGGCAGGCAGTTAAGCGAGAGCGCCATCGAACGCTTTCATAATCAATTTAATTCCGGGCAGTACGTGGATATATACAACCAGACAGACGAGGGCTTCCGAAAAGGCTCGAACGAATCCGAGATGACGGCTCTGCTTAGCGCCGTGCGTAGAAAGCTCGGGACGGTGAAGAATACGAAGCAGGTTAGATGGAATCTAAACTCCACGACCAATGGGACGATGGTGGTGCTGGCCTATGAGACGGAATTTACAGAGGGGAAGGCGACAGAACAGTTCATTTACCATGTGAGCGGAGACCGTGCCCTGCTCTATCGCTATGACATAATGTCGCCGCTTCTGGTTATCAAGTAACCTGCAATTACTCAAGCGACTTAATCATCAGCAGACCGTCGCCGCCGTTTGAGTAGTAGCGCGGGAGGCGCTGCGTGACGACGTAGCCGAGGTTGCGATATAGCTGTTGCGCGCCCGTGTTGATTGAGCGCACTTCGAGCCGCACTATTCGCACGTTGCGACGACGAAAGCCCTCTTCGGCCTTCTGCATCATGCGCTGGGCGAGACCGCGACGGCGATGCTCAGGCGCGACGCCGACCGTGGTGACGTGGCCCGTGTGGTCTGGCTCTATGAGGCCGACTATGAAGCCCACCATCATGCCGTTCGGAGTGACCGCTCTGTATGAGACTGACTCTGCTGCGGTCAGCAGATACTCGAAGGTCTCGCGGCTGTAGGCTTCGCCGTCAACGAAGCAGCGCTGGTCGAGCCGCCAGCACTCGTCCAACTGCGAGACGGTCAGAGGCCGCACCTCGTACTGCACCTCGGTCAGAGAAGTGATGTCGGGCAGAGCATAGCTTTCATCCTTGCCGCTTTCGTCTTCACCCGGCGACCACAAACGCGAACGAATTTTCTTCAGCACAGCCATAATCGAGTAAATAGTAAATCGCCAATAGGCAATAGTAAATAGTGAATTCCGTGAGAAGGAGGTTTTACCCCGCCCACTACTCACTGGAAAATTAACATGCAGTCGCCGTAGCTGTAAAAGCGATAGCGCGCCTGAACCGCGTGATTGTAGGCCGCAAGCATCAACTCGCGTCCGGCAAAGGTTGAGACCAGCACGAGCAGCGACGAGCGCGGCAAATGAAAATTTGTGATGAGCGCGTCAATTGCTCGAAACCTGTAGCCGGGCGTTATGGTCAGCCCGGCATAGCCAGAGCCGGGCTTGATTCGTCCTTCCGCGTCTGCCGCGAACTCAAGGGCGCGCGTGGTAGTAGTGCCGACGGCTATGATTCGTCCGCCGCGAGCGCGCGTCTCATTTATCAATTGCGCCACTTCATCTCTAATCAGGAAACGCTCGGCCGCGACGCGGTGCTCGCTCAAATCTTCCACGCGCACGGGCTCGAACGTGCCGTAGCCCACGTGCAGCGTAATCTCCGTTATTGAAGCGCCGCGTGCAAGCACCTCTTCCATAATCTGCGGGGTGAAATGAAGTCCTGCGGTCGGCGCGGCAATCGCTCCGCGCGCCTCCGCATAAACGGTCTGGTATCGCTCGCGGTCTTCATCCGAGAGCGTGCCCGCGTCCCGCTTGATGTAGGGAGGCAAGGGCGTCTCGCCTATCTCTTCGAGCAGGTCTGCGAGCGGCGCGTCCGTGTGAAAGCGCAGGACGCGTCGTCCCTCGTCTAGCGCCTCCGTGACTTCGGCCCTGAGCCTTGCGTCCCTGAAAGAGATGCGCGCGCCCGGCTGAAGCCTTCGCGCGGGACGCGCTAAAGCTTCCCACACATTCGGGTCACGCTCGCGTATTAGAAAAAGCTCCACACGCCCGCCCGTGGGCTCCCGCACGCCGCGCAGGCGCGCAGGGAAGACGCGAGTGTTATTGACCACGAGCAGGTCGCCTTCGCGCAGGTATCCCGGAAGCTCCGCAAACAGGCTGTCATGCCACTTGCGCGCGGCACGCTCCACGACCAGCATGCGAGACGCGTCCCGCCGCTCAAGCGGGTGCTGCGCAATCAACTCTTCCGGCAACTCGTAATCGAAATCGGAAATCAGCATAAAGACAGTTTTCAGTTTTTAGTTTAAGAAAAAGCAGGCCGCGTCTTCCCGGCTGAAAACTGCTTTTAAGGTATGGGCGCGGTGGCGGCGTCGGCCGCCGATGCTTTGACTGGCTCAGCCGGGTGTTCGCGGTGGAAGACGGCTGTCAGTTGCGCCCCGAAGAGAAGCACAAGGCTTGAGACGTAACCCCATGTCAGCACCGCCACCACTGCGCCGACCGAGCCGTAAATCTGGTCGTAATGAAAATAGTGGAGGCTCCATGCAAAGATGTACTTGGCGGCTTCCCACATCAGGCCGCCAGCGACCGCGCCGGGCATGGCATCGCGCACGCTGACACGAGCGTTCGGCATGAAGCGATAGACGACGACAAAGAGCGTGATGGTAACGAGGATGCTGACGACCGCAAAGATGGTCTGCCAGAAGGGGCTGCCGGAAACGGCCAGCCACGGGACGCGCTCTAAGACTCTTTGCGGCAGCCGCTCGGCCATCTGTTGCAGAAAGAGTAGTACGGACGTGACCAGCACGGAGAATGACAGGAGCAGACCTATTATGCCTATCATGCCGAGCGTCAGCGCTCTCCCGTGCAGAAAGGTGCGGGAGCTTGTGCCCCAGATGCGATTCAAAGCTCGCTCAATGACGGAGAAGACCCAAGAGCCTGCCCACAGGACTACAATTGCGCAACTGATGATTATCTCTGTGCTGAGGTTCTGAAGCGAGCGCACGGTGCCGCGCAGGAAGTCCGCAGAGCCCGGATAGACCTGAACTATCTGCGCCATCATGGTCGAGCCAGCCGTCAAACGATTGCTCATCACCAGAATCAGGAGCAGCGCCGGAAAGAGCGTCAGCAGCCCGAAGTAGCTCATGGCGGCAGCCGACGTGAACAGGTCGTTCTCATGAAACTGGTGAAAGGTGTGAGACAGAATGCTGCGCCACGGGGCGCGATTTCGCACTCCGAACGAGTGGCGGGAAAATGACGAAAGACGACGCATAAGAAGCGTGATAAGTGATGAGTGACGGGTGACGAGCTAAGAACAAGCTTCTTCCAGCCTGTCACTCGTCACTTGCCACTCGTCACTGCTTTTCCAGAGCGGCGCGGGCCGTGGCTATGCGCGCGAAAGCGCGTGGAATCTCGCCCGTGAGCGCCTGCGCCTGAGCAGCCGTTTTATCAAAATCTATTCGAGCCATTGTCGCAAAAATATTGTCCAGACGGAAAGAGTCCGATTCTATGCTCAGCTCTTCCGAGAGGTCTGAGCCTTCCGGCAGGCTTGCGCCGGTGGCGAGCGCCGTCTCGTCGCCCATGTAGTCGGGCGTGGAGTTGGCTGCGCGCACAAGCTCCGAGAAGAAGTCCCACGCGCGCTCGGTGCTGACGCGGGCCGCCGCATCCGTGATGACCGCGTAGGCGGCTACGCGCTGGCGCGAGTCCTTGTCGGCCCGCTCCGCGTAGGACTGCGCTTCGGTCAGAAGAGCGTTTACTTCGACGCCGCTCTCCTTCTTACGCGCGGCAATGACGGCGGCCTGCGCCAGCCCCCACGCGGAAGCAAAGGGCGGCGCTTCCGCCCGACGCACAAAGCGAGCGACCGATTCCGAATCGTCCTCCTTGTCGTCCCTGTAAGCGCGAGAGATGTCCGCAATCTGATTGACTGCTATGAAGGCCAGAGCGGCGCGGCGCAGGTCTGCGTCTTCTATGCCGTAGGCTGCGCGCTGCGCCCTGTCCCACAATCTTTCGCGTGCGGCCCTGCGCACAACGCCGAGCGAGATGCGGTCGCGCTCATACTTGTCGCTTGCGCGAGCCAACTGCTCAAGCTGAGGCGCGAGCGGGTCGCGCACGTTCTTACCCGACAGGCTGGTCAACTCGAACTGCGCGCTCAGAGCGTCTCGACGTCCCGCCTCAATCTCGCTGCTGAGCGCGGCGAGTTGCGAGCGCATGACCGGAACATACTGAGCGTATTCCGGCCCGGAACGCTCAAAGAAGGGAATCAGCCGCCCCGTTACAACGTAGCGAGCGATTCTTTCCTGAGCCGGATTAATCGTGCGTGCGCGTGACGGCGGCTGCGGGCGTAGCAGAAAAGCTACGGCGAGGTCGTAGAAATATTTACTTGAGACAGCCTCCGTCTGATTTGGATTTTTAAGAGGGGCTGGGTAGGCTACGGGACGAAATTGAAGCCCGCCCTTTTCATCTACGGCCATCAGCAGTTGGGGCGAGACTACGAAAGAAGAGAGCAGCAGCAGGTCGTTTGCATCCGTGTTGGGGTTCGCCGCAGTCCTTTGCACTAAGCGGCGGTAAAGACCATAAGGGTCGGACTTTTCCCCTATCAAGGCGCGTAGACGAAGTATGAATTCCATAGCATCGCCGCTTACGCCTTCTGCAATCGCGGGCTCGGCAATCTGAGCGGCGCGCGCGTAATCCCTCTTACCCATAAGCTCGTAAGCGAGCGCAAGGCGGCGCGCGCCCAAGACGGACGGCTCTCGCCACGGAGTTCGCCGTGTGGATTGATTCGCCGCGTCCTGTGTTTTGTCTCTCTCCTGAAGCATCTCGCGCATGAAGGCTTCGGCCATCTTCGCGTCACGCGCAGCCGCTTTCGACAAGACCTCATCGCGCGCGGCCGTCTCCGTCACCGCTTCCGGGCTTGGAAAGCTGGACGCTTCCTCTTCCGCGGCCCTTTGTTCGGCGCGGTCAGAGAGTGTCGCGGCCTCCCACGCGCGTCGGAATATCTGGCGCGCACGCGCTTCGTCGGAAGGCCAGAGCGCGTCCGCCGCCAGCAGTTGAATCCTCGCCCGGTACAAAAGGTCTTTGAATGCGCGAGCATTGTCTGCCGTCTCAACCAGCAGGTTGACGGCCTGAAGACGGCGCGCCTCGGCTTTGTCATCAGCGCGCCGCGTGCCGGCCGCAGCGCCCTGCCTGCCCGTGCGTCCCTTCTGCTGCGCTCGCGCGCTGGCCGGTGCGACCGCAAGGACGAGCGCCAGCGCAATGAAGAGAAAAGAGCCTTTCATGTGTTGCTCGGAGTTCATGGCCTGAAAAACTTACATTCAGTCAAAGAGTCCGGGTTTCTGAGGGGGAGTCTTTATGCCGAAGTGCTCGTAGGCACGGCGTGTAGCCATACGGCCTCGCGGCGTGCGGTTGAGAAAGCCTATCTGAATCAGGTACGGCTCTATTATCTCTTCTATGGAATCCTTCTCTTCGTGAATAGAGGCCGAGATGGTTCCAAGGCCGACGGGGCCGCCGCCGAACTTTTCTATAATCGTCATAAGAAGCTTGCGGTCAACTTCGTCCAGCCCGAAGGTGTCAACCTCCATACGGTTGAGCGCGTCCTGCGCCACCTCGTGAGTGATTCGACCCTCGTAATCCACCTCCGCGTAGTCGCGCACGCGGCGGAGCAGGCGGTTGACAATGCGCGGAGTCCCGCGTGCGCGCCGCGCAATCTCGCGCGCCCCGCCGTCGTCTATCTCTACGCCGAGAATGTCTGCGGAGCGCTTGACGATAATCTCCAAATCTTCGTGCGGATAAAAGTCCAGATGAAAGACTATGCCGAATCGCCCGCGCAAAGGAGCGGTGATAAGACCGGCCCGCGTCGTAGCTCCGACCAGAGTGAATTTTGGAAGCTCAAGCTTGATGGAGCGGGCGGCCGTCCCCTGTCCTATCATGATGTCCAGATGATAGTCCTCCATCGCAGGGTAAAGCACCTCTTCGATGGCCGGATTCAGCCTGTGAATCTCGTCAATGAAGAGCACGTCGCCCTCTTGCAGGTTCGTCAGGATGGCCGCGAGGTCGCCCGACTTCTCTATAATCGGCCCGGCTGTGGTGCGAAGCTCGGCATTCATCTCGTTGGCTACGATGTTGGCTAAAGTCGTCTTGCCCAGTCCCGGCGGGCCGGTCAGCAGCACGTGGTCAAGCGCCTCGCGTCTTTGAAGCGCCGCCTTGATGAAGATGCGCAGGTTCTCCTTGGCGTGGCGCTGCCCTATGTACTCGGCAATGCGGGTCGGCCTGAGCGACAGCTCGAACTGCCGCTCGTCATCCAGTGGAGCGCCGTCGCGGGTGTTTGCGGGTTCAAACTCGTCCGTCATAGCGGTCTGGTTCCTTTACCCTTTGGCCAAAAGCCGCAGGCTGCGCCTGAGCAGAACTTCGACGGAGATGTCGCCGCCCTCCTGTAGAGCCGACGTGACGGCCTTGTCGGCAGCCGCCTTCTGATAGCCCAGACCAACGAGAGCCGACAAAGCATCCTCGCGCACGGCGTCCTCGGAAGCCGGAGCGCCCGCGCCGTCCTGCGACGCGAATTCCTCTTCGAGCGCAGGCGAAGAGAGCGCCGCAATCTTATCGCGCAGCTCTATCACAAGTCGCTCGGCGGTCTTCTTGCCGACGCCCGGAATAGAGGTCAGCCGCGCCAGATTGTTCGTGCGTATGGAGGCGATTATCTCGTTGGCGCTCATGATGCCAATCATGGTGATGGCAAGGCGCGGGCCGACGCCGCTCACGCTGATGAGCCGCAGGAAAAGCTCGCGCTCGCGCAGGGTGTTAAAGCCGAAAAGCTGTAGCGTGTCCTCCCTGACGTGCGTGTATATGTGCAGCTTGACGCTCGCGCCCGCGTCGTCAAGGTCGTAAAAGGTCGAGAGCGGAATCGTGACCTCATAGCCCACGCCGCCCACGTCCAGAATAACAGTATTGGTATGTTTGGAAAGTAGAGTCCCTGATAAGTGTGCAATCATTTCCTATGTTAAGCAGAGTCTTATCCGAAGCAGAGAATTTCGGGAGCGACTTCGTCATCTTTCAATCATGGATTGTAGTTTATAGAGCAGACTTCGGCAACCAAGCAAAACTGTAGGTGGTGTCCTAATTTGAGAACTCTCTGCGCTTGTCTCGGCGTCTCTCTGCGTCTCTGCGGTGAGTGTCTTATATAGTCATTCACCGCCGCAGACGCAGAGAGACGCTGAGGGGGCGCGGAGAATTGAATTTAGGACACTA